>NZ_LMJQ01000001.1:1131124-1633291 GCF_001429475.1 Bacillus sp. Root131
AAATGAAGTGAACCCGAATAGTGGTACATGAAAAAAACACCTCCTGAATTCGCATACTAAGTATGCAAATTCATTGGAGGTGTTTTTCGTTTGAAGACAAGAGTTCATTACCCAGAAGAAGTAAAGTGGAAAGTGATTGAAATGAAAAAGGATGGATATTCCAATCGGACAATTATGGAGAAGCTTGGAATTAAAAATGTTTCCCAAATTAAGACGTGGATGAAGTGGTATCGTACCGATCAAACGTACCGTTTTCAACAACCTGTAGGAAAACAATATTCTTATGGAAAAGGACCAAAAGAGCTCAGTGAATTAGAACAGCTACGTTTAGAAAATAAACATCTAAAAACAAAATTACTTGTATGGGGAAAGTATCTGGAAATCGAAAGGGGCTGAAACCAGAAACTGTAGTTACTTTATGGAGAAATGTACAAACAAAAATAACGGTAAAAGACTTGTGTAACGTATTAGAATTACCCCGTTCTACATTTTATCGTTGGTTACAACGAACGGAAGATCTGAAAGATGATATAGAAGAAAAAGTAAAGGACGTCTGTCTTAGGCATAAATTCCGGTATGGATATCGAAGAGTGACCGCTACTCTTCGAAAAATGGGACTGTGTGTCAATCATAAAAAAGTATTACGAATCATGAGACAAAATCATATTCTTTCCAAAGTGCGTCGAAAGAAAAAGAAATATATCAATGGTGCGGAACCAATGGTAGCCCCTCATCGATTGGAGCGCCAATTCGATGCATCCAAACCAAATGAAAAGTGGTTTACGGATGTGACGTATCTCTTATTTGGAGAGCGTACCTTGTATGTATCAACGATCATGGATGCCTTTAATCGTGAAATTATTAGTTGTGTCATCAGCGAATCACAAACACTGACATTAGCGATGAAAACATTGAAACAAGCAATGAGAGGGCGAAAAGTAAAAGATGTCCTTCTTCACTCGGATCAAGGAAGTATTTATACAGCAAAAGAATTTCAAGCGTATGCCAAAGAAAACGGCATGATCACCAGCATGTCCCGGAGAGGAAATTGCCATGATAATGCCGTCATGGAAAGCTTCTTTGGTCATTTAAAAAGTGAAGCTTTCTATTCACAAAAGATAACAAAAGTATCCAACACAACTGTGCGAAAGATTGTGCTAGAATACATTCATTACTACAATTGTGTGCGAATTCAAGAAAAATTAAACCACCTATCCCCTAAAGAATTTAGGGAACAAGTGGTTTAGGTGTTTTGATTGGTGTCCCGTTTTCGGGGTTCACTTCAACGAATTCAAGAAAAATTAAACCACCTATCCCCTAAAGAATTTAGGGAACAAGTGGTTTAGGTGTTTTGATTGGTGTCCCGTTTTCGGGGTTCACTTCACTGAAATCGCGGTTTTTTAGTTAATTAGAGTTTCTTTCTATATTAATTGTGATGCTAGTCCTACGGGGCTTTGGTGTTTGTTCAGGCGTCACTTCTGTTTCGGCTAATTTTTTACATTCCATATAAAGTTTAGAAGAAGAATCGTACACGTAGAATAATTTTTCATTCGAGTCCAGTTCTTTATAGAAGACTAATCTATTTTCGTCCATTTGATAATCATATTTTAAATTAGCTACTGACTTAAATGTTTCTTCAGAAATAGGCTGAATATCATATTCGTATTTTGTATTTCTAGCGGTAGTGATTTTATGGAGTATAAAGAAATATAGTAGGCTAAATACAAAAGCCAAAAGTGGTATATCCAAAAAGAAAGCTAAATACTGTTTGTTTATAATATATTCACATGAAATTGAGAAGATTAATAATATGCTAGTTAATATATGAAAAATGAATACTTTTAAATGCCAGTTTGTTTTAATTATACTTTTAAATGGTTTTATAGGTATTAAGGTAATAATGAAATATATAAATAATAAGAACCATATAATAGCATTCAAAATGAATAAGATAGAGTGCCGATATTCGTGTAAAGCCGGATAGAGGAGAAAGCTATAAATAATATATACAAGAGTTCCTATAAGTATGCCTATTGTATAAGACCAAAACTTCAGTTTTAATTGATTAGATTTATCTTTAAAGCGTCCGTCAAGTGCGTTCGTTGTTGCTACATTAATAAATTGATTAATGATGTATATGAAAGCAGCTGTAGTGGCACCTAAAAGTGCTACAATGACGGGGGAAAACTTACTTATGGTTTCAATAGATAATTCGTTAAACATTTCACTTGTTCAGTCCTTTTTTATAATATTTATATAAAATATTATATCAATTTTATTGATTAACAAAAAGAAATTTTTGGTATTTATCAATATTTTTGATTCTAATTTTTAAATTTTAAATGTTATTACATAAACAATGCATGCAAAAAGACTAGGTTATTACGCCTTGTCTTTTTTGTGTTTCAGTGCCGTCATTCCATATGAAAAATAATTTTTATCGATATAGTGTCACGTTTTGTGCGTATAGAGAGGAATAGAAAGAGAGAGAGGTAGTTTCTTTCCTGTCTTAGACATTTATAAATACAACATTTTTTGTAGTTTTGTCAAAACAAACTTAAAAATATTTTTGAAAATTATGGGGGCAGCAACATGAGATTATACAAAAAAGAAAAGAAAACGCATATTCAAATACATCAGGAAGATAAGTTGGAACGAATAAAGCGAATTTATGATGATAAAAAAGTAAAGCAGGTGCTTGCGGTAGAAAAGGCGTGGGATAAGTATGCAATGCTTCGATTGGAAAAAGGAGAAGATGCTTTCTATATCATATTTAATGATTATTTAATAAGGTTTTTGATGCGATCTACTCTTAATAAATTTGAAAATGCATGGAAAAACAAACGGATTTTTCGAGATGATTTCGAAAGCATATTTTGGGAGAAGTTATGGCATGTTTGCCAAGAACATTCATGGAATGATGAGTATTATTTGTATGAAAAAATCAGAAAGTCATTAGAATGTACAGGTTGCAACCTAGTAAAATCGAAATTAACGACGGATAAGAGAAAGGCTAATCATCAAAATGTTGACCTTATGGCGGATTTAGAAAAGATTGATTCGTCGTTTCGTATTGAGGGCGATGTAGAAATTAAACTCCTGATTAAACAGTATTGTAGTGATATTGAAGTGGATTTAATAACAACATATTTAGAAAGTCCACATTTATCATATCGAGATTTAGGGTGTTTATATGGTGTGAATCATCCTGAGAAAGTGAGGCGAACCATTGAGTCTGCAAAGCGGAGGTTAAGAGAAGGGATTGACTGGTGAAATTAGGTATTTGTTTAATGAAGATAAATCGATGATTTTTTGATTGCATGTTATATTAAGATTAGGAGAAATTTTACAGAGAGGGAGTATAGATAATCGTGTCAGTGAGTAAACACCAATTTTTTGAAATGTATGGAACAGGACGAGAAGATGACCGGTGGGATTTTAAAGAAGATTTACATGTGAAATCAAAAGAGAATTTTTATTCGTTTGTAAAAGATGTACTAGCCTTTTCTAATAGTGGTGGTGGATATTTACTTTTAGGGGTAAAGGATAGAACACTTGAATTGGTAGGTATAGAAGAAGAAATAGATGAGGCGAATCTAGGAGAAAAAATTGAATCGACGCTAGGATATTCGATAAGATTTAGTCTATTCTACTTTGAGTATGAACAAAAAGACAAAGCACTAACTCTTGGAATTATGTATATACATGAAAGTGATAAAATAAATGTATCACCGAAAACTTTGAATGGACCGAAAAAGGCAATTGTTCAAGAGAATACAATTTATGTAAGAAGAAATACGAGAAGTGTAAATGCCAATAGAGAAGATTTCGAAAAGATTGGGCATCGAATAAACAATGCTGGCGAGTATGAGTTTAAAGAATCGGATTTAATGATATTAGAACGTAATAAGGAACGTTCGGATTCACTAGCAATAAAACTTGAAAAATATATTAAAGGAGAGTTTGTTTTTACATCAAACGAATTTGGTTATAAGTTGAATGAACTTTATAGACATCAAGTTAAGTATAATAAGTTAGAATTTGCAAGACTTTTAGGATTTGAAAATCATCGTATAGATGATTATTTTGAGGGGAAGCTATTTCCTACTTTAGAACATATTTTAAGGGCGACAACAATATTTAATTTACCATCAGATTACTTCTTTACACCTACATTACATATGGAATATCCAATATGGCAAGAACCGCTTGTTAGCTATTGTATTATTGAAAAAATGAAGTATAAGGATGATTTGTTTCATTGTGAAAAAAATAAGTTCTTTAGTGATGTCTTATGGCAATTAGCAGGGGGGATGAGGACATTTAGTGAATGGCTACATTCGGAAAGAATTCCTATACAGAGTATTACTAATAACAAACCGAAATATAAATATATAGATGATCGTTATCTGTATTCTTGCGTAAATTATATGAATGATATAGAGTTATATAACTTTAAAGTGCATTTAGAAAATCAATATTATAAAGTACTTGAGTACTGTCCTAATAGTGATAGGATGAATGGTGATTTAACCGTTGAGGAACAAATATTGAATACTTTAATTCAAGTGAATACACAGCTTGTTTGTCGAATTATTACTGAAAGTATTAAAGAAATACATATAAATAACGGTGAAATTGAGGTTAAATTACATTTTTTTGAAGATATCATAAATGGAAAAGTTGTAGGACGTAATTATTTACCAAATACTTTTACTTTGGAGTTTATATAAATAGTAAAGTGTAAGTGTAATCATATAGATTTTTAAGTGTAATGCTTTTAAAAATAATATCTTCCTTATTATATAAGTTCTAGATATTATATATGGGAGATGAAAGATTTGAGTAACAGAAAGAAATCAAAGAATAAACGAACGATTTGGGCCTTTATGCCAAGAAATCAACTAGGTCAAGTAATGATATCTGTTATGGCACTGTTAGTTTCTATTAGTGCGGTAGTAATAACAAGTACTACAAATAAACTTATGGAACAACAGATGGAAATTACAAAAGTTGAAAAAAGACCTCTTATTAATTTTAAAGGGAATTACGAAACCGATGAAAATGGCTTTGCAATTAGAGAGAGTTTAGCTATTCATAATGAAGGTGGGCTAATGGAAGAGTTTGATTCAAAGATGCTTACTTTCTTTGATATTGGTGTATGGGATTATAGTAAAGATGACGTAGAAAAGCATATCGTAGTTCCGATAAAAAATTATTACTTTGGATTTACAACAGGGGCTTTGCAAAAGGAAATAGTTACGTATGATAATAAATTCTTCAAAGAGGGAAACAACAAGAAGATAATCGAGGTAACAAGAGAATTTTCGAAACTGAAGGAACCCCTTGAACAAAAACAAGCAAAAAAAAGCAATTACCACTTCGAGATAGGTGGAGGTGAATTTAAAACGTATTGCAAAGTGGAATATAAGGATATTTATGGTGAAAAGCAAGAATTATATTATGATGTTAGTACTTCCGGTGCTAAAAAGATAAGTACAAAACAGGGTAAGAGTATTTTTGAGAAAATTGAATCTAGTACAGGGTTTGATATTGAAGAAGTCAGTGCAAGTAAACTATTAGATTATGTGGAAAAGGAAATGAAGGATTAACTACACAAAAAATAACATTTGTTAGGAAGGCTGATTCTTGGTTTAGTATTGAAGGTATTTTGGATAGATGATACAATTAAATTTAGATAAGCAATAAATTCTACACTTCTAACCAATAAATAGAAGTTTTTAATAATTGTTATGAAATATACAATGCCTTGATATAGTGATGGTTATACAGTATCCATGTCAAAAGCAAAACCTACGAATTCTGAGTTTATCGCAATGGTTGCGGATAAGCTGAGACTTGAACATAAAGCTAGCTGAGAGTAGAAGTAGAAAAGGGTTTTTGTTTTAGTAAAACCGATGCATGCTGGAACTCTATACTCGACAGTAATTTTAAAACTAATAAACTTTTTAATGAAAGACCAATGAATGTTATAATTCGTTGGTTTTTTTATTTTGTTTAGAAAAAGAGATTATTTGATATTATGGAAAATAAAACCTATTTTTAGTAATATTACATGTAAGTGAGTTTTTTTATAAGACAATTAAATAGATATAGATAGGGGGAAGGGGAATGAAAAATAAAATTTCAACTTGGCTAGGAATAGTAGCAGCTATGGGAGTTCTTGCTATTGCAGTTACATTTGGGATGTTAGAACTTGCCGATAATCCAGTAGATAAAGAAGTGAGCGCTCAAATAGATAAAAAAGAAGACCAAACAATAGTAGGTAGAGAGGTAGATGGGGTCTTTGTTGATGTGTATGTTACTGAAAATTCTACTGAAAGAGAAGTCATTACAGCGATGCATCGCATGACTCATCAAAAAGTGGTGGCAGAACGAAAATCGGGCTCTATCCCAATGATTCAAAATAATGCTAAAAAATTAAAAGAAATCATAAATAAGAGTAGCTTTTCGAAGAAAAATGAGCTATTAGCAATTGCTAATAGATGGGCACAAAAAGATTTTAGTAAAATTGTAGAAGATCACAATTATTTCTCGGATGTTCAAGAAGATAACGTTTGTAAAGCAACTAGAGCGATGGATGCGGTAGAAGAGCAACATTATATTTTAACTACATTCGGGGAGGAAAAAGCGAAAGAACTATACGAATCAGGGGATGCTCCGCACGTTCAATAAAAAATAATATAAAGGGCTTCTAGTTTTTTATGATCGTGTTTAAGGACGCAATGGGGGCTTATAAATAAATAGTCTGCTTTCTTTATGATTTGTAACAAAAATAATAAAGGAACGGCTAAATCGCATCGTAGCACATCTGTTAAAGGATTTTAGCAGGGAAGTCATCCGTGATATAATAGAAAATAATAAAAAGCCCTGCAAAACAGGACTGTATTATTCTTCGTCTTTATTTTGTTTTTCTAATTCAACTAGCTTTTGAATTAAAATGTGTTGCGGCATATGCATGAGTTGTTCAAGTGGAACACCTAGTGCTTTTGATAAGCGGACTGCAGTATCTGGAGAAATTTGCAATGGTCTCATAGAAGTACCTCCTTTTTCGTATAGTATAGCATAAGATTGGGGGAGTGAGGATGACTCTTATATTTGCGCATCGTGGTGCGGCTGGAACGTACCCAGAAAATACAATGCTTTCATTTGAAGCGGCTGAGTCTTTTAGAGCGGATGGAATTGAACTTGATGTTCAATTAACGAAAGATGGAAAAGTTGTCGTCATTCATGATGAAACGGTGGACCGGACTACAAATGGAAAAGGTGCGGTTCGGAATTATGTATATGAGGACTTATGTAAGTTAGATGCAAGTTATAAATTTGGTGATAAAGTAGGTTTTTGTAAAATACCACTTTTAGAAGAGGTATTAGAGTGGCTTGAACAAACGAGTTTGCTACTTAATATTGAACTTAAAAATAATAAAATTCCATACAGAGGTTTAGAGGAAGAAGTTATAACGCTTGTACGGAAATTTAGTTTAGAGGATCGCGTTGTATTTTCTTCGTTTAATCACTACAGTATGAAACGGTGCCATATGATGGCTCCTGATATTCAAACTGCAATTTTATATCGCGAAGGTTTGCATAGTCCGTGGGCATACGCGAAAAAAATGGGGGCTACAGCAGTACATCCGAATTATCGTTACCTTCAAGATGCTATTGCTGAACTAACGATGGAAAGTGGTGTAGAGGTTCGCCCTTATACAATTAATGAAGAAACGCTTATGCGTAAATATTTTGATATGAATATATCGGCGATTATTACTGATTACCCTGAAACGGCAAGAACGTTATTGCCGATAAAAAAATGAGACCGCGTGTAACGGTCTCATTTTTTTATTTATAAATAGTGGGGCATTCCTATCTTCTGAAGCGAGCTTGTACTTTATTTCGTTTACGATCTCGGTGTACGACGAAGCCACCAAAAATATAAAACCCGAGCCCGAAGCAGAGAGCGCCGATTAAAAATTGTAACCACAGTATAGAGATTGGTGGAAATAGAATCCCGAATACAGTATCTCTCATTAACTTTATACCAAACACAGCTAATGAAATAGGGATGAGTGCTAATGATAGAGCAAGGTAACGCTGCATATAAACGCTCCTTTTCAGATTATTTTGTTTATTTTAATGATGTTATATGAAAAGGGGGTTTGTCAAGAGGGGGTTGAACGAGTAAGATAAGGGTGTGAAAAAATTTGCAGAGTTACTTCGAGAGGAAGTGTAATATATGAAACAAAAAGTATTAATTGTTGGTGCAGGTGAAGGCGGGAGCGCACTGCTGAATCTGTTATATAGTTCGAATATATTTCAAATTATAGGGATTATTGATATAAATCCGTTGGCAAAAGGATTACAAATTGCTAAGGAATATGGAATTGCAATTGGAGAAAGTGTAACTCCATTTCTTTCTATGCATATCGATGTAATATTTGATATGACAGGTGAAGATGATGTACATAAAGTTTTATTGGAAAAAAAGAAAAAAGACACTCTTCTTATACCAGGTGATATTGCAAAAATTGTTACAGGATTAGCGCATGAGAAGGAAGGGTTAATTGGGCGGTTAGAGGAACAAACGCAACAAGGAGAATTAATTTTAAATTCTACGCATGACGGCATGATCGTAATTGATCAAGAGGGACAAGTTCGTCTTTTTAATAAAAGTGCAGAGCGTATTATCGGATATAAAAAAGAAGAGGCGATAGGAAAATATATTTTAGAAGTTATTCCGACTAGTAAATTACTTCGCATTATACGTACGAAACAAATAGAAGTAAATTATGAACTAACATTAGAGAATGGAAAGAAAATTATTACAACGCGTATACCGATATTAAAAGAGGGCGGAGAGGTACAAGGGGCATTTGCAATTTTTAAAGATATAACAGAAGTTGTAGATTTAGCGGAAGAAGTTACAGACTTAAAAGAAATTCAAACACTATTAGAGGCGATTATTAACTCATCTGAAGAAGCGATTTCGGTTGTGGATGAAAAAGGAAGAGGTTTAGTCATTAACCCGGCATATACGAAATTAACGGGTTTAACAGAAGAAGATATTATTGGGAAGCCTGCTACAACTGATATTGTAGAAGGCGAAAGTATGCATATGAAAGTACTTCGAACGCGTCGTGCGGTGCGCGGAATACATATGAAGATTGGGCAAAAAAAGCGCGATGTAATTGTAAACGTAGCGCCAGTTATTGTGGATGGAATATTGAAAGGAAGCGTCGGCGTTATCCGTGACGTGTCGGAAATTCAAAAGTTAACAAATGAATTGAATAGAGCGAGGCAAATCATTCGCACATTAGAAGCGAAATATTCTTTTGATGATATTGTCGGAAATTCAGATGAAACAACTGCAGCTATCGAACAGGCGAAGCTAGGAGCGAATACACCGGCAACGGTACTGTTACGCGGTGAATCTGGGACTGGTAAAGAATTGTTTGCCCATGCAATCCATAATGGAAGTAATCGAAAATACAATAAGTTCGTCCGTGTAAACTGTGCGGCCATTTCGGAGACGTTGTTAGAAAGTGAATTATTTGGTTATGAGGAAGGGGCGTTTTCTGGAGCGAAAAGAGGCGGGAAACGTGGGTTCTTTGAGGAAGCGAATAACGGTAGTATTTTTTTAGATGAAATAGGGGAGTTATCTGCAAATACACAAGCGAAACTCCTTCGTGTATTGCAGGAAAAAGAAATTGTAAAAGTTGGTGGAACGAAAGCGATACCTATTAATGTTCGAGTAATTGCAGCGACACATGTGAATTTAGAAAAGGCTATTCTAGAAGGGAAGTTTAGGGAGGATTTATATTATCGATTAAATAAAATTCCAATTCAAATTCCATCTCTTCGTCAACGTAAAGGAGATATACCGAAAATTGCGGACAGGTTGATTCAAAAAATTAATCAAGATTATGGTCGTAATGTAGAAGGGCTCACTGATTCAGCTATTTTATATTTACAATCATACGAATGGCCAGGGAATGTGAGAGAACTTGAAAATATTTTAGGACGAGCGATTATTTTTATGAATTATAACGAGATATATATTGATGTACAACATTTACCACCATTACATAACGAAGAGCAGGTGGAGTCAAAGCAATCTCATTTATTACCTGAATTAGAAGAAAAGCCACTTGAACATTTAGTGACAGAGTTTGAAGGGAATATTATTCATGAATATTTGGAGAGATTTGATGGGAATAAAACACAAACTGCAAAAGCGTTAGGAATTTCCGTACGAAATTTATATTATAAGCTAGAAAAGTATGACCATGCAAAAAATAGCATGCAATAAATTGCGTACTGTGCAATTTATTGCATGGTATACAAAAAGCGACAAAATAAGACAGAATCTTTTGTTATTTTCCAAAGTATTGATTTTACTGCATTTTGAATGCGTTTTCATTATTGGTAAGACCACTTTTAAAAGTTGGCACGGTATTTGCTTTATAAATAGATGAGGGACGACGGAAAGGGTTGATTACAAAATATGAAGTTAGAATACTTAATTGATCAAGCAGCGGGACAGCCTAAAAAAACTGTAGCTGTAGCAGTAGCTGAAGATCATGAAGTAATTGAAGCTGTAGCGAAAGCAATTAAATTACAGCTAGCTCAATTTCGTCTATATGGAAATCAAGAGAAAATAATGGGGATGCTACAAGAACATGGTTTACAAACTTCAGAACATGTTGAAGTGATTGCAGCAATGTCTAATGCAGAGGCTGCAGAACTTTCTGTTAAAGCTGTGAGAAATGGTGAGGCAGACGTGCTTATGAAGGGGAACATCCCAACAGCGAATATTTTGAAGGCTGTGTTAAACAAAGAGTGGGGCCTACGTAAAGGTAGCGTACTTTCACATGTAGCAGCATTTGAAGTTCCAAATTATGATCGTCTTATTTTCGTTACAGATGCAGCGATGAACATCGCACCTGATGTAACACAAAAAGCTGCTATTATACAAAATACTGTAGAAGTTGCCCAGGCAATAGGAATCGACTTGCCAAAAGTGGCACCAATTGCAGCAGTAGAAGTTGTGAATCCAGCGATGCAGGCGACAATTGATGCAGCGATGTTAACACAAATGAATCGCCGCGGACAAATTAAAGATTGTATCGTTGATGGACCACTTGCTTTAGATAATGCAGTATCACAAATTGCAGCAGAGCATAAAGGCATAGTAAGTGATGTAGCAGGTAAGGCAGATATTTTACTCGTCCCAACGATTGAAGCTGGAAATGTGCTATATAAATCACTCGTATACTTTGCGGATGCAAAAGTAGGAGCAATGATTGCTGGCGCAAAAGCACCGATTGTTTTAACATCTCGTGCTGATTCAGCAGAAACAAAAGTATATTCATTAGCATTGGCAGTTGCGACTGCTTCAAAATAAACCAAAAAGGGTAAAACATTAGGGGGAAACGACAATGACATTAGAAATCTTCGAATACTTAGAAAAATATGATTATGAGCAAGTGGTATTTTGTCAAGATAAAGAATCTGGTTTAAAAGCAATTATTGCAATTCATGATACAACACTTGGACCGGCTCTTGGTGGAACAAGAATGTGGACATATGATTCTGAAGAAGCGGCGATTGAAGATGCATTGCGTCTTGCAAAAGGGATGACATACAAAAACGCAGCAGCTGGTTTAAACTTAGGTGGTGCGAAAACAGTAATTATCGGTGATCCTCGTAAAGATAAGAGTGAAGCAATGTTCCGTGCACTAGGACGTTATATCCAAGGACTAAACGGACGATACATTACAGCTGAAGATGTTGGTACAACAGTAGATGATATGGATATTATCCACGAAGAAACTGACTTTGTAACAGGTATCTCACCATCATTCGGTTCTTCTGGTAACCCATCTCCAGTAACTGCATACGGTGTTTATCGTGGTATGAAAGCAGCTGCAAAAGAAGCTTTCGGTACTGACAATTTAGAAGGAAAAGTAATTGCTGTTCAAGGCGTTGGTAACGTAGCATATCATCTATGCAAACATTTACACGCTGAAGGAGCAAAATTAATCGTTACAGATATTAATAAAGAAGCTGTACAACGTGCTGTAGAAGAATTCGGTGCATCAGCAGTTGAACCAAATGAAATTTACGGTGTTGAATGCGATATTTACGCACCATGTGCATTAGGCGCAACAGTTAATGATGAAACTATTCCACAACTTAAAGCAAAAGTAATCGCAGGTTCTGCAAATAACCAATTAAAAGAAGATCGTCACGGTGACATCATTCATGAAATGGGTATTGTATACGCACCAGATTATGTAATTAATGCAGGTGGCGTAATTAACGTAGCAGACGAATTATATGGATACAATAGAGAACGTGCACTAAAACGTGTTGAGTCTATTTATGACACGATTGCAAAAGTAATCGAAATTTCAAAACGCGATGGCATAGCAACTTATGTAGCGGCAGATCGTCTAGCTGAAGAGCGCATTGCAAGCTTGAAAAATTCTCGTAGCACTTACTTACGCAACGGTCACGATATTATTAGCCGTCGCTAATCATTCATATATAACTTTTACAAAAGGTGTGGTTACCTCTTATGAGGTTTCCGCTTCCTTTTGAATTTATTAGTGGAGGTAGCAACATTGTCTGTAAATCGAATTCTTGTTATTAACCCAGGTAGTACATCCACAAAAATTGGTGTTTTTGATAATGAAAGACCCGTTCTAGAAGAAACGATTCGTCATGACGTAGAACAGATTGGAAAATATAAGCGAATTATCGACCAATATGAGTTTCGAAAAGAAACGATTTTAGAAGTTCTACATTCTCATGGTATTAACATTTCAAAATTAAACGCTGTTTGTGGACGTGGTGGATTACTTCGTCCAATCGAAGGCGGTACTTATACAGTAAACGATGCGATGTTAGAAGATTTGAAAAATGGCTTTAGCGGTCATCACGCTTCAAACCTTGGAGGCATTTTGGCATATGAAATTGCTTCTGGATTAAATATCCCTGCATTCATTGTGGATCCTGTCGTTGTAGATGAGATGGAGCCGGTTGCTCGTATAAGTGGCATTGCTGGTATGGAACGCAAAAGTATCTTCCATGCATTAAATCAAAAAGCAGTTGCTCGTAAAGTAGCTGAACAGTTAAATCACAAATACGAGGATTTAAATTTATTAGTTACACATATGGGCGGTGGCATTACAGTTGGTGCTCATAAAAAAGGAAGAGTAGTCGATGTGAATAACGGTTTAAACGGAGAAGGACCATTTAGTCCAGAGCGCGCTGGTACAGTACCAGTAGGGCAACTAGTAGAAATGTGTTTCTCTGGTGAGTATTACCGTGATGAAATGATTAAAAAACTTGTCGGACAAGGTGGACTTGTAAGTTTAATCGGTACAAATGATGCGATTAAAGTAGAGAAAATGGTTGAAAAAGGTGATCCTGAAGCAACTCTTATTTATAAGGCAATGGCATATCAAGTTGCAAAAGAGATTGGCGGAGCTAGCGCTGTACTTCACGGGAAAATCGATGCAATCGTATTAACTGGTGGACTGGCATACAGTAAAATTCTTGTCGATGAAATAAAAGAGCGAGTGGACTGGATTGCAGATGTTATCGTACATCCAGGCGAAGATGAGTTAGAAGCGTTAGCAGAAGGAGCACTTCGTGTGTTACGTGAAGAAGAAGCTCCAAAAGAATACGTTGTACGTGAAAAAGAAACGGTAGCTAGGGGTTGAGATAATGGCAAAAGAATATGATTTAGTCATCGTTGGCGGCGGTACTGGTGGATATGTTGCTGCAATTCGTGCATCACAATTAGGATTAAAAACAGCACTAGTCGAAAAAGAAAATCTTGGTGGTACTTGTTTACACAAAGGATGTATTCCTAGTAAAGCTCTTTTACGTAGTGCGGAAGTATATGCAACTGCTAAAAAAAGCGAAGAGTTCGGAGTTATTGCAAGCAATGTAGAACTAAACTTTGCGAAAGTACAAGAGCGTAAAGAGAAGATTGTAACGCAGCTTCATAAAGGCGTTCAACATTTAATGAAACAAGGTAAAATTGATGTGTTTGAAGGTATTGGTCGTATTCTTGGCCCGTCTATTTTCTCTCCTATGCCAGGGACAATTTCAGTTGAACTTGCAAGTGGAGAAGAGAATGAAATGTTAATTCCAAAAAATGTACTTGTTGCAACAGGTTCTCGTCCAAATTCATTACCAGGTTTAGAATTAGATGGAGAATACGTAATGTCTTCGGATCATGCCCTAAAAATGGAAACGCTTCCTAGTTCGATTATTATCGTTGGTGGCGGTGTAATCGGTATTGAGTGGGCATCTATGCTTGCTGACTTCGGTGTAGAAGTTACAGTATTAGAGTATGCAAAAACGATATTACCACTAGAAGATCAAGACGTTTCAAAAGAAATGCAACGTCTATTCAAGAAAAAAGGTATTAAAGTGGTAACTGGTGCAAAAGTATTACCAGAAACATTGGTAAAAGATAATGGAGTAACAATCCAAGCTGAACATAACGGTGAGAATAAAGAATTTAAAGCTGAAAAAATGCTTGTATCTGTTGGAAGACAAGCGAATACGCAAAATATTGGCTTAGAGAACACCGATATCGTTGTGGAAAAAGGATACATTCAAACAAATGAGTTTTATCAAACGAAAGAATCGCATATTTACGCAATTGGAGATGTAATCGGTGGTTTGCAACTTGCTCACGTTGCTTCTCATGAAGGAATTGCTGCAGTAGAACATATTGCAGGGAAAGAAGTTACACCAATTGATTACTCTATGGTATCAAAATGCGTATATAGCAGTCCAGAAGTTGCTTCTGTTGGCTTAACAGAACAAGAAGCGAAAGAAAAAGGCTATAAGTTAAAAGTAGGTAAGTTCTCATTCCGCGCAATCGGAAAAGCACTTGTATACGGAGAATCAGATGGTTTCGTAAAACTTGTAGTTGATGAAGAGACAAATGACATTCTTGGTGTTCATATGATTGGACCACATGTAACAGATATGATTTCTGAAGCTGGTCTTGCAAGAGTACTTGATGCAACACCTTGGGAAGTAGCACATACAATTCATCCGCATCCATCATTATCTGAGGCGATTGGTGAAGCAGCACTTGCTGTAGATGGAAGAGCGTTACACGCATAAAAATGTGGATTTAGGAGGTTATGAAAAATGGCAGAAGTAAAAGAAAAGCGCCATGAAGAGCTTGGCTTAAGTGATGAGCAAGTATTAGAAATGTTCCGTACGATGTTACTTGCACGTAAAATCGACGAACGTATGTGGTTATTAAACCGCGCTGGTAAAATTCCATTCGTAATTTCTTGTCAAGGACAAGAGGCTGCACAAGTTGGAGCGGCGTTCGCTCTTGATAGAGAGAAAGATTATGCATTACCATACTATCGTGATATGGGTGTTGTACTAGCATTTGGTATGACAGCTAAAGAGCTTATGTTGTCTGCTTTCGCGAAAGCTGGAGATCCAAACTCTGGTGGTCGTCAAATGCCTGGTCACTTCGGTCAAAAGAAAAATCGTATTGTTACAGGTTCATCTCCAGTAACAACGCAAGTACCACATGCAGTTGGTATTGCACTAGCTGGAAAAATGGAGAAGAAAGATTTAGTAACGTTCGTTACATTTGGAGAAGGTTCTTCAAACCAAGGTGACTTCCATGAAGGGGCAAACTTTGCTGGTGTACACAAACTACCTGTTATTTTTATGTGTGAAAATAACAAATATGCAATCTCTATTCCGGTTGAAAAACAATTAGCATGTAAAAACGTATCAGATCGTGCAATTGGTTATGGTATGCCTGGATATACAATAGACGGAAACGATCCGCTTGCAGTATATAAAGCTGTAAAAGAAGCAGCAGATCGCGGTCGTCGTGGTGAAGGCCCAACTTTAATTGAAACAGTATCATATCGTTTAACAGCACATTCTAGTGACGATGATGATCGTGTTTATCGTGATAAAGAAGAAGTAGAAGAAGCAAAGAAAAAAGATTCAATTATAACATTCGCGGCTTATTTAAAAGAAGCTGGTGTGTTAACTGAGGAATCGGAAAAACAAATGTTAGACGAAATTATGCATATCGTAAATGAAGCAACAGAATATGCAGAAAATGCTCCGTATGCAGCACCTGAAGATGCATTGAAGCACGTATACGCAGAATAGGGGGGAACGTTTCATGGCTGTAATGTCTTATATTGATGCTATTACATTAGCAATGCGCGAAGAAATGGAACGCGATGAGAAAGTATTCGTTTTAGGAGAAGATGTTGGTAAAAAAGGTGGCGTGTTTAAAGCGACACACGGTTTGTATGATCAATTTGGTGAAGATCGTGCGCTTGATGCACCGCTTGCAGAATCTGCAATTGCTGGGGTAGCAATTGGTGCAGCAATGTATGGTATGCGTCCAATCGCTGAAATGCAGTTTGCTGATTTCATCATGCCAGCAGTAAACCAAATTGTTTCTGAGGCAGCAAAAATTCGTTATCGTTCTAATAATGATTGGACTTGTCCAGTTACAATCCGTGCACCATTTGGCGGGGGGGTTCACGGTGCATTGTATCATTCACAATCTGTAGAAGCGATGTTTGCAAACCAACCAGGTTTAAAAATCGTTATCCCTTCTACACCATATGATGCAAAAGGCTTATTAAAAGCAGCCATTCGTGATGAAGATCCAGTATTATTCTTCGAACATAAACGTGCATATCGTTTAATTAAAGGTGAAGTGCCGGAGGATGACTACGTATTACCAATCGGAAAAGCAGATGTAAAACGTGAAGGTGATGATATTACAGTTATCACGTACGGATTATGTGTTCATTTTGCTCTTCAAGCAGCTGAAAAGTTAGCACAAGATGGCATCTCTGCACACATTCTTGATTTACGTACTGTATATCCATTAGATAAAGAAGCAATCATTGAAGCAGCTTCTAAAACAGGTAAAGTTCTTCTTGTAACAGAAGACAATAAAGAAGGAAGCATTATGAGTGAAGTGGCAGCAATTATTGCTGAAAACTGTCTATTTGATTTAGATGCGCCAATCGCACGTCTTGCAGGTCCAGACGTTCCAGCAATGCCATATGCACCAACAATGGAAAAATTCTTTATGGTAAATCCAGATAAAGTTGAAAAAGCAATGCGTGAACTTGCGGAATTTTAATCGGGGGGACTATACATGGCTGTAGAAAATATTACAATGCCTCAGCTCGGGGAGAGCGTTACAGAGGGCACAATTAGTAAATGGCTCGTTAATGTTGGCGATCACGTAAACAAGTATGATCCGCTTGCAGAAGTAATGACTGATAAAGTAAATGCTGAAGTACCATCTTCTTTCACTGGTATTGTGAAAGAGTTAATCGCTGGTGAAGGTGATACGTTAGCTGTAGGTGAAGTAGTTTGTGTGATTCAAGTAGAAGGCGCAGACGAAGTAGCAGCAACAGCTGTTGAGGAAAAAACGAAAGAAGAACCAAAGGCAGCAGCAATTACGCCTGAAAAAGCACCGAAAGTAAAACAACCAACTGATGGAAAACCACGTTTTTCACCAGCTGTGTTAAAACTTGCGGGTGAGCATAACGTTGATTTAGATTTAGTAGAGGGTACGGGAGCAAACGGCCGTATCACTCGTAAAGATATTTTAAAGCTAGTGGAATCTGGAAATATTCCACAAGCAGGTGCGAAGAAAGAGGAAGCTGTAGCGGTAGTAGTAGAAGCTCGCCCAGTAGCACAAAAAGTAGAAGCTGCGAAACCAGTTTCTGTACCTACAATGCCTGGAGATATTGAAATTCCAGTAACAGGTGTGCGTAAAGCAATCGCAGCAAACATGTTACGCAGTAAACACGAAGCACCACACGCTTGGATGATGATTGAAGTAGATGTGACAAACCTTGTGTCATACCGTAACTCAATTAAAGGTGACTTTAAGAAGCGTGAAGGCTTTAACTTAACGTTCTTTGCTTTCTTCGTAAAAGCAGTGGCACAAGCGTTAAAAGAGTATCCTCAAATTAATTCAATGTGGGCTGGCGATAAAATTGTTCAGAAGAAAGATATTAACCTTTCTATCGCTGTTGCAACAGAGGAAGAATTATTTGTACCAGTAATTAAGCAAGCGGACGAGAAAACAATTAAAGGTATCGCTCGTGAAATTACAGAACTTGCAGGAAAAGTACGCACGAAATCGCTAAAAGCAGACGAAATGCAAGGTGGAACATTTACAATTAATAACACAGGATCATTCGGTTCTGTTCAATCTATGGGTATTATTAATTACCCACAAGCGGCTATTTTACAAGTTGAATCAATTGTAAAACGCCCAGTAATTATGGATAATGGTATGTTCGGTGCTCGTGACATGGTTAACTTATGTTTATCACTTGATCACCGCGTACTTGATGGTTTAATCTGTGGTAAGTTCTTAGGACGTGTTAAAGAAATTTTAGAAAACATGTCAGAAAACAATACATCTGTATATTAATAAAAAGCTCGCTTATGCGAGCTTTTTATCGTCTTATTTCTTCATCTACATCCTACTATATGTATAAATACCTTTCCCAG
Source organism: Bacillus sp. Root131 (assembly GCF_001429475.1). NCBI lineage: Bacteria > Bacillati > Bacillota > Bacilli > Caryophanales > Bacillaceae > Bacillus > Bacillus sp. Root131. The sequence continues at coordinate 1,149,716 of NZ_LMJQ01000001.1, forward strand.
TAATCTTACAATAAACGATTATGTATTAGGAATTTACGAAAATACATTGCTGATATATGGTATATGGATATAAAATAAGAAAAGAATAATTTTTTTGGCAAATCTTACTGATGAAACTGTAGTATAATATATTGTATTGTATGAAAAAGAGAGTTATTCTATATAAGTGTTTTATAGATAATGTGTAATCAGTCGTCAAAACATGAAGAATGTTGACTCCTGGTTTTTTATTTTGCTGTAACAATGTTTCAGGAGGATGTCATGAAAAGAAGTACCGAGTTTCTAAAAAGTTTAGATGTAAAATTAATTTTAATTTTGTGTGCACTATGTGTGACGAGTATAGCTGCTATATATAGCAGTCAGCAAACGGGACAGTATGGAGCTGCAAACTTTGCTATGAAGCAGGGGATTAACTACATAATTGGGGTTGTATTGTTACTTCTTATTGCTAGCATTGACTTAGATCAGTTGCAAAAATTGTCTTGGCCGCTTTATATTGCTGGGTTTGCTTCACTTATTCTTTTGAAAGTATTACCACCATCAGGTTTTACACCTGAAAAATTAGGTGCAAAAAGATGGTTTGTTTTCCCAGTATTTGGACAAATTCAGCCGTCTGAGTTTTTCAAAATTGCATTGCTTCTTGTAGTAGCGAGTATAGCAGTGAAACATAATGCACAGTATATGGCAAGGACATTCCAAACAGATTTAAAGCTAGTAGGTAAAATTATGCTAGTGTCACTTCCGCCTATGGCGGTTGTATATAGTCAACCGGATACAGGTATGGTGTTCTTATATGCTGCTGCAATTGCATGTATTTTATTTATGTCAGGTATACAAAAGAAATTGATAGCATTATGTACAGTTATTCCGTTGACCATATTATCTGCTTTAATATTTATTTTCTTTAAGTATCAAGATTTTTTCTATAATAATTTAGTTACTTTACTAAAACCTCACCAACAGTCGCGTATTGTAGGTTGGTTAAATCCATTTGAAAATGCAGATCAAGGTTACCAAACGCAACAATCGATTTTAGCTGTAGGTAGTGGAGGAATGGAAGGTAAAGGGTTTGGGGGAGGAAGCGTCTATATCCCAGAGAAGCATACTGACTTTATTTTCGCTACAATTGCCGAAGAAGGTGGGTTTATCGTAGCAGCGTTAGTTGTCTTCTTGTTCCTATTACTACTATATCGAACAATTATTATTGGTTATTCCGCTGATAATTTATTTGGTACATTATTATGCGCTGGATCGATTGGTATATTAACAGTTCAAATATTCCAAAACATCGGTATGATCGTTGGATTAATGCCTGTAAAAGGTATTGCATTACCTTTCTTATCGTATGGGGGAAGTTCCTTATTCTCGAATATGATTATGATGGGGCTCATACTATCGGTACGGAAAACTTATAAAAAATATATGTTTTCAGTTAAGTAAAAAAAGCTGGTTCGTTTTTAAACGAATCAGCTTTTTTACATATATGCTCATAAACGTTGCAAACTAAAACAGGATAGCAGTTTGAGACGGGTAAGGAGTGCAAATTGATGCATATGCATATTTTTGAAGGAGCACGGCATCTTTCTAATAGTGAATGGGTTATTCGGGCTATTATAGCATACATATTTTTAATATTAGTTGCGAAAGCGATGGGGCAAAGGTCTATCGCACAACTTCGTTTTTTAGATGTTGTATTAGTGTTATTGCTTGGTGGGAATATTTCTAACGCATTGTCTGATGAAAAAGTAGGGTTACTGGGCTCGATGATTACAACGTTCATACTTGTTGTACTTCATATTATAAGCTCAGTTTTAATGCTGAAATGGGATAGATGGAGACGCTTTTTAGAGCCTGCACCTATTATTCTTATACACAATGGTTCCATTGATTTTAGCAATTTGAAAAAGGCGAGAATTACCTTGGAATATTTGTTTTCGGAACTTCGTATGCGAAATGTGAGCGATATTCAAACGGTTAAATTAGCATTATGGGAAGCGAGTGGCGTTGTTTCTATATTTCAGTATCCAGAATATGAAGCAGCTTCTCGGCGGGATCTAAAAGTGGCGGGGAGAAGGTCTCCAGTTTCTTTCATTTTAGTGAAAAATGGAAGGATTCAACAGGACGTTCTCGCTTTAATAGAAAAACCAGAAGAGTGGGCAAAAGAGTTTTTAGAGAAGAGTGCGGAAATTGAATCCATTATGTTAGCTACAGTAGATGAATCACATAAAATAAATATTTTGTTAAAAAAATGAAAAATATACGCATTTTGTCGTTTTGTACATATGATACAATAGTGTGGACAACGAAAAAGGAGGCGATACGGTGGGATATGTAGAAGAATTACGAAAAATAGTTGGTCATCGCCCTTTAATTTTAGTTGGTGCTGTTGTACTCGTTATAAATGAAAATGGTTATGTTTTATTGCAGCAGCGGACAGAGCCGTACGGAAAATGGGGGCTACCTGGCGGGCTAATGGAGCTTAGTGAATCACCAGAAGAAACAGCTTATCGTGAAGTATATGAAGAGACAGGAATAAAAGTGAAGAACTTGCGACTAATCAATGTATTTTCTGGAGCGAACTACTTTACAAAATTAGCAAACGGTGATGAATTTCAATCTGTAACAACCGCCTATTATACGGATGAATACGAAGGGGATTTTGTTATGAATAAAGAAGAAGCAGTTCAGCTTAAATTCTTTTCAGTAACAGAACTACCTGACTATATTGTGGGATCGCATAAAAAAATGATTGCTGAATATATGAAGATTATGGAAAAAAAGATATAATAAAAGTGAAAGAAATACAAAAACACAGCTCTGGTTGGTAGTCCAGACGCATGATTTCATGTCAGTAACCTTCCCCTCCGGGATGTCCCGTATTTCTAATTTTTTAAAGGAGGGGCTGTCAATGGAGTTGACAGTATATCATGATGGCCAATTTTTTGTTGGAATTATTACATGCAAAGAACAAGGGAAATTGTATGGAGCGAGGTATATTTTTGGAGCGGAACCGTCAGATGAAGAAGTGCTTATGTTTGTGAATGGTTCACATTTAGAGCATTTTCAGCATTTTGCAAAATGTGGTGTAGAAGTTAAAGAAAAACAGCGTCCTAAAAATATAAAGCGTATCATACGACAAACAGCAAAAGAAACAAATGTTAAACGTTTTACTAAGGCGCAAGAGGCGATTAGTTTATCTTATGAATTGCATAAACAAGAAAAGAAAGTGCAGTCTAAGGAGAAGCGAGAAGCTGAAAAAGAAAGAAGACGTTTAATTAAAGTACAAAAAGCAAAGCAAAAACATCGTGGTCATTAAAGAAAAGGTGTTAGAGCAAGTGCTCTAACACCTTTTCTATACTTAAATACAAGTAAACTTACTTGTATTTCATAAACATTAACTGGTAAGATACAAATAGGTAGTTTTAGAGGAGGGAAAAGAGTGATTAATTTTAACTTTTTTATGAATGATGTTGTCCGCCAAGCGCGTGAAGAGATTGTCTCTGCTGGATATACAGAATTGACGACGCCAGAAGCGGTAGAAGAAGCGTTTAAAAGAAATGGAACAACACTTGTAATGGTAAACTCTGTATGTGGTTGTGCAGGTGGTATCGCTCGTCCTGCTGCTGCGCATTCCGTACATTATGATAAACGTCCTAACCACCTTGTAACGGTGTTTGCAGGTCAAGATAAAGAAGCGACAGCAAGAGCGCGTGAATATTTCGAAGGGTACCCACCTTCTTCTCCATCATTTGCTTTATTAAAAGATGGAAAAATTGTAACGATGGTAGAGCGTCATGAAATTGAAGGTCATGAACCGATGCAAGTTATTGCAAAACTACAATCGTATTTCGAAGAGAATTGTGAAGAACTATAAAAAATAATAAAAAAGGCGGCACGTCCACAATCAAGTGGATGTGCCGCCTTTTTTATTTATTATTTTAATTTCTGAGATATGCATAGTTATGTTATTTTATGCATTATTTTATACACAACAAAAAGCGTTTATATTGTTATTTTATTTATTTTTATTTTATATATTGCATAAAAATAAAAGTGCTGATACAATACAAACATCGAATAAATATTCTATTAAACTTTTAAATATACATTATTAGGGGGAAGAAAGATGAAGAAGTTATTATCAATATCGTTTGCACTTATTTTAATTGTAAGTATATTCAGCGCTTGTAGTAATGGGGAATCGAAAGAAACAAAAGGAAATAAGAAAGTACTCGTAATGGGGACTTCAGCAGATTATAAACCATATGAATACGTGGAAGCTTCAAAAAGTGATGAAATTATTGGTTTTGATGTTGATGTTGCTAAATATATTGGAAAAGAACTTGGGTATGAAGTGAAAGTGAAAGATATGGATTTTGGTGGTTTATTAGCATCTCTTAGTTCAGGAAAAGTTGATTTCGTAATGGCAGGTATGACGCCAACTGCAGAGCGTAAAAATAATGTTGATTTTACAGATATTTATTTTGTTGCGAAAAATATGGTCGTTTCTAAAAAGGATTCTAATATTAAATCTGTAGAGGATTTAAAAGGGAAAAAAGTAGGAGTACAAACAGGATCTATTCAAGAAGAGAAAGCAGCAGAATTTAAAAAACAAGTAGATTTCCAAGTTGAGGGACGTGACCGTATACCAGAAATCGTACAAGAAATTAAAGCTGGTCGTTTTGACGCTGCAATTATAGAAGACACAGTTGCTAAAAATTATTTAGAGAAAATGAAAGATTTAAAAGGAATTGAAATTAAAGAAGCGCCAGAAGAAGTTGGAGCAGCAATTGCCCTTCCGAAAAATAGTGATAAAACAGCTGAATTTAATAAAGTAATTAAAAAAATGCAAGAAAATGGAGAAATGGATAAATTAGTGAAGAAATGGTTTGGCAGCGAAAAATAAGCTGCCTTTCACTTTTCTTTGAGGGGAATGAAAAGGATGAACTTAGATTTTTCGGCGATTACGCCTTCGATACCATATATACTAAAAGGTTTAGAAGTTACTTTGAAAATTGTAGCAGTATCAGCTTTAGCAGGATTTATTTTAGGAACATTATTAGCACTTTGTAAAATTGCTAGAATACGAGCGTTAAATATAGCAGCAGATTTTTATACATCAATTTTTCGTGGTACACCACTTGTATTGCAATTAATGATTATTTATTTCGGCGTCCCGCAAATAATTGGTTATGAAATACCAGCATTCTTAGCAGCTGTACTTGCATTTAGCTTGAATTCAGGTGCATACATGTCAGAAGTGATTCGTGCTGGTATTCAAGCAGTTGATAAAGGACAAACAGAAGCAGCGATGGCTTTAGGGATACCGTACGGAAAAATGATGAGAAATATTATTTTCCCTCAAGCATTAAAAAATATATTACCAGCTCTTGTGAACGAATTTGCGACACTTACGAAAGAATCGGCTGTAGTAACAGTAATAGGCGCGACTGATTTAATGCGTCGTGCTTACATCGTAGGCGGTGAGACATTTAAATATCTTGAACCATTACTTTTTGTTGGACTGATTTATTATATGTTAGTCATTATTCTTACATTAGTCGGGAAGGCAATTGAAGGGAGAATGAAGAAAAGTGATTAAAATTGAAAACCTTCATAAATCATTTGGTAAAAACGAAGTATTAAAAGGAATTACAACAACGATTGAAAAAGGGGAAGTAGTTGCAATTATAGGACCTTCTGGATCAGGAAAATCAACATTTTTACGTTGTATGAATATGTTAGAAGCACCAACGGATGGTCACATTTGGATTGGAACGGAAGAAGTAACGAATCCGAAAACGAATGTTATGCATGTTCGTGAAAATGTCGGTATGGTATTTCAGCATTTTCACTTATTTCCTCATATGACTGTATTAGAAAATATTACGTATGCTCCTATCAATGTAAAAGGGGTAACGAAGCAAGAAGCTGAAAAGAAAGCTGAGAAACTTTTAGAAAAGGTTGGATTAGTAGATAAAAAAAATACGTATCCGAATCGTTTGTCGGGAGGACAAAAGCAACGTGTAGCAATTGCAAGAGCGTTAGCGATGGAACCGGAAGTTATGTTATTTGATGAACCGACATCGGCGCTAGATCCAGAGATGGTGAAAGAAGTGTTAGAAGTTATGAAATCGTTAGTTACGACAGGAATGACGATGGCTATCGTTACACATGAAATGGGCTTTGCAAAAGAAGTGGCAGATCGTGTTCTTTTCTTGGACGGAGGAAAGCTTGTAGAAGATAGTGCGCCAGAAGAATTTTTTGCAGCGCCGAAAAGTGAACGTGCGCAACAATTTTTACAAAAAATATTGTAATATGAAAAGGTTATGTGAATAATAAGTAGAAAAGGATGACATTGTGTCATCCTTTTTTTATACTAGCTGTAAATACGTTTATACATATAGGAGCAATGATATGTTCAAAATTGGATACCGTACAGTAAAAACAGCAATAGGGACAGGCGCGGCAGTTTTTATTGCTCAGTTATTAGGATTAGAATTTTATAGTTCAGCAGGTATTTTAGTTATTTTATGTGTACAAAATACGAAGCGCAAATCGCTTCAAGTGTCGTTACATCGTTTTCTAGCGTGTGTATTATCAATGGTATTCGCGTTTTGTATTTTTGAAACGATCGGCTATACACCACTTGCAATTAGCATATTGTTACTTACATTTATTCCGACTGCAGTAATGCTTAAAATTCAAGAAGGTATTGTCACGAGTTCAGTTATTGTTATGCATCTATATTCATTGAAGCAAATTACATGGCTTATAGTTGGAAATGAAATTGCTATATTAACGATAGGGATTAGCGTGGCTCTATTAGTGAATATGTATATGCCGAGTAGTGAAAATAAGCTAAAAGAGTATCAAGATAAAATAGAGAGTAATTTTAAAACGATTTTGTTTGAAATGGTTGTGTATTTACGAAATCGAGAAAGTAGTTGGAGTGGAGCAGAACTCATTGAAACCGAGAATATGTTAAATGAGGCAAGAGATTTATCGTTTAAAAAACTTGAGAATGCATTTATGCGAGAAGATGATTATTACTATCGTTATTTTAATATGCGTATGCAACAATTCGAAATTTTAGAGCGAATGATACCACTAGCAGCTTCTTTATCGTGGACATATGAACAAGCTGACATGATTGCAGATGTTGTTGAAAACATTGGTAATGCTATTAGCCCTGAGAGTACTGGCGTTATTTCCTTAAGGCAGCTTCAAGAAATGAGGGAATTATTTAGAGACATGCCATTGCCAGCTACACGCGAAGAATTTGAGATACGTGCGAAACTTGTTCAACTTGTGTATGAAATGGAACAATATTTACTAATTAAAAGTCGCTTTAAGGGAAAGGATAATATAAAAGAACTTATATAGAAGGTAGGAATTATCTATGCCGTATCTTCTCTCTATCATATTATGTCTTTCTTTATCGCCGCTTTGGCCTCTTGGGGAGAATCCACGTGCCGGAGATCCTTTTATTATTGTAAATAAAGCAACGAATAAATTAGCTTACATTGACGATGGAAAGATTCAAAAGGTTTCTCCAGTAGCGACAGGGAAAACGAATGAATTAACTCCAGAAGGAACTTTTGATGTTGTAATGAAAGCGAAGGATCCATATTACATTGCAAAGGATATTCCAGGTGGATCGCCAAAAAATCCACTTGGATCAAGGTGGATTGGATTTAATGCAAGAGGAACTGATGGAAGTAAATATGGAATACATGGAACAAACCAACCGAGTTCAATTGGAAAGTATATTTCACAAGGATGTATAAGAATGAAGAAAAACGATGTGGAATATTTGTTTGATCGTATTCCAATTGGAACGAAAGTATGGATTGTGAAATCGAAAAAATCATTTCAGCAATTGGCAAAAGAAAAAGGAGCCGTTGCATATGAAAAAGCCAACGAAAAGGTTGGCTTTTTCTATTGTAATAAGTTGTCTTGACATGTGTACATAACCATGCGTTAATGAAAGTATAGAAAGATAAAATTAGATAAAGGGGTTGCTCATATGTACTTGAATCCAAAACTTTCGTATATGCAGTTTTTTATGGGATTTCTATTTGTTATTACATTCATATTGGCAACTTTTAATATATGTTCTTATCTTGTAGCGATTGTATGTATGGCATTACTTAATCTCACTTTTGTTATTGGAGCATTTCAGCAGAAACAATATACAAGTTTTGTAATAGCACTTGTAATGTCATTTTCCTTTAGTATTATAGCGATTGTGTTTTATATAAAATAAACCATCTCGATGTCGAGATGGTTTATTTTTTCATGTGTAAAAAGTAAAAAAAGGACGAACACATCGCCCTTTTTACCAAAACATACTCGCGCCAGCAAGTAATGTTGTTACAAGCATAGAAATTAGCATCACATAAACCATAATTTTTTGAGCTTTTTTATGCATCGTTATACCTCCTTGCAAATCAGTACAATTTCATTGTAACGAGAAATGAAATTATGGACAAGGGGAGAGTGAGGACAAAATTCGGGAGGGGATTGCAAAATATAACAGGAAATTTGAGTGTGTATAGAGAATATAGTTAAAGGATATATTGTTAATTTTTAGTTGGGCAAGCTGAAGAATGGAGATACGATGATGAAAATATACGAAACAGATCGTTTATACTTAAGGGAAATAGATGAGTCGTATGCTGAAACAGTTCTTCAATATTACGACAGAAATCGTGAATTTTTAAAAGCTTGGGAAGAGTATAGACCGGATGATTTTTTTACGCTAGATTATCAAAAGAAAAAGTTGCAAAAGGATAGAAAAGAGTTCGAAGACGGGAAAATCATCAGACTATGGATTTTTAAAAAGGGTGATGATACAAAAATAATTGGGTGTATTTCATTTAATTTAATCGTTCGTGGCATTTATCAATCTTGTGTACTCGGTTATAAATTAGATAAAGCAGAGTTAAACAAAGGGTATACGACAGAAGCACTTAGAAAAGCAATTCAAGTTGCTTTTGAGGAATTTCAGTTACATCGTATAGAAGCTCCGATTATGCCTCGTAATTTAGCATCTATACAAGTGGTGACGAAGATAGGTTTTCAATATGAAGGCGTGTCTAGGAAGATGTTAATGGTAAATGGCGTGTGGGAGGATCATATGCGCTGGGTATTGTTAAATGAGTAATAGAAAGCAGATGGTTATCTAGACATGTAAACCATCTGTTTTTTGTCTTGTATTTCGAAACTTTTGCGAAATTCTGTTATAATTAGTAGTGTTACATACATAATGGTAGTGCAGGAGGCGCAGTCTTATGATTAATCAAGAACGTTTAGTAAATGAATTTATGGAATTAGTACAAGTAGATTCTGAAACGAAATTTGAAGCAGAAATCTGCAAAGTATTAACGAAGAAATTTACAGATTTAGGTGTAGAAGTATTTGAAGATGACACAATGGCTGTAACTGGTCATGGTGCAGGCAACTTAATTTGTACTTTACCAGCAACAAAAGATGGTGTTGATACAATTTACTTTACTTCTCATATGGATACAGTAGTTCCTGGTAATGGAATTAAGCCTTCTATTAAAGATGGATATATCGTATCAGATGGTACAACAATTTTAGGTGCGGATGATAAAGCTGGATTAGCATCCATGTTCGAAGCAATCCGTGTTTTAAAAGAGAAAAATATCCCTCACGGTAAAATTGAATTTATTATTACAGTCGGAGAAGAATCAGGTCTTGTTGGTGCAAAAGCTTTAGATCGTGAGCATATTACAGCGAAATATGGCTACGCATTAGATAGCGATGGAAAAGTTGGTGAAATCGTTGTTGCAGCTCCAACACAAGCGAAAGTGAACGCAATTATTCGCGGGAAAACAGCTCACGCTGGTGTAGCGCCGGAGAAAGGTGTATCTGCAATTACTATCGCAGCGAAAGCAATTGCGAAGATGCCACTTGGTCGCATTGACTCTGAAACGACTGCAAATATTGGACGTTTTGAAGGTGGTACACAAACGAATATCGTTTGCGATCATGTACAAATCTTTGCAGAAGCTCGTTCGTTAATCAATGAGAAAATGGAAGCACAAGTTGCGAAAATGAAAGAAGCATTTGAAACAACTGCAAAAGAAATGGGCGGTCATGCAGACGTTGAAGTAAACGTTATGTACCCAGGATTTAAATTTGCTGATGGGGATCACGTTGTAGAAGTTGCAAAACGTGCAGCTGAAAAAATTGGTCGTACACCTTCTCTTCACCAAAGTGGTGGCGGAAGTGATGCAAACGTAATTGCAGGACACGGTATCCCAACAGTTAACTTGGCAGTTGGTTATGAAGAAATTCATACAACAAACGAGAAGATTCCTGTTGAAGAGTTAGCAAAAACAGCAGAATTAGTTGTTGCAATTATTGAAGAAGTAGCGAAGTAATGGAATAGAAAAAGCGTGTAAATCAATTGTGATTTACACGCTTTTTATTTTGACTCGATTGCTTTGACAAGACGTATAAGCCAATATAAGAAAAACTATGGAAGTATATACGTTGTTGCTATATGTACTAGACGAGGGAATAATCCTAACGTATTCATATTGAAAATCGGAAGTAGTAAATAATTAATTGCAATGATTAATATAACTACAAGGAACATATAGTTAATTTCATCATAATCAGCCTCTTTCACATGTGTATCCTCTTTATATCGATTATAAAAAAGAACAAGTAATTATTATAACTATTGTGCAAAATTTGATATAATAAAAGAACGAACGTTCTGATCAGGGGGTGAGTACTATGCGAGAAATGTATCCGAAAAATGGTCGTGTTATTTTACATGTAGATATGAATTGCTTTTTCGCATCTGTTGAAATTGCTCATGATCCATCATTACAAGGAAAGCCATTAGCGGTTGCTGGAAATGAAAAAGAGAGAAAAGGAATTATAATAACATGTAGTTATGAGGCGAGAGAATACGGAATACGTACGACGATGCCCCTTTGGGAAGCGAAAAGATTATGCCCGCAATTAGTTGTAAGGCGTCCTAATTTCACATTATATCGCGAAGCTTCATTTCAAATGTTTCAAGTCCTTTCCCGTTTTACAGAAAAGATACAACCAGTCTCAATAGATGAAGGATATTTAGATATTACAGATTGCTATGCACTTGGTTCGCCTCTTGAAATAGCAAAGATGATGCAACAAGCACTATTAACAGAGTTACAGCTTCCGTGTAGTATCGGAATCGCTCCAAATCTTTTCCTAGCAAAAACAGCTTCTGATATGAAAAAACCTCTCGGTATTACCGTGCTTCGAAAACGTGATATTCCAGAAATGATTTGGCCACTTCCAGTTGAAGCAATGCATGGGATTGGAGAAAAAACAGCTGAAAAATTAAATGAAATTCATATACATACAATTGAACAGTTAGCGAAGGGAGACGAGCATATCATTCGCGCTAAAATTGGCAAGCACGGTATTGATTTACAAAAGCGTGCAAAAGGTACGGATGATAGGGAAGTGGATCCGAGTCAAATGGGCCAACATAAAAGTGTCGGTAACTCGATGACTTTTTCAAAGGATATGGATGAAGAGAAAGAATTACTTGATATGTTAGAACGGTTATCAAAATCAGTGAGTAAAAGATTACAAAAGCGAACCCTTGTCAGCTATAATATTCAAATTATGATTAAATACCATGATAGGCGAACAGTAACACGGAGTAAGCAATTGAAAAATGCGATTTGGGAAGAACGTGATATTTTTCAAGCAGCATCCCGTTTATGGAAGCAACATTGGGATGGTGATTCCGTTCGTTTACTAGGTGTTACAGCTACTGAAATAGAGTGGAAGACAGAATCGGTGAAACAATTAGATTTGTTTTCATTTGAAGAGGATGCGAAAAAAGAACCACTACTTGCTGTCATTGATCAAATTAATGATAAGTATGGAACACCGATTTTACAACGAGGTAGTCAACTACTACGTAAGCAAGAGAAGTCGTTTCAACAAAAGTTAGAAAATAAGTTTATGTAGAAGGTGTCATGAAGTAGTAAAATCATGACACCTTTCATTTTTAACTTGCTTCTAAATCTAATGAAGTTTTCCAACCAGCTGCAGTAACGCCAGATTCTAATAGCATTCTACTTACTATTTTTTCAATTAAGATAGCCGCATTTGTCTTGCAATGTAATGTAGCCTGTATACACACCTTTCGATTAGAATCTACGTCTTCGCTATACAACTCTTTTAAACCGAGCCCTTCTGTACTTACCATATGCATAAGTAAAAAACGAATATGTGCTTCATTTTCTTCTGAACAAGTAAGGGAAAGTAAGTAGTTTGTTTGTTCTGGTGATTCTTTTTTTGATTTTTTATTCATAAAAAGAGCAATTGGGCGAAGGAGTATATTTGCTAGTAACACGCCGGCTGTACCTAATATAGCTGCAACGAGGAAACCGGCGCCTGTAAGAGTACCGACAGCAGCTGCACACCATAAAGTAGCTGCCGTATTTAGCCCTCTAATACTAAAACCATCGCGGATAATAACGCCACCCCCTAAAAAGCCAATGCCACTAACGACTTGAGCAGCAATGCGGGATGGGCTAGCATCATGATCAAGCATGACGGATAATAAAACAAATATACAGGCACCAAGTGATACGAGAGCATTTGTCCGTAACCCAGCCATTCTGTGTCTCCATTGTCTTTCCATTCCAATGCAAGCTCCTACAATAATTGCTATAACTAATCTGAATACAATGTCGTACCATACCATCATGGTCACCTCCATATATAAATATGTGTTATGTCTTTTAGAATGAGCGGGGAATATCCACTCATTCTTATTTTTACAACCAGCTACGAAACTTTTTAATATAAAGCTTTTTTAGGAATTGTGTTAAAAAAGCGTAGCCTAATAGTATTCCTACTAACCAAGGAAAGTAGTTAAGTGGCAATGCTTGTAAACCAACGGCTGCACCAAGTGGTGAGAATGGAATATAAATCCCGATTGCCATAATAAGAGCGGTTAATAAAACGACTGGTGTTGATGCAGTGCTTTGAATAAATGGAATCTTTTGTGTTCTTATCATGTGAACAATTAAAGTTTGTGTTAACAATCCAACGACAAACCAACCGGACTGGAATAATGATTGCTCGCTCGGTGTATTTGCACCAAATACATTCCACATGACTACGTATGTGATAATATCAAATACGGAACTAATTGGGCCGATACAAATAATGAAGTTTCGTAAGTTTGCAGTATCCCATTTTCGTGGTTTTTCTAGAAACTCTTTATCCATTTTGTCCCATGGAATAGAAAGTTGTGAAATATCATAAAGTAAGTTTTGAATTAAAAGATGAATGGCAAGCATCGGTAAAAAAGGAATGAAAGCACTTGCTACTAACACGCTAAACACATTACCGAAGTTAGAGCTAGCTGTCATCTTAATATATTTTAAAATATTTCCGAATGTAGTACGTCCTTCTAAAATACCTGCTTCTAATATAGTTAAACTTTTTTCGAGTAGAATAATATCGGAAGCTTCTTTCGCAATATCAGTAGCAGTATTAACAGATATTCCGACATCAGCTTCACGTAATGCTACAGCATCGTTAATGCCGTCTCCCATGTAACCTACAGTGTGTCCATTTCCTTGTAATGCGTGTATAATACGAAATTTTTGCATTGGATTAAGCTTCGCAAATACAGTCGTTTCTTCAGCAAGTTTTGCTAATGCTTTATCTGGTAAAGAATCAATCTCGTAACCGAGGATTGGTTCGCCGATATCTAATCCAACTTCTTTACAAACCTTTCTTGTAACAATTTCGTTATCGCCAGTTAAAATTTTCACTTGTACACCATGTTTTTGTAATGCTTGAATTGCAGCTGCTGCAGATGGTTTCGGTGGATCTAAAAAGCCGATATATCCACTGAGAATCATATCTGTTTCGTCTTTTACTGCGTACTCTTTATTATTTATTCTTCTCTCTTTTTTATAAGCCACAGCAATAACCCGCATACCTTCACTATTTAATGTCTCACTTAGTTTTTTGACATTTGAACGTATTTCCTCGGTGAGTGGAACGACTTTTTCATCCACTTCGGTGTAATTACAAATTGATAAAATTTCTTCTACGGCACCTTTACAAACCATTGTATGTTCACCTGAAATATCTTTTACGATGACTGACATACGCCGGCGGGCGAAATCGAATGGAATTTCATCTAGCTTTTGAAAAGCTGATGGATTAAATTTATTGTTTTCCTCTGTATGCTTAATAACAGCTTTATCTATTAAATTTTTCAATCCAGTTTGATAGAAACTATTTAAATAGGCAAATTGTAAGACGCGATTGCATTCATTTCCCTTGGGATCTAAGTGACGAACAAGGACAACTTTATCTTCTGTTAAAGTTCCGGTTTTATCTGTACAAAGAATGTTCATAGCACCTAAGTTTTGAATAGAATTTAGCTGTTTTACAATTACTTTTTGTTTAGACATGTTAACGGCACCTTTAGCTAAATTAGCAGTTACAATCATTGGTAACATTTCAGGTGTAAGACCAACAGCGACGGCAATAGCGAAGAAGAAAGCTTCTTGCCAATCTCCTTTTGTGAATCCATTAATGAGAAGGACAATAGGCGCCATAATAAGCATGAATGTAATTAAGAGCCAGCTTACTTTGTTTACACCTTTATCAAAGCTTGTTTCTACACGCTTTCCAATTACCTTATTTGCTAAAGAGCCGAAATACGTATCGGTACTTGTTGAGATGACAACAGCTTTTGCGCTACCACTTACAATATTTGTTCCCATGAAGCAAAGGTTTTCCATATCGAGTGGATTGTAATTTTTTTTCATGTTTTTCGGTAAGATATGCTTATTTTCTGTATGGTAGCAGTGTTCGTATTTTTCTACAGGAAGTGCTTCCCCTGTCAAAGAAGATTGATTAACAAATAAATCTTTAGCGGATACAACACGCACATCAGCTGGAACGATATCACCAGATGAAAGGGAAATAATATCGCCAGGTACAAGTTCCTCAATTGGAATTTCTGTTGTGTAATTTCGGTTTAAATTCTTTACATTTTTTGTTTCATGTACAAATCCATTTATTCTAAATACGCTCGCAGTTGTTCGAACCATAGCTTTTAACTTATCGGCAGCTTTTTGAGAACGAAATTCTTGGGAAAACCGAATCGTTGCACTAAGTAGGACCATTACAGATACGACAATCGTTCCTTGCATATCATCTGTGAAAAAGGAGAGTGCTCCAAGAGCTAATAAAACGAAAATAAATGGATTTTTAAATGCCAATAGAAATTGAATGTACCACGGCGCCATTTTATTATGAGCTATTTCGTTCGGACCATATAAAGAAAGTCTACGAGACGCTTCTTGTTTAGATAATCCATCTTGTGTTGTTTCTAAAAGTTTTAACGCAGAGCTTACATCTTGTGTTGCAACCTCCACTAATAATTCGTTATTTGTTTTCATGCTATCTTGCTCATAAGCATGCTTTGTTTCTTGTCTTTGTAAATTAAACATCGGTAGTTCCTCCTCTGTCATGAAGGAGGAAACAATCTGTTACCTAACTATTTGAAATGGTGAGGAACAGTTTCTTTCCTACCTACATGATGAAATATGAATGTAAAACGTATGGGTATCTGGGCCGAATCATCAATTGCCAACTGTTCCTCACCTCCGTACAATTTAGTAGTTTCTGAATATGCTATGTTTGTTTCATAGTAAGGTGCATATAGACGTAAAAAGACCTTTACTCAAAACGAGTAAAGGTCTGAATTCGCAGTTAAAAGAGTCCACAACAAAGACTGTTAGTAGACATAAATAAAAACAGTTTTTGTGTATGACAAAATACATGCACCTCTCCCTCGTTGAGTTTTAGCACTGTATAGCATAGGTACTGAAACCAGCTACGTTAAAAAAGGCCTTCATTCCGACCTTTCCTGTTGACCCATTGGCGTCTCTCGACATTTTTGGGCAGCAGCGTTTCTCTATACAGGAGCCTCACCTAACAGAGACCATATTCAATTACATGTTGAATGTTAGCACTGTAAAATCGTAGTGTCAATATCTTTTTTATCTGTGTTTTTAAAATATTAAACGGATTTATAATAGATATGTGGGATGAAATGCATGATATTGATTATGAATAATATGGAAAATAAATATTTTTATAAAAGGGGAATTTGTAAGGGTACCACAAAATTTTATTATAAATATTGAGAATCAAAAATGGTTGTTTAATGAGCAGGAAGATTTATGTTCACACGGAGAAATATATCCCGCATTAACGGGCAGTAAGACTCCCACCTCAAAATTCGGCTAGAGCAAAGGAGTTAGGTGGGAGAGATCAAACTGCCCGTAAAAGCCCGATTGGTTCAACTAATAATCAGTGGGGACGGTGCCCCCCACTGATTAAAGTTTCACTTTATTTAAATGTGGATGGAACGATTATTACGCGGAGAGGTATGGATGAGGAATGGGGAATAAGTGAATCAGCTTTAGCTTTGTTACGAACTTTAGATAAAGAATATATTTGTGATATTGAAAATGAAGAGGGGGTTATTTTGCACGGATGTGGCACTATGCTAATGTTAGGATGCCCAATTTCAATTCATTGGACTATAAACCATATAGGTAAAAATGTGATTTTAAAGGACTTTGTCAAAGTTATTTCTACTGATCAAAAGGCTATATACTATGAAGGGTTTCATATAGAATTGAATGAAAATGAATATAGAAAACAAATTGTTTCTTTTGCACTACAAGCAAAAGAATTATTTAATAAATCAAGTGAAAAGATAATTTTAAATGAGCTTGAGCGAAGTATGTATACCGACTTTTGGACGGAATATGATCATTTGTTAAATAAGTATAAATAAAAAAGCACTGTAACCAGTGCTTTTTTATTATAGATTACGAGATTGTAGGGTTTTCAAAAATAACAATCTCTGAACTGTTTGTAGTTGAAACGCGTTGGGCGTAATATGTTAAAGCTGAAGAAATATATGCTGGTAACGTATCATTTGTATGTGATGTTGTATATTCATGGATTAATTCCTTTAAAGTTGTCCATTCTAATTGTGCTGGGTGATCAGACACGAAAGAACTTACCCAGCGATCAAATGAAGATGAAAAATCAGTTTGTAAACGAAATACTTCTTTCATAATAAAACGCTCCCTTAAAATGTAGTATAATTATTTTACCACAAAACACGAACGATTGGTAAATTTTTTAAGTAAAACGTTCGTGTTATATAGTTGTCTAGATGATTGGTTATGTAAATTCGATTTGCCATTTGAAATAACATTCCGTAAGATGAGAGATAGAGTATATTTAGAGCTGGAGGAAAGAAAGTGGAATTTGTATTTTTAGGAACTGGTGCAGGTGTTCCTTCAAAAGGAAGGAACGTTTCAGCAATTGCTTTACAATTGTTAGAAGAACGAGGACAGACTTGGTTATTTGATTGTGGCGAGGCCACGCAACATCAAATATTACATACATCGGTACGTCCGCGCCGCATTGAAAAAATATTTATTACGCATTTACATGGCGATCATATTTTTGGATTGCCTGGTTTATTAGGTAGCCGTTCATTTCAAGGAGGAACTACGCCTTTAACGGTGTATGGACCGAAAGGAATTAAACAATTTATTGAAGTGGCATTATCGGTAAGTACGACACATGTGAAATATCCACTTGAAGTTGTGGAGATAACAGAAGAAGGTACCGTATTTGAAGATAATGAATTTTATGTAGAAACGAAAAGATTGTCACACGGTATAGAATGTTTTGGATATCGTATTGTAGAGAAAGATATACAAGGTGCTCTTTTAGTTGATAAATTGCTTGAGATGGGTGTGAAACCAGGTCCAATCTTTAAACGTTTAAAAGATGGAGAAGTAGTTGAATTAGAGGATGGCACGATATTAAATGGAAATGAGTTTATCGGCCCACCTCAAAAAGGAAGAATTATTACTATCTTAGGTGATACGCGATATTGCGAAGCGAGTAGGGAGCTTGCGCAAGATGCAGATGTACTTGTCCATGAAGCGACTTTCGCAGCAGAAGATGAGCAACAAGCGCATGATTATTTTCATTCCACATCTAAGCAAGCTGCGAGCATTGCACTTCAGGCAAATGCGAAGCGATTAATCTTAACTCACATTAGTTCTCGCTATCAAGGAGATACATATAAGGAATTATTGAAAGAGGCAAGAGAGTTGTTTTCTAATACAGAAATAGCGACAGATTTGAAATCATTCCCAGTAGAAAAATGATAATTTTGTAAAAAATGGTAACGATGGGTTACCATTTTTTTATGTCTAAAAAAATTTAAAAATAAAACTGTTATTATTTTATGCTTATACTTGGATGATACAGAAAATTAGAATGGTTTGAATATATACGATAAAAATACGAAATAATGATTATTTAGAAAAACTGTTATATAAGTCAGATGACATACAAGTGATACAAATAGCAGGAATGGACTTTTATTCAGAACTTTTAAAATTCAACAAAAGTAAGCGTTTTATAAAAAACAAGCTATAATGAGGGCAGATTATAATTTATGATAAGTCACATGCTTTTTAGTTATTATCGTAACAAGTGAAGTTGACTAAACCATGAGAGAGTAACATGAGAATTATAATAGGAAAGATATCACTTGTTTATGCTATGCTTGCAATGGCTTCTGTGTTAAACTTTGGATTGCTACCAGACTTTATTGTGGATTATCTTATATCATTTTTTTAATGAAAATAATACTAAGATTCTTATGTATTATGATAACTGGTATTATTTCAGGTTATATTGGATTACTTTTATTCAAAAATTATCCAATTCATACAGCAGAACAAATTCGTGGTACAACTGGAAAAGCGACAGATGTAGCAGCTTAATAGAATAGTAGAATAAATTTTTTTCATAGAGGTTTAGGGGGAGTTATGATGAAGTATCGCTCAGTATTTGATATTATCGGTCCAGTTATGATTGGACCATCAAGTTCACATACAGCAGGCGCGGCAAGAATGGGGCAAGTTGCTCGCCAGCTGTTTCGTCATGAACCAGAAAGAGTAAGCATTTCGTTATATGGATCATTTGCAAAGACGTATCGAGGGCATGGTACCGATGTAGCACTAATCGGTGGAATATTGGGATTTGAAACAGATGACTTACGTATTCCAGAGGCGCTAGAAATAGCAAAAGAGCGCGGAATTGAAGTGGAATTCATTGAAGAAGATGCCAATGCACCTCACCCAAATACAGCAAGAATTCGTTTGTATAAAGGTGAAGAAGAAATTGAAGTTGTTGCTTGCTCAATTGGTGGCGGTAAAATTGAAGTTGTAGAATTAAACGGATTCGATCTTCAATTATCAGGCACAAGTCCAGCACTACTTATTGTAAATAACGATCGCTTTGGTGCTATTGCAGCGGTGGCTTCAATCCTTGCTACACACGAGATTAACATTAGTACAATGAGTGTTTCTCGTAAAGAAAAAGGAAGAAGAGCGCTTATGGTTATTGAAACAGATGAATTATTAGCAGATGAAGTGATTGAAGAAATAAAAGCGCAACAAAATATTTGTCAAGTAACTATTATGGATTAATTGCAGGGGGGACACACCATGTTTCGGAACGCAGCGGAACTAGTGGCGCAAGCTAAAGAACAAAATGTAAAAATCGCAGAAATTATGATTCAATGTGAAATGGAAACAAGACGTATTTCACGTGAAGAAGTAATTGCTGGTATGGAAAAGAACTTAGTCGTGATGGAACAAGCAGTAGAACGTGGTATTCGCGGCGTGAAATCACCAACTGGTTTAACTGGTGGAGATGCTGTAAAAGTTCAAGCGTATATGAAGAGTGGAAAAGGCTTATCTGGAGATACGATTTTGGATGCAGTAAGCAAAGCTGTTGCAACAAATGAAGTAAACGCAGCGATGGGAATTATTTGTGCAACACCAACAGCAGGGTCTGCTGGAACAGTGCCAGGTGTACTATTTGCACTAAGAGAAAAATTGCAGCCTACACGTGAAGAAATGATTGAGTTCTTATTTACAGCAGGAGCTTTCGGTATGGTTGTTGCGAATAATGCTTGTATTTCTGGTGCGGCAGGAGGATGCCAAGCTGAAGTTGGTTCAGCAAGTGGAATGGCGGCTGCAGCTGCAGTTGAGATGGCTGGTGGAACACAAGATCAAGCAGCTACAGCGATGGCAATTTCATTAAAGAACATGCTTGGTTTAGTGTGCGATCCTGTTGCAGGACTTGTAGAAGTGCCTTGTGTAAAACGTAATGCAGCAGGAGCTGCGAATGCGATGATTTCAGCAGATTTAGCATTAGCTGGTGTAACGAGTACAATTCCATGTGATGAAGTAATTGAGGCAATGTTTAGAATTGGACAAACGATGCCAGTAGCACTTCGTGAAACAGCAGAAGGTGGACTTGCAGCAACGCCGACTGGTCGTCGCCTGCAAGAAGAGATTTTTGGGAAGAACAATAACTAAGTGTAAAAATAGAAAAAGGAGCTCAAGTTTATTTGAGCTCCTTTTTCTATTTTTCTTTTGTTAGTTGTTCTAATGTTTTTCCAAGATTATGTGATCGTTCCGTTGCCTGTGTAATACAAGAAATAAGTGCTTGTTGAAATTCATGTTCTTGTAATACTTCAATACCTGCTTCGGTAGTTCCACCAGGAGAAGTAATTTCCTTTCGCAAAATAGAAGGGTGCTTGTCACTTGCTTTTAGCATTTCAGCAGCACCAATCATCGTTTGAAGAATAAGTGATTTTGCAACATCTTCTTTTAAACCAATTTTTTTTGCAGCTTCTTCCATAGCTTCCACTACGTAATAAATATAAGCAGGTCCACTTCCGGATAATGCAGTGACAGCATGCATATCATCTTCCTCTACAACAGAGACGAGACCGATCGTTTCAAATAAAGATGTTGCAGTGCGAATATGTTCCGCTGTTGCATGTTTTGAAGGGGAGATAGCGGTAGCTGATTTTAGAATGGCTGCGGATGTATTTGGCATTGCACGAATAATTGGAACGTCTTTTTGAAGTAGTTTTCTAATTGAGTGAGTAGAAACACCTGCTAGTAATGAAATAATAAGCACGTTATTATTTATGTATTCTTTAAAAGGGGTAAGCGCCTCTGCAACATCCTTTGGTTTCATTGCTAGAAAAAGAATATTTGCATCAGTAAGTAATTCTTTTTTATTATGAGTACCTTTGACACCGTATTTTTTATGTAGCTCTTGTAATCTCGTCTCGTTAGAACGATTACTTACAGTAATTTGTTCACCTTTAACAACATTTGCATGTAACAAGCCACCAATAATAGCTTCAGCAATAGAGCCTGCACCGAGAAAGGAAATGTTTTGAATAGACATGATGTTCCTCCTTTAATTTTGGTTAGAAATTCTTATAAATGTACATACATTCGTTTTCTTATAGGAAACACCTCTTTTTATCTGAAAATAATGACAAATATATATAGAAGTTGTAAACTGAAGAAGTATTCATTTTTGAACCGGAAAGAGACAGGGGGGCTAAGCATGACGGCGATTCACCGAATGGAGATTCCTGTACCATTTGCAGTGGAAACTGTGAATGTGTTTTTAGTTGAGGGGGAGACATTAACATTAATTGATACAGGGACGAATACAGAAGAGGCAAGGAATGCGTTAGAAAGTCAATTAGGTGCATTAGGATATACGATAGAAGATATTGAAACAGTAGTCATTACGCATCATCATGCAGATCATTGTGGACTTTTAAATATATTTTCTGAGAAGACGAATATTATTGGACATCCTTGGAATGAGCCTTGGATCACACAAAATCCAGAATTTTTAAAGCGGTATCATGAATTTTTTAGAGAGACGGCCTTACAGTTTGGTGTGCCAGCAGCATTTTTGAAAGACGAGTCGTTATTGACGACGAGGACACTTAAATATTCTTGTAATAGATCGTTAACGCATACTGTGAGAGAAGGAGATCGTATTAATTCTTTGCCTGGATTTACAGTGCTTGAAACACCAGGCCATGCTTCTACTCATATTTCTTTATATAGAGAATCTGATGGAATATTAATTGGTGGAGATGCTCTCATTAGTCATATTTCTTCGAATCCAATACTAGAACCACCATATGAAGGGCAAACAGAACGGGCACGCCCATTACTACAATATAATCAAACATTACAGCGTTTAAGCGAAATGAATATTTCACGCATTTTATCAGGGCATGGGGAAGATGTTCTAAATGTGAAACAACTTATTGAAACGAGATTACAAAAGCAAGAAACACGTGCTTTTAAAGTGCTTGAGTTATTAAAGGAAAAACCAATGACAGCATTTGAAGTATGTGTAAAACTATTTCCGGTATTATATAAAGAACAATTACCACTTACTATTTCAGAAACGGTTGGACAATTGGACTATTTAGCATATAATCAACAAGTGATGATTGATGAGTCATCGCAACAATTGATTTATTATGCAAAGTAGGTGACAGCAATGACAGGACGTTTACAAAATAAAGTAATCGTCATTACAGGTGCTTCTAGTGGGATTGGTGAGCAAGTTGCAATGCAAGTTGCAGCACAGGGAGCGACTCCAGTATTAATGGCTCGAACAGAAGAGAAACTACAAGCGTTAGTAGACAAAATTAAAGAAACTTATAATACGCCTTGCTATTATTATGTATTAGATGTAAGTGAAGAGATGGAAGTACAGTCTGTTTTTTCAAAGGTATTACAAGAAGTGGGACGTATTGATATATTAGTAAACAATGCGGGATTTGGTATTTTTAAAACGTTTGAAGATGCGTCAATGGGTGAAGTAAAAGATATGTTCCAAGTAAATGTATTTGGATTAGTAGCATGTACGAAAGCGGTACTACCTTATATGGTAAACAAGAATGAAGGACATATTATTAATATTGCTTCACTTGCTGGAAAAATTGCAACTCCGAAATCGAGTGCTTATGCATCAACGAAACATGCCGTATTAGGATTTACGAATAGTTTACGCATGGAATTAGCGAATACAGATATTTATGTTACAGCAATTAATCCAGGTCCGATAGATACAAACTTTTTTGAAATAGCGGATCAATCTGGTACATATGTAAAGAATATGGGACGTTACATGTTAAAACCAACATACGTAGCAGAACAAATCGTAAAGTCGATGCACACGAAAAAACGTGAAGTAAACTTACCGAAGTGGATGGGAATTGGCCCGAAACTTTATGCTTTATTCCCAGGTTTATTTGAACGTGTAGCAGGTAAATCATTAAGTAAAAAATAGGAGATTTCCATATGGAAATCTCCTATTTTTTATTGTTTTCCAGTTACATAATCATAAACAATATCCTCAATTTCCTCGTATAAATCAATTTCAATATTTGAATGAGTCACCGTTTGAATATGTTTCACTAGCATTTCCTGATCTTCTTTTGATATTGGACTGCATTGATATTGTTGAAAACTTTTTATAATCATTTTCTCAATTAATTTTTCGTTCATATTTTTCCCCGCCTGTATGTACGTATGTATTGTTTTATTGTACTTGAAGTGAAATAAAAAAACTACTATGCACTATTTTTGTATAAAAATTCGGTTGAGTATATTATTTTTCTAATAAAATTAAGTTTTTTTAGATTTAAAAATTTATAAATATTTAATTGACTCTATAAATATACAATATTATAATCATACTTAATTTAAAGAATCGATATGAGGAGGAACTTATGAAAGTCGCAATTATTGGAGCCACTGGATATGGGGGCATTGAGTTAATTCGTTTATTAGAACAACATCCATATTTTTCGATAGCATCTCTCCATTCTTTTTCACAAGTTGGTGAGTGTATAACAAATGTATATCCGCATCTTCGAAATGTCCTTTTTCATACGTTACAAGAAATTGATGTGGAGACGATAGGAAAAGAAGCAGAAATCGTATTTCTAGCAACCCCAGCAGGAGTATCGGCGGAGTTAACTCCCAAGTTATTAGCAGAAGGTTTAAAAGTAATTGACCTATCTGGAGACTTTCGTATGATAGATCCTTCGTCATATGAACTGTGGTATAAAAGGCCAGCAGCGAAAGAAGAAATTCTTAGAAAAGCAGTGTATGGGTTAAGTGAATGGAAAAGGACTGGGATTCAAAAGGCAAATTTAATTGCAAACCCAGGATGTTTTGCTACAGCCACATTGCTAGCGATAGCGCCGTTAGTACGTAGCGGCATGATTGAAGAAGATTCGATTATTATTGATGCGAAATCAGGGGTATCAGGAGCAGGTAAAACACCAACAACAATGACTCACTTTCCTGAGCTATATGATAACTTGCACATTTATAAAGTGAATGAGCATCAGCACGTTCCAGAGATTGAGCAAATGCTTACAGAATGGAATAGTGGATCACAGCCAATTACATTTAGCACACATTTAATACCGATATCTCGAGGAATCATGATTACACTTTATGCAAAAGTAAAACAAAAGATGGAAATAAAGCAACTTCAAAAATTGTATGAAGAAACGTATGAACAATCGCCTTTCATCCGAATTTGTACGCAAGGGAAATTTCCAAGTCCAAAAGAAGTGAGAGGCTCAAATTATTGTGATATTGGCATAGCTTACGATGAAAGAGCTGAAAGAGTTACGGTCGTTTCTGTTATAGACAATATGATGAAAGGCGCGGCTGGGCAAGCGATTCAAAATGCAAACATAATAGCGGGACTAGAAGAGACAACAGGTTTACAACATATGCCGCTTTATGTATAAGGGGGCCATGATGATTAAAGTAGCGTCTATTACAAAATTAGAAAATGGTTCAATTGTAACGCCGAAAGGCTTTTCGGCAATTGGTACTGCAAATGGTTTAAAAAAGGAGAAAAAGGATTTAGGTGCCATCGTTTGTGATGTACCAGCATCATGTGCCGCTGTGTATACAACGAATCAAATACAAGCAGCTCCTTTACAAGTAACGAAGGATAGTATAACGGCAGAAGGGAAGTTACAAGCAATTATCGTTAATAGTGGAAATGCAAATGCTTGTACTGGAATGAAAGGATTACAAGACGCATACGAGATGCGCGCATTAGGGGCGGAACATTTTGGGATGAAAGAAAATTACGTTGCAGTAGCTTCAACAGGTGTAATTGGTGTTCCACTGCCGATGGATATAATCCGAAAGGGAGTTGCAACTCTTATACCGACGAAGGAAGAAAGTGAAGCATATTGTTTTTCTGAAGCAATTTTAACGACGGATCTTATAATGAAAGAAACTTGCTATGAAATGATTATTGATGGGAAGAAAGTGGCGATTGCGGGTGTTGCAAAAGGTTCAGGGATGATTCATCCGAATATGGCAACGATGCTTAGTTTTATTACGACAGATGCTCATATAGAGCATGACGTATTGCAAACAGCGTTATCCGAAATTACGAATCATACATTTAATCAAATTACGGTAGATGGAGATACTTCTACGAATGATATGGTCATCGTTATGGCAAGTGGATTATCAGAAACAAGGCCGATAAATATGGAACATACAGATTGGGAAACTTTCGTATGTGCTTTACAGCAAGTATGTGAAGATTTAGCGAAAAAAATTGCGCAAGATGGTGAAGGAGCTACGAAGTTAATAGAAGTAAATGTGCTAGGAGCTCAAACGAATGAAGAGGCAAAAAAAATTGCAAAGCAAATAGTCGGTTCGAGTCTTGTGAAAACAGCAATACATGGTGAAGACCCAAACTGGGGGCGAATTATTAGCAGTATTGGACAAAGTGAAGTAGCTATTCATCCGAACACAATTGACATTACTCTTCAATCTATATCGGTATTAAAAAATAGTGAGCCTCAAATATTTTCTGAAGAAGAAATGAAAGAGAGATTACAAGAAGATGAAATAGTCATTAATGTGTACTTACACTTAGGTGAAGAGACAGGATCAGCTTGGGGCTGTGACTTAAGCTATGAATATGTGAAAATAAATGCTTGTTATCGTACATAAGGAGAGAGAAGATGAGCGATTATATTGTAGTGAAATGCGGCGGTAGTATGTTGAATCAATTAAATGCTGTGTTTTTTGATTGTATAAAGAAATTGCAACAGAAGTATAAAGTGGTGATTATTCATGGTGGTGGGCCAGAAATTGATGCCAAATTAAAAGATTGTAACATCAACGTAGAAAAAAGAGATGGATTACGCGTAACACCAAAAGAAGTTATGGATGTTGTTCAAATGGTGCTATGCGGAAGTACGAATAAAAAACTCGTAATGAATTTACAAAAGCATAATTTACTTGCTGTAGGTTGTTCAGGGTGTGACGGTAATTTACTTCAAGTTCAACCTGTCAGCGAGGAGATAGGATATGTGGGAGAAGTAAGTTATGTAGAAACAGCCTTATTAAAAGGATTAATAAATATGGGGTATATTCCTGTTATTGCTCCAATCGGGGTAAATGGTAATGAAATTTATAACATAAATGCGGACAATGCTGCAGCTGGGATTGCGGCCGCGTTAGGGGCAAAAGAGCTGATTTTTATTACGGATGTAGATGGAATATTACATGAAGGGAATTTGGTAAAGGAAACGGATGAATCTGAAATTGCAACTTTTATAGAAACAGGTGTTATTACAGGTGGGATGATTCCGAAAGTACAGGCGGCACTAGCATCATTAAAAATGGGAGTGCAAAAGATAAGTATTGTGAATGGTACAAAAGATTTTACTGAGGTTACGGGAGAGTGTATTGGAACGACGGTAACGAAAGGTGTGAGTATTGCATGACGAGTCATCTTTTTCAAACGTATGGCAGAAGAACTATTGAGTTTGTAAAGGGAACTGGAACGAAAGTTATTGATAATAAAGGTAAGCAATATTTAGATTTTACATCAGGAATTGGCGTATGTAATTTAGGACATTGTCACCCTACTGTTCTCAAAGGTGTACAAGAGCAACTTGATGATATATGGCATATATCTAACCTGTTTACAAACAGCTTACAAGAAGAAGTTGCGTCATTATTAACAGAAAATAGAGCATTAGATTATGTGTTTTTCTGTAATAGTGGGGCAGAGGCAAATGAAGCGGCTTTAAAGTTAGCACGTAAGCATACTGGAAAATCTCTCGTCGTAACATGCCAGCAGTCTTTTCACGGTAGAACATTTGGAACGATGAGTGCAACAGGCCAAGATAAGGTAAAAGAAGGATTTGGTCCGTTACTTCCATCTTTTTTACATATCCCTTTTAACGATATTAAAGCATTAGAGGAAGTAATGAATGAAGAAGTTGCGGCGGTAATGGTAGAAGTAGTTCAAGGAGAGGGAGGAGTAATACCTGCTGATCTATCTTTTTTGAAAGAGATTGAAACATTATGTAATAAGTTCGGTTCCTTATTTATTATAGACGAAGTACAAACGGGGATAGGAAGAACTGGAACACTATTCGCTTATGAACAAGTGCGAATAGAGCCTGATATCGTTACCGTTGCAAAAGCACTTGGGAATGGGATTCCTGTCGGAGCAATGATTGGCCGGAAAGAGCTCGGAACGTCGTTTACTGCAGGATCACACGGTTCAACTTTTGGCGGGAATTACATCGCGATGGCTGCAGCGAAAGAAGTATTGCAAGTAAGTAAAAGACCATTGTTTTTAAAAGAAGTACAAGAAAAAGGCGAGTATGTATTAGAGAAGTTGCAAGAGGAATTACAGCATGTCGAATGTATTCAAAATATACGTGGTAAGGGGCTTATGATTGGGATTGAGTGTAAGCATGAAGTTGCAAGTTTTATAGAACAACTAGAAAACGAAGGACTTCTCGTATTACAAGCAGGCCCTAATGTTATAAGACTATTACCGCCACTCATTGTCACGAATGAAGAGTTAGAACAGGCAGTATATATAATAAAAAAAGTAGTTTGTACAAAAAACGTATCAATCATATAAGGGGGAAGTTTCATGTCAACTGTACAAGTACCGAAATTAAATACGAAAGATCTTTTAACACTAGAAGAATTAACGAAAGAAGAAATTATTTCTTTAATTGAGTTCGCTATATATTTAAAAAAGAATAAGCAAGAGCCTTTATTACAAGGCAAAATATTAGGGCTTATTTTTGATAAGCATTCAACTCGTACTCGTGTATCTTTTGAAGCGGGAATGGTACAACTCGGGGGACATGGTATGTTTTTAAGTGGGAAAGAGATGCAAATGGGAAGAGGAGAAACCGTTTCAGATACTGCGAAAGTATTATCGCAGTATATTGACGGGATCATGATACGTACATTCTCACACGCGGATGTAGAAGAGCTTGCAAAAGAATCTAGTATTCCTGTTATTAACGGTTTAACGGATGATCATCATCCTTGTCAAGCATTGGCAGACCTAATGACAATATATGAAGAAACAAATACATTTAAAGGAATAAAATTGGCTTACGTAGGTGACGGAAATAATGTATGTCATTCATTGTTGCTAGCGAGTGCAAAAGTCGGAATGCATATGACTGTTGCAACGCCTGTAGGATATGAACCGAATGAAGAGATTGTAAAAAAAGCGTTAGCGATTGCCAAGGAAACAGGAGCTGAAATTGAAGTTTTGCATGATCCTGAATTAGCGGTGAATGAAGCAGATTTCATTTATACTGACGTTTGGATGAGCATGGGGCAAGAGGGCGAAGAAGAGAAATATTCTTTATTTCAACCTTACCAAATCAATAACGAACTTGTTAAGCATGCGAAACAAACATATCGTTTCTTACACTGTTTACCTGCCCATCGTGAAGAAGAAGTAACAGGAGAAATTATAGATGGACCACAGTCTATCGTCTTCGAGCAAGCTGGTAATCGATTGCATGCTCAAAAAGCGTTATTAGTGAGTTTATTTAAAAATGTAGAAGAGCCTTCCTAAAAGGGAGGTTTTTTTATATTAAAATGTCGGATGTATATTTGGTTAACCATTTCGATATCATTTATAATAAAAGAGAAAACTAAATTTGTTTTTCAGAGTGTGTAAGGACATACTACATATAAAAATATAGTTAAAGAGATGATGAGGGTGAAAACAACTAAGAAAACATATTCGTTTTTTCAGCGGATGTGGAGAATATTAAAGTTTCAATATTATAAGTTGCTTCGATCGCCAGAAGGCGCAAAGAAAGTATCGTTAGGGTTTGCTATAGGATTCGGCTTAGAAATGTTAGTCATTTATACGGCATCGCTCGTATATGTAATATTTTATCCAATCGTCAGGTTAGCAAAGGGATCTTTTCCTGCGGCAGTTATTGGCAATATTATTGGGAAAATATCGTTTCTCCCAGTATTTTTATTTCCGCTTGCGTATACGCTAGGAAAAATGATTTATCCATTCCATGTACAGAAAATTCATCATGAACCATTTACGATATCGGACTTGTTTTCAAGTCACATTTTTACGATATTAAAGAGCTTATTACAAAGTGAAGTGTATGTATTAATTGGAATGACGATTTTAGGAGTTGTGTTTGGTCTCATTTCGTATTTCGTTGTGCATTATTTATACGAAAAGAACCGTAAGTTACGCTTGAAGAAAAGGAAGAAACGAGTGAGAGAACCACTTGTACAATTATAAACAATGTCACATTCATTTTCTCCTTTGAATATGTTTAAGAAAAAGGAGGAGAGGATAATGTATTATTATTACGTACCTCAAGTATATCCATATGTAAATTATTATCCGGTTTATGATACGAGTAGACAATACGAATTATATCGGCAACAACAATTACAGCAATTATCACAAATACCACAAATACCACAACAACAGCCTACACAGGAAAAAAAAACATATTTAACAACATGGCCATATTCCAATGTATACTATGGTAACTATTACGAATCATAAAGCTGCTTCTATTTAGAAGCAGCTTTATACGTTTGTTTTCAAAATTAAATTTTGAATGGTTTGAAGAGAATGAATGAGCTTTTCGCGCTCTTCCTCAGATAATGTTTGGAAATTTTCTTTTAGTTTGTCTAAAATGAATTGCTGATACTGATTTACTAATAATTTCCCTTCAGCTGTTAGGGAAATTAAAATGACCCGTCGATCTTTTTCGCTATAATGACGCTCTATTAGTTCTTCTTGAATAAGTTTGTTTAATAGAGGTGTCATGTTAGGCCGTGAAATCGCTAGCCGCTTGCCGATTTCGGAAACTGCTAATGTGCCGTTTTCATGCAAAAGCAGTAATACTTGTGTATGTGATGGCGGCATATGTCTTTGAGAAGAAAATTCTCCAGGAAGCATAAATTTGCGATAAAAAAGAGGCACTAGCGAAAGAAGATGATCAACAATACGTTCCCACTCGCGTGATTCCATATAAAGGCCCCCTTCCACTATCATTGTAACAAAAAAGACATGTTATAAAAATAGAATTGTTTCATGGTCGCTTTAATATTTGTAGGATAACACTTGCTTTGTAAATGTATTGGCAATAATCGCATAGCCGTTATCATTTGGGTGTACTTGGTCAAATAATAACTCTTTTTTATCATTCGATATTAATTTACGAATTGGTAAAACGATAGATGGTTGATTTGCTTTGGAAATGGAATAAACAGATTCATTCCAGCCATCTAAAAACATATCTGCATAACTTGCGATGGAGTCATCGAGTTGTAACGGGTTATAGAGTTCTGAGAGAATGAGTAAAGCATCCGGATTTTGATCTCGAACTGTCTTTACAATACTTTTTATATCCGCTTCAAAATGGGCTTTTTCTTTATTTAACATTTTTATACCATCTATAACACCAACATCACGATTTAAACGAAATAAATTATTTCCTCCAATATTAATTGTAATTATATTTGCTGCTCTAATTTTTTCCTTTACATCTTCTGATTGAACTTTTTTAGCGAGACGATCTGTTGTAAGACCGTTTACCCCAAGGTTTTCTACTGTAATTGGTTTATGAATTTGTGCTTCTATTTGCTTAGAAGCTAATTCAGCAAATCCACCTTGTGTCGATCCATATCCTTTAGCGAGTGAATCACCTAATACAAGATGATAAAAAGATTCATTTGTTTGCTTATCAATCCAATTTGGGGCAGATGTTTTTTCTGTTTTTTCTTCAGATTCATTTTGTTTTGTCTCGTCGTTCTTTTCAAAATAAGAATAAGAAATGATCAGAAGGAGGAGACAAACAATTGTTAAGATGACTTTTTTCATAAATTCATCCTCCTTGTAATTGGTAATTGTATCATATTCAGCAGTATTAGCAATGTAAGGGCATATTATATGTTTATGAAAAGTTTATAATAACTTTACAGAAAATTTGTTGAAGTTTGTCAAAAAATATTGACGATAGGAAAGAACTTTATATATGATAATGTCAGATAAGGTGAAACTTTAATTAGTGGGAGCTTTATTTCCGATTAATTAATGGTCTTCATCAATCGGGCGTTTAAGGGGACTACTCGTTAGCGCAGGGTGAAATGAAAATTGTGTCTCTAATAGAAGAAAAAAGGTATGTGGTTAGAGACAGATAGGGATTCATTTCATTATTTTTGGTAATTGTATAAGGGGGATTTTTTGTGAAAAAGTCAAAAAAAATGCTAGCTGGAGCAACTCTTGCGATTGGTGTTATAGCGCCGCAAGTAATGCCAGCAACAGCTCATGCAGATGAGAACACTGGGGAGAGTACAGTTAACTTACGAATTCTAGAAACATCAGATATTCACGTTAACTTAATGAATTACGATTATTATCAAACGAAAACAGATAATAAAGTAGGACTTGTACAAACGGCAACACTCGTTAATAAAGCACGTGAAGAAGTGAAAAACTCTGTCCTATTTGATGATGGGGATGCATTACAAGGGACACCGCTTGGGGATTACGTAGCGAATAAAATAAAAGATCCGAAGAATCGTGTGGATCCTAGTTATACACATCCATTATATCGTGTAATGAATTTAATGAAGTATGACGTCATCTCTCTTGGGAATCATGAATTTAACTATGGTTTAGATTATTTAAACAAAGTGATTGAAAAAACGGATTTCCCGGTTATTAACTCGAATGTATATAAAGTTGACCATGATGATAAGGAAGAGAACGATGAAAATTATTTTAAACCATATCATATTTTAAAGAAAGAAGTAGTGGATGAAGCAGGCCAAAAACAAATAGTGAAAATTGGTGTAATGGGATTTGTTCCACCACAAATCATGAACTGGGATAAAGCGAACTTAGAAGGAAAAGTAAAAGCGAAAGACATCGTCGCAACAGCAAGAATAATGGTGAAAAAAATGCAAAATGAGGGTGCGGATATTATCGTTGCATTGGCTCATTCAGGCGTCGATAAGAGCGAATATAAAGAAGTGAATAAAATGGAAAATGCATCATATCATTTAGCAACACAAGTTCCTGGCGTAGATGCAGTATTAATGGGACATTCACATACTGAAGTGGAGGATGTATTTAATGGTGTTCCAGTTGTAATGCCTGGTGTTTTTGGTAGTAACTTAGGTATTATTGATATGCAATTGAAAAAGGTAAACGGAACATGGGAAGTACAAAAAGATCAATCTAAGCCACAACTTCGCCCGATTGCTAATAGTAAAGGTACCCCATTAGTAGAATCTGATCAAAAATTAGTTAATGAAATTAAAGATGAGCATCAAGCGACAATCGACTATGTAAATACACCTGTAGGTGAAACGAAAGCACCAATTAATAGTTATTTTTCATTAGTACAAGATGATCCTTCCGTACAAATTGTGACAAATGCACAAAAATGGTATGTAGAACAAGAACTTAAAAAACCAGAGTACGAAAAGATTAAAGATATTCCGGTTTTATCTGCAGGCGCACCATTTAAAGCAGGTGGCCGAAACGGTGCGACATATTATACTGATATTCCAGCTGGAACGTTAGCAATTAAAAACGTTGCAGATTTATACGTGTATCCAAATACGTTATATGCTGTAAAAGTAAATGGGGCACAAGTGAAAGAATGGCTTGAAATGTCTGCAGGTCAGTTTAATCAAATTGATCCAAAGAAAACAGAAGAACAGCCGTTAGTAAATATAGGCTATCCTACATATAACTTCGATATTTTAGATGGCTTAAAATACGAAATTGATGTAACACAACCGGCGAAATACGATAAAGATGGAAAAGTTGTAAATGCAAATGCTAATCGTATTGTAAATATGACATATGAAGGTAAGCTAGTAGCTGACAAGCAAGAGTTCATCGTCGCTACAAATAACTATCGTGGAAGTAGCCAAACGTTCCCAGGTGTAAGTAAAGGGGAAGTTGTATACCAATCACAAGATGAAACACGTCAAATCATTGTGAAGTATATGCAAAAAATAAAAGATATTGATCCAGCAGCTGATCAAAATTGGACATTTAAACCGATTGTTGCAGATAAATTAAATACAACATTTGATTCTTCACCAAATGCACAAAAGTATATAAAGAAAGATGGAAAGATTTCATATGTTGGACCATCTGAAAATGAATTTGCGAAATATGCAATTGATATAACGAAGAAAAATGATGATAAAGAAACTGGTGAAGGAAATCCAACGACACCGCCAACAGGTGGTGGAGAAAATCCGACGACACCGCCAACAGGTAATGGAGAAAACCCAACACCACCAACAGAAGAAGGTAATAATGGTAATGAACCAAAGCAAGATGGAAATAATACCGGATCTGGACAAACTACAACAGATGATCAAAATACAAAAGAAACAACAACAACTGTAAGTGAAAATAAAGAAGCTGAAAAACATGAACGTGATTTACCGAAAACAGGTGCAAGTATTGCTTCTACAATTGGAGCTGGTCTTGCGTTTGTTGGAGCGGGATTACTTATGTTATTTAGAAGAAAGAAAGCGAATAGATAGTCGAGAAATATAAAAAGGATTACCGATTTGGTAATCCTTTTTGTTATATTATGAAACTGGTACTGCTTTTTCTTTTTTCCATGAAAGACCGAATCCAGTAAAGCCGACGATAATGGTTACGACTGGACACGCTAAACAGAAGATTGCGTATGGCAAGTAATCGAATGTTGGAACGCTAAGAACGTTTGTTAAGAATACGCCACTGACACCCCATGGTACGAGTGGATTAATTACTGTACCAGCATCTTCTAATACTCGTGATAAATTACGACGCTCTAAACCGACTTCATCGTATTTATTAGCGAATGCTTGTCCTGTTAAAACGATGGATAAGTACTGCTCACCAAGTAAGAAGTTTACACCAATTGCAGTTGAAGCAGTAGAAATAATTAAGCGTGTACTAGTTTTTACGAAGCTAGAGATAATGTTCATCAGCTGGGCTATAATACCCATTCCTTGTAATAATCCTCCCATACAAAGAGCTAGGAAAATAAGAGCGATTGACATCATCATACTTTGCAGACCACCGCGAGATAATAAGCTATCAATATCTTTAATACCAGTTTTAGAAACGTATCCGTCTTGCATAATTTTCATTAAATCCGCTAAAGAAGTGCTAGGTTTAAAAATAAAGAGAATAATAATCCCTACCACAATTCCTGCAAGTAATGTTGGAACTGCGGGTACCTTTTTAAATGCGAATAGGAACAGTAATAAAATGGGAATCAGCGTAACGATAGAAATCGTTGCACTTTTTTCTAGTGTGTTAATAAATGCTGAGAAATCAACGTTTCCACCAGATCCGCTTCCTAAAATGAAAAATGCGATAAAAGCAATAATGAAAGCTGGTACTGTTGTCCAAAGCATGTTACGAATATGTTCAAATAAATCTACACCCGTTACAGCAGGCGCTAAGTTTGTTGTATCAGATAAAGGAGACATTTTATCTCCAAAGAATGCACCAGAAATAATTGCACCAGCAATAAGAGCTGGATCGTATCCAAGGGCAGTACCCATTCCCATAAAGGCAAGTCCTACAGTTGCAGCAGTTGTAAATGCACTACCGATACTCGTTCCAACAATTGCACAAACAACAAAAACAGTTGGAACGAAAATTTTTGGAGATACAAGTTGGAAGCCGTATACCATTAAAGTCGGAATAGTTCCAGCTGCGATCCAAACGCTAATTAATACGCCTACAAGTAAGAAAATAAATATAGATGGAATACCAGCTGAAATACTACTAATCATCCCTTTCTCCATAGTAGACCAAGAGATTTTCTTCAGGAATCCAAATGCTAATAAAAGAACGATACCAAATAAAATTGGGATGTGTGGTGAAACTTCTAATTGAATAACACTAAAACCAATACAGAAAAAGATAAAAATTGTTAAAAGAACAGACTCAATTTTTGAAACCATTGTTTTCCCCTCCTAAGTAATGTGAAATAGCTCTTTTTTATATAAAATTCGCCAATATTGTATATTTCCTTCTGAATTTTAGAATTTTTTGACAAATTACCGGTAATTGTTGGTTCTTCTATATGATGCGGAAATGATTGGATAAAAAAACGTCCCTGCATATAATTATGCAGGGACGAAGAAATCGCGGTACCACCCTAGCTTGTGAAATGAATGTATCACAAAATAAAGGGTCATATGATATGCGCTTATAAAATAAAAAACGCCCCTGCAATATATGCAGGGACGAAAAATTCGCGGTACCACCCTAAATTGTGAAACAGTGTCGTTTCACCACTCTTTAGACATAACGGTCTATAACCGTCTTTCACTACTCCTCACGTTTCGTAAAAGAAGCTCCAGGGGGTAATTCATAATTCGCTCTGTACTGGTTCGCACCGACCACCAGCTCTCTGAAATCAGAAATCGAAATACTACTAAATCCTATCATCGCCGATTCATATGATGTTAGTTAAATTTTTATCACATTTTCATCTTAAATGTCAATAAAAATATTAAATGTTTTTTTAGGGAAATAAAGGAGAATTGTTTTAAAGCTCTAATTTTGTACGTTATAATGAATTTGAAAGGGGAGGAAAGAGTGAAGAAAAAAATAATTCTTTTTACCACCTTACTAGTCGTTGGCGGAAGTGCTGGAATTTACACAGCTTTTGCGGCTGAATCAGAGCAGTTGAAACAAAAACAAATACAACAGTCAGAAGTGAAGAAAGTAAAAGAAATAGAAGAGAAGAAATCAATGGAAAAAGCAGCAGAGAAACTAGGAGTTTCTACTGAGGGGAAAACAAAAGAAGAGGTTACGAAAGAAGTAAATACCGCTAGGTTTGAGAAGCGTCATGATTTATTAATTGAGCACGCTAAACAACTTGGAATTGATACAGAGGGAAAAAAAGATGAAGAAATTATTTTAGAAATTGGAAAGATACAGCATGGAAAGTAGAACAACTTATCGTATGATAAGTTGTTCTTTTTTAAGAACTATTTGATTTTAAAATAATTGACAGTCATTCGGATTTAATGTTAACTATATTTATAAACAAGTTAACATTAGGAGTGACAGTTGTGACAATAAATAGTAGAACGATTGAAAAATCATCTTATACATATGAAGAATTAGCAGAGAAAAATAAAGCTTACGTATGGCACCCATTTACACAAATGAAAGATTATTTAGAAGAAGATCCTGTCATTATTGAACGTGGAGAGGGAAGAAAGCTATACGATGTAAATGGTAATGAATATTGGGATGGTGTTTCATCTATATGGTTAAATGTTCACGGACATCAAGTACCGGAATTAGATGAAGCAATTCGTGAGCAATTAAATAAAATTGCTCATTCTACTATGTTAGGACTTGCTAACGTTCCATCTATTTTATTAGCAGAAAAAATTATTGAGGTTGTACCAGATGGATTGAAGAAGGTATTCTATTCTGATTCAGGTTCTACCGCTGTTGAAATTGCAATTAAGATGGCTTTCCAATATTGGCAGCATAAAGGGAAACCAAAGAAACAAAGATTCGTTACATTAAAAGAAGCATATCACGGTGATACAATTGGAGCTGTTTCAGTAGGGGCAATAGACTTGTTTCACCAAGTGTATAGTTCGCTCTTATTTGATGCGATTAAAATGCCGTATCCATATACATATCGTTCTCCTTACGGAAATAATAAGGAGGAAATTGTAAAAAGCCATTTAGCAGAAATGGAAGAATTGTTGAAAGAAAAGCATGAAGAAGTAGCTGCCATCATTGTAGAGCCATTAATGCAAGGTGCTGGTGGAATGATTACAATGCCAAAAGGATATTTAAAAGGACTGCGCGATTTATGTACAAAGTACAATGTATTATTTATTACAGATGAGGTAGCGACTGGATTTGGGCGTACAGGGAAAATGTTTGCGTGTGAACATGAAAATGTGACGCCAGACATTTTAACTGCTGGTAAAGGTTTAACAGGTGGATATTTACCAATTGCAGTTACCGTAACGACAGATGAAATATATAATGCCTTCTTAGGAGAATATGAAGAACAAAAAACATTTTTCCATGGACATAGCTATACAGGCAATCCGTTAGGGTGTGCCGTAGCAATCGCGAATCTAGAACTATATGAAAAAACAAATTTAATAGAAGAAGTGGCACGTAAAACGGATTATGTGGCAGCGCAATTAGAAAAGCTCTTTGCGTATAAACATGTAGGTGATATTCGTCAGTGCGGATTAATGGTTGGTATCGAGCTTGTGAAGAATAAGGAAACGAAAGAAGCTTTTGACTGGACAGAA
Organism: Bacillus sp. Root131; assembly: GCF_001429475.1. Taxonomy (NCBI): domain Bacteria; kingdom Bacillati; phylum Bacillota; class Bacilli; order Caryophanales; family Bacillaceae; genus Bacillus; species Bacillus sp. Root131. The sequence continues at coordinate 1,187,410 of NZ_LMJQ01000001.1, forward strand.
AGAGTCGGTGTTCAAGTATGTAAACGCTCAAGAGAGCTAGGTATGATTTTACGACCGCTAGGTAACACGATTGTATTTATGCCGCCACTTGCTTCTACTTTTGAAGAGATTGATGATATGTTACGCATCTTATATAAGGCAATCTCGGATGTTACGGAGGGAGAATAATGAGTGGTTTTTTCATAACAGCAACTGATACTGAAGTTGGAAAAACAGTAGTTGCAGGTGCTATAGCAGGTGTATTTAGAGAATTAGGATATAACGTAGGGGTATATAAACCGTTGCAAAGTGGGCATGTTGCATCAAACCCTGAGGGAGATGCGGCAAGGTTAAAAGTATTATCAGGTGTACCGACACAAGAAAATGAAATTTGCCCTTATTCTATTGAAGAACCACTTGCTCCGAGACTTGCCATGAAAAGAGCTGGAAGAGTAGTAAAGTTAAAAGAAATTACTGATTACTATAATGAACTATTAAAAGAGTTTAATAGCTTATTTGTAGAAGGAGCAGGTGGGCTTGCTGTCCCATATACAGAAGATGCTTTAGTAATTGATTTTGCAAAAGAATTACAGTTGCCTCTTATTGTAGTAGCTCGTCCTACATTAGGAACAGTAAATCATACAGTGTTAACGATTGCTTACGCAAAGGCGCATGGCTTAACCGTAGCGGGTGTCATTTTATCAGGTTGCAAAGAATGTGAAATGGAAAGAGTGCAAGAAAATAAAGAGATGATTGAAGAGTTGAGCGGGGTACCAGTTTTAGGATTATTACCATTCTTTGAAGGTGAGTTTACGAAAGAAGAAGTATTGGAATCTGCAAAAGAATATATTATGATTTCAAAATTAGAGGAGTTTATCCAAAATGAATCAAACGTGGCGGGCGCACCTTCAATCTAAATTACAACAATTACATAAGCAAGGGCAGTATCGAAATTTATATGTAACAGAGCAGGCAGAAGAGACTTGGCTTATTCGAGATAAAAAAAGGATGTTAAATTTAGCGTCAAATAATTATTTAGGGTTAGCTGGAGATGAAAGGTTAAAAGAAGCTGCTATTGCCTGTACAAAAAGATATGGAACTGGAGCGACTGCCTCTCGTCTCGTTGTAGGAAATCATCCATTATATGAAGAGGTTGAGAGAAGCATATGTGACTGGAAAGGTACTGAAAGAGCTTTAATTGTAAATAGTGGGTATACGGCAAATATAGGTGCCATATCTTCTTTAGCCTCTCGGCACGATATTGTTTTTAGTGATAAGTTAAATCACGCAAGTATTGTTGATGGAATCATATTAAGCGGGGCAGAGCATAAAAGGTATCGTCATAATGATTTGGATCATTTAGAGAAGCTTTTGAAAATGGCTTCGCCTGAAAAGAGGAAATTAATCGTAACAGATACCGTTTTTAGTATGGATGGTGATACTGCGTATTTGAGAGATTTAGTACAACTGAAAGAGAAATACGGAGCAATCATTATAGTCGATGAAGCACATGCGAGTGGAATATATGGAATCGGCGGAGCTGGATTATCTCACATAGAAAAAAATCTTTCTCAAAAAATTGATATACATATGGGGACGTTTAGCAAGGCTTTAGGGTGTTATGGTGCGTATTTGACAGGTGATGAAATTTATATAGAGTATTTACAAAATATGATGAGAAGCTTTATTTTTACTACAGCTTTACCACCAAGTACGTTAGGAGCGGTGCAAAAAGCAATTGAAATTGTAAAAGAAGATAACGAAAGAAGAGAGAACCTTATAGCAAATGGAGAATACTTCAGAACTAAATTAAGGGATGCTGGTTTTGATATTGGGAATAGTTCAACTCATATTGTACCGATTGTAGTCGGTTCAAATGAACATGCTTTACGGTTTAGTAAAAGGTTGCAAGAGGCAGGGATTGCGGCTATTGCAATTCGTCCGCCAACTGTGCCGGTTCATAGTTCTCGAATTCGCTTTGCAGTTACATCGCAACATACAATAGCTGATTTAAAATGGGCTATTGATCGAATTATTCACATTGCGAAAGAAGAGGAGATTTTCGTATGAACGAGCTAAAGATTATTTTTATTCCCGGATGGGGAATGGAAGAGAATATTTGGGATTTAGTAATTCCGTATTTTAAAGGATATCCTGTTCAATGCATAGATTGGCGTAATGTGAAAGAACGAAGTGAATTTGCGGAACGAATTATAGATGTAGCGCATAATGACAACGTAATTTTAGTTGGATGGTCACTAGGAGCGTTAGCAGCAGTTGAAGCTTATAAAAAGATTAAGGCAAAAGGCATCGTATTAATTGGTGGTACTGCTAAATTTACAAGTACGAGCGATTACAGTAACGGATGGAATGCTTTGCATGTAGAACGGCTGAAAAGAAATTTGGCGAGAAGGAAAGAAGATACGCTCAAGCGGTTTTATGAAAATATGTTTACGAAAGATGAGCTAAAAGAGAATAAAAACTTTGAAGACATTGTAGACCGTTTTAAAGGTGATTCTATTCAGTCTTTACAACTAGGTTTAGATTATTTAATAGAAACAGATATGAGAGAAGAACTAAAAGAAATTAAAGTACCTATACTACTTATTCACGGAGAACAGGATGTAATATGCCCATTGTCTGCGGCACGTAGTATGACGGAGAATAGCAGCAGCGAGCTGAAAGTAGTAAGTGAAGCAGGGCATGCATTATGTGTAACGAATTTTGAATATTGTGCAAATGAGATAATTCAATTTGTAGAGGGGATACGACATGATCAACAAAACGTTACTACAAAAACGGTTTAATGGGGCAGCCGTATCTTACGATCGATATGCAAATGTACAAAAAAAGATGGCACATTCATTACTTTCAATCTTAAAGGAACGATATAGTGAAACGGCATCAATACGTATTTTAGAACTGGGATGCGGGACGGGGTATGTAACAGAACAATTATCAAAGTTATTTCCGAAAGCACATATTACAGCAGTTGATTTTGCTGAAAGTATGATTGCGATTGCGCAAACTAGACAAAATGTAAAAAATGTAACGTTTCACTGTGAAGATATTGAGCGATTACGATTAGAAGAATCATATGATGTCATTATTTCAAATGCTACATTTCAATGGTTAAATAATTTACAACAAGTGTTAAGAAATTTATTTCAACATTTGTCTATAGATGGCATATTACTCTTTTCAACGTTTGGACATGAAACATTTCAAGAATTGCATGCTTCGTTCCAACGTGCGAAAGAAGAAAGAAATATAAAAAATGAAACATCGATTGGTCAACGTTTTTATTCAAAAGATCAGTTGCTTCATATATGTAAGATAGAAACAGGGGATGTGCATGTTTCTGAAACATGTTACATAGAGAGTTTTACAGAAGTTAAGGAGTTTCTGCATTCTATTCGAAAAGTAGGAGCAACTAATAGCAATGAAGGATCATATTGTCAAAGTCCCTCACTCTTTCGTGCGATGCTGCGCATATACGAAAGAGACTTCACGGGAAATGAAGGGATAATGGCAACGTATCATGCTTTATTTATGCATATAACAAAAGAGGGGAAGAGATGAAATGAAACAAGTACAAACAAAAAGGGATTGGAAAAAACTTGCATACGACGTAGTGGAAGAAAAGATGATTACGAAAGAAGATGCAATAGCGATATTAGAAGCTGATGATACAGAAGTTTTAGAAATTATGAATGCAGCTTACATTATTCGCCATCATCACTTTGGTAAGAAAGTAAAATTGAATATGATTATTAATACGAAATCTGGATTATGTCCTGAAGATTGTGGATATTGCTCACAGTCTATTATTTCAGAAGCACCAATTGATAAATATGCATGGTTAACGCAGGAGAAAATTGTAGAAGGGGCACATGAAGCAATACGCCGTAAAGCAGGTACATATTGTATTGTAGCGTCTGGTCGTCGTCCGACGGATAAAGAGGTAAATCACGTAATTGGAGCAGTTAAGGAAATTCGTGAAACGACAGACTTGAAGATTTGTTGTTGTTTAGGTTTCTTAAATGAAGATCAAGCAGGACGTTTAGCGGAAGCAGGCGTGCATCGTTATAACCACAACTTAAATACACATGCAAATAATTACGATAGTATTTGTTCAACGCATACGTATGATGATCGTGTTGATACAGTTCAAAAAGCGAAACAAGCTGGTATTTCACCATGCTCTGGAGCGATTTTTGGCATGGGAGAAACAATTGAAGAGCGTGCTGAAATTGCATTTGAATTACAACGTATAGATGCAGATTCTATCCCTTGTAATTTCCTTGTTGCTGTAAAGGGGACACCTCTTGAAGGGCAAAAAGAGTTAACGCCAGTAGAATGTTTAAAAGTACTGGCAATGATGCGTTTTGTAAACCCAACAAAAGAAATTCGTATTTCAGGAGGACGTGAAATCAATTTACGTTCTGTACAGCCAATCGGTTTATTTGCAGCAAATTCTATTTTTGTCGGGGACTACTTAACGACAGCTGGACAAGAGCCGACTGCGGACTGGGGTATGATTGCAGATTTAGGATTTGAGATTGAAGAATGTGCATTATAAGATAGATGAAAAAGCAAACTTGTAAAAGGGTTTGCTTTTTTTGTAAATAAAATGTAATAAATAGTTGTGAACGCTTGGTATTATTGGTTTTTGAGCGAAAAAAAGAATTTTTGTGGACGAATTTTCCAAGCCCTAGTTGTACATAGTAAATATGTAATTTATATTGGGTTGGAGGATTTTACATGTACAAATACATATTAGCGATTATGACTTGTTTAATTTTAATAAAAGCAATAAGTTCTGATCCAGTTAAGGCTGCTGAAAATCCTGAACAAAAAGAGATGCAACAAAGAATCGAACAACACTTTCGAACGAAAGCTGAACATTTTGGATTGAAAACGGAAGGAAAAGATTTAAAGGAAGTTAGAAAAGAAATTACTATTATAGAAGAAGCGAAAAAAAGAGAGAATGTATGGAGAACAGCACAAGCTCTTCATATAAAAACAGAAGGAAAAACGATGAATGAATTAATAAAAGATGTACAAAAAAAGGTGAAAAAATAAAAAGAGGCCGCAGCCTCTTTTTTTATGCCCATTGTTTTGATAAGTGAGCCATTTCAATTGCAGCAACAGCTGATTCATATCCTTTATTACCAGCTTTCGTACCTGCGCGTTCAATCGCTTGTTCAATTGTTTCTGTCGTTAATACGCCGAAAATAACTGGGATGTCCATTTGTAGTGATAAAGACGCAACACCTTTTGCTACTTCATTACAAACGTAATCGTAGTGAGTTGTAGCACCTCGGATTACAGTACCTAATGTAATAACAGCATCATACTTTCCGCTACTAGCCATCTTTTTAGCGATTAAAGGAATTTCAAATGCACCAGGAACCCAAGCAACATCAATATCATTTTCTTCTACACCGTGACGCTTTAATCCGTCTAAAGCGCCGCCAAGTAACTTACTTGTAATAAATTCATTAAAACGTCCAACAACAACTCCAACTTTTAATCCTGTACCAACCAAATGACCTTCGAATACCATAATAAATCTCTCCTTTAATTATAAGTTTAGTAAGTGTCCTAATTTGTTTACTTTCGTTTGTAAATACGATTTATTCTCTTCTTTTGCTGGCATTTGCAACGGTACACGCTCGACTACTTCTAAATCGTAACCTTGTAAGCCAGCAATTTTTCTTGGGTTATTCGTTAATAATCGTAAACTTTGTAAACCTAAATCTTTTAATATTTGTGCACCGATACCGTAATCACGAAGATCAGCAGGGAAGCCGAGTTTTTCATTTGCTTCTACAGTATCGAATCCTTCTTCTTGTAATTTATAAGCACGAAGCTTATTAAGAAGCCCAATGCCTCTTCCTTCTTGTCTCATATAAAGAAGAACACCTTTTCCTTCACGCTCAATTTGAGCAAGTGCTGCATGGAGTTGTGGTCCGCAATCGCAGCGATGTGAACCGAATACATCTCCTGTTAAGCATTCAGAATGAACACGCACAAGTACCGGTTCACCTATTGAAATATCACCTTTTACAAGTGCGATATGTTCTTTCGTATCTAATGAGTTAGAATAGCCAATTGCGTGGAAAGTACCGAAATCTGTAGGTAATGTAATTTCCACCTCTCTCGTCACAAGTGTTTCATGATGGCGGCGGTAAGCAATTAAATCTTCTATTGTAATCATTTTTATATCAAATTGTTTTGCGCATTCTATTAAATCAGGTACACGTGCCATCGTGCCGTCCTCATTTATAATCTCGCAAATAACTCCAGCTGGTTCGGCACCGCATAGCTTTGCTAAATCAACAGCAGCTTCTGTATGACCTGCACGACGCAGGACACCGCCTTCTTTCGCAATTAATGGAAAGATATGTCCAGGTCGATTGAAATCAGTGCCTTTTGATGCGGGATTTAACAATTCTTGTATCGTAGTTGCACGTTCGTGAGCGCTAATCCCTGTTGTTGTAGAAACATGGTCAATGCTCACTGTAAACGCAGTATGATGTGAATCTGTATTATGAGATACCATTGGTTCTAATTGTAGACGTTCTGCGTATCCTTCCGTAATCGGTACACAAACGAGACCACGACCATGTGTAATCATAAAATTAATTGTTTCCGGTGTAATGTACTCTGCTAAAGCAATAAAGTCGCCTTCATTTTCTCGGTTTTCATCATCACATACGATAACGACTTTACCTTGTTTTAAATCTTCTAGAGCTTCTTCAATACGATGAAACATTGTGCTTCCCCCTTATAGAAATCCGTTTTCTTGTAAAAAACTTTCGGTCATTGAACCTACTCGTTTTGCAGGTTTAGTAATAAAGCGTTCGATATATTTACCAATCATGTCACACTCAATATTTACGATATCTCCGGCATTTTTTTCTCCAATGACAGATTCGCTTACTGTGTGCGGGATGAGTGAAATCGTTATGGAAGCTTCGTCTATATCAAATATCGTTAAACTCGTTCCATCAACAGCAATGGACCCTTTATGCAAACAATAGTGTAGCAATTCATCAGAAATTGCTATTTTATAATAGACGGCATTGTAATGTTGTTTTTTAGTTAAAATCGTTCCGATGCCATCAATGTGTCCTGAAACGAAATGTCCACCGAATCTTCCATTTGCAGACATTGCCCGCTCTAAATTTACTTTAGAGTGGGGTTTAAGCATGCGAAGCGATGTCGACTGCATCGTTTCAGGCATTGCATCAACTGTAAATGAAGTAGTTGTAAAGTTTGTTACAGTTAAGCAAATACCGTTAACTGCGATACTATCACCTAAGTGAACATCTGATAAAATTTTCTTTGCATGAATCGTTAATTTCATCGCTTCTCCGCTTTGTTGCATGTTTGCTATCGTTCCTAATTCTTCTACAATTCCTGTAAACATTCCGTCACCTCGTTTCGGGCATTCGCAACGATTTTTATATCATCACCAATTTGTTTCATCTCTTGAATTTTCAAGGAAAGCGCATCTTGTAATTTTGAAAAACCATTTCCTCCAAATAAAGTAGGAGCATCTTTTCCACCAATTAATTTCGGGCTTATATAGGTTACAATTTCATTGAAATTGTTTGTTTTTAAGAAACTTGCATGAATTGATTGGCCACCTTCAACGAATAGAGAAAGAATTTGTTTCTCTCCAAGAAAGGAAAGAAGGTCCTCGATTTCTATATGCTTCGTTTCCATTTGGAATATAGCTATATTTTTAGAATTATAAGAAGATATCTTCTCTTTCTTTACATCCTTACCGACAATAATCCATGTCGGTGCTAAACCATCTGTTATAACATGAGAAGATGGTGGCGTTCGTAAATGGGTATCTAAAACAACGCGAATAGGATGTTTCCCACCATTTGGAATTCTTGTTGTTAAATGAGGATTATCAGCTATAACTGTATTCACTCCAACAAGAATTGCATCATGTGTATGGCGATATTGGTGAACATCAGCACGTGCTTCTTCACCTGTAATCCACTTACTTTCACCAGTTACAGTTGCTATTTTTCCATCTAAGCTCATCGCTGTTTTGATTGTTACAAAAGGGCGTTTCGTTTTCATGTAGTGAAAAAAGTAGCGATTTAATAAAACTGCTTCTGCTTCAAGAACACCGGTAGTTACTTCAATTCTAGCTTCCTCTAATCTTCTTTTTCCGTTACCAGAAACGAGCGGATTACAATCGAGAGTAGCAATTACCACACGCTTAACTCCTTTTTCGATGAGCAATTCACAACAAGGTGGTGTTTTTCCAAAGTGGCTACACGGTTCCAGTGTTACATAAACGGTAGCGTCTTTGGCGTTCTGACTAGCCATTTGAAGGGCATGAACTTCTGCGTGTTCTTCACCAGCTCGTAAATGAGCCCCCATACCAACGATGTTTCCATCTTTTACAACAACAGCACCAACCATAGGATTTGGACTTGTTTGTCCTGATGTTCCTTCTGCTAACTGCAGGGCAATCCTCATATATTCTTGATCTGTCATTTTCTTCACCTCTCCTAAAAAAATCAAAAAACCCCAAGGATTTAATATCCTTGGGGTTTGGGAGACGTGATTTCTAGAAATATAGTTTGAATACGAAAGCATAGGAAAGAAACCTAACGATAATTGATATCTCTGCATAAGGAAAAAACCTAGCAAAATATCGAATTTTTAAACGCTAGTTGTCTCTTTTTATTTCAGTATAAAAAATAAGTATAGAAAATTAAACATATATAAAGAATCAAAATGAATCTTTAAAAATATGCATACTGAAATAAAAGTGTATTCACTATATAAAAAACTAGAAACATATCCTTCTCCCATCCAGACTATACTGTCGGCCCTAGAGTTTCACTAGATCCACCGTTTTCGAGTTGAAAACGGGTCACGGACTTAGAAGTTTTCACTTCATCACCGCCGGTTGGGAATTTCACCCGACCCCGAAGGATGCTGTTTGCTCAAATTATAGCACAAAAAAAATAAAAGGCTAGTAAAAAATATTCGAATGTGAAGAATTGTGTGAAAATATATGTGGGCTGGAATGGAAATAAAAGTATTAGAAGTGTTGTAAGGAGAAGGGATATAACGGAGTTGCTAAAAAGAAAAAACATGCACAAAAAAATGTGCATGTCACATGTAAAATTATTCTGCCTCTGGTGCTCTAACAACAGACTCGAATTTACCTTTATGCGAAGCGTCGCAATAAGGCATATTTTTTGATAAACCACAACGGCATAAAGAAAATGCCGGTTTTGCTGGGAATACATTCCCTTGTGAGTCGACTAATTCCACGTCCCCTGTAACGCGAAAAGAGCCATTATCATTTACTTTAATTTGTACTTTTGCCAACGTTATCCCTCCTTCCCAAACGCTTAATTTCATCATATAATCAAGGGAAGTGCTTGACAATATAAAAAGAGCACTTTGTTTGAGAAAGAAGAGAGTGTTATAATAGTTTTCATAACTGACTAGAGTAAGGTGACGAGAGATGGATAAACAATTACATACATTACGAAACATTGCAAATGAGCGCACGTGGGCATCATTTTTGAATGATAATCATCCATATAGTTTGTTACATTGGTCCATTGCAGGTGTAGGGCAAGAGGCAAAGGATGTTTGGTTACTTCAAGATGAAGTAACATTTCAAACGACAGAATTCCCAACGTTAGATGATGCAATGCAATGGATTTCTGAAAATATGGAACAAGTTACAGACGTTTTAGCGCAATAAAAAAACAGGCTTATGCAAGCCTGTTTTTTGTTTCTTTCACATATGTGTTTAAAAATTGATCGATGGCTGCTTCGTACTCTTCTTTATTTTCGTTATAAGAGCAAGCGTGTGCACCACGTTCTGCAATATAAAGTTGTTTATTGTTTTCTTTTGCTTCATATAGTGATTTCGTCATATCAGCTAAAATATAATCATCATCTTTACTATGAATAAAGAGGACGGGATTGTTAATATTTTTTATACAATCAATTGGTGAAACTTCGCGAATCGTATAACCGTCACGCACTTTTAAAAAAGCATTTGCTAAAGGTAATAAAGGCCATTTTGGTAAATGGAATTCAACCTTTAAACGGTGCTGTAATTGTCCGTGAAAATCAGAGAAAGGACAATCTGCAATATAGAAATCAGCACCATCTTCTACAAGTCCTGCGTATTGAAGAAGTGTTGCAGCTCCCATAGATTCACCATGAATACCGAGTGTTATATTTGTTCCAAAGCGACTTTTTAGCCAGTCAACTACAGATTTTAAATCATGTTTTTCATAGTATCCATAGCTTGTTGTTTTTCCGCCAGTTTTACCATGACGACGATGATCATAAATAACGACATTATACCCTCTGTTTAAAAATAACCTTGCATATTTTACAGAGTTCATTTTATTTACAGTTACGCCGTGACAAAAAATCATAAACTTATTGGAATGACCAGCAGGAATGTAATAGCCGTGAAGATCATATCCGAATTGTGAAGGAATATGAATTTCTTCTTTATGAAGAGCATCAAAATCTTCTATACGAAAATGTTTTTTCGTTTCTCTTTCGAGTACTTCTTCCTCTGTTTTTTTCTTTAAATACATCACTTTATTTGTAAAGAAAATCCCAAGGGCTGTTATCGCACCTAGTACAGTAAACAATGCTGCAAAAAAACGTTTCATACTTTACCTCATCCTCCAAATACCGTTACATGTGATACACTTATATTGTATCACAATGATATAAAAGGGGAGAAATAGGAAATGGTGCATATACAAAAAATTACGCCAACGATGAAAGAAACAATTCGAATGTTTATGTGTGAGAACTGGGGAAGTTCATTGATGGTTTCACGTGGTAAGGGGCATCAATTAGAAGAGTTGCCAGGATTTGTTGCGTTTTCTAATGACAGAATAATCGGAATTATAACGTATGAAGTGACTGGAAATATGTGTGAAATTATATCGTTAGATAGTATTGAAGAAAGAAAAGGAATAGGGAAGAAGCTTGTGGATTGTGTATTGCAAGTTGCAGAAGAAGAACGGTGCAGGCAGGTTTGTCTTATTACAACAAATGATAATATGAATGCGTTACGATTTTACCAAAAACGTAATTTTGTAATGACTAATTTATATGTGAATGCGGTAGAGGAGGCACGAAAAATAAAGAAAGAAATTCCACGTATTGGATATGATAATATCCCAATTTTACATGAAATTCAGTTGGAGTATCGTTTAGTGAAATGATGTAACAATTTTCAGAAATATGAGTTATTAATCTTGACGGATAGTGTAATTTAGGTTACCGTAAAATTGTAATCTATTACCATATTAAGGGGTGACGATGTGGCAACTATACGTGATGTTGCAAAATTGGCAGGTGTTTCAGTCGCAACCGTTTCACGAGTTATTAATGAAAAAGGATATGTTCATGAGGACACAGTAAAACAAGTAAAGGAAGCAATTGAAGAATTACGTTATAGGCCAAACAGTGCAGCGAAGCCACTATTTAAAGAGAATTCAACGATAATTGCATTACTTGTAGATAATCTATATGACCCATCAAACATCACTTTGCTACATTGTATTGAGGAAATAGCATATAAAGAAGGATATCAAATCATTGTTTGTAATATAGAGAATAAAGATAGATACATATATATGTTGAAGGAGAATAACGTTGCAGGTGTTATTTTAACAAAATCCGTTTTTAAAAGTATAGGAGAAATTCCATTTCCGTTTGTTGTGATTGATGAGCAACAATCACATGGAAATTATTATGAAAGTGGACAGAGGGCTGTTTCTTTATTAAAAGAGAAAGGGTGTCACTTTCTTGCATATTTCGGTGAGGGAGAAGAAAGTGAAGAAATGGAAGATCATATAGCAGGTTTTTTAGATACTGTTTGGGATGAAGGAATCTCTTATCGAGAAGAATGTGTACAAGGGTATACAAATAAACAGTTTATTACATTATTGCGAAACAATCCGTATATAGATGGAATTGTAACCTCAAGTGATCAGATTGCTATTGAGTTAATTCGGTCAGCAAGATTTGTAAATATACATGTACCAGATAAATTAAAAATTGTTGGACCGAATGGGAGCATAGAGTGTGAATGGATAGGTTCATCACTACCGGCAATTGAAAGCTATGTCAAAGATAACGGAAAAGTAGCTTTTCAACAATTAAAAGGAAAAATAAAAAAGTAAAAGGTGCGTTTTATACGCACCTTTTTATAATGTAATTGCGGCAATAAAGCCAAATATAAGTAACGGTATATTGTAATGTAGAAAAGTGGGTACACATGTATCCCATATATGATGGTGCTGACCATCAGCATTTAAACCGGATGTTGGTCCGAGGGTACTATCTGATGCTGGAGATCCTGCGTCACCTAGCGCTCCGGCTGTACCAATAATTGCAATTGTAGCCATCGGACTAAATCCAAGCTGAATGCACAGAGGTACAAAAATTGTTGTTAAGATAGGGATGGTTGAAAAGGATGAACCAATTCCCATCGTAACGAGAAGTCCAATAACAAGCATAAGAAATGCAGCGAGTGGTTTGTTATTTCCGATTATATGTGCACTCGTTTGCACCAGAGATTCAACATGTCCTGTTTTTCGAAGAACAGCGCCGAATCCAGCGGCAGCAATCATAACAAAGCCAATAAAGGACATCATACGCATTCCGCTTGTTAATATCGCATCTGCTTCTTTAAGTGGTAGACTACCACTTACTGATAAGACGATAATACCTGCTAAAGCACCGAAAATCATTGATTCTGTTGTTAATTGAACAGTTAATGTAGCAATGATAGATAATAACCCGAAAGTAATGCTACGTTTTGTATAGGGAACGATCTCATTTTCGGTAGTATGAATTTGTTCTGTTTCATACGTACGAGGTTTTCGGTACGTAATGAATACCGCTACACATAATCCAATAATCATACCGAGTGCTGGAATAGTCATTGCTTTTGGAATAAGTGTGACATCAAATGTAAGACCGCTTTGCGCAGCGTTGGTTTGCAATACGTCATGATAAATTTTTCCGAACCCTGCAGGGATCCACATATAAGGAGTAATTAATCCAAATGTAATAATACACGTGACAAGTCTTCGATCCACTTTCAGCTCATTTAATACTTTTAAAAGTGCTGGAATTAAGATGGGGATGAAAGCAATGTGAACAGGAATCACATTTTGTGAGAAACAAGCCATCGTTAAAATAATGAATAAAATAAGTATTTTAGAATAAACTTGTTTTTTCGTGTCTTGTTCATTGCCAATCCATTTTAATGCAGTTTGAATCATAGCATCTGGAAGTCCTGTTTTGGAAAGGGAAATAGCGAAACCACCAAGCATTGCATAACTTAAAGCGATTGGAGCACTGTTTCCAAGACCAGTTGTAAAAGTGTTAATCGTTTCTGAAATACCGAGTCCGCCGATAATTCCGCCTGTTAAAGCTCCAACAATGATGGCGACAATGACCTGGACACGTAACAAACTAAGCAATAGCATAATTGCTACTGCGACGAGTACAGCGTTCATAATAAATGTAATCTCCCTAAATTTTTATTCTGTTAAGACAAGTAAATATGAAACATTTTGCTATGTTTATACATACTTGCGACATATTATTATAAAATGTTTTCTATGAAATGTAAAAGAGCCTTTTGTTACTAATGCTGAAAAGCTAGCTCTTGTTTAATTGATTGCAAAGAATTGGCGAATAATTCTGGTTCTTCTAGATCAGGAGAATGTGCTGAATTTGGGAACCAAATCATTTTTTTTATAGGCGCTTCAATAATATCGCAATATTCCTGAACGAGTGCATAAGGAGTTTGATAATCATAGCGACCAGAACAAAAATAAACTGGAATAGATAAACTTGAGATAGAAGAAAAGAAATCGATTGTCAGCATTTCTTCCCATAAAACGCCAGATTTTAAATTTCCTGCGAGAAACTTGAACCAATCTAATAGCGTATATTCAGGAGAAAAGAAACCTTTTCGTATGAAAGAAAAGGAAGATCCGTTTTGGATTGCTCCTCCGAATGTGCCAAGCCACTTTCTTTGAATAATAAGACGTCTCATATCTAAAAATGGTGGTTTTCCTAATTTTAAAAGGGAAGCTAATGCTTTTTTATGATCATGTTTTTTTGCAGAACTAATTAAATGTTGATATAGCAATTCTTCATTTTGTTTCATATGTACAATTTGCCCAATACCGATGTAAGCCTCGATATACTTTGGATATTGATGTGCTATGTTAAGCCCAATAATACTTCCCCAAGAATGACCAGCGAGAAATAGTTTTTGTTTGTTGAACCTTTTAAGTGCATATTGAATCACTTCTTTTGCATCGGAAACGAATTGTTCGATTGTAAAATTTGCTCCGAAATCTTTCATTGAAAAAGATTTACCCGCCCCGCGCTGATCCCAATTAATAACAATAAAGTGCTTCTCTAATTCTTTTTGAAAATGACGAATAAATCCGATTTGTGCCATGCCGGGTCCACCATGGCAGCATAATAAAATAGGCTGCTCTACGTTTTGCCCACGCATAAGGAGAGTTTGTTTTCGATTATTAATCATAACGCTTTCTATCGTAGCGATACTATTAGGAATGAGTTGTTTGTTTTCAGTATAGAACTGAGGGGTATAGCTACGCAAAAGCATATTGAAAACCTCCTTTTGTGAAATCGTATGAATCGCACAGGCTATTCATTTTGCATATACTGTTAGAAAATCATTGTAACATACCATACTAGTGTCATTTCAACACGGGAGGAGGGAAATTGTGACGATTGGAGAAATTATAGATGGTTTAAATAGGCGTGAATCCATCGCTATTATAGCAAAACGTCTTGAAATAAGCCCGTATACATTATCGAAGAAATTAAGATTGATTGGATACGAATATGATGGAGAGCAGAAGAAACGTATTTTTGTAGGAGATGGAGAAGAACCACGTCACTTACAACTCCAAGAAGCGACCGCCCTTCAATATGAGAAAACAGATTATCAATTATTAATTTATGAGCAATTACAAAGTATTTATGAATTATTAAGAAGAAGAGAAGAAGTAATTGCACCAATTATGAGTAAAAGTACAGAGAAAAAGAGACGCACCTTTTCTATTAATACAGAAATATTAGCAAGATTGGACCTTATATCAGAATCGAAAGGAATTCAAAAATCTAAAATTGTAGAAGAGGCGTTGCAACAATTTTTACAGCAATATGAATTTAACAAAACATCACATTTTGATAACTAAAGAAAAGGATACTATGTTCATTGGAAGAACGAGTATCCTTTTTATGATGCATATTACGTATAAATACAGGATTAGTGCAAATCTTTTATGGCGTGAAAAATGAAATTTCTTATTAGAGAAACACTTAATTTACTTTTTGGATTCTTCCATCAATAACTGGCTGAATTGGTTCTTTTAATTGTTTTACGTAATCGACTAACGCTTCAAAGTCGTTTGGACCAGTTTCTGCATTTTTACCATTTTTAAATGATATGAATCCGTCACCGCCAGAAGCTAAGAAAGCATTTGCAACTACGCTATACGTTTTAGATGGAGATAATTCTTCTCCGTTTGTTAAACGTATATTTGTAACTTTTTCACCGTTTGGTTTATTTGCATCCCACGCATATTGAATACCTGAAATTTGAAGCATTCTTGTTGTTCCTTTTTGCCATTGCTGATTTAAAATATCGCGAATGTCTTGACCTGTTAAATCTACTTTAATCAATTGATTTCCAAAAGGTTGAATACCGTATAACTCACCCCACGTAATATCACCAGCATCTAAGTCATTACGAATGCCACCAGGATTCATGAGGGCGATTTGAGTTTGCATCGTTTGACGCTGAGCATCGGCAACTAAATTTCCAAGAGTGGACTCACCAGCATCATTTTGTTTACGGTCGATAGATGCTGTAGATTTTCCGACCACTTCATTTACAAGTGGTGCGATTTTTTCTTTATATTGATCTAGTTTTTTCTTTACTTGTTTATCAGGTTCTACACCTTCATGATACGTTGTAACAACTTCAGCTTTTTTCTTTATAATATCCTTTGTTTTACGATCAATTGTTACATCCACGTCTGAGAAAGCCGTGCCGTAAGAATTTGCTTGGACAATTAGCTTATTATTTACTGTACCATTTACATACGTATGACTATGTCCACCGAAAATAACATCAACTTCTGGGTCTGTTTCATTTGCAATTCGAGTAAGGTCGCCATTTGTTACCCCAGACTCATCGGTTGTTCCACCGACATGAGCAAGAACGACGATAGATTTAACGCCGAGGCGTTTTAATTGTTGTGTTGATTTATTAATTGCTTCTACTTCATCAGTAATTTGTACATTTTTAAGCATCGTAGGCATAACGACATTTGGTGTATCAGTTGTAACAACACCAATGAATCCTACAGGAACACCATCTACCATTTTTACAGTAAATGGTGGTAAAAATAAGCGGCCAGTTGATTTGTTATAGAAGTTAGCAGCTACATAGGGGAAGTTAGCCCCTTTGAAATTCCCTGTTTTTTCATGATATCCACCGTAAATGAGGCGTTTCATTTCATCAATGCCTTCATCAAATTCATGGTTTCCGATTGTACCAACATCAAATTTTAAATCATTTAAAAATTCAATCGTCGGTTCATCCTGTAATAATGCTGAAACTGGTGGACTAGCTCCGACGATATCACCAGCATGTACGAGAAGTGTATTAGGGTTTTGTTTTTTACGTTCTTTTAAATAAGTAGCTAAGTAATCAGCGCCACCAGCTTCTTTATTATTAATTTTTTTAACAGTATCTAGTTGTCCATGGAAATCATTAATACCAAGCATTTGTACGTCTATGTAGCGGTTTTGTTCAGCTGGATTCTGAGATGGGGGAGCGGCAAATACGCTTGAAAAAGTAATAGTGCTTAAAACAGCAACGGCAGGAATAATTTTTTTCCACATAGTTCATTTCTCCTTTTTTATAATCTGACATCATACGACATAATTTTAATAGATTCATAGGATTATAGCTACATAAAAATTTAGTCTTTTCGAAAAATTAACATATTTACAAAAAGTGGATAATAGAGTAAAGACCCTTTTTTATTGTCGATTGCATCGTGTATCTACTATAATGGAGAAAAAAGTAAAAGGTGAGTAGCATGAAGAAAAAGAAACAAAGACAAATGCAAAGACAATCGCAAGTGAATCCACCAAAGAAAGAAACACTTACATTAGGCGATCAATTAAATGATTCACTCATGCAACAATTAAAGAGTAAGAAGAAAGAGTTGCAAGTGAGAGAAGAGGAAAAAGAGGCAGCTGAACTGGAAAGAAAGCGCAAAGAACAAAAAGAACGTGAAAAGAATAAATCATTTGAAGAACTGCTAAGTGAAAGTAACCTTACTTGGAAAGACTTTAAATAATAAAAAAATGATCAGTGAAATTCACTGATCATTTTTTGACGAGCTTGTAAGAAAAGGGGAGTTATTATGAGGAAAATTGTAGTTGTTCCGCATGAAAATCATTGGAGTGAAAAATTTCAAATGGAGGCTGAAAGATTAAAAACAGCGATGCCAGAAACGGTGAAAATTCATCATATTGGAAGTACGTCAGTGCCAGGACTGGCAGCTAAACCTATTATTGATATGATCATGGAAGTAGAAAGTATTGAAAGGGTAGATAGGTGGAATGAACGATTTATAGAGCTTGGTTACATCGTAAAAGGGGAAAATGGTATTTCAGGACGCCGATTTTTTATCCATGGAACGGAAGAAAAACGTTTGTATCATTTACACGTGTTTGAAAAAGGAAATCCAGAGATAGTAAGGCATTTAGCATTTCGTGATTATATGATGGCTCATTGTGAAGAAGCAGAGGCATATGCAACCTTAAAGAAAGAATTGGCCGAAAAGTATACATATGATGGCACGTTATATACGGAAGGGAAAAATGAGTTTGTGCGCAATGTGGATGAAAAAGCGAAAGAATGGAGAGAAAATAACGTGAATAAATGAGTTCACGTTATTTTTTAGCTATATAAAAGTGTTATGTAAACTGTACGTATGTTTTGACTTTTGGGATGAATCTTGTTGAAATAAAGTTGTGGCTTATAAAAAAATGTAACAATGAAAGGGAGACGACTGTGTATATTCCAACAACTACACTTCATAATGGCGTGAAAATGCCGATGATTGGTCTAGGCGTTTATAAAGCAAAAGAAGGCGACGAAGTAAAACAAGCAGTAAAAACAGCGTTAGAAGTTGGATACCGTTCGATTGATACAGCAACTGTGTATGAAAATGAAAGCGGTGTCGGAGAAGCGATTCGTGAATCAGGAATTCCAAGAGAAGACCTATTTATTACAACAAAAGTTTGGAATGACGATCAAGGATACGAGGAGACACTCGAGGCGTTTGAAAAAAGCTTAAAGAAATTACAAATGGACTATGTAGATTTATATTTAATACATTGGCCAGTAAGAGGGAAGTATGTGGATACGTACCGAGCGTTAGAAAAATTATATGAAGAAGGTAAAGTGCGTGCGATTGGTGTTTCTAATTTTCATAAACATCATTTAGAATTGTTATTACCAAATTGCAAAGTGAAGCCGATGGTGAACCAAGTAGAACTTCATCCGATGTTAACGCAATTTGAATTGCGTAATCATTGTCAAGGTGAGCAAATCCAAATGGAAGCGTGGAGTCCGTTAATGAGGGGCGGAGAAGTATTTCAGCATCCAATCATTCAGGCTATTGCTAACAAATATGAAAAAACACCTGCGCAAGTTATATTAAGATGGGATATTCAAAGCGGGATTGTTACAATTCCTAAATCTGTTACACCATCTCGTATTAAAGAAAACTTTACTATTTTTGATTTCTCACTAACTGAAGAAGAGATAAATCAAATTAACACGTTGAATCGCGATTTACATGTAGGCACAAATCCTGATAAATATGATACGTTATAAAAAAGACTGTCTCCTAATAAAGGAGACAGTCTTCTGTTTATCGGTAATTCGATATTTTTAACGATGCAAAGCATATGTGTCATATTTAATAATTTTTTGAAGTTGTACATATTCTTCTTTAGTTAAAGGTAACTGTTGGCTAGCTCGTATATTTTCCTGCAATTGTTGAAGAGAGCTTGCGCCAGGTATAACAGCTGCAACAGTCTTATTATGTAAGCAATATTGAATAGCTGTTCCTGTTAAAGAGCTTTCTCCAATCGTTTCTTTTACACTCGCTAGAGTTGTATGTAATTCATCGTAAGAATAAGAGAGGTAATCCTTTTCCTTTACTCTTTCTATTTTTCTTGCATTGTTATCAGTTAAAATTCCTTTTGCAAGTGGTCCGCGAGCAATGATGCTAATTTGGTATTCATTCAGAAGCGGGAACCATTCTTCTGGACGACGATTTAAAAGGCTATATTCCATTAGTACACTAACGATGTTTGAGCGTTTTGCATATTCACGGATTACATTTGGACGTATAGAAGAAATACCGTAATGGCGGATAATACCTTCTTTTTTCAATTCTTCAAAAGCTTCAATTGTTTCATCTATTGGATCTTCAATCGTTCCGCCATGAAGTTGGTAAAGGTCAATATAATCAGTTTGAAGTCTACGTAAACTTTCTTTTACTTCAGCCTTTATGTAAGCTTTAGAAGGGTCCCAAGACCAGCCGTTTTTTTCTTCTGTCCAACGATTTCCAACCTTCGTTGTAAGAACAATTTTGTCTCGTTTCCCCTTCAAGGCTTTTCCAACAAATTCTTCATTTAATCCGTAATCATATAAATCTGCTGTATCAAAAAAATTAATTCCTAAATCGATTGCTTCATCGACAATACGCATAGCCTCTGTTTCAGATGTACCGAGAGACATACAGCCAAGGCCCATTTCTGTAACAAATAAATCTGAGTTTCCTAATTGACGTTTTTTCATAGGTCAACCTCCTTACCTTTATTGTACGAGAGGGAAAAGAGGTTGACAAACGTTTCCTTTTCGCTTTGCATTAACTGCCCGTAAAAGCATAATTAATGTGAGCTTAATGGATTAATGTTTCATTTTATTTGCTGTAATCCACTCTTGTACAGTTGTATACTCTTTGCTATATTGTTTTAGCTTATGGCGAATTTGCCATGCTTTTCCGACTAACGTGATGCGATTTGGTAAAATATAAACTTTCATTTCTATCACGCTCCTTTCAATGTGGTAAAATGTATGAAGAAAGAATAGGAAATAGAACAGGGAGATGAAGTAGTATGAGTAATCTTACAGAGAGAACAGTAAAAACTGAGCCGATTTTTGATGGTAGAGTTATAAAAGTTCGTGTTGATGATGTAGTATTACCAAATGGAGAAATGAGTAAACGTGAAATTGTAAATCACCCTGGTGCAGTTGCGATTATTGCTATTACAGATGAGGGGAAAATTGTGCTTGTTGAGCAGTATCGTAAAGCGCTTGAAAAGGCGATTATAGAAATTCCAGCCGGCAAGTTAGAGCCTGGTGAAAAACCAGAGGTAACAGCAGTTCGTGAATTAGAAGAGGAAACAGGATATGTATGTGAAAATATGGAGCTTATTACTTCTTTCTATACATCTCCAGGATTCGCAGATGAAATTTTATATGTATATAAAGCGACAGGTTTGACAAAAAAAGAAAATAAAGCTGAGTTAGATGAAGATGAGTTTGTGGAATTAATGGAAGTATCGTTAGAAGAAGCGATTACTCTTATGAAAAATCTTCGTATTCATGATGCGAAGACGATGTTTGCAGTACAATATTTACAACTACAAAAATAAACACTCGCCAAAGGCGAGTGTTTTTAATTGATTTTTGCATATACACGTGCATCACGTAAGCTACCGTCTGGTGCTAGGAAATCATTTTCCATTGTACCTTCTAGAATGAATTCTAAACGTTCTGCTAAGCTACATGCATTTATATTTGTTGCATCAGTACGAATTTCAATTCTTCTAGCGCCTAGTTTATCAAAGGCGAATTGGATAGCGCCTTTAACAGCTTCAGTCATATAGCCTTGTTTTGTATAATCGCTATGCAACCAGAAGTGAAGTGAAAACTTTGGAATATCCCAGTTTTCAGGTTTTAGTGTAATTGCTCCGATGAATGTACCAGATACTTTATCGTATAAGTGAAAATCAAGTGTTTCACGAAGTAAAAACTGTCCGTGAGCTTCGCGAACAATTTCTTCAGCACTCTCTTCTGTTTCAGCGTTAATTGGTACCCACGGTACTAAGTCTTCTAGAGAAGCTTGGATTGCTTCATATACTTCTGCACCATCACCTGGAAATGGTTTACGAACTTGTAAGCGTTCAGTTTGAAATAATGTTGGAAAATCTAATAATAATGGTTTCAAGAGAAATCCCTCCTATTCTCTACTTTTTAGTTTAGCAAAGTAGAGCGGAATTTCAATGTTAATTCGTCATACTTTTTTCTTTTTTTCATACATTTTTAATAAGAGTGTGAACGGAGGGAAGAAAAATGTGGCGAAAAAATTGGCAAGACCTTGTAATGTCTCACATACAGGAAAACTCTTCATTATATATATTTAACGCTGTTTTATTATTGATGGGAGTAATATTTGGAGCCATTCTTGTGAATAGTTTACAAATCAATCAAAAACAAGATTTATCATTTTATTTACAACGTTTTTTTGGACAAGTCTCTAAAGGAGAATTTGCCATTGCGGGCGAAATGTTTCGAGAAAGTTACTTTTCGCAATTAAAATACATCGGATTTATTTGGATTTTAGGGATTTCAATTATTGGATTACCACTTATTTTTATTTTATTATTTGTAAAAGGAGTTGTTGTTGGATTTACAGTTGGTTTTTTAGTAAGTCAGCATGGATGGAATGGACTATTATTAGCATTTGTATCTGTTTTGCCACAAAATTTAATTATCATTCCAGTCTTTCTCATTATGACAACCATTGCTGCAAGTTTTTCTTTACGGATGATTAGGCATCAATTTATTAGAAAAATAACCGAGCCACTATTACCATTATTAATCCGGTATACATGTTTCTTTCTTGTAATTGGAGCGGTATTAGCAATGGCTTGTAGTGTGGAGGCTTACGCATCACCAGTTTTAATGAAAGAAGTTGTTGAGGCTATTAATAAAAAATAAATATTTTTTGAGAATAATTATCAATTTGTTTTTATTGTTTTTCTTTTGACAGAAGCCCTTCTTCTGATATAATGGTGTAAGAGTGGCGAGGAGGGAGTAGTACCGAATGGAAGAAAGAATTGAACGAATTAAGAAGCAATTACATGCAGCGAGCTATAAATTAACACCGCAACGTGAAGCAACAGTTCGTGTGCTGCTAGAAAATGAAGAAGATCATTTAAGCGCAGAAGATGTTTACCTCCTTGTAAAAGAAAAGTCGCCAGAGATCGGATTAGCAACCGTCTATCGAACTTTAGAACTATTATCTGAGTTAAAAGTTGTCGATAAGATTAACTTCGGAGACGGTGTTTCACGCTATGACTTACGCCAAGAAGGTGCGCAGCGTTTTCACCATCATTTGATTTGTACACAATGTGGTGCTGTACAAGAAATACAAGAAGATTTACTTGGTGAAGTGGAAAGGAAAGTAGAACGAGACTGGAGCTTTAAGGTGAAAGATCATCGTTTAACATTCCATGGGATTTGTAAAAATTGTCAAGAAAATGAAACGGATGAAAAATAACCTTTTCCTATTTATCTAGGAAGAGGTTTTTTATTTGAATAAGGTATAAATTGGTGAAAGCTTGGCATATGTTGTAATAACTTATATTTTGGAGGAATTTACAATGCGCCGAGCTTTAAAATTAACTTTTGATGGAATAAAAGTATTTTTATTATTTACAAGTTGTACGATTTTGTTTTATTTCGCTATACTATGGATAAATGAAGAATATGAAAGCTATCATCGTTATGAAAAACCTAAAGAAGAGACTGTAGAAAAAGTATCAGGGAATGAAGAACCGGCAAAGGATGCTTTCGTAAATAGAATGATGTTTTTCTATGAAAATGGGGAGTAGTGTAGAGTGGAAGATCAATTAAAAGATTTTATTCATTATATGGTTGTCGAAAAAGGATTAGCAAAGAATACAGTAGTATCTTATGAACGGGATTTAAAAAGCTACGTAAAGTATTTGCAAAATGTGGAACAGACGAAAACTTTTCATGAAGTGACCCGTTTACACATTGTTAACTTTTTGCAGTATTTAAAAGAAAACGGAAAATCTTCGAAAACATTGGCGCGTCATATTGCATCAATTCGTTCGTTCCACCAATTTTTACTTCGTGAACGAGCGGTAGAACACGATCCATCCGTACATATTGAAACGCCGCAAGGGGAACGGAAATTACCAAAAGTATTATCAGTTGATGAAGTAGAGGCGTTACTTCAAACACCAAAAATGACAAGTGCTTTTGGGATACGTGATAAGGCGATGCTAGAGTTACTGTATGCGACAGGACTTCGTGTTTCAGAATTGATTGCACTCAATTTAGAAGATGTACATTTAACGATGGGATTTGTTCGTTGCATAGGGAAAGGGAATAAAGAAAGAATTATTCCACTAGGAAGTTTAGCAACGGAAGCGATTCAAAAGTATATTGAAAAAGGAAGAAGAGAATTAATGGGGAAAAAAGTAGTAGATGCACTCTTTTTAAACCATCATGGTAATCGATTATCAAGACAAGGATTTTGGAAAATATTAAAACGATTAGCGAAAGAAGCAAATATTGAAAAAGAGCTTACACCTCATACGTTGCGTCACTCGTTTGCTACGCACTTATTAGAAAATGGAGCAGATTTACGTGCTGTACAAGAAATGCTTGGTCATGCAGATATTTCAACGACGCAAATCTATACGCACGTTTCAAAAACTAGATTAAAAGATGTATATAAACAGTTTCATCCAAGAGCATAGTTACTATGCTCTTTTTTCATAGATTCAGAAGGGAAGACCGTTTCACAGAAACTTCACAAACATTTCGTATATTGTTTTCAGCAGAAGACTGGAATATTACAATGTATTTCCTCTATACTAAATAAAGTATAAAGGAGGAAATGATGATGAAAAAACTGATTATAACTTTATTTATCGCGATGCTAGCGTTGGCTGGCTGTAATACAAACAAAGAAGAACCGAAAAAAGAACAGAAACTTGAAGCTGTAAAAGTAGCAGTCCAAACAAATCCGAAAGAAATTAAACCAGGTGAAAAAACAGAAGTACAAGCACTTGTTACACAAGGGAAAGAAAAAGTAACGGATGCCGATGATGTAAAGTTTGAAATTTGGAAAGATGGCGACGAAAAGCACGAGATGTTAGATGGTAAGCATAAAGGAAAAGGTGTTTATGCAGTAGAGAAAACATTCGAAACGGATGGAGTATACCATATTATCGCTCACACAAATGCACGTGAAATGCACGTTATGCCGGAAGTGAAAGTTGCTGTAGGAAATGCGAAAGTAGAAGATGCGAAAAAAGAAAATAGTGATCACAGTGCAGGACATGGAGATCATAAAAGTGACACAATGATCCATCTTATGGCTGGAGACATAAAGGCAAATGCTGAATCTACAATGAAAGTTCATTTAAAGCAAAAAGAAGAAGCATTAGCTGGTGCTGAAGTACAACTAGAGATTTGGAAAGATGGTGTTGAAAAACACGAATTTATTCCAGCGAAAGAAGGGAATAAAGGAGAGTATGAAACGAAACATACTTTCAAAGAGAACGGTGCTTACAAAGTGAAAGTGCATGTAAGAAAAGGCGAATTGCATGAACATAAAGAAGAAACAATAGAAGTAAAATAAAAAGTAGCTCTTTAGAGCTACTTTTTATTTTTAATATGAAGAAATAAATCATAAAAAAATTAGCACTTCGTTGCAGAATGAATTACAATAGAAGTGTGAAGAAAATGAGAAATTCTACGAAAATGTATTAAAAAGAAAGCGTAAACATGTTATGATATCAGTATCAGATGTCTGACATCTGACTTAGAAAAAACTAGAAATGTTTTTGAGTCGTTTCAAGTAAAACGAAATAGGTTAGAGAATGGTTTAAAGAAGTACTGTTTGACAATGAGAATTCTTATGGATAACAGTTTCACTTTATAGCGTTTTGAACATACTACAAGAAGTAGAACTGAACTTATAGGAGGTCGCAGTTATGAATAAATATAAACGTATATTCCTAGTCGTAATGGACTCTGTGGGAATCGGTGAAGCACCAGATGCTGAGCAATTTGGTGATTTGGGATCTGACACAATTGGTCACATTGCTGAACATATGAATGGTTTACAAATGCCTAACATGGTGAAATTGGGTCTTGGTAACATTCGTGAAATGAAAGGTATCTCTAAAGTAGAGAAACCACTTGGATATTACACAAAAATGCAAGAGAAATCTACTGGTAAAGATACAATGACAGGTCACTGGGAAATCATGGGCCTTTACATTGATACACCATTCCAAGTGTTCCCGGAAGGATTCCCGAAAGAATTACTTGATGAATTAGAAGAAAAAACAGGCCGTAAAATTATCGGTAATAAGCCAGCTTCTGGAACTGAAATTCTTGATGAACTTGGCCAAGAGCAAATGGAAACCGGCTCTTTAATCGTTTATACTTCTGCTGATAGCGTATTGCAAATTGCAGCACACGAAGAAGTAGTGCCACTTGATGAGTTATATAAAATCTGTAAAATTGCACGTGAATTAACATTAGATGAGAAATACATGGTAGGTCGTGTTATTGCTCGTCCATTCGTTGGTGAACCTGGAAACTTTACACGTACACCAAACCGTCATGATTATGCATTAAAACCATTCGGCCGTACAGTAATGAATGAATTAAAAGATAGTGACTACGATGTAATTGCTATCGGTAAAATCTCTGACATCTATGATGGTGAAGGGGTAACGGAATCACTTCGTACGAAGTCTAACATGGATGGAATGGATAAGCTTGTAGATACATTAAATATGGACTTTACAGGTCTTAGCTTCTTAAACTTAGTTGACTTTGATGCATTATTCGGCCACCGCCGTGATCCACAAGGATACGGAGAGGCTCTGCAAGAATATGATGCACGTCTTCCAGAAGTATTCGCAAAACTACAAGAAGATGATCTATTATTAATTACAGCAGACCACGGTAATGATCCAATTCACCCTGGTACTGACCATACACGTGAATATGTACCATTATTAGCATATAGCCCAAGTATGAAAGAAGGCGGACAAGAGTTACCACTTCGTCAAACATTTGCTGATATTGGTGCAACAGTAGCAGAAAACTTCGGTGTGAAAATGCCAGAATACGGAACAAGCTTCTTAAACGAGCTAAAGAAATAGGGGGATAAACAAATGAATCGTGAACTTATTACAAAATCAGCTTCATACTTAAAAGAGAAATTTCAAGAGACACCACAAGTAGGACTAATCCTTGGATCAGGACTTGGTGTATTAGCAGACGAAATTGAGAACGCAGTAACAGTACCTTACAGTGAAATCCCTGAGTTCCCAGTATCAACTGTAGAAGGCCATGCAGGTCAACTAGTATTTGGCACACTTCAAGGTGTAACAGTAGTAGCAATGCAAGGACGTTTCCACTTCTATGAAGGATACGACATGCAAAAAGTAACATTCCCAGTTCGTGTTATGAAAGAACTAGGTGTAGAAACGGTTGTTGTAACAAACGCAGCTGGTGGTGTAAATACATCATTCGAGCCAGGCGATCTTATGTTAATTTCAGACCACATTAACTTCATGGGTACGAATCCATTAATCGGACCAAATGATTCTGAAATGGGCGTACGTTTCCCTGATATGTCTACATCATATACAGTAGAACTTCGTGAAATGGCGAAACAAGTTGCAGCAGACTTAAATATTAAAGTACAAGAAGGTGTATACGTTGGAATGACAGGTCCTGTATATGAAACACCTGCTGAAATTCGTATGCTTCGTACACTTGGCGGAGATGCAGTTGGTATGTCAACAGTACCTGAAGTAATTGTAGCACGTCATGCTGGAATGAAAGTATTAGGTATTTCTTGTATTTCAAATATGGCAGCTGGTATTTTAGATCAGCCACTTCATCACGATGAAGTAATTGAAACGACAGAACGTGTTAAAGCTAACTTCTTAGCATTAGTAAAAGCAATCGTAAAACAAATGAAGGGGTGACTTCACAATGAGAATGGTGGACCTAATTGCAAAAAAACGTGACGGACATGCATTAACGACAGAAGAAATTAACTTTATTGTTGAAGGATATACAAATGGTGATATTCCTGATTATCAAGTAAGTTCACTTGCAATGGCAATTTTCTTCCAAGATATGAACGATCAAGAGCGTGCTGATTTAACGATGGCAATGGTAAATAGCGGCGATACAATTGACTTATCAGCTATTGAAGGTGTAAAAGTAGATAAGCATTCGACAGGTGGTGTTGGTGATACAACGACACTTGTATTAGGTCCATTAGTAGCTGCTTTAGACGTACCAGTAGCGAAAATGTCTGGACGCGGTTTAGGACATACTGGTGGTACAATTGATAAATTAGAAGCAGTTCCAGGATTCCATGTGGAAATTGAAAACGATGAATTCATGCGACTTGTAAATGAAAACAAAATCGCTGTTATCGGCCAAAGTGGTAACTTAACACCTGCTGATAAAAAGTTATATGCACTTCGTGACGTAACAGCAACAGTAAACTCAATTCCGCTTATTGCAAGTTCGATTATGAGTAAAAAAATTGCTGCTGGTGCAGATGCAATTGTTCTTGATGTAAAAACTGGAGCAGGTGCATTTATGAAAACGGATGAAGATGCAAAACGTTTAGCAGAAGCAATGGTACGCATCGGTAATAACGTTGGTCGTAATACGATGGCAGTTATTTCTGATATGAGTCAACCACTCGGTGAAGCTATCGGTAACGCACTAGAAGTACAAGAAGCAATTGATACATTACAAGGTAAAGGGCCAAAAGATTTAGAAGAGCTATGTTTAACACTTGGAAGCCAAATGGTGTACCTTGCTGGACAAGCTTCATCTTTAGAAGATGCACGTGAAAAGCTAATTGAAGTAATGAACAACGGAAAAGCGCTAGAATCATTTAAAACGTTCTTATCAGCGCAAGGCGGCGACGCATCTGTTGTTGATGACCCTTCTAAATTGCCACAAGCACAATTTAAAATTGAAGTGGAAGCGAAAGAAGACGGATATGTATCAGAAATCGTTGCAGACGAAATCGGAACAGCAGCAATGCTTTTAGGAGCAGGACGTGCAACGAAAGAGTCAGAAATTGATTTAGCAGTTGGTCTAATGCTGCGCAAAAAAGTAGGCGATAGCGTGAAGCAAGGTGAATCCCTTGTTACAATTTACGCGAACCGCGAAAATGTTGAAGATGTAAAAGCGAAAATTTATGAGAACATGAAGATCTCTAAAGAACACGTAGATGCACCAACTTTAGTACACGGTATCGTAACGAAGTAATAAAAAAAGCTGA
This sequence comes from Bacillus sp. Root131, assembly GCF_001429475.1. NCBI lineage: Bacteria > Bacillati > Bacillota > Bacilli > Caryophanales > Bacillaceae > Bacillus > Bacillus sp. Root131. Next base: position 1,215,969 of record NZ_LMJQ01000001.1, read on the forward strand.
GGAGATTTCTCCTTGGCTTTTTTTACTATTTTTTGTTTATAATAATAATGGGTGAAATTATGATTAGAATTTGTGCAGTAACAAAAACAGATGAAGTATTATATGATGTTTCTCTAGAAGAAACAAAGAAAGACCATATTGTATGGTATTGGCTAGATTTATATAAGCCAACGAAAGAAGAGTATACATATATTCTGCAAGACCATTTTAAGTTCCATCCCCTTGCAATTGAAGACTGTCTAGAATATGTACAGAGACCAAAAGTTGATTTTTATGATGGATATAACTTTTTAGTTCTTCACGCGTTTGGAGAAGATGGGCTAGAACCACATGAAATTGATTTGTTTGTTAGTGATCGCTATATTGTTTCTTTCCATTTTTCTCATAATAATGCAATTGAAAGAGTATGGAAAACACTTGGTGAGAAGAGGCGGATTAAGAAAGGACCTTTACATGTAGCACATACAATCACTGATCAAATTGTAGATGATTATTTCGCACCTGTATATTACATTGAAGATCATTTAAATGCGATTGATGATAATTTAACAGGTGAGACAGCAGGAGCCGTGCTAGAAGAAGTATTTGATATTAGGGCAGATTTATCTAAGTTAAGACGTACAATTATTCCAATGCGTGATTTATTGTATCGTATTTTGAATTCCACTCGTTTTTACGGTATAAGTGATCATGAGATTTATTTTAAAGATATACATGATCATTTACTTAAACTTACGGAAATGATTGAGGCAAGTCGAGAGTTAACGGCGGATATTCGGGATAGTTATTTTTCATTAAACTCACATCATATGAATAACATTATGAAAACATTAACTGTATTCTCGACTATTTTCATGCCATTAACATTTATTGCGGGAGTATATGGAATGAACTTTACGCATATGCCAGAGCTTGGTGGACAATATAGTTATTTTATTTGTCTTCTTCTAATGGCATTAATTGGCGGCGGAATGATGGCATGGTTTTATAAAAAAGGATGGTTTAAGTAAAAAACACCGAGGATTTCCTCGGTGTTTTTTCTTAACCAATAGCATGTAATACAAACATAGCTAAGAATAAGCATGTAATGATATACATAGATGGTGCGACTTCTTTACGCTTTCCAAGAGCAACTTTTAAGATAGGGTAAGCAATAAATCCGAACGCAATGCCATCAGCGATACTATATGTGAGCGGGATCATAACGATAATTAAGAATGCTGGAAATCCTTCTGAAAAGTCGTTCAGAGGAATTTGTTGAATGCTTGTAATCATCAGACCGCCAATAATAATTAAGATTGGTGCAATGGCACTATCAGGAATTAATTTGACAAATGGAAGAGCAAACAGTGATGCAAAGAATAGCAACCCAGTAACGATAGACGTCAGACCTGTCTTACCACCTGCAGTAATACCTGCGGCACTTTCTACTGTTGAAACGGTAGGGCTTGTGCCAAATAGACCACATGTCATTGCTGAAATTGCATTGGCTTGGTAAGCACGTGGGAATTTACGATCATCTTCTAATAAACCGTGCAGAAGTCCCATGTTCTCAAAAATAAGCACCATGCTTAAAGAGAATGTTGCAATCCAAAATGGTAAGGAAGAAAGTTTCCCAAATGACATAGCTCCAAACACATCACCGTAATTAGCGAATGAGAATGAACTATTTCCCATTTGACTCGTATCCACAAGACCAAATAACCATGAGATACCAGTTCCTATTGCAATCGTCCATAAAAAGTTTCCACGTACGTTACGAATAAATAATACAAGTGCAATGATAAGAGTAAGTAATGTCGCAAGAACGACAGGATTACTTAATTTCCCCATTGCCACAGCAGTATTTGGGTTCGAAACGACTAAACCACCTTTTTGCAATCCGATAAACGCTAAAAATAATCCAATGCCGACAGTAATCGCTTCCTTTAATGACTTTGGAATTGATACTGATAGCACGCGAGCGATTGGTGTAAAAGCGGCAATTGCAAAAATAATACCAGAGATAAAGACAGCAGCTAATGCTTCTTGCCAAGTTAGTCCAAGCGTATGCACAGCTGTGTACGTGAAGAATGCATTTACACCCATACCAGGGACAAGAATAGCAGGTGCATTTGCCCAAAATGCCATGAGTAGACATCCGACAAATGAACTAAAAACAGTTGCTAAAATTCCAGCTTCAAGAGGAATGCCAGCATCTGATAAGATGGACGCATTTACAATCATAATATATACGATTGTGAAAAATGACGTAACTCCAGCTAAAACTTCTTGTTTTGGTGATGTTTCGTGTAAACCTAATTTAAATGTTCTTTCAAGTATTCCTTTCATGTTAAACCTTCTTTTTCATATCCCTCTCCCACCCGTGATATCTCTTTTGTAAGAGCTCACCGTCCTTTATTATATCAGAACATCATGTTTTTACAACAAGTAAAATGATAACGTTTACTTGTAAAGAGAATTCGTTATAAATACGTAAAAATAGCCCGTATGGATGAAATGATTTCTAATTCACCAGATTGAATGGGCGGGGCTGCTTGTGCATGTAAAGTAGCATAAGACGTAACCTCCCGTGGTAATTGGGCAGATTCTTCAACGAATGAGAGGGGAACAGGATTAATATTTAGATTATATGTACTCGCAATAGCACGAGCTTTTTCTACTGCCTGGTGAAGAGCTTGAATGAGAGCCTTCTCATAATATTTATTTGGATGAGATACTCGGAAACGTAAACCTTTTGCTACATTTGCGCCATTTGATACGGCTATATCATATACTTCCCCAGCTTTTTGTACATTTAAAACGGTAATTTCATACAAATGCTCCACACGGTATCCTTGGAGCAATGCTTTATCATTTACATATTCGTATTGAGGAGTGATCGTATAAGAAATCGTTTCTATATCTTTATCGGCAATACCAAGCTGTTTAAGTGCATCCAGTAATTGTTTTGATTGTACTGCATTTTCTTCCTGCGCTTGTTTTACATTTTTACTATCAGTTCGAATGCCAAGCGTTAATATAACAACGTTTGGTTTTGCTTTGACAACGCCTTCGCCTTGTACAGTAATAGTAGCTTCTTTACCAGTATTAGCTGTGCGTACGTTGTGTAAATAAGGATTTATTCCACCCTGCATTTTCCATCACCATCCTTTTTATATGTATATGTGTGAACAAAAAAGAAATTTATATGAAAAAAGTTACATAAATGAGAATGTTGAGGAAAGAAATCATATACAATATAGGTATTTATAGATTATAATATGTGTAAATATGATAAAAAAGGGACGAGGCTATTGAACGAAAAAAGAGAAACGCTGATTTTAGATTTATCTGCATCATTTCGAAAAATGATACGTTTATTACAAAATGATATTAATACACGTTTTGCAGAACATATGCCATATAATGAATTTTCTGTATTACGTGCGTTATTTTTAAACAGTCCACAGATGGCTTCGCAAATTGCGAGTGAAGTAAACGTAACCTCCAGTCATATTACAGCTGTTACAGATCGACTTGTACGAAAAGGATTAGTAGAAAGAAAACGTTCTAATTCAGATCGTCGTATCGTGTACTTAGAAATTACAGAGCACGGAAGAGAAGTAACTGAAAAACTTGAAGCTGTGCGTAAAGAATATTATAAAGAGAGATTTAAAGGTTGGAGCGACCAAGAAATAGAAATGGTCTTAGAACTATTTGGCCGCGTATTATAATAAATGAGGATAGGAAGCGAAAGCATTCCTATCCTTTTTCTTTTGAATAAAAATATTTTGAAACTCCGATACTTTAATTAAAAGATCGGAGGAAAGATTATGAAATATATTGCTGCACTTACCATTTTATTTGGTAGTTTTTTCTATTTTAAAACATTCACGTACGCAGATACGCCTATCCAAGTGGTGCGAAAAGAAGTGAAGTACATTGAAACTGATAATACAGTTTTATATTCGAAATTATGGGTTCGTTCTATGCAAAACGCAGTATTATTTCACCATAGCGATAATATTCGTAATCGGGACACATTACGTAATGTAACAAGTTCATCGTTTGTTAAAGCGAAGCAACTATCTTTTCAGAAAGCAGCACTTTATATACCGAGACTATCGCAATACGTATCAAAAATAGGGAAAGAAAACATTCAAGTGTACTACATTGCGATTCACTATAATGTGAAAAAAGAAAATGCATATCAATTAGATGGTATGAACTATTTTCTACAAGTATTTGTAAAAGAGCGTGGGGAATGGAAAATTGCCGAAAGTGTAGTTGCACCGACAGAGCAAATTGTGCAAAATGGTGATGGATTTGGGATGAAAGAAGAGATGGTGTATGGGGATAGGAGAGAGAATGTGAAATAACCTCCTCTTTAAGAGGAGGTTATTTCACACGCCAAGAAAATTTAAATTTTAATAAGCGAGATAATAGTAGGTAGACTATCGTACTGGTTCCTATAAAACCAATATAATAATTTAAGATAGAATGACTTCCTCCCGTTGCCATTCCTCCAAACATTCCAATAAAGATTACACAACATATCATACATAGTGTTTTGAGTTTCGGATATAATAGAAAATTCCCATTTTGTTCATTAGGTGATCTTGTATATAAGTACATTCCTAAAGGTAATAGAATAAGTACATTTGCGATTGGGCCGATAAGTTTTGTTGCTGAGGGAATATACGTAAAATTAGGTTCATCATGACGTACGCCTTGTTCATCAGTATAAGCACGTTGAGGATCGTAATTAAAATTAATATTGAATCCGCGAACTGGCGCTAAAATACTCACTTTTTCTATTACTGAACCATAACGATCTACATTCTCCTCCGTATAGACGGGATGATTAGAAATAAGTCCAACCGTATGAATAGAAATAGCTCCGGCAATTAGAGTCGGCAAAATAAAAGGGAATCCAAGTATAGCAACACTGAAGAATCCTTGTGAAATCATATTACCAGCAATTGTTCCTATGCATAATGCAAGTGTATATATAGCAATTAAGATGATAACCATGTATAAGAAATAGGTATGAAATGGTGAAAATATTTGATACTTATTATGAAAAGTTGCCTTTTTCATAATAGCAAAAAGTCCCCAATTCAATATAACGATAGCTAAAATATTACACACACCAAAAAGCCATTTCGTCATGAAGAGATGTTTCCGTTTAAATGGCATAGACCATAGAATGTCACTTGATTGATTTTGACGCTCCCATCCAATAAGGATGCAGGCTAATGCAATAAGGAGTCCTCCTTGAACCATGATAGCATCGGGAAGTGAAAGTTGATAATAGTATCGGTATATATATTTCCATTCATTATGTTCATGAAAATATTTTAATTGCTCGGCAGATGCTAAGTAGTATTTATAGGATAGTACATAAAAACTTACTAACCAAAATAGCCAAACAATATATTTACTTTGCTTGTAGGTATGCATCCATAATACTTTTTGAAACATAGGATCTCTCCTTTAAAAAACTTTATAGTTTGTAAGACGTGATAATATAAAATAAGTGACGATTCCAAATAAAAAGAACCCAACATAGTAACTAAATAATAAATCAAAACGCTTCAACATTTGCCCACCTATTAATGCAAAATAAAAGGTAGTACACGACATCCAGAGTGAGTTGTATTTTGGAAAAAGGAAAATTTTCTTATTATGTTCATTAGGTGACCTTGCATAGAGAAACATCCCAATAAGCAAACTGAAAATTGTATAGAAGATAGGAACAAGTATTATTTTTGCAGAGTAATAACTATGAAAAGTAGGTCCCCTTTGTATTACTTTTCCATGATCTTCATCTGATTGGGCAGTAGGGTGGTAATTATAACTAATTGAAAAGTCTAATATAGCGCTTGAAATGTTGGTCTTTTTATTGAATTCATAAATGTTTTCGAAATTCGTATAACTTTTATTCCCCTGTATTGCCTCAGCATGAGCTGTAAAGAATAGGAGTAAGAGTGAAAAGATTCCCATTCCCATGATGCAAAAAGTAATGCTAAAGATGCTTTGTGAAATAATACTGCCAGTAAATGTACCAATACATAAAGAGACAGTATAGATCGCTATATATGTGAAAATTGCATACAGGAAATATCGATGAAACGGTTCGAAAGATTGATATTCAAAGTGAATCGTAGATTTATAAATAAAATACATAAGACCCCAATTGATTAGAAGTGATAGTACAATGAAAAATCCACCGAAAACCCACTTCGATAAGAACATATCACGTCTTTTAAATGGAAATGTCATAAGTGAATCTCCACTTTGATTACTTCGCTCCCAACCAATCAATATACAGGATAGGATAATTGTAATAATACCTAACCAAAAGCTATTAGAAGAATAAAAAGAATAATGATAGTAGAACTTTTCTTCACCTATTTTTTCTGGATGGAGAAAGAGAGACTGTTGAGTTTCTGCTGCTTGATAGTATTCGAAAGATAAAAAATAAAGCGAACTAAAGAAAAACAGTAACGCAGCATATTTCCCGCGCTTCCAATTCCACATCCACAACGCTTTATGAAACATACCCATCCTCCTCCAGTGTCGTAACGAAGACATCTTCAAGTGACATTGTTAGTTCTTCAATGAGTATAGGTTGCTCTTTATAAAACTTCTCCAGTGTTGTAGCTACATTTCCCTCAATTAAGATTGTATATACTTTTCCCGTTTGGTTTAATATTTTAATATTGCTTAAGTTTTCTAGTTTTTGAGGTAATGAGCGTTCATAGGCTACTTGGATTTTAGCAAATTGTGATTTTGCATCGTCTAGTGATGTAATAGAAGATACAGTATGTCCTTTTAAAATAATGATTGTATCTGCAATTTGTTCAACTTCATCTAAATGATGGGTAGATATGAAAATGGTAATCTCTTTTTCTGCAACTTCTCCAACGAGAAACTGTAAAATCTGTCTTTTAACGATAGGATCAAGTCCGTTTGTTGGTTCATCTAAAATAATATATTCTGCCTGTGCAGCAACAGCTAAAATGATGGCAAGCAGTGCTTTCATTCCTTTTGAATAACTACGAATTCGTTTGTTTGGTAAATTGAAACGTTCTAGTAGTTCGTAGAAATATGGTTCATCAAATGCTGTATAAACTGCTTTATAAAACTTCACGATTTCTTTTACTGTATAACCGTTCAGTATGTTAGTAGAATCCGGAACATATACGATTTTTTGTTTCGTTTCAGGATTTTTATGAATGTCGATATCCTCATATGTAACAGTTCCCTCATCTGGGTCTAAAATACCGACTATCGTTCGTAATAAAGTTGTTTTCCCCGCACCATTTCTTCCAAGTAATCCGACGATACTACCTTTTTGTAATGTGAAAGAAACATCGTCTAAAATTGTTTGATTATCAATTGTTTTCTTCAAGCTTGTCACTTTCAACATCCGTATTTCCTCCAATCTCTTTATAGTATGAATCTATCCAATCATGAATTTTATCTTTCGTAATACCAAGATAAGAGGCTTCTAATAGTAATTGATGAAATTGCTTTTCAACCATAGCGATTTTCCTTTCGTCTAATGTTGGGGTAATCGATTGGGATACAAATGTTCCTTTTCCTCGTAACGTTTCAATAATTCCTTGTCGCTCTAACTCTTGATACGCTTTACTCACTGTATTTGGATTTATAACGAGTAAAGAAGCGAGCTCGCGTACAGAAGGAAGTTTATCACTTGGAGCCAACATGTTTTTCAATACGAGTTCTTTTATATTTTGAACAATTTGTTCCCATATCGGAGTGTTGCTTCTTGGGTCAAGTTGAATATGCAAGAGCAATGTCTCCTTCCTCATATGTATTAAGTGTACTACTGTGTGTAATACACTTAATACAATATAGGGGACGAATGTATTTGTCAAATGAAAATAATAGAAAAAATTGGTATTAAAAAAAGAGAAATTGGAAAAAATAGGTCTGATATAGAATGGAGGGTTAGTCATGAAGCGAGTTTTTGGAATACTTGTTTGTTTCATGTTATTGCTTTCTGGAACTTCAGTGAGTTTTGCGCAATCTGAGAAAACGAAGCAGGAGAAAACAGAAGAAACAACGCCGAAGTTAGCGGAACAAGCGTCGTCAGCAATCGTAATTGAGCAAGATACAGGTAAAGTTTTATTTGATAAAAACCCAAATGAAAAATTACCACCTGCTAGTATGACAAAGATTATGACAATGCTTTTAATTATGGAACAAGTTGAAAAAGGAAAACTAAAACTGACCGATAAAGTTAGAGCGAGCGAACATGCAGCTTCAATGGGTGGATCGCAAATCTTTTTAGAACCTGGGGAAGAGATGACTGTAAATGAGATGTTAAAGGGTATTGCAATTGCATCTGGAAATGACGCATCTGTTGCAGTAGCTGAGCATATCGCAGGTTCAGAAGAAGGATTTGTAAATATGATGAACAAAAAGGCGAAAGATCTAGGGTTGAAAAATACACATTTTCAAAACCCAACAGGTCTTCCGGCCAAAGACCATTATTCGACAGCAAATGATATGGCTATAATGGCGAGAGAATTGATGAAGTATCCACTTATTCGTAAATACACAGGTAAGTACGAAGATTATTTACGTGAAGATACGGATAAAAAGTTTTGGCTCGTTAATACGAATAAGCTAGTACGTTTTTATCCTGGCGTAGATGGAGTAAAAACAGGTTTTACGACAGAAGCGAAATATTGTTTAACAGCATCGGCTCAAAAAAATGGCATGCGTGTCATTTCAGTTGTCATGGGAGCACCAACATCAAAAGAACGGAACAACGAAGTGACGAAGCTTCTTGACTATGCATTTGGACAATATATGACAAAGAAATTGTATACGCGCGGCGAAAAAATTAAGACAGTTCAAGTAGGAAAAGGGAAAAAAGAAAAAATAGATTTAGTTGCGTCAGATAATGTTTCTCTTCTTATGAAGAAGGGGGAGAGTATGGACAAGGTAAAACAAGAAGTAATTGCTGAAAAGAAAGTAAAAGCACCGATTAAAAAAGGTGACGCGCTTGGCACACTTGTTATTAAAAAAGATAAAGATGTTTTATTAAAACAAACAATTGTAGCAAAAGAAGATGTTGCTGCAGCGAGCTGGTGGGAGTTATTTAAAAGAAGTTTTGGGATGTTTTCAACATCAAAATAGCGGCAAATAGTTTGCCGCTTTTCTATTCGTATGCCAGTGAATAATGCTGAAAGGTTTCACTTTATGACGAAATAGTTCTTCTTTTGTCAGCAGGAAGGATTCTTATTTTATATCACGAAAATCTTTATGTATGTGAATAAGTAAAGTTTGAGCATAAGGAGGAAATCGTGTGAGTCTTTCCATGCAATTAGAAGTAAAACGTGACGTCCTATGTGTGAGACTAGAGGGTGAATTAGATCATCATACGGCTGAAGAGTTGCGAACGAAAGTAACAGATATGATTGAGACACATGGTGTTCATCATATTGTTTTGAGCCTAGAGAACTTATCGTTTATGGATAGTTCTGGTCTAGGTGTTATATTAGGCCGATATAAACACGTAAAGGGATTAGGTGGAGAAATGGTTGTTTGTGCAATTTCACCGCCTGTTAAGCGTTTATTTGAAATGTCGGGCTTATTCAAAATCGTTCGCTTAGAAGAAAGTGAAGCGCACGCGCTCGCGACGTTGGGGGTGGCATAGATGAGAAATGAAATGAACCTTCAATTTTCAGCATTAAGTCAAAATGAATCATTCGCTCGCGTTACAGTGGCGGCTTTCATTGCACAACTAGATCCAACGATGGAAGAATTAACGGAGATCAAAACAGTTGTGTCAGAAGCGGTTACAAATGCAATTATTCATGGATACGAAGGAAATGCAGAAGGTATTGTTTATATTTCTGTAATTTTGGAAGAAGCAATGGTGAAACTCACGATTCGAGATGAAGGGATTGGAATCTTTAACTTAGATGAAGCGAGACAACCCCTTTTTACAACTAAACCTGAATTAGAGCGTTCCGGAATGGGATTTACTATCATGGAAAATTTTATGGATGAAGTAGAAGTTATTTCAAACGAATCTTTCGGGACAACAATCCATTTGACAAAATACTTATCAAATAGTAACGCTCTATGCAATTAAGGAGAATAGCCTATGGACATAGAGGTCAAAAATGAGAAGAAGAAACCTCAGTTAAAGGACCACGAGCTAAAAGCGTTAATTCAAAAAAGTCAAGATGGAGATCAACAGGCGAGAGATACAATCGTTCAAAGTAATATGCGTCTCGTTTGGTCGGTTGTACAGCGGTTTCTTAATCGAGGATACGAACCAGACGATCTATTTCAAATTGGATGTATTGGGCTCTTGAAATCGGTAGATAAATTTGATTTATCTTTCGACGTGAAATTTTCAACATATGCAGTTCCAATGATTATTGGAGAAATACAACGTTTTTTACGTGATGATGGATCAGTGAAAGTTAGTAGGTCTTTAAAAGAAACAGGGAACAAAATTCGAAAGATGAGAGATGAGCTTTCGAAAGAGTTCGGAAGGGCTCCAACGATTAATGAGGTGGCAGAGGCGCTAGAACTAACGCCAGAGGAAGTTGTTCTAGCACAAGAAGCGAGCCGGGCGCCTTCATCTATACATGAAACTGTATATGAAAACGACGGTGATCCAATCACTATTTTAGATCAAATTGCAGATCAATCTGAAACGAAATGGTTCGATAAAATTGCTTTAAAAGAAGCGATTAGAGAACTAGATGAACGAGAGCGCTTAATTGTATACTTGCGTTACTATAAAGATCAAACACAGTCAGAAGTAGCAGAGCGCATAGGTATTTCGCAAGTACAAGTTTCAAGACTTGAAAAGAAAATATTAAAACAGATGAAAGATCGAATAGACGAATAATTGTCTATTCGATTTTTTTATGAAGTTAATAGGAGAGAGATGTTAATTTTCGAAAAAATTAACAGAATTTATTGATAATTTAGTTAATTTAAAATATAATCCAAGTATGAACTTGTCATAAAGGGGGGAAGGAAACATGGAAACGAGGCAACAATGGGGAACGAGAGCTGGATTTATTTTCGCAGCGGTCGGATCTGCCGTTGGATTAGGAAACATATGGCGTTTTCCTTATACAGCGTATGAAAATGGCGGCGGGGCATTCTTTTTACCGTACTTATTTGCATTATTAACGACGGGTATTTCATTGTTAGCATTTGAGTTTGCTCTTGGTCATCGTCATCGTGGCTCAGCACCACTTACATTTTTCCGTATTAGCCCGCGTGCCGAATTTATTGGATGGTGGCAAATGTGCGTAACATTTATCGTTTCAACATATTATGCAGTGATTATTGCTTGGTCTATATCGTATACATACTTTGCAATTACTGGAGCATGGGGAAAAGACACGCAATCATTTTTATTTAAAGAGTACTTACATGTTGCAGATAAGCCAGGACAATTTGGAGGACTTGTACCGGAAGTATTAATTCCGTTAGCTCTCGTTTGGATTATTGTGCTTGGCGTTGCATTTAAAGGAGTTAAAAAAGGAATCGAAGTTGTTAACCGTATATTTATTCCTTTATTAGTTGTTATGTTCCTTATTATCGTCGTTCGTGCAGTGACGATGGAAGGTGCTATGCAAGGACTAGATGCATTCTTTAAACCAGATTGGAGTCGTATTTTTGATGGGAAAGTATGGCTTGCTGCTTATGGTCAAATATTCTTTAGTTTATCTTTAGCATTTGGAATTATGATTACGTATTCTAGTTATTTACCGAAAAACTCTGATACAACAAATAATGCCTTTATTACTGGATTCGCAAACTCAGGATTTGAATTATTAGCAGGTATTGGAGTCTTTGCAGCTCTTGGATTTATGGCAAATAATATGGGAGTACCGGTTGATAAAGTAGCAAGTGCTGGCGTTGGACTTGCGTTCGTAGTATTTCCGCAAATTATTAATGAGTTGCCGATGTCACCGTTGTTTGGTGTATTATTTTTCTTATCGTTAACGGTTGCTGGAATCACATCACTTATTTCACTTGCGGAAGTATGCTTTGCCGCTGTATCTGAAAAATTCAGTTTAAGTCGTGAAAAAACCATTGGAATTATGGGAACCCTTCTCGTGTTAGTTTCTCTTGTTTTTGCAACACGTGGTGGACTTATGTTCTTAGATGTTGTCGACTATTTCGCTAATAATTTCGGATTAATTACAATTGCACTTGCGGAAGTAGTTACGATAGGGCTCATTTTACGTCGTTTACCAGTTTATCAAAATCATGCAAACTTTGTATCTGATATTAAATTAGGAACGTTTTGGAGAGTGAGTTTACTCGTTATTACTCCGCTTATGTTAGGGTATATGCTAATTGATGGTACAATCCAAAATATTAAAAAGAACTATGGAGATTATCCGACTGAGTTTGTTGTAACGTATGGTTGGTCGATAGCAGCAGCATTCCTCATAGTTGCAATAATCATTGGTCTGAAAAAATGGGATGCACAAATTCATTCGGACTCTGCCAAACTTGAAAAAGAATGGAAAGATCGAGGTGTTTCATAATGAGTGGATCAGCGATTATGATGATGGTTATTGGAATCGTAGTCATTTGGGGAGGGCTTGCATTAAGTATTGCAAACTTATTTAAGAAAAAGGCATAAGTAAAAAACATCTGCACCAAAATGGTGCAGATGTTTTTTTATGAAAAAATTGTATTAGAAAAAAATTCAATAACCATACTACAACTACGAGGAAGAGTGAAGGGGTGAATGAAAGTTGGAACAAACGATTTATATTAAAATGCGCAATCGTTTAAAAGTTTCTCCTACTTATGAAGTAAAGCTGGGCGATGTTGCTCAACTTGCCGGAGATTCTTCTGTAGTTGAGTTGTTACAAAATGAGATAGTTTACAAAATAACAGCGCATGATAAGACGCATGTTGTAATTGATGTTATGAAAGTAATTGAGATTATTCAACAGAAAGCATCTCATGTACAAATTAATTTACTCGGTTCTGGACAAACTCTTGTTGAAATTATATACGAAAAAAAGAAGGCGCATCCAGTTTTTTTCGGGCTTGTATGGCTGTTACTTTTCATTGGAGCGGCCCTTGCGATCATTTATTTCCATGAAGATGTAAGTATGCAACAAGTACATCAACGGTTATATTACATGATTACTGGAGAATTTAATGCGCAACCACTTTTATTTCAAATTCCTTATTCTTTAGGTCTTGGCTTAGGGATGGTTTTATTCTTTAATCATGTATTTCAAAAGCGAATTAATGAAGAGCCAAGTCCGCTAGAAGTTGAGATGTTTCAATACCAACAGTCGCTTGATCAATATGTAATCGTTAATGAAAACAAGGATAATATGAAACAACTTGCCGATGATTGAGTCTGGATTTGTTATTTTAATTGGTTTAGCTGGAGGGATTGCGGTAGGTAGCGGGTATGTCGCATTTTTAGCTGTACTTGGTATAATCCCCCGTTTAGCTCAATTAACGAGAAGTGGAAAGCATATTCAATATTTTGAGTGGGCAGTCATTGCAGGTACTTTAACAGGGGCTTGGTGTAGTTTGAAAAACATTACATTTCAAACATCGCAATATTGGCTCGTTATATTAGGGATATTTTGTGGCACGTTCATTGGAATGCTTGCTGCGGCATTAACAGAGGTGTTAAATGTTCTACCTATTTTAGCGAAACGAGTAGGGGTAGAGGGGAAGATTGTTGTTTTACTCATTGCTATTGTACTTGGGAAAGTAATAGGATCGTTGTTTCACTGGATTTATTTCGTAAAGTAGGAGGCAGTATATAAATGACAAGTCAGAAATTGAAGGATGATTACATAAATAAAGTGAAGGAGTATCATCCAAAGCCAAACTATTTACTAAATTGTATCAAAGCATTTCTTGTAGGTGGACTCATTTGTACAGTTGGAGAAGTATTGATGAAATTTTATATACATTATTTTCACTTCAGTGAACAAGAGGCAGGAAACCCAACTGTTGCAACGCTTGTTTTATTATCCGCGATTTTAACAGGATGTGGTGTATATGATAAAATCGGTCAATTTGCTGGAGCAGGATCAGCGGTGCCGGTGACAGGATTTGCAAATTCTATGGCGAGCGCTGCCTTAGAGCATAAGAGTGAAGGGATTGTTCTAGGGATTGCTACAAATATGTTTAAACTGGCAGGAAGTGTAATTGTATTTGGGGTTGTTGGTGCATATATCATTGGGTTAATAAGGTATACCTTTAAAGTTTTTATGTCTTAAAGGAGGGGCTAGTATGAGGTTGACCGGAAAACAAACGTGGGTATTTCAAAATGATATATATGTGAATGCAACGGGTACTGCTGTCGGTCCGAAAGAAGCTGAGGGCCCTCTTGGAAAAGATTTTGATATTTCATACGATGACTTGCATTGTGGAGAGGAAAATTGGGAGCTCGCCGAACGAAGATTAATGTCAGACTCAATTCAACAAGCAGTGCAAAAAGGGAATATAAAAACATCGCAAATTGATTTCTTTTTAGCGGGAGATTTATTAAATCAAACAGTGACAGCAAATTATGTTGCGCGTAAGTGGGGCATTCCTTTTTTAGGAATGTTTAGCGCTTGTGCGACGTCTATGGAGACTTTAGCAGTTGGCTCAGCTTTTATAGACGGTGGATTTGCAAATCGTGTCTTAGCTACAGTAAGTAGTCATAATGCAACGGCTGAAAGACAATTTCGCTATCCAACAGAGTATGGTGGGCAAAAGCCAGGGACAGCAAATTCAACTGTGACTGGTGCAGGATCTATATTAATTAGCAATGAAAAAAGTGCGATTAAAATTACGGCGGCTACAATCGGAAAAGTGCAAGATTTAGGAATCACAAATCCTTTGGATATGGGGGCAGCGATGGCTCCAGCAGCAGCTCATACAATTCAACAGCATTTTGAAGATTTAAGAAGAAGTGCCGATGATTATGATTTAATTGTTACGGGTGATTTATCAGCTGTTGGGACGCCGATTGCAAAACAACTTTTACTTGAGGAAGGTTACGATCTTGGGCATATATACAATGATTGCGGATTGATGATTTATGAATCAAGTCAAGAAGAAGTGTTTGCAGGTGGTAGTGGTTGCGCTTGTTCAGCAGTTGTCACATATGGCCATTTATTACACGAGATGCAAAAAGGGAATTTACAACGAATTTTTGTCGTTGCCACTGGCGCATTATTAAGCCCGATGATGATGCAACAGAAAGAAACGATTCCAACAATTGCACATGGTGTCGTATTTGAAAGAGTTAAAGGAGAGTGAATTGTGGATTTTATATATGCATTTCTTGTAGGTGGAGCTATTTGTGTAATTGGGCAACTATTGTTAGATTTCGCAAAGTTAACACCAGCTCATTTAATGGCAACTTTTGTAGTCATCGGAGCAATTTTAGATGGATTTGGATTGTACGATAAACTAATAAAGTTTGCAGGTGCTGGAGCAACAGTCCCTATTACAAGTTTTGGACATTCACTATTGCACGGAGCAATGCATGCAGCAGAAAAACATGGATATTTAGGAATTGGTATTGGCATGTTTAGTTTAACGTCTGCGGGCATTTCCGCAGCGATATTGTTTTCGTTTTTTATAGCACTTATATGTAAACCGAAAGGATAAATCAAATGAGACGAAGGGTTGTTTTGGTCACAGATGGAGATGAATATGCAAAGCGGACAATTGAGCTTTTAACAAAGGAATTTGGGGGAAGGTGTATTTCAGCATCACAAAGTAATCCAACCAAATTGACAGGGAAAAAAGTTGTTGAGCTTATTATGCAAACGCCATATGACCCTGTATTTGTCATGTTTGATGACAGTGGATTTATTGGAGAAGGATCTGGTGAGAAGGCTTTAAAATATGTGGCTACCCATAAACAAATTGATGTGCTCGGAATTTTAGCAGTAGCGTCTAATACGCATCATTGGGAATGGGCACGTGTAGATGTAAGTGTAGATCGGAATGGGAATTTAACCGAATACGGTGTTGATAAATTTGGACTTCCAGATGGTGAAATTGGCAGGATTAGTGGAGATACAATATATTGCTTAGACGATTTAAATGTTCCTGTCATTGTTGGAGTTGGTGATATTGGTAAAATGTGCGGGAATGATGAATGGGAGAGAGGGTCACCTATTACTAGAAAAGCGATTCAATTAATTTTGGAAAGGAGTGGTTTTTATGACGAAGCCTAAAAAGGTGGATATCCCTATATCAACTTTCATAAGTGACAATGAAAATTATTTAAAGCAGACAGTTGGACTAGGCGTTACATACGATGTTGGCATTCGTAAATTTCAAATTTTGAATAAAGAAATTGGTGTGTTATTTGTAAACGGACTTTGTGATACAAATTATATTATCCCTATTTTAGAAGAAGCGGTGGATACAAATGAGATAAGGGATGTAGAAGAAGATACAGTGAAGCTTTTAGAGAATCGCTTAATCCATCAACAAGTAAGCAAAGTGAAAACGATGGATGAGGTAATGCTCCAAGTATTATCAGGACTCATTGTGATATTTGTGGAAGGTGAAACGGAAGCGTTCGCGATCGATGTTCGTAGTTATCCAGGGCGAACACCGACAGAACCAGATACCGAAAAGGTAGTACGCGGTGCGAGGGATGGGTTTGTTGAAAATATCGTTGTAAATACAGCATTAATTCGTAGAAGAATTCGAGATCCACGTCTTCGAAATGAAATTATTCGAGTAGGAGATAGATCACAAACGGATATTTGTATTACATACGTTCAAGATGTTGCAAATCCAGACTTAGTAAAGATTATAAAACAAGAATTAAATAACATCGATGTAGATGGAATTACGATGGCGGATAAAACAGTAGAAGAATTTGTTGTAAAGCAAAGCTATAACCCATTCCCACTTATTCGATATACAGAAAGGCCAGATGTAGCAGCAAATCATCTACTAGAAGGGCATGTGTTAGTGCTCGTTGACACATCACCAAGTGCTATGATTACACCGACAACATATTTTCATCATTTACAGCATGCGGAAGAATTTAGACAAAATCCAGCTGTCGGTACATTTTTACGCTGGGTGCGCTTTTTAGGTGTTATATTCTCGTTATTTTTATTACCATTTTGGCTAGTGTTTGTATTTGATCCAACTCTTTTGCCAGCAAATCTTGCTTTTATTGGACCGACTAAGATGACGCATTTACCAATTTTATTACAGGTGTTAATGGCAGAGGTCGGACTTGAGTTTTTAAGGATGGCAGCCATTCATACTCCAACGCCGTTATCGTCTGCAGCAGGGTTGATTTCCGCTATATTAATTGGTCAAATTGCAATTGATGTAGGTTTGTTTGTGCCAGAAGTAATTTTGTATGTAGCGGTTTCGATGATTGGTGCATATGCAACACCGAGTTATGAATTAGGATTAGGGAATAAGGTTGGGAAATTGTTTGTTATTATTTTAACAGGTCTCTTCCATGAGATGGGATTTGTAATTGGTATGACGATATTAATTTTATTTTTAACGTCTATAAAAAGTTTACAAACACCTTATTTATGGCCGTTTTTACCATTTGATTGGGGCGCGTTAACAAAAATTTTACTCCGTCCAACAATGTCTAGTTTAAAAGTACGACCAAGTATTGTAAGACCTCAAAATGTAAAAAGACAAAAATAAACGGGATTATACACCCGTTTATTTTTTTTAGCAAAAATTTATTGTTTTTTAACAAAAATCACACATTTTTTGTGTACACTTAGAGTAGATATTGTGTATGGAAGGGGAAGAGGACATGATTAAATTATTTGTAAGTGATTTAGATGACACGCTCGTTTACGATGTGAATCATATGCAAAAAGAAGATGAACGTGCGCTGTGTTGGTTAGCTGAGAAAGGGACAAATATTTGTTTTGCCTCTGGCCGCTTTACACATAGAATTGATGAAGTTGTAAAAAGGTTTTCATTCCCATATTACACAACAGGCTTAAATGGAGCGACAATGTTACTTCCGGATGGGGATTTATTCCATGAATCGAGTTTTGAAAATACGGTTGCCCAGGAAATATATCGATATATACATAAAAAAGGACTAGCGGATATTGTTTGTGCAAATGAGCAGCGATATACAAAAAGGAAAAATGAACAACACCATAATTTTGAAGCGTATATGGGTGTGCATATCGCTGAAATTGAAGCGTTAGAAGAAAAGTTTGGTAAGACTGTGCACCCTGCAAAATTGTTTGTTTTTGGAGAAGAAGAGAAAATTGTGACGTTAGATCAAGAGCTACGAGATA
Organism: Bacillus sp. Root131; assembly: GCF_001429475.1. NCBI lineage: Bacteria > Bacillati > Bacillota > Bacilli > Caryophanales > Bacillaceae > Bacillus > Bacillus sp. Root131. The sequence goes on from NZ_LMJQ01000001.1 coordinate 1,234,274, forward strand.
CGTTTCAAGGCGAAGCGGAAGTTTTTATATCAGGTAAACGCTATGTTGATATTATGCCAAGAGGCGTGAGTAAGGGTAGTGCTCTAAAGCGACTAATGGACCATTTGCAAATTGAAGCAAATGAAGTTGCTTGTATTGGAGATTCTTTCAATGATATTTCTATGTTTGAAGTAACCCCGCATTCATTTACTCTTCATCATGCCCATCCATATGTAAAGGAGAAAGCAAATCATATAGTGCGTTCGGTTGAAGAGGCTGTTATGAAATTACCGTTACTTGTATAAAAAAGAAGCCCGTCACTGGCGGGCTTCTTTTTTACTTGAATAAAGATTTAACAAAATCAATGATACTTGAGAAGAAATCTTTCACTTTATCTAGAAAACTTTGTCCTTCTTCAGATCCTAAAAAGGCAGAAACGTGTTCTTTTGCTTTGTTTAATTGACTACCAACTTGATTCCAATCGATATTAAGATTTTTCATTTTATCAAATAACGATACTAAGTTATCTAACTGTTCATCTGTTAATGTAATGCCTAATTGATCAGCAATTTTTTTAATTAATGAACGTAAATCTTCTGTTGTTTTTGGCTGTTCTTTTGCAATTTCTTCTTTAATTTTTGCAACAAGTTGAACTGCTTTTTCTTCACCAATTTTATCACCAAGCTGGGCTGTTTGTACCATTTCTTCATTCGCTACTTTTTTAACTTCTTCAGGAATTTGTTTATTGGACGCAGTTTCATATGCTTTCATTAATCCAGTTAAAGCTGCAGTTCCTGAAACTTTAAAAGGTGCGTTAATTTGAATTTCTGCATCTTTTACACCTGCTGTAATCAAAGCGTTAGTGTACATTGCATCTGTTACCCAGTTAATGTTCTTTGATCGTACAATAAGACCAGATCCTGGTTTAGTGTATGTAATCATAGAAGAAGAAATTGCTCTCGTACCAATTTGTGCTTTTGGAACAATGCCTTCTAGAAATTTATGTTCTTCCGCATTAGATACAGTAATAATTGTAGCATCTTTCGGTGCTTTCATTTCTTTTAACAGATCTTGTTTTTGTTGTTCGGATAAGTTCTCTCCTAGTGTAACAATTGATTCTCCCTCGATGATGTCTGCAAATGAAGCTGTTGGCATCATAAATACCGTTACAGCTAATAGCAGAGCTAATAATTTCGTTCTCACGAAAAATCGCTCCCTTTCTCTTTCTAAAATTTTCGGGCAACAAAGTTATTATAGTATATATTTCTTATTTGTCACCTAGCTTTTTCCACATTTCAAAAAAGAAGTATCTAGATTGTCGGATTCTTTTTGTTTCTAGTCATGAATGTGGTAATATAGTGCTGAGATAGTTGAAAGGAGACATATACATATGAAAACTTTAGGATACATATTAATGGAAAACGGTGAAAAAATCGACTTGGAATTTTTCCCAGAAGAAGCACCGAAAACAGTAGAAAACTTTAAAAAATTAGCAGAGCAAGGATTTTATGATGGTGTTACATTCCACCGTGTTATTCCTGGCTTCGTAAGCCAAGGTGGAGACCCAACAGGTACAGGTGCAGGTGGCCCAGGTTACTCTATTCCATGTGAAACTGATGGAAACCCTCATAGACACCTTGTCGGATCACTTTCTATGGCTCATGCTGGCCGTAACACAGGCGGTAGCCAATTCTTTGTTGTTCATGAGCCACAGCCACATTTAGATGGCGTTCATACTGTATTTGGTAAAGCAACAAGCGGTATTGAAACAGTATTAAAAATGCGTCAAGGCGATGTAATGAAAGAAGTTAAAGTTTGGGAAGAATAAGGTAAGGGAAAAGAGAGCTTTTGCTCTCTTTTTTTACTTTTAAATGGGACGGGGTACTTCTTCTGCAGCTCATCATACAAGTAGTATTGTTGCTAAAATATATTGCTTGTGAGAACAAACCTTTAACAAATTACATAGAATACATTACATTATATGTTTCAATAAATATTTTTTGTTATATTAATTTTGCTAGAAGTGTGCTGCTTTAGGGTAACTATTAATGAAGTGATATTGAATGATATGTTTCTTTCCATTCCATATAAAATTTTCTTTTTTTAACTCTATTTATTAAAGGAATAGTGCTGAAACATAGATTTGACTTTCTTCTTTTCGCTTTGTATGATTATCAAGTTGTTTTAGGCTCTTCTCACTCTGTTGAAAATATTGTAAAATGAATATGATATGAAAAGAGTGATTGAGGGGATTACTAGTTTGTAACTTTTGTAAGAAGGGATAAGGGTTATGTTAATTCGTTTTAAAAAAAGTTATGAAAAAATTGCAATGGGGCTTCTTTCGTTTATGCCAACTGAAAAAGATGTGAAAACATTACAATTGACAATGAAAGAATATGAAGCAAAAGATGATTGGCAATTGTATTTGTGGAAAGAGAATGAAGATTTTGTTGGAATAATGGGGATTGTAAAAAAAGAGAATCAAGTATTAGAAATTCAGCATTTGAGTGTCAACCCATCTCACCGTCATGTAGGGATTGGGACAAAGATGGTTCAAGAGTTAAAGAGTAAATTTCTTGAGTTTACAATTTGCGGAAATGAGCAAACAGCAAGTTTTTGCGAAAAATGTAAAGGGCTAGAACAAAATATACATTCGTGAAAGCAGGGATAAGTAGTTTATTATCTCTGCTTTCTTTTTTGTAATTGTTCATTTCGTTCAGTAATGACTTCTGTGCGATCACGCATAGTATGCTTGTTTATAATATATTCACTTGGGATAGCATTCAAATCTTTCCAAGGGAGGTTTTGTTTTTGACATAACTCTGTGCACTGCTTCTCTAACGATGGATCTGATAAGGGTAAAAATAAAGGTACAAAACGTTCTTTTTTATGGATAGATTGCAATCTTTCATTGAGCAAGGAAAGAAGTTGTACTTGATTAATTCCTAAACGTTGTAAAGACACACCGCTTTTTTCTAAAATTGTGATTGCGCTTTTCATCATTTTTGTAGAACCATTCCAGTTATCACGTCTTTGGTGGTATAAAGAAACTGCAATTTGAATGAGACCAACTAAGTAATGATCACGATTTCCTCGTGGTTTTGTCTTCCAGTACTCTTCTAGTATTTCGTGGCATTCAAAATAGTCGTAATCTCCTTGGAAATGAATTAAAAATTGTATGTATTCGGTAGGATACATGTTTTCTCGCCCCTATCTAACGGTTATACATATAAGTGTATCATAGAAATATGAACAATAAACGACTAGGAGATTTCCCCCTAGCCGTTATTGTTCATATTAGCAGAAGCAAGCTGCTCCTACAATAATTAGTAAAATAAACAGTACAACAAGTAATGCGAACCCACCGCTAAAACCACAATCAACGTGACCCATAGTTTTTTGACCTCCTACATTGTTCTTACTACACTGTTATCATATGAAGTGGTGGGCATGATGACATAGGCATCGGTCTATTTTTAATTAAATTTCTTAAAAAGGTTGGATAGAACATGAGTATGCTCTATACTTATGTTGTTATAGAAAAAATGTGGTGGGATGCTTTGTGCAATATAATTTTAAAGTAGAGGCTTTTGAAGGGCCTTTAGATCTATTGTTACATTTAATACATCGTTATGAAATTGATATATATAATATTCCTGTAGCAGATATTACAGAGCAATATTTATCTTATGTGCATACGATGAAAGAACTTCAATTAGATGTTGCAAGTGAGTATTTAGTAATGGCCGCAACGTTATTACAAATTAAAAGTAAAATGTTGTTGCCGAAACATGAAGAAGATGTACTTGATAACGGTGATGATTTTATAGATGATCCTCGTCAAGAATTGATGGAGAGGTTAATTGAATATAAGAAATATAAGCAAGTTGCTACTGAGTTAAAAGAAAGAGAACAAGAAAGAGCACAGCTATATACACGTCCACCAATTGACTTTACATCGTTGCAACAAGAAGAGGAGACAAGCTTGCCTCTTGATGTTACGTTATATGATATGCTAGCGGCATTTCAAAAATTAATGCGCCGTAAAAAGGCAAAAAAACCTGTAACAACACGTATTACTCGTCAAGAAATACCAATTGAACAGCGAATGACTGATATTTTAAAGCAGTTAAAAATAAAGGGTGGTCGCCAAAGTTTTTATGATTTATTTGTTGATGATGAACGTGAAATAATGGTCGTAACATTTTTAGCAGTTCTGGAACTTATGAAAAATCAACAAATCATAATTGAGCAAGAACATAATTTTGATGAAATTTTCGTATCAAGCTCTAATAAATCTGCATAGGGCAAGTATGTGAAATTGGGATAAAAACACTTTATCTCATGCTATGTTTTAATGTATCGTTTGGAACAAGAGAAAAAATATTGAACCGAACGCATTGATTGTGATTCGGTTTTTTGATGTGTATTTTTATGGGAAAATAGAAGGAAGGAGCTCGTGAAATGGATAGGAAAGAACAAAAGTCAATTATTGAAGGCCTTTTATTTGTTTCTGGTGATGAAGGGATTTATCCAGAACAAATAGCGAAAGTTCTTGAAATTGAAATGAATGAAGTAATGAATATTTTAGAAGAAATGCAACAAGAATGTGAAGGTGCAAACCGTGGTTTGCAAATTGTACAGTATGCAAAAGTATATCGTTTTGCTACAAAGAAAGAACATGCTTCATATTATCAAAAACTAATAGATACACCAACAGCTGCTTCGCTCTCACAAGCTGCCCTTGAAACGTTAGCGATTGTTGCATATCGTCAACCAATCACAAGGACTGAAATGGAAGAGATTAGAGGAGTTAAAACCGATAAGGCGTTACAAACGTTGGTTTCCCATTTACTTATAAAAGAAATGGGAAGGGCGGAAGGACCAGGGCGTCCTATTTTATACGGAACAACAAAAGAATTTTTGGACACATTTGGATTGAAAACATTAGATGATTTACCCCCGCTTTCTGAAGAGAATGAACAAATGAATGAAGCAGATTTATTCTTCGGTTCCTTACAAGAGATATCGAAATAAAAGCTTAGCATTTTGCTAAGCTTTTTTTGTATATCAATTATTTACAGTGCCATACTAAATGAAAAAAGGAGACGAGTTATGAGAGGTATGCGGATTATTCTATTATTAGTTTCTGTTTTATTATGTTTTTCTTTAAATAGCGCATCAGCTAAAAGGTATATGATGTCCATTCATACTACGTCTCCTTTACATATGCATCGGCAACATCTTAGTAAAATGAAAGTGAGCTTTTTAAAAGTGGGGCAAGGTGATGCAACACTTATCATAATGCCAAACGGACAAACAATGTTAATTGATGGAGGACCTTATGAAGCAGGAGAGGTTATTATTCAGAAATTAATTGAGAAAGGGATTAATCATTTAGATGTAATTGTCAGTACGCATCCCGATATGGATCATATAGGGGGGCTAATTCCAATTGTAGAGCAAATGCCGGTATCGCTTATATTAGATAGCGGAAAAACATATAGTTCTCTTACTTATCATACATATCGGAATAATATTAAAAAAAGAGGGATACCTTTCGTTTCAGTAAAGGAAGGGCAATATATACCGCTGGATCCACATGTTTCTATACAAGTATTAAACAATGGGAAATCAAAAGATGAAAATAATGAATCCTCAATTGTTTTGAAGGTACGATATGGAAAAGCGGATTTTTTATTAATGGGTGACGCGGATGTACGGACAGAACATGAAATATTAAAACAATTTGATGTACATGCAGATGTTTTAAAAGTGGGGCATCACGGCTCGTATACTTCAACAAGTGAAACGTTTATAAAAAAAGTGGAACCGCAGTTTGCTATTCTGTCTTATGGGAGTAGTAATCCGTATGGACATCCTCACCAAAGTGTAGTAAAACGCTTAAAAAGGCACGGTATAATGGTATATAGAACGAATAAACGTACAGTAGAAATAGAAACAGATGGTGAACATGTTATGTTAGAGTCTAGTGGGTTAATGCCATTGTTGAAGTGACTTCTATATTAGGGGTGGATACTGTCCCTTTTTGGAAAAATGAATACTATATATTATAATTATAATGGACGTAAGAAATTTCCTTTTTTGTTGAATAAAAAGGAAATTTCATTAGAATGTATAGACAACTACTCGTGCATATATTAAGATGGAACTAGGCGAATAAGGTAATAATAACAAGTAGGTATTTCATGGGAAAGGATCGATGAAAATGAAAACGCAAATTGTCATCAATGCCAAAATTTACACAGGTCAAGAAATAGTGGAAAACGGATTTATTCGTTACGCAGAAACCATTAAAGAAATTGGTTTGATGGCTCAATATGTACCACAAGAAAATGAAACTGTTTTTGATGCTACAGGGAAGATTGTAATTCCAGGTATGATCGATGTTCATATTCATGGTGGATACGATATTGATGCGATGGATGCAAATAGCGATGGGTTAGTAACTCTAGGTAAAGAAATGTTAAAAGAAGGGGTTACAACTTACTTCCCAACAACAATGACACAAGCTCCAGAGGCAATTGAAGCAGCGCTAACTGCTGCGAAAGAAGCAAAAGAAAAAGGAGCACATTTCGAATATATTCACTTAGAAGGACCTTATGTTTCAAAGAAACGTGCAGGTGCACAACCACTTGAACATATCGTTCCTGCAAATATTGAGCAATTTAAACAATGGCAAGAAGCAAGTGGGAATTTAATTAAATTAGTAACATATGCACCAGAAGAAGAGGGAGCATTAGAGTTTGAACAATATCTTACTGAAACTGGTGTAGTTGGCACAATGGGGCATACAGATGCAATTGATGCGCAACTAAAAAATAGAAAGATTACACATGCGACACATTTATACAATCAAATGCGTGGATTACATCACCGTGAGCCAGGAGTTGTTGGTCATGTGTTATTAAATCCAGATGTAATGGTTGAAGTAATTACAGATGGTATTCATATTCACCCTGATATGGTGAAATTAGCATATAAGTTAAAAGGACCGAAAAAAGTAAGTGTTATTACTGACGCAATGCGCGCAAAAGGTCTTGAAGATGGATTATATGAGCTTGGCGGACAGCCGGTACATGTAAAAGATGGTAGTGCTCGATTAGAAGATGGAACGTTAGCTGGTAGTATTCTAAAAATGGATCAAGCTTTCCGAAATGTAATTGAATTTACAGGTTGTTCAATCGAAGATGCAGTACTGATGACATCAGTTAACCAAGCAGAAGAGTTTGGATTAAATAATAAAGGTGCATTAGCGGTAGGAAAAGATGCAGACTTTGTTGTGATGAATGAAGATTTACATGTATATGATACGGTTCGTTTAGGAATTCATATGAAGGAAGGGAAGTAATTAAATGAATATTCTTGTTGTAAAAACTCCAGAAGAACTAGCAGAAGTAGGTTATAAATTAATTGAAGAAGTTGTAAAAACAAAAGAAAATCCAACATTAGGAATGGCTACAGGAAGCTCTCCATTAGGTATTTATGCAGAAATGCGAAAAAATAAACTTGATACAAGCCGTGTAACCACTGTAAACTTAGATGAGTACGTAAATTTACCACATGAAGATAAAAACAGCTATCACTATTTCATGCAAGAACAGTTGTTTGATCATCTTCCATTTAAACAAACTTATGTACCAAACGGGATGGCAAGTGATTTAGAGGAAGAATGCAAACGTTACGAGGGCATTCTAGCTGCTAACCCAGTTGACCTACAGATTCTTGGAATCGGTGAAAACGGTCACATCGGATTTAACGAGCCAGGAACACCGTTTAATTCTCCAACGAACATTGTTGAATTAACAGAATCTACACGCCAAGCAAACCTTCGCTTCTTCGAAAAAGAAGAAGATGTGCCAACTCATGCGATTACAATGGGAATTGGAAGCATTATGAAAGCGAAACAAGTTCTACTTGTAGCTATGGGTGCTAAAAAGGCAGAAGCTGTTAAAGAATTATTGCAAGGTGAATATAGTGAAGAGTGTCCGGCTACAGTTTTACAACGTCATCCGAATGTAACCGTAATCGCAGATCAAGAAGCTCTATCTTTATGCAGTGAGGCGATTGCTGATGAACATCGACAAGTATTCACCATTTCCGATCTATTATCAGATTCAAGAGTGGGTGAAACAGCTAATTGAGGACGGCGAATGGAAGCCGGGAGATAAAATCCCATCTGAGAATGAACTTTGTGATAAGTTCGAAGTGAGTCGTATGACAATCAGACAGGCGATTAATAATTTAGTGGAACAAGGCTATTTATATCGGAAGCGTGGAATTGGAACATTTGTCCAACTTCCGAAAGTGGAACAAAAATTGCAAGGAATGACGGGATTCACAGAAGACATGATTTCTCGTGGGATGAACCCAAGTAGTCAATTACTTAGTTTCCGCCTAGTTCCAGCTACTGCTAAAATAGCAGACCGGTTGAGAATACAGGAGGGGGAATCGGTTTATGAAGTGAGGCGTATTCGCTTAGCTGATGATGAACCGATTGCTTTTGAGACGACATATTTGTCGCCAGCTCTTGTAAAAGATATTAACGAAGAGATATTGCAACAATCTTTATATGAACATTTAGAGAAAAAACTGGGCTTTAAACTTGTTAGCGCTACTCAGTCAATTGAAGCTTCTGTTGCAACGGAAAATGAAGCTGAACATCTGCATATTCCTAAAAAGGCGCCTGTACTTGTAATGCGTCAATGGTCATATTCAGAAGGTGAGATACCGCTAGAGTACGTGAAATGTATTTATCGTGGAGATCGTTATAAATTTATTACGAATATTGCACGTAACAAATAGTATATTTCAGTTTGTGAAGTACAGTGGAAATGAAAATGGATAACATGTAAAGAAATAAAAATACGACTCATCCTTATAAGGAATGAGTCGTATTTTTATTATGAGCAATTACGTGGTTAACAGCATCTTTGACGTGATTTACTACATAGTGAGCGTGTTTTTTCACTGCATCATCGGCTTGCGACATAGCAAAACTGTGAGGAGTTAAAGAAAACATAGGAATATCATTGTAAGAATCCCCTATACAAGCAATTTCCTCAGGTTTTATTTGAAACTCATTTAATAAAACAGAAATGGCAGAGCCTTTACTAACATTCGGTGGCATTACATCTAAACATTGTTCTGCTGAGATGAAAGTACTAACTTTCCCGTGGAATTTTTCATCAATTTTTTTCTGAAGGAGTTGTAAGCTCTCCTTTGTTCCACCGACAGAAATTTTATTTGGGAAAATTGTATCATCAATCTTCTGTAGTAAGTTTGGTTCTTCAACAGAAGTCATTGTTACTTGTTGTTCAAGTTCTTGAATAAAAGGTGTTTTCTCTTCAATGTAATAATTATGCTCATCACTTACATAACGGAAATAAGGATTTTCATTCGTCATAGCTAACAAATCGGGAAGTATGCTGGAATCAAAAGTTGCAGATAATAGTTGTTTATTTTCATGTGTATATACAAAAACACCATTTACACTAATACGATGAAAATTTGTATTTACAGCTTTCATTAAGTCTGCAATTTCATTATCAAGTCTTCCGGAAGCGAAGCAAAGAATAACATTTTGCTCGGCGAGGCTGCGTAGTGCCGCAACATCTTGCTCATCAATAAGACCTCCGTGTTGCATCATTGTACCATCGATATCACTTACAAACATTTTAATCATGTTGTTATCTCCTTTCTATGTACAGTTGCTCTTACATTATACGCATCATATATAAACATGTCTAAAAAATGAATTTTTATTAAATGGCAGATGTTTTACATTGACGACAAAGAAGAATATTCTGTAACATAAAAGTAGGCTATTTAAGTACGAGGGTGGTGTTATATGAATAATTATCTAGAAATTAAAAAAGTTTTAAATAATAATGTCATCATTGCTAGCCATCCTGAACACGAGGAAGTAGTAGTGATTGGTAAAGGAATTGGATTTGGGAAAAAAGCGAAAGATGTATTGGAGCAAGAACAAATCGAAAAAATGTTTGTCTTAAAAAATGAACGTGATCGTGAACAATATAAATTATTAGTGCCGCATGTTAGTGAAAAATTAATTGAATTGATGAACGATATTATGCTGTACATTCAAGAAAAAGCAAAATCTCCACTAAATGAACATATTCATATTGCGTTAACAGATCATATTTCATTTGCAATTAAAAGGTTAAAACAAGGACTTACAATTGATAATCCTTTTTTAGTTGAAACAAAAATGCTCTATCCAGAGGAATATGAAATTGCTGAAGGTGTTGTAGAACTTTTAAATTCTCGTTTGCAAATTACATTGCCAGAAGGAGAAATTGGTTTTATTGCACTTCACATTTACAGTTCGCTTACAAATTCTGATTTATCTTCAGTTAATCAAAACTCCCGTCTCATTGCACAACTTGTATCTTTAATTGAGACAAACTTACAAATTACATTAGATCAAGAGAGCATTCATTATTTACGCCTTATTCGTCATCTTCAATATGCTATTGAGAGGGTGAAAAAAGGAGAAAAAGTAGAGGAATCGCAAAGTTTTGCTGATTTATTAAAGGCGGAGTATCCAGTTTGCTATAACGTGGCTTGGAAGCTAGTTAAGGTCATGCAAAAAGAGTTGCAACTACCTGTATATGAAGCTGAAAGTATTTATTTAACGATGCACTTGCAACGCTTAGTAAAGGCAGAGCATGTGTAAAAAGTCATATATTTTTGTCTAAAATGAAAACGTTAAAAAAAATGATTGAATCGCTTACAATAGTTATGTATAATAACTATTGCAAAGTTATACAAATTTCGACAAACAGATTAAGCAGAGTAACGAAAACGTTTGCCTTAATTATAGTGAACTTATACGTAAACCTATTTTTGACACGTGTTACTGATTCGATCAGGCATGAGTGGAGAAAAGTAAGGAATGTAAGCTAGAGAAAGGGATATACTACCCTTTGTATAGCTATCGTTCTATCTTTTTTTCCTCATGTCTTTTTGGCGTTTGTCGGAAGGTATCAATATAGATAAGAGAGGAAGGGTTTCCATGTTTAAGAAGATCTTTGGTGTTCTTCAAAAAGTCGGAAAAGCGTTAATGCTTCCAGTAGCGATTTTACCGGCGGCAGGTATTTTACTTGGATTTGGTAATGCATTTCAAAATCCACAGTTAACAAATGTTATTCCTGCTTTAAAAGCAGATTGGTTCGTAATGGTTGCAAAAATTATGGAACAATCTGGTGATATTATTTTCGCTAACCTTGCATTATTATTTGCAGTTGGGGTAGCAATTGGTTTAGCTGGTGGAGACGGAGTAGCTGGTTTAGCAGCATTCGTCGGCTACTTAATTATGAACAAAACGATGAGTGTGTTCTTAGAAGTAGATAAGCTAGTGAAAGTAACAAGTTCTGGAGCAGACCCAGTAAAAATTGGATTTGCAGATCCAGCGTATGCAAACGTATTAGGTATTCCGACGCTACAAACAGGGGTATTTGGTGGTATTATCGTCGGTATAGTAGCGGCATATTGCTATAATAAATACTTCAACATTGAATTACCATCATACTTAGGTTTCTTTGCAGGTAAGCGTTTCGTACCGATCGCAACTGCAACATTCTCTTTAATAGTAGGTATTATCATGTGCTTCGTTTGGCCATACATTCAAGGTGGCTTAAACACGTTCTCACATCAAATGATTGATGCGAATAGAACAATCGCAGCATTTATATTCGGTTTAATTGAACGTTCATTAATTCCATTTGGACTACACCACATTTTTTATTCACCGTTCTGGTTCGAATTCGGTCAGTATACAAATGCAGCTGGCGAATTAATCCGTGGTGACCAAAAAATCTTTATGGCACAGTTAAAAGACGGTGTAGAATTAACGGCAGGTACATTTACAACTGGTAAGTATCCGTTCATGATGTTCGGTCTTCCAGCAGCAGCTTTAGCAATGTATCATGAAGCACGTCCAGAAAATAAAAAATTAGCAGCAGGTATTTTAGGTTCTGCAGCATTAACATCTTTCTTAACAGGTATTACAGAGCCACTTGAATTTTCATTCTTATTCGTAGCGCCAGTATTATTCGGAATTCATGCTGTATTTGCTGGTCTATCATTTATGACAATGCAAATTTTAGGTGTTAAAATTGGTATGACATTCTCTGGTGGTTTAATTGACTTCCTATTATTCGGTGTATTACCAGGCCGTACAGCATGGTGGTGGGTAATTATTGTTGGTCTTGTACTAGCAGTTATTTACTACTTCGGATTCCGCTTTGCAATCCGTAAATGGAATCTAAAAACACCTGGTCGTGAAGAGGCAAATGCGAATGACGGTGCAGGAAAAGCAGAAGCAGGCGAACTTCCTCGTGAAGTATTAGTAGCACTTGGTGGTAAAGAAAACATTGCTTCTTTAGATGCTTGTATTACTCGTTTACGTGTTCAAGTTAACGAACAAAAGAATGTAAACAAAGACCGCTTAAAAGAACTTGGAGCAGCTGGTGTACTTGAAGTTGGAAATAACATTCAAGCTATTTTCGGACCGAAATCTGACACGTTAAAATCACAAATTCATGATATTATGTCAGGTCGTACACCTCATGTTGAAAAAGAAGAACCTGTAAAAGTGGAAGAAACTCCTCAAAAAGTTGATGAAAATGAAACAATTGTATCACCAATTGAAGGGAAAATATTACCAATTACAGAAGTACCTGACCAAGTATTCTCAGGAAAAATGATGGGAGATGGATTTGCAATTGAGCCAACTGAAGGAACAGTAGTTTCTCCAGTTAACGGTGAGATCGTTAATGTATTCCCTACAAAACATGCGATTGGTATTCAATCTGAAGGCGGAAAAGAAATTTTGATCCACTTCGGTATTGATACTGTAAAATTAAATGGTGAAGGTTTTGAAGCGCTTGTAGCACAAGGCGACAAGGTGAAACAAGGCCAACCATTATTAAAAGTAGATCTTGCATTTGTAAAAGAAAATGCACCATCTATCATTACACCAATTGTCTTTACAAACTTACAACAAGGGCAACAAGTCGAATTGAAAAAAGATGGAAATGTTAAGAAGGGCGAAACCGCTATTATTGACATTCAGTAGGAATTTGACGCAAAATGTTTATAATTATAATAGGCGATGTGGTTGACCGAACATCGCCTATTATATACAATAGATGATGTAGTACTCACGTCTATACAACTAAAAAAATACTGTAATTTAAAGGAGATAAATTATCATGGAAAAAATCTTTAAAGTAACTAGCGACTCAGGAATTCATGCTCGTCCAGCAACTCTACTTGTAAACACTGCAAGCAAATTCGGTTCTGACATTAACTTAGAGTATAACGGAAAGAACGTTAACTTAAAATCAATCATGGGCGTAATGTCTTTAGGTATTCAACAAAACGCAGAAATTAAAATCACTGCAAATGGTGATGATGCAGCTCAAGCACTAGCAGCTATCGAAGAAACTATGAAAAACGAAGGATTAGGAGAATAATGACTCTTAACATTCAAGGGATCGCTGCATCAAGTGGGATTGCTATTGCAAAGGCTTTCAGACTTGAAAATCCTGAATTTAACATCGAAAAGAAATCAATTACAAACGAAGCTGCAGAAATTGCACGCTTAGACGCTGCGCTTGAGAAAGCAAAAACTGAATTAGAAGCTATTAAAGACCACGCATTTGCTGAGCTAGGTGCTGACAAAGCTGCGATCTTTGAAGCACATTTATTAGTGTTAAATGATCCAGAACTAGTAAACCCAGTAAAAGATAAAGTGAATAGCGAAAAAGTAAATGCTGAATTTGCAATGGATGAAGTTGCATCAATGTTTATTTCTATGTTTGAAAACATGGATAACGAATATATGAAAGAACGTGCTGCAGACATTCGTGACGTAACAAAACGCGTTCTTGCACATTTACTAGGAATTAACTTCTCAAATCCTGGTACAATTTCTGAAGAGGTAATCATCATTGCTGAAGATTTAACACCATCTGATACAGCTCAGTTAAACCGTAAGTATGCAAAAGGTTTCACTACTGATATCGGTGGACGTACATCTCACTCTGCAATTATGGCTCGTTCTATGGAAATTCCAGCTGTTGTTGGTACAAAAGTTGTTATGGAGAAAATCCAAAACGGCGATATCGTTATCATTGACGGTTTAGATGGAGAAGTAATTGTAAACCCATCAGAAGAAACTCTTCGTTCGTTTGAAGAAAAGAAAGCGAAATTTGAAGAGCAAAAAACTGAATGGGCAAAATTAAAAGACCAAGCTACTGTAACAAGTGATGGACATCACGTTGAGCTTGTTGCAAATATCGGAACACCAAATGATGTACAAGGTATTATCGATAATGGTGGAGAAGGCGTTGGTTTATACCGTACAGAATTCTTATACATGGGCCGTGACAATCTTCCAACAGAAGAAGAGCAGTTCGAAGCGTATAAAGCAGTTCTTGAAGGTGTAAAAGAAGGTCAACCAGTCGTTGTTCGTACACTTGACATCGGTGGAGATAAAGAGCTTCCATACTTACATTTACCAAAAGAAATGAACCCATTCTTAGGATACCGTGCAATTCGCTTATGTCTTGATGAGCAAGATGTGTTCCGTACACAACTTCGTGCATTACTTCGTGCTAGCGTATACGGCAACTTAAAAATTATGTTCCCAATGATTGCAACTCTTGATGAGTTCCGTCAAGCGAAAGCGATTTTATTAGAAGAGAAAGCGAAACTTGTAGAAGCGGGTACAACTGTTTCTGATTCTATTGAAGTTGGTATGATGGTTGAAATCCCAGCTTCAGCAGTATTAGCAGATCAATTCGCGAAAGAAGTTGATTTCTTCTCTATCGGAACGAATGATTTAATCCAATACACAATGGCTGCAGACCGTATGAACGAACAAGTATCATACTTATACCAACCATATAACCCATCTATTTTACGTCTTGTAAAAATGGTTATCGATGCTGCTCATAAAGAAGGCAAATGGGCTGGCATGTGTGGTGAGATGGCGGGAGATTCACTTGCTATCCCATTATTATTAGGATTAGGTTTAGATGAGTTCAGTATGAGTGCAACATCTATTCTTCCTGCAAGAACACAACTAAGCAAGTTGTCAAAAGCAGAAATGGAAACATTAGCAGAAAAAGCATTATTGATGTCAACTGCTGAAGAAGTTGTTGAACTAGTTAAAAGCATATAATTAATAAAAAAACCTGAGTCGATTTGAAATCGGTCTCAGGTTTTTTCTATGAGAAAAGTAAATCTTGTTTTCTTACTATAGAGGATAAGACACAGAACTAGATAGCGATAGCAACGATATCAGTTGGGCATACACGTAAAATACCATTAAAAGTATTACGTTGACGGTTCTTATCATCTTTGTTGTCGTCTTTATTATCTTTATCATTATTGTTACGAGCTAAAGCGGAGAAAAGAGCAACACCGTTAGCGAAACCTTCAAAAATTACATCGTTGAAAGATCCGATACCTTTAATGCTTAAAAGAGAAAGCTCTGTTCCAACTGAAATGCTAGCAAGTACGTTACATACAGCTGGTTGTTGTGGTTTTACCTCTCTCTCTTTCTCGCGATGGTCACGATGGTCGCACTCTCTTTCACGATGATGACAGTCTCTAAAGTTATCACAGCATCCAAATGATCCAAACATAATCCTCATCACCCCCTTCACACTTATAATCTATGTAAGTTCGGTAGTTAGTGACTGGACAGAGAGTGGAATTTTTTCTAGGGGATTTTCTCATTTTAAATGACTAGCTGGGTGTTTAGTATGGAATGATGTTTAAAATAGGGGTAATATAACAAAAAAATGTAAAAACCACCAAAATAAACGAAATGGGTAGCCTTTACACTTTTTTACTTTTATATAAAACGACGATATATACAGGAAGAGCTAGGAGTAGTGGTACGATGGATCGTGCAGTATGTTTTTCTGATTCTAATTGAAATGCTTCTTCTTTTGGGAATTGTAAAATGGAGATGTTTGCGGCATCACCAATAAAATATAGAAGCAGTACAGTTACTATGTAACATAAAAGTGCGATCAAGCTTCCGTATGAACTCAATGAAAATCCCTCTCTTGTTATCTATTTGTTATCATTGTATCACAATTGTAATAAAAACACACGGGTATATTTCAATACCTTAACAAAATTCGACACAAAACGTCACGTTTATTTATGATAAAGGAATAGAATATACTTTTCTATAAGTATAAATGTCGAATGATTTGTAGTAATATTACAAAAGTATGACAGGAAATAAAAAACGAAGGTAATGTAGTTACCTTCGTTTTTTATTATTTTGCCCACTCACTCACTTGCTCTACGCTCATACGTGGTGCAGGGTGACCTTTTAAAGTTGATTCACCAATTGTAATAAGCATAATTGGAACGTAACGAGATGAAACGTTAAATTCGTCTGTCAGTGCTTGTGGATTGAAGCCACCAATAGCACAAGTATCCCAACCAGTTGCTTTAGCTGCAAGCATAAGTTGCATTGCTGCTAAAGATGCATTTGAAAAGGCAGCATCTCTCGGGAATTGTTCACGAGCATATGCAGATTCAATATTTTTAGCTAAGCGTTCTTTTGCTTCTTCTTTCATAAATCCTTGTTCTACAATTGGACCATATACTGGCTCAACATTTTTATAAGCTTCTAAATCACCTAAAATAGCGACTACTGCAGAAGCATCAAGAATTTGTTGTTGGTTATAAGCTATTGGGTGTAATCGTTTTTGTACATCTTCACCTTGAAAAACAAGGAATTTCCAGTGTTGTAAGTTCCAAGCGGAAGGTGCCTGTGCTGCGGCTTTTAAAATCTCATGCAATTCTGTAGATGAGATTTCTTTATTTGGGTTGAATGCACGTGTAGATGTGCGTTCATATAAAACGTTAAAAAAGTTGTCGTTTGTCATTATATATCCTCCAAATTGTATATAAAATTATCAAGAAAACGCAATGTATATTACTTACATTTTGTAAGTTGTCGAATTTAAGAATATAATATCTTTATTTTAATTGTCAAGTTTTAAGAAATAAGCTAGGGCATTCATACAAACGATATAATTCCTATAATCATACACTAAAAAAGGAATTTATAGAGTGAAAAGGGAAGATAACATTCTCAATTAGCTTGTTAATATGTATCTCTCGCAAATTAAAGTTTATTAGAGAACAGTCTTTTAAAAATGTTTGTGAGGAATTCAGTAGAACAAGATATATGAAGTGAGTGAAGACTAGTGATGAACATACTACATTTTTTATTAGAGAATACGGTTTTCCAAAATGTGTTACAAGATTTGCAGTTAAATGTCCTTTATATAGAAAATGGATGTAAGCATCAACAAACGATAGAAAATATCCATCCAAAATGTATGTTTATAGCAAATAATTTTGAAGAGGGCGAACTATTATTTCAAAGAACGAAACCGCACATTATAATTATGTATGTAACAGATTATTCTCAAATCAAATATATAAAGAATATGTATACCCCGCAAAGTACATTCATTGTCATTTGGGATCAACAAATAACAAAAGAATTTACAGATGTACTTGCATTAGGAATACGTAATATTGTAATAGCCCCTGTAACTCCACAAGCAGTATTAGAAGAAGTGAATAAGAGTTTGTATCAACTTTCTTTAGTAAGGCAAGTTAGTTTGCAACAGGAACTGCTTCAAACGATGTTTGATTTTCAAAATGATTTATTATTTATAGTAGAAGATGATGAAATTGTTGATTGTAATACAAATTTTTTAACTTTTTTCGGATATGAAAATTTGTTTGCCTATCGTGAGCAACATTTAGTATTTGCTGAACATTTTATTAGAGAAAATGGATACTACTCGACGACGCATGATATAACATGGCTAGACGATACTTTATCAAGTGGTAGAAGAATTAAGATGTCAAATTATGAAGGGGAATTATCTACTTTTCTATTACGTGCGACACCATTGCCAGAAGATTTATCAAGATTTATTGTAAAATGTACGGAAATTACAGAATTAGATGAAATCTATCAAGAACAAGAAAGACTTGCTATGGTAGATTCATTGACAGAGATTTATAATCGTTTAAAGTTTCAACAAATACTAGAGGTAGAGTGGGAAAAGGTAATACGTAGTGATGAGAAAATAGCAATCATTTTATTTGATATAGATAATTTTAAAACAGTTAATGACACATATGGTCATGATTTTGGTGATTTGGCATTAATACAACTTGCAGAGCTTATGAAATCTAAAGTGGAGCAGCAACACGTATTTGCAAGATGGGGAGGAGAAGAATTCATTATATTAGTGACAAATACAGTAGAAAAGGAAGCATTTCAAGTTGCGGAGTCATTACGATTCTTCATTGAAACAAAGCAATTCACTGGAATTTCGAAGCTAACAGCTAGCTTTGGAGTTGCGTTATATGAACAAGGAACTACAAGAGAAGAATTAATGCAACGAGCGGACATTGCTTTATATGAAGCGAAAAAAAATGGAAAGAATCAAGTATGTGTGTACAGAAAAGAAAAAATGTAATTTTTCGCAACAAATTGTTGCGATTTTTTTTTATTGTTTGATAATAGAATAGGGGGACAATTTTTAGCGAAGGAATTATGGAGGATCGACATGATAAAAAAAGTAATGATAATGGCTTCACTGTCTGCTATAGTTGGCGGCGGAGTATACTATTTTCTTGTTAGCCCCAATATAAAGGAAAACACAGTATTAACAACTAAGGTGAATCCTACTATTGAACCAGAAGTGCAAGGGAATATAGAAGAAAAAGAAGAGCAACAAATTGATTATGCTAGCATATCTCAAAAATTAGATCAATATTTAGTCGGAAAGCAATTTAATGGAACAGTTTTGGTAACAGATAAAGAGCATGTTATATTGAATAAAGGATATGGGTATGCTGATGTTCAAAATAAAATAGAAAATACGCCTCAAACAAAATATCGTATCGGTTCTATTACGAAAACAGTTGTTGCCACATCTATTTTACAGTTGCAAGAACAAGGTAAATTGAATATTCAAGATAATGTAAATAAATATATTCCTTCATTTCCGGAGAATAAAAATATTACACTATATCATTTGTTAACCCATACCTCTGGTTTACCTGAACACGCAAAAGGCAATGTTAATGCTGCTTCCCGTTTACAGTTAATTAATTGGATCGGACGTCAAAATTTAGAATTTCCTGCAGGAACAGGTTGGAGATATACAGATTATAATTATATGGTTCTTGCTTATATAATAGAACATATCTCGAAAAAACCTTTAGGAGATTACATAAAAGAAAACATATTTGTAAAAGCAGATATGCATGAATCCGGTATGGGAAATATGGTACCTGGCGATAAAAATTTTACAAAGGGTTATGTGAAAAAAAATCAAGAGCTTGTACCAGCGCAGAAGTTAGGCATGGATTGGCTATATGGTTGTGGTGAGATGTATACGACAGTTGGAGATATGAAGAAGTTAGACGAAGCAATTATAAATGGAAAACTTCTTTCTGAACAAAGTATACAAGCAATGTTTTCACCTTCAGCAGAACGGAAATATGCATTTAGTTTTTATATATATGCAGATTATTTTCATAATCATGGTGTATTATCTGGTTGGAACACTTTCAATAATTTTAATAAAGAAAAAGGAATTTTTGTTATGTTATTTTCAAATGTAAAAAATAGTATGGATGATGACTTTAATAAAGAGTTCCGAAAGATGGTAAATGATTTATTAGAACAAAGGGGATGAGAAAATGGAACATAAAACTTTATCAATAGGTTTCATTGGTATTGGCGTAATGGGAAAAAGTATGGTTTATCACTTAATGCAAGATGGTCATAAAGTATATGTATATAATAGAACGAAAGCAAAAACAGATTCTTTAGTGCAAGATGGTGCACAATGGTGTGATACGCCAAAAGAGTTAGTGAAGCAAGTTGATATTGTAATGACAATGGTTGGATATCCACATGATGTAGAAGAAGTGTATTTTGGTATAGAAGGAATTATAGAACATGCAAAAGAAGGTACGATAGCAATTGACTTTACGACATCTACACCTACTTTAGCAAAACGTATTAATGAAGTTGCAAAAAGCAAAAATATATATACGTTAGATGCACCTGTCTCAGGAGGAGATGTTGGTGCGAAAGAAGCAAAACTCGCAATTATGGTAGGTGGAGAGAAAGAAATATATGATAGATGCTTACTTTTACTTGAAAAGTTAGGAACAAACATTCAATTACAAGGACCAGCTGGGAGTGGACAACATACAAAAATGTGCAATCAAATTGCGATTGCTTCCAATATGATTGGAGTATGTGAGGCTGTTGCTTACGCGAAGAAGGCTGGATTGAATCCAGATAAAGTGTTAGAGAGTATTTCAACAGGGGCAGCAGGTAGTTGGTCATTAAGTAATTTAGCTCCTCGAATGTTAAAAGGAGACTTTGAGCCAGGATTTTATGTAAAGCATTTTATGAAAGATATGAAGATTGCTTTAGAGGAAGCAGAAAAATTACAATTACCAGTCCCAGGCTTAAGTTTGGCGAAAGAATTGTATGAAGAGTTAATTAAGGATGGCGAAGAAAATAGTGGAACACAAGTATTATATAAAAAATATATAAGGGGGTAAACGAGGTGGACCTTCAAAAGTTTGATGAGATGATTGATACTGTACAGCGAGCTACTTGTATGCAAATTAATGAAAAACAAAAAGAAGCTTTTAAACAAAAATATGATTTTGAACCAGACTTTGAATATGGAAGAGATGAGAAGGGGCATTATGTAATTCGAACCTCTAAAAAGATGTTAGAAGAAATGGAGTTTTATTTGGCATTGAAATATGATCGTGATGGAGTGGATCTTTATATGCAAGCTGAGATTGACGGTATATTTCATGTATCTGTTAGCTATGGTGAAGATGCCCTACATCTACAAGAATTGTTTCAATTTCTAGAAGAAAATAAATAAAAGTCCTCATTTGAGGACTTTTATTTATTTAGTCATTATAAGTTAGAAGCTCGGCGACATCGTTCAACTGGGAATGGGATAATTTGTGCGATGTGATTAGGACCAAATTGTTTTGTACGAGCATGGCGTATTATATAAAAAGCACACAGAATTGAAACAGGAATAGCGCCGAATAAACCAAATAATAAAGCGCTTACACAAGATGCGACAAATCCTAAAACACCAATTTCTAACTCTTCCATAATAGCTCCTAAAATAACAGGAAATGCCCCACATGTAACTCCAAGTATAAGTGCGATAAGTAAGCTCATGATTATCCCCCTCTGTTTGCGATATTATTTTCCTTCTTAGTTAATTGTAGTATATCACATGCAAAACAGAATTTTCAGAAAAATTTCAATAAATGTTCAATAAATGTTCAAAAAATACACTTGAAAAATCAAGGCGTTAAATTTGTGATGAAATGGTACTTTTGAGTAAATAAAAAATCAGGCTTATTTCAAAAGTGAAATAAGCCTGTTCCATAGGAGGATGTATATATGTAGAGTGAATAAAAGTTTGGAAAAGGGGATCCAAGTCCTTTTATTCAACTAACTACCTTAATAGATTGGAACCCAGCCTTCAGTTGTCACAAAAATACGAATAGCTACAACTTGACGATCATCTTGCAAGGTAAAATAATGTCTTGCATTTTCAGGAACAGATATGAGATCGCCTGGCTCAAGTTCAACATCAAAGAATTTCCCATCTTTGCCTTCAATAGCGAAAATGCCATGACCACTGACGATAAAGCGGACTTCGTCGTCTGTATGATGATGCTCTTTTTGGAAATTAATTAATAATTCGTCAAGGTTAGGTGTGCTATTTGAAAGTGAAATTACATCATGTGCTTTATAACCTCGACTTGCTGAAACATCAGCGATTTCTTTTGAAAAAACAGCTAATATTTCAGCTTTGTTTTCATCTGTTAAAGAATAATTTTCATTTAAATGAGTAGGAAGTTTAGAAATATTCCATTTCTCATATAAAACGCCTTCCTCTTGTAGAAATTTAGATACTTCCACTTCATTTTCAATACGAGTATTTACTTCATGAATACGAATTTGCGCCATTAGAAACGCCTCCTTGAATTGATAGTAGTTTTATATGAAATTGGAATAAAAACTCATAAGCTTCTAATCTCTTCTTTGCATCAAAGCTATCTCGGCCCCATACGGTAATACCGTGGTTACGGATTAATACCGCTCCCGAATCACCTTGTATATGCTTTCGAAAGTTTTCTCCAAGCGTTGGGATATGGGCATGGTTTTCGATAATAGGAATGTGAATTGTTGCACCTTCTTCCCAAATATCGAGAGCTTTAATAATTTCTTGATTTTGAAGGGTAACTGCATCACTATATAAATTTGTGATGACATTATTATCAGTTGTATGAACATGAAGTACGCACCCGGCATTCGTATTGTTATAAATATGTGTATGCAATATTGTTTCTGCTGAAGGGCGTAATTCAGTCTCTAAAACAGGAACTCCTACATGATCTACTAATAGAAAATCATCTGGAGTGGTTTTTGTTTTATCTTTACCGCTTGCTGTAATGAGAAAAGTAAGTGGCTCATGACTAACTTTTATAGAAATATTACCACTTGTTGCTGGGAACCAATTTCGAGTTGTTAATTCTTTTTTTATCTCGCTTAAGTCATACCATTGACGAAAAAGTTGTTTCATGATTTCACCTCCAACAAATGTTTTAATTCATTTTGAATATCATGGAATGTTTCAAACGGTGTATAAGCAATATAATTCTCTGCACACTTTGTAATAAGGAAGTCACGAGCAAATACTTTATCTGCTTGTTTCGCAGCTTGTAAATCAGTAATTGAATCTCCAATCACAATATGGAAGTCATTCGTATCACTCAATTTACGGATGAGAGATGATTTACATAATCCGCAATGATTTTGACAATGATGATCACAAGGATGAGGCCAATTCACCGTAATGTATTCATTTGAAAAATCTGTTTCATTACAGTAAATTTGCTCTTTTGGAATGAGTCCTTGTAAGAGTGGATAGACGAAGAAATCCATTCCACCTGATATAACGTAAAAAGAAATGTTATTTTCATTTACAAATTGTATAAATTCATGAAAACCATTACGAAGTTCAGCAGTTTCTATTAAAAATTGAATAATTTCATCGTGCAGATGAGTAGGTATTAATCGAAATAATTGAGAAACACCTTCTTGAATAGATAGCTCTTGTGATAAAATTCTATTCTTTACTTCTTCAGCTTCTGGTGGTGCGAATTTTTCCATAATGGACATAATGTTATCATTATTTGTAATCGTGCCATCGAAATCACAAAATACTTGAATACTCATAATTTCACCTCATGAGAGGGATTTCCCCATATTTGTAGTGCACTATGCAAATTTATGTCATCTACTTCATGGAGTGGTTTATTTTGCAAAGTAGCCTCAATTGCAGTACGGAATGCTTTACCACCGCCTTGCGCTCCATTTGGATGTCCATGTATCCCGCCGCCAGCATTAATAACAACATCTTTACCGAAATCTCGTACAATAAAGGGAACGAAACCAGGGTGAATACCAGCAGACGGAACAGAAAAGCTCTTCTTGAAAAATGCATCGTCTTCAGTTAAATATTTTGAGATAGCAAGAGCTTCCTCTTTTTCTAGCGCAACACTTCCGTATGGAGATGGGAATAATGAAAAGTCAGCCCCAGCATAGCGTAGTAGCTTTCCGAGTAATAATGGAGATGAAATTCCATATAACTTAGATGCTGAATAAGCACCACTTACAGCAGGGTGTGCCATAATAGGAACTGGGATTTCATCATCTTCTGCAAGTGATTGTAGTACATCTAGTCCGTAAGCAAATACGTTAAATAATAGAATATCAGCTCCAGCTTGCACTGCACGTTTCGCATTTTCTTTTAAATCAAAAGTTCGTCCTGTTAAATTTACGGCATATAACGTTTTATGTCCGTATGTTTCATATACGGATTGTAAAACTTCTTTTCCAGATACAATGCGTTTCGTAAGTGGTGTTAATGCATTTTCAAATAATATTTCATCATCTTTTACTATATCTACACCACCAATTGCTTGATCGCGTAATTGCGTTTTTAAATACCCAATATTTCGTCCAATCATTCCTTTAAAAATACTCATTAAAAGGGGACGATCATGCACTTGTAAAAGATTTCGAATACCATCTATCCCGAATTTTGGCCCAGGAAAATGTTTTTTTAACTCGTCTGAAAAAGTTAAGTCAATTAATTTTACTTCGCCATCAAGGGATAGCTTTCCAAATGTAGTCGTTAAAATTGCTGGTAAATCTGGACTGAAGTTTAATAACGGATATTCGATTTTAATAATTCCGCGTTTTACTTTTTTACGTAAATACGAATTTGTATGTTCATGTTCAGCTAATTCCACAATATGAATGACGTTGCCTTTATGTTGCTTTAATTGTTCTTGCAATAATTGTGGCAAATGAGTCCAAGAGCCAATTGTTAAACCAAGTGCAATTTGCTCAGCCTTTTTTTCTAAGTTATGTGAATCATCATGGATTAAATACGTCGCTATAATTCCGCTCATTGTTATAACCTCCTAGTTAAATAAAAAAACCTCTCAGCTAAGGAGAGGTTTTTTACAACCAGCTCCTTATCTGTCAGCGTAATGCTGCGAGAATTAGCACCGTGTCTACAATTGTAGATCGGTTGCCGGGTTTCGTCGGGCTCGTCCCTCCACCTGCTCTTGATAAGAAGTATTTAGAAATGTTTAAATTTTTAAGATAACTGAATTTTGTCAGATATTTTTCATGTTGTCAATTACTTTTTGAAAAAATTTAATTTATCAATTCGATTAATGGCTTCCCGTAATCTATCTTCTGTATGCAAGAGACCAACACGGATATACCCTTCGCCATGTTCACCAAATCCAACACCAGGAGCAACTGCAACATGTGCTTTTTCTAGTAAAATATCAGCAAATTGCTCAGAGGTATATCCTTTTGGAACAGGAAGCCATGCAAAGAATGACCCTGTTGGAATGTCTACATTCCAACCAATTGATTGACAAGCCGAAATAAGAGCGTTTCGTCGAGATTCGTAACTATTTACAAGGTCTATTACGCAAGACTGTGAACTTAATAGTGCTTCGCGGGCAGCATCTTGAACTGCACCAAAAATACTAACATACATATGATCTTGTAATAAGTTAATGGTTTCAATGACACTTTCATTCCCTACTGCAAAAGCAATACGCCATCCAGCCATATTGAAAGTTTTCGATAGAGTGTAGATTTCAATACCTGTATTTTTAGCACCGTCTGCTTGCAAGAAACTAACAGGTTTTTGACCATCGAATCCAATCGCACCGTAAGCAAAATCATGAACCACTAGTATATTATGTTTATTAGCAAAATGAATAGTTGCATCAAAAAAATCTTTTGATGCAGTAGCACCTGTAGGATTATTTGGATAGTTTAAAAACATTAATTTTGCACGCTCGGCAATAGAGTTATTAATTTTTGTGTAATCTGGTAAAAAGTTATTTTCTGCAATAAGCGGCATTGTTTCAAATTGTGCTTTTGCTAAAGCAACTCCTGATAAATAATCTGGATAGCCTGGATCTGGAACGAGAATCGAATCACCAGGGTTTGTAAAACAAACTGGTAATTCTACTAATCCAGCCTTTCCACCAAACAATATAGCAACTTCAGTTTTCGGATTTACTACTACATCATATTCACGTTGATAGAATGTTGCCACGGCTTCTTTTAAACTTTCATGTCCGCGAAATGGCGGATATTTATGATGAATGGTCTTTTCTGCAGCATCTTGTAAAGCTTTTACGATATGCTGCGGTGTTGGTTGATCTGGATTACCTTGACCTAGATTAATAACATCGTGACCAGCTGCAACGAATTTGTTAACTTTTGCAACAAGTGAAGCGAAAAATTGTGTTGGCAATGATGTTACTATCTCAGAAGGTTGAAATAATTTCATACTTTCCACCTCTTTTGAAAGTTGTTACAATTCTAGTGACAAATGATATAATCTTTCCAGTATTTTGTAAAGAGAAAAATAAGAATGGGGCTGAAAAAATGAAAGTCGCATGTATTCAAATGGATATTGTTTTTGGAGATGTAGAAAAAAATATTGAGAATGCTAAAAATAAAATAAGCGAAGCGATGAAGGAGAGACCGGATGTTATTGTCTTACCAGAATTATGGACAACAGGATATGATTTAGCAAGACTTTCTGAAATTGCAGATAGGGATGGATTGGAAACGAAAGAAAAGTTGAAAGAATGGTCGAAACAATATGGTGTACATATTGTTGGTGGTTCCATAGCGAAGCAAACAGAGCAAGGTGTTACAAATACAATGTATGTGGTAAACAAGGAAGGAGAACTAGTCAATGAATATAGTAAAGTGCATTTATTTCAGCTTATGGATGAACATAAATATTTAATCGCTGGAAATAGTACAGGTGAATTTAAGTTAGATGATGTAGAGTGCGCCGGCACAATTTGTTATGACATTCGTTTTCCAGAGTGGATGCGCGTTCATACTGCAAAAGGTTCAAAAGTTTTATTTGTTGTAGCAGAATGGCCATTAGTTCGTTTAGCACATTGGCGTTTGCTATTGCAAGCAAGAGCAGTTGAAAATCAATGTTATGTTGTTGCCTGTAATAGGGCAGGAAAGGATCCGAATAATGAGTTTGCCGGTCATTCTTTAATTGTCGATCCTTGGGGCGAGGTTGTTGTAGAAGCAAATGAAGAAGAATCAATTTTATTTGGAGAGCTTGTATTCGAGAAAATTAAAGAAGTACGTAAAGGAATTCCAGTTTTTGCGGATCGTCGTCCAGAATTATACAAATAAAATGTTGACAAGTGATTTTTATTCTTGGTATAGTCTTCAACATAAAGTTAAAAATTCAAAAAATTATACAACTCTTATCAAGAGCAGGTGGAGGGATTTGGCCCGATGAAGCCCAGCAACCGACCGTAATACCATTGTGAAATGGGGCGTTTATTACGCCAAAAGGCACGGTGCTAATTCCAGCAGAAAGTAAAACTTTCTGGCAGATAAGAGGGGAGAAGATAAACTTCAAACCTCTTTCTTAGTGGAAAGAGGTTTTTCTATGTTAGAAAAGCCTCTGAATTTAAAAAGGGGGAGAAGACGATGGGATATTATTCATTAACAGAAATAACAGCTGTACAATATGCGAAAGATCATGGCTATTTTGAAGCGAAGGCAAATGTCGTTTGTCATGAAATTGGAGACGGAAACTTAAATTACGTGTTCAAATTAGATGATGGAGAGAAATCAATTATAATAAAACAAGCACTGCCCTATGCGAAAGTAGTTGGTGAAAGCTGGCCATTGTCTATAAAAAGAGCAACGATTGAAAGTAAGGCCTTACAAATTTTTGCGCAGTATGTACCGGATTATGTGCCAGCAGTGTACAGTCATGATGAAGAGTTAGCGATAACGGTAATAGAAGACTTATCAAGACTAACAATTACAAGAAAAGGATTAATAGGCGGAGAAGAATATCCGCTTTTATCCCAGCATATCGGCCGTTTTCTAGCACATGTTTTATTTTACACTTCAGATTTTGGTTTACAATCAGAAGAGAAGAGGGTACTAGAAGGTACCTTTGTAAATCCGGATCTTTGTAAAATTACAGAGGATTTAGTGTTTACAGATCCGTTTGGACATTATGATACAAATGATTATGAGCCAGATTTACAGCTCGTGGTTGATGAACTTTGGAGTGATAAAACTTTAAAACTAAAAGTAGCACAATATAAATATAAGTTCTTAACAAGAAAAGAAACTCTTATTCATGGTGATTTACATACTGGTAGTATTTTTTCGTCACCTTCTGAAACGAAAGTGATTGATCCAGAATTTGCGACCTATGGCCCATTTGGATTTGACATAGGTCAATTTATTGCAAATCTATTATTAAATGCTTTATCTAGAGAAGAAGAAAAAAGAAGTGTACTATTTTTCCATATAGAAAAGACGTGGAGTTATTTTGTAGAGACTTTTACAAAGTTATGGATTGGAGAAGGTGTAGAAGCATATACGAAAGAAAAACAATGGTTACCAATTATTTTGCAAAATATCTTTACTGATGCTGTTGGATTTGCAGGATGTGAACTGGTTCGTAGAACAATTGGTTTAGCTCATGTAGCAGATTTAGATGAAATAGAAAATAAAGAAACAAGAATTCAAGCTAAGAAGCAAGCTCTATCCTTCGGTAAAGAACTAATAAAATATGAATCTAAAAGTGCGGATATTCAACTGTTTCGAACATTATTTCAACAGACAGTTTCAGGGGGCGTAAAAGCGTGAGTACAATTGTTACTGTTCCGAGATCTGTAAGTTGGAAAGGTGATGCAATTGCGGTATTAAATCAAACGAAATTGCCGCATAGCACAGAATATAAAACATTGACGACTATTGAAGAGGTTTGGAAAAGCATCGTAATGTTAGAAGTACGAGGAGCGCCTGCAATTGGAATTGTAGCTGCATTTGGCTTGGCGCTTGCATCAAAAAAATATAACACTGTACATATTGAAGAATTTCAAAAGAAGTTTAATAGAGATTGTAATTATTTGGGGACGTCACGCCCGACAGCGGTCAATTTATTTTGGGCAATTGATCGTATGAGAGAATCTATTCGAGGGATTACTACAATAAAAGGAGCACAAAAAACATTAGAAGAAGAAGCGCTTCGCATTCAGCAGGAAGATGAAGAGGTGTGCCGAAATATTGGGGAATATGCGTTAACATGTTTTAAAGATGGCGATAATATTTTAACAATCTGTAACGCTGGAAGTATCGCAACTGCCAGATATGGAACTGCATTAGCTCCCTTTTATATTGGAAAAGAGAAAGGTGTGCGTTTACATGCATATGCGTGTGAAACGAGACCAGTTTTACAAGGTGGTCGCTTAACGACGTGGGAATTGAAGCAAGCAAATATTAATGTGACCCTTATTACAGATAATACTGCAGCTCATGCTATTCAAACGAAAGAAATAGATGCAATTATTGTAGGGGCGGATCGAATTGTCGCAAATGGAGATACGGCAAATAAAATAGGGACAATGAATTTAGCTATTTTATCAAAGTACTTTGATATCCCATTTTATGTTGCTGCGCCACTGTCAACATTTGATGTTACGAAAGAAACTGGAGCCGAAATAATTATTGAAGAAAGAGATGAAACAGAAGTTACGAAAATCTTTGGAAAACAAGTAGCACCAATCGGAACGAATGTTTATAACCCTGCATTTGACGTAACACCGAACGAATTAATTACAGGAATTATTACTGAGAAAGGTATTATAAGCGGGGATTATAAAAGAGAAATTGCATCATTATTTGAAAAACAGGCTAATACATAATAGCTTGTTTTTTTATGCCTAAATGCATTGTTTTCTCTTACTTATATAATGAAAGGAGGGGAAGAGGATGGAAGAGTGGATCAAGATGATAGGTAATGTAGGGTTTCCAATTGTTGTAACATTATATTTACTCCACCGTATTGAAAGTAAATTAGAGGGGGTAATTGTTGCAATTGAGAAGCTCCCGCGGCAATTACTAAAGTACGAAGATCCTCGCGATAAAAAATAAAGTTTGCTCTTCTTGAGCAAACTTTATTTTTTATTGAGCAGTATAGCCACCATCGATAACGACAGCTTGACCAGTTATACCTTTCGCTTTTTCACTCGCTAAAAACATAGCATAATCAGCGATTTCTTGTACTTGTAGCAAACGCTTCTGTGGTACAAGTGGATAAATGACATCTTCTAAAACATTTTCAAGTGGTACATTTCGTGTAGTAGCTAAGTCTTGTAGTTGATTACGTACAAGAGGGGTATCGACATAACCAGGGCAAAGGGCATTAACAGTAATACCATGCGTAGCACCTTCTAAAGCGGCAACTTTTGTTAATCCAATTACGCCATGTTTTGCACTATTATAGGCAGCTTTTCCAGCAAACCCGACCAGGCCGTTAATAGAAGCGACATTAATAATACGACCATATTTTTGTTGTTTCATAATCGGAAAGGCATGCTTAATTGCGATAAACGGAGCAATTTGCATAATTTGAATTAGCAGCTCGAACTTTTCAGTTGGAAAGTCTTCAATGGGTGAAACGTGTTGCATTCCTGCGTTGTTAATTAATATATCTAATGAACCGAAATGATCAACTGTTTGAGAAATTGCTGCTGTAATTTCCTCTTCAGATGTAACGTCACATTTTAAACCGATAGCTTGAAAACCTTCATTTTGTAATTGTTCAGCAGCTTCTTTCGCACGTTCTTCAAGGCGATCAGTAATCACAACTTTTGCACCTTCTTTTGCAAAAGTACTTCCCACTTCATATCCAATACCACTCGCAGCACCTGTTAAAAAGACAACTCGATTTGTAACCATGATGAAAAACATCCCTTCATAATAAAGTTTTCATAGTGCTCTATTTAGAGAGGTTATAATGAAATTCCTGCAAACATTTGGAAAAAATATCGCTAGCTATCTTGTTTTGCAAAATAGTCTTTGCTATACTATTTTGTAAAGCAAGATACTTACGCTTATCTATCTTGTAAAACAAGATAGTAGGAGGATTTGAATTATGTCGACAAGTCAAATGCTGAAAGGGATCTTAGAAGGATGCTTACTTGCTATTATTTCTGAAGGCGAAATATACGGTTATGAAATGAGTGAGAAGCTAGCAAAGTATGGTTTTACAATGGCGAGTGAGGGAAGTATTTATCCGTTATTAATACGAATGCAAAAAGAAGGATTAATAACAAGCGTAATGAAGGAATCTCCATCTGGTCCAAAGAGAAAATATTACACATTAACAGAAAAAGGCGAGGAAGCACTTGATGAATTTATGGATCGCTGGGAAGCGATGCAAAGTAGTGTAGAACGTTTACTTGAAGGGAAGGGAAGGAGAAAATAATGTTATCAAGTGAAGCACAAAAGTTTTTGTTAGATATGAGATTATTTTTGACGGCAAAGAGTGTGAAAGAAAGTGATATTGAAAACTTTTTAGAAGACGCAGAACTTCATTTAATAGAAGGTGAGAGTGAGGGGAAGAGTGTAGAAGATATTTTCGGAAGCTCACCGAAAGAATATGCAAATGAACTTGTAAAAGTGATGGAAAGAGATAGACAGGAAACGTGGAAGCAAATTGGTTTTACAGTAATGAATATCGTATCTTTTTGGATTATTGCTTCTATCTTAATAGTGAGTAATGGAATGTTACAGATTTCACTTATTCAGTGTATCGGTTACAGTTTTTCATTGATTTTAGTTGTTATGGGTCCTAATTTTCTACTTCGCAAAATGACCTTCGTCACAAGCTTTACAAAAACATGGTTTTCTATGTGGTCTTTAGTTATGATTGCTCCATTGTTTTTATTAGGAGCTGTTACGATATTAGATGTGATATATCCTACAAAAATGCTCACATTCACCGAAGTCCAAAGTTATATATTAGCTGGTGGGATTTTTATCATCACAGTAGCTATAAATATATATTTTGAAGGATGGTTTAAAAACTTATATTTAATCATTCCGCTTTCTATTATGTAAATGTTTAAAACATTTACATCTGAAGATCTTATGCCAATGCTATTTCAAATTATATGTTTATACGGAAGTTTGTTTATTTTAATTTTCCTTGAAATTATGATGAAGACGAATAGAAGAGAAACGGTTAAATAAAGGGGGATTATCATGAAGGTTTCTAAAGAAGGTGAAAAGTTTTTAATCGATACGAAAGTATATTTAATAACAAATGGGATTAAAGAAGAAGATGTGGACGCTTTTCTTGCAGATGCAGAACTTCATTTAATAGAAGGCGAGAAAGAGGGAAAGACAGTAAGTGACATATTTGGTGACTCACCAAAAGAGTATGCGGAAGAATTAGCGAAAGAGATGGAGAAGGATAAAAGCGGGAGTATAAAAAGTATTTTAGGGATGATTATTGGTATTGGTGGATATTGGTTACTTACTAATATATTATTTGAAAATCCTAATCATAAATTTACGTTAACGAATGTACAATTGATTGGATACCCAATTGTTTTAATGATTACTATTGTAAGTATAATATTTGCTTTTAAAATGTCATCATTTAAGAGTAAAATAAAAGAATTTAGCATTATTTATGTAGCAGCTTTGTTACCAATTTTATTACTAGTATTATTAATGTTTATGAATAAGTGGTATGGGACACCTGTATTGCAATTAACTACTATACAAAGTTATATACTAGTTGGAATTGTCTTATTAGTATTGTTAATTGGGGAAGCGTACATACTTGGATGGATTGGAATGTTAGTTGTTATCATACCACTATTAATTATGTTTGTATTTAAAGAATTAGGAAAGCAAAACCCATATTGGGGAATACTAGAGCCTTTACTTCTGTACGGAAGTTTATATGTATTAATGAGATGGTCTTTAAAAAATGAAGAGCAAAAAACTGTAAACTAGTTTGTTACTAATATTGAGCGAACGGAATATTTTATTGAGAGGAGAACAAATATGCAAAGTATATTTCTAGGTATATTGTCTATTGTATTTTTAGGTTTAACGATTTTCGGGCTATATACTACCTTTTCGAAAAAGGTACATGATGACTATTTCGATACTTTACTAGATGACACATCAGGTTATATTTTGTTCTTCGGTTTAATTGGAAAAGGGCTGCTCTGGATATGCAAAAAATTATTTCCAAAGAAATATTATATAGGGATTTTTAGAGGGATTACATTTAGTTGTCTATTTTTATTTCTAGCAGCCGGGATTTGGTTTGTTGATTGGAACAAGTTGTTTTAAACAGTAACATGAAGGTTACTGTTTTTTTCTTTGTAGTAAAGAGCTTTGTAAAGAGAGCGCTTTTTGTTCTGTTGTTAATAAGGAATGAATATGAACGTTTTCTGGACGAGGGACTATCGGATACATAAGATTTGTTGGAGAAGGGTGGTGCTCCGAGCCGGTTGGAGAATGAGGATCTGCATGAGTAAGTTTTCCATGAATACGTCTTGTAAATAAAATATGACCGATTTCGTGAGCGAGCGTATATATATTTTTCATAGGGGCAGCCGAATTTGTTAAAACGATATAGCCAGTAAGTTGCTGTTGTTTTGCTAAAGAATAAGCGCAGGCAATTACTGCTGTTTCTTTGAAATAATCACTGCCAATATAACAAATATAAAGGTCGCATTCAGGAGCTTCATTTACACATGTTTGGAAAAAGGATGCCAACTTTTCTTGACTTTGAATGGAATTTTTATAACTGATTTCACGGTCAAAAAAACGGAAAAGTTCATTTAATACAATTACTTCTTGAATTTGAAATGTAATGGGGTGCCAAATTGATTCTGCAACAGCTAAATCTTTTGCGATGCGGTCATCAGAAATATCGGCGCCGGGAGTAATACAAATACATATATTGACGTATGGATCCATAAGGAACACCTCAAATGAAAAAAGTTCTTCCTATAATATATGTGGGAAAAAGATGTCATGTATGGATAAACGCCTTCTTTATTGAATATATAGATGACAAGTCGAAAAAATTTCATAGTTCTATAACATGGTATGGTCGTCTTTTTGATATAGTAAAGGAAAGGGGGAGAATATATGTATACATTAAAAATCGTTTCAGACAGAGAAGCACTTTATCAATTTGCGAGTTATGTAAGAGTTGTACAAGGGGTTGAAGATGTATATGTAGAGGTGGGAGAACCTTTATATGAACATCCTTTAATGAAGTTTTATGTACATATTAAGCTGAAAGAAACATATGAGCAGCATAAAGCGTTACAGGAAATAGCAAGATTAGTAGAATTGGGTCGTTTTACATATGTCCATTATCGTAATGATGAAATTGAGGAAGCTTTTGAAGCTGTAAAATATGAAAGTTTTAAGAAATAAAGATGAAAAAATGGAGGCGAAAGCTTCCTTTTTTTCTTTAAAATTACATGAACAAAAAGAGAGAAATTTTGTTATGATAAGGGAGGTTAGGGAAAGGGGAATTTACATATGGGGTATATTGAAGAGTTACGAAAAGTCGTTGGTACAAGACCGCTTATTCTCGTAGGATCAGCAATCATTATATTAAATGATAAACAAGAAGTATTGCTTCAATATCGTTCAGATACATATGATTGGGGTGTACCTGGCGGGGCGATGGAACTGGGTGAAACGACAGAAGAAACGGCACGTAGAGAGTTATTTGAGGAAACGGGGTTAACTGCAAAAATAATGCAATTTCTTGGTGTTCTATCAGGAAAAGAAGTATATTTCCGTTATCCGAATGGCGATGAAATTTTCAATGTCATTCATCTGTATCAGGCACATCATGTGAGCGGGGAATTAAAGCTCGATCATGAAGGGTTGAAACTTCAATATTTTCCAGTAGATAAGTTGCCAAAATTGAATGAAACGACAGAGAAAATTTTGCAAAAGTTTTTATATGCACTGACAGAATAGAAGGTTAATTCCTTCTATTTTTATTATATGAAATATTTTGATTTTTTAGTATGTTTATAGTATGATAGTTATAGATATACATCTTATGGAATTTCACCTAAAAACTTACTAGGGTACATAAGAGAGGGGCAAGTACAAAATGCATAATGTTGTTATTACAGCTGCAGTTCGTTCGCCAATTGGAACTTTTGGAGGAGCGCTAAAAAATGTAACGCCAGTAGAATTAGCTGTTCCTGTACTTCAGGAAGCTGTAAAACGAGGCGGGGTAGAACCACATGAAGTTGATGAAGTAATTTTAGGTCATTGTATTCAAAGAACTGATGAAGCAAATACGGCGAGAACAGCTGCATTAGCGGCAGGATTTCCTGACACAGTTACGGGATATACAATCCAACGTCAATGTTCTTCAGGTATGCAAGCAATTATGTCAGCTGCAATGCAAATCCAATTAGGTGTAAGTGATGTTGTTGTTGCAGGTGGAGTAGAAGCGATGAGTTCGAGCCCTTATGCATTGAAACAGCACCGCTGGGGACAACGTCTACAGCACGGAGAAATTCGTGATACGGTGTGGGAAGTGTTAGAAGATCCGATTCACCATATTATGATGGGTGAAACAGCGGAAAATTTAGTTGAACAATATGAAATTACAAGAGAGGAACAAGATGAAGTTGCTCTTCGCAGTCATACATTGGCACTGAAGGCAATCGAGTCTGGACACTTTGACGATCAAATTGTTCCTATTACAATAAAAGAACGTAGAAAAGAAGTAGTATTTTCGAAGGATGAGC
The DNA here is from genome assembly GCF_001429475.1 of Bacillus sp. Root131. Lineage (NCBI taxonomy): Bacteria > Bacillati > Bacillota > Bacilli > Caryophanales > Bacillaceae > Bacillus > Bacillus sp. Root131. The sequence continues at coordinate 1,269,644 of NZ_LMJQ01000001.1, forward strand.
ATCCACGTGCAGATATTACAGCGGAAAAATTAGCAGGGTTAAAACCAGCATTCCGTAAAGATGGGTCTGTAACTGCAGGTAATGCATCTGGCCTGAATGACGGAAGTGCAGTTCTAGTATTAATGAGCGAAGAAAAAGCAAAAGAAAAAGGCTTACAACCGTTAGCTAGAATTGTTGGATATTCAGTAGCTGGAGTAGACCCGAAAATTATGGGTATTGGACCAGCACCAGCAATCCGAAAAGGATTAGAGAAAGTAGATTGGTCATTAGAAGATGCAGATTTACTGGAAATTAATGAAGCTTTCGCGGCTCAATATTTAGCTGTAGAGAAAGAGTTAGGATTAGACCGTGAAAAAGTGAACGTAAACGGTAGTGGTGTAGGACTTGGGCATCCAATTGGTTGTACAGGGGCTCGTATTACAGTAAGTTTAATTCACGAATTAAAAAGACGTGGTTTAGAAAAAGGAATTGCCTCTTTATGCGTTGGTGGCGGTATCGGGGTTGCCTTATTTATAGAAGCACTATAAAAAAGAAGCAGCTATTGCTGCTTCTTTTTTTATGACTCAAATAGATGATGGAATAATCGATCGCGATTTTCAAAGAAAAGTTTCGTCGTTTGATAATGCTCGGTTTCTTCTAATGTGGATTCGTGAATCCCCTCTTGTGTTAAAGAGTATATAGTAGATTCAGGGTAAGCCATTAAAATAGGAGAATGCGTCGCAATAACAAATTGTGAACCTTGTTCAGCTAGTTCGTGCATTCGAATGAGCATGGAAAGTTGTCTCATCGGTGATAGAGCTGCCTCAGGCTCATCTAAAATGTATAAACCTTGTCCTGAAAAACGATTCATAAATAAGGAAAAGAATGATTCACCGTGTGATTGTTCGTGTAGTGAAACGCCGCCGTAAGATTTTATAGCATCTATTTCATCAATATAAGAAGCAACGTTATAAAATGATTCAGCGCGAAGAAAGAAACCGTCGTTTGGTGTATTGAAACTTTTTGAAATTCGAAGGTATTCATGTAAAGATGAATGTGAATCGTTTGTGCTAAAGCGGAAATTCTTCGTTCCACCTTCTGCATTAAAACCTAACGCAATTGCAATTCCTTCAAGTAATGTTGATTTACCCGTTCCGTTTTCTCCAATAATGAATGTTACATTTGGATGGAAAGCTAGTGATTGTAATGTTCGGATAGCGGGTAAGCAGTAAGGATATGCGGAAAAACTAGGGATATTTTCTTTTTTTAATGTGACATTTTGTAAAAAGGGTACGTCAATCAATATATAAACCTCAATTCATAACGGATTTTGAATCTAAAAAGGCAGCAAATACAAGTGTTAATAACACCTGAATCCCTTCTTGTTTTCTGAATATTTATGTGGATTATATCATTTAAACTATCATATTCCAATGTGAAAATAAATATTGCATGAAGTTCCATTCTCTCGTTATGATAGATGGTATTCTATTGAAAATGTGAGAAGGAGTTAAAGTATGCCGTTTACATTTGCACATCCAGTAGCAGTTCTCCCTTTTACGAAAAAGCATTCTAAACATATTTCAGTAACGGCTCTTATATTAGGTAGTATGTCGCCTGACTTTGAATATTTCTTACACTTTAGACCGTATGGTGTAATTGGGCATACGTGGCTGGGGTTCTTATATTTAAATTTACCACTTGTCTTCTTATTAGCATACATATATCATTACATTTTAAAAAAGTCTTTTATAACACATTTACCTAAGCCATTTGCTGGCTACTATACATATGCAGTAGACAAGGGGTGGGGTCTTCATACATGGAAGGATCTTTTTGTATTTTGTTATTCAGCATTATTCGGTATGTTAACGCATGTTGTTTGGGATGCATTCACTCATAAGACAGGCTATTTTGTTATGAAAATACCATTATTGCAAAGAGAATGGTACGGTATCTCTGTTTATAAATATATGCAACATGGAAGTACATGTATTGGTTTTCTATTATTAGCATACGTTTTATGGAAGCATAGAAATGAAATGGGTAAAGACTTTATTTTAGCTTCGGAAAAAAGAAAGTATTGGATTTCAGTAATTGTTGTGGCAACTATTATATTTATCGTGTATGTGTTCCTAGATCCCTATTTTCATATTTTCCAAATTGGAGGTATAATAGTATCTGGACTGACAAGTTCATTTTGTGGACTTTTCATTGTTTCTATAGTTTACAAAGCAAGGGACTAATTTTATATTCATGAATGATAGCGTTAGGAGAAATGAAATGATGAAAGCATGGAAAAGTATTTTTGTTTTATGTAGTTTTCTTCTTATGTTAAGTGGTTGCTTCCATCAAGAAGAAAAGAAAGCTGAACCGAAGAAGAAAGAATCTATTCCTGAAACAAAAGAATATGGTGGGCGTGAGCTGAAAAAAGTAGGACAAAAAGTGAAAGAAACAGGCTGGGGTACTTTCATGTTAGAGCAGATGCATTCTGTGAATCAAACATTTGAAGTAGCGCCAATGAAAATTCACGTACAAGATGTGAAAGTAATCTCTTTATCACAGATGAGTGAAAAGGCAAAAAATACATTGAAAGTATACACGGCACTAACTCCTGAAGAAGTAAAACGTAGATTAGGGGATAAAGTAAGCCAAGAAGATGCAGAATTATATGCATCGCTAAGTGGAACAGAGATTAGTAATACAATTCGTTACGTTGAGATTACATATAAAGTGGAGAATAGCGGAAATAAAAATATGCAATTTTTCTCTATGAATGATGTTATAATTAATGGTAAGCAACATTTTAAAGTAGCGACTCAAAACTTTTTATATGACGAAGATACGTTAGTTGGTACAAAAAATGTATCAAGAGAAGACTATAAGCCTGGTGAAACAAGAGATGGGATTATTGGTTTAATACTTGACGATGGAAAAGACAAGGTAAAGGATATTCAGTTTATAACTGATGATTTACTTGCAGGAGATTCAGAAACACAAGATGTTGTAAAAGAGCCACAAACGTTTAATATCTCACTTTCGGAGTAATGTGTTTTTAAAATAATGTAAGACAAAACAGTCAGCACTCAAAAGATTATGCTGACTGTTTTTTTATTTCTTTTATGTATGAATCTACATTTTGAAAAGGTACCTTAATTTTAAACGCATCTTTTTGTTTATTAAATTGCTTTTCATTATAGGGACCGAAACGTTTATTGTGCTTTACGTCAATAATCCAATAATGTTCACTTTTTTTATTTGCAATTGCTGCGTCAGGGTTATTTGGATCTGATTTTTCCTCAGTTTGTTTTGCAATAATGTATTTATCATCCCAAGCAATGTCTGTAATTTTTGCAGGGATGTATTGTGTGGCATATACAGCATCTTGCGAGGGGAAAAGTTCAAATGCATTTCCAGAAGTACGTATGAGCTCGTATTCATCGTTAACCGTATAAGTTAAGTGACTTGTGTTTCCTGTACAACCAGTTAATAGGAAGGCGACGAATAGGATTATCCATTTTTTCAATATGGGAACCTCCTTTATAATGCTATTGTAACAAATTGTACAAGAAAAGTAAGAGAAACGCTAGTTTACAATGTTTTTTAGAAGTGGTACGATGAGACGGGTAAAGAAGGATATGAAGGAGTCGACATAAAATGAAGTTAAAGATGCATCGTCCAGCGCTTGTAATGAATCGCATAGGTGCTTCCCTAATTGACATGTTTTTAATCTCGGTTATGTATGGTGCAGTAGTAGCTATTATGACCGGAAACTATAGTGCTATGTTTAAGCGCTTTAATATAAGTTTAGGTGATTTTAGATATGATTTCGCAGTAGTTTTCATATTAATGGCGATATATTTTATTGTGTTACCCTTTATTTGGAACGGTGTTACACTTGGAAAAAAGGTAACGAGAATAAAATTAATTTCATTGAAGAGTGAAAAGCTAACGTTGCAAACATTAATTATAAGATTTTTTGTATTGTTATTGCCGAACGTATTGCTATTAGGAATTCCATTAATATGTAACGTATATATGATGTTGTTCCGCAAAGACAATTGCGGTTTTCAGGACTTAATTACAAAGACGAAAGTAATAAGTCTTGTATAATGAAAAAAGACCTTTTTATACATAAAATAAGAAGGTCTTTTTTGTTATACTACAATTTATGTAATAATATCATTTTGGGTTTTAATAGATTGAAAATTAAGAAAATGTTATAATGATTAAAATAATATCTTTATATAATAAGGGGGAAATTGAAATGACTGGAGGTAGTGTAATCTTTTGGGGGATTTTAATTTTCATCGGTTTAGTTTTCGATCAGCGTAATAGTAGGAAAAAAGAAGGAGTAAAAAAGTAATCGCTTACAAACGAATGAGCAATTTTTCTTGCTTGCAGATTAATCTTATAAAGGAGTATACTGAATGACGGTAAGACTTATAGAAGGGGTAATGAAAATGAAGCTTGCAGGAAAAGTTGCTATCGTAACTGGCGGTGGCATCGGTATTGGACGTAATACAGCTCTTTTGTTGGCTAAACAAGGCGCAAAAGTTATTGTGACGGACATTGATCAAGAGAGTGGACAAGCAACAGTGGAGGAAATTATGAATCTAGGCGGAGAGGCACTTTTTGTATCCTATGATATGGGAAAGCAAGGAGATTGGCAACGCGTTATTAGCATTACTTTGAATGCATTCAGTCGCATTGATATGCTTTTTCAAAATGGTGGTTTATATAAAATAGATTCTATTTTTTCTCGCCAACAAGAGAACGATTCCAATGTACTTTGTATTAATGACGTTTGGATAGAGATAAAACAATTAACGTCATCTTTTATGAAACAGCAAGAAGAAGTGGTGCTTAGTGATTTACCGATTTTCGGTATTATTAGCACGAAAGGACAATCATTTCATACAGTAGAAGCCCTAGTATAATAATGAAAACCGCCCTCAATATATGTGGACGGTTTTTTTGTATGTTATATAGAAGGAAATTTCTTTAGCGAATACGTTGTTCTGTTTGGCTGTCAAAGAAATGCGCTTTATTTAAATCAAATGCCAATTTAATTTGATCTTCAGGTGAGAATATATGTCGTGCATCAACACGTGCTGCAAAATCTTGATTTCCAAGTTTCATATATAAAATAGATTCAGCACCTAACAATTCAGCAACTTCAATTTTTGTTGTGAAAGTAGTAGATTGTGAAGCTTCTAAAAATAGTAGTTCATCATGAATGTCCTCCGGGCGAATACCTAAAACAATTTCCTTATTTACATAGCCTTGTTCACGTAGCATCTTCATTTTTCCTTCAGATACTTTGATTTTTATGGTATTGTCTATAACGAAATCGGTTTCAGTCAATTTACCACGAAAGAAGTTCATCGCTGGTGACCCGATAAATCCACCCACGAAAATGTTTTCTGGTGTTTCATATACTTCTTTTGGAGTTCCAATTTGTTGAATCTTTCCATCCTTCATAACGACAAGACGCGAAGCCATAGTCATTGCTTCTGTTTGGTCATGTGTTACATAAATTGTTGTTGTTCCAAGGCGATGATGTAGCTTAGAAATTTCTGAGCGCATTGCAACACGGAGTTTAGCATCTAAGTTTGATAATGGTTCATCCATTAAGAAAACTTTTGCATCTCGAACGATTGCTCTACCTAACGCAACACGTTGGCGTTGTCCACCTGATAATGCTTTCGGTTTTCTATCTAAATATTGTTCAAGCCCTAAAATTTTTGCTGCATCTTTCACACGACGATCGATTTCATCTTTTGGTATTTTTCGAAGTTTTAATCCAAATGCCATATTATCATATACACTCATATGTGGATAAAGAGCGTAGTTTTGGAAGACCATTGCGATATCTCGATCTTTTGGAGGAACATCATTCATTAGTTTACCATCAATTGAAAACTCGCCTTTTGAAATATCTTCGAGTCCAGCTACCATTCGTAATGTTGTAGATTTTCCGCATCCAGAAGGACCGACAAATACGATAAATTCTTTATCTTGAATGTGTAAATTAAAATCGGTTACAGCTGTTACGTTATTATCATATATCTTATAAATATTTTCTAATTTAAGTTCTGCCATGGTATTTCCCCCTAGAAATAATTATGCAAACGTTTTCTTTGAGTTCATTATAAACGAATAGATTCAAAAAATAAATAAAAAAATAAAACGTTTTCATTTATTGAAGAGTTATTAGTAATTTTCGTATGTTTTCTTAGAAAAAGAACAATAAAAATTGTAAGCGCTATTTTAAATTGAGATAGAATCTGTTATCATTCATTAATGAAAACGTTTGCGCCTTAAAAAAGAGAAAAATGAATTATGAATGAAATGGGGTAGCATAATGGAAAAACAATGGTGGAAAGAAAGCGTAGTATATCAAATTTATCCTCGTAGCTTTATGGATAGTAACGGTGATGGTATAGGAGATCTTCAAGGGATTATTTCAAAGCTAGATTATTTAAAAGAGTTAGGGATTGATGTGATTTGGTTATCACCAGTCTATGAATCTCCAAATGATGATAATGGTTATGATATAAGCGATTATTGTAAGATTATGAACGAGTTCGGAACAATGGAAGATTGGGATGAGCTATTACATGAAATGCATGAACGTAATATGAAATTGATGATGGATTTAGTTGTTAATCATACATCTGATGAACATAAGTGGTTTATTGAATCACGTAAATCAAAAGATAATAAATATAGAGATTACTATATATGGCGTCCTGGAAAAGAAGGGAAAGAACCGAACAACTGGGGAGCTGCTTTTAGTGGGTCTGCATGGAAGTACGATGAAATGACGGATGAATATTATTTACATCTGTTTTCTAAAAAACAGCCGGATTTAAACTGGGATAATGAAAAGGTAAGACAAGATGTTTATGAGATGATGAAGTTTTGGTTAGAAAAAGGAATTGATGGATTCCGCATGGATGTGATCAATTTTATTTCTAAAGAAGAAGGATTACCAACTGTTGAAACAGATGAAGATGGCTATGTTTCAGGTCATAAACATTTTATGAACGGTCCAAACATTCATAAATATTTGCATGAAATGAATGAGGAAGTATTATCGCATTATGATATTATGACGGTTGGTGAGATGCCAGGTGTAACGACAGAAGAAGCCAAATTGTATACTGGAGAAGAACGAAAAGAGTTGCAAATGGTATTCCAATTTGAACATATGGATTTAGATTCAGGAGAAGGTGGAAAGTGGGATGTAAAACCATGCTCACTTCTTACTTTAAAAGAGAATTTGACAAAGTGGCAAAAAGCATTAGAGCATACCGGATGGAATAGCCTTTATTGGAATAACCATGATCAGCCTCGCGTTGTATCTCGTTTTGGTAACGATGGAATGTATCGCATTGAATCAGCAAAAATGTTAGCGACAGTTCTTCATATGATGAAGGGAACGCCATATATTTATCAAGGTGAAGAAATCGGAATGACGAACGTTCGATTCCAATCAATTGATGAATATCGAGATATTGAAACGTTAAATATGTATAAAGAAAAAGTGATAGACCATGGTGAAGATATAGAAAAAGTAATGGAGTCTATTTATATAAAGGGTCGTGATAATGCTAGAACTCCGATGCAGTGGGATGATCAGAATCACGCTGGATTTACAACAGGTGAACCTTGGATTACTGTAAATCCTAACTATAAAGAGATTAATGTGAAACAAGCAATCCAAGATGAAGGTTCAATTTTTTATTACTATAAGAAATTAATTGAGCTACGCAAAAATAATGAAATAGTTGTATATGGATCATATGATTTAATATTAGAGAATAATCCTTCTGTTTTTGCTTATGTAAGAACATATGGAGACGAAAAACTACTTGTTATTGCAAACTTTACTGCGGATGAAAGTGTATTTGAAATGCCTGAGGATATTAGTTATAGTGAATCAGAATTATTTATACACAATTACGATGTAGAAATCGGATCGATAGATAACATTACATTACGTCCGTATGAAGCGATAGTATTCAAATTGAAATAAGAAAAATCCTTATGCCACCTTGGCATAAGGATTTTTTGGATTACCATTTTAATATGGAGAATCCATATGGAGGAAGTGTAACTTGTAATACACTTGCTTCCGCTGAAAATTCTTCATTTGTATAAATGTTAATTATTTTCTTACCAGTAACATGAAGAGGGAGTGAAACTGTAACTTCACTATTAGTAGGGTTTAAAACGAAAAAGATAGTTTCATCCTCATATGTTTTCGTATAAGAAATATAATTATGTTCATCATTTGCTTCGATGAATTGAAAAGTACCATGTCCTCCAAAAGCTTCATGTTGTTTTCGTAATGAAATCAATGTTTGTATATGTGTAAATAATGCATGATCTTGTTCTTTAGTATCCCAAATCATACATTTACGGCAATCGGGGTCCATACCACCATCCATGCCGATTTCATCTCCGTAATAAATGCATGGAGAACCGATGAAAGAAAGATGGAATACATAGAGCAATTTCAACTTATTTTTATCTCCGTTGCATGTTGTTAAAATTCTTGGAGTATCATGGCTATCTAATAAATGAAAGGCTGCTTCATTTACATTCATAGAGTAGGAATGTAGAGATTCTGTAATTTGCTTCATGAACTCACTTGCTTTAATGGAATCGTTAGCAAAGTAAGAAAGTAGAGCGTTTGTAACAGGGTAGCTCATGACAGCATCAAATTGATCGCCTTGTAGCCATGGAAGGGCATCGTGCCAAATTTCTCCCAAAATATATACTTCAGGATTTAATGTCTTTATTTCAGTTCGGAATTCTCTCCAAAAATTGTGATCGACTTCATTTGCGACATCAAGGCGCCAGCCATCTATATTAAATTCTCGTACCCAATAACGTCCTACTTCAAGTAAGTATTCTTTTACATCTGGATGAGCTGTATTTAATTTAGGCATATACGGTGTAAAGGCGAAAGTATCATAATTTGGAAGTGGCTCGGTTATAATTGGGAATTCATGAATGTGGAACCACTCTTTATATGCGGACTTCTCACCGTTCTCTAGTACGTCTTGAAATTTCTCGAAAAAGTATCCACTATGATTAAACACAGCATCGAGCATTACTTTTATACCGTGCTTATGACATTCTTCAACGAGCTCTTTGAAAGTTTCTTTCGTCCCAAATTGTGGATCAATTTCCATATAGTCAATTGTGTCATATTTATGGTTTGAATGAGCTTTGAAAATAGGTGTGAAATATATTCCGGAAATGCCAAGCTTAACAAGGTAATCAAGGTTTTGAATAACACCAGCAAAATCTCCGCCGAAAAAATTAGTTGGAGTTGGATTCGCACTTCCCCAAGGAAGGGTGTTTTCTGGATTCAGCGTACTATCGCCATTAGCGAATCGCTCAGGGAAAATCTGATACCAAATGGTGTCTTTAATCCAAGATGGTGCTTTGAATACATCATCTGCATGAATAAATGGAAAACAGAAAAAGTTACCAACATCATCATTTGGAATGTTAGAAAAGAATCCTCGCTCTGTATAAATAAGAGTGTCTGTTTCAGATTTTAATTCAAACCCATAACGTAAGCGCTTAAATTTGGGTTCGATTGAAATGGACCAATAATCAAATAATGCAGTAGAACCCGTCTTTTTCATGGGTGTACTTGATGATATCCATTTCCCGTCTTTCCATTCGTAAGGATCACCGTAAATAAGATCGGCGCTTTGAATATCATCTCTCTTAGTACGTACTCGGATGTGAATTGTTTGTTCATCATAAGCGTATGCATAATTATCTTTCGGCCTATGATAAATGGCTTCTTTAAACATATAGAAAATCCCCCTTCAATATCTCTATACATAGTATTCCCTTAAGTGTAATAATAAAGCCTATATTGCAAACGATTGCCTTTCTCGTAGCTTTAATATTGCTTATAAGAGTAGTATTCATTTCATATAAAGTCAATGTATAAAGAGTATAATGACATAATTTTTAAATTAATATTTGCAAAATGAATAAAAGAATGTATAATGATAGACAAATAGCGCAAACGTTTTCATAGACTTGGGATATTGTTTGCGCTTCAATTAAACTATTAAATGCAAACGTTTTCAGTTACTGAGGTACATAGACAATTTAGGGAGGTTTTTGGGATGAAGAAAGCATTATCATTATTAACGGTTTCAGCATTATCTATTGGTATGTTATCTGCATGTGGACCGAAAGATTCAGGGAAAAAGGAGGAAAGTAAAGCGAAAAAAGACTATGACCTTCTTGTTTGGGAAGATGAGAAAAAAGGTGTGGGTCTAGAGCCAGCGGTGAAAAGTTTTGAAAAGAAATATAATGTGAAAGTAAAAGTTGAAGAGGTTCAGATGACGAAACAAATAGAAAAACTTCGTCTCGACGGTCCAGCTGGCACAGGGCCAGATGTTGTAACATTGCCACATGATCATATTGGTAATGCGGTAACAGAAGGGCTACTTTCAGAAGTGAAAGTAGATGATACAGTAAAAAGTAAATTTACAGATTTATCAATAGAAGCACAAACATATAACGGAAAAATATACGGTTTACCAAAAGCGATTGAAACACCAATCTTTATTTATAATAAAAAAATGATGCAAAAAGCACCCGAAACGATGGATGAACTGTTTAACTTCTCAAAAGACTTTACGAAAGATGGAAAATACGGATTTTTAGCATTAGGAGATAACTTCTACTTTGCTAATGCATTTATGGCAGGTATGGGTGGTTATGTATTTGGTGAAAAAGATGGAAAGCCAAATGCAAATGATATTGGATTAAATAATAGCGGTGCGGTACAAGGTGCTGAATATATTCAAAAATGGTACAAAGAAAAGTTATTCCCGAAAGGTATTATCGGTGAATCTGGTGGTTCAGCTGCAGATGGATTGTTTAATGAAGGAAAAGCAGCATCTATTATGAATGGTCCATGGGCATTCCAAGCGATGGAAAAGGCTGGAATAGATTATGGTGTTGCTCCAATGCCGAAATTACCAAATGGTCAACCGATGAAAACGTTCGTTGGTGTAAAAGGATGGCATGTAACAAGCTTCTCTAAACAAAATGATTTAGCTACAAAATTTACTGAGTGGGTTACAAATGAAGAAAATGCTAAAATTCGCTTTGAGAAAACGAAAGAAATTCCACCAGTAAAATCAGTAATGGAAGATCCAATCATTAAAGAAAATGAGGCTGCAAAAGCGGTTGCGACGCAATCGGAAAATGGAATTCCAATGCCGAATATTCCAGAAATGCAGGAAGTTTGGAAACCAGCTGGGGATGCGCTTCAATTAGTTGTATCAGATAAAGAAGCACCAAAATCCGCACTTGATAGTGCAGTGAAACAAATTAAAGGTAATATTGAGGCAAATCATAGTAAGAAAAAATAAGGTGAAATTCGTGCCTCTAATATGAGGGGCACGAATTCTCTCCCTTCCATGTGGGAAGAAAAAAGGGGGAAGGAACATGCAAACATCTATGGAACCTGCAAAGGGGTTAAACCATTCAAAGCATAGGAAAATGGCAACCGTGTTATCAATCATTCCGGGCATGGGCCAAATATATAATAAACAATTTGTAAAAGGTCTTATTTTTCTAGTATTAACAGGTTCATTTATTGTAGCCTTTGCTGATTTATTAAATATGGGATTATGGGGCATTGTAACGCTCGGTACAGAAGTTCCACGTGACCATTCTGTCTTTCTATTAGTAGAAGGGATCTTGGCACTTATCGTTATCGCGTTTGGGCTCGGCATATATGCATTTAACTTATATGATGCATATCAAAATGGAAAGAAACGTGATATAGGAACACCGTTAAATTCTGTAAAAGAGCAATACCGTAATTTGTTAGATCAAGGCTTTCCTTATTTAATGGTTTCACCAGGTTTTCTACTACTTATCTTTGTTGTCGTATTTCCAATCATCTTCGTAATTTTAATTGGATTTACAAACTATGATTTATATCATTCTCCTCCAGCTAAATTAGTAGATTGGGTGGGTTTTAAAAACTTTATTGATATTTTCACATTACCGATGTGGAGAGATACATTTTTAAGTGTATTTTCTTGGACTGTCATTTGGACATTCGTTGCAACAACATTACAAGTTGCACTTGGTATTTTTTTAGCGATTATCGTAAATCAGCCTGGTATTAAAGGTAAGGCAATTATTCGAACAATCTTTATTTTACCGTGGGCTGTTCCAGCATTCGTATCTATTCTTGTATTTGCTGGTATGTTTAATGAAACATTTGGAGCAATTAATAACCAAGTATTAGCTTTATTCGGGATTGAAAAGATTGCTTGGATGACAGACCCGTTTTGGTCAAAGATTGCTTTAATTATGATTCAAACATGGCTTGGTTTCCCGTTCGTCTTTGCAATGACAACAGGTATATTGCAATCGATTCCAGGAGAATTATATGAAGCGGCTACAGTAGATGGAGCAACTGCTTGGCAACAGTTCCGCAAAATTACATTGCCACTTGTGTTATATGCAACAGCGCCAATATTAATTACGCAATATACGTTTAACTTTAATAATTTTAGTATTATTTATCTATTTAATAACGGAGGACCTGCTGTGTCTGGACAAAATGCAGGTGGAACGGATATTTTAATTTCATGGATCTATAAGTTAACGATGACTTCGGCTCAGTACGGAAAAGCAGCAGCTCTTACAATGATTTTATCGTTAATTGTTATTACAGTTGCGTTATGGCAATTTAAGAGAACAAAATCATTCCAAGAAGAGGATATGATGTAAATGAATATTAAACGACAAAAGATGCTACGTCTTTCATTAAGTTATTTAGTTATCTTCATAATGTGTGCGATTATTTTCTATCCATTACTATGGATAATTGGCTCATCGTTTAATCCAGGGGATAGTTTATCTGGGTCAAGTATTATTCCGAAAAATGCCACATTAGATCATTATCGCAAGCTACTTGATCTCGATTCAAGTAATTACTTACTTTGGTATAAAAATACTTTGAAAGTTAGCGTAATGACGATGATTTTCTCTGTACTAGCCATTAGTTTTACTGCTTATGCATTTTCGAGATATCGTTTTGTTGGAAGAAAGAATGGTTTATTAACATTTTTAATTTTGCAAATGATCCCGAATTTTGCAGCGTTAATCGCACTATATATATTAGCTCAGTTAACAGGATTACTTGATACACATCTTGCATTAATTTTAATTTATGTGGGCGGAGCAATTCCGATGAATACATGGCTTATGAAAGGGTATTTTGATACGATTCCGAAAGAGTTGGATGAATCAGCTCGAATGGATGGAGCAGGGCATTTCCGTATTTTCTGGCAAATCATTATGCCACTTGCAAAGCCAATCGTAGCGGTTGTAGCGTTATTTACTTTCATTGGTCCATTTACAGATTTCATTTTAGCGAGTATTATTTTGCGAACACCAGAAAATTATACTTTGGCAGTTGGATTATATGAAATGGTTGCGAAGAAATTCGGTAATGAATTTACAACGTTTGCAGCGGGTTCTGTGTTAATTGCGATCCCGATTTCAATTTTATTCCTATCACTACAAAAATATTTTGTTTCCGGTTTAACAGCTGGAGGTACGAAAGGATGAAAAATGGGACATTACGTCCCATTTTTCTTTTCATCTCCCTATAAATAACTTTATAGGGAGATGAAAAGAGATTTGACATCACATGTGAAAAGATGTCAAATAAATAGTATATTATAGTATAGGAAAAAATAGCTATATCCCTTACAATACATGAAGAGGGAGAATAGGATTAGTTTTGCAAGATATAAGAAATAAAAGTTTATGACTTGCAATGAGTGCGAGATAAAATATATGAAAAATGGCAGAGAAATGAGAGGAGGGGGATTTTTATGACAGTTACAATTAAAGATGTGGCGAAGCAAGCGAATGTTGCACCATCAACAGTTTCTCGTGTAATTGCTGATAATCCAAGTATAAGTGAAAAGACAAAGCGCCGTGTTAGGAAAGTAATGAGTGAATTAGGGTATCATCCTAATTTAAATGCGAGAAATCTTGCGAACCAAACGACGAAAACACTTGGTCTTGTTATGCCAAGTTCTGCAAGTAAAGCTTTTCAAAATCCATTTTTCCCAGAAGTTATAAGAGGGATTAGTTCATTTGCACACGTAGAAGGTTATGCGCTTTACATGTCGACAGGTGAAACGGAAGAAGAAATTTTTAATGGTGTCGTAAAGATGGTACAGGGACGCCAAATTGGTGGCATTATTCTTTTATATTCAAGAGAGAATGATCGGATTATTCAATATTTACATGAACAAAATTTCCCGTTTGTTTTAATAGGAAAACCATATGATCGAAAAGATGAAATTACATATGTAGATAATGACAATTATACAGCTGCAAGAGAAGTGGCAGAATATTTAATTTCATTAGGGCATAAGCAAATCGCGTTCATTGGTGGTGGTTCAGATTTACTTGTAACGAGAGATCGTTTAGCTGGTATGAGTGATGCCTTGAAATTAGCAGACATTGTATTACCAAAAGAATATATTTTACATTTTGATTTTTCGAGGGAAAGTGGTCAACAAGCGGTTGAGGAATTAATGGGACTGCAGCAACCGCCGACGGCAATTATGGCAACGGATGACTTAATTGGACTTGGTGTGTTAAGTGCTCTTTCTAAAAAAGGATTCGTTGTACCGAAGGATGTTTCTATTGTAAGCTTTAATAATGCTTTATTATCAGAAATTGCGAGCCCTCCACTTTCGACAGTTGATGTGAATATTTATCAGCTGGGATATGAGGGAGCAAAAGCTTTAGTTGATAAAGTAGAGAATGCAGAATCCACTGCAAAGTGTATCATTATTCCTCATAAATTACTAAAACGTCAAACTTGTGATCATTATGCATAAAAAAAAGCTAAGAGTTTAACTCTTAGCTTTTTTCTTTAGAAAGGCTTCTAATCGGTCGCAGCCTTCTTTTAAAGTTTCAATACTATACGCATAGGACAAGCGAAGGTAGCCTTCACCGTATTCAGAGAATGCTGTTCCAGGAACTACAGCTAGTCCAGCTTCTTTGACAAGATCAAGTGCAAAATCAAATGATGAAGATGTCAAATGACCAACATATGGGAATAAGTAAAATGCACCTATTGGCTTTTCAACTGTTAATCCCATTTGAGTGAGTCTATTATATACGTAATCACGGCGTTTTTTATATTGGTGGCGCATCATTTTGGGTGCGTCTTTAGCTGCTGTTAATGCTTCAATTGCAGCGTATTGAGCGATTGAAGTAGCACACGTTACATTGTATTGATGAACTTTTAATATGTGTCCAGCTAAATAGCTTGGTGCAAATAAAAGTCCAACACGCCAGCCAGTCATAGAATGTGATTTAGATAAACCGTTAATGACAATTGTCTTTTCACGCATTTCTGGGAAATGAGCGATAGATGTGTGCTTTTGTTCATATACCAGCTCGCTATAAATTTCATCTGAAAGGACGAAAATATTTTTGTCTTTTAAAACATCTACAATATCTTTTAGTTCTTCTGTTGATAAAGTTACACCGGTCGGGTTAGAAGGATACGGTAGTACGATACATCTTGTTTTTTCTGTAATAGCATTTTTAAGCGCTTCAGCTGTTAAACGGAATCCAGTTTTACGAACATCTACAAAAATAGGTGTTGCACCGCATAATCGAATAATAGGTTCGTAACCTGGATAAATAGGAGCAGGTAAAATTACTTCTGTTCCTGGCTCTAAAATCGTTCGAAATGTAACATCAATTGCTTCGCTAGCACCGATTGTAACGATGGTTTCGTTTTCAGGTGAGTAATGTAAATCGTAGTTATCTTTTACGAAGTTACAAGCTGCCTTGCGTAATTCTAGTAAACCAGCGTTATGTGTATAGCTTGTATAGTTTTCTGTAATAGCCCGTTTTGCAGCTTCTTTTACGAGAGAAGGTGTAGGGAAATCGGGTTGTCCGATTGTTAAAGAAATCAAATTATCATAGTTTTGAATCATGTTAGAGAATTGACGGATTCCAGAAATTTGGATGTCCTTCACTCTAGGGTTAATGAATTGTTCCATTGTATCTCCCTTTCTTCCGTTTGAAAATTAAGTTCATTTTATCATATTTTCTATGATCGCGCTTTGTATATGTAATTTAGAAAGAGAGAGAAAAGAGAAAAAAGCCGCTATAAGCGACTTTTTAATATCCGTATTCCCAATCTATTTCATCTTCATTCCAGAGTACAGAGGATACCTTGCCAAGGTGAACAACTGATTCGTTCACAGCACATGTGCAATTTTCATCTCCTGCTTTATGCTGTAATTCTTCATATACTGATTTTTCAACATTTTCTAGAACAACCAAATTTTCTTCTTTTAAAACAAGCGTAGTACCCGCCATATTTATCTTCCTCCTACTAAAGTAATGATCACTTATTTGTAAACATAGATAGTATGGATTATATGCTGTATTTTGCTATAGTTGTCCGTCTAAAAAAGTATTTTTATATTTTCTTTGTAATCCGTATTCATTGTATACTGCACGAAGGAAATTTGGTACAGGGTTTACAATCATTTCGAAAATCTGTAACAATTATGATGAGTTGTTAACAAAGAATTAACAAATATGTTAAGAAAAATCAAAATTTTAAAACAAATACACCTATAAAATGATATAATCATATCAAAATACATATAGGGGATGAGAGGTTATGGAGCTTATCCGTGATTTATTGATTCAAATTGCCATCATAATTTTGCCGCTATTTTTATATGAAGCGATTCGTTTAAATCGCTATCAAGAAATGCCTCCGAAGCCAAATCGTTACTTTATTATGTTTTTATCTAGCGTTACGCTCGTTCTCTCCATGACATACTCTATTTGTTTTGGCAATGTGTGTGGGTATAACTTTCACCCCATTCCAATTGTCAGTGGTTTTTTATATGGTGGGATTGTTGGTTTAATCCCAGCGGTTATTTTTGTTGCATATGAATGGTTACTAAAGGGAATGAGCTTTCTTCCAGTTTTAGAAGTAATATTTCTATTGATAGTTCCGCTGTTTTTATCAAAGAAATGGTCTCTTTTTTCAAGGGATAAGAAATTAATTTTAGCATTTATGATTTCATCATTTTATGTGTTTGTTTCTTTAGTATTAGGCATGATTAATGTTCTTTTGGAAACAGGATTTACACCGTATATTTCGCAAATATATAGCGGATTTATATTTGCCTCGCTTATCATGGTCATGACAATGGTATTTCAGGTGTATTTAACTGAATATTTAAACGAAAATGCATTGCTACGTACAGAGATGCAAAAATCAGAAAAGCTTAATATTGTAAGTGAGTTAGCAGCAAGTGTGGCACATGAAGTTCGAAATCCACTTACTGTTGTTCGTGGATTTATCCAATTGTTAGAAAGTACGGAAGATGTGAAGAATAAGGATTATATGCGCCTCGTATTAGCTGAATTGGATCGGGCGGAACAAATTATTTCAGATTACTTGAATTTAGCAAGGCCGCAAATTGAGAAAAAAGAACACATTTGTTTATCAGCCCAATTAATAGAAATGACCACTCTCATGTCGTCATTTGCAGCGATGCAAGGTGTATATTTACAAGTTGAAATTTCAGAAAGTCTTTATACGATTGGTGATAAGACAAAGTTGAAGCAAGCTATTATGAATGTTGTTAAAAATGGTATTGAAGCAATTCAAGGAAATAAAGGATATTTAAAAGTAACAGCCATTCAAAAAGACGAAACAATCATAATAAGAGTTAAAGATAGTGGTGTTGGTATGACGAAAGAACAGTTAGCAAGGCTGGGGCAACCATATTATTCTTTAAAAGAAAAAGGGACAGGATTAGGGCTTATGGTAACATTTAGTATTTTACAAGCGCATAATGGTACATTGGAATATAAGAGTGAAAGTGGAAAAGGCACTGAAGCAATTATTATATTACCAGCTGTACAAAATAAGGAATAAAAGTTACCGATGGAAGGTAACTTTTTATTTTATATTGCTTATTCATTTGTTTTTTCTTGTTTTGCTCGGCTAAATAAACTTTTAAATGTTTGAAAGAAACTTTGCTCTTTTGAGGCAGCAACCATTCTTTTTGTTTCTTGAATTTCTCGAATAACTTGCATAAGCTGTGCATCACGATTACTGTCCTTGTTATAAATTTGACTAACAAGTTTATTCATTTTTTCTTCCTGTTTGGATTCTCGTTTATACATATGATTCATTAATAAGTCCATCTTTTCTTTTTGTAATGCATCTGTTTGAGCGGCGTGCTCGACTAACTCTTGAAGCATTTTTTCTTGAGAGCCTTCTTTTACATAAACTTGTTGCATCAATTCATCTAGTTTCTCATCCTTTAAACGATTTTGTGTAATTAGAGTAGAATTTTGATGAATAATTGCTTCATTTAATTGAGCTAGCATTTCAAGTTTCAACATGAATTCCTCAAAGTTACGTCCATCTTCCTTTTCTTTCGGTTGTATCTCTTGCTTATCTTGTATAACTGGTACAGGTGGGGCCTCTTTTTCTTTTAAAATAATCGGTATCGTTTCTGAAATATCTTCTTGTAATGTAGCAGCTCTTTCATGTATAGATTTCAATAGTTTTAAATCATCAAGTTTATAAATACGAGCATCAGCTGTTTTAGAAATCATATAGCCATGTTCCTCTAACAGTTGACTATATTTGCGGACTATATGTTTTGGGATGCCTGTTTTATTCGTGACATCTTTCGTTTTATAGGTAGCTTCCATGATATTTCCTCCCCAAAAAGTATCGTATATATCATTTCAATCTTTTATGAGGACTTCCTTTGAAAAAGAATGTCGGAAGGCTATTAGTTTTCTACAGCATTAGTGAAAAAATGAAAGTTTTTGGCGGAATGGCAAGGAATAACTAAAATAATGTCTGAAAACATATACAGGAGAAGTTTGTTATAATAACGGAGGAAAAAAGAAACTGGTAGAAACATGGAGGTATACATGAAGCAATTAAAAGGTATTATCATTTCAATTATCGCAATTCTGTCTATTTTAGTAGCAGTTTATGAAGTACTTGTGCCAGAGGAAACAAGTGTAAAGAAAACGAATACGTATGATCAAGTGTTAGAATTTCCGAAAGAACGTTATCCAGAGACAGGAAAACATATTACGGATGCTATAAAAGAAGGGCATTCAGAAGTTTGTACAATCGATCGTGGTGGTGCTGCAGATAGAAGGAAATTGTCGTTAGCACCATATCCTTCAAAAAAAGGGTATGATCGTGATGAATGGCCAATGGCGATGTGCAAGGAAGGCGGAAAAGGAGCACATATTGAATATATAAGTCCGGCGGATAACCGCGGAGCAGGCTCTTGGGTAGGGAATAAGTTAGATAAATATCCAGATGGTACGCGTGTGAAATTTGAAGTGAAGTAGTAGTTGTACATTTCATAATGAAGGAGAACGGGAACTATGGAGTTAACAATTTCTTATTCGCAATTAATGTTGATGAACTATGACGGTGAGCAGCCTTATGTAGACTGGACGGATGAAGATTTTGAAAGAGGTTATGCTGAGGCAGAGGGAACTGTTATTTTTGAAGCACTTTCTGATTATACTTGTGAAGTGAAAGTGACCCCAGGGAAACATATTGAAAAAGAAGAAGTGATTAGAACGATTACGGTTCCTTTTACAGTTGAAAATGAAAGTATCGTTATAACGAGTATTCTTTCAAATAAATTTCAAATACCTATTCCAAATGGTGAGTATACAGTGGTCTTACAAGCAATTCCTCTTGAAGAGCCAACGGATGATGAATTATATAAAATACAATACGAATTCTTTTTTGAAAGTAAAGAATAAAAAATGGGTTATCCTCAATAAGGATAACCCATTTTCGTTATGCGTTTGTTTTTAGCAGGGAGCGAGCATCTTTTGCTGCTTGCACCATGTGCTCTAAAGCTGGAATAACTTCTTCTGTTCTTCTCGTTTTTAAACCACAATCAGGATTAATCCAGAAATATTTAGGATCGCATACTTCTAAAGATTGTTCTACGATTTTATACATTTCATCTTTACTCGGTACACGTGGGCTATGAATATCATATACACCTAGACCGATGCCTTTTTCATATGTTGTATGTTTTAATGTATCAATAAATTCACCGTGACTTCTTGATGTTTCGATAGAAATCACATCTGCATCTAATGCGCGAATCGCATCAACAATATCTTCGAAGTTACTGTAACACATATGAGTATGAATTTGTGTTTCATTTGCTACAGAAGAAGTTGCTAAAAGGAAGGATTGAACTGCCCATGTAATATAAGCGTCCCAATCTTTTTCTTTTAGTGGCATTCCTTCACGAAGTGCTGGCTCATCGACTTGGATTACTCGAATTCCGGAAGATTCAAGTAGTTCAATTTCGTGACGAAGAGCTAATGCAATTTGATACGAAACTTCTTTTCTTGGAATGTCATTTCGAACGAAGGACCAATTTAAAATTGTAACAGGTCCAGTTAACATTCCTTTTACAACTTTCTCTGTTAAGCTTTGTGCATAAACAGTTTCCTTAATAGTCATTCCGTTAATAAAGGCTACATCACCATAAATAACAGGTGGTTTTACGCAGCGGGAACCGTATGATTGTACCCAACCGTTTTTAGTGAATGAGAAACCAGCAAGACGCTCACCGAAATATTCGACCATGTCAGTTCTTTCAAACTCACCATGTACAAGGACATCAAGACCAATTTCTTCTTGGTAACGAATCCATTTTTCTGTCTCTTTTTCAATAAATTTTTCATATTGTTCATTTGAAATAACACCGTTACGCCATTCTTTTCGCGTTTGACGAACTTCAGTTGTTTGCGGGAAGCTACCGATAGTTGTTGTTGGTAACAATGGTAACTCTAGGGCAACTTGTTGTAATTCGTATCGCTTTTCAAATGGAAGAGGACGTGAAAAATCTTCTTCTTTTAGTGCTGTTCGTGCTGCTTTGACATCTTCACGGTTACGTACAGCAGATGAACGAATTGTATGATGTACATTTCGATATGTTTCCAGCTCATTACTAATACTTTCTGTACCTTTAGTGAGAGCAGAATGAATAAGAACTAACTCTTCTAATTTTTGATTTGCAAATGCTAACGCATCAAATAGCTCAGTCGATAAGTGAGTTTCTTCTGTTTTATCGATTGGTGTATGCAATAAGCTACAAGAAGGCTGAACAATGAAGTCTTTCGTTTGGACTTGTTTTTGTAGCGTTGTAAATAACGTAAGAACTTCATCAAGGTCAGCTCTCCAAATGTTACGGCCATCTATACAACCGACAGCTAAAGTTTTATCAGCTGGGAATCCATATTTTGAAATAGCATGTAGATTACCTTCTTTACCATGAACGAAATCTAATCCAATACCGGATACAGGGAATGTAATAATTTCTTCATAGTTTTCTTCTACACTATCAAAATATGTTTGTAAAAGAAGGTTCGCATTTGGAACTTCTTTACGAATAGCTTCATAAATTTCTTTTGCTTGTTGAACTTCTTCTTTCGTTAAAGAAGCGAAAATCGGTTCATCAACTTGAATGACTTGTGCACCAGCTGCATGTAGTTCTGAAAGCAGTTGTACGTATGGTGCAACTAATTGTTTTAAAATCGTAGCGAATTGTTCTTGTGTATAACCTTTAGCTAATTTTAAGAAAGTATATGGTCCTAAAATAACAGGTTTTCCATCTACTCCTAATTCTTGTTTTGCCTCTTCGTATAAGCGAAGTGGACGATTATCTTTTAAAGAGATTTGTAATCCCTCTTCATATTCAGGAACGATATAATGATAGTTTGTGTTAAACCATTTTGTCATTTCAGAAGCTACGTGATCTTTAGAGCCACGCGCCATTGCGAAATATACATCAAGGTAAGATGTAAACTCAGAAAAACGTGATGGGATAAATCCTAGCATATAAGCAGTATCCAAAACGTGATCATAATATGTAAAGTCGCCAATTGGAATGAGTTCAATCCCTTTTTCTTGCTGTACTTTTACGTGTTGAAGGCGAATTTCTTTCATTGTTGTTAAAAATTGTTCTTCATCGATTTTATTGGACCAAAAAGCTTCCAATGTTTTTTTCCACTCTCGTTGTAGTCCGATACGTGGATAACCTAAGTTACTTGTTTGAATTGCCATTTTAAATTCCTCCCTAATTGAAAGTAAGCATTTCCGTTTACTAGGAAATACCTATAACAAAAAGTACAAAGACATAGAAAATAAGCCTTCCTTTTTGTTTTAACACCTCATCATCATCCGTGAATCTATCAGTGTTGTTAAAACAGGCAGGTCTCCTGACTTATGCTTCATATAATTTCTTTCACCTTCCCGTTTTCACAGTGGCACTAAAAAGAAATCTCAGCATTTACAGTGGCGGGACCGTGTTGGAGTTTCACCAAGCTTCCCTTTTAAACACGAAACGAAACTTTCGTGTACCTATTTTCCTTTTGAAAGGAATTTAACAAGCGATATGATATTGAAACAAATTCTAACACAATTTTTGGAATTTTGTCTACTGTTTTAAAATAAGAAAATTCCAAAGTTTTTATTTCTTATTATTCTGACTTTTACATTCTGAAGTAACTAATAATATTACATTATAAAAAGAGAAATTGAGCTATGAAAGAAGTAGGGATGTCTTCTTTCATAGCTCAATTTTCATCTATAGCAACTTCTGAAAGCCGGCCTGCTATAGCATCTTTAAGGAGGGTGTTTAGCCATTGTAGTTCAACTGTAATATGCTCAATTACACTTTGTAAAATATATAGTTGTGCACGTGGAACTTTTCCTTTATTACAATCATATATCGTTTGCATAGTATATAAATATTGAAGAGTATCGTTTTTCTTTTTTTCTAAAATAGGAACTAATTCGTGATCATTGCTAAAGTGAGCGAAAGATAAGGCTGAATAAATAGGTTTATATATTTGGTTTTTTGCTTCGAATTGTTTTAATAGTAAAGTGTGGAATAGTTTTTTGCCTTCTTCTGTTATATGAAAAATCGTTTTGTCAGGTCGATTTGTGTCTCTAATTACATTTGTAATATGAATTGCGCCTTGCTTTTCTAATTGCTCGAAGGCGTAATAAAGTGATCCTTTAGCATATTTAATGTAACAATCCATTTGTCGTTCTTTCATAATATGCTGCACTTCATATGGATGTTTATCTCCTTCGAGTAGCAAGCCGAGAATGACTAATTTCATGCTCATGCTGTCTCAACTCCTGTATATAAAAACTTTATCCGGCATTAACGGGCAGTAAGACACCCATCCAAAAATTCAGCGGAACCAAAGAAGTTAGGTGGGGGGCGGGCTGTCCGTAAAAGCCCGATTGGTTCAATTAATAATCAGTGGGGGATGAACAAAACCGCCACTGATTAAAGATTAACTTTATACATATTATAAACGGCATATCCTTTTTCATAAAGGGATATGCCGCTTCTTTTTTATATTAACTGACTTGCTTTTGTTTTTCTTTCTTTTTAGGGCCTGTAAAGAGGCGTTCATTTCCCATAAGTAAAATACAAATAATACTTAGTACAGCCGGAATAAGTGCCCAGAAGAATGTGTTCGCAATAGATGTAGCGAGAGCTTCTTTAATACCCGCTAATATTTCAGCAGGAATTTTTGCGGTAGCGCCTGGCGATAATAAGAAACTTGTGTCTCCACCTTTTGGAGCTAATTTTGCTAGTTCAGGGGGGAACACAGAGTTTAGTTTATCTGTAAAAATATGATTTTGAATTGTACCGAAAATCGTTACACCAAGAGTCATACCGAGTGATCGGAAGAATGAGTTTGTTGATGTTGCCGAACCACGGTCTCGCATTTCTAATTTGTGAATAGAAGACATACTTAATACTGAGAATGAGAAGCCAACACCAAGCCCAGCGAGAATCATAAATAGTGTTACGAGTAAACGAGGTGTATCCATTGTTAAAGTACTTAATAAATAAATACCAAGAACGAAGAAGACGCCAGATACCATCATAATGTTACGATAGCTTGTTCGAGAAGCTAATTGTCCTCCTGTTTGACTTCCAATTACAGAACCAACCATCATTGGTGTTAAAATTAATCCGGCATTAGAGGCGGAACCTCCAAGAACGCCTTGAATGAAGATTGGAATATAAACTGTACAGATAATAAAAGCGGCACCATAGAAAAAGGCAACTCCTTGACTAGCTGCGAATAAAGGTTTTTTAAATAGATGGAACGAAATAATAGGCTCGGTTGCTTTTCGTTCTACAAAGAAGAAAATAATAAGCGTAATAACTACTGTTGTAAATAAGCCAATAATTACAGTGGAATTCCAGGCATATTCCTTACCACCAAGTTCTAATGCGAACATTAAGCAAACGATACTTATGACAAGTGTAATAGCACCAGCCCAATCAATTTTTTGTTTTCTAAATTCTAGAGACTCACTGTAGTATTTAGTAATGAAGAAAAAGGAGATAAGTCCTAATGGAATATTGATATAGAAGACCCAATGCCAACTTATATAGTCTGTAATATAAGCGCCTAATAAAGGACCGAATACACTAGAGGTCCCGAAAACAGCACCGAATAGTCCTGTCATCTTCCCACGTTTTTCTGGTGGGAAGATATCGTACATAATTGTGAAGGCGATAGGCATAAGGGCACCACCACCGATACCTTGAATAGCTCTATAAATACTTAATTGCTCAATACTTGAAGCTGTTCCGCAGAGCGCAGAACCGAATAAGAAAAGAATGAGGCCACCAATATAAAAACGTTTCCGCCCGTACATATCAGAAAGTTTCCCGAAGATAGGCATCCCTGCCATTGTTGCTACCATATAAGCTGATGTGACCCAAACAAACTTATCAAATCCTCCTAAGTCTCCAACAATTGTTGCCATTGCGGTTGCAACGATTGTATTGTCCATTGCGGCCATTAATATACCAAGCAGTAAACCAGCAACAACAAATTTTGTCTTGTTGGCGTCTTTTTTTAATGGTTGAGTTTCCAAATATAACCCTCCTTTAGAAATAAGTAAACTATATTAAGTTTTGAGTGCAGTGGATAAAAAATTTAAATGTATAGGTGATTTTAATTTCTTTTCCATAAGTGCACTGATATGCCATAAAGAATATTATAGTCAAATTTGACTATAAGGCAAACTTTTTCTTCCGTCAAAATATTCTTTCGTATGAGTAGAGAACGAGTGAGCCATATTGAATATTGCCATAAAGTAAATTGTAAAAAAATTTCATTAAGAACACCTTCTGTTAATAGATGAAAAATGGTTTTTTCTTCATATTGTCGAATAGGATAAAAGGAAGAGAAATATTAAACATTGCTTGTAGTAAGCTTTAGTAATTTGGGGAATTCATTGTGTGTATGATACATCTGAAATGAGGTGAATATATATTATGAAAATATGGGGACGAATTTCGGATACAGGAAAGTATTCAATACCGCTACAACCAGTATTGTGGATTGACGGATCGAAAAAGGAAAATGAATTTCCTCAAGTAGCCGTTACATTAAAAATTGGTAGTATGTATACAGAACAATTTTCGTATGAATTGACCTACGATGTAAACGACATACTTATTATGAGAATTGAAGTGGAAAATAAAGGGGTAGAAATGATTTCGAGAGTTGTTGTAAGTCATATGATTCGAGATTACTTTGCTTATATTCCTAATTCTTTAAAAGTTGATAAGGGGATAAGTGAGTTTTTATTCCAGCTTGTAAGGTGGCGAATTGATGATTTGTTACCGAATGAAAAGGTGGAACTACGTTGTAAAATAAAAGCTAATAAAGATAAAGCTCTTAAACAAGCATTCTTTCAGGCTACATATACATTTCAAGATAAAGAGATATCATATGGTCCACTGCAAACAAATGAAGTTGTTGTGCGTCAATAATAAAAAGGAACCTGTACAAAAGGTTCCTTTTTTTAGTGAAGGTTGTGTTTTTTGAGTATTTTCTTTTGCTCCATTCCTTTTTTTCCTACATAGTTATTTTTGTAGCCAAAGTATAGAATAAATAAAAATGAAACAACATTAACAATAGCGTCAATTTGATCGTTTGTAATAAAGTGTATGCCGAAAGAGGTAAATAATAATTTTAATGATAATAGAAAACCAGCTAGTAACCGCATAGCATCTGATAGATTCTCTTTTTGTAGCATATAGATTACTCCTTTCTATAAAAGTTATATATTATATATATGAAATAGAGTAGAAAAGGTATACAAGCTTAAGCAGAAATGTACATTGGATATGTACATTTTTTATTTGGTAGAAAAACATTATTGATATAGAAACATATATTGGTATAAAAGGGGGAGAAGTATGAAACATAAAGGGAAAATTAGTGGATTATTACTTGGAAATACAGTGGCAGTTACAGAATGGATTGCACTTCAGGATGTAATTGCAAAACTGGATTCACGATCATTTTATACCGTCTTTATTATTTATATATTGCAAATGATACTAAGTTATTATTTTGGACATTGGTACGATAAAAGAGCGAACAAGCGTATGAATGAAGAAGTAGGAGGAATGGCAAGCAACGATTTTGTTGTTGATTTTTTTGGGAAAGTAGCCGCTTTATCTGAAAGAGCTTCCCGTAATATTACAGTTTACATTCTTTCTGTAAAAGAATGGGAAGGATTAAAAGACACGTTGCAAGAAAAAAAATTGGGAGTGTTAGTACAAAAATTAGAGAGTACCATTGTAAAGTCAATTCGGAAGGGAGATGTTGTTACAAAGTGGGATGAAAATAAGTATGTTATTGTAGCAATTGATAATGGTCATGAAACATCAACAATAACAAACAGATTAATGAAAAATATTGAAAGTGAAATAGAAGGTGATTTACTCAGTGTCACTCTTTTATTTGGAGCAGCTAGCTATCCAGTAGAAGGAAAAACGTTTGAAGAACTGTTGAGAAAGTCGCAAAATCAATTGTACCAGTATAGAAATTTGCAAGAAAATGAGTGAAGCTTTGATTTGAAGATATTTGATAGGAAGAAGTTTTATTTGTAACATTTTTTTGACTTTTATTACAAAAAAACGCTGCGTTTGTAATAAAAGTCTTTAAAAATATATGAAATAAGCATATAATTATGATGGTAGTGTCAATGCAATTTGCACAATGTGTTTTATTTTAAAAGTGTAGAGGAAAGCAAGCTCTACACTTTTCCTTTTTAGGAAATGAAAAGAATATTTGTAAGTTGTTGCGAGATATCGATTGTACTGTGTAAAATGAACAAAGAGATTATTTGATAGAAAGCTGGAAAGGGAATGATAGACGTGAGAGCGGAACGATCACCTTTTATCAGGTGAACTATTATAGTCTTATTAAGACTGAGGTGAAATTCTGTGGCCATTAAGGTAATACATAGTGTGAACAGATTTTAAAGAACACGAAGTACTATACTTAAAGATGGATATGGAACTGCTAAATACTTCAAAAAGAATAATGTAATATTAAGTAATAATTTGTACAAACAATATTAATGATCTTCGTAAAAAAGATGCGAGTGTATAGAACAATTACATATTTTATAACTTTTTTATATTACACGATGGTCGTTTATAAGTAGGAGGAAGAGATGTTGAAATATAGTAAATTAGCAATTATAACTGCATTATCAATGACTTTATTAGCCGGTTGTTTTGGACCGAAACCAGAAGAAGAATTATATGTAGCGTTTGAAAACGCTGCTAAACAAGAAAAAACAATGTTTGAAGATGCAAAAAAACTTGAGACTTTAGAGAAAGAAGGACAAGAATTATATAACCAGATTGTGCAAGAAGGAAAAGATAATAATCAAACTGTTAAAGAAAAACTGAATCAAGCAGCAAAGAATACAACTGAACGAGAAAAAGTACTTACAAAAGAAAAAGAGGCCTTAAATAAAGCGCAAGAAGAAGTGAAGTCAGCTGATAAGTATGTGAAGAAAATTGAAGATAATAAGTTGAAAGATCAAGCTGATAAAGTGAAAAGCATGTATGAGAAACGACACGATTCATTTAATAAAATGTATGACAGCTATAATAAATCTTTAAAACAAGAAAAAGAGTTATATACAATGTTACAAGATAAAGGTACTAAATTAAAAGATATTAGTGAAAAAGTAAAAGTAGTAAATCAATCTTATAAGGATATTGAGTCAGAAAAAGATCAATTTAATGAATTCACAAAGTCTTATAATACAGAAAAAGTAGCTTTTTATAAACAAGCAAATATTAAAATTAAAGAAGAGAAAAAATAAAACAGTTTGGCCTACACTTGGCCAAACTGTTTTATTTTTTTGTATAAGTACGACTATACCATGGAACCGGTTCACTTAATTTTTTTTCTTGTTTCAATGCTTCAGGCCCAATATAATCTTGAAGTGTTTTTTTTGCTACTGTTAAAGATAAGGTTGTTTTCGGATTTCGATAGGAGGATTCAAGATGACCAAGATGCGGTAGAATTCGAAAATCTTCTTTCGTAGGAGGGATGTGGAAAAAATAATCGCCTAAACGTATAAGGACATCAGATTGTTGTTGGCTAAAACGTGGGTTTCTAGAAAAATGTAATCCTTCTTTAATTGCTTTTTTTTCAGCAATCAAACGCTCTAAAGCTGTCTTTTTTAACCAGTATAAATATTTAGGATTAGTAGCTGCTTTAGCATGACGATTCACAACGAAAATAGATTGAGCTAGTCGATTAATAGAATGTTGGTTTTGTAATTGAGATTGTGGTTGTGAAGGTTTCATATTGAATCTCCTTTCAATTTTTCATTATTATAGCATAAATAAAATAGGTTTTTATTATATGCAAAAAGTGATTGTATATATTTTCAATATTAAAGCAATATTGTTACAAAAAACAACTATTTTGTATAATAGTAATAGAATATGTTTTTGAAATTTGATAATGAAAGAGTGAGAAGTTTGAAAGAAATATTAAAACAACAGTATGCCATTATAGATATTGGATCTAATACAATGCGTTTAGTTATTTATGAAAAGCAAAATGGAGGTTTTTATAAAGAGATTGAAAATACGAAAGTGGTTGCTAGGTTAAGGAATTACTTAATTGATGGTGTGTTGAATGAAGAGGGAATAGAAGTATTATTACAGACATTATTTCAATTTCAAGAAAGTACAAGGTTCCATCAGTTGCATCATGTACTTTGTGTTGCAACAGCAACAATTAGACAGTCTGAGAATCAAGAGGAAATTAAAAAGCTTATTGAAGGACAAACGGACTTTACTCTTAGAGTATTATCAGAATATGAGGAAGCGCGTTACGGATACTTGGCGGTTATGAATTCTACATCGTTTTCAGAAGGAATAACGGTAGATATTGGTGGGGGAAGTACGGAAGTTACATACTTTAGAAATAGAGAGATTTTAGAGTACCATAGTTTTCCTTTTGGGGCACTTTCTTTAAAGCAACAATTTATTAAAGGTGATATTCCTACTAAAGATGAGTTAGAGGGAATGCAACAGTATTTAGAATTTCAATTTCAAACGTTACCATGGTTCATCAATAAGAAATTGCCTCTTATTGCAATTGGTGGTAGTGCGAGGAACTTAGTAAAAATCCATCAAAATTTAATATGTTATCCTATAGCAGGATTACATTTATACAAGATGAAAGAAGAAGATATTGAAAATGTAAAAGATGAGTTGGAAAAATTGTCGTTCATAGAACTTCAGAAATTGGAAGGATTGGTAAAAGATCGAGCGGATACGATTATTCCAGCGGTTGAAGTATTTCATACACTTGTTAATGTTATAGAGGCACCGGCATTTGTATTAAGTAGAAAAGGATTAAGAGAAGGTGTTTTCTATGAAGAGTTGACAAAAGATTTGGGGATTTCATATTATCCGAACGTAGTTGAAGAAAGTTTGCATTTACTATCACATGAATACGAAATGGACATGGAATTTGTTATTCAACTTATTAAACATGGAAGACTAATTTGCAAACAACTTGAGGAAATAGGGCTTATTTCTATGTCAGTAAAAGACTGGGAAGTATTCCATCAAGCAGCGAAAGTATTTAATATAGGCAAATATATAGACGAAGAAGCGAGCCGTTTACATACGTTTTATTTATTGGCGAATAAGACAATTGATGGCATGATGCATAAAGATAGAGTGAGGTTAGCGCTTATTGCATCTTATAAATCAAAAATGCTATTTAAACAACATTTATCTCCATTTGAAGGTTGGTTTGATAAAAGTGAACAAAAAAAAATCCGTCTATTAGGAGCTGTTTTACAATTTTCAGCTGCTTTAAATGCAAGGCAACGATCGCTTGTTGAAACCATATCTATAACAGAAAGCAAAGAGGCATTAACGTTTAAAGTTTTATGTGAACAGTCTGCATTAGCAGAAAAAGTGCAAGCTGAAAAACAAAAAAAACAGTTAGAAAGAGTATTAAAAACGAATATTAACTTGTTATTTGAACTAAAACATTAGGTCGTACGGATGTCTTTACGAAAAATTTACACTTTGTAATATTGTAATTTGATAAAATAAAATTAACTAAATTATAGTAAAAAAGTTTCAAGGGGAAGTGTGAAGAGAATGGAATTATCGAAGGGGAATGCAGTAAATTTAAATGATACAGCTTATTACAATAATCGAGAGTTAAGCTGGCTAGCATTTAATGAACGTGTACTACAAGAAGCGCAAGATGGAAAAAATCCACTTTTGGAAAGATTGAAATTTATTAGTATTTTTAGTTCGAATTTAGATGAATTCTTTATGGTACGTGTAGCGGGATTAAAGGATCAAGTGAGTGCTGGATTTAATCAGCCAGAAAATAAAGCTGGCTTAACACCAAAAAAGCAACTAAATAAAATTGCGATAAAAGCCCATGAACTAATGACAGTACAATATGATACATTTAAAAATTATGTATTGCCAGCGCTTGAGTTAGAGGGAATTGAACGTTTAACATTCCATGATTTGACGAAAGAGCAGCGAGAATTTATAGAAGAGTATTTTGATGAGCAAATTTTTCCGGTGTTAACCCCTGTAGCTATTGATGCATATCGCCCATTTCCAATGTTATTAAATAAAAGTTTGAATTTAGCTACTCTTTTATATGATGAGAAGCAAGCGGAGGAAGAGAATCGGACGAAGCTAGGAATTGTACAAGTTCCTTCATTACTTGAGCGCTTCATATTTTTACCGAGCGAAGGGCAAAAGCATAAATTTATTTTATTAGAAGACGTAATTAGTAGCTTTACTCATAAATTATTTACGGGATATACAGTATCATCTGTTACTCGTTTCCGTATTACACGCAATGCAGATTTAACGATTCATGAAGAAGGTGCGAGAGATTTATTAAAGGTAATTGAAAAAGAATTAAAAAAACGTAAGTGGGGGGGGGCTGTACGTTTAGAAGTTGGGAAAGAACACATTGATGAAAGAGTATTAGCGTTATTATATGAGGTTCTGGAAGTAAAAGATGAAGATGTATATATAATGGATGGGCCATTAGATTTAACATGTTTGTTTTCTTTATATAAAAAACTAGCTCCTTTATATGAACATCTTGTATATCCGGCTCTTATTCCGCAACCGCCTCAAGATTTAGGTGATGAAGAAGATGTATTTGAAAAAGCAATTGAGCATGATATTTTATTACATCATCCTTTTGAATCATTTCAGCCGGTAGTTGATTTTGTCCGTGATGCGGCAGACGATCCAAATGTACTTGCGATTAAACAAACGTTATATCGAGTAAGTGGTGATTCACCAATTATTCAGGCGTTAAAGATAGCGGCTGAAAAGGGAAAACAAGTGACGGTATTAGTTGAATTAAAGGCAAGATTTGATGAAGAAAACAATGTTCATTGGGCTAAAGAATTGGAACAGGCAGGCTGTCATGTTATTTACGGTGTAAGTCACTTGAAAACACATAGTAAAATTACGTTAGTTGTAAGAAGAAAAAACGGAAAAATCGAAAGGTTCGTACATCTTGGAACTGGAAACTATAATGATGCAACAGCGAAGTTATATACTGATTTTGGATATATTACATCAAGAAAAGACTTTGGGGTTGATGCAACCAATTTCTTTAATTATTTAAGTGGTTATACAACAAAGCCACATTTTCATCATTTATCTGTTGCTCCATTTGATATAAGAGAACAATTTATGGATTTAATAGATGAAGAAATCCGTTATCATAGGCAATATGGAAATGGATATATTATCGCTAAGATGAATTCATTAACAGATAAACCATTAATTAAAAAAATGTACGAAGCATCACAAGCTGGAGTAAAGGTAGAGCTCATTGTTCGAGGAACATGTTGCCTACGACCTGGTATTCCAAATGTAAGTGAAAATATTCGTGTAGTTAGTGTTGTTGGAAGATATTTAGAACATAGCCGTATTTATTATTTCCATCATAATGGGGAGGAGAAAATATATTTATCTTCAGCTGATTGGATGACGCGAAATATGGAGAAGCGAGTGGAAATATCTTTCCCGATATTAGATATTGAAATGAAGGCACGAATTAAGGCGATTTTACAGCTTACATTAGCTGATAATGTGAAAACACGTGAACAAAATAAAGATGGTGATTACTATTATGTTATTAATGGTAGTACAGAAGAAATTGATAGCCAAGTGAAGTTGTTTAAGATGGCGTATCAAAATACAGATGCTGAATAATGAAAAAAGTAAAAACCTCTTATGTCTATAAGAGGTTTTTACTTTTTTCTACTCATATGCTCCCAAAATGGGAGGATGAGTAGAAACAATAGTTTTATTATAAGCGTGTAATAAGGTGGCTCGTTGAGAGAATAACATTTGAAATAATCGTTATTTTAACTTAGTAATAGTATGGTTGTTGACATGGTCCACCGTAACAAGGATAAGGTGCTGGCGGCGGGAAAGGTGGTGGATAAGGTGGGTAAAATGGTCGAGGGCCGAAAGCTAATGCTCCGCCGAGTAATCCACCAGCAATTCCAGCTAGAAAGGGAACGCCAAAAAACGGGAAGAAGCGTGAGTCGCCTACTGGACCAATAGGTGCTGAACGGACTGGGATTGGTTGATAATATGGATACATGAACATACCTCCTTTATTGGACTCACTTTCATCATATGGTAAATGAAACGTGGATGAGCGCGTACAAGAAAGGATATGCAAGAAAATAGGCGAATTATTACGAATGTTGGAGTGTAAAAAGTGTAATTTCAGGTTTTGACATAAAACGGAATGGAACACGCGTTCTTCCTAGGCCTCGATTAACATAGAGAGTTAAATCTTGAATTGTATAGAAGCCTTCAATATAGTCTTTGGCGAGTGATGGTGTAATAATAGCTCCTAAAAAAGGAATTTGTACTTGTCCGCCGTGGCTATGACCAGAAAGTTGCAAGTTGATTGGATATCTGGAAACTTGGGGCGCGATATCTGGTTCGTGAACAAGAACAATGTTATAAGTATTTTGTCGTGCATGCTCTAATGTTTTCTCTATTTTGGGTTTGCCTAGTAGTATATCATCGAGACCGAAAATAGAAATCTCACTATTATCCATTAGACGAATTCTTTTTTCATTATTTAGCAATAGTTCAAATCCAGATTCACGCATGATGTGCTCATAGTATTCAGTTCCATATCCACCGTGATCATGGTTACCATAAATAGCGAATTTACCGAAGGGGGCTTGTATATTTTTTAAAATGGATGCAACGAAAGGAGTGTCAGTATACGTTTGGTAATTATCAATGAGATCTCCAGTAAAAAGGACAATATCTGGATTTACAGCATTAATTTTAGAAACAACTTGAGATAAATGTTGAAGCGAGAAATAGTATCCAAGATGTAAATCGCTGAATTGAAGAATTTTCATACCATGAAAACTTTTTGGGATGAGTTGTGATTTTAATGTGTGCTGTGTAAAAGAAATGAAATGGGGTTCTATATATTTAGCATAGTAGTATCCAATGCCACTGGTTATAAATGAATAGAGACAAGTGCGCATACCAATTTTTAAAAAATTTCTTCTTGTAATGTGCTTCATAAAAATATGAGTATACCTCAATGTTTTTATTCCATTTATAGGCTACTCGAATCTCCTTTCAGTTTATTTAAAATATACTTTACATAATAAAAATTTAGTATAGATTACGAAAAAAATGAATGAAAAGAAAATTCTTTACATTAAAATATCAGAAAAGTTTAAAAATATAAAGATTTCTATTAAATAAAGTGATAAAATGAATGTGTATTCATTTTTTGGAGGGGATGTATGTGAAAGAGAAGGTAGTTATTATAACAGGTGGATCGAGTGGAATGGGAAAAGGAATGGCGACTCGTTTTGCAAAAGAAGGGGCACGAGTTGTTATTACAGGACGTACAAAGGAAAAACTAGAGGAAACAAAGTTGGAAATTGAACAATTTCCGGGGCAAGTATTACCTGTACAAATGGATGTAAGAAATACGGATGACATTCAGAAAATGATTGAACAGATTGATGAGAAGTTTGGTCGAATTGATGTTTTAATAAATAATGCAGCTGGAAACTTTATTTGTCCAGCAGAAGATTTATCTGTGAATGGTTGGAATTCAGTCATTAATATTGTGTTAAACGGTACATTTTACTGTAGCCATGCTGTCGGAAAATATTGGATTGAAAAAGGTATAAAAGGGAATATCATTAACATGGTAGCAACATATGCATGGGATGCAGGTCCAGGAGTTATTCATTCGGCTGCAGCGAAGGCAGGGGTATTAGCGATGACGAAGACGCTCGCTGTTGAGTGGGGACGTAAATATGGAATACGAGTTAACGCTATCGCGCCAGGACCAATTGAACGTACGGGCGGTGCTGATAAATTATGGATTTCAGAAGAAATGGCTAAGCGTACGATACAAAGTGTTCCGCTTGGAAGGCTGGGTACGCCAGAAGAAATCGCTGGTCTAGCTTATTATTTATGCTCAGATGAAGCTGCGTACATAAATGGAACTTGCATGACAATGGATGGAGGACAACATTTACATCAATATCCATTTTAAAAGGGATAAAAAAATGAATGTTTGATTCATTTTTTTATGGTTAAATGTGACGGAATTGTGACATATGAAAGAAAAGTGTTTACAAGAGGTCATATATACGTTATATTTAAGACCTCTTTTTTCTTCATAGTAGAATTGCTAATTCCCCTTAGCATTTTACCCCTCTAATCCCTTCAGGAAAACTGAAGGGATTTTTTATTATTTTTCCGTAAATATCATGTTATAATTTTTGAAAAGTAAAGGGAGGGAAGCACGTTGATAGATGCATTAGATGTAATGAGTAACTTGGATAAAGTCCTTCCTTATTATCAAGCTATTTTTAGTGCTGATGAGCATACTGTAATTGGATATGAAGTAGTAGGACGTATTCAAACAGAAGAGGGCATACAAAGTTTAGCTTCTTTCTTTCACGATGATTCGATTCCAAGTGAATTTCAACTGGAAGCGGATAATATTATAGTAGAAAAAGCTTTAAATCGTTATTTAGAAAGCGATCAAAAATTATTATTATTTATACATCGGAATGCTAATGTATTAATGAATGATGATGATGAAAGCTTGCTTCAACTTTTATTGAGGTATGAAGAACAAGGTTTAAATTTAAAACAAATTGTTTTAGAGATTACAGAACATGAATGTAAAGAAGATATAGAGCAATTTAATCATTTGCTTATGTATTATCGTACATATGGTATTCAAATTTCGATTAATAAAGTCGGAACGGGCACAAGTAATTTAGAGCGTATTAGCGTGTTAGCACCTGATATTTTAAAAGTAGATTTAACGAATTTAAGGCAAACAGCACTTTTACAATCTTATCAAGATATTTTATATTCTTTATCATTACTTGCTAGAAGAATTGGTGCAACTTTGTTATATGAAGAAATAGATGCTTTTTATCAACTGCAATATGCTTGGAAGAACGGCGGAAGATATTATCAAGGTAATTATTTGAAAGAATGTTTACCTGATTTTATTGAAACGAATGTTTTGAAAGAGCGACTTGGTAATGAATGTCATCAGTTTATTCAGCATGAAAAGAAGAAGTTACAAAAAATTTATAATTTGACAGAGATGTTACGCGATCGCATTGGCGATGTTTTATCAAAACAAAAAAAGAATGAAGATATAAATGATTGGTTATTACAATTTAGTCAAAGTGTATCACAGTGTAGTTTTCGTATATTTATTTGTAATGAAGATGGTTTCCAACAATCAGGAAATGTTATGAAAAAAGATGGAGAATGGATTGTGATGCCGGATTATTATATGAAGAACTGGAGTTGGCGCCCGTATTTTCTCGAGAATATCATGAAAATGCGTTTTGAGAATAAGGCAAGGCTTTCAGATTTATATGCAGATATCGAAACGGGCGAAATGGTACGAACATTTTCTTTCCCAATAGATGATGACAACTTTTTATTTATAGATTTATCTTATGAATATTTATATGAAGAAGATGTTTTATTTTAATGCACGAAGAGATTCGTGCATTTTTTGTTTGTTTTTATCATAAATTGGTAATAGTGAAAATGGTGATGAAAATGCTGTCTATCGTTGTAAAGATTTTACGAACGAAATCTGTCCTTTCTTTGCATAATCATTGTTACAATGAATACTACAAAGACAAGTTCTTTTAAAAGGAAGGTGAAAAAATGAGGAAATATGGAATATGGCTTGTTCTATTTGTATGTGTTGCCTTTCTAGTTGGTTATAGTGTTACGACTGTTTTAGGGAAAGAGGAAGTGAAAGTTGATCGGAAAGAAGTATTTACAACGATACAAAAAGGCTATGAAACCCAGTTTTCAATTCGTGGGAAGCATTTGCCGATGAATAAGATGATAGAGACGTTATCACCGTATTTTACAGATAATTTCCTTCAAGTGTTTACAGATGAAAATAGCAGAAGTGATAAACAAAGTGGTGAATATTTACTTCCGGCAAAAGAAGCACCGTTTTCTTTTAATTCAGAAACGAAAATATCGTATGATGAAGAACATAAAAATTTATATGTATATGAGCGGACAAAAAGTGGACAATATCAAATTGTAACATTGAAAAGGGATCAAGATAAATGGAAGTTAGCAGGATATCATGAAAGTCAGGAACTCTTAACTGAAATAAAAAGGTTGCAACAATTATAAAGTGAAACTTTTAATCAGTGGGAGGGATTACTAGCCCATCTAACTCCTTTGCTTTAGCTAAATTTTTTGGGTTTTACTACCTACAAATAGCGGGATAAGAATAGGAATAGGTATTTACCTATTCCTATTCTATATTGAGTAGTTTTTGTAACTTTTCAATTTGAAAACCTGCAACTACTTCGCCATCAATTACGACTGTTGGAGTTGAATAAGAATCATAGTCGTTTAAAAGACGATTGCGAGCAGCAGCGTCTTTTTTTACGTCAAATTCTTCATATGCAACGTTATTATGCTTCAAAAATTCTTTAACAATAACACATGGCGGACAATCAGGTTGTGTATAAACCTCAATTTTTTTCATTGTAATTCCTCCTTTTTTCTGTTTTTTATTATATTCTTCCAGTATAAAAACCGCAATAAAGAAGGGGAAATATGTTCTTTCTGTTTTTTCCTTCGCATTTCGACAAATTTTTAGTTGAGTTTCTGGCCAATAACCTTTATCCTAGAGTGTGGAACATTTTTTCTGTTATGACGGATAGAATGAGTATAGCTGTAAAACCTATTGGTAGGAAGATCAGAGAAAGGAGAGATTTCATGTCTCTACTCCAAGGAATTTTAACTCGACTTGTTAGTCTACAAGAACAAGCTGAAAGCGGTGAAGTAGCACAACGCTATTTTGAAGTGAACGGTGAGCGCAAATGTAGCGTGAAATTTTTCGATAAAAGTGAAATGTATGAGTTAGAAGTGTATCAACAAGGTGAAAAACCTCAAGTGTACCAATTCGATAATATCGACATGGTTGCAATTGAGATTTACGATATCATTTCTTGATACATATAAAAAAGGTACTGCCATATGGCAGTACCTTTTTTAGTTCTATTACTTTCCAGCGTAATGTATAGAATTTTTTTATTTTTCCTACAATGGTATTAAAATGAAAATTTAATCTGTGTAAGTTTGCCTATCCATGTGGATAAGTAGTCCCGCCAACCGGATGAATATGTGAAGCTAAACTTCTCACAATTGCTGGGTTCTGCAAATAGTGGGAGAAATATAACTAGGAGGTTATCGTATGGAACATTTACCAGTTGTGATTTGTCCTAATTGTCAAAGCTCTGCTGAGATTACTCATGTATTAACGGCTCAATCTAATCAAAATGTAATTTATACGTGCCAAGTTTGTCACTTTGTAATTCGAAATATTGAAACGAATAAAGGATAGGAAGTTATAATTTTAGTTTTTGTCCCATACAATGAGAATACGAAAAGTCTGTCTAATTGAAAGGACGTGACTCTGTGGACGGTGCACATAAATTTTACAATGTTTCAGAGAGACATTTAAATTTTGATATGGTCTTTAGCCGTATTTGTAGTTTCATTGAAAAGGATCCACGAAATTTATATCGATTATCCATTGGGACAGACTCGCAAGCACATCAAAAGGATACGAGGTTTATTACAGCAATCCATATTCATCGTGTTGGAAAAGGTGCCTGGGGTTGTTTACACCATAGATCAGTAAAAGATAAGCCAGCAACCTTACGTGAGAAAATATATTTAGAAACGCAGTTTAGTCAAGAAATCGCATGTCTATTTACACCTACTCATATACAAACAATATGGGAGTTATTGCATCCTTATGCTCAAGATGGGGCTGGATTCATAATGGAAATTCATTTAGACATTGGGAATGATGGTTTAACAAAGGAATTTATTTTAGATATGACAGAAAAAATTCGAGCGATGGGATTAACTGCAAAAATTAAGCCGGATGCTTATGCGGCGTTTAGCTATGCAAATCGATATACGAAATGACTTTTTGTATGTTTACAATTGCTACATATCTTTTGGTAAAAACTGAATATTACATCTATTAAATAGGTTAAATTTTTTATATAATAAGAGTAACGATGCGATTGTAAGGAGAGGGGTATATGCAAAGGGAAGTTGTTTTAACGAAGGAAGAAGAAAGTTTACTACTAGATATTTTATTTCAGCAAAATTATGCAAGTGAAATTTTAGCTGTGGAACTTACAGATATTGAGAATGGTTTGAAACAGACGGATGTGATGCAATATAAAAAAATCACAAGGTTATTTTACAGATTAAAAAATAAAGGGTATTAAGCGCTACCGGAATGGTAGTCTTTTTTTTGTGCTGTATGCTAAAATAGCTGTGTGATTGTATTTTTATTGAAATAAATTTAGGACAAAATAATAATATGAAAACGCTGTCATAAAATGTGAATAGAGTTATGAACATAAGCAGGAAAAAGGGAAAATGGGGGATGTAATATGATTAGTATTCCGAAAGACGAATTTCAACAAATTCTTGTGAAGGATTTAATGATTTCATCGGAAAAAGTAGCTCATGTCCAAATTGGAAATGGTTT
The DNA here is from genome assembly GCF_001429475.1 of Bacillus sp. Root131. Taxonomy (NCBI): domain Bacteria; kingdom Bacillati; phylum Bacillota; class Bacilli; order Caryophanales; family Bacillaceae; genus Bacillus; species Bacillus sp. Root131. The sequence continues at coordinate 1,309,277 of NZ_LMJQ01000001.1, forward strand.
AGAACATGCTTTACTCGTTCTTGTGAAATCTGGATATTCGGCGATACCTGTCTTAGATCCAATGTATAAATTACATGGTTTGATTAGTACTGCCATGATATTAGATGGTATGTTAGGATTAGAGCGTATTGAGTTTGAAAGACTTGATGATATGAAAGTAGAGCAGGTGATGAAGGAAGATATACCTTTTCTTAAATTAGAAGATTCATTTGCAAAAGCTTTAGAAATGACAATTGATCATCCTTTTATTTGTGCTGTTAATGAAGAAGGCTATTTTGAGGGGATTTTAACACGTCGTGCTATTTTAAAATTGTTGAATAAGAAAGTAAGGCAACATAATCGATAACGTGAGAAAAGTGACTTCATAGAAACGAAGAAGTCACTTTTTTTCGTGCATATCACTTGTGTATGTATTATATTTAAAAAGACATAAAACATAAGGAAAGTTTGCGCTGGAAAATTGTATTTTCTGAATGAAAGCTTGTTGAAATAAGGTGTATGGAAGCTAAGGAAAGAGGGAGAAAGTTGCAAATTGATGATTTTCAAATGATGGTTGTGTTAGCTCAGGAATCAAATATGAGAAAAGCGGCGGAACGTTTATTTGTTTCCCAACCTGCGCTGAGTCAACGATTACAATCTATGGAGAAACAATGGGGAATGAAGTTTTTTATTCGCTCACAAAAAGGATTGACAATTACACCTGAAGGGGAAAAAGTTGCAAATTATGCCAAAGAAATGTTGCAAAAGGAAGAGGATATAAAAAGTGAGCTAGCTGTTTTTAGAACGGAAACTCATGGAACGTTAAAAATAGCTGTTGCATCAGTTATTGGTCAATATTGGCTTCCTCCTGTTTTGAAAAAGTTTGTGCATAAATATCCTTCTGTAAAGATATCGCTGTTTACTGGATGGAGTAGTGAAGTGCAAAAGCAGTTTTATGAAGGAGACGTTCATGTTGCTATACTGAGGGGAACACAAGAATATAAAGGTCAAAAGCAAAAATTATTTGAAGATGAACTGTATTTAGTTGATAAAGAAATAAAAGATATTTCGATGCTAAAAGAAACAAATAGGCCGTTCATTCAATTTAAAAGTGACTCGACTTATTATGGACAAATACAAAATTGGTGGTATGGTTTATTTTCTAATCCGCCTAAGCGAACGATTGTAGTTGACCAAATTGAAACATGCAAACAACTTGTTTTAAATGGTATAGGTTATGCCCTTTTACCTTCTACTGTTTTAAAGGAAGTACAGGAAAATATGTATAAAACACCTGTTCAATTGACGAGAGAAACATGGTTGTTAACAAGTGACTCAGCAAGGCAGTTGAAGCAAGTACAAGCATTTTTAGAAATTATAGAAGAAATTCAAAGGGAAAAATAAGATTATTATCTTGCTACTCGCTCTTTCGTTTGGTAGAGTAACATTATAAATGGATTTAGGAGGCAACAAGAATGAAAATGATGGACGCTAACGAAATTATTTCGTTTATTCAAAAAAGTGAAAAGAAAACTCCTGTAAAGGTATACATAAAAGGGGATTTAAAAGAAGTAACATTCCCTGAAACAGTACAAGCATTTGTGAATAAAAAATCAGGTGTATTATTCGGAGAATGGTCTGAAATTAAGACAATTCTTGATGAGAATAATAAGCACATCGTTGACTACGTTGTAGAAAACGATCGTCGTAATTCTGCAATCTCAATGCTTGATTTAAAAGGTATTAAAGCTCGCATCGAGCCCGGTGCTATTATTCGTGACCATGTTGAAATTGGTGACAACGCTGTAATTATGATGAATGCAACAATTAACATTGGTGCTGTAATTGGTGAAGGTTCTATGATCGACATGAACGCAGTACTTGGTGGACGTGCAACAGTCGGTAAAAACTGTCACGTAGGTGCAGGTGCTGTACTTGCAGGTGTTATTGAGCCACCTTCTGCAAAACCAGTTATCGTTGAAGATGATGTAGTAATCGGTGCAAACGTAGTTGTTTTAGAGGGTGTTACAGTAGGTAAAGGTGCAGTTGTAGCAGCGGGAGCTGTTGTAACAGAAGATGTGCCTCCATACACAGTTGTTGCAGGTACTCCAGCACGTGTAATTAAAGAAATTGATGAGAAGACAAAAGCAAAAACAGAAATTAAACAAGAGCTTCGTCAATTAAACCCAGAGAAATAAAAAGAAAAAAAAGCGTAAGAGCGTAAATGGGCTCTTACGCTTTTTATAGATAGAGGTGCAAAAATGACAGTAAGCAAATTTGTCCAAATTCGTAGAGATCTACATAGAATTCCAGAAATTGGATTTAAGGAATGGGAAACACAACAGTATATTTTAGATTATATAGGAACACTTTCTCTTGAATTTGTGGAAGTGAAGACATGGAAAACGGGTGTAATCGTTAAAGTAAATGGAAAAAATCCAGAAAAAATAATAGGTTATCGTGCAGATATAGATGGTCTGCCAATTACAGAGGAAACTGGATATGAGTTTGCTTCTATTCATGAAGGAATGATGCATGCATGTGGCCACGATGTACATACAACAATCGGTTTAGGCCTTCTAACGAAAGCTGTGAGCGAAAGAATAGATGATGACCTTGTATTTCTATTCCAGCCAGCAGAAGAAGGACCAGGCGGTGCTCTTCCTATGTTAGAAAGTGAAGAGTTAAAAGAATGGAAACCAAATATAATTCTTGGTCTTCATATTGCACCAGAATACGCTGTAGGGACAATTGCAACGAAAGAAGGACTGTTATTTGCTAATACTTCAGAATTATATATTGATTTAAAAGGGAAAGGTGGCCATGCTGCCTATCCGCATACTGCAAATGATATGATTGTTGCAGCGAGTCATCTTGTTACACAGCTTCAATCCGTTATTAGTCGCAATGTAAATCCTCTTGATAGTGCAGTAATTACAATCGGGAAAATTACAGGTGGTACGGTTCAAAATATTATTGCAGAAAAATCTCGTTTAGAAGGAACGATTCGAACATTATCAGTGGAATCAATGAAGCGTGTGAAAAGCAGAATTGAGGCAATTGTTGCAGGTATCGAAGCTTCTTTCCAGTGTGAGGCGATTATAGATTACGGAGCAATGTATCATCAAGTATATAACCATGAAGAGTTAACAAGAGAGTTTATGCAATTTGTACATAAACAAACAGATATGAATGTTATTACATGTACTGAGGCAATGACAGGTGAAGATTTTGGTTATATGCTTCGAGAAATCCCTGGATTTATGTTTTGGCTTGGAGTAAATTCAGAATATGGTTTACATCATGCAAAATTAAAACCAGACGAAGAAGTGATTGAAAAGGCAATTACATTTTTAAGCCAATACGTAAAGTGGAAAGGGAATAGAAAATAAAACTTCCGCTTTATTGAAGGTTCCAAAAAACTTTTTGTTATGAGGTGTAAGTAACGCTCGTATAGAGTGATTTTAGACATTTACATACAAATGAAAGAATAAAGTTAATTGGACTGTTTTAATAATGAGCAGGGGGTTTTTAGCCACTGCTCATTATTAATTATTTGACTAACTTATATATGTTTACTTTTAGTATGAAAAGTGTGTAAAATCAATGTGAAACATAGAAAAAAGGGTGGGGAATTACGTGCAAATTAGCAGTGCGATTTTATGTTTCGTCTTATATGCGTATGTTATTATTGCGGCGGTTTATTTTGGGATAAGTTTTTATGCCTATCGTCTAGTAGATAATAATGAATATGACGAAACATACAAATGGGTGAAGAGATATTTATCACCTGTACTAGAAATTATGAATGGGTTTGTGCTCTTTTTATTTATTGGATTAATTGCTTTCTCAACGAGTTTAGTAGGGAATAAAACTACGTTATTTGTATTGGGTATCATTATTTTTATGCTGTTAGGAATAAGGATTGGTAATACGGTCTTTTGGAATGAAAGAAAAGTAGATGGTTGGACGGGAATGTTAATTCCGTGTATGTTAGCTGCAATCGTGACAAATATAGAACATGAATATTATCAATTACATTTTTGGCTCATTATCGTTTTAACAATTCTTTCTGTTTTGTATATAAGCACAGTAGTACTAACATATATTGCACATGAAAAAGGAGATGTTAAAGGCACTCGTTTCTTTAGAGGACGGGCATTATTTTGGAGTGTGCCGACGATGGCAGTTATCGCGCTTATTGCGATATTAGTAAATGGATATCAATTTTCTAATTGGCAACTATTTTTAGAAAATTGGTGGATCTTTATCTTTTCGTTTATTGCTTTTTTAGGTGCAACGCATTATTTATTTCATCAACATCATTACATATGGGCGTTGTTATTTGCATTCATACAGCTGCTATTTGCCTTTTTTGGTCAAGAAACATTATTATTCGTTTTTGAAACATTTAGTTCGTTTGGAAATATATTTGTATTTGCTATGTTACTTGTTGGTATCGCTTTTTACTTGCAACAATATTTTTATATACAAAAACAAAAATAAGAGCTAATTACAGTTTTTGTGACGCATATAAAGTGTGTTACACTGAAAATAAATAGTACTTGAAGTTATTGGAGGAATTCCTGTGGGTGAGAAAGAAAAAGAGTTTGCTGTCATTGGACTTGGTCGCTTTGGTGGAAGTATTTGCCGAGAACTAGCTCAATTAGGTATGGAAGTAATGGCAATCGATTCAGATGAGGATAAAATTAATGAATTTGCAAATATAGCTTCGCATGCTGTAATTGCAGATTCAACAGATGAGATGGTATTAAAAAGCCTTGGTATTCGAAATTTTGATCACGTAGTCGTTGCTATTGGAGATAATTTAAATTCAAGTATTTTAACTACTTTGATTTTGAAAGAATTGGGTGTAAAAAATATTACTGTAAAAGCTCAAAATGATTATCATGAAAAAGTGTTAAGTAAAATAGGTGCAGATCATATTGTGCATCCAGAACGTGATATGGGAAAAAGGATTGCTAATAATATTGCATCAAGCAATGTGTTAGACTACCTTGAGCTTTCAGATGAGCATAGTATTGTAGAGATTATTGCGAATAAAAAAATTGATGGGCACTCTTTAATTGAATTAGATATTCGTGCGAAGTTTGGATTGAATATTGTAGCAATTAAACGAGGTAAAGAAGTTATCGTATCCCCTCGGGCTACGGAGAATATTCAAGCAGGAGATATATTAATTGTCATTGGTCATGACGATGAAGTGGATCGATTTAAACACTTTTTAAGATAAGAGAAAAGAAAAGGACAATGCCTTCATAGCATTGTCCTTTTTCTTATATTTCCATAATGATTGGTAAAATCATTGGACGGCGTTTCGTTTTCTCATATAGGAATGGAGCTAATGTGTCTGTAATTTCATTTTTAATTTCAGACCATTGTGTTGTTTTACGCTCCATTACTTTTTCTAAATGAGTTGTAATTAATGTTTGTGCATCATTGATTAAATCGCTGCTTTCACGCATGTAAACGAAACCGCGTGAGATGATATCAGGTCCTGCTGCAACTTTAAATTCTTTCATATCAATGCTTACAACTACAATTACAAGTCCTTCTTCAGAAAGGATACGACGATCTCGTAATACGATATTGCCGATATCCCCAATACCGTTTCCATCAATGTAGACCGAACCAGATGGGATTTTTCCAGCTACGCTAGCTTCATCAGAACGTAAAGCAAGAACATCGCCATTATCCATAATGAAGCAATTTTCTTCAGGGATACCACAATCATTTGCTATGTTCATGTGCATACGCTGCATACGATATTCACCATGAATTGGCATGAAGTACTTCGGTTTAATTAGACGTAACATTAACTTTTGTTCTTCTTGCCCACCGTGTCCACTTGTATGGATATTTGAAAGTTTCCCGTGAATTACATCAGCGCCAGCGCGGTACAACATGTTAATTGTACGACTTACGCTAATTGTATTTCCTGGAATTGGTGAAGAAGAGAAAACAACTGTATCTCCAGGAATAATTTGAATTTGGCGGTGTGTACCGTTTGCAATACGTGAAAGTGCTGCCATCGGTTCACCTTGACTACCTGTACATAAAATAACAACTTTATTAGCTGGTAAGCGGTTTAGTTGAGATGCATCTATGAATGTATCTTTCGGGCAACGAATATAACCAAGGTTTTGTCCGATTTCAATCGCTGCTTCCATACTTCGACCAAACACAGCTACTTTACGGTTGTTTTCAACAGCAGCTTCAATAACTTGTTGTAAGCGGTGAATATTTGATGCAAAGGTTGCGAATATAATCCGTCCGTCTACTTTACGGAAAATGTCTTGAATGCTATCACCAACGCGACGCTCAGACATAGTAAAGTTTGGAACTTCACTGTTCGTACTATCAGATAATAGACATAGCACGCCATCTTTACCGATTTCAGCCATTTTTGTTAAATCAGCTGGTTCACCAACTGGTGTGAAATCAAATTTGAAATCACCTGTATGAACAACTTGACCTTGAGGTGTTTTCACAACAACGCCGTACGAATCTGGAATACTGTGAGTTGTACGGAAGAAGGATACAGACGTTTTTTTGAATTTAATAACGTCATCTTCTTGAATTTCGTAAAGTTTTGCTTTACGAAGTAAGCCGTGTTCTTCTAATTTGTTTTTGATGAGTGCAATTGCTAATTTTCCGCCGTAAATCGGGATGTTCACTTGACGTAATAGGTAAGGGATTCCGCCGATATGATCTTCGTGACCATGTGTAATGAATAACCCTTTAATTTTATCTTCGTTTCGCACAAAATAAGTGTAGTCTGGTATTACATAATCGATTCCGAGAAGTTCGTCCTCTGGAAATTTAATTCCAGCATCAATTATAATAATTTCATCTTGAAATTGAACAGCGTATGTATTTTTACCGATTTCACCAAGCCCACCGAGAGCAAATACAGCAACTTGGTCGTTTTTTAGAAATTTCATATCGCTATACGATTTCCGCTAATGTTAAATCAGCGTTTTCTTTTTCATATTCAAGATGAGCGCCAGTAACAGACTGAACAAACTCGATATTATATGCGAACTTATTTAATTTTGTACGAACATCCTTTTCAGACGTAGCCTCTAAATATAAAACTTTTGTATTTTCACGTACTGGAACCTCAGTTAATTTTTCTTGATAAAATACTTTAAAAATCATTTGGAAAACCTCTCCTTGTCTATGTTTTGCATTATCTGTTACTTATTATAAAGCAAACAGTCACGATTTTCATGTTTTTTCGAATGAGAATGAAGAAAAAGCCCGAAATGGGCACAATTTAAGCGATTGTCTTTTTACGGACTAGACCGTTTAAATAACGCTTGAGCTTTTTCTTCAGCTTCTTCAGCATGATTACTCCTTCCTTTCCTTATTTTAAACATGCATATTACTAGTGAAAATTCTATCTCTGATATAAGAGATAGGACAAAAGTGAATGGTGAGTCTTGTCCTTTCCCATACAGTGAAAGTTATTCTATAGTAACGATTAGTAGCCGTTAGTTATAGGTATAGTATGAGGAAGAATGGAAAAGAAAATTCATCCGAACAAGTATCCACATGTTTTACTAATATATATATGCAAAGTTTACAAATAAGGTCAGAAAGGGAACGCTTTCTTCACAGATGTTTAATATGTTATACTTTTTTTTAGAATTTGAAAAGTGATATTCAAAATAGGAATATAGAGTGCCAGAAAGGATTTTGACAAATGAATGATAAAATTGTCTTTTTTGATATTGATGGAACATTATTAGATCATGATAAAAAAATTCCACAATCTACACGAGATGCAGTAAAACAGTTACAAGAAAAAGGTGTACATGTAGCAATTGCGACAGGGCGCGCGCCATTTATGTTCGAAGATATTCGTAAGGAACTTGATATACATAATTATGTTAGTTTTAATGGACAATACGTTGTCTTTGAAGATGAGGTAATATTTAATAATCCGTTACATCCAGATTCTTTACATAAGTTTACTCAGTTTGCAAAACAAGAAGGATATCCACTTGTATATCTTGACCATCAAGATATGAGAGCATCAGTGGAATATCATGATTATGTGAAAGAAGGCTTTGGAAGCTTAAACTTTGAGCATCCACCATATGAGCCTAATTTTTATGAGGAACGTAATATTTATCAAACACTACTTTTTTGTGAAGAAAATGAAGAGGAAAAGTTTATTAATCATTATCCAGATTTTCATTTTATTCGTTGGCATGCGTATTCAATGGATATCATTCCGAATGGTGGTTCTAAGGCAAAAGGAATTGAGAAATACATTGAAAAGTTAGGTTTTAATCGTGATCAAGTGTATGCATTTGGAGATGGTTTAAATGATTTAGAAATGATCGAAGCCGTTGGCACAGGTATTGTGATGGGAAATGGCCATGAAGACTTGAAAAAACTTGCAAATCATGTGACAAAGGATGTTAGTGAAGACGGTATATATCATGGACTAAAGTGGGCTGGATTGCTATAAGTGAATATGGAACCCATTTCATAATAAAGAGGCGGAAGATTAACTTCCGCCTCTTTATTATTATCGCTCTAGAGGTTTGGAATCATCAGGAGCGGCAAAAGGATTTTCTTTATTGATATGGTCATAGAACATAACGCCATTTAAATGGTCAATCTCGTGTTGGAATACGATTGCTGGTAAACCTTTTAAACGTAATTTTACTTCTTCCCCGTTAATAGAAGTTGCTTTTACTGTAATTCTTGTATAACGAGGAACATAACCAGGTACTTCGCGGTCTACAGATAGACAGCCTTCACCGCCCTGTAAATATGTACGTTCAACAGAATGGCTAATGATTTTTGGATTGAATAATGCATGGCTATATAATGTACCGTCCGCATCGGTTACATGAACTGCAATCATTTTTTTTGAAACACCGATTTGCGGAGCCGCTAATCCGATTCCAGGGCGTAAACTATATTTTTCAGCCATTTCAGGATCTTGGCTATTTATTACAAATTCAATCATTTCTTTTAGGGTAGTTGTATCTTTTTCGCTTGCCGGTAATGAAACATCTTCTGCAACGTTGCGCAAAATAGGATCTCCTTCGCGAATAACATCTTTCATTGTAAGCATATGTAATCTCTCCTTTTCTCTTTAGTCTACCAAAGGAGATGGAAAAAGTCATCGGCAAGAAAGGGAAGGTATTTTGGAAATCGTTCTATTATAGAGTATTTATGTATGTGATAAACAGAAAAAGACGGCAAAGCCGTCTTTTTCTTTCCATAGTTGTTTCGTTTTACATTAGCGAATGCAAGCAGCACCAACGATAATTAAAAGAATAAACAACACAACGATTAAGGCGAAGCCGCGTCCAGACCCGCCACAAGAACCGCCATAACCGTAGGAAGGATATGAACAAGTTGGATAGCAATATGAGTATCCGTACATGAGATGACCTCCTTTATCATTTCCCGCTAATACTGCGGTTACTATAATGTATGGAAGAGAGGGTAGAAATGTATAGGTATTTACCTAAAAAAGGAAGGATAGTTTGTATATTTTTGTTACGAAGAGAGAAAAACTAAAGAGAATTAAATCGTTTACATATTATTCTAAGAGAAAAAATAAGTGAAAAAGGGAATAATATAACAGTAGGTCAATGCTTACTAATACAGATGTAAAAAATAAAAACACGTTTGTGTAGTAGAAACCTGCATATTATTTATAAAAAAACGTATTCAAAGTAATTGACATCGTAATTAGAATAGTTGTAAACTAAAAAACGTGATCAAGATTGTATTAATATGTTTCTGAAAAAACATTAGTACAGATTGTTAGGTACACAAAATTATTCTCAACCGACAGATAAACATGTTGGTTTACATCGTTGCGCTTTTTAAACTGGAAAATAGCCAGTGAAAGCGTTTCAGAATATGGTTCAAGAGAGGAAGAGGTGAACGGAATGGGTACTAAAACAAAAAAGACCCTATTTAATGTTGATGAGCAAATGAAAGCTATCGCAGCTCAATTTGAAACATTACAAATTTTAAATGAAAACGGTGAAGTTGTGAATGAAGCAGCTATGCCTGAATTATCTGATGATCAATTAAAAGAATTAATGCGTCGTATGGTGTATACTCGCGTATTAGATCAACGTTCTATTTCTTTAAACCGTCAAGGACGTTTAGGTTTCTACGCACCTACAGCTGGACAAGAAGCTTCTCAATTAGCGAGTCATTTCGCACTTGAAGCAGAAGACTTCATCTTACCAGGATACCGTGATGTACCACAATTAGTATGGCACGGACTTCCATTATATCAAGCATTCTTATTCTCTCGTGGACACTTCATGGGTAACCAAATGCCTGAGAATGTAAATGCATTAGCTCCACAAATCATTATCGGTGCGCAAATCATCCAAACTGCTGGTGTTGCGTTAGGTATGAAACTACGTGGTAAAAAATCTGTTGCAATTACTTACACTGGTGACGGTGGTGCTTCACAAGGTGACTTCTACGAAGGTATGAACTTTGCAGGTGCATTCAAAGCTCCAGCAATCTTCGTTGTTCAAAACAACCGTTATGCAATCTCTACTCCAGTAGAAAAGCAATCTGCAGCTAAAACTGTAGCACAAAAAGCAGTAGCAGCAGGTATTTACGGAATTCAAGTAGACGGTATGGATCCATTAGCTGTATACGCAGCAACTGCTTTCGCTCGTGAGCGCGCAGTAAATGGCGAAGGTCCTACTTTAATCGAGACTTTAACATTCCGTTACGGTCCACATACAATGGCTGGTGATGACCCAACTCGTTACCGTACAAAAGATATCGAAAACGAATGGGAACAAAAAGACCCAATCGTACGCTTCCGTAAGTTCTTAGAAGCTAAAGGCCTATGGTCTCAAGAAGTTGAAGAGACAGTAATCGAAGAAGCAAAAGAAGATATCAAACAAGCAATTGCTAAGGCTGACCAAGCTCCAAAACAAAAAGTAACTGATTTAATGGAAATCATGTACGAAAAAATGCCTTACAACTTAGCTGAACAATATGAAATCTACAAAGAAAAGGAGTCGAAGTAAGCCATGGCTCAAATGACAATGATTCAAGCAATCACTGATGCTTTACGCGTTGAAATGAAAAATGATCCTAACGTACTTGTATTTGGTGAAGACGTTGGTGTAAACGGCGGTGTATTCCGTGCTACTGAAGGTTTACAAGCTGAATTTGGTGAAGATCGTGTAATGGATACTCCACTTGCAGAGTCTGGTATTGGTGGACTTGCAGTTGGTCTTGCACTTGAAGGATTCCGTCCAGTTCCAGAAATCCAATTCTTCGGTTTCGTTTTTGAAGTAATGGATTCAATTTCTGGTCAATTGGCTCGTATGCGTTACCGTTCTGGTGGACGTTGGACTGCTCCAGTAACAGTTCGTTCTCCATTTGGTGGTGGTGTTCATACTCCTGAACTACATGCTGATAGCTTAGAAGGATTAGTGGCTCAACAACCTGGTCTAAAAGTTGTTATTCCATCTACTCCATACGATGCTAAAGGTCTTTTAATCTCTGCGATTCGTGACAACGATCCAGTTATCTACTTAGAGCATATGAAATTGTATCGTTCATTCCGCCAAGATGTACCAGAAGGCGAATACACAATTGATTTAGGCAAAGCTGATATCAAACGTGAAGGTACAGATGTATCTGTTATCGCTTACGGTGCTATGGTTCACGCTGCATTAAAAGCTGCTGAAGAACTTGAAAAAGAAGGTATCTCTTTAGAGGTTGTTGACTTACGTACAGTTCAACCATTAGATATCGAAACAATCATCGCTTCTGTTGAAAAAACAGGTCGCGTAGTTGTAGTTCAAGAAGCTCAAAAACAAGCTGGTATTGCAGCTAACGTTGTAGCGGAAATTAACGACCGTGCAATCTTAAACTTAGAAGCTCCAGTTGTACGTGTTGCAGCTGCTGATACAGTATTCCCATTCTCTCAAGCAGAGAGCGTATGGTTACCAAACCACAAGGATATTGTTGAAGCTGTAAACAAAGTAATGAACTTCTAATTTTTAGTTTTTCATGTGCAAAAGAAATCAGCACATGCTGGTTTCTTTTGCACATATTCCATAATAATGAAATGAATCAGGGGGCTGAATTCCGTGGCATTTGAATTTAAACTACCAGATATCGGTGAAGGTATCCACGAAGGTGAAATCGTAAAATGGTTTATTAAACCAGGCGATGAAGTAAATGAAGACGATGTACTTCTTGAAGTACAAAATGATAAAGCAGTAGTAGAAATCCCTTCTCCTGTTAAAGGTAAAGTACTTGAAGTACTTGTAGAAGAAGGAACAGTTGCAATCGTAGGAGATACATTAATTAAATTTGATGCTCCTGGATACGAAAACCTTAAATTTAAAGGTGACGATCATGATGAAGCTCCAAAAGCTGAAGAAGCAGCAGTAGAAGCTCCAGCAGCGGAAGCTACTCCAGCAGCAACTGCAGAAGTAGTAAATGAGCGCGTAATCGCTATGCCATCTGTTCGTAAATACGCTCGTGAAAAAGGTGTAGACATTCATAAAGTAGCTGGTACTGGTAAGAATGGCCGTATCGTAAAAGCTGACATCGATGCATTTGCAAATGGTGGACAAACTGTAGCAGCAACTGAGGCTCCAGCAGCAGTAGAAGCTACTCCAGCAGCGAAAGAAGAAGCACCAAAAGCACAACCAATTCCAGCTGGAGAATATCCAGAAACTCGTGAGAAAATGAGTGGTATCCGTAAAGCGATTGCGAAAGCAATGGTTAACTCTAAGCATACAGCTCCTCACGTAACATTAATGGATGAAGTTGATGTAACTGAGCTTGTTGCTCACCGTAAGAAGTTCAAAGCAGTAGCAGCTGACAAAGGTATTAAATTAACTTACCTTCCGTACGTTGTTAAAGCTTTAACATCTGCATTACGTGAATACCCAATGTTAAACACTTCTTTAGACGATGCATCTCAAGAAGTAGTTCATAAACATTACTTCAACATCGGTATCGCAGCTGATACAGACAAAGGTCTATTAGTACCAGTTGTTAAAGATACAGATCGTAAGTCTATCTTCACTATTTCTAACGAGATCAACGATCTTGCTGGTAAAGCACGTGAAGGTCGTCTAGCTCCAACTGAAATGAAAGGTGCTTCTTGCACAATTACAAACATTGGTTCTGCAGGTGGACAATGGTTCACTCCAGTTATCAATCACCCAGAAGTAGCAATCCTTGGTATCGGCCGTATCGCTGAAAAACCAGTTGTGAAAAATGGCGAGATCGTTGCAGCTCCAGTATTAGCATTATCTCTAAGCTTTGACCATCGTTTAATTGACGGCGCAACAGCTCAAAAAGCGTTAAACCAAATTAAACGTCTATTGAATGACCCACAATTATTAGTAATGGAGGCGTAATAACAATGGTAGTAGGAGATTTCCCAATTGAATTAGATACAGTCGTTGTTGGTGCAGGTCCTGGTGGATACGTTGCGGCAATTCGTGCAGCACAATTAGGTCAAAAGGTAGCAATTATTGAAAAAGCTAACCTTGGTGGCGTATGCTTAAACGTTGGATGTATTCCTTCAAAAGCGTTAATCAATGCAGGTCATCGTTATGAGAATGCAATGCATTCTGATGACATGGGTATCACTGCAGAGAACGTAAAAGTTGACTTTACAAAAGTTCAAGAATGGAAAAACGGCGTAGTTAAGAAATTAACTGGCGGTGTTGAAGGCCTTCTTAAAGGTAACAAAGTTGAAATCATTCGCGGTGAAGCTTACTTCGTAGATGCTAACACATTACGCGTTATGACTGAAGATGCAGCTCAAACTTATACGTTTAAAAATGCTGTTCTTGCAACTGGTTCTACACCAATCGAAATTCCAGGATTCAAATACTCTAAACGTGTTATCAACTCTACAGGTGCTTTAAGCTTACCTGAAATTCCTAAAAAACTTGTTGTAATCGGCGGCGGTTACATCGGTATGGAATTAGGTACTGCATATGCTAACTTCGGTACAGAAGTTACTGTAGTAGAAGCTGGCGACGAAATCTTAGCTGGTTTCGAAAAAGCTATGAGCTCTGTTGTTAAACGTGCTCTACAGAAAAAAGGTAACGTAAATATCCATACAAAAGCTATGGCTAAAGGCGTTGAAGAAACAGAAACTGGCGTAAAAGTTAGCTTTGAAGTTAAAGGTGAAATCCAAACTGTAGAAGCAGATTACGTATTAGTAACTGTAGGTCGTCGTCCAAACACTCAAGAAATCGGTCTTGAGCAAGTTGGAGTTAAAATGACTGACCGCGGCATCATCGAAATCGATGAGCAATGTCGTACAAATGTACCAAACATCTATGCAATCGGTGATATCGTTCCTGGACCACCATTAGCTCACAAAGCTTCTTACGAAGGTAAAGTAGCTGTAGAAGCAATTAGTGGCCATGCATCAGCTATCGATTACATCGGAATTCCTGCAGTATGCTTCACTGATCCAGAATTAGCATCTGTTGGTTACACTAAAAAACAAGCTGAAGAAGCTGGAATGACTGTAACTGTATCTAAGTTCCCATTCGCTGCTAACGGTCGTGCATTATCATTAAACAGCACTGACGGTTTCCTACAACTTGTAACACGTAAAGAAGATGGTCTTCTTGTAGGTGCTCAAGTTGCAGGTGCAGGTGCTTCTGATATTATCTCTGAGATTGGTTTAGCTATCGAAGCTGGAATGACAGCTGAAGATATCGCTCAAACAATCCATGCTCACCCAACATTAGGTGAAATCACAATGGAAGCAGCTGAAGTTGCTCTTGGAATGCCAATTCACATTGTAAAATAATTTAAGTAATGTAAATAGCCCCTCTCTTATTGTAAGAGAGGGGCTATTTTTATTTTCATCAAATGACTTGCAAGGTCTTTAAACGTACTTGTCGAATGAATATATAATACTTTAACAAATGATTTAGGCGTAACTTACTTCAAAGGTAATATATATCATCCTATAATATGTAATTGATTCAAACTTAACCCCATATATTAATAAAATAGAGCATGTCAAAGGAGAAGGTTCCATGAAAATATTACATGTTATATTTTATCATTTACTACTATGGAGTGGCTTTTCCACTGTATTAACATTATCGAATGGTGATAAGTTTCATTATAAAGTTATTCTTTTTTTCGTATTCCTGTATTTAGCCTATGTAATAGCATATTTTGTATTACACGTAAGAAAGCAAGCTTTATTTCTTACATGTTCGAATTGTATACTATTTTTAATCATATTATCTATTTTTTAAATTAACGTTTATAAAAATACATTGTTCTTCCATTAAATAATTGTAACTCTCCTTCTAATTTCTTCGCTAAAAAACGGCAAAATTCATTCGCTTTCCCTTTGTCACCATATGTTGCATTAGGTGGTAAAGAAACTTGGATGAAAGATTGTTCATTTTCTATACCAACACCAATATAAATTAAGTCATACCGGTCGTGATTGGATTGAAGTTTTAATGTTGTTGCTGATGTATCTAAAATTTCATAAGGAAAAGCGGTATTTGTATACGGGTAATTAATTTGGGCACCAGTTTTAGAAGTAACTGTTTTATAATAATGAAAAAGTTGTTTTATATCATCTATTGAAACAGATTGTTGATTGGATTTAGGTACAAGCGTAATAAAGGCATGTTGCATATAAGTTCCCCCTAACTTAGTAGAATACTATTATTCTACATCCTACTGAATTTTTTGACAATTAAAAGGAGTATTACATGTTTTGTTTAATATACTAGTAATGAAACGTGATGTAGAAAGGTGGAAACCAATGTTTGAAAAATTGTATGATGAGCATGAAAGTGTGAAGGTACGATTTTTAGGGTTTATGACACATGATACACGTTATGATTTTGGTGTTATTTATACAAATATGTTTTTTGGAAAACCGCTCATTGTTTGTATGCAAACAGGAAGGTCTACTTTACTCGGAAGAGATGATGTAGAGAATGTTCAATATATACAGGAGATTTTTAAATTAGGGTCAGAAGAGGAAGCGAAGGAGTTAGCTCAGTTTTTCAAATTTCTAGTTCCGTCAACTTCTTTACATGCGGAATATGAAGAATAATTAATGTGAAACAGTCGTACTTATAAATATGGCTGTTTTTTATTTGAATATCGCATACTAATTAAAATTTAAAATATTTAATGTGTTATACTAAAAACCTATTGACGTAAAAAGTATAACATATTAAAATAAAGACAGAAAGTTAAGCGGTTACAAAAAAGTTTTTGGGATTATAAACTTAGGGGGAAATGAAAAATGGGAACAATCGTATGTCAAGATTGTGAAGGTACAATTGCACACTTCGAAGATGAGAAAGTAACGGTACTTTACGGGAAATGTGGATCTTGCGGATGTGATCACACAGAGCATACAAAAGCCCAATAATTGATAGGAAATGGACAGCTAAAAGTTTTTAGGACCATAAACTTAGGGGGAAATAAAAAATGGGAACAATCGTATGCCAAGTATGTGAAGGAACAATCGGACATTTTGAAGATGAGAAAACGACGGTACTTTACGGAAAATGTGGAACAAATTGTGACTGTGCTAGAAAAGATAATGCGAAAGCTTAATGATAAATAAATAGATTACTATTAAAACTCAGGGGGAAATGAAAATGGGAACAATCGTATGCCAAGTATGTGAAGGAACAATTGGACATTTTGAAGATGAAAAATCAACAGTACTATACGGGAAATGTGGATCTCATTGCGAATGTGACCATAAAGAACATACAAAAGCTTAATAATAAGAAAAAGCGCCTACATGTGTAGGCGCTTTTTTAATAAATTGTAGTTGTATGGCCAACTGTTGCAACGATTGCATCATCTCTAATTGGAATAAAGCTTATGGATGTCTGTGGTGTACTAGAAGAAGCGTATTGGCTCATTATACGGCTATCGATACGGGTAATAGTATCGGTCAAGAAAGCTGAAATAAAAGCGTAAGGGACTCGTCGTTCATTTAATGAATAAATAATTTCTTCTTTTGTTTTTACACCTACGCCATGTCCGTAAAAAAAGAAATTTCCTAAATAGATTGTGTTTTCTCCTTGCCACTCAATCGTAGCTGGATTCACTTGTGGGTTTTTAAAGTAAACGAGGTCACCTGGAACAAGATCGCCACCGGTTTTTGTTATGAGCCTTAGATCTTGATCGTAGTCCCATGTATAAAGTAAAAGGTTTGCAAATAGACGATTGAAAGTTTCTTCCTCATACAATGATAATAAAGCTTTATAAAAAATAATGATCATAGCGGTTGCACATTCAGTTCCATATAGTTTTCCGTTTTTGAAAATATCTTGTATGGCAATAGAAGGTGGTATGTTTGGAAGAAGCTCGAATCCTCCAAGGGATGTTCTTTTCCAATACTGGGGGTTGCAAAAGGATTGTTGAAATGTGCGAAACTGAAATCCACTTTGAAAAAGTTCTAGTGCAGAGATAATAATATTAACTCGTAAATTGAGATCAAAGCTGAGTTCATCAGCTGTTCGGAAGGAATAAACTTCTTGATTTCCTGCCATTATTGATAAAATTTGTTGTTTCTCTGCTGCAAATGGCTCATATTCATTTGTAATATAAGGATGTACAATAGAACGGCCTATTACAATCATAATAGTATCCCCACCTATACGTTACATTCTTTAGTATCGTATGAAGAATAGGAAAAAAGGTGAAAAAAAAGCCTATCAACTGATAGGCTTGTACTCTTTAATAACACGTAATGTTTGTAATGTCATATCTTCAGGACCTTGTACAGGTAAACCTGCTTCTAAGTTTTTACGAATATACTCTAAGTTTTCTTGTGTAATAATTTCCCCCGGAGTAAAGATTGGAATCCCTGGCGGATAAACCATAACAAAATCAGCTATAATACGACCCGCTGCATTTTCAAATGGAATGACTTCTGTTTCCGAATAAAAAGCATCTCGAGGAGAAAGTGCTAGCACTGGAATTTCTGGAATCTCTACTTGTACTTGAACACCTTTATCTGCCCTATTTCTAAATGTTGCTGCTAAATCTTGTAATGCTGCAATAAGTGTATTTGTATCACTTTCTGTATCTCCCAAAGTGATAAGACATAGTATGTTGTATAAATCTGAGAGTTCTACTTCAATGTTATATTTCTCTCTAAGCCATACTTCAGCTTGGTGGCCGGTAATACCTAAATCTTTTACAGATACAATTATCTTTGTAGGATCATAGTTAAAGGTAGCATCTGTACCTAACATTTCTTTTCCAGGACAGTAAAGATGCTCAATAGAATTTATAGCATCACGAACATGTTCAGCTAATTGTATTGTTTGTTCTATGAGTGCTGTTCCTTCTGTGGCAAGACGTTTTCTGGCAACATCAAGTGATGCTAACAAGATGTAAGAAGTTGATGTAGTCGTAAGCATGCTAATAATAGATTGGACATGCTTTACATTCACCAAGCCTTCTTTCACATTAAGAATAGAACTTTGAGTTAAAGAGCCTCCTAATTTGTGGACACTTGTTGCTGCCATGTCTGCACCAGCTTGCATCGCCGACATCGGCAATTTATCGTGAAAATGAATATGAACACCATGAGCCTCGTCGACTAGTACAGGGATGTCATAAGAATGTGCTAATTGTACAATCTGTTCTAAGTCTGCAGCAAACCCAAAGTACGTTGGATTAATAACAAGTAAGCCCTTTGCATCTGAGTGCTCTTCAAGTGCTTTTTTGACAGATTGAATTGTGATTCCATGAGAAATACCGAGCTTCGGATCGATTTCAGGATGCATGAAAATCGGTTTTGCACCTGAGAAAATAATAGCTGACATTACTGATTTATGCACGTTTCGTGGTACTAGGATTTTGTCACCAGGACCGCAAACGCTCATCACCATTGTCATAATAGCGCCACTTGTACCTTGAATAGAAAAGAAAGTATGATCTGCACCGAATGCAGCGGCTGCTAAATCCTGTGCTTCTTTAATCATACCTTTTGGATGATGTAAATCATCGAGTGGCGCAATATTAATTAAGTCAATTGCTAATGCATTATGCCCAATAAATTCGCGAAATGTAGGATCCATGCCCTGTCCTTTTTTATGACCAGGAATATGGAATTGAATTGGATTTCGCTTACTGTGCTCAACTAAAGCGGTAAACAATGGTGTTTCGTATTGGGACAATCTATACACCCCTTCTTCTTCATAATATTTAGTATAATTTGTTTTATATAATCCTGCTCTAAAAAAGGTAAGTCTTTTTTTAGAATGAGGCTTGTTTTTCTGCCATTCAAAAAATCGTTTTGAGATGGTAGCTTCACTTTATTTTCTATAAAACAAAAGCATTATATCACCAATAATTATAGATGTATAGAAAAAAATGTTTTTAAGGTGAGTATGTTTAATAGTTAGCCTCAACTAATGAATAGAGGAAGACAATTCCATTAAAATGAATAAATAGTGTATAATGCAGAGTGGCTATAATGAATAATAAAATATTCTCTTTAAGATAGCATAATGAAACAAGAAGAAATGATAAATGAGGTGCGAAATGGAATATCAATATCCGTTAGATTATGATTGGTCAAATGAGGAAATGGTTACAATTGTGAAGTTTTATGAAGCGATTGAGAAAGCTTATGAAAAAGGAATTATAAGAGAAGAATTAATGGGTTTATATCGTCGTTTTAAAGAGATTGTTCCATCGAAAGCAGAAGAAAAGAAAATTGATAAAGAGTTTCAAGAAGTAAGTGGATACTCTATATATCGTGCTATTCAAAGGGCAAAGGAAGTTGAAGAACAAAAGGTTGTAAAAATATAAAAATATTTTGAAAAATAAAAACTGAAGTGATATAATGTGATAACAACTAAAAACGGACAATATAAATTGTCCGTTTTCTACTATCGATTACAAAGTGCATATAAAGGAAGGAGTGGTTGCATCGTAGATTCAATCTTAGCAAGGAATTGTTCGTTGGTCATTGCTGAAAACTCCTCTGGTGATATATGAATACCAACTAATAATTCTGCTTTTTTTACAGTAGCTAGTCGTTCAATCATCTTTTGTAAGTCTTCGGTTTCAAGTGTTTTATGTAATTTCACACTTGGTTTAGTATGGTCAATGGACCAAACGAAGTCATTTGGAATATTTGTTTTTAAATCATTTAAATGTTCTAAGAAGGCATGAGCCGTCTCAACTTTTTGTGGACACTCATAGATTAAACCAAAGTATATGAAGGCATGAGTACCCCATAAGCCGATTTGGAAATGCGGTAGCATTTTATATCCTCGTTTATTTGTTGAAAAAGCAACCCAAGTATCGTTTGGTGGATTGACTTTCCGTCGTGCGTGTTTTGCAACATGATAAAAAAAGTTCTCATCAGTGTGTTTGGATAAGTATTCTGCAAATTGTTCCCCTAAAGCTTCTAGCTTAGGATGAATGTTCGTTTTAATTGCACTCATTCGTTCTTCGAGACCATCAACTGTAAAGACATCAAAATCAGTTGACTTGAATGTTTGTATTGTCATGATTGTTCCTCCAACTCCTATTTTGCTTTTATTTTAGCATAGCTTGTACTATTCATAAAAAAAACAGCACAAAAAAATTAAAATAAAAAATATAATTTTGTTGCATAGATGATTTATCCAACATAGTATAGTATAAAACAAAAAATCAGAAAATTGAATTAATTCTAGTCCGAGGGCAGACGAATATTGGGAGGAGGCAAATAATATGAGACAGGTGATTAATGCGTTAAAGAGAACAGATGCCGAAAAGAGAATACCGGTGCTACGTTTGGAGCTAGATTATGAATTAGCAACTTTATATGATGCGATGATGGAAGATGATAAACAGAAAAAAGAAGAGTGTGTACAAAAGTTAGAAGTGTTAAGACTTGAAATGATTCGTTTAGAAGCGTAATAATAGTATATGTATAAAAAATTAGTTGGTGCGAACCTTATAAAGGGTTCGTTTTTTCTGTGAACAGTATAGATCGGAGTGTTTAAACATGCAAGAAGTATGGAAAGACATCGATGCACACGCCAAACGGTGGATTCGGGATGCAGGAGAGCATTTGATGGCATCAATGAAAAAAGCACTTATTATAGAAACAAAATCAAATGCAGCTGACTTAGTTACAAATATGGACCGAGAGATAGAACGGTTTTTAATTGGGAAAATTAAAGAAACATTCCCGAATCATAATATTTTAGGAGAAGAGGGTTATGGAGACGAGATAACGTCTTCTGGCGGGGTTGTTTGGTTAATTGATCCAATTGACGGTACGATGAACTTTGTTCATCAAAAAAGAAATTTTGCGATTTCAATTGGTATTTATGAGAACGGTATCGGAAAGATTGGACTTATTTATGATCCAGTGCACGATGAACTATATCATGCAGTCAAGGGATCCGGAGCTTTTTGTAATGATATATCAATTCCTCCATTGGAAAAAGGAACTGTAGAGCAAGGTATTGTAGCTTTAAATGCGATATGGCTTACAGATAATCCATTGCTTAATATGGAAAGTATGATGGCACTTGTTAAGAAAGCAAGGGGCACGAGATCATATGGCTGTGCAGCACTAGAGATGATATACGTTGCAACAGGAAGAATAGATGCATATGTAACGCCGAGATTATCACCATGGGATTTTGGCGGAGGACAGATAATTGTAGAAGAAGTTGGAGGTAAGGTGACGACATTCTCTGGAGCGCCACTTTCTATCATAGAGAAGAGCAGTGTGTTAGTTGCAAAACCAGGAGTGTATGAAGAAGTGTTATCGTTTATATTAGAGCAACAAAAAAAGTAAGAGGCTGTGTATAAGCTTCTTACTTTTTAGCGTTATTGTGATTTGCGCATTTTTCTTTTTGTTACAAAACCGTACCCAACTGCAACAAATGTGCCGATAATGCAAATAATAATACCGATTGGACTATTTTCAGCAATCATAATGCCGATACCGATTAAGAAAATAACACCGATAATTGCGGTTAATAAAAAGCGATATTGAATGTGTTCCATTTCTTCACCCTCCAATCTCATTTTACTTTCACAAAAGTAAGAATACAACTATATTTTCATTCTTGCTTTTATTTTAATTGCTATTGTATCCCCTTCGCTCTTATAATAGAGAAGGATTAAAAAGACATTAGGAGTTGGACATGTTGAAAAAACGACAAGATTTACGTAATATAGCAATTATTGCCCACGTTGACCATGGTAAAACAACACTTGTTGACCAGTTATTACGTCAAGCGGGGACTTTCCGTGCGAACGAACACGTTGAAGAACGCGCAATGGATTCAAATGATCTAGAAAGAGAACGCGGTATTACAATTTTAGCGAAAAATACAGCGATTCACTATGAAGATAAAAGAATTAACATTTTAGATACACCAGGTCACGCTGACTTCGGTGGAGAAGTAGAACGTATCATGAAAATGGTTGATGGTGTTTTACTTGTTGTTGATGCATATGAAGGTTGTATGCCACAAACACGATTTGTTTTAAAGAAAGCTCTTGAGCAAAACTTAACTCCAATCGTAGTTGTAAACAAAATTGACCGTGACTTCGCTCGTCCTGATGAAGTAGTTGATGAAGTAATCGACTTATTCATTGAGCTTGGTGCAAACGAAGATCAATTAGAGTTCCCAGTTGTATTTGCATCAGCAATGAACGGAACAGCAAGCTTAGATTCAAACCCAGCAAATCAAGAAGAGAATATGAAATCATTATTTGATACAATTATCGAACATATTCCAGCACCGATTGATAACAGTGAAGAGCCACTTCAATTCCAAGTAGCACTTCTTGATTACAACGACTATGTTGGACGTATTGGAGTTGGACGCGTATTCCGCGGTACAATGAAGGTTGGACAACAAGTTGCTTTAATGAAAGTTGACGGAAGTGTAAAACAATTCCGCGTAACGAAATTATTCGGTTACATTGGATTAAAACGTCAAGAAATCGAAGAAGCAAAAGCTGGGGACTTAGTAGCCGTTTCTGGTATGGAAGACATTAACGTTGGTGAAACGGTATGTCCGGTTGAGCATGAAGATGCGTTACCATTACTACGTATTGATGAGCCAACACTACAAATGACGTTCCTTGTAAATAACAGCCCATTTGCAGGTCGTGAAGGTAAATACATTACATCTCGTAAAATTGAAGAGCGTCTTCGTTCACAATTAGAAACAGATGTAAGTTTACGTGTAGATAATACAGAGTCTCCTGATGCGTGGATCGTATCTGGACGTGGGGAACTACATTTATCTATCTTAATCGAAAACATGCGTCGTGAAGGTTATGAATTACAAGTATCTAAGCCAGAGGTAATCATTAAAGAAGTTGATGGCGTAAGATGTGAACCTGTAGAGCGCGTACAAATCGATGTACCTGAAGAATACACTGGTTCTATTATGGAATCTATGGGTGCACGTAAAGGTGAAATGTTAGATATGGTGAATAACGGAAACGGTCAAGTGCGCCTTACTTTCATGGTTCCAGCACGTGGTTTAATTGGTTACACAACAGAATTCTTAACATTAACTCGTGGTTACGGTATTTTAAACCATACATTCGATTGCTACCAACCAGTACACGCTGGACAAGTTGGTGGACGTCGCCAAGGTGTTCTAGTTTCACTTGAAACAGGAAAAGCATCACAATACGGTATTATGCAAGTTGAAGACCGTGGTGTAATCTTCGTTGAACCAGGTACAGAAGTATATGCTGGTATGATTGTTGGAGAACACACTCGTGAGAACGACTTAACAGTTAACGTTGTGAAAATGAAACAACAAACTAACATTCGTTCTGCGACGAAAGATCAAACTTCAACAATGAAGAAACCACGCCTAATGACTTTAGAAGAATCATTAGAGTACTTAAACGATGATGAGTTCTGTGAAGTAACTCCAGAATCAATTCGTCTGCGTAAAAAGATTCTTGATAAGAGTGAGCGCGAAAGAGCTGCTAAGAAAAAGAAATCGGTTGAAGCGTAAAAACAAAAAAACAACGACCTTTATAAAAGGTCGTTGTTTTTTATTTTGTTTATTTTTTAGAATATTTACTCTTTTTTGTGGACAGTATTTTTTTTGCGAGTTACTCTTGTATTAAGTGTATAAAGAAAATTGTATTTTACTGCTAGGGGGGAAGAGTGTGTTAGAAAGGATGTCTTTTTTTGCAAAATTGTGTAAGGTAGATGAAAATCCAGAGTTAGGAATGTGGTTACTTTATGGGACGATTATTATATTAAGTGCTCTCGTCTATAATTTAGGGTTTGCTAGAAAGTTGTCTGTACTTAAAAATATTGTGATATACATATCATTAGCAATTGGATGTACAGTATTAACCTTTTTTGCTGTATTTTTACCCGTTGGAGAAGGACTTGTTGTAGCAGCAATTGTACTTGGGATTTATAGATTACGTTTGCGTCAAGCGAAACAACAAAAAGCAGGATGAGGAAGGGGGAGTTTTTATGCGTTCAGTACAAGATGCACTATATAATTGGTTAACAATTAAAACAGTTGCTGAAGCACGTCCAGATGATAGTGCTGCAAAAGAAACGTATTTGTTATTTCAAAATATGATATATGAAGAACATAAATTAAAAAATGTGGAAGTCGAAAAGAACGAGGAGATGTATTTAATTACATACGAAATAAATGGAGAACGGAAATCTGCAAGGTTTCCGTTAGAAGCCATTGATTGTTTTTTGGATCAGATGAATCGTGAACCAGAAAAATATAAATAAGTCCTTATCTATATGAGTAAGGACTTATTTACATTTTACCAATCATCTTCGATTTTTTTATCACGATATAATCGGAAATTACCACTTGCATGACGTTCCATTGTACGCTCTGCAATTCGTTCCGAACATTCCATGCACATATATGTATGAATAGGGCGATTACGCAGTTTTTTTGCCATAGGATTTTCATCATCTAACATATCTTTTTTATCACAAATCATACATTTGACTCTCATTTCGTCACCTCAATACGAATTCTATCAGTATAAGTATATCATGGAAGTATAATGTTTTTGAATAATAGTGGGAAAAAATAATATTTTCGCAATTCAAAAAATAAGTTATGATAAGGATATACCAAGTATGTTTGGAGGTGAAAATATGGCGAATGTAGTAGAGCCTACCTTAACAGAGGGTTTAGTACAAACGTTGCGTAAAGAGTGTATTGTTATGATAGCAACGACAGATTTCGAAAAACAAGTTCCTAACGTAAGTGCTATTTCTTGGGTGTATGCAGTGAGTAAAACTAGTATTCGATTTGCAGTAGATCAACGTTCACGTATTGTGGAAAATATACGGCATAATACAGGTGTGGTATTGACTATAATGGCGAATGAATCCGTATTTTCCATAAGTGGTGCAGGTGAAATTTTGACAGATAGAATGGAAGGCATTTCTTTAAAATTAACTGTAATAGAAGTAAATGTGCAAGAAGTGCGTGATGTTATGTTTTATGGAGCGAAACTTGCAATTGAACCAACATATGAAAAAACATATGATCTTCGGGCAGCGAAAAAGCTGGATAACGAAGTGCTAGTAGGGATAAGAGAATTATAAAGATGCTAAATAAGAAATTCGTTTATTCACTTTTGTAATCGGTTATTGTGATTTAACGTTAATAATTATAATAAAAGGTAATATATTGAATAGAAATGAATAAAGAATAAATAAAAGGTTTAATGACTATGATTTTCGATTCTACCTCGTTTACACGGTACATATAATTATAACAATGGTTCGTCCATATTTTATGGATGAAACCCTTGTTCTACAAATTTAAAAGTGGAGTCAGGGGGTAACAGGTTGGATAAAATTTATGTGTTAGATACGAATGTACTTTTGCAGGATCCTTTATCTATTTTTTCATTTGAAACCAATGAAGTAGTGATTCCAGCAGTTGTATTAGAAGAGGTTGATTCGAAAAAACGTTATATGGATGAAGTAGGACGAAACGCTCGTTATGTATCTAAGTTAATAGATAAATTTCGTGAAATAGGAAAGCTGCATGAAAGTATCCCGCTAGAAAACGGCGGAACATTTCGTATTGAATTGAACCATCGTTCATTTGTGCAACTACAAGATATTTTTGTAGAAAAAACAAATGATAATCGAATTTTAGCTGTAGCAAAAAATTTATCTTTAGAAGAACAGGAAAAAGAGGACGGGAAGTCTGTTATTTTAGTAAGTAAAGATGTACTCGTAAGGGTAAAAGCTGATGCAATTGGTTTGAAGGCTGAAGATTATTTAAGTGATCGCGTAATTGAAGTAGAAAATATATATTCTGGCTTTTTAGAAGGATATATATCAAAAGAACAATTGGATTATTTTTATGAGAAAGGTGAATTGCCTCTATCTGAAATTGCGAATCACCCTTTTTACCCAAATCAATTTGTAGTAATGAAAGATGCATTGGGGGGCTCTAGTTCTGCGCTTGGCATCGTGGATCACTTAGGTAAGAAGGTAAAGAAACTTATTTTTCACAATGAACAAGTGTGGGGGATACGACCACGAAACGTGCAGCAAATCATGGGATTAGAATTGTTGCTTCGTGAAGATATTCCGCTTGTAACGTTAACAGGGAAAGCCGGCACAGGAAAAACGTTACTTGCATTAGCTTCGGGACTTATGCAAACAGAAGACTTAGGGTTATATAAAAAATTACTCGTTGCAAGACCAATTGTCCCAGTCGGAAAAGATATCGGTTATTTACCAGGAGAAAAAGAAGAAAAGTTAAGACCATGGATGCAGCCAATTTTTGATAACCTAGAGTATTTATTTAATACGAAAAAGCCAGGAGAGTTAGATGCTATTTTAGCTGGAATGGGTTCAATTGAAGTAGAAGCCCTTACTTATATACGCGGGAGAAGTATTCCAGATCAGTTCATTATCATTGACGAAGCACAAAATTTAACAAAGCATGAAGTGAAAACGATACTAACTAGGGTAGGGGAAAAGAGTAAGATTGTATTGATGGGAGATCCTCAGCAAATTGATCACCCATATTTAGATGAATATAATAATGGCTTAACGTATGTTGTAGAGAAGTTTAAAGAACAGCGCATTAGTGGTCATGTGAAGTTTGTTAAAGGGGAGCGATCTAATTTAGCTCAACTAGCAGCAGATTTATTGTAAAAAGGAGTGAGCTTAAGCTCACTCCTTTTCTTTAAATAATTGTAAATTTACGGATGTTCCGGATTGGATTTTGTCGATTAGATCCATCATTGAAATAGAGATGAACAGGTCCGTCTTCTTTTAATGGCTTTCCTTCTTTTGAAAAACCTAGTATAGCATTTTTGACAGTTTCTAATGGAAGTGTCATTGTATGATCTACAGTTTCAATTTCAACTTGCGTAGCGTCCTCTAAAATTTCAGCGTTAGCAAGGAATGGATGAAATGGTATACCAAATGTTCCAGTAATTAGCTGTTCTTTTTTATATTTCTTTACACTTTGTTGTATCGGCGGGAAGGCAGCACCATCACGAATTTCACGATCCCAATGTTCTGAAGTGTTTTTTAAATAAGTTTCTAGTTCAGACGTGTTTTCTCTAGTTTCATCAAAGTAAGTTGTCAAATCTACTTTTCGATCATCAAAGATCCAAACAGTTGGATCAATAGTGATTGGAAAACGTACTTTTCCGTTAATAAATAAAATTTCGCTCATTGTTGTTCCCCCATTTGTGTTATACTCCCACTTTTCAGTATAATAGCATTAGACACTGTTGTCACAAAAAATGTTTCTATTGCAATTTATGAAAACTATCGCTAATATTAATAGATAGGATAGAGGAGAGTAGGACGGAAACGGAGGGAATCAATTTGGCGTCTGAGACAGTAGCAAATCATCAGGAAAAGGCACTAGCCCTTCTACAAGCGGATGCAGAGAAGATTTTAAGACTTATTAAGGTGCAAATGGACCATCTTACAATGCCGCAATGTCCATTATATGAAGAAGTGTTAGACACACAAATGTTTGGACTATCCCGCGAGGTCGATTTTGCAGTTCGCCTTGGTCTTATTGCAGAAGAACAAGGGAAAGCAATGTTAGGTGAGCTCGAACGTGAGTTATCTGCACTTCATGAAGCGTTTACAAACAAACAACAATAACGGGTTCAAATAAGGGGGCTCAAACTAAATTAGTTTGAGCTTTTTATTTGTATAATAAAGCAGGAAGAATCAATGTACATATGGAATACAACAATAATTAAATTGAAACAGAAAGAGGAAATGAAATGAAAAAAGTATGGAAATCAATGGATTATTCATTGTTACTTCCTCTTGTTATCTTATGTGTGCTGGGAGTTATAATGGTATATAGTTCGAGTTCCATTGTTGCGATTTCGAGGCATAACTGGCCAGCAAATTACTTTTTTAAAAAACAATTAATAACTTTAGCTATTGGAACGGTATTGTTAGCAATTGTGGCTTCATTACCTTATAAGTTTTGGAGGAAACGAATAATTTTATCGGCAATGGGGCTAGGAAGTATTGCTTTACTAGCAGCAGCCTTGATTTTTGGTAAGGAAATAAATGGTGCAAAAGGTTGGATATTAGGTATACAGCCGGCTGAATTTGTTAAATTATCAATTATTATTATATTAGCTCGCTTTTTTGCAAGAAGACAAGAGACAAATACACCTGTTTTTAAAGGATCGGGACTTACACTTGGTTTTGTTGGAATGGCAATGTTTTTAATTTTAAAGCAAAATGATTTAGGTACCGATTTGTTAATTGCAGGAACAGTCGGGATTATGTTTCTTTGTTCAGGGGTACGGATTAACTTATGGATTAAACGAATTGTTTTAACTTCTATAGTATGGATTCCGGCGCTATATTTTCTGGCTAATTATAAATTAAGTGGTTACCAAAAGGCACGTTTTTCAGTTTTCCTTGATCCATTCAATGATCCTCAGAATGATGGATTCCAATTGGTAAATTCTTTTATTGGAATTGCTTCAGGAGGGCTAAATGGTCGGGGATTAGGAAATAGTGTGCAAAAATATGGATATTTACCAGAACCGCAAACAGATTTTATTATGGCTATTATATCTGAAGAGTTAGGTTTTATTGGTGTAGCTATTATTTTAATTTGCTTGCTACTTATTATTATTCGTTCATTCAGGATTGCTCAAAAATGTAAAGATCCGTTTGGAAGTTTAATTGCAATCGGAATTGCAAGTTTAATGGGAGTGCAAACTTTTGTTAATGTTGGTGGTATGTCTGGATTAATACCGCTTACGGGAGTACCTTTACCGTTTATTAGTTATGGCGGGAGTTCCTTAATAGCTAATCTACTTGCGATGGGAATACTACTTAATATTGCTAGTCATGTAAAACGAGAAGAAAAACAACAGAATAGTGTAATAAAAGAAAGAGAACAAAATGGACCACATCTTGTAGTTGTAAAATAAAAAACACATCGTGCTTTAGAGCAGGATGTGTTTTTTATTTTCAAGTAGTTTTAAATATGATGTATTAATTTCTCTTTCAGTTAAAAGATATATCACATTTATTTAAATGTGATATACAATTGAGTTGTTAGAAAAGGAAGAGGTATGCTATACTATTTTTGTGAAACAAATTGCACAGAAAACTTATCATTTGTTAAAAAATAAGGTATGATGGATAAAAATAAAGTGAAGCTTTCTAAGTATAATATAATGTGGAAAGTGAAGAACTTCACGCTTTTTAAGGTGTGTATATATTTTATCTCTAGAGTGGTAGGAAAGTAGAGGGGGAAAATCATGACAAAGCTGCAACGTATTCAAAAAGTATTGGTAGCTAACCGTGGAGAGATTGCAATTCGTGTGTTTCGAGCTTGTTCGGAACTTGGATTAAAAACAGTTGCAATCTATTCGAAAGAGGATAGTGGTTCTTATCATCGCTATAAAGCCGATGAGTCCTATTTAGTTGGGGAAGGAAAAAAACCAATTGATGCTTATCTAGATATTGAAGGCATTATTGAGATTGCAAAAAGTAATCATGTAGATGCAATCCACCCTGGATATGGTTTCTTGTCAGAAAATATTCAATTCGCGAAACGTTGCGAAGAAGAAGGAATTATCTTTATCGGTCCGAAAAGTAAGCATTTAGATATGTTTGGAGATAAAGTGAAAGCAAGAACACAAGCGCAGCTAGCACAAATTCCAGTTATACCTGGTAGTGATGGTCCAGTAGATTCATTAGAAGAAGTCGAAAAATTTGCTGAAAAGTATGATTACCCGATTATTATTAAAGCGTCCCTTGGTGGTGGCGGTCGTGGTATGCGTATTGTGCGTACTAGTGAGGAATTAGGAGAATCATATAATCGAGCAAAATCAGAAGCGAAAGCAGCCTTTGGTAATGATGAAGTTTACGTCGAAAAATTCGTTGAAAAACCTAAACATATAGAAGTACAAATTTTAGCAGATGAAGAAGGCAATGTTGCTCATTTATACGAGCGTGACTGTTCTGTACAACGTCGTCATCAAAAAGTTGTAGAAATAGCACCGAGTGTATCACTTTCAGATGATCTGCGTCAGCGTATTTGTGATGCTGCTGTGAAGTTAACGAAAAATGTAAACTATTTAAATGCAGGAACAGTAGAATTCCTTGTAAAAGATGATGAGTTTTACTTTATTGAAGTAAATCCACGTGTTCAAGTAGAACATACGATTACAGAGATGATCACAGGAGTCGATATCGTTCAATCGCAAATTTTAATAGCTGATGGACATGCATTACATAGTAAAATAGTAGGTGTTCCGAAGCAAGAGGAAGTGGTTGTACACGGATTTGCAATCCAATCTCGTGTAACAACTGAAGACCCACTAAATAATTTTATGCCGGATACAGGAAAAATTATGGCGTATCGATCAGGCGGTGGTTTTGGTGTGCGTCTTGATACAGGAAATAGCTTCCAAGGTGCAGTTATTACACCATACTACGATTCTTTACTTGTAAAAGTTACAACTTGGGCACTTACTTTTGAGCAAGCTGCTGCAAAAATGGAACGTAACTTAAAAGAATTCCGTATTCGTGGTATTAAAACAAATATTCCATTCCTAGAGAATGTAGTAAAACATAAAAACTTCTTATCAGGAGAATATGATACTTCGTTTATTGATGTGTCACCTGAACTATTCTTATTCCCGAAACGTAAAGACCGCGGAACGAAAATGTTAAATTATATTGGTTCAGTAACAGTAAATGGCTTCCCAGGAGTAGGGAAAAAAGAAAAGCCAATATTCCCAGATGCTCGTATTCCATGTTTAAAACATTCAGAGCCAATCCAAAATGGAACGAAACAAATTTTGGACGAGCGTGGAGCAGATGGATTAGTAAAATGGGTACAGGATCAAAACCGTGTACTTTTAACGGATACAACATTCCGTGATGCACATCAGTCATTACTTGCAACTCGTATTCGTACAAAAGATTTACATCAAATTGCAGAGCCAACAGCGAGAATGTTACCAAACCTATTCTCAGCTGAAATGTGGGGCGGTGCAACGTTTGATGTCGCGTATCGTTTCTTAAAAGAAGATCCATGGGAACGATTACTAGATCTTCGTGAAAAAATGCCGAACGTTTTATTTCAAATGTTACTACGTTCGTCAAACGCAGTTGGCTACAAAAACTATCCAGATAATTTAATTCAAAAATTTGTGGAGTGTTCTGCTCAAGCAGGCATTGATGTGTTCCGTATTTTTGATAGTTTAAACTGGGTAGAAGGTATGAGAGTTGCAATTGATGCTGTACGAGATACTGGTAAAATTGCAGAAGCAACAATGTGCTACACAGGAGATATTCATGATCCATTACGTAGTAAATATGATTTGAATTATTATAAAAACTTAGCAAAAGAGTTGGAAGCATCGGGAGCTCACATTTTAGGTATTAAAGATATGGCTGGCTTACTAAAACCAAACGCAGCATATGATTTAGTTTCAGCATTAAAAGAGACGGTATCGATTCCGATTCACCTGCATACGCACGATACGAGTGGAAATGGTATATTAACGTATACGAAGGCAATTGAAGCAGGTGTTGATATTGTCGATGTAGCAGTGAGTTCTATGGCTGGTCAAACGTCACAACCGAGTGCGAACACATTATTCTATGCACTAGGTGGAAATGAAAGACAACCAGATGTTAATATCGATTCTTTAGAAAAGCTATCTCATTATTGGGAAGATGTACGCAAATACTATGCACCGTTTGAAAGTGGTATGAATGCACCTCACACAGAGGTATATATGCATGAAATGCCAGGTGGACAGTATAGTAATCTTCAGCAACAAGCGAAGGCGGTTGGTTTAGGAGATCGCTTTGATGAAGTGAAAGTAATGTACCGTCGTGTGAATGACATGTTTGGAGATATTGTAAAAGTAACACCATCATCAAAAGTTGTTGGCGATATGGCGTTATTTATGGTTCAAAACCACCTGACAGAACAAGATGTTTTAGAGCGTGGACATGCTTTGGACTTCCCTGGATCTGTTGTTGAAATGTTCTCTGGTGATTTAGGTCAACCGTACGGTGGTTTCCCGAAAGAATTGCAAAAGATTATTTTAAAAGGGAAAGAGCCGTTAACAGTAAGACCAGGTGAACTACTAGAGCCAGTAGATTTCGACGCGTTAAAAGAAGAATTATTCCATAAACTTGGACGCGAAGTAACAATTTTTGATGTAGTTGCATATGCATTATATCCAAAAGTATTTATGGACTATGAAAAAGTTGCTGAGCTTTATGGAAATGTATCTGTACTTGATACACCGACATTCTTCTATGGTATGAGACTAGGTGAAGAAATTGATGTGGAAATTGAACAAGGTAAGACATTGATGGTTAAACTTGTATCAATTGGAGAACCACAGCCGGATGGAAATCGTGTCCTTTACTTGGAATTTAATGGTCAACCACGTGAAATTGTCGTGAAAGACGAGAGTGTGAAAGCAACAGTTGCACAACGTGTGAAAGGAAACCGTGAAAATCCAAATCACATTAGTGCAACAATGCCAGGAACGGTAATTAAAGTAGTTGTAAAAGAAGGCGATGAAGTGAAAAAAGGCGATTCTATGGCAATTACAGAAGCGATGAAAATGGAAACGACAGTTCAAGCGCCGTTCAATGGTAAAGTGAAAAAAGTATATGTTAACGATGGTGATGCAATTCAAACGGGTGATTTACTTATTGAATTAGATCACTAAAATAAAAAAAGAGCTGTGTAAATACAGCTCTTTTCTTTATTGCAAAAAATCCCTTGCCGAATTGGCAAGGGATTTTAGTTTTAAATTATTTTGTTTGTTTAGAAGTTGATCCGGCTTCTTTTGCATTCATTTTACTTCTTGTTCCTAACATAACTAAATAGCATAGTACGGCAAACAAGCAAGAAATGAATAGAGAATGTAACAATGCCATTGCTAAACTAGCGTTTGTAAATACAACTAAAATTCCTACTACAGCTTGAAGTGTAACAAGGATAAATGAAATGATCCATCCCCAATATACTACAGGTTGCTGTTTGTAATGACGAATAGCGAGAATCATCGCGTAAAGTATCCAAGCGAAAATTAACATTGCTGCAACTCTATGGCCCATTTGAACCCATTCATGTAGTTGAGTTGGCATAGGTCTGTTTTTGCTACATAAAGGAAAGTCTGGACAGGCTAAGCTAGCTCGTTCGTGACGTACTAAAGCACCTGTGTAGACGACGATATAACTGTAAATTGTTACACCATAAATATGAAATTTCATTTTTTTGTCCATAATAAGAGAACGTGCATCAAATTTTTGGTCAATTTCAAAGATAAGACACGTTAATAAAATGACAGAAGCAAATGAAATTAAGGAAATACCGAAATGGATAGCAAGTACAGCTGGCATTTGTCCCCAAACAACTGCTGCTGCTCCCATTAATGCTTGTGCAACTAAAAATACGAAGGATAAAATTGCTAACGTTTTTGTTTCACGCACATGTTTATAATATTTCCAGGACAAAATACAAAGGAGAGTGACAAGAATTCCAGCTGATCCTGATGTTAATCGGTGGCTAAGTTCAATAATAGTTTCCATTGATAAATTAGATGGAACAAATTCACCGTTACAAAGTGGCCATGATTTACCACAACCTTGACCAGAACCTGTTTTTGTAACTAAAGCGCCTCCTAATAAAACTATTAATAAATCAAGGCTTGTAATGACTGCTAACCATTTAATAAAGCGTTGCAATCTCTTTCACCATCTTTCTGCTATGAAGTTATTGCGAAATATTTTCATTCCATTATGTATAGAATAAAACGCGCTAGTTCCTATGATATATAAAAAATAATAAAATAGCAAAGAAATGGAGGGGAAAGGAAAGGGGGAGAAAAAAGGTGTAAAAACAGGGTTCCTAAGGAAAAATTTAGGTGAAAAATAGGCTGTTTTGAAAAGAAATGGGGAGAATACGTGTTAAATAGGATAAAATAGTTTATTATAGAAGGTAACATCATGTTATGATAAGGACAAGTCAGAATGAAGTTTTTTATATTCGACACAAAAAGTTCATGTTTTCTTCACAAAATGTTCGGGAAATATGATTTAATATATTGGAGTATGGGCGTAGATTAGTAGTAGAATGGGTTAACAATGTTTCTACTGTAATAATATTGCTATATAGAAGCGAATTATTTCATTTGAAATAGGCGCAAAAAGAAAGATGAAAGTTTTAAGAGGGGGTTAGAGTGATGAACCATGCAACAAGTGAGCTGCATGATGAGTCCGCTGTTACAAGTGTACCGGAAACAACTCGGATACAAGATTTAAAAGCACTCGTTAAAATGGGGATTGTAAACTCAAATACACTTACTGTATTTACAGGATTTTGGTTGGCATTACACTTTAATGGATTAAGTGTAATGGACAATCTGGATAAGTTATTCTTTACAATCGTTGGTTCTGGATTAGTTATGGCAGGGGTATGTTGTTTAAACAACTACATTGATCGAGACATCGATCCATTAATGGAAAGAACAAAGACCCGTCCAACGGTTACTGGAAAGTATAAACCAGGATTTGCACTTACATTTGGACTAGTCATATTACTTCTTGGTTTTGTATTTTTATTATTAACAACACCAATGGCAGTCTTAATGGGATTTATTGGTGCTTTCACATATGTTGTTCTATATAGTTTATGGACAAAGAGAAAGTATACACTAAATACTGTTGTAGGTAGTATATCTGGTGCAGTTCCACCTTTAATTGGATGGGCAGCAATCGATCCATCTTTAGGTCATCCAATTGCTTGGATGTTATTTTTAATTATGTTTATTTGGCAAATCCCACATTTCCTTGCATTAGCGATGAAACGTGTTGATGAATATCGAAATGCAGGAATTCCAATGCTTCCTGTAGTTCATGGATTTGAAATTACGAAACGCCAAATTATGATTTGGACAGTATGTTTATTACCACTACCATTTTATATGAGTGGACTAGGGATAACATTTATGGTAATTGCAACACTGCTTAACATCGGATGGATCGTTTTAGGATTTTATGGATTCCGTAAGAAAGATGACATAAAATGGTCCGTGCAAATGTTTGTTTATTCCCTAAATTATTTAACAATCTTATTTGTATCAATGATTGTAGTTACATTCTTCTAAGACAACGACATAATTGGATTTCTTTACGTTGAGATTTACTTTACTTAACTATAAAGTACAATCTAATTCACAAGGAAAGTGGGGGTTGTTTGTATGAAGAAACAGTGGCGACTGCTTTCGTTCGTTTCACTGCTGGCTTTACTGTTAGGGGGATGCGGTAAAGCCTTTCAATCTACTTTAATTCCGCAAGGAGAAGTAGCAAAAATGCAATATGATTTACTTCTACTGGCGAGTGCAATCATGGTAGGAGTAGTACTAGTAGTTACTATTATTTTCTTGTATGTAATTGTGCGTTTCCGACAAAAGAAAGGTCAGGAAGATTATATTCCAGAGCAAGTTGAAGGAAATCACAAGCTAGAAATTATATGGACAGTTATTCCGATTATTCTTTTACTAATCTTAGCTGTTCCAACGGTTACATATACATTCAAACTTGCTGATGTAAGTGCGATGGAGAAAAAGAATATTGATAAAGATACTATCGTTGTTGATGTAACAGCGAATCTTTATTGGTGGGAATTTTCTTATAAATCAGAAAAGATAGTAACTTCGCAAGATTTAGTCATCCCCACAGGTAAGAAAGTGTATTTAAATTTGAAGGGTGCCGATATTAAACACTCATTTTGGGTTCCATCTTTAGCTGGGAAAATGGATACAAATACAGACAATGTGAACAAAATGTGGTTAAAGGCAGATAAATCGGGCACTTATAATGGTTTTTGTACAGAATTTTGCGGCCCATCACATTCTTTAATGCAATTTAAAGTGAAAGCTTTAGATGAAAGCGAGTACAAAAATTGGCTTGCTGATATGAAGAAGATTGATGGGAAGAAAGAAGTAGCTTCAACAAAGGCGCAAGAGGGCCAAGAAATATTTAATAAAAGCTGTATTGGTTGTCACGCAGTTGGATCTAATGATAGTAGACCACCTTCCGCTCGTATCGCACCAAACTTAGCAAACTTTGCGGATCGCGATATGGTTGCCGGTATTGCCGAAAACAATGAAGAAAACTTAAAAAAATGGCTGAAAGATCCTGAAAATATGAAGCCAGGAAACAAAATGACTGGCAAATATGGCAACTTAACGGATGATCAAATTGATGCATTAAATGCATACTTACAAACGTTAAAAGTTGAAAAGTAAAGAGGGATTATTCGCGAAGGGGAGGTTGAAAACGTGAGTTCTGTAGCAAAAAAACAGGGGATGGGTGCTGTCATATGGGATTATTTAACGACAGTAGACCATAAAAAGATTGCCATTCTCTATTTAATTGCAGGTGGATTGTTTTTTGTAATAGGCGGAATAGAAGCTCTATTTATTCGCCTTCAATTAGCGATTCCTAACAACGCTTTTCTTGTTGGGGATGCTTATAATCAAGTATTGACGATGCACGGTACAACAATGATTTTCCTCGCAGCTATGCCACTCGTGTTTGCATTTATGAACGCCGCTGTACCACTTCAAATTGGTGCACGTGATGTAGCGTTCCCGTTTTTGAATTCACTCGGATTTTGGTTATTTTTCTTTGGTGGAGTATTTTTAAATTTAAGTTGGTTTTTAGGTGGAGCACCTGATGCAGGATGGACATCTTATGCATCTTTAGCTTTAGCTTCTAAAGGTCATGGTGTTGATTTCTATGTACTCGGTTTGCAAATCTCAGGTATTGGTACATTAATTGGAGGGATTAACTTCCTTGTCACCATTATTAATATGCGTGCGCCAGGAATGACGTATATGCGTATGCCGATGTTTACATGGACGACATTTGTAACATCTTCGCTTATATTATTCGCTTTTCCACCGTTAACTGTAGGATTAGGACTTTTAATGTTAGATCGTTTATTTGGAACAAGTTTCTTTAATCCAGCATTGGGTGGGAATACAATTATATGGGAGCATTTATTCTGGATTTTCGGTCATCCAGAAGTATACATTCTTATACTCCCAGCTTTCGGAATATTCTCAGAAATCTTCGCGACATTTTCGAAAAAACGATTGTTTGGTTATTCATCGATGGTGTTTGCGACTGTATTAATTGGATTTTTAGGATTTATGGTATGGGCGCATCATATGTTTACTGTTGGACTTGGTCCAGTTGCTAATGCTATTTTCTCAGTTGCAACAATGGCGATTGCGGTTCCGACTGGTATCAAAATATTCAACTGGCTCTTTACAATGTGGGGCGGAAGTATTCGTTTTACGACACCAATGATGTGGGCAGTAGCTTTCATTCCATCATTCGTAATGGGTGGAGTTACAGGGGTTATGCTAGCATCTGCACCAGCTGATTATCAATTTCATGATAATTATTTCGTAGTAGCACATTTTCATTATGTAATCGTTGGCGGTGTTGTATTTGGTTTACTTGCAGGAGCTCATTATTATTGGCCACTGATGTTTAATAAAGTATTAAATGAAACATTAGGAAAGATAACGTTTTGGCTATTCTTTATCGGTTTCCATTTAACGTTCTTTATTCAGCATTTCCTTGGCTTGATTGGTATGCCACGCCGTTACTACACATATCTTGAAGGGCAAGGGTTGGAAATGGGGAATATGATTAGTTCTATCGGAGCGGTGTTTATGGCTCTTGGGACGATTGTTCTTCTATTCAATGTAATTAAAACGACAGTATCAAAAGAAAAAGCTGGTCGTGATCCGTGGGATGCACGTACATTAGAATGGACGATGCCAGCACCGACACCAGAATATAACTTTAAACAACTACCATTTGTTCGCGGATTAGATCCGTTTTGGATTGAAAAACGTGAAGGTAATAAAGAGATGACAGCAGCGGAACCAATTGGTGATATTCATATGCCAAATCCTTCGTTTTCACCATTTGTCATTTCTTTCGGATTGTTTATAGCGGCATTTGGTGCAATGTATATGCAGGGCGGAAAAGATAAGTTCTGGTTATTAGTAGCAATTATTGGTTTAATCATTACATTTGGCGCAATGTTCCTACGTTCAGTAATCGATGATCATGGATACCATATTCATAAGGAAGATTTAGATGATAAGGGGGGCAAGGCATAATGCATGTAGATGAAAAATTAACGAATGAAACATTTCCAGCAGAGCCTGAAAAAGCAACCCTTGAAGGGAAAAATAAGTTTGTTGGTTTTTGGTTATTTCTTGGAGGCGAAACAGTGTTGTTCGCTTCCTTATTCGGAACATATTTAGCATTAAAGAATTCTACAAATGGTGGACCAACATCTCAAGAAATGTTCCAAATGCCACTCGTTTTCATTATGACGATGCTTTTATTAACGAGTAGCTTAACAAGTGTATATGCGATGTATCACATGAAAAACTTTAACTTTAAGAAAATGCAACTTTGGTTACTAGTAACTGTATTGCTAGGTTTAGGATTTTTAGGGTTTGAGATATATGAGTTTTATCATTATACACATGAATTTAAGCATACTATGAGAAGTAGTGCGTTTGGCTCTGCATTTTATGCTCTTGTTGGTACACATGGACTCCACGTATTGTTTGGGTTGTGTTGGATTTTAACATTAATCTTTAGAAATGCGAAGAGAGGTCTAAATTTATACAATGCACCGAAGTTTTATGTTGCATCAATTTATTGGCACTTTATTGACGTAGTTTGGGTGTTTATTTTCACTGTAGTATATTTAATGGGAATGGTGGGATAAACAATGGCGATAAAGCAAACAAATAATCCTAAAGTTGATCTTGTTTATCGGAAGAGAAAAAGTGCGGAGGAAATGAAGCATCAAGTTATTACGTTTGCATTAATGATTTTTTTAACATTAGTTGCATTTGTAGCAGTGGCGTATCCAAAAACTTTTAGTCCGACTTTCTCTGTGCCATTTATTTTACTATTAGCAGTGGTACAAGTAATTTTTCAATTGTATTATTTTATGCATATGAGCCATAAAGGACATGAAGCAGCAAGTTTCTTTCTTTACTCTGGTCTGCTAATAGGGTTAATTACAATTTTAGCTTTTATGACAATTGTGTGGATTTGAAAAGTGAAATATAAGGGAGCTTGTGTTGTCACAGCTCCCTCTTCATATTATGGGATAACCTTACGAAGGTAGGTGTGAAAATGAGTAACTTGTGGATATTTGGTTTTCAGGCTTTATGGAGTCCAATTTTTTTATTATTTATGCTTTCGATTCTTATTGGGTACTTCTTAATTATTGGACCTTATAGAATGCGATTTGAAAATGCGACGAAGGTAAGTAAGAAGCAAATTTTTTATTTTACGACTGGTATTGTTCTTTTGTATTTTGTAAAGGGAGGGCCTATTGATTTAATTGGCCATATTATATTTAGTGCTCATATGTTTGAAATGGCAGTCATGTATATTGCAGTTCCACCGTTACTGTTGCTTGGTATACCAACTTGGTTATATCGTTACATTACTTCTTTTAAGTTCGTTCAAATTATATTAAAGGTATTTGCTAAACCACTTATTGCGTTGTTTGTATTTAACGGCCTGTTTTCTTTTTATCATTTACCAGTTGTTTTTGATACGGTAAAACAAAGTCAAATTGCTCATCCTATTTGTCTCGCTATATTGTTTTTTACAGCAATCATGATGTGGTGGCCGATGTTAAATCCATTACCAGAATATCAAACGTTAAGTGATATAAAGAAACTTGGTTACATGTTTGCTAATGGTATATTATTAACGCCAGCTTGTGCGTTAATAATTTTTGCGACAGCCCCGTTATTTGCAACGTATACGGATCCGGCTGCTTGGATGAAAGCGATGGAACTATGTGTACCAGCGGGCACTTTATCAGATTTAAATATAACGGGACCGGAATTTTTGCACTGGATGCCAGTAGTACAAGACCAGCAAACTGGTGGTATCATAATGAAAATTGTCCAGGAAATAGTGTACGGTACAATTATAGGCTATGTATTCTTTAGATGGGCACGTAGAGAACGTGAAAAGGATAAGGAGCAGTTGCAACAATTGCCGCCGTATTTACAAACTAAGTAAAAAAAGTGTATGGGATTCCATACGCTTTTTTTACTTAGTTTTAGTTTTTCATGAAAGATTGAATTTTCTAATTATTTATGTTAAGTTAGTGTAGGCGTGTACTAAAAGTGGATATAAAATTTACTACTAGCTTTCATGCGTAATAATTCCATATGTGGTGCAAGTTTTTTAGAGAGTTACAAAAATATATTGTTATCTTTAATAAACACGAACTATTTTAATGGGGAATTTTAATGGGTAGTAGTGGAAGTATGGTAAAGCCGATTAGTGGTTTTTTGACAGCGCTAATTCAATATCCAGTACCAGTAGTAGAGTCACGTGCGGACATTGATAAACAAATTCAACAAATCATAAAAACAATTCATTCGACCAAATCAGGTTATCCTGGATTAGAATTAATAGTATTTCCTGAATATAGTACACAAGGGCTCAATACAAAAAAATGGACCACAGAAGAATTTTTATGTACAGTGCCTGGGCCAGAAACCGACTTATTTGCTGAGGCATGTAAAGAATCTAAAGTATATGGTGTTTTTTCGATAATGGAAAAAAATCCTGGTGGTGGAGAGCCATATAATACAGCAGTTATTATTGATCCACAAGGTGAAATGATTTTGAAGTATCGTAAGCTAAATCCTTGGGTACCAGTCGAGCCTTGGAAAGCTGGAGATTTAGGCTTACCTGTTTGTGTTGGACCTGGAGGAAGTAAATTAGCTGTTTGTATTTGTCAT
This sequence comes from Bacillus sp. Root131, assembly GCF_001429475.1. Taxonomy (NCBI): domain Bacteria; kingdom Bacillati; phylum Bacillota; class Bacilli; order Caryophanales; family Bacillaceae; genus Bacillus; species Bacillus sp. Root131. Next base: position 1,350,683 of record NZ_LMJQ01000001.1, read on the forward strand.
GATGGCATGTTCCCTGAAGTAGCTCGTGAAGCGGCCTATAAAGGTGCAAATGTCTTGATTCGTATTTCTGGATATAGCACACAAGTTAGTGAACAATGGATGCTAACCAATCGTTCAAATGCATGGCAGAATTTAATGTATACATTGTCGGTAAACTTAGCGGGTTATGATGGTGTATTTTATTACTTTGGTGAAGGACAAGTATGTAATTTTGATGGGACTACTTTAGTACAGGGGCATCGAAATCCTTGGGAGATTGTTACTGCTGAAGTATATCCAGAACTAGCAGATCAGGCTAGATTAGGATGGGGATTAGAAAATAATATATATAATCTAGGTTCAAGAGGATATGTAGCAACTCCTGGTGGGGTGAAAGAAAACCCATATACGTTTATAAAAGATTTAGCTGAAGGTAAATATAAGGTTCCTTGGGAAGATGAGATTAAAGTAAAAGATGGATCTATTTATGGATATCCAGTAAAAAAAACGATTCATTCTTAGGGAAGGGAAATAAAACAAGCGCATCATATTGATGCGCTTGTTTTTGTTAATCAATAATTTGAAGTTCTTTTAACTCTTTTTCGACATTTTGTAGGAGTTGTTCACTTTTTTGAAGTACATTCGTTGGGAAAGTCTCATCATCGCCATATTCAACGCCGTGAGGATAATAATGTTTTCCTAATAAGGGGGGGAGTAGTTTTACTTCAGCGTGTCTACTGCCGATGTCACCTTCAACAGCAACTCCTTGCACTCGTAAATAATAAATATCCTTTAATATTTCAAATTTATAATCGTATGTAACCCGTTCATAATCCCACTGTCCAGCAAGTACGAAGTGGTTGTTTTCCATGATTTCAGTTAAAAGAGTTAATTCAACGACGGCTCCATTAAATTTCGTATTTGTAAATTGCATATAATACCTCCTTTTTTAATGTTACACCATTATTTTTATAATAGTATGAATAATAAGAAAGTGCAATTCATATTGAGAGAAAAGGGATAATCCAGACTTTTTTCACGAAAATATGATATAGTGAAAAGAGTACGGTACACACAAAAAGAAAGAAAAGGATTTGTGTATATCTCAATTTTATGTTTTGTTCAGGAGGTATATCGTTTGAAGAAATTATTGCGTATCGTAATGATTACATTTTTAATTTTAGCTGTTGATTTATACGGAAAATTACTCGTTTCACAATATATATTAACCCCATCTCAATCAAAGCAAGAAAATAAAATTGTGAAAAAGAAAAAGCAAATTAAGGAAGACTCCTCAGACACTGTTTTAAATATGATTGGTGAAGACTCTGAAAATTTATTGGCGAAGTGGGGAGAACCCTCTCGAATAGAGCCGTCTGCATACGGATATGAATGGTGGGTATACAATCAGGATTTAACTCAGTATGCTCAATTTGGAGTTTCTGAACGTAAAGTTGTAACGGCGTATGCTGCTGGTGAACAAGTTAAGGTTCCACCTTATTATATAAATGAAAAATATGAAGAAGTATATAAAAAAAGTCCGCCTTCGCATGAAATTGCGTTAAAAAGAGGGAAAAATAGTTATCAATTTGAACTATCTGATACCGAAGTCATGGAACAACCGTTAATACCTGTAGAAGATGGATGGGCGCAATTGTATTTTGATCAATTTACACATGAGCTTGTGGGTGTTCGTTATATGGATGATGAAACATTATTACGCCAAAGACCGTATCAGCTCGTTTATTCAGGTGAATTAATAGCAGAACAACCATTGACTCCAGAAAAAATAAAACAAGTAGAAAATGGGAATATGCAACAAATTTTTGATTTAACAAATATCATTCGAAGTCGTCATAAATTATCATTATTAACATGGGATCAGGAAACAGCAGATGTTGCTGTTGGTCACAGTAAAGATATGAAAGACAATAATTATTTTTCTCATGACTCACCTACATTAGGTACGCTAGGAGATCGATTGCAGCGCGGGAAAGTAGGATTTCAACTTGCTGGTGAGAACATAGCGGCGCAACATAGTGATGGAATTGCGGCAGTGCAAGGTTGGTTAAATAGTGAGGGGCATAGAAAGAATTTATTAAATGAACAATTTACAGGATTAGGTGTTGGTGTATACGATAAATTTTATACACAAAACTTTATTCGAAAATAAAGCGAAACTGTAAGCGGTGGGGTGTTACATCACCTAATTAGTTACTTCGTATTCACTGAATTGTAGGTGGGAATCTGACCGTATGCAAATAGCAGAAAAAAAGGTGCATGAATCGTCTGAAAATAGGCGAACCATGTGCCTTTTTTTTCTTACTATATAGTAGATATACATGGAGAGGTGAGGATTATGCCAACAACAAAAGGGCCGTTACATCCATCGGTTCAACAGTTTAAAGAATTTGTAAACCATCACCCTAAAATGGTTCATGAGGTTAGAAATGGTCACAAAACTTGGCAACAATTTTATGAAGAATGGTACTTACTTGGTGAAGAAGATCCAATATGGGCAACTTATAGACCGGATGGAGCGCCTGCGTTTTCTTCGGTAAAAGAAAATAAAAAAGAAAAAGATAATCGAACTGAAGAGGAAAAAACTGCTGATGTGATGGGGCAAATGCTTTCTTTTTTTAAAAAGTTGGACGTGGAACAAATGCAGAACCATTTAGCCAATGTGACGAGTGCTATTGGGAGCGTGCAACAAGTTATTCAGCAATTTCAAGGTAACCGTACGCAGCAAGAACAAAGTACTTCAGAAAATAACCCGTTTTTCTTTCAAAAGGATTAGGGGGGAAAGATGATGAGAGCAGAAATTATGGAGTTTATAAAGGCTGATGAGGATTTATCTCGCTATATTAGAGAGCAACCGTACTGGTATAGAAAATTAACACGAAATCCTGAAGAAAAAGAGGCTTTTGAGTTAGCGGCGATGCAACATTTCAAAAAAACAATACCAGATAAAGTGGAAAAATTTCAAAATCAATTGGCTGTTGCTTCGATCATGATTGATATGTTTCAGTATATGAAGCAACAAAATGCAACCTAATTGCAAGTGAAAAATATGTCCGTCATGCAGAACTTTTGTTACAATAGAGATTGATTATTTAAAAAGGAGTTGCAGCATGACGGAAATTTGTTTAGTACGACATGGACAAACTGATTGGAATTTTCAAGAAATTATTCAGGGGCGAGAAGATATTCCGCTTAATGAAGTTGGTAAGAAGCAAGCGAGTCAAAGTGCAGCTGCTTTACAAGAAGAAACGTGGGATATCATTATAAGTAGCCCGTTAATTAGAGCGCAAGAAACGGCTAATGAAATCGCAAAGGCGGCTGGATTACAATCGATTTTATTAGATGATCGATTTGTTGAACGGAATTTTGGAGAAGCTTCAGGGAAGCCAGTTGCGACTGTTAGAGAGTTGATTGCTGAGGGTAAAGTAGAAGGTATGGAGCAAGATGAAGAGATTGTAGCTCGTTGCTTTGCTGCTTTAGAAGATGTTGCAACAACTCATTTTGGCAAACGTATTATTATTGTTGCTCACTCACACGCGATAAAAGCAATTTTACATGCCATTGAACCAGATGAAATTACATTTAAGACACCATTAAAAAATGCGTGTATTAGTTATGTGAAACAAAATAGTGGGAAATGGGATGTTCTTAAATATAATATAGCGGAACATATTAATGTATAAGTGTGTACGGATATAGTGTGAAAATAGTTTCATTATATCTTTCTTTTGAGTAAGTCACTTCAATTAGTAGTTCTAATCTAAATGTGGTATGATGGATACTCGGAGGTGTCTCTCATGATTGTAGCGACGCTAGAAAGCGTATTAATATTAGATAAGGCAGAGCAGCTTGCAAAAGCGATTATCTGTTCAGATATAGCAGAAGATTATCGTAAGTATTATAGAGAATTACATGAAGATATAGAACTTCAGACGTTAATTCAGCAATTTACAGCGATGAAAGAACGGTATGAGGAAGTACAGCGTTTTGGAAAATACCATCCTGACTACACTACCGTATCAATGAAAATGAGAGAATTAAAGCGTTCTGTGGACTTACATGATAAGGTTGCAGCTTTTAAAAGAGCAGAAACTGCTTTGCAGAAGTTATTAGATGAAGTTAGTGTAGCAATCGGTTCGGAAGTGTCTTCTTCCATTAAAGTACCAACAGGAAATCCATTCTTTGATGCTGGTGGCTGTGGTGGAGGTTGTGGTACTGGCGGAGGTTGTGGTTGTAAAAAAACGGGGTGATGTACCCCGTTTTTTAGAAGTTGGAAGAAAACGTATACAGAGTTTGTCCTGTAATGTTATAAATTTCTGATTGGTTTTCATAGAATATAAAATATATGTTTTTAAAAGGAGAAGATGGAGAAGATTATGTTCGGGCAACGACAAAGTATGATTGTTTATTTACATTCATTGAAACATGCCAAGATTTTAAGGAAATATGGTAACATACATTACATATCAAAACGATTAAAATATGCTGTAGTATATTGTGACATGGAACAAATTGAGCATATGATGCATAAGTTGAACAAACTTCCTTTTGTGAAAAAGATAGAACAGTCGTATCGCCCGTATTTAAAAACGGAATTTGAAAATTCCCGTCCTGATCGAGCAAAAGAATACGATTATAGCTAATAGAAAAAATCCCCTGCTAAGTTTAGTGGGGGATTTTTTAATTGAAATAAAGTGTTATTTCATCGGAGGAATGAAATTGTTCATTCGTAAAATGCCAATTAAATGATTAAAAAATAGTTCTTTTTCTGGGAAAGTTGTAGATGGCTTTACAGTAAAAGTAGCCACTTTTTTTCCGAGTTGCTCTGCCGTTTCTTCAAATAAAATGACACGTTTACTTTTTTTATTTTCAAATACAGGAATGCCTTCACGACATATGTATAATGGTTGGAAATCACCAGTAGTAGTTGGTTTTAATATTACAACAAGCGAACACACTTTTTTATCGTTTTTTATCGTTTCAAATTGTAACATATGTGCTATACGTTCTTGATTTGTTTTGGCAATTTCAAGTAATTCATATAAATCAGAGTAGCCTTCTCCGAGTTCTATAAAGCGTTGAATCATATTTTTTCCTCCTCTTTCTTTTACTGTACCATTTCACTTTTTAAATGAAAAGCACACAAAGAAAAAAAACCCTGCATAGCAGGGCCCTTCTTATACTAGCATGTACTAGTAAGAAGGAAAAGGGAGAGGAGAAACCGGAGGAAGAACTTATGGGGAAACGTAAGTCTTCTCCGCGGTTGGCAACAACATCGAAGGTGATGTTGTTATAATTATTTATGTCCAATCTAAATGAAGATATACATAATGAAATTAAATTTTATGTTGGGCTTTTTATTTTTCTTTTTTTTATTTTGTGATAGGATAAAAAAGATAAAGTGGAACTAATATACATATTGGATTCATATTAGTGAATGATGAGATGAATACATAAAAATAATGAGCGGTTATTTGATGGTGAGTTTTCCGATATTTAGGTGAATGTAATTTGTTAACGGTTACCGAAGTGGGAATGGCTTTGTATAATCGCTCGATAGATTGAAATAAAGGTAGTGACAACAGATGAGAGTAGTTTCAGGAAAATGTAAAGGACACCCACTTAAAGCGGTTCCTGGTAATACAACACGTCCAACGACAGATAAAGTAAAAGAATCTATTTTTAATATGATAGGTCCTTATTTTGATGGTGGTATTGCCCTTGATTTATTTGGTGGTAGTGGTGGTCTTGGAATTGAGGCTTTGAGCAGAGGGATCGATAAAGCGATTTTTGTTGATAGGGATAGTAAAGCGATAAAAGTAATTCATCAAAATTTAGAAAGTTGTAGAATACAGGAACAAGCTGAAGTATATCGAAATGATGCGGAACGTGCAGTAAAGGCGCTAATAAAACGTGAAATGTCATTCGATCTTATATTAATAGATCCTCCATATAAAGAGCAAAAAATTGTATCTTTAATTAGTGTAATGGATCAACATGGATTGCTGCATAGTGATGGATTAATTATGGCAGAGCATGGTAATGATGTGGTTTTACCTAATTCAATAGGCAGGCTTGTGAAAGTAAGAGCTGAGAATTATGGGATTACTGCAATATCGATTTATAAGTATGAAGGTGAGGGGACAGAATGACAAGTATAGCTATTTCTTCAGGAAGTTTTGATCCAATTACCCTTGGGCATCTGGATATTATTAAAAGGGGAGCAAAAGTATTTGATGAGGTGTACGTAGTCGTTTTAAACAATTCATCAAAAAAACCATTCTTTTCAGTTGAAGAGCGATTAGAACTAATTCGAGAAGCGACAAAGGATATCCCGAATGTAAAAGTAGATTCGCATAGTGGGCTGTTAGTAGAGTATGCAAAAATGCGTAATGCAAATGCAATATTACGTGGTTTACGAGCAGTTTCTGATTTTGAATATGAGATGCAAATTACTTCTATGAATCGAAAATTAGATGAAAATATTGAAACATTTTTTATTATGACAAACAACCAATATTCATTTTTAAGCTCGAGTATTGTGAAAGAAGTTGCGAGGTATGGAGGAAGTGTAGTAGATCTTGTACCTCCTATTGTGGAGCGTGCTTTAAAAGAAAAGTTTCAAACCCCGTTAAAGTGAACGGGGTTTTTCTTTATACGTGCGCAAAAATAATAAAATAATATATAAGTATAGACAAAATAATGTAAAAATTGGTCCGTAATGTATAAAAGATGTCCAAATTTCATGTAGTATAGAAGGATGCTTGGATAAAAATACAGGAATATCTTTTGGTATAGGTGAGAAAGAACTCACTTTCTCATAAAATGGTGTCCAAAATACAAATGTAAAAATAGGGGCAAGAATACTTTGAATAATTCGTGCGAAAAAATAGGGTTTAAATCGGATATCTGTTTCAGCTAATATGCTAGCAACTTGTGCCTGAATAGAAAGACCGCTAAATGCTAAAATGAAGCTTGTTACCATAGCTTGTTGTAAGAGCGGTGTTTCATTTATTTGACTAATCATTTGGCTTCCGAGTGTCATTTCGAAAATACCTGATAATATAGGTATACTAAAATCCGTACTTAGTTGGAAGAATGATAAAATATGTTGCATAATAAAAGAAAGAGCTGCTGTAATGTGGAATACAGTAATCATTTTATTTAACACAGAGAATAAAATAATAAATCCGCCAATCATAAGTAATGTTTGAATAGAAGAAACGATAGCATCCCCAAGTAATTTACCGATTGGCCTTTTTTCTTGTAAGCGCGTCTCGTGAAGAATTAAAAAAGGGTTTTGAAAGCGGCGTTTTTTTGTAGTGTGTGTATTATTTTTGTAAGCGGTATTATGTCCGTAAAAACGCATAATTAATCCGACGGCAAAGTTACTGAAATAATGGGCAGCCGCTAATATAATTCCTAATTTCGGATTATTAAAAAAACCGATAGACACAGCACCGAAAATAAAAAGTGGATTAGAAGAATTTGTGAAAGAAACGAGGCGCTCCGCTTCAATCTGAGTTAAAAGATTGCTTTTTCGTAGTCTAGCGCTTAATTTGGCGCCTGCAGGGAAACCAGAAGCCATTCCCATGGCCCAAACAAATCCACCTATCCCTGGAACGCGAAAAAGTGGGCGCATGAGTGGTTCTAATATAACGCCAATAAATTTTACAACACCGATACTAATTAGAAGTTCTGCAATGATGAAAAACGGTAGTAGTGAAGGGAATACAACTTCCCACCATATATTTAACCCGCGAATAGAAGCTTGCAAAGCGGCTTGGGGGTGGAGTACAAGAGAAAAGGTTAAAAATAGCGTTGATATGGTAAGGAAAGCGGTTTTCCATTTTTCATACATGTAAGTAAATCCCCCTTTGTCCCAAAAAACGTTCATTTCAGTATACGTGGATACGTAGTGAATTTAGACCATAAGTATGAAAAAGGAATGAAAAAAATTAAAGGGTGAGAAAAATGAAAGAACCAAAGATTGGTTTAGCGCTTGGGTCTGGAGGAGCGAAAGGGTTTGCTCATATTGGTGTAATAAAGGTTTTAAGGGAAGCGGATATCCCTATTCATATGATTGCAGGAAGTAGTATGGGGGCGCTAATAGGTACGTTTTATGCGGCAAGTAGTAACGTTGAAAGATTGTATAAATTGGCATCTGTTTTTAAGCGGAAGTATTATTTAGATTTCACGGTACCAAAAATGGGATTTATTGCTGGAAAACGTGTCAAAGATATGATTAAAATGTTTACATATAATAAAAATTTAGAAGAGTTAGATATCCCGACGGCTGTTGTGGCTACTGACATACTGAAGGGGGAAAAAGTGGTTTTTACAAGTGGGCCAGTTGCAGATGCGGTTAGGGCTAGCATATCTGTTCCTGGAGTGTTTGTACCAGAAAAAATAGATGGACGATTATTAGTGGATGGTGGAGTTATTGATCGCATCCCAGTATCGGTTGTGAAAGAGTTAGGGGCCGATATTGTTATCGCTGTTGATGTATCTCCAATTAAGGTGAATGGAGATGTTACGTCCATTTATGACGTAATCATGCAAAGTATTGAAATTATGCAGCATGAGCTTGTAATGAATCGGCAAATTGCATCGGATTTAATGATGCGACCAGCTGTAGAGCAATTTAGTTCACGTGCTTTTACGAACATTGAAGACATTATTCGAGTTGGAGAAGTAGAAGCGGAAAAACATGTTTCAAATATTTATTTATTAATTGAGCAGTGGAAGGAGAAACATAATGTTTAAGCGTTTTCGGTTTATATATGCAATCTTAATAGGGGTTATATTGGCGATGTTACTTGTTTACGTACGTTTACCGTATTATGTAACAAAACCAGGAATGGCTGCCAAATTAGAGCCTTACGTTCAAGTTGAGGGTGGAACGAAAGAATCTGGTGATTTTATGCTTGTTACGGTTTCAATGGGGCCAGCAAATGTGGTGAATTTAATAGCGGCACAGTTTAATAAATATACACATATTTCGAAAGCGGAAGAAATATTGCAAAAAGGTGAGAGTGATGAAGAATATCAATTTCGCCAAAATTATGCGATGAAAGATTCACAAAATGCCGCAATTTATAATGCATATAAACGTGCAAATCGCTCTGTTTCTTTTGAAAATAAAGGTGTATTAGTTGCTGGTGTGGCAAAAGGAATGCCGTCAGAAGGAAAGCTTAAGCTTGGTGATGTTATTATAGCTGTTGACGGAAAAACATTTGAAAAGACGGAGCAATTTATTGAATATATGACTGGGAAAAAAGAAAGCGATGCTGTAAGTATTGAGTACATGAGAAATGGAAAACAATTGAAAGAAAATTTAAATGTAAAGACGATTCCTAATGGAAATGGACGTGTCGGTATAGGTGTTTCTATCGTTACGGAAAGAGAATTAGTGGTCGATCCGAAAGTGAAAATTAATTCTCATGAAATTGGTGGACCATCCGCAGGTTTAATGTTTACATTAGAAATATATAATCAACTTGTGGAAGAAGACTTAACAAAAGGACATGAGATAGCTGGAACAGGTACAATTAATGAAAAAGGAGAAGTGGGCCCAATTGGTGGTATAAATCAAAAAGTGGTGGCTGCTAGCGATGCCGGGGCTGAAGTGTTCTTTGCGCCAAATGAAAAAGGTGCGGAGAAATCGAACTATAAAGATGCACTTGAGACTGCAAAGGATATTAAAACAAAAATGAAAATTATACCAGTGGATACGCTGGATGATGCGTTAACATATTTAGAAAAGATGGATAAGGAAAAAACCTCTCTGAAATAGAGAGGTTTTTTTATAGGAATTTTGTAGTTGTTTCATCATAGCGAATAGGATGGTGTGTTATATCCTGTTTTAATAGTTGCGTGCGTAACGGTTCGTGCATGATGGAGAAATATACAGAGTTTGCTTTTTTCTCTATATCTAAAGCGGCATGGTCAAATGTTTTTGTATGAGTAAGGATTGGAAGTTCGATTTTTTTCTTGTTTTTTGAAAGATAAGTTTGTCCTTTTTGTGACATGCCTAACAGGCGGATATATGGTGCGTGTTGTTCTATATTTGCGCTACGTATTTCCTCTTTTGTTGTGTTTGTTAAAATGTGTGTACAAGCTCTTTGTAATCTAGTCCATGTATAACGTTTTGTTTTTAATGCTTCCATGAATGAATAGAAGGAGGAACTGTTTTGTATTTTTGATAAAATACGATGCTCTAAACCTTCTTCTATTTCATATATATGTCGTAAGTCCCCTGGAGACATCGTCATGAGTTTATATTTAAAAAATGAAAAGTATTGTTCCCAATTATGTAATATCCCGTAGTTTTGTTTGTAATTTGCTAAAAGCGAAGTGGTTGCCTGTGGGAGAAAAGGTTCAATTGTTGTAAATGATCCTTCTTCGCTAAAGAGTTGTTTTCGGATGCTTGTCGCGCTTGCAATATATTGGTCATTAAATGTTTCATCATGATAATGAGAGGCAAATCTTTGTATAGTTTGAGCTTGTATAGAACTATTCTGTGACAGAATTGCTTTCATATATTGGAAGCCTAAAATATTATTTGGTTGTGACATATCAATGTTGTTTTCGGATGTTAAAATGTGTGAGAAAGCATCTGATGTTGCTTTTGCATAACTATTACCAGCGTCCATGAATTGTTTTACAAGGCAGTTAAAAGTCTCTTCTTCGTTTTTTTGTACGGAGATGGTATTATAAAAGTTTTTGATTTGTCCATCCTCACTACCGAAACAAATTTCAGAAACACGTAGGGCATTTAAAATGGAAATAGCACCATTTGCGAAGGTTTCAGCCTTTTGTGTTGCAAAGACGTATGGAAGCTCTACAACAAGGTCTACGCCGTTTGCTAAGGCCATTTTAGTGCGATACCATTTGGAAATGAGTGCGGGCTCACCACGCTGTAAAAAAGGACCACTCATAACGGCAATTATTATATCGGATTGTGTTAACTTTTTTGTCTGTTGCACATGATAAAGATGACCGTTATGAAAAGGGTTATATTCAACAACAATACCACCAGCTTTTATGGTAATCTCTCCTTTCGATGTAGCATCTTTTTGAAAAACGTGATACTCTATATATTATTTACTATGATGACTTCATTATAGTGTAAAGAAAAAACATTGACAAATATAAAATGGCTAGCTATAATTTTGTTTGTTGCCTTGAGGTGATATGATATGAAATGGTCCATCCATCAATTGAATAAATTGAGAAATAAAGGATTGACATTGGATGAGATGGTAGATGTAAGTGAGCTAAAAGAGGTCGAGAAAGATATTCGTGAAATTAATCCTGTGCATGTAATGGGAAGAGTTGATTTTGGCTCCGGTAAGTTTACGTTTCATCTACATATAACTGGAAGCATGGTTTTACCATGTTCTCGCTCTTTAGTAGATGTGACATTACCATTTGACATTAAAACAACTGAGGTGTTCCAAACTTCACAAGAAGAATTTGAAACTGAAGCTGAAATTCATTCTTTAGAAGGAGAAGTACTTGACTTACTGCCCGTAATCAAGGAAAATATACTTTTGGAGATTCCAATGCAAATTTTCAGTGATGATGTTTCTGGTGGAGCACCGACGCAAGGTCAAGACTGGCAAGTGATTTCGGAAGAAGACAAAGAAAAGACTGTTGATCCAAGATTGGCAGGACTTGCAAAGTTTTTTGACAAATAATCGGAAGACTGGTTCAGGCCTTCATATGAAAATAACTATTTCTTTTAAGGAGGTGGGAAGAATGGCTGTACCTTTTAGAAGAACTTCTAAAACAGTAAAAAGAAAGCGTCGTACGCATTTCAAATTATCAGTACCTGGTATGGTAGAGTGCCCAAGCTGTGGTGAAGCGAAATTAGCTCACCGTGTATGTAAAGCATGCGGTACTTACAAAGGTAAAGAAGTAATCAGCAAGTAATTGCGGGAAAATAAACGCAGAAGATATCTTCTGCGTTTATTTTTTTTGTCTTAATCTTTAGTTGTTGTATTCTATCTTTTCTAGTAACTGCATATGCTTAATAAAAAATGCATAGGGAGGACTAGAGAGATGGCGACAACAAGACAAGATGCTTGGACTGATGATGAAGATTTGCTTCTGGCAGAAGTAGTACTCCGGCATATTCGAGAAGGTGGAACACAACTTTCTGCCTTTAAGGAAGTGGGAAAAAATTTATCACGTACACCAGCAGCATGTGGATTTAGATGGAATTCTTACGTAAGAAAGCAATATAAAGAACGTATTGAGGAAGCAAAGCAACTTCGTAAAGTAGAAAATTATGAAGTGAAAGAGACGAAGGTGTTAGAACCTACGTCAATTACGTTGAATGATGTTATTGACTTCTTGCAAAATTATAAAGATGAAAACTCTTTAACGGTGTTGCAACAACAAGTTGAATCATTACAAACAGAAAGAGAGCGTCTTCTGGAGCGATTATCAGTATATGAGGAAGAGTATAGAACATTACTTGATTATATCGATCAAAAAAGAAGTGTAATGGTAGTGGAAAGAAACAACGCTCGCTCGAATGAAAAGTTAGAGAAGCTTAAGAAATAAAAAACAGCTGTTATACAGCTGTTTTTTTTATTTATTTATTAAGCCGATTCTTCGTTTGTAACCGTATTCAAATTTGTTTCTGGATGCCAAATATAAAAATCTCCATCAGTTACTGATACGGGGTTGAAACTTAATTTATCCCAAAAACCAGATGAATGAATACGCGCTATCGTTTTAATAGGAAATTGCATTTGTTTCGCATGATTTACAAGCATTTGCCCGAATCCTTGTTTTTGAAAAGTTGGTAATACTTCAAGTTTATAAAGTTCTAGGTAAGGACCTGTAATTTCGAATGGTTCTCCGCCGTTTCTTTTCATATATAGACTCATACGTGCAATTAGTGATCCGCCATAATAAATACCGTAAAATGGAGATTCACTGTCGTTTTCAATAATGTTTGCTTGCAATTCTTCCAGCATAGATAGTTCTTGGGCTCCGCACCCTTTAAATTTTTTAAATTCATCTAACGTTTTATAATTGATGAGCAAGCGCTCAACTTTTGGGAATCCCATTACATCACATCCTTTTCTTATCTCGTTGAATGCAGAAAAGTAAAAATATTTACAATAATAGTATAACTCATTTTTTTATTTTTATGAAGAAGATAGTATATTTCTTTTATTATTTTTTTGAGGATTTGCTAAACTAAGAGTATAAGTGTATTAATAGGCAGTATATACGTAGTGAAAAATGAGAGTGTATTTGTTTGGCAGAGGACAACGAAATTATAGGGCGTGCTCATGTACTTTAAAAAGATATAAAAAAAGGGGGGCGGCAAGGGCGCTTAATGTGAATCCCTTGTGTGAAAATGAAAATTGGAATTGTCGGACCAGGTGCTATTGGTCTATTGTATACATTTTATTTACAAAAAAGTAACCAAAATGTTACGTTGTTTACAAGAACAGCTAAGCAGGCTGAAGAGTTAAATGAAACAGGTGTAACTTGTATTAGAGATAGAACATGTGAAACAGTATATCCATCTGTTTTACCGATAGAAAGTATGGTAGCGCAAAATTTAGATTATATATTTATTGCTGTGAAGCAATATCATATAGATGACATACTACCGTTTGTGGAAGGGGCAGCATCATTAATCTTTTTGCAAAACGGAATGTCACATCTTCAAAAGATGCTGAACATAGGGTGTGAAAATATAGCTGTTGGTATTGTAGAACATGGTGCGAAAAAAGAGGGAGGGCATATCGTTCATCATACTGGAGTTGGGGTAACGAAATTTGGAGTGGTTTGTGGTCAATCTATACATTTCGAAAGTGTATTCCATTCTTTTCCCGTGTCTTATTTTCCAGTTCAAATAGAAACGGATTGGAAAGAGATTATGCATAAAAAATTAGTGGTAAATGTATGTATCAATCCGTTGACGGCGTTATTGGGAGTTAAGAATGGTGAATTAACCAAGAATCGTTTTTTTTATCAAATGATGGAGCAAGTGTTTCAGGAGGTCGCCTTTCTTATTAGAGGAGAAAAAGAGATGGTATGGCAAATGGTACGCAATGTGTGTGAAGGAACGTCTCGTAATACATCCTCTATGCTAGCCGATGTAAGAGCGAATAGACAGACGGAAATTAATGCGATTGTTGGATATGTATTAGAAGAGGCTAAGAAACAGCAACGACCAGTTCCGACACTTCAATTTTTGTTCGATGCAATAAAAGGGTTAGAAACAAGAGTATAAGTGTTATTCTTTGCTTTTACGTGAAACATTGACTACAATGTGGATTGGTGAGAGAACTGGATACGAAAGGAAGAATTATATGGAGATAAAAGAAATCTCTGTTCCGCAACAAGGTGTTGTAGCGGACTATATGAACGGTAAAAAAGAGATACAGTCATGTTTTGATTATATGTTAACAGAAGATGCTTTTAAACAGCGTTTACATGATTTGCGTGAAAGGGAGTTTTTCCGCCAAGATGTAGTAGCGCATTTATTAGAATATAATACAAAATTACAAGCGGGAGAATCTACACTTCAAAATGTAAAAGCGCTTGGAGATGAAAATACATATGTTGTAATAGCTGGACAACAAGCGGGGTTATTAACTGGACCGCTTTATACAATTCATAAAGTTATTTCAATTTTAAAGCTTGCAAAGGAAAAAGAAGAAAGTTTAGGGGTGAAAGTTGTCCCTGTCTTCTGGATTGCGGGTGAAGACCATGATATGGATGAGATTAACCATACTTTTTTAGCGAAAAATAAAAAGATGAAAAAAACTATTTTTTATGATCGTAATCCGAAAAAGGCGAGTGCTTCTGAGTCTGAACTTTCTGTTGAAGATTGTAGAAATTGGATTGAAGAGATTTTTAAAACATATCCAGAAACAAATTTTACAAAGGATGTATTAAAATTTGTTGATGATGCTTTGGAAAAATCGAATACGTATGTAGATTTCTTTGCTCATCTTATTACGAAAATCTTTGCTAATTCTGGTTTAATCCTTGTTGATTCACATCATCCTGAATTAAGAAAGTTAGAAATTCCATTTTTTAAGCGAATTATAAGTAAGTATAAAGAGGTACAAGAGGGCCTTCGTAATCAGCAGGAAGTAATTAAAGAACTAGGATACAAACCGATTATTGAAACGAAGTCTCATGCAGTGCATATATTTATGGAAATAGATAATGAACGAGTATTGCTTGAAGAGCATCAAGGTAAGTTTGTTGGAAAGGATGGGGCGCATTCATTTTCATACGAAGAGTTGATTGAAGAGATGGAGAGAAATCCGGCACGTTTTAGTAATAATGTTGTAACACGTCCTCTTATGCAAGAGTATGTATTTCCTACGCTCGCATTTATTGGAGGTCCAGGGGAATTAGCTTATTGGAGTGAATTACAACAAGTATTCCATACTGTCGGTTTTCAAATGCCACCTGTCGTTCCTCGTCTTACAATTACTTATGTGGAGAGATGTATAGCGACAGATTTATTCGATCTGCAATTGAGAGAAAGTGATCCGTTTTTAAATGATGTCGATAAACTGCGTGAAAACTGGTTGTCTAATCAAATAGAGGAACCGATTGATAATCATTTTGAAAAGGCGAAAAAAGAAATTGCCGATATTCATACATCTTTACAGCAATTTGTAAAGAAAATAGAGCCGGGGTTAAGTGCGTTTGCAGGGAAAAACGAATTGAAAATTAATGAACAAATTGAACTGCTGGAAAGAATGTTGAAAAGAAATGTTGAGAAAAAGTATGAGGTTCAGCTAAATAAATTTCGCCGTATACAATTCGCACTTCGTCCATTAGGTGCGCCGCAAGAACGTGTGTGGAATGTATGTTATTATTTAAATCAGTTTGGTTTGGATTTCGTTGATCGTGTAATGGAAAACCCTTTTTCTTGGGACGGAAAACATCATGTTATAAAATTATAAAATCTTGCTCCTTGGAGCAGGATTTTATTTTTATTCCGTTGAATTTACTGTGAAGTGATTTTTTTCTGAATTATCAATCAAAAAATAGATGTGATAATTGTGTTGGATACTTAAATATATGACAAAATAGCACAAAATGTAAACGTATTATTCGCTTTTTCGACAGTTTTTTATTTAAATTCCCGCAAAAGATGATAAAATTTAGTATATAATAAAAGAAAATAGCGATTTGTATAGTATGTTGCCTTTATTGGTAAGTTAAATGAGTCGTTCTTTCGTATTATTTCATTCTCTAAGCGTGAAAGATGTGTTTAGAGGAAGGGATACATTCAACATAATTAATTGGAAAAAGAGTAGGTGCAACAATGTTTAAACACGTAACAGTGCTTTTAAAGGAAACAGTAGACGGCTTAGATATAAAGCCAGATGGTACATATGTAGATTGTACACTGGGGGGAGGAGGACATAGTTCTTATTTATTATCCCAATTAACTGAAGGTGGAAAATTAATAGCGTTTGATCAAGATGAGATAGCGATTCAAAACGCGAAAGAAAAGTTCTCTTCATACGGTGAACAGTTTATAACAGTAAAGAGTAACTTCCGCTATTTAGCTGAAAAACTGCAGGAAATAGGTATAACAGAAGTAGACGGTATTTTATTTGATTTAGGTGTTTCATCCCCACAATTAGATACACCAGAGCGAGGCTTTAGTTATCATCATGATGCACCGTTAGATATGCGGATGGATCAAGATGCCCCATTAACAGCATATGATGTTGTAAATAGTTGGTCATATGAACAACTTGTAAGGATTTTCTTCCAATACGGTGAAGAGAAATTTTCAAAACAAATTGCAAGAAAAATTGAAGCTTATCGTGAGAATAAAGCTATTGAAACGACAGGAGAATTAGTAGAGCTAATTAAAGAAGGTATTCCGGCTCCTGCTCGTAGAACTGGTGGGCATCCTGCTAAGCGAGTGTTTCAGGCAATTCGTATAGCTGTAAATGATGAATTAAAAGTATTTGAAGAAGCATTGGAATCTGCTATTGAGATGGTTAAGCCAGGTGGAAGAGTTAGTGTTATAACATTCCATTCATTAGAAGATCGTATTTGTAAAACAACGTTTAAGCGAAATAGTACAACGCCACAATTGCCGCCAGGATTACCGATTATTCCTGATGAATTTAAGCCAAAATTAAAGCTTATTACAAGAAAACCGATTTTACCTTCTGATATAGAGCTAGAAGAAAATAATCGTGCGCGTTCTGCGAAGTTGAGAATCGCTGAAAAACGATAAAAGGGAGAGAGAGGTATGACTAATTTAGCTGTAAAGTACAAACAACAAGCGCAAGAAGAGGTGCAAATTCAAACGCCCCCACAGCAGATGGTTAAGCCGAAAGTTAAAGCGAAAATTACAAGAATCGAAAAACTGTTGTATGTAGCGTTTATTGGCTTTTTATTGTATGCCTGTGTCGCGTTTATTGGAAATAAAGCAGGCCTTTATCAAGTTAATGTAGAAGCAGCGACGATAGAAGAAAAAATTGTACAGCAGCAAAAAGAAAATCAAGAATTACAAGCTGAAGTAGAGAAGTTAAGTCGCTATGAACGAATCGCTGAAGTTGCAAAAAAACACGGGCTAGAAATTAATGCGAATAATGTGAAAGGCCTCAAATAAGGCAATAGGTGTGAAGGAACGATGAAGAAGAATATGACTAAATTTCATACCAATAAGGGAGCAGGTTATTTTATGATATTTTTCCTCCTGCTCTTTTTGCTGTTATTAGCCCGATTTTTTTACATACAATCAACAGGAACAGTTCATAATCAAGATTTAGATGCACTTGCTAAACAAAAGCATAGTAAAACAGGAGTTCTTGAAGCGAACAGAGGAACCATTTATGATCAAAACGGTCATGTGTTAGCGCAAGACGCAAACTCTTATAAAATAGTAGCCGCCCTAAAAGGTGCTAACTCTGTTGAGAATAAAGAAGATACTGCAAAGAAAATTGCAGGAGTACTTGGAAAAGGCGAAGAGGATATTTTAGCTTCTTTAAATAAGGAAGGTAGAAGTCAAGTCGAATTTGGAACGTTAGGTAAGGATTTGACGAAAGAAAAGAAGGAACAAATAGAAGCGTTGAAGTTGCCGGGAATATCTTTTATTACAGAAAATGCAAGGGTGTATCCAAACGGTGATTTCGCATCTTACGTTATAGGTCATGCAAAACCAAATGAGAATGGAACCTCGGTAGGTCAATTTGGCATAGAGAAAAGCTTGGATAAATATTTAAGTGCTTCTAACGGAGAAGTAGCATATACAGGTGACCGTAAAGGTGTGTCTCTTGATGGTGGAAAAGTTAATGTAAAGGCACCTAAAAATGGAGATAACGCGTATTTAACAATTGATCACCGTGTCCAAAGTTATTTAGAAGACGCGATGAAAGCAGCAAGTAAGCAATATGAACCAGAAAGTTTAATAGGGATTGTTGCAGATCCGAAAACTGGAAAAATATTAGCGACGTCTACTAAACCTAGTTATGACCCTAATGATCGTCAAATTAAATATTTCTTCAATGACGCAATTGCCAATGCATTTGAACCTGGATCAACAATGAAAATTTTCACGTTAGCGGCAGCTATTAATGAAGGTGTGTACAAAGGGCAAGATTATTATCAGTCCGGGACATATCAAGTCGGAAATAGGAAAATAAAAGATCATAACGGCGGTGCTGGTTGGGGCTCTATCACGTTTGATGAAGGGGTAGAACGTTCTTCAAACGTAGCGTTTGCAATTTTAGGAGATCAAAAACTTGGTCCAGAACGTTTCCGAAAATATATTCATAGTTTTGGATTAGATGAAAAAACGAACATTGATTTATCAGGTGAAGGATCGAATACAATTTTATTTGATCAGCAAATACAACAAGTGACAACAGCTTTTGGACAAGGTTCCACTGTAACACCAATTCAGCTTGTACAAGCTGCAACAGCTATTGCAAATGATGGGAAAATGATGAAACCTTATGCAATTGATAAAATTGTAGATCCGATAACAGGGAAAGTAAAATTAGAACATAAGCCAGAAGAAGTAGGAAAACCTGTTACAAAGGAAACAGCAGCGCAAGTAAGACAGTTATTAGAACGTGTTGTTACATCTCCGAAAGGTACAGGGACAGCTTATAAAATTGATGGATATTCAGTTGGTGGTAAAACAGGTACAGCGCAAATTCCGGATGGAAAAGGCGGCTATATGACAGGGAGACAGAATTATATATTCTCATTCTTAGGTATGGCACCAATGGACGACCCACAACTTGTTGTTTATGTAGCTGTAAAACAGCCGAAATTAAAAGATGATGAGAACGGTGCACAGCCTTTAGCTGATATTTTTAAATATGTAACAAAAAATAGTTTAGAGTATTTAAAGATTAAGCCAAATGAAGTGAAAGATCCGAAAAAACATCTGAAAGAGCAACAAACTACTGTTCCAGATGTAACTGGTAAAACGATGGCTGAAGCGGGGAAAGCAATTGATAAAGCAAAACTTCGTCCAATCGTATTAGGTGAAGGGAAAGTACAGCAACAAGTACCAAAAGCGACTGAACAAACATTGAAAGGCGACCGAGTCTTCTTGGTAGGAGATAAGCCTACAATGCCAAATATACAAGGATGGGCACTGCGTGATGTTATGAATTTAGCGAAGACATTACAGCTTAACTTGAAGCCTTCTGGTACAGGATACGTAACAGAACAAAGTGTGGCGGAAGGAACATTATTACAACCTGGTACAGAATTAGGTGTCACACTCGTACCGCCACTCGAACCACAACAAGAAGCAGAAAAGCCGTAATGGTAAAAGAGAAGAAGTTCTAATTAAATAAGTACAAGCATATATTGGAACAAGCTAGGCGTAAGGGAGGCTTGTTCCGATATGCGTGTATCAAATGTAACAGTTAGAAAACGACTTATTTTTATACTTATATCAGGTATACTTATCTTCACTATTATCGATATTCGTCTTGGATATGTGCAATTTTTTCTTGGGAATATGTTAACGGATCGTGCGAAAGATTCATGGAGTCGTAATATTACTTTTGAACCCGAACGTGGGAAAATTTTAGACCGAAATGGTGTGGAACTTGCCACGAATAAAAGTGCTCCAACTGTCTTTGTTGTACCGAGGCAAATTGAAAAACCAGCAGAGACTGCAGAGAAGTTAGCTGCAGTATTAGGTGTGGAAAAAGATGAGATTTATAAGAGGATTACAAAAAAAGAATCGATTGTAAGGTTAGATAAAGGCGGAAGGAAAATATCACATGACAAAGCGAAAGAGGTACGAGGCTTAAGTTTGAAGGGCGTGTATATCGCAGAGGATTCTATCCGGTACTACCCATTTGGAAATTTTTTATCACATGTATTAGGTTTTGCAGGTAGCGATAACCAAGGTCTTATGGGACTAGAAAAATATTATGATAAGGAGCTAAATGGGGACAAAGGTCATGTGCGTTTTTTTGCAGATGCGAAAGGACAAAGGATGCCTAATGTTGGTGATGATTTCAAAAAACCAGAAGCTGGTTTAAATTTAGGATTAACAATCGATGCGCGTATTACAAGGATTATGGAAAGAGAAATGAATATTGCGGAGTCAACTTATAATCCAGACGGTATGATTGCGATTGCAATGAATCCTAAAAATGGTGAAATTTTAGGTATGTCTAGTCGGCCGAGTTTTGATCCAGCGGATTTTCAAAGTGTCTCTCCAGAAGTGTATAACAGAAATCTACCTGTGTGGAGTACGTATGAGCCTGGTTCAACATTTAAGATCATTACATTAGCTGCAGCATTGAATGAAAATTTAGTAGACTTAGAGAAGGATACGTTTTATGATGATGGAGCAGCTGAAGTCGGTGGAGCTAGATTGAAATGCTGGAAAGCAGGAGGTCATGGCAGTCAAACGTTTTTAGAAGTCGTTCAAAACTCATGTAACCCGGGATTTATTGAACTTGGTGATCGCCTTGGTAAAGACCGATTATTTAAATACATTCGTAATTTTGGTTTTGGGCAGAAGACTGGAATTGACTTGCAAGGTGAAGGCAGTGGGATTTTATTTAATTTAGATAAAGTTGGTCCAGTAGAGCAAGCAACAACTTCATTCGGCCAAGGGGTTTCTGTTACACCAATTCAACAAGTAGCAGCTGTAGCGGCGGCTGTAAATGGTGGAACATTGTATCAGCCGTATATAGCTAAGGAGTTTATTGATCCAAAAAATAATCAAGTTGTTAGTAAAAAGACACCTGTTGAGAAAAGAAAAGTTATTTCCAAGGAAACTTCAGAAAAAGTTCGTTATGCATTAGAGAATGTTGTAGCGAAAGGTTCTGGTAAAGGAGCTTATATTGATGGATATCGTGTAGGTGGAAAAACGGGTACTGCTCAAAAGGTGAAAGATGGTAAATATTTAGAGAATAATTATATTGTATCTTTTATCGGATTTGCTCCAGCGGATGATCCAGAGATTGTTGTGTATGTTGCTGTGGATAATCCAAAAGGGGTTACACAGTTTGGTGGAGTGGTAGCAGCTCCAATTGTCGGGAATATCCTTCGAGATGCTCTTCCTGTTATGGGAGTGAAACCGAGAAAAGAACAAGTTGAGAAAGAATATAAATGGGGCGATACACCAACTGTGGAAGTTCCGAATTTAATTGGAATGAAAAAGAAAGACTTACAAACACAACTCGTCGATTTGCAGCTTGATATAAGTGGAGATGGAGAGAAAGTAATTAAGCAATCACCAGAAGCGGGAGCTAAAGTAAAAGAAGGCTCAAAAATTAGAATTTACTTCGGGAATTAAAGGTAACATAGTACGTTTTATGGTACAATTGGTGGAAGTGAGTTCTTTATAGAACAGTTACTTAATGTGAGACAATAAGTGTCTCATTCATAAATAGGCCAGTAGCACTTACCTCCTTATATAGGAGGTAATGTGTTGCTTACTGAAAAAAAGATAAATAAACAATGTAGAGAGGGTTTAGTGAAATGAAGTTGCATACACTTTTATCATGTTTGCATGATTTTCCAGTTGTTCCAAAAGAAAATCCAGAAATCACATCTATAGAAGCTGATTCACGTAAAGTGAAAGAAGGAAGCTTATTTGTATGTATGAAAGGATATACGGTTGATAGCCATGATTTTGCTAAGCAAGCAGCGGCACAAGGAGCGGCTGCTATTGTTGCGGAAAGACCAATTGATGTTGACGTTCCAGTTGTACTTGTGAAAAATACTTTTCGTTCGTTAGCGGTTTTAGCTGATTATTTTTATGGTCAACCGACACACAAGTTACATTTAATCGGAATTACAGGTACAAATGGAAAGACAACAACATCGCATATTATGGATGAGATTATGCGAGCACATGGTCATAAAACAGGGCTAATTGGGACGATTAATATGAAAATCGGTGATGAAACATTTGAGGTGAAAAATACAACACCAGATGCACTAACACTTCAACAGACGTTTTCAAAAATGGTTGAACAAGGTGTGGACAGCACGGTAATGGAAGTTTCGTCACATGCGTTAGATCTTGGTCGTGTACACGGATGTGATTACGATGTAGCGGTGTTTACGAATTTAACACAAGATCATTTAGATTATCATAAAACGATGGAAGAATATAAACATGCAAAAGGGTTACTATTTGCACAGCTTGGCAATAGTTATAATCATAATCGTGAAAAGTACGCTGTGCTGAATAGCGATGATAATGTAACAGAAGAGTATATGAGAAGTACTGCAGCAACAGTTGTAACATATGGTATTGATACAACAAGTGACATTATGGCAAAAAATATCGTTATGACGAGTGGCGGGACTACATTTACGCTTGTCACACCGTATGAAAGTGTAAATGTTACGATGAAATTAATAGGTAAATTCAATGTATATAACGTACTTGCAGCAACAGCAGCAGGACTTGTTTCGGGTGTGAAATTACAAACAATCATTGCTGTTATAAAAGAACTAGCTGGGGTTCCAGGACGTTTTGAAGTTGTTGATGGCGGACAAAATTATACAGTTATTGTTGATTACGCGCATACGCCGGATAGTTTAGAAAATGTATTAAAAACTGCAAAACAATTTGCAAAAGGTGATGTGTATTGTATCGTTGGTTGTGGCGGCGATAGGGATCGAACAAAGAGACCGATAATGGCAAGTGTTGCAACAAAATATGCAACTCATGCAATTTATACATCAGATAATCCAAGAAGTGAAGATCCAGCGGCTATTTTAGATGATATGGTACAGGGTGCAAGTGGGAATAATTATGAAGTGATTATTGATAGAAAAGAAGCGATACACCATGCGATCGCTAATGTGAAAGCAGATGATATCATTATTATTGCTGGTAAGGGTCATGAAACGTATCAAATTATTGGTAAAGAAGTTCATCATTTTGATGATCGTGAAGTTGCGAAAGAAGCAATTACAGGGCGTTTAAACAACCAAGAGTAACAACGTGAGAGGAGGACTACATGTGCTTGAGCAAGGTTTATTAGTAACGGCTGGGGTAGCATTCTTAATTTCTGTTGCCCTTTCGCCATTGTTTATTCCATTTTTAAGAAAATTAAAGTTCGGACAGAGTATTCGTGATGAGGGACCAAAGTCACATCAAAAAAAATCAGGGACACCGACAATGGGCGGTATTGTCATATATGTATCTATGATGGTCACTTCACTTATTATGGCGATTAAGTTTAATCATTTAGGTGCAGAGGTTTCGTTATTATTATTAGTGACATTTGGTTATGGATTGATTGGATTTTTAGATGACTACATAAAGGTAGTTAAGAAGAGAAATCTTGGTTTAACATCAAAACAAAAATTAGTAGGTCAGCTTGTTATTGCTATTGCGTTCTTTTTAATTGGAAAAGGGCAAGCATTTCACACATATATCATGATTCCAGGTACGGATGTTAAGTTTGAATTAGGTTGGGCGTATTTTGTACTTGTGCTATTTATGCTAATCGGTGGCTCGAATGCGGTTAACTTAACTGATGGTTTAGATGGTTTATTATCAGGAACAGCGGCTATTGCATTTGGAGCATTTAGTATTATTGCAGTAGCGCAAGAACAATTTGGAGTTGCGATATTCTGTATGGCAGTTGTCGGAGCAGTACTGGGATTTTTAGTATTCAACGCGAATCCAGCAAAAGTATTTATGGGGGATACAGGTTCCTTAGCTTTAGGTGGAGCTATCGCAGCTGTAGCAATTTTATTAAAACAAGAATTACTACTTGTAATTATTGGTGGAGTATTCGTAATGGAAACTTTATCTGTTATTATTCAAGTTATTTCGTTTAAAACAACAGGAAAACGTGTCTTTAAAATGAGTCCATTACACCACCATTATGAATTATGTGGTTGGTCAGAATGGCGCGTTGTTGTAACGTTTTGGTCTGTAGGATTTTTATTAGCTGTGTTAGGAATTTATATCGGGGTGTGGATGTAATTGAAAACTGTAACTGAATTTCAAAATAAAAATATTCTTGTATTAGGCATTGCAAAGAGTGGTTATGCAGCAGCTACTTTGTTGCAAAAATTAGGGGCGAATGTCATTGTAAATGACGGAAAGCCTTTAGCAGACAATGTACTTGCTGCAGAATTACAAGCAAAAGGAATGGACGTTGTATGCGGTGGCCATCCTTTAGAATTATTAGAGAGAAATATTTCTCTTGTCGTTAAAAATCCAGGAATCCCGTATTCTAATCCAATATTAGTTGCTGCGAAAGAAAAAGAAATTCCAATTGTTACGGAAGTTGAATTAGCATATCGTATTTCAAAAGCACCATTTGTTGGAATTACAGGGTCTAATGGTAAAACGACGACAACAATGCTGACATTTGAAATGTTAAAAGAAGGGCAAAAGCATCCTGTTATTGCAGGGAATATAGGAACTGTAGCTTGTGAAGTAGCACAGGATGCAAAAGAAAATGAAGTTGTAGTTACAGAGCTTTCATCGTTCCAATTGATGGGAGTAGAATCGTTCCAACCTAAAATTGCAGCGTTCTTAAACTTATTTGAAGCCCACTTAGATTACCATGGGACGAAGAAGGAATATGGTTTAGCAAAAGCAAATGTTTTTAAAAACCAAACAGAAAACGATTATAGTGTAATAAATGCGGATGATGCAGATGTGATGGAGTTATCTGCGGATACTAAAGGTCAAAAAATCCTGTTTTCGACAACGAAAGAAATTGAAGATGGTGCGTGTATAAAAGATAACGCTCTTTATTTCAAAGGTGAAAAAGTTGTTGAAGTAAGTGATATCGTTTTACCTGGTCAACATAATCTAGAAAATATTTTAGCTGCGATGAGTATTGCGAAATTATTAGGTACTTCTAATGAAGCAATTACGGTCGTGTTAAAACGTTTTACTGGTGTAAAACATCGTTTAGAATATGTAACAACGATTAACAACCGTAAGTTTTATAATGATTCAAAAGCAACGAATATGTTAGCGACTGAGAAAGCACTATCTGCGTTTACACAACCGATTGTGTTACTAGCAGGTGGGCTTGATCGCGGAAATGAATTCGATGATTTAATTCCGTATTTCAAAAATGTAAAAGCGATTGTAACATTTGGACAAACAGCTCCCAAACTAGTAAGAGCGGCAGAAAAAGCGGGATTAGATATAATTGAAAGTGTCGATACTTTAGATGAAGCAGTGGTGAAAGCTTATGCTCATTCTAAAGAAGATGATGTTGTTCTTCTTTCTCCAGCGTGTGCAAGCTGGGATCAATTTAAAACATTTGAAGAAAGAGGAGACATTTTTATACAAGCTGTGCATAAACTTATATAAAGTAAATCAAAACATCAGTAGGCTAACACCTACTGATGTTTTGTTACATAGGGCAAAAGGTTCTGCCTAAAGAGGTGGTGTTTGTGGGTAATGAAGAAAACGCCTGATTTTATTCTCATCATCGTAACACTTTCATTGTTGACAATCGGAATGATTATGGTTTATAGTGCGAGTGCAGTTTGGGCCTCTTATAAAATGGGGGACTCATTCTTTTTTGCCAAAAGACAATTACTGTTTGCGGGTCTTGGTGTAGTAGCTATGTTTTTTATTATGAAAATTGATTATTGGGTGTGGCGTACGTATTCAAAAGTAATTTTGCTAGTTTGCTTCATTCTTCTTATTCTCGTTCTTATTCCTGGAGTAGGTCTTGTTCGAGGAGGAGCACGAAGTTGGATTGGGATCGGAGCATTTTCGATTCAACCGTCAGAATTTATGAAGTTTGCGATGATTATTTTCTTGGCAAAGTTTTTAGCGGAACGGCAAAAATTGATTACATCTTTTAAACGTGGTTTATTACCGGCTCTTAGTTTTGTGTTTCTTGCTTTTGGGATGATTATGTTACAGCCAGACCTTGGGACAGGAACGGTAATGGTTGGGACATGTATCATTATGATATTTATTTCGGGAGCGAGGGTCTTTCACTTTGCGATGTTTGGTTTGCTTGGTGTAGCAGGGTTTGTAGGGTTAATCGCATCAGCACCGTATCGAATGAAGCGCATTACATCATATTTAGACCCGTGGGCAGATCCGCTTGGAAGTGGATTTCAAATTATCCAATCATTACTCGCAATTGGACCCGGTGGATTATTTGGACTTGGGCTTGGACAAAGTAGACAAAAATTTCTTTATTTACCTGAACCACAAACTGACTTTATATTTGCAATCTTATCCGAGGAATTAGGTTTTATTGGTGGTTCATTTGTGTTATTATTATTTAGTCTATTATTATGGCGCGGGATTCGTATCGCATTAGGAGCGCCAGATTTATATGGTACGTTTTTAGCAGTAGGTATTGTGGCGATGATTGCGATTCAAGTAATGATTAATGTTGGTGTTGTAACAGGACTGATGCCCGTTACGGGTATTACCTTGCCGTTTTTAAGTTATGGTGGATCAAGTTTGACATTAATGTTAATGGCAGTAGGTGTATTATTAAATATAAGTCGCCATTCTCGCTACTAAACCCTGTTTATAAGACAGGGTTTTTCGTATGTGTGTAAAAATGCAATATGTATATAGAAATAAATATAATGGAAATAAGAAAAGAGAAGCGGAGGAGTTAGTAGTGCGTGTATTAGTGAGTGGTGGGGGTACTGGTGGTCATATTTATCCAGCTCTTGCTTTAATTAGAGAAATAAAAAAGTTAAATCCAGAAGCAAGATTTTTATATATTGGTACGGAAAATGGACTAGAGAGTACAATCGTTCCAAAAGCAGGTATACCATTTCAATCTATTGTTATAAGCGGATTTAAACGAAAAATATCATTAGATAATGTGAAAACAGTAATGCGTTTTCTAAAAGGTGTACAGGATAGTAAACGATATATTCGTCGTTTTAATCCGGATATCGTAATTGGAACGGGTGGATATGTATGTGGACCAGTTGTATACGCTGCAGCCAAATTAGGTATTCCGACTATTGTACATGAACAAAATAGTGTACCAGGTGTAACGAACAAATTTTTAAGTCGTTATGTTGATAAAGTTGCTGTTTGTTTTGAAGCAGCTACAGAGCATTTTCCAGAGTCAAAAGTGGTAATGACAGGTAATCCGCGAGCATCAGAGGTAATGGATCAAAATGGAATGAAAGGGAAACGTTCAGTTGGGCTTTCTCTTCCTAAAAAGTCTGTACTTATATTTGGTGGAAGTCGTGGGGCTAGACCGATTAACGATGCCTTCGTTGAAGCAATTGAACAGTTTGGGAACAAAAGCTACGAAATACTATATGTAACAGGTGAAGTACATTATGACAAAGTGATGGAAGCCGTGAAGCAAAAAGGGAACCCGAACAATGTTATTATTAAGCCGTTCATTCATAATATGCCAGAGGTACTAACTGGTGTAGACCTTGTTGTTTCAAGGGCTGGGGCAACAACACTTGCAGAATTAACAGCGTTAGGAAAACCAAGTGTGTTAATACCGAGTCCGTACGTAACAAATAATCATCAGGAAAAGAATGCACGTTCAGTTGTTGATAAAGGAGCGGCAAAAATGTTACTTGAAAAAGATTTAACAGCTGAAACACTTATTCGTGATATTAATGAGATTTTATTGGATGCACAAACATTACAAAATATGAAGCTAGCTGCTAAGAAACTAGGTATTCCAGATGCAGCAAATAAGCTGTATGAAGTAATGAATAAGCTTGTAAAAAAATAAAGTGAGGCTTTAATCAGTGGGGAGTGATTCTCTCTCGTTGATTATTACCTTTCACTAATCGGATGTTTACTGGCATCCCGATACCGCCTAACTTCTTTGTTACCGCCGAATTTTGATTTAGGAGCTGTAATGCCCGTAAATAGAGGGATAACGTTAGGTGAACGCCCTGCATATTATTGTCATAAGGAGACTTAATATGGGGGAGATTGTCTATGGAACAATTAGTAAATGAGCTTATAGAAGCAGACGTTGGTCGTGTTTTAGTTAACGAGTCGTTAGCGCGTTATACAACTATGAAAATAGGTGGACCAGCGGATATTTTAATTGTGCCTAAGCATGTAGCCGGTATTGAAAAAACATTACAGTTAGTAAAGCAATACAAAACGAAGTGGACTGTAATTGGGCGCGGTTCAAACCTTCTTGTATCTGATCGAGGCATAGAAGGTGTTGTTATTCGTTTAGGAGAAGGATTAGATCACTTAGAGGTCGAAAAACATAAGGTAAGAGTTGGTAGTGGATATTCTCTTATTAAATTGTCAACTTTACTTAGTCGTCAAGGGTTAGCTGGATTGGAGTTTGCAAGCGGCATTCCAGGAAGTGTCGGTGGTGCAGTATATATGAATGCAGGTGCACATAAATCGGATATATCGAGTGTATTATCGAAGGCTCTCATTCTGTTTGAAGACGGTACAATTGACTGGTTAACGAATAAAGAACTGGAGTTTTCTTATCGGGCATCTGTATTGCAAACGAAACGGCCTGGTATTGTTTTAGAGGCGGAGTTTCAATTACAGGCGGGAAAACGTGAAGAAATTGTACGTAGCATGCAAAATAATAAAGATTACCGCCGTGAAACGCAACCATGGAATCACCCGTGTGCAGGAAGTATATTTCGGAATCCAATCCCACATTTTGCAGGCGATTTAGTAGAAAAAGCAGGGCTTCGTGGTTATAGGATTGGTGGAGCTCAAATTTCTCAAATGCATGGCAATTTTATTGTTAATACCGGGGGAGCTTCAGCGCAAGATGTATTGTCCTTAATTGAATTAATAAAACATACAATTAAGGATAAATTTGATGTAGATATGCACACAGAAGTAGAAATCATTGGAAGATAACGGTTATTCGTTCCGCTCATTATCATTTATGTTATAATAAGAAGATAAGAACGGCATGAGGAACATGCCGTTCTTTATGTTACATAGGGGGATCGTACATGAATAATAGTAAAGTGATTAAACTACAAGATCGTGTACCAAAATTGAAAAATCAAAAGAAAAAAAACAAAAAAAATGTTAATCATCGATTGATTTTATACATATCAATTTTATTTTTATTAGTGCTCTTTTTAATTTATTTTCGGTCTCCGCTTAGTAATATAAAAAAGATTAGTGTGTTTGGAAATCATTATATGACGGATGAGCAAGTAATGAAGGATTCAGGCGTGACATATGATACAAGCTATTTCCGAGTGACAGCACATAAAGCTGAAGAAAACTTAACGAAGCGAAAAGAAATTAAAGCAGTAAATGTAAAAAAACGTTTTCCAAACAAGATTGATGTTCATATTGAAGAATATTTAACGATTGGTTATATAAATAAAGAGGGAAAATTACAACCGTTATTAGAGAATGGAAAAACACTTGATGTACTACCTAATGGAAAACTTCCTGTTGCAGCACCGATTTTCGAACCTTTTAAAGAAGAGAAAATGAAGGAGTTAATCGCTGAACTAGAAAAATTAACACCAGCTATTTTAAAATCTATTTCGGAGATTCGCTATTCTCCAACGAATGCGAATGAAGATCATCTTACTTTATATATGAATGAAGGTTATGAAGTGAGCACTACGATTCAAAATTTCGCAAAACGTATGGAAGCCTATCCGCTTATTTTAAAAACAATTGAGCCAGGTAAGAAGGTATTAATTGATTTAGAAGTAGGTGCATATACGAAAGAATTAGGTGCGGAAGAAAAAAAAGAATAGAATGGTAGTTTTCGTTGCTTATAGCAGAAAAAACAAAACAAACGTTCTATTATATGCATACGAATTTAGAAGAATGGTTCATTTGATGAAAAATATGTAAAAATTCTTAGATTCATACTAGTATTGGTACAAGTTTCACTTTTCTATGAGTACATCTTAGTGTAGACTTATACTTGGCGGTAAACTTTACACTCGAAATAGAATTATTTCAAGATAAGCAGTTATTCATAGTTTACTGCGATATTCTTAATTGAATGCTAAATAAAAATAAGAAAAATATAGGGTTAAAAAAGGGAAACGTATAAAGACGTTGAATATTTTTCTTATAAATAGTAAAGTTGCGATTGTTGTTCCATATATTGAGTTGTATGGTATAAATAAAGAAGGAGGTGCCAAAGAATGAACAGCAATGAAATATATGTTAGTCTTGACATCGGTACATCCAATGTTAAAGTCATCATTGGTGAAATGGTTAATGACAGCTTAAACATTATTGGTGTTGGAAATGTAAAATCAAATGGTTTAAAGAAGGGATCGATAGTTGATATAGACGAGACTGTTCGATCAATTAAAAAAGCAATTGAACAAGCTGAGCGTATGGTGGGAATCCATATTGAGCAAGTTGTAGTAGGTGTCAATGCAAACCAGGTACAGCTACTTCCTTGTCACGGAGTAGTCGCTGTTTCAAATGAAGATCGTGAAATCGGGAATGAAGATGTCTTACGCGTTCTAGATGCAGCACAAGTTGTGTCAATTGCTCCAGAACGTGAGTTTATTGATGTGGTACCTCGACAGTTCATCGTAGACGGTCTTGACGAGATTAACGATCCACGCGGGATGATCGGTGTAAGATTAGAAATGGAAGGTACACTTATTACAGGCTCGAGAACTTTACTACATAACCTACTTCGTTGTGTAGAAAAAGCAGGTCTTGAAATTGTTGATATTTGTCTTCAACCTTTAGCGGCTGCAACAGTTGCTATATCTTCAGATGAAAAAAATAGAGGAGTAGCCCTTGTTGATATGGGGGGAGGATCTACAACTTTATCTATTTTTAAAGACGGAGAGTTACAAGCGACGAGCGTATTACCATTAGGTGGAGACCATATAACGAAGGATATTGCAATTGGGTTGAAAACTTCAACAGAAAATGCAGATCAAATTAAGTTGAAATATGGACATGCTTTTTATGATACAGCATCTGAAGAAGAGATGTTTACGGTTCCTATTATGGGAAGTGATCAAACAGAACAATATTCTCAGTTGGAATTATCGGATATAATAGAGGCTCGTGTAGAGGAAATTTTAATGTTTGTTCAAGATGAAGTGCGTAAGTTAGGAGTAAAGCAAGTGGCTTCTGGTTATGTACTAACTGGCGGAATTGCTTCTATGCCAGGTGTTCTTGATCTTGCATATGATATTTTACATGAAAATGTTCGTGTAGCAACTCCTGATTATATTGGTGTGCGTGAGCCCCAATATACAAGCGGAGTTGGATTAATTAAACATTCTTATCAAAAAGCTAAATTACGTGGGAAAAATGTGCAGGAAAAGCAAGAGCATTTTGAAACAGTACCAGCACCAGCACCAACGCCGGTACAACAGCAACCTGCGAAACAAAAAACTCGTAATCAAAACAATAATAATCAAAATGATGACCGTATGATGTCAAAAGTAAAACGTGTATTCCGTTATTTATGGGATTAAAATTGGACACGAAAAATGAGGTTCTAGGGGGATTTCGACATGTTAGAGTTTGATACTACTCAAGATCAATTAGCGAATATAAAAGTTATCGGTGTCGGCGGTGGCGGAAACAATGCTGTAAACCGTATGATTGAACACGGTGTACAAGGTGTAGACTTTATCGCTGTGAACACTGATGCACAAGCATTAAATCTATCAAAAGCTGAAACAAAAATGCAAATTGGTGGAAAATTAACGCGTGGACTTGGTGCAGGCGCAAACCCTGAAGTAGGGAAAAAAGCTGCAGAAGAAAGTAAAGAACAGATCCAAGAAGCACTTCGTGGTGCGGATATGGTCTTCGTAACTGCTGGTATGGGCGGTGGAACTGGAACTGGTGCAGCTCCAGTTGTTGCTCAAGTTGCAAAAGAATTAGGTGCTTTAACAGTTGGTGTTGTAACACGTCCATTTACTTTTGAAGGACGTAAACGTGCAACGCAAGCAGCATCTGGTATTGCAGCATTTAAAGAAAATGTAGATACTCTTATTGTAATTCCAAACGATCGCTTATTAGAGATCGTTGATAAAAATACGCCAATGTTAGAAGCATTCCGTGAAGCTGATAACGTATTACGTCAAGGTGTTCAAGGTATTTCGGATTTAATTGCAACGCCAGGTTTAATTAATTTAGACTTTGCAGACGTAAAGACAATTATGTCTAATAGAGGTTCTGCTTTAATGGGTATTGGTTCTGGTAACGGGGAAAATCGTGCTGCAGAAGCTGCGAAAAAAGCGATTTCTAGTCCATTACTAGAAACATCTATTGATGGAGCTCAAGGTGTTATCATGAATATTACGGGTGGCGCTAACTTAAGCTTATATGAAGTACAAGAAGCGGCAGATATCGTAGCCTCAGCTTCAGATCCAGAAGTAAATATGATCTTCGGTTCTGTTATTAACGAAGGATTAAAAGATGATATCGTTGTAACTGTAATTGCAACTGGTTTTGATGATAGCATTGCAACTCAACCACCAAAACCAATTATTCGTCCGAATGCGAACCACACGCAACAACAGCAACAACCAGTAGCTCAACCTTCAAAACAACGTGAAGTAAAACGTGAAATGAAGCGTGAAGAGCCAGTTGTACATGAACGTCATTCAGATTCAGATGATATCGATATTCCAGCATTTTTACGTAACCGTCGTAGACGATAAAAAAAGGAGCTTTCATGCTCCTTTTTTGTTTTTTAAATGGAAAAGACCTGCTAAGCAGGTCTTTTTTTATTTCGTATATTTCAATATATTTTGTTGGTGAAAATAAGAGTATATCATTCTATGAATTTGTACTTTTATTCTTTACCGACAGATTATGTCTAGAAATCACAAAATAACAAAAAAACACCTCCGCAAATTGACACACTTTCCTATTGGATATGCATTATACTAGTCTCAACTTGAAAAAAGAGGTGAATTGTTTGGTTGTTTACGCCGACGTTGTTTGGTTGTTAAACGCCTGCATTGATTTTCTTTTGCTTTTATTAACAGCTACCGTGTTAAAAAAGAAAATCAAAAGATGGAGGCTTGTGTTAGGGGCATTTATAGGTTCAACTATTGTTATTTTTGCCTTTACTCCTTTTGCTTCTATGATGACACATCCAATTATGAAACTACTGTACTCGTTACTTATTGTGTATACAGCATTTGGGTTTACAACATTTAGAAATTATGCACAGACTGTTTTTACTTTTTACTTTGTAACCTTTATGGTTGGCGGAGGATTAATTGGAACTCATTTCTTTTTGCAAACGAATGAAATGGTAAATGGATTGGTTCAATCTCAGTCAATTTCTTACGGCGATCCAATTAGTTGGTTATTTGTTATTTTTGGCTTTCCGGTAATTTATTATTTTTCTAAAAAGCGTATTGAAAGCGTAGAGGTCACGAAAATACACTATGACCAAATTGTGAAAGTAAAAATTCAATTGGCCGAAGAAGAACTAGAACTGGCAGGTCTTATTGACAGTGGGAACCAACTTTACGATCCATTAACAAAAACACCCGTTATGATTATGCATGTTTCATCATTAGAACATTGCTTACCATCTTGGTTAACAGAACAAATTTATTCCAAAACAGAAATTCCTCAAATACCAGAAAATGATTCTGGTTGGGCGACAAAATTACGTTTAATTCCTTTCCGTGCAGTAGGAGTAGAAAGTCAATTTTTGTGGGCAATTAAGCCTGACAGTGTGCAAGTTGATCATGAAGGTAGTTCTATTGTTGTAAACAAAGTATTAATTGGATTAAATACACAACAACTGTCTACAAATGGGGAGTATCAATGTATTGTGCATCCAAAAATGTTGATTTCACAAAAAATGGTGATCGCTTAATAATGAGAGGCGGGATAATATGATGAAATTAAAATTTTATTTAGTATACCTTTGGTATAAAGTATTGCTGAAATTAGGAATTAAGACCGATGAAATTTATTATATTGGTGGAAGTGAAGCGTTGCCACCACCGTTAACGAAAGAAGAAGAGGAAGTTCTTTTGAATAAATTGCCAAAGGGAGATCAGGCAGCAAGGTCATTACTTATTGAACGTAACTTAAGGCTCGTTGTATATATAGCAAGAAAGTTTGAAAATACAGGGATAAATATTGAAGATTTGATTAGTATAGGAACAATCGGCCTTATTAAAGCGGTAAATACATTTAATCCAGAAAAGAAAATAAAATTAGCAACATATGCATCGCGTTGTATAGAAAATGAAATTTTAATGCATTTACGTCGAAATAACAAAAATCGTTCAGAAGTTTCTTTTGATGAACCGCTAAACATTGATTGGGATGGGAATGAACTGTTGTTGTCTGACGTGTTAGGTACAGATGATGATATTATTACAAAAGATTTAGAAGCTACTGTAGATCGTCACCTTTTAATGAAAGCATTACACCAATTAAATGATCGTGAAAAACAAATTATGGAACTTCGGTTTGGTCTTGCTGGAGGAGAGGAAAAGACGCAAAAAGATGTGGCGGATATGCTTGGGATTTCACAGTCATACATTTCGCGTTTAGAAAAAAGAATTATAAAAAGATTACGAAAAGAATTTAATAAAATGGTGTGAAAGAATAAGACCAGCCGTTATGTAGGCTGGTCTTATTCTATTTAGTTGTATTAGGAAAGATAATTTAAATAAAAAATCGTGAAAAAACCATATGCATAAAATCCCCTTCAAAGGAAATACTTTACACTGTACAGCAACTCCCGATAGGAGGGAACACTTTGACGAGAAACAAAGTAGAAATTTGCGGTGTTGATACAGCTAAACTTCCAGTATTAAAAAATGAAGAGATGCGTAAATTATTTCGTGAAATGCAAAGTGGAGAGATAAGCGCAAGAGAAAAATTAGTGAATGGAAACTTACGTCTTGTACTGAGCGTCATCCAAAGATTTAATAACAGAGGAGAATATGTTGACGATTTATTTCAAGTTGGTTGCATTGGACTTATGAAATCAATTGATAATTTTGATTTAGGCCAAAATGTAAAATTTTCAACGTATGCTGTGCCGATGATTATTGGGGAAATACGCAGATATTTGCGTGATAATAATCCAATTCGCGTATCGCGCTCATTGCGAGATATTGCGTATAAAGCTTTGCAAGTAAGAGAAAAGTTGATTGCAGAAAATTCAAAAGAACCAACAGCAATGGATATTGCAAAAGTGCTAGAAGTAACTCATGAAGAGATAGTATTTGCTTTAGATGCGATTCAAGACCCAGTTTCATTATTTGAACCGATTTATAATGATGGAGGAGATCCTATCTTTGTTATGGATCAGTTAAGTGATGAAAAACAAAAGGACGAGCAGTGGGTTGAAGAATTAGCATTAAAAGAAGGAATGAAGCGTTTAAATGATCGAGAGAAAATGATTATTAGAAAACGTTTCTTCCAAGGAAAGACACAGATGGAAGTTGCAGAAGAAATTGGGATTTCCCAAGCGCAAGTATCACGTTTAGAGAAGTCAGCCATTAAACAAATGAATAAAACGATTCAAGGATAAGGTCTCACCAATTATGGTGAGACCTTTTTATATGTAATATGGTTTGTGCTCATAGTAGGGGATTAGTGTTCATATAATGAAACTAGCATGGTGTTTCGTATAGGTGGCTTCCTGTAAATATGAGAAACAGTTTCCAATTCGTCATATAAGGGAGAGGATAAAAATGGTGATACGAATTTCAGAGTTACAGATGAAGGATGTTATAAATATTTCAGATGGAAAAAGGATTGGGAATATTGGAGATATTGAAATTGATATGAACACAGGGAAAATTTGTTCTGTTATTATTTCCAAACAGACACGTATGCTAGGTATTTTTGGAAAAGATGTTGAGATTGTAATTCCTTGGAAGGAAATTGTGAAAATTGGGGAAGATGTCATACTTGTAAGAGTAAATCCTGTTAATTCTGTAACAGAATCAATACAAACACCGACAATTTCATAAAGAATATTACAAATTCCTCTTTTTTTTCTGTTAGGATTATGAAAAAATAAAAGTATGGTAAAATAGACAGGAAGTACCATGCTTTTTTCTGTTATTTTAATTAAAAGGAGCCGCTTTATTATGAGAGAACCATTTAAATATGTGGACGGTATACTGTATTTACAAGCGTGGAAAGAACTTGGAAACATTACTGCTGGATTTACGACAAAAGATGGTGGGATAAGTACGGGCTCCTTTCATGCGATGAATTTAGGATTACATGTGAATGATATCGTGGAGAACGTTCATGAAAACAGACGCATTTTAGCAAATAAGTTACAAAAACCATTAGAAAACTGGATTTGCTCTGAACAAGTTCATGCTCATCATGTTGAAAAAGTAGGGCAACAGGAAAAAGGAAGTGGCGTCTATTCATATGAGGACGGCATTTCAAAAACAGATGGCATTTATACGAGTAATGAAGATGTTCTGTTAACGTCTTGTTACGCGGATTGTGTTCCGCTCTATTTTTATGCACCATCACATGGTATGATAGGACTTGCGCATGCTGGATGGAAAGGCACTGTACAAGAGATTGCAAAGGAAATGATTCAAAAGTGGAATGCAGAAGGTATTTCAAGTGATGAAATTCATGTTGCAATTGGGCCGTCGATCGGATCTTGTTGTTATGTTGTGGATGATCGTGTATTAACAGCAGCACAGGAAGTAGTTAGCGGTGCTGTTCCTCATCAAAAAATTTCTGACGGGCAGTACGCAATTAATTTAAAAGAAATTAATCGTATATTATGTGTACAAGCAGGCATAAAAGAAGAGCATATTGTAATGTCATCTCTTTGTACAAGCTGTGAAGAGCAACTATTTTTCTCTCATCGTCGTGATCAAGGTAAGACAGGAAGAATGTTGAGTTTCATAGGTTTTAAGGAGGAAGGAAGCAAGTGACAGTACAAGAAAATTTAGTGATTGTAAACGAAGCTATTAAAGAATCTTGCGCTCGAGCTGGACGTTCGTTGCAAGATATTAAACTTGTTGCAGTGACAAAAACTGTAGGGATTGAAAAAACAAACGAAGTAATTGAAGCTGGAATTATCGATTTAGGTGAAAATAGAAATGAAGGTTTCTTACAGAAATACGAGCATTTCGGTTCAAAAGTTAATTGGCACTTTATTGGCTCATTACAAACGAGAAAAGTAAAAGAAATCATTAATGAAATTGATTATTTACATTCGTTAGATCGTCTTTCCCTGGCGAAAGAAATTCAGAAACGTGCTGATAAGAAAGTGAAATGCTTTATTCAAGTGAAAACCTCATCTGAAGAATCGAAGCAAGGATTGGCAATAGAAGAGGTTGTTTCTTTTATTCAAAGTTTGCAAGAATTCGATAAAATTGAAGTGGTCGGACTAATGACGATGGCTCCATTTACAGAAGAAGAGGAAGAAATCAGACGCTGTTTTAAGGAATTACGTATGCTACAAACAGAGGTGCAGGAGCTAGAATTATTACATGCGCCATGTAAAGAATTATCAATGGGAATGTCCAACGATTACACGATTGCAATTGAAGAAGGGGCTACATATATTCGTTTGGGAACGATTTTAGTAGGAAAAGCGTAAAAGGAAGGAGAATCTTATTATGAGTTGGTCAAAAGTAAAATACTTCTTTTTTGATACACCGGAAGAAAAAGAAGCAGCTCAATATGGTTATGAAAAGGAGCAAACAGACATGAAAAAGCAGCAAGATCCACCAGAACAACAAGATGTTACGTTTCCGAAAGCGCAACCGAAGCAAAATGTTGTGAGTATTGAAACAGCAAAACAATCTTCAAAAGTTGTTTTATTAGAACCACGCACATATTCGGAAGCGCAAGGGATTGCGGACCACCTAAAAGGTAGACGAGCTGTTGTAATTAATTTGCAGAGAATGTCTACTGATCAAGCGGTACGTATCGTTGACTTTTTAAGTGGTACTGTATACGCTATAGGCGGGGACATTCAAAAAATAGGACCGAAAACATTTATGTGTACACCTGAAAATGTTGATATTGTTGGTGCAATTTCAGAGTTATTCGGTGAAGAAGAAGAAACAAATATAAAGAGGTGGTAATACGCCATGACAACAGTTTTAATGGTGTTAAGTTCTGCTATCGAGATTTACTCGTGGGCACTGATTATTTACATTCTCCTATCATGGTTTCCTGGTGCAAAGGAATCATCTTTTGGAGAGTTCTTGGCGCGAATTTGTGAACCGTATTTAGAACCATTCCGCAGATTTATTCCGCCGCTGGGTATGATTGATATTTCTCCACTCGTTGCGATTTTTGCGTTAAAACTTGCTAAAAGTGGTTTGTTCAGCTTGTTCGGCTATTTCTTATAGTAAGAGGTTAAATACATGAGCATTTACGAACATTTTAGGCCTGATGAAGAGGTCTTTGTAGATAAAGTGCTAGAGTGGAAGCGAACGGCGGAGTACCATCAAGTGAAATTAACAGATTTCCTTGATCCAAGACAGCAACAAATTGTTTCTATGGTAATTGGACAAGGAGATGTTGCTGTGCAATTTGGTGGTGCAACGCCTAATGCAGAGCGTAAAAGAGCACTCATTTATCCAGACTATCTAGAATTAAATGAAGAAGAATTTCAAGTAGAAGTATTAGAAATTGACTATCCTTCCAAGTTTTATACGCTAGAACATAGGCAAATATTAGGTACATTTATGTCTCTTGGTTTAACGAGAGAAAAATGTGGTGATATTTTGCTGCAAGAAAATCGTGCCCAAATTGTAGTTGCGAAAGAAATCGTATCGTACATTGAGATGAACTTACAAGCAATAGGAAAAGTAAAAGTCTCCTTATCAGCAGTACAAGGAGAACAAATTCTACAGATACATGAAACGTGGGGGGAGAAATCTGGAACGGTTTCTTCACTTCGTTTAGATGTTATGTTAGCTGAAATGTTACATTTATCTAGACAGAAAGTACAACCTTTCATTAAAAATGGTTTAGTAAAAGTTAATTGGAAAATAGTGGAACAAACTTCTTATGAATGTTATCCAGGAGACGTTTTCTCTGTTAGAGGATATGGCCGAAGTAAATTATTTTCTGTAGAAGGTAGAACAAAACGCGACAAATGGAGAATTTTGTATGGTATACTAAAATGATTGGTTTTTTAGAAGGAAATCCTCCTATTTTGTCGAAGAAAAGATATAATTGAAAGAGGAAATTTAGATAACTACTTGGAGGTGGCGTTGTGCCGTTAACACCATTAGATATTCATAACAAAGAATTTGGTCGCGGATTCCGTGGCTATGATGAAGATCAAGTAAATGAGTTTCTTGATCAAATTATCAAAGATTATGAATTGGTCATTCGTGAGAAAAAAGCTTTAGAAGAAAAAGTTGCGCAGTTAGAAGGGAAGTTAGATCATTTCTCTAATATTGAAGATACGTTAAACAAATCTATCGTTGTTGCGCAAGAAGCAGCGGAAGAAGTAAAACGTAATGCGCAAAAAGAAGCGAAATTAATTGTGCGTGAAGCTGAAAAGAATGCTGATCGTATTATTAACGAAGCATTAGTAAAATCAAGAAAAGTTGCTTTTGATATTGAAGAGTTAAAGAAACAAGCGAAAGTATTCCGAACTCGTTTCCGTATGTTATTAGAAACACAGCTTGAAATGTTAAACAACGATGATTGGGATAAACTAATTGAGTTAGAAGACGAAGTAGATGAACTGTTGAAAAAAGAAGAAACAGTGTAAGCTTGACGTTTTTCTCATTATTACATATAATTTTAAACAACATATTTATTAAGAAAAACGAAGATAGGGATAAGTACCTTTTCAAACCTTATATAGCGAACTGAGGACGGTGTAAGCTCAGGATAAGGAGATAGTGGGAATATCACCCTGGAGTTCCGCGCTGAACAAATAGAGTAAGCGTAGGCGTGTATTCGCGTTAAGAATATAAGAGGATTCTATACATATGTATATGATCTACTAGGGTGGTACCGCGGGAGACTTTCTCGTCCCTTTTTGGGATGAGAAAGTCTCTTTTTTATTCCGTTTTTTAAGTATTTCTTATATACATGTAAGGAGGAATTGAGCATGGAGTACAAAAATACATTACTGATGCCGAAAACAGAGTTCCCAATGCGTGGGAACTTACCAAAACGTGAGCCTGCAATGCAAGAAAAATGGGCTGAAATGAATATTTACGAAAAAGTACAAGAACATACAAAAGGTCGTCCTTTATTTGTATTGCATGATGGACCTCCATATGCGAATGGTGACATTCATATGGGACATGCATTAAATAAAGTATTAAAAGACTTTATTGTTCGTTATAAATCAATGACTGGTTTTAGTGCGCCATATGTTCCAGGATGGGATACGCACGGTTTACCAATTGAACAAGCTTTAACAAATAAAGGTGTAAAGCGTAAAGAAATGACAGTTGCTGAGTTCCGTAAGTTATGTGCAGAGTATGCATATGAACAAGTAGAACGTCAACGTGAACAATTTAAGCGTCTAGGTGTACGTGCAGATTGGGATAATCCATATATTACTTTAGAGCCCGCTTATGAAGCACAACAAATTAAAGTGTTTGGTGACATGGCGAAAAAAGGTTATATCTATAAAGGTCAAAAACCAGTTTACTGGTCTCCAACGAGTGAATCTGCTTTAGCAGAAGCTGAAATTGAATATCAAGATAAAAAATCAGCATCTATTTACGTAGCATTCCCTGTAAAAGATGGAAAGAACGTATTAGAAGGTGATGAAAAGTACATCATTTGGACAACAACACCTTGGACATTACCTGCAAACTTAGGTATTTCTGTTCACCCAGAGCTTGAATATAGCATTGTAAAAGTAAATGATGAGAAATATATCATTGCTTCTGAGCTGTTTGAGACAGTTGCAAAAACGTTAGAGTGGGAAAATGCTGAAGTTGTGAAAACAGTAAAAGGTAGCGAACTGGAGTACACAGTTGCAAAACATCCATTCTACGATCGTAATTCATTAGTAATGCTAGGAGATCACGTAACAACAGATGCAGGTACAGGTTGTGTTCATACAGCACCAGGACACGGGGAAGATGACTTCGTTGTTGGTAAAAAGTATGGATTAGAAGTACTTTGCCCAGTTGATGATAAAGGTGTATTAACAAATGAAGCACCTGGATTTGAAGGCTTATTCTATGATAAAGCTAACAAGCCAATTACAGAAAAATTAGAAGAAGTAGGCGCGTTACTGAAACTAACATTCATTACGCATTCATACCCACATGATTGGAGAACGAAAAAACCAATTATTTTCCGTGCGACAGCACAGTGGTTTGCATCTATTGAAGCATTCCGTAAAGAATTAATAGAAGCTGTAGCGGAAACAAAATGGGTACCAGCATGGGGAGAAACTCGTCTTCATAATATGGTTCGTGACCGTGGTGACTGGTGTATTTCTCGTCAGCGTGCATGGGGTGTGCCAATTCCGGTATTCTATGCTGAGAATGGCGATCCAATTATTACAGATGAAACAATTAACCATGTAGCAGATTTATTCCGTGAACACGGTTCTAACGTATGGTTTGAGCGTGAAGCGAAAGATCTATTACCAGAAGGATTTACACATCCAGGTAGCCCAAATGGCGAATTCCGTAAAGAAACAGACATCATGGATGTATGGTTCGATTCAGGTTCTTCTCACCAAGCTGTATTAGAAGAGCGCGAAGATTTACAGCGTCCAGCTGATTTATATTTAGAAGGATCTGACCAGTATCGTGGTTGGTTTAACTCTTCATTATCAACAGCAGTTGCTGTAACAGGTAAAGCTCCATATAAAGGCGTACTAAGCCACGGTTTCGTACTAGATGGTGAAGGACGTAAAATGAGTAAGTCGATTGGAAACATCGTCGTACCGAAGAAAATCATGGATCAATTAGGCGGAGACATCTTACGCTTATGGGTATCTTCTGTTGACTATCAATCTGACGTACGTATTTCAGATGATATTTTAAAACAAGTAGCAGAAGTGTATCGTAAAATCCGTAACACATTCCGTTTCTTATTAGGAAACTTAGACGACTTTAAGCCAAGTGAAAATGCAGTAGCTGTAGCTGAGCTTCGTGAAGTAGATCGTTACATGTTAGTGAAATTAAATGACTTAATTACAAAAGTTAAAGAAGCATATGAGACATACGATTTCGCTGCTGTGTATCATGCAATTCATAACTTCTGTACAATTGATTTAAGTTCATTCTACTTAGATTTTGCAAAAGATATTTTATACATTGAAGGTGCAAACCACGAAGATCGTCGTGCAATTCAAACTGTATTATATGATGTTCTTGTTGCGTTAACGAAACTTGTAACACCAATCTTACCGCATACAGCTGATGAAGTATGGCCATACATTCCAGGCGTAACAGAAGAAAGTGTACAATTAACTGATATGCCAGAAGCTGTACAATTAGATGACGCGGAAGCATTAAAAACAAAATGGGATGCATTTATGACATTACGTGATGACGTGTTAAAAGCACTAGAAGTAGCTCGTAATGAAAAAGTAATCGGTAAGTCATTAAATGCAAGCATTACGCTATATCCAACTGCAGAAATGAAAGCTATGTTAGAGTCTATTAGCGAAGACTTAAAGCAATTATTCATCGTTTCTGAGTATAAACTTGGTGGTATGATGGAAGAAGCGCCAGCAGATGCACCGAAGTATGAACATACAGCGGTTGTTGTTGCTCAAGCAACTGGTGAAACATGTGAACGTTGTTGGGTAGTTTCAGAAACAATTGGTAAAGATGCTGAACATGAAACATTATGTGAGCGTTGTGCAACAGTTGTGAAAGAAAACTATGTAAAATAATAAAAAACTGACTGCTATTTATGCAGTCAGTTTTTTATTTTGATGATATATCAAAATAACTTTCAGGC
Source organism: Bacillus sp. Root131 (assembly GCF_001429475.1). NCBI lineage: Bacteria > Bacillati > Bacillota > Bacilli > Caryophanales > Bacillaceae > Bacillus > Bacillus sp. Root131. The sequence goes on from NZ_LMJQ01000001.1 coordinate 1,393,998, forward strand.
TCTTTCCTGTGAAGGAAAAATGTGTGTGAGGTAAGCAAATAAATTTCGGACACACTAACTGTACATTACAGCTAGGAGGAATGTACACGTGAATGAAATCTACATGGAAATAAAAGAAGAATTGCAATTGATGAGAAAAGAGTTGCAAGAGAGACTAGCTAAAGAAGTAATGCACAAATATGATGTCGAGTTCAGCCAAGAGCTTGGATATGAAATTAAGGAAGAGATAAAGAAAAAATTGCTATTACATGATATAAAAGAGGATTTAAAGGATGTAGAACGTGCATTATTTAAAATGGAAATAGACATGTACGGTATTTGTGAAGAGACCGGGAGATTAATTTCGACAAAGCAAATGAAAACAATGCCGACTGCCCGAACAATTCATGAATTTTTCTATGAAAAGGTAAATGTATGAATACGCACAACGATATTATATTACCTTTTTTTAATTTATTTTATTCTTCTATAAAGGTTCATTGTGAAAAGGTAGCAGCTATGCTAAAATTTTGAGGTACACTGTCTTTGTGGGGGAAATGAAAATGATATATTATGTAATAGCGTTATTTGTCATTGCTATCGATCAAATATCGAAGTGGTTAATTGTAAAGAACATGGAATTGGGTACGAGTATTCCGATTATCGACAATGTATTATACATAACATCACATCGAAATAGAGGCGCTGCCTGGGGTATTTTAGAAAATAAAATGTGGTTCTTCTACATTATTACAGTTGTTTTTGTAGTGTTTATCGTATTTTATATGAAAAAGTATGCGAAAACAGATAAGCTTCTAGGTATTTCGTTAGGCCTAATTTTAGGCGGGGCAATTGGTAACTTTATTGATCGTGTATTTAGACAAGAAGTAGTGGATTTCATTCACGTGTATATTTTCTCGTACAACTATCCAGTATTCAATATAGCTGATTCAGCGTTATGTATTGGTGTTGTATTAATTATTATTCAAACATTATTAGAAGGCAAGAAAGCGAAGGAGTAATTGAATGAGTGAAGTAGTACAAGTAACAGTTGTAGAAGAGCAAAAAAATGAGCGAATTGATAAATTCGTTGCAGGAATAAATAACGAATGGTCACGTTCACAAGTACAGCAATGGATTAAAGATGATGTTGTGACAGTAAACGGGAAAGCAGTAAAAGTGAATTATAAAGTAAAAGAAGAAGATGAAATTACAGTAACGATTCCTGATCCAGAAGCGTTAGATATTCAACCAGAAGATATGAATTTAGAAATTTATTATGAAGATGCAGATGTGCTTGTTGTAAATAAACCACGTGGTATGGTTGTACATCCAGCGCCAGGACATACAAGTGGTACGCTTGTAAACGGCCTTATGCACCATTGTACAGATTTATCAGGTATCAACGGTGTAATGCGTCCAGGTATTGTGCATCGTATTGATAAAGATACATCTGGATTATTAATGGTTGCTAAGAATGATATGGCGCATGAATCACTTGTAAATCAACTTGTAGCAAAAACAGTAACAAGACGTTACAAAGCAATTGTGCACGGTGTTATCCCGCATGATAAGGGGACTATCGATGCACCAATTGGTCGTGATAAGAAAGAGCGTCAAAGTATGACAGTTGATGAAAATGGTAAAAACGCTGTTACTCACTTCCAAGTGTTAGAACGCTTTAAAGACTTTACACTTGTAGAATGTCGCTTAGAAACGGGACGTACGCACCAAATTCGTGTTCATATGAAATATATTGGCTATCCACTTGCAGGAGATCCGAAGTATGGTCCCAAGAAAACGTTAGATATGAATGGACAAGCACTTCATGCAGGTATTTTAGGCTTTGATCATCCTCGTACTGGTGAATATATTCAGTTTGAGGCACCGATTCCAGAAGTATTTGAAGAAGCATTAAATATTTTACGGAAATAGTATTGACAAATCACAAGAAAACTGAGATACTGACAACAGTTAAATAATGATCCTTTAACACAGCCCCGTGAGGTTGAGAAGGTAACGGTTTGAAATACTTAGGGTATGTTGTACCCTTTTTTCAAAAGTCCTCTCGCACACGCTGAGAGGACTTTTTTTATACCATTACTCTCACGCAAGAAAAAAAGCTTGGAGGTGTAGAGCATGCAAGAGAAAGCTGTCGTTTTAGATGACCAAATGATTCGCCGTGCTTTAACACGAATTAGTCATGAAATCGTGGAACGAAATAAAGGTGTCGATAATTGTGTTCTTGTCGGAATTAAAACTCGTGGAATTTTTATTGCACAACGTTTGGCAGAACGAATTGGTCAAATTGAAGGAAAAGAAATGGAAGTTGGAGAGTTAGACATTACGTTATATCGTGATGATTTAACACTGCAATCCAAAAATAAAGAACCACTTGTAAAAGGTTCTGATATCCCTGTAGATATTACGAAGAAAAAAGTTATCCTTGTGGATGACGTGTTATATACCGGAAGAACAGTTCGAGCAGCAATGGATGCTCTTATGGATTTAGGTAGACCATCTCAAATTCAACTGGCGGTTCTTGTTGATAGAGGTCATCGTGAACTACCAATTCGCGCTGATTATGTAGGAAAGAACATCCCAACATCAAGTGAAGAGCGTATCGAAGTTGATTTGCAAGAGACAGATCAACAAGATCGAGTAAGCATATACGATAAGTAAAGCCCTTTTAAATGTAGTCCTGTGAGGCTGCCAAAGGGTCTTGGCTTTCATATGTCAAATTTGGCATACGAAAGTGTAGGACTCTTTGTGCACAGGCACAAAGAGTTTTTTTATTGCAAAGATTTAAACTGAAGGAGGATGTAACAATGGAACAAAAGCCAGTGTTAGACGTTAATGAAGTACCGAAACCGGGAAAATGGTTATTTTTGAGTATACAACATTTGTTCGCGATGTTTGGATCAACAGTGCTTGTTCCGTTTTTAACAGGATTGAATCCATCAGTAGCATTAATATCAAGTGGATTAGGAACGTTAGCGTTTCTTCTTATAACGAAAGGTCAAGTACCTGCCTATCTAGGATCATCATTCGCCTTTATCGCACCGATTATAACAGCGAAAACGGCAGGTGGACCGGGAGCAGCAATGCTTGGTGGTTTGCTAGCAGGGCTTGTGTACATCTTAATCTCACTCGGAATTAAGAAATCAGGATCAGAGTGGATTATGAAATTACTTCCGCCAATCGTAGTTGGACCGGTAGTAATGGTAATCGGTTTAGCGTTAGCACATACAGCAGTTAATATGGCGATGAACGGTGCGGATGGCAAATATAGCTTTATACACTTTTCAGTAGCATTAGTAACATTAGCAATTACAATTATATGCTCGATATTCGGAAGAGGATTTTTCAGTATCATACCAGTGTTACTTGGCATTATCGGCGGATATATCTTCGCTTACTTCCAAGGGCTAGTAGACTTAAAGCCGGTAGCTGAGGCAAAATGGTTTGTTGTACCAGATTTCACAGTACCATTTGTCACATACACACCAGAGTTTTCATGGAAGATTGTACTCTTGATGGTACCAGTTGCACTAGTAACAATATCAGAACATATCGGACATCAAATTGTACTTGGAAATGTTATTAAAAGAGATTTAATTGAAAAACCAGGTTTACACCGTTCGATCTTCGGTGACGGAGTAGCAACATTAATCGCATCACTAATCGGCGGGCCACCGAATACAACGTATGGTGAAAACATCGGTGTGCTAGCAATTACGAGAGCATACAGTGTATACTTATTCATCGGTTCAGCAGTATTCGCAATCATGTTCGGATTTATCGGTAAGATTTCTGCGCTGATTCATTCGATCCCAACACCAGTTATGGGTGGGGTATCAATCTTACTATTCGGTGTAATTGCATCAAGCGGATTACGCATGATGGTAGATGATAAAACAGATTTAAGTGACAAACGAAACTTAATGATTGCATCAGTAATACTAGTAATCGGTATTGGTGGAGCGGTACTTCACGTAGGAGAATCGTTCCAAGTAGAAGGAATGGCACTAGCAGCAATTGTAGGTGTACTGTTAAATCTACTACTACCGGAAACGAAACAAATAAAACAACCTAAGCAGATTGCTTCATAATAATAACCTTTTAATTCAGTCCTGTGAGACAGAAAAGGGTGGCTTCTTCCTTGCACCCTAGTCTTACATGACTAGGGTATTTTTATACAAATGTTGTTATAAAAATACAAAAGTGGTAACATAAAAATCAGAAAGATGAGGGATGACGATGAGCCATTTGTTAACGATGAGTGAATTATCGGAAGTAGAAATTTCAGAAATCCTAAAAGACGCAGAAGATTTCGCGAATGGAAAAGAGAGCAAAACGACAGAGCAAACTTTTGTTGCGAACTTGTTCTTTGAGAATAGTACGAGAACGAGATTTAGCTTTGAAGTTGCTGAGAAGAGATTAGGACTAGATGTTTTAAACTTTTCAGCGGATGCATCTAGCGTACAAAAAGGAGAAACTCTATACGATACGATAAGAACACTAGAATCAATCGGAACAAAAGCGGTGATCGTCCGCCATGAGCAAGATCGCTACTTCGATGAACTAAAAGATCAGGTAAATATCCCAATCTTAAACGCTGGAGATGGATGTGGAAACCACCCAACGCAGTGCCTACTCGATCTTCTTACAATTAAACAAGAGTTTGGAAGATTTGAAGGATTAAAGATTGCGATAGTAGGAGATGTTCGTCATAGCCGAGTAGCACGTTCTAATGCAGAAGCATTAACGAAACTGGGTGCAACAATTTACTTTGCAAGTCCAGAAGAGTGGAAAGATGAAGACAGCACATTTGGAACATACAAACCATTGGATGAACTTGTTCCAGAAGTGGATGTAATGATGTTACTTCGTGTACAACATGAGCGTCATGATCATTATGAAACAGACATTATGAAAGAGTATCATGAGAGACACGGATTAACAGTGGAAAGAGAAAAGCGTATGAAAGAAGGAAGCATTATTATGCATCCAGCTCCTGTAAACCGTGATGTTGAAGTTGCAAGTGAACTTGTTGAGTGTGAGCGTTCACGCATATTTAAACAAATGGAAAATGGAGTTTACGTAAGAATGGCTGTACTAAAACGCGCCTTACCAAATGTATTAGGAGGAATGAAACATGAATTACTTGTTTAAAAATGGTCGTTATATGAATGAAGAAGGAAAAATCGTAGCAACAGATCTTCTCGTACAAGACGGTAAAATCGCTAAGGTAGCAGAAAATATTACGGCAGATAATGCTGAAGTAATCGAAGTGAACGGAAATTTAATCGCACCTGGATTAGTAGATGTACACGTACATCTTCGTGAACCAGGTGGTGAACATAAAGAAACAATTGAAACAGGTACACTAGCAGCGGCAAAAGGTGGATTCACTACAATTTGCTCAATGCCAAATACACGCCCAGTACCAGATTGCAGAGAACATATGGAAGACCTGCAAAAACGTATTAAAGAAAAAGCGCATGTCAACGTACTACCATACGGAGCAATTACAGTACGTCAAGCTGGTTCTGAAATGACAGATTTCGAAACATTAAAAGAACTTGGAGCATTTGCTTTCACAGATGACGGCGTAGGCGTACAAGATGCTAGCATGATGTTAGCGGCTATGAAACGTGCAGCGAAATTAAATATGGCAGTAGTTGCGCACTGTGAAGAGAATACGCTTATTAATAAAGGTTGTGTACATGAAGGGAAGTTTTCTGAGAAACACGGATTAAACGGTATCCCATCAGTATGTGAATCTGTACATATTGCAAGGGATATACTGCTTGCTGAAGCAGCAGATTGTCACTATCACGTATGTCACGTAAGTACAAAAGGTTCTGTACGTGTAATCCGTGATGCGAAACGAGCTGGAATTAAAGTAACAGCAGAAGTAACACCACATCACCTAGTGTTATGTGAAGATGATATCCCATCAGTTGATCCTAACTTTAAAATGAACCCACCGCTTCGTGGAAAAGAAGACCATGCAGCATTAATTGAAGGATTACTAGATGGAACGATCGATATGATCGCAACTGACCATGCACCGCATACAGCGGAAGAGAAAGCACAAGGAATTGAAAGAGCGCCATTCGGAATTACTGGTTTTGAAACAGCATTCCCACTTCTATACACAAACCTTGTGAAAAAAGGAATTATTACATTAGAGCAGTTAATTCAATTCTTAACAGAAAAGCCAGCTGATACATTCGGCTTAGAAGCAGGTCGCCTGAAAGAAGGTAGAACAGCTGATATTACAATCATTGATTTAGAACAAGAAGAAGAGATTGACCCAACAACATTCTTATCAAAAGGAAAAAATACACCATTCGCAGGTTGGAAATGCCAAGGATGGCCGGTAATGACAATCGTTGGTGGTAAGATCGCATGGCAAAAGGAGAGTGCATTAGTATGAAAAGACAACTTATCTTAGAAGATGGAACAGTATTAATTGGAAAAGGTTTCGGAGGCGAAATTGAAAAGTCAGGTGAGGTTGTATTTACAACAGGAATGACTGGATATCAAGAAACATTATCTGATCCATCATATTGCGGTCAAATCGTAACATTCACGTACCCATTAATCGGAAACTACGGCATTAACCGTGACGATTTTGAATCGATTCACCCATCTGTAAATGGCTTAATCGTAAACGAAATTTGTGATCACCCATCAAACTTCCGTAATGAAATTTCGTTAAATGATTACTTAAAAGAAAGAAATATCCCAGGGTTAGCAGGAATTGATACAAGAAAATTAACGAGAAAAATTCGTCAATACGGTACATTACGTGGACGTCTATGTAACATGGATGCAGATGTAGAATACATCGTGAGCCAATTAAAAGCGACAGTATTTACAGATCACGTGAAACGCGTATCAACGAAAGATCCATACCCAAGCCCAGGCCGTGGACACCGAGTTGTACTTGTAGACTTCGGAATGAAACATGGTATTTTACGAGAATTAAACAAACGTGACTGTGATGTAATTGTAGTACCTTACAATACAACAGCAGAAGAAATTTTACGCCTTAGCCCAGATGGAATTATGTTAAGTAACGGACCTGGAGATCCGAAAGATGTACCAGAAGCAATTGAAATGTTAAAAGACATTATCGGTAAAGTTCCTTTATTCGGAATTTGCTTAGGACATCAACTATTCGCTCTAGCATCTGGTGCGAATACAAGTAAGTTAAAATTCGGTCACCGTGGTTTAAACCATCCAGTAAAACATCTTGCAACTGGAAAAGTAGCAATTACATCTCAAAATCATGGTTACGCAGTAGAAGAAGAATCAGTTAAAAATACAGAACTTGAAATTACACATGTCGCTTTAAATGATGGAACAGTAGAAGGTCTTCGTCATACGAAGTTCCCAGCATTTACAGTGCAATACCATCCAGAAGCTTCAGCAGGACCAGAAGATGCAAATGATTTATTCGAAGATTTCTTAGAAATGATTGAAAACTTCAAGAAAGAAGGGGAAGAGTTATGCCAAAACGCCTAGACATTAACACAATTTTAGTAATCGGATCAGGACCAATTGTAATTGGGCAAGCAGCAGAGTTTGACTACTCTGGTACACAAGCTTGTCAATCTCTTAGAGAAGAAGGTTACAAAGTAATCCTTGTTAACTCTAACCCAGCAACAATTATGACAGATACTGCAACAGCAGATAAAGTATATATAGAACCATTAACACTAGAATTCGTAAGCCGTATCATTCGTAAAGAACGTCCAGATGCAATCTTACCAACATTAGGTGGTCAAACAGGTTTAAACATGGCTGTTGAACTTGCGAAATCAGGCATACTTGAAGAGTGTGGAGTTGAAATTTTAGGAACGAAATTATCAGCAATTGAGCAAGCGGAGGATCGTGATTTATTCCGTACATTAATGCAGGAATTAAATGAACCAATTCCATCTAGTACCATCATTCATACGCTAGGAGAAGCACATGAATTTGTAAAAGAAATTGGATATCCAGTTATTGTTCGCCCAGCATTTACAATGGGGGGAACAGGTGGCGGAATCTGTAGTAATGAAGAAGAACTAATTGAAATCGTATCAGGTGGATTAAAACATAGTCCAGTAACACAATGTTTATTAGAAAAGAGCATTGCTGGTTGTAAGGAAATTGAATATGAAGTAATGCGTGATTCAAATGATAACGCGATTGTAGTATGTAATATGGAAAATATCGATCCAGTTGGAGTTCACACAGGTGATTCTATCGTAGTAGCACCGAGCCAAACATTAAGTGACCGTGAATATCAAATGTTACGAAACACTTCATTACGAATTATTCGTGCATTAGGAATTGAAGGTGGATGTAACGTTCAGCTTGCACTTGATCCACATAGCTTCCAATACTATGTAATCGAAGTAAACCCGCGTGTAAGTCGTTCATCTGCACTAGCATCTAAAGCAACTGGATATCCAATTGCGAAGCTAGCGGCAAAAATTGCAGTCGGTCTAACATTAGATGAAATTATAAATCCAGTAACACAAAAAACATACGCTTGCTTCGAGCCAGCATTAGACTATGTCGTTTCAAAAATTCCGCGCTGGCCATTTGATAAGTTTGAATCAGCAAACAGAACACTGGGTACACAAATGAAGGCAACTGGTGAAGTTATGTCAATCGGACGTAACTTAGAGCAATCATTATTAAAAGCGGTTCGTTCTTTAGAACTTGGCGTTTATCACTTAGAGTTAGAGCATTTAAAAGAACTTGATAAAGAAACAATGAAAAAACGCATTATAAAAGCTGATGATGAGCGACTGTTTATTGTAGCAGAAGCAATTCGTCAAGGTGTAACGAAAGAAGAAATCAACGAATGGTGTGAAATGGACTTCTTCTTCTTACAAAAAGTTGAAAACATCGTAAATATGGAACGTGAAGTAAAAGCGAATGTAGGAAATATGGAAGTACTACAAACTGCGAAAGAAATGGGCTTCAGCGATCACTACGTTGCAGCAGCTTGGAATAAAACAGAGCGTGAAATTTACGATATGCGTAAAGAAAGCAATATAACTCCTGTTTATAAAATGGTAGATACTTGTGCGGCAGAGTTTGAATCTGCAACACCATACTACTACAGCACATATGGTGACGAGAATGAATCGGTTAGAACAGATCGTAAGAGTGTAGTAGTTCTAGGATCTGGTCCAATCCGTATCGGTCAAGGTGTTGAGTTTGACTACGCAACTGTTCACTCTGTATGGGCAATTAAAGAAGCTGGATATGAGGCAATCATTGTTAATAACAATCCAGAAACAGTTTCAACAGACTTCAGTATTTCTGACAAATTATACTTTGAACCATTAACAATTGAAGATGTAATGCACATTATCGATTTAGAAAAGCCAGAAGGTGTTATCGTTCAGTTCGGTGGACAAACGGCAATTAACTTAGCGGCGAAATTAGAAGAACACGGTGTGAAAATTTTAGGAACATCACTTGAAGATTTAGACCGCGCAGAAGATCGTGATAAGTTTGAAGCAGCTCTAACACAGCTTGGTATCCCGCAACCAGTTGGTAAAACAGCAACAACTGTAGAACAAGCGGTAGCAATCGCTGAAGAAATTGGTTATCCAGTATTAGTAAGACCGTCTTACGTACTAGGTGGACGTGCGATGGAAATCGTATATCGTCAAGAAGAATTACTGCACTACATGAAAAATGCAGTTAAAGTTCATGCAGAGCATCCGGTATTAATTGACCGTTACATGGTTGGTAAAGAAATTGAAGTAGATGCAATTTCAGACGGTGAGAATGTATTCATTCCAGGTATTATGGAACATATTGAACGTGCTGGAGTTCACTCTGGTGACTCAATTGGAGTATACCCACCACAAAGCTTATCTGAAAAACTAAAAGAACAAATCATTGAACATACAATTGCACTTGGAAAAGGTTTAAACATTGTTGGATTACTAAATATCCAGTTCGTAGTATTCAAAGATCAAGTGTACGTAATTGAAGTAAACCCACGTGCGAGTCGTACAGTACCGTTCTTAAGTAAAATTACGGGCGTACCGATGGCGAATGTTGCAACGAAAGTTATTTTAGGTCAAGACTTAGTAGAGCAAGGATACGGAACTGGTTATCACCCAGAAGAGAAAGAAGTATATGTAAAAGCGCCGGTATTCTCGTTTGCGAAACTACGCTCAGTTGATACAACATTAGGACCTGAAATGAAGTCAACAGGGGAAGTAATGGGTAAAGACTTAACGCTTGAAAAAGCATTATACAAAGGATTAGTTGCTTCTGGAATTAACATCCCAACGCACGGATCAGTAATCATCACAGTAGCGGATAAAGATAAAGAAGAGGCAATGGAAATTGCAAAACGTTTCCACGAAATCGGTTATAACTTATTAGCAACAGCTGGAACAGCACAATCGTTAGCAGAGCAAAATATTCCAGTGCAAGTGGTAAACAAAATTGATTCTGAAGACTATAACTTACTTGATATTATCCGTCAAGGAAAAGCACAGTTTGTAATCAATACATTAACAAAAGGCAAACAACCAGCGCGTGATGGTTTCCGCATTCGCCGTGAATCAGTAGAAAATGGTGTGGCTTGCTTAACATCACTTGATACAACGAGAGCAATCTTACGAGTATTGGAATCTATGACATTCTCAGCTCATTCAATGAAAGAAATTACGCAAACAAAGCGTCACGAGGTGGTACATGCATGATGCAAAAGCAAAATATGATTGTCGTTAACCAAAAAGAAATCGCAAAAAACATTTACGAATTAGTGCTTCAAGGAACGTTAGTACAGCAAATGAACGAACCAGGGCAGTTTGTACACATTAAGGTAGCAGAGGGCATTGCGCCCCTTCTGCGCCGCCCAATTAGTATTTGTAATGTAGATCAAGAGAAGAACGAATTTACAATGCTATATCGTGCCGAAGGACAAGGGACAAAAACATTAGCAACTAGAAAACAAGGTGAAATGATAGATGTACTAGGACCATTAGGACACGGTTTTCCTGTAGAAGAAGCAGAAGCTGGTCAAACAGCTTTACTAGTAGGCGGGGGAATTGGTGTACCACCACTTTATGAATTATCACAGCGCCTCGTTGCAAAGGGTGTACGTGTGATTCACATCTTAGGTTTTCAAACGAAAGATGTTGTTTTCTATGAAGAAAAATTTGCAGAACTTGGTGATACGTACGTTGCGACAGTAGACGGTACACACGGTACAAAAGGATTTGTCACAGATGTAATTGATAATTACGGAATCGAATTTGACATTCTTTATTCATGTGGCCCGTTAGCGATGCTTCGTGCATTAGAAGGACGTTACAAAGAGAAAAAAGCATATATTTCATTAGAAGAGCGTATGGGCTGTGGTATTGGAGCTTGTTTCGCATGTGTATGCCACTTACAAGAAGATCCAAGTGGACATTCTTACAAGAAGGTGTGTAGCGACGGACCAGTATTTCCAATCGGGGAGGTTGTACTATGAACAGATTGCAAGTTGAATTACCAGGATTATCATTAAAAAATCCAATTATACCGGCATCTGGATGCTTTGGATTTGGTCGTGAATATGCACAGTTTTACGATTTAAGTGTACTAGGATCAATCATGATTAAAGCGACGACAGAACAACCACGTTATGGAAATCCAACGCCTCGTGTTGCTGAAACACCAGGCGGCATGTTAAATGCAATCGGACTTCAAAACCCGGGATTAGACAAAGTAATGAATTCGGAATTACCATGGTTAGAACAATTTGACCTTCCAATTATTGCGAACGTTGCAGGCTCACAGGCTGAGGATTACGTAGCGGTTGCGAAGGAAATTTCTAAAGCGCCTAATGTCCATGCACTAGAATTAAATATTTCTTGTCCAAACGTAAAAACAGGTGGTATCGCCTTTGGTACAAATCCTGAAATTGCTGCTGATTTAACGAAGCGAGTAAAAGAGGTTTCTGAAGTACCTGTATACGTGAAATTGTCACCGAACGTGGCAAACATAGTGGAAATTGCAAAAGCGATTGAAAATGCAGGTGCAGATGGTTTAACGATGATTAATACATTGCTTGGTATGCGTCTAGATTTAAAAACAGCTAAACCAATTTTAGCAAACCGTACAGGCGGATTATCAGGTCCTGCGATTAAGCCAGTAGCAATTCGCATGGTACATGAAGTAAGCCAAGCGGTTAACATTCCAATTATCGGAATGGGCGGTATTGAAACAGCGGAAGATGTAATTGAATTCTTCTACGCTGGCGCAAGCGCAGTTGCAGTAGGTACAGCGAACTTTATCGATCCGTTCGTATGTCCGACAATTATTGAAGAGTTACCAGCATTACTAGATGAATTAGGATTTGATCATATTTCGGAATGTCAAGGAAGGAGCTGGAAGCAAACATGTCACAGTCGTTAATCGTTGCACTAGATTTTCCAGGGAAACAAGAAGTAGAACAATTCTTACACCACTTTGAAGGGGAAGAGTTATTTGTCAAAGTAGGTATGGAGTTATTTTACAAAGAAGGCCCTGCAATTATTACGTACTTAAAAGAAAAAGGACATAAGATTTTCCTAGATTTAAAACTTCATGATATTCCGAATACAGTAAAAAGCGCTATGCGTAGCCTAGCTAGTCTAGATGTTGATATGGTAAATGTTCATGCTGCTGGGGGAAGTAGCATGATGAAAGCTGCGATTGAGGGATTAGAGGAAGGTAAGCAAGAAGGAAAAGAGAGACCGATTTGTATTGCAGTTACACAACTAACAAGCACTTCGGAAGCTATGATGAAAAAAGAGATTGGCATTGAGAAAACGTTAGAAGAAGCGGTTGCTCATTATGCAAAATTAACGAAAGACAGTGGACTTGATGGCGTTGTTTGTTCAACACTTGAAGTTCCAAAATTACGTGAAGTATGCGGAAATGAATTTGTAACAGTAACACCGGGGATTCGTCTTGCAAGTGATGATGTTAATGACCAAGTGCGCGTAGCAACACCGAAACGTGCGAGGGAACTTGGCTCAAGCTACATCGTAGTTGGACGCAGTATTACGAAAGCAGAAAATCCGCTTGAAGCGTATAAAACAGTAAAACAACAGTGGGAAGGTGTAACAGTATGAAAAAAGAAATCGCATCGCATTTATTAGAAATTGGAGCAGTATTTTTACAACCGAATGATCCATTCACTTGGTCTTCAGGTATGAAATCACCAATTTATTGTGATAACCGTTTAACTTTATCTTATCCAAAAGTACGTCAAGCGATTGCAGCTGGATTAGAAGAGTTAATTAAAGAGCACTTCCCAACTGTAGAAGTTATTGCAGGAACAGCAACTGCTGGTATTGCGCACGCTGCATGGGTAAGCGGTCGTATGGATTTACCAATGTGCTACGTACGTAGTAAAGCAAAAGGTCACGGTAAAGGGAACCAAATTGAAGGAAAAGCTGAAAAAGGTCAAAAAGTAGTAGTAGTAGAAGACTTAATTTCAACTGGTGGTAGTGCAATTACGTGTGTAGAAGCACTTCGCGAAGCTGGCTGTGAAGTATTAGGAATCGTATCAATCTTCACATACGAGCTAGAGTCAGGAAAAGAAAAATTAGAAGCAGCTAACGTAGCATCATATTCTTTAAGTGATTACAGTGCATTAACTGAAGTTGCAGCAGAAAAAGGTATGATCGGACAAGCTGAAACGAAAAAATTACAAGAGTGGCGTAAAAATCCAGCTGACGAAGCTTGGATCACAGCGTAACATAAAAAAAGACGACTGCGGGGGAACGCAGTCGTCTTTTTTATCATTGTTAAAAATTCAAGTAAAGTCCTATCGATATCAAAGAAAATTCATATTATAATCTTTCTACTAAAAACTACTTAGCGCTTTCTGCAAGCTCATATCCTCTTACAAACAATAGAGTCATATAAGAAACAATAAATGAGAAGATGCTGTACATGCCAACCCAAAAGAAGAATTTTGGAGTGAAGGCGATAACACCTATTATTAAAAAACTAGCAAACGTTACAATCGGCATTACGTAATACGTTTTCGTCTTGCGTGTTCCAATAACAGAAACGATAAAGATAAGTAATGGACAAATTAATAAGACGAAAATCAATTCATTCATAGTTATGTCCCCTTTTCTAATGGAAGTAATCTGTTCCTCGTAAACGTTTTTTAAATAAATATTCTCTTAATATAACTTCGCTAACATGTAGATAATCCCTTTAGAAAGTCACTGGATTTCATAATAAAAAGCGTAAGCAAGAGAAAACTTGCTTACGCTATAGAATAAACATCGCAACGATCGTGGTGACAATTAAGCCAATCACAACTGGTAAAAAGTTTCGGCGTGCGAGTTCAAATGGATCCACTTTACAAATGGCAGCGGCAGGAATAAGCGCCCAAGGAATTAAAGTCCCGCCTCCGGTCCATATGGCAGCAATTTGCCCGAGTGCTGTTAATGTAGCTGTTCCATGCCCAAGTGCTGTTCCGAAAAGATTGGCAATTGAACCAGCAAGTGATATACCAGAAAAGCCAGATCCATCTAATCCTGTTATGACACCAACGATAGTTAATGTTCCCGCCGATACGTATTGATTTAAAGGAACAGTTTGAGATAAGGCAATCCCTAAGTCGTTAATGATTCCATGTGAACCTTTCGGTAAATAGTCTCCGATAATTTTCACAAAACCGCTATCTCCTAAATAAAAGAGTGCAGCAATTGGAATAACTGGACCAAAGATTTTAAATCCAAATTGGAGCCCTTCTATAAAATAATCGGTTGTTTTATTTAGTCCATTACCTTTGTAGGCGATGAGGGAAATGATGATAATCATAATAACAGTCGTTCCGCCGATAAGTGCTGTTGCATCGCTTCCTTGTAGTTTAAATTGAATCATGCAAAGGATATCGATGATATATACAATAGGGATACATATAGCGAGCCATTTCTTTATGCGAGGAGATAATAAAATAGTAGTTTTAGATGGTTCCGTTGATGCAGGGGAGTCTTGCAACGATAATCCTGTATCAAATTCTTTTCGTAAGAAGAAAAAAGCGACAGAAGTTGTAACAACGCCCATCACGATAACGAGGGGAACACTGGCAGAAACGACGCTGGAAACAGGAAGACCAGCCGCGTCTGCAGTTAATTTCGGTGCACCTTGAATAACGAAGTCGCCAGATAAGGCGATGCCGTGTCCGAATAAGTTCATAGCAATGGCAACCCCAATTGGAGGAAGACCGACGCGTACAGCGACGGGGAATAAAATAGCTCCCATTAAGGCGACAGCTGGAGAAGGCCAAAAAAAGAAAGAAATTGTCATCATTAAAAGGCCGATGATCCAGTAGGCAAGTGCAGGGGTACGAATCATCTTTGTAAATGGTGAAATCATCGTATCATTTATGCCAGTATGAACGAGTAGATTGCTCATTGATACGATAATAGAGATAATTAATATAGTTGGTAATAGCTCAGTAATAGCGTAAATGAAACTTTGAAAAATACCGCTAACGGCAAGAGGGATAGAACTTGTAGCAGTTAATGCTAATAAAAAGATAAAAACGATACAAATAATCGTCGTATCTTTCCGGAGAATAAAAAAGGTAATAATAGTGAGTAAGCAAATAACATAGAGAGCGTGTAATAGCGTTAATTCAACTCCCATAACATTCACATCCTTAGGCATTCGTGTAGTTTATTGTATGAAAGCAGTGAAAGTATGTGAGTATAGAAAAAGAAAAAAAGTGAAATTTCATGTACTGTAATGGTAAGAATAAAAAATGGATGATGCAATACAATTAATCCTAAAAATGGAATTAGAGGAGGGCGTATGTGCAAAAAAATTGGTTTTTGGGGATTTATTATTTCTTGTAGTCCATTAATCATTTTAAATCTATTTACAAACAATGAATGGATAAGTATCACCCCTCTTTTTGGGTTTGTTTTTATACTGTTATACCGATGGGATGACATGAAACAACATAGTAAGAAAAGCATTGGAATTATGATAGGTATCATTGTTGTTTGCTCATTTTTCATAGGGTTTATTTTAATAGAAGGACAGAAACAGATGGAGAAAATGTCTATTTTTCAAGAATAGATGTCTTCTGCAAAAGGTCTTTATATTGTAATTGTAGTTGTTATTTTTCTTAGGTTCACGATAAGAATATGGAGTTACATATTAAAGAGAGGATAGAATGGAGGTAGTAAGAATGAGAGAAAAAATAGGATATTATGGTGTGCTCGTTTGTTTACTATTATCAGTTATTTCAGGGCAATTTTTAAAAAGTGAATGGGTACCAGTTATATTATGTATAGGAGTATTGATTTTTGCACCTATGTATCGCTGGAATAAATGGAAAGCATATAGTCGAAAAAAGAAAATGGTTTTCAGCATCGAATTTGTCATTATAATCAGCACAATTCCGTTTTTGTTATGGAAAGGAAATGAGATAATAGATGGAATTGTAATGTTTCAAGGGTGGTTGTTTATTTCGAAAATGCTATATTTAATATGCATTTTAATGTTGGTAGTGGTAGTCACTAAAATAATAAACGAAAAGCTATTCGTTAATGAATAAAAGAAAATGCCACCTTATTCGGTAGCATTTCCTCATTTTACTGCATGAGCTTTTTGCATCTTTTTAATTAAACGAATTTGTCCACGATGATTGATTTCATCTTCAAAAACGTGAAACCACTTAAAATAGTTATTTGCTGGTTTGTCATACCAAAAGTCTGTCGTTTTAAATAACCATTCATCAGGTAACGATTGAAAAGTCTCGATTGTTTTGGAACGTACTTCTTGTAATGTATTTATGTAAAATTCTATAGCGTTTCCTTTTATTTTCTCACGTCCAAGATCGCCTAATTCAATGCCAGGTAACCAGCGTTCTAATTCAGCCTCCGTTGGTTCACGGTCTTCAAAAGTATGAATCTGGTAGTAAAATTCAATAGCAGCCATATGATACAATAACATGCCAATTGAATTTGCTTCCTTATCATATAAATAATCAAGTTCTTCAATTGTTAAACTTTCCACTGCTTGCATTGTTGTATAGCGAGCGTAATTCATCATGGAAACAAGCTTTGAAAATTCTACATGTAAACCCTCCAATTTATCAATTACAAAATTCAATTAAAATTCCCCCTCTTTAAACGATGACTCCAGAGAAAGAATTCTATGTGCAGAGAAAAACTCCTTTTAAAAAGTTCATGATTTTAACAAGGAATCACAATTAGTTCCCGATTTGATTTTGTAATAACTTCATATCCGTCTTTTGTGATGACAATATCATCTTCAATTCTACAACCGCCCCAGTTTGGTATGTAAATACCAGGTTCAACTGTAACAACCATACCTTCTTCTAAAGTAGCCTGACTTTCTTGGGATAGGCGAAGAGGTTCATGTATTTCTAACCCAAGACCATGACCAGTAGAGTGTCCAAAGTATTGACCGTATCCATGTTCTGTAATGTAATCTCTCGTTATATCATCGATACTTTTCGCAGTTTCTCCAGGCTTAATTGCTTTAGTTCCACGTTTTAACGCTTCTCGTACAACATTGTATATCTTTTTGAATTCTTCTGATGATTCTCCGATTGCTACAGTACGAGTTATATCGGAACAATATCCATCGTAAAGTGCACCGAAATCTAATGTAACGATGTCGCCTCGCTCGATTATTTTATTTGATGCAACTCCATGAGGAAGTGAAGAACGAACGCCAGAAGCTACAATGATTTGGAATGAAGAGGATGTAGCCCCTTTTTTTCGCATGAAAAATTCCAACTCATCTCGTACATCATTTTCACTTATTCCTGGTTTTAGAAACGTAATGATGTGGTGAAATGCTTCGTCAGCAATATTAGCTGCGATTTTCATTGTTTCTATTTCCGGCATGTCTTTAATAATACGAATATTTTCGATGATTTCGCACACTTGAACCATTTCCACATGTACGCATTTTTGTAAGTTTTTATATTGTTGCAATGTCATGTTGTTCTCTTCAATTCCGAGTTTTTGAATGTTTAATTTTGATACTTGATTTGCAATTTCTTTTTCTAAATTTCCTGTATGCATAATAATTTCAGCATCTTTTATTTGTGATTTCGCTTGATCTACATAGCGAAAATCAGTTATAAAAACAGCTTTATCCGCAGAGATTAAGACGACGCCAGCACTACCTGTAAAGCCTGTTGCATATTGGCGATTTTCTTTTTTGGTAATGAGTAACCCGTCAATTTCATAGTTTTGTAGTTGATTTTGGATTTTATTAATTTTTAAAGTCATGTTAATTCCCCCTATTCACAGTATTTAATAAAGCAAATAGTGTGCCAAAATGTATATTTGAAGAAAGGATAGTAGGGAAAACATATATTTTAAGGGAGATAAGAAAATAGCCTGCCATTTGTGGGAGACGGTTTATTCATAAAATCCAGATTGCTTCAATAAATAGCAGGGGGATGAAAAAATATTGATTGGAGTTACACTTGTACGTTATTTACATGCTTTAAAAAAATTTATACAAATGTAAAATGACACTGTCAATTTTTTTGACAATATTGAATGGATATAGCAACTAAATTGAAAATAAATAAAAAATGCGTTGCTTATAAGCAACGCATTTTTTATTTACGCTTTTAATTTCATTACAATATCAGCATCTGGTGTTACATATACGGTTTGCTGATTGTCGTACGTAACAAAACCAAGTTTTGCACCACTCGGTTTTTTGACATGGCGTATTTTGGTGAAATCAACAGGTACAGAGCTAGACTCTTTCGCTTTACTGTAATACGCAGCAATTTTGGCAGCTTCTAGTAAAGTTTCTTCAGCAGGCTCTAAAGAACGAATGACAACGTGAGAGCCAGGTATGTCTTTCGTATGTAACCAAATTTCATCACGGCGGGCAAACTTCGTTGTTAAATAATCATTTTGTTTATTGTTTTTACCAACGAAAATCTCTGTACCATCACTTGCTAAATATTTATCTAATACTGGTTTAGTAGGTTTTTTCTTTGTGTTTTTCTTTTTGCGATTGCGCACATAACCTTCTTCAGCTAATTCTTCACGAATTTCTTCAATATCTTTTGAAGAAGCAGCTTCCATTTGTTGAAGTAAGCTATCAAAATAAAGAATTTCTTCATTTGTTTTTTCGATTTGTTCTTCTACAATAACAACTGAATTTTTCGCTTTTTGGTACTTTTGGAAATAGCGTTGCGCATTGTCAGATGGTGTTTTTAAAGGATCTAATGTAATTTTTACAGTTCCGCTATTTTCGTCGTAATAGTTAACGACTTCAATATCTTTATCCCCTTTTTTCAAAGCGTACATATTGGCTGTAAGTAGTTCTCCAAATAGTTGATATTTATCTGCCTTTCCGGCATCTTGCAGTGTTTTTTCGAGTTTAATGAGTTTTTTCTCGTTTTTATTTTTTTCGTTTTGCATAAAGCGTTCTAAATCATGAGCTTGTTGTTTTACACGATCACGTTCTGCTTTGCCAAAGAAGAAACGATCTAACAATTCGCTCACTGATGAGAATGTTTTTTCTTCTCCTTGCAAGTGTGTAAGAGGGAAAAGATAAAAGAATTCTTTTCCATTTGCAGTAATCATTGCTGGTGTATATGCATGAGATAGTAATGGTGTTTGTATAGAGAAAAATGCTTCTGATAATGCTTTCTCGTTTACCATACCGGCTTTCTTTACTACTTCTTTTGCAAATAATGGGGATATTCCCATGAAAGCCCCGACGAGTTGTTTATCCATATTTCCAGATAGAAAGTCTAGCGGTCTAATAAAATCATCTGCGGTTTCAATTTGCAGAGGATTGATTTTATGTTGGGCTGGTGGCGCGACGTACTCAGCACCAGCATATACAGTTCGGTGACGGTTTACGGCTAATGAAACGTGTTTTAAGCTATCTAAAATCACGTTTGTTTTCGTATCTAATAAGATAATGTTGCTATGTCTTCCCATTATTTCAATTACTAATGTTTTTAATGATTCGTCTCCGATTTCATTACGACTGCGAACTGTAATTTGGATAATCCGTTCTAAGTCGATTTGTTCAATTTTTTCAATAAATCCACCTTCTAAATGTTTACGAAGAAGCATACAAAACATCGGCGGTATTGCTGGCGAATCGTAGTTTTGATTCGTTAAGTGCATACGCGCATATGTAGGATGAGATGAAAGAATTAGTTTTTGGTTCTTTCCATTCGCTCGAATATGTAATAAAATCTCGTATTTTGAAGGTTGGTATATTTTGGAAATCCTTCCCGTGTAAAGAGAATTTTCAATTTCATGTGTAATCGCTCTTGTAAATAATCCATCGAATGCCATTAATGAACACTCCTTTCTAACTAAAAGTTAATTATAGCATTTTTTTGGACGAGGCTGAATAAGCTTTCAATAGAGTATGTCTGGAATCAGGAGGTCGATGGCAGGATGAACTGGTATGGAATGCGAGCACATGAAGTGGAGGAAAGAACGAATACGAATGTAAAGGTTGGACTTACGGAGAAAGAAGCAGAAGGGCGAATTAAGAAATTTGGTACAAATGAATTAGAAGAAGCAAAAAGGCCTTCTGCACTAATGGTATTTTTAGCGCAATTTAAAGATTTCATGGTACTCGTTTTGTTTGGAGCAACAATTGTTTCTGCGTTTTTAGGTGAATACATTGATTCTATTGCTATTGTTGCCATTGTTATTATCAATGGTATTCTCGGCTTTTTTCAAGAAAGAAAAGCTGAAAAATCATTGGAAGCTTTAAAGGAACTAGCTGCTCCACAAGTTACTGTAATGCGGAATGGAAAGTGGGTAAAAGCACCATCTAAAGCACTTGTTTTAGGTGATATTATTAAGTTTTCCAGTGGTGATCGTATTGGGGCTGATGTGCGTCTTGTTGAGGCATCAAGTTTATATATTGAAGAGTCTGCTTTGACAGGGGAGTCCGTACCTGTGCAAAAGAAGGTAGAAGCATTGCAAGGGCAAGAGGTTGCAATTGGTGATCAAAAAAATATGGCTTTTATGGGGACAATGATTACGCGAGGATCTGGAACAGGTGTCGTTGTAGCAACTGGTATGAATACAGCGATGGGTCAAATTGCAAATATGTTACAAAATGCAGAGCAAATGGAAACACCACTGCAAAGAAGGTTAGAACAGCTCGGAAAAATATTAATTATTGTAGCTCTTATTTTGACAGCGCTCGTTGTATTGGCTGGTGTGTATCAAGGGAATGAAGTATATCATATGTTTTTAGCTGGCGTATCGCTAGCTGTTGCGGCTATTCCAGAAGGGTTGCCAGCAATTGTTACAGTAGCTTTATCACTTGGTGTACAGCGTATGATAAAAAAGAGAGCAATTGTACGAAAGTTACCAGCCGTAGAAACGTTAGGTTGTGCTTCCGTTATATGTTCTGATAAAACGGGGACAATGACGCAAAACAAAATGATGGTAACACATATGTGGTCAGGCGGAGAATTGTGGAAAGTGACAGGGCAAGGATATGAACCTAATGGCTCTTTTATGAAAGGTGAAATAGAAGTGAATCCAGCTAAGACAAAAGCACTTTATCAGCTACTTACATTTGGTTCACTATGTAACAATGCAAATATTATTCAAAAGAAAAAGGCGTACGTATTAGATGGAGATCCAACAGAGGGAGCGCTTGTAGCTGCAGCAATGAAAGCTGGGATTACACGTGAGGCATTGAAAGGGAAATTTGAAATTATTCGTGAATTTCCATTTGATTCAACTCGAAAAATGATGAGTGTTATTGTACGAGATCGAGAGGGGAAGAAGTTTATTGTTACGAAGGGAGCACCGGACGTTCTTTTGCAAATGAGTCAAACGATTTTATGGGGGGATAAGCAGCAGCCGTTAAGTGAGTTATATAGAAGAGAAGTACAGGCGGCTATTCATAGCTTAGGTAGTCAAGCGCTTCGAACAATTGCAGTTGCGTTTAAACCTTTAAAAGTCACGGATTCTATTGAACATGAAAGAGACGTTGAAAAAGATTTTATGTTGGTTGGGATACAAGGTATGATTGACCCGCCAAGGCCAGAAGTGGCGCAGGCGGTAAAAGAGTGTAAAGAAGCTGGTATTCGAACGGTAATGATTACAGGTGATCATAAAGTGACAGCAATGGCGATTGCTGAACAATTAGGAGTTTTGCCACCAGATGGACGCGTTGTTGAAGGCGTAGAACTCGCGAATATGGATGTGGAGGAATTAGAAAATGTTGTAGAAGATACGTATGTATTCGCTCGTGTATCACCTGAGCATAAATTAAAAATTGTTAAGGCACTGCAAAATCAAGGACATATAGTAGCCATGACAGGCGATGGAGTGAACGATGCTCCAGCTATAAAAACAGCGGATATTGGGATAGCGATGGGAATTACAGGGACAGATGTTGCGAAAGAGGCCTCTTCACTTGTTTTACTAGACGATAATTTTGCTACAATTAAATCAGCAATTAAAGAAGGAAGAAATATATACGAGAACATACGTAAGTTTATTCGCTACTTATTGGCGTCAAACGTTGGAGAAATTTTAGTCATGTTATTTGCGATGTTACTTGCATTACCACTGCCGATGGTTCCTATTCAAATTTTATGGGTGAACTTAGTTACTGATGGTTTACCAGCGATGGCATTAGGTTTGGATAAGGCTGAAGGAGATGTGATGAAGAGAACGCCGCGCCACCCGAAAGAAGGGGTATTCGCTAGAGGGCTTGCATGGAAAATAATAAGTCGAGGGTTTTTAATTGGGGCAGTGACGTTAGTAGCGTTTATTATTGCGTATAACCAACATCCAAATGAACTGAAATATGCACAAACTGTAGCGTTCGCGACGTTGGTACTTGCTCAGCTTATTCATGTATTTGATTGTCGTAGTGAGCATTCTGTCTTTCACCGCAATCCATTTGGGAACGTGTATTTAGTAGGGGCGGTTATCATTTCGTTACTACTCATGCTAGTGGTTATATATTATCCACCGTTACAACCGATCTTTAGCACAATGCCGATACAAGCAAGAGATTGGTTATTAATTGGAGGTTTGTCATCAATTCCGACTTTCTTACTAGTAGGTTCTTTATTAACAGGGAAAAAGGCGAAAAAGAAAAAGCCAATGTTATATAAGAAGGGATTAAACTTGAAATAGTCAATGTTATGAAAATGTGATATAATTTACAGAAGGTAGTAGAGCCTTGTCTCTATTACCTTTTTCATTGAGTTATTTTATGGCTTGGATGTGATAAAAATGATTTCTAGTATGACAGGGTTTGGAAGATCGAAAGTAGAAAGTGATACTTTTCAAATTACAGTAGAAATGAAATCGGTGAACCACCGTTTTTTAGAGATGAGTATTCGACTTCCTAAGCAAATGATGGTATTTGAGGACAAAATTCGTAAAAAAATTGCACAGCAAGTTCGACGTGGACGCATTGAGGTGTCTATTAGTATAGCAGGTGAAGGACTTGTTGAAAGAAAATTAAGTGTGAATTGGTCACTTCTTGAGCAGTACCAATCGATGATGGAAGATATAAAAGGAAAGTTTCAATTACAAGATTCTATTACACTCGAGCAATTAATGGCAATGCCAGAAGTAACAGCAATTGAAGAAATAGAAAATGTAAATGAACATTTTGAGAACAGTTTATATGAGGCTGTTCGTCAAGCTGCTCATATGTTGAAAACGATGAGAGATGGCGAAGGAGAACGATTACATAAAGATATAGCGTATCGTTTACAAGAGATTAGCAATTGTGTAAATGCAATTATTCCACATGCACCAATTGTTACACAAAAATATCGTGAACGATTAGAAAATCGCTTAAAAGAATTACATAATCAAGAGTTAGATGAACAAAGATTGCTAACAGAAGTCGCAATCTTTGCAGAGCGTTGTGATATTCATGAAGAGTTAGTTCGTTTGCAAAGTCATTTAGAGCAATTTCATGAAACATTGCAGATTGAAGAGCCTGTTGGAAGAAAAATGGATTTCATCGTGCAAGAGATGCATAGAGAAATTAATACGATTGGTTCTAAGGCAAATGACTTAACAATTTCAAAATATGTTGTAGAAATGAAAAATAACCTTGAAAAAATTCGTGAACAAGTACAAAATATTGAGTAGCTTTCAAAAAATATATAAAGTTATACGTGGTGGAGAAATCGGATAGACTTACTAGGAGGCGCAAACTATGGCCATGCGGTTTTTAAATATTGGATACGGAAATATTGTATCTGCTCATCGAATTATTGCTATTGTAAGTCCGGAGTCAGCTCCTATTAAACGAACAGTACAGGAAGCACGCGAACATAATGCTTTGCTTGATGCTACGTATGGGAGAAAAACAAGGGCGGTTATTGTTATGGATGATGGGCATGTTGTATTAAGTCCAATTCAACCAGAGACGATTGCACATCGTTTGAATAATAAAGAAGATTTAAGTGAGGAAGGGTAGGTTTTACATATTTATGAGAAGTAGAAGAGGATTGCTCATCGTTCTTTCAGGGCCTTCTGGGGTTGGAAAAGGAACGGTTCGTAAAGAGCTGTTTAGCCATGAGGATACACGTTTTCAGTACTCTATTTCAGTAACGACACGTAAGCCGCGTGAAGGTGAAGTAGATGGTGTGGATTATTTCTTTAAAGAAAGAGAAGAATTCGAGGAAATGATTCGTAATGAAAGATTACTTGAGTGGGCTGAGTTCGTAGGTAATTATTACGGAACACCGATTGACTATGTTGAAAAAACATTACAAGAAGGAAAAGATGTATTCTTAGAAATTGAAGTGCAAGGAGCAATTCAAGTTAAGAAAGCTTTCCCAGAAGGTGTATTTATTTTCTTAGCACCTCCAAGTTTATCTGAACTAAAGAGCCGTATTGTCGGCCGTGGTACAGAGACTGAAGATGTTATTGAAAATCGTTTAACTGTAGCGAAAGAAGAAATCGAGATGATGGACGCTTACGACTATGTAGTAGAAAACGATCAAGTTGAATTAGCTTGTGATAGAATTAAAGCAATTGTGGTTGGCGAACATTGCCGCCGCGAAAGGGTAGCAAAATATTATAAAGAAATGACGGAGGGTCTATAATTATGTTAAATCCATCAATTGACTCATTACTACAAAAAATCGATTCTAAATACACACTAGTAACAGTGGCTGCAAAGCGTGCACGTGAAATGCAACTTGCTAATAACTGTGTTGTAGAGCAACCGGTTTCTCATAAGTGTGTAGGTAAAGCATTAGAAGAAATCGATGCGGAAGTATTAAGCTACGTACCAAGTGAAGATAAAGTTGCTGAATAAGCCTTTGCCTTCGACAAAATAAAACATAGACTTTATAATTTTCTATGTAACGGTAACAACCTATTTACAAGTAGGTTGTTATTTTTTTACGAAAGGAATGAAATATTGGTACTGACGAGCTGGGAATTCTATTTCAGTATTATAAGTTTGAAAAAGAAAGAGGACGAGTCATATGCTAAAAGGGAAAAAGATACTTCTATGTGTAACAGGAGGCATTGCGGTTTTTAAAGCAGCTGCGTTAACGAGTAAATTGACACAATCTGGCGCGATTGTAAAAGTAATGATGAGTGAGTCGGCAATGAAGTTTGTTACGCCTCTTACATTCCAAGCACTTTCTCGCCATGATGTATATACGGATACATTTGATGAGAAAGACTCGGCTGTTATTGCTCATATTGATTTAGCAGATTGGGCGGATGTTGTACTTGTCGCACCTGCTACTGCCAATTGTATTGGAAAGTTAGCTGGTGGTATTGCAGATGATATGATTACAACTACTTTGTTAGCTACTGCAGCTCCGGTATGGATTGCGCCTGCTATGAATGTGCATATGTATGAAAATAAAATTGTTCAAAAAAATATGATGACATTGAAAACGCTAGGATATACGTTTATTGAGCCTGGGGAAGGCTTTTTAGCATGTGGATATGTAGCAAAGGGACGACTAGAAGAACCTGAAGCGATTATCGCACGGTTAGAGGAAGCTTTCTCAGAACACAAACCATTGCAGGGAAAAAGAATATTAATAACTGCTGGCCCAACACGTGAAAAGGTTGATCCAGTTCGTTTTATGACGAATTTTTCTTCTGGAAAAATGGGGTATGCGATTGCAGAAGTGGCGGCGAATTTAGGCGCTGATGTTATACTCGTTTCAGGACCGACAGCATTAAATCCACCGTTACATGTAACGACAGTGCAAGTGGAATCTGCACAAGATATGTTAGAAGCAGTTCTTCAACATTATCAAAACGTAGACGTTGTCATTAAAACAGCAGCAGTTGCAGATTATCGTCCGAAATATGTTCATGATAATAAAATGAAAAAGCAAAATGGTGATGCTGTCATTGAACTCGAAAGAACGGTGGATATTTTAAAAACGTTAGGTCAGAAAAAGGATAAACAGTTACTTATCGGTTTTGCTGCTGAAACGACAAATGTAGAGGAATATGCAACGAAAAAACTACGTGAGAAAAATGCAGATATGATTGTCGCGAATGATGTAAAAGCGCAAGGAGCTGGATTTGGCACGGATACGAATATTGTAACGATGTATAGAAAAGATGGAAAAGTTATTGAGTTGCCACTTTTAATGAAAAAAGAGGTAGCTCGTGAAATATTAAAGCAAATTGAAATGATGTTAGAAGATGATCGTTTATGAAATTTGCAAGTGTAATTGTTGATGTACCTGCCCGTCAGACAGATCGACCATTTGATTACATTATACCTAAAAAATGGGAAGATATTGTACAGACAGGAATGCGGGTAGTAGTTCCGTTTGGGCCAAGAAAATTGCAAGGTTTTATTATTGGGATTAAAGATTCGGTGGATGTAGAAAGTAAGAAGTTAAAGACGATCCATGAAATATTAGATGTAACACCGGTTTTAAATGATGAATTATTAAAACTTGGATATTGGCTTACAAGTGAAACGTTATGCTACATGATTTCAGCTTTTCAAGTGATGCTTCCAACTGCGATAAAAGCAACGTATAAAAAACGTCTACAACTTTGTAAACAGGAAGAAATAGCACCTGAAATACTATATTTATTTCAGGATAAAGAAGCAATTGATTTTGAAGTAATCGAGCAACAGCCACATTTATACCGGACTATTCAACAAGAAATTAAAAATGGTACGGTTGAAGTCGTTTATCAAGTGAAAGATAAAGTACAAAAGAAGAAGCAAAGAGTTGTTCAGCCGGAGTTGCCAGAAGATAAATTAGAATTAGCGGCATTTGAACTGAAAAGTAAAAAACAACAAGATGTACTCTATTATTTTGTGGAAAATTATAAAAGTGTACCGTTGAAAGTAATTACAGAAGAGTTACAAATAACAGATGCTCCAATAAAAGCACTTGTTAAAAAGGGATTCATTTCAGAAAAGTATGTGGAAGTATACCGAAATCCGTATGACGATGATGGTTTTGAACAAACGAAACCATTGCCACTTACGGAGGAACAAAAACAAGTTATTACACCGATTTTATCATCAATTACAAATGAAACTTATAATCCATTTTTACTATATGGTGTTACAGGAAGTGGAAAGACAGAAGTATATTTACAATCTATAGCAGCAGTGCTCGAGAAAGGAAAAGAAGCTATCGTTCTTGTTCCTGAAATTGCACTAACACCCCAAATGGTGGATCGTTTTAAAGGTAGGTTTGGCTCGCAAGTTGCAGTTCTTCATAGTGCGTTGTCTGTTGGAGAAAAGTATGACGAGTGGCGTAAGATTTTAAGAAAAGAAGTGAAAGTTGTAGTTGGTGCGCGTTCAGCCGTTTTTGCGCCTTTTGAGAATTTAGGGATTATTATTATTGATGAAGAGCATGAATCAAGTTACAAACAAGAAGATAATCCAAGGTATCATGCAAGAGATGTGGCTGTCTGGAGAGGGCAATACCATAAATGTCCTATCGTTCTTGGTAGTGCGACACCAACACTTGAATCGTTTGCAAGGGCGAAAAAAGGTGTTTATGAACTACTAACAATGGAAAAACGTATGAATGAACAAGCTTTACCAACGGTAGAGATTGTTGACATGCGAGAAGAACTTCGTGACGGGAATCGATCAATGTTTTCTAAGGCGCTGCATGAAAAAATAGCAGATCGATTAGAAAAGAAAGAACAGATGGTACTCTTCTTAAATAGAAGAGGTCATTCTACATTTGTTATGTGCCGTGATTGTGGGTATGTTGTACAATGTCCGCATTGTGATATTTCATTGACATATCATAAAATGAATCATCGTTTAAAATGTCATTATTGTAGTTACGAAGAAAATATGCCAACTGAGTGTCCAGCTTGTCAAAGTATATACATTCGTTTCTTTGGTACAGGTACACAAAAGGTAGAAGAAGAAATTACAAAACTATTTCCAGAGGCGCGAGTCATTCGAATGGATGTAGATACGACAAGTCGAAAAGGAATGCATGAAAAATTATTAAAGGCGTTTGGGGAAGAAAAAGCAGATATATTACTTGGAACACAAATGATTGCTAAAGGATTAGATTTTCCGAAAGTAACGCTTGTTGGGGTTTTAACTGCAGATACGATGCTTCACTTACCTGATTTTCGTGCAAGTGAAAAGACATATCAGTTATTGACGCAAGTAAGTGGACGAGCGGGTAGACATGAATTGCCAGGGGAAGTTGTGATTCAAACGTATACGCCAGAACATTACAGTATAGAGTTAGCGAAGAACCAACAATATGATGTGTTTTTTGACCAAGAAATGCAAATGAGACGAACAAGACAATATCCTCCATATTACTATGTTGTACTCGTAACCGTATCTCATCCTGAATTATTAAAAGCGGTACAAGTGACGGAAAAAATTGCCTCGTATTTACGAACGCATTGCTCGCAGCAAACAATGGTGTTAGGACCAGTTGCTTCAGCAATTCCAAGGATAAAAGATAGATATCGTTATCAATGCATGATAAAATACAAACGGGAACCAAACTTAAAGAACGTGCTCAAAATGGTAAATGAACATTATCAAGCAGAAATGCAAAAAGAGCTACAAATCTCAATTGATTTTAATCCAACAATGTTAATGTAGCGGAGGGAAATATGGCAGTTTTAGAAATAGTAAAGCATCCAAATGAAGTGTTAGAAACACCATGCGAAAGAGTAATTAACTTTGATAAAAAGTTAGTGAAATTGTTGAAAGATATGCATGAAACAATGTTAATTGCGGACGGAGTCGGTTTAGCTGCGCCTCAAGTAGGTGTAAGCTTGCAAGTAGCGGTTGTTGATGTCGATGATGATACTGGGAAAATCGAGTTAATCAATCCATCAATATTAGAAAAACGTGGTGAACAAGTAGGTCCCGAAGGATGTTTAAGCTTCCCGGGACTTTATGGTGAAGTAGAACGTGCGGATTATATTAAAGTAAGAGCACAAAATCGCCGTGGGAAAGTATTTTTATTAGAAGCGGAAGGATTTTTAGCGCGTGCAATTCAACATGAAATCGATCATTTACACGGTGTTTTATTTACATCGAAAGTGACAAGATATTATGAAGAAAACGAACTAGAATAGGTGTTAAAAGGAGCGGTTTTTAAATGATAAAAGTAGTGTTTATGGGAACACCGGACTTTTCAGTGCCGGTGCTTCGTCGTCTTATTGAAGATGGCTATGAGGTAGTAGGTGTTGTGACGCAACCTGATCGTCCAGTAGGTAGAAAAAAAGTATTAACACCTACACCTGTTAAAGTTGAAGCGGAAAAACATGGTATCCCTGTGTTACAGCCGTTAAAAATTCGTGAAAAAGATGAATATGAAAAAGTATTGGCATTAGAGCCAGATTTAATTGTAACAGCTGCATTTGGTCAGATTGTACCAAATGAAATTTTAGAAGCACCGAAGTATGGATGTATTAATGTCCACGCTTCTTTACTTCCTGAACTTCGTGGTGGTGCACCAATTCATTATGCAATTATGGAAGGTAAAGAAAAAACAGGTATTACAATTATGTATATGGTAGAAAAATTGGATGCTGGTGATATCTTAACGCAAGTGGAAGTGGAAATTGAAGAGCGTGAAACGACAGGCTCATTATTTGATAAATTAAGTGAAGCAGGAGCACATCTTCTATCTAAAACAGTACCTTTATTAATTCAAGGTAAGTTAGAACCGATTAAACAAAACGAAGAAGAAGTAACGTTTGCGTACAATATAAAACGTGAGCAAGAGAAAATTGATTGGACAAAAACAGGTGAAGAAGTATACAATCACATTCGCGGATTGAATCCATGGCCAGTTGCTTATACAACTTTAGCAGGACAAGTTGTTAAAGTATGGTGGGGAGAAAAAGTGCCTGTAACTGAACCGGCTGAAGCAGGTACGATTGTTGCGATCGAAGAAGATGGTTTTGTAGTAGCAACTAGTAATGAAACAGGTGTTAAAATTACTGAATTGCAACCTTCTGGTAAAAAGCGTATGAGTTGTTCACAAT
The DNA here is from genome assembly GCF_001429475.1 of Bacillus sp. Root131. Lineage (NCBI taxonomy): Bacteria > Bacillati > Bacillota > Bacilli > Caryophanales > Bacillaceae > Bacillus > Bacillus sp. Root131. Next base: position 1,424,501 of record NZ_LMJQ01000001.1, read on the forward strand.
TTTTACGTGGAACAAAACCTGAAATTGGAACGAAGTTAGGAGAAAATGCATGAGACAAAATGTTCGTGAATTAGCTCTTGATGGTTTAATTCAAGTGGAAAAAAGTGGTGCATATAGCAACTTACTTTTAAATAATTTAATTGAAAAAAGTGCAATTGATAGAAAAGATATTGGTTTATTAACTGAAATTGTATATGGAACGATTCAACGTCGTGACACATTAGATTATTATTTACAGCCTTTTTTAAAAAAGAAGGTTGAGGCGTGGGTAAGAGTATTGCTTCGCTTATCTTTATATCAAATGATTTATTTAGACCGAGTGCCAGAAAGAGCGGCTATTCATGAAGCGGTTGAGATTGCAAAGCGTCGCGGGCATAAAGGAATTGCTGGTATGGTGAACGGTGTATTACGTTCGATTCAGAGAGAAGGTGTACCTTCTGTAGATGAAATCAAGGATCCAGTAGAACGGCTTGCAATTGCGATGAGTCATCCAGTTTGGCTTGTACAAGAGTGGACTTCTGCATATGGCTTAGAAACTGCAGAGAAAATGTGCGAAGTAAATATGTTACCTCCTGTACCTACAGCGCGTGTGAATGTTGATAAGGTAACGGTAGAAGAAGCGATTGAGTTGTTGGCAAGTGAAGGTATAGAAGCAAAACGTGGTGACTTGTCAGATGATGCAATTCAGATTGAAAGAGGAAATGTAGCGCATACAGAAGCGTTTAAAAAAGGATTTCTTTCTATTCAAGATGAAAGTTCTATGCTTGTAGCACGCGCTTTAGAACCAAATGAGGGAGAGACAGTTCTTGATAGTTGTGCGGCTCCTGGTGGTAAAACTACGCATATAGCTGAGCGTTTAAAGGGAACTGGTAAAGTAATGTCTCTTGATTTACATGCACACAAAGTACGTTTAATTAAACAGCAAGCAGAGCGACTTGGGTTAGAAAATGTCGAAACAAAAGCGCTAGATGCTAGAAAAGTGCAAGAGCACTTTTCAAATGAAACGTTTGATAAAATATTGGTAGATGCACCGTGTTCTGGATTTGGTGTAATTAGACGTAAGCCTGATATTAAGTTAGGAAAAGATAAAGGCGATAGTGAAAGATTATCGACGATTCAACTTGCGATACTAGAAAAAATAGCACCGTTATTAAAACAAGGCGGTCGTCTTGTTTATAGTACGTGCACAATTGAGAAAATAGAAAATGAACAAGTAATAGATAAATTTTTAAAAGAACATCCTGAATTTGAATGGGATACTACGATAAAAGAACGTATGCCAGAAAAATTAAGTAAGTATATTAATGAAGGTCAAGTACAAATTTTACCGCATTATTTTGCAACGGATGGCTTTTATATTGCTTGTTTAAGGAAGAAGGTGTAGCATCATGGAAACGACTGTAAGAAAACAAAAGAAAAATGTAGAAACGAAGAAACCATCAATTTACTCTTTACAAATTCATGAAATGCAAGATTGGTTAAAGGAACAAGGAGAACCGAAGTTCCGCGCTGGACAAATTTTTGACTGGCTATATAAAAAACGTGTAAAAAATTATGAGGATATGTCAAACCTTTCTAAAGGATTGCGTGATAAATTGTCGAATTCCTTTGATATTACTACTTTAAACACGTTAGTAAAACAAACGTCTTCGGATGGAACGATTAAATTCTTATTCCAATTATATGACGGGTATTCTATTGAAACGGTATTAATGCGACATGAATATGGAAATTCCATTTGTGTAACAACGCAAGTTGGTTGTCGTATTGGATGTACGTTCTGTGCTTCGACGCTTGGTGGACTAAAACGAAACCTAGAAGCTGGAGAAATCGTAGCGCAAGTAGTAGAAGTTCAGCGTGCGCTTGATGAAACAGAAGAACGTGTAAGTTCTCTTGTTGTTATGGGAATTGGAGAACCATTTGATAATTACGATAATTTAATGGGATTCTTACGCATCACTAACCATGAAAAAGGACTTCATATTGGTGCTAGACATATGACTGTTTCGACGAGTGGAATTATCCCGAAAATTTATAAGTTTGCTGAAGAAGAACTACAAATTAATTTTGCGATTTCATTGCATGCTCCAAACTCAGAATTACGTTCAAAATTAATGCCGATTAACCGTGCTTATAAATTACCGGATTTAATGGAAGCTATTAAATACTATGTAAATAGAACAGGGCGCCGTATTACTTTTGAATATGGATTATTTGGAGGAGAAAATGACCAAGTTGAGCACGCTGAAGAGCTTGCTGCGCTCTTAAAAGGTGTAAAATGTCATGTAAACTTAATCCCGGTAAACTACGTACCTGAACGTGATTATGTACGTACACCACGTGAGCAAATTTTCTTGTTCGAGAAAACGTTAAAAGATCGTGGAGTGAATGTAACGATTCGCCGTGAACAAGGTCATGATATTGACGCAGCCTGCGGTCAGTTGCGTGCGAAGGAGCGCAAAGAAGAGACGAGGTGACGAGATGAAAGCCGTATTTCTATCGGATAAAGGAAAAGTTCGTCAACATAATGAAGATAGTGCAGGAGTTTTTCACAATTTAGATGGAAATGTTTTAGCGGTAGTAGCAGATGGAATGGGAGGTCATCGAGCTGGTGATGTAGCTAGCTCGATGACCATTCAATTATTCCATGATTATTGGAAGCAAACGCATAATATGAATGAACCGAAAAAAGTAGAACAATGGTTACATACTAGTGTTGGGATTATTAATGAGCGTATATATGAATACGCTCAGCAAAATGTAGAATGTAATGGTATGGGAACAACGCTTATAATAGCTGTTTGTACAACAAGTTTTGTGACGATAGGGCATATAGGAGATAGTCGTTGCTATATGGTATCAGAAGGAGAAATGACGCTTGTAACGGAAGATCATTCGCTTGTAAATGAGCTTGTGAGACATGGTGAAATTTCAAAGGAAGATGCAGAGTATCATCCGAAAAAGAATGTGTTATTAAGAGCGCTAGGAACAGAAGAAAAAGTTGGATTAGATGTTAAAACGTTGGTGCTTGAGGAAGATGATCAATTACTTCTTTGCTCTGATGGGTTATCAAACAAAGTTTCTATTGATGATATGCAACAAATTTTACAGTTAAATGAACAGCTTGAAGGTAAAGGGCAGCGTCTCATTCAATTGGCGAATGATCGCGGTGGAGAAGATAATATCACACTTGTTCTTATTGATTATGCGGGTTCGACAAACGAAAGTAGGTGAAGTGCAACGTGCTGATTGGAAAACGCTTAAATGACCGTTATAAGCTACTGAAAATGATTGGTGGTGGCGGAATGGCCAATGTATATTTAGCTCATGATGATATACTTGGCCGAGATGTAGCGGTAAAAATATTAAGACTCGACTACTCAAATAACGAAGAGTTTATTAAACGTTTCCATCGAGAAGCGCAGTCTGTTACAACGTTGTCGCATCCAAATATTGTGAATATGTATGATGTCGGAGAAGAAGATGGTATATATTATCTTGTCATGGAATATGTACCCGGGCAAACATTGAAGCAATACATAATTGAGCGAGGTATGTTACCTATAGGAGAAGCTCTTGATATTATGGAGCAGTTAACATCCGCCATGGCACACGCCCATCATTTTGAAATTGTGCATCGTGATATAAAGCCGCACAATATTTTAATTCGAGCTGATGGAATAATAAAAGTAACAGATTTTGGAATTGCGACAGCTACAAGTGCAACAACAATTACACATACAAATTCAGTACTGGGTTCAGTCCATTATTTATCACCAGAACAGGCACGTGGCGGGATAGCAAATAAACAATCGGATATTTATTCTCTTGGAATAGTTATGTTTGAATTGTTAACAGGAAGACAACCGTTTTCTGGCGAATCTGCTGTTGCTATAGCTTTAAAACATTTACAAAGTGAAATCCCATCACCAAAAAGATGGAATGAAAATATTCCGCAAAGTGTTGAAAATATTATATTAAAGGCAACTGCAAAAGATCCTTTCCATCGATATCAATCTGCCAATGCGATGAAGCGAGATATTGAAACTGCGCTATATCCAGAGAGGATAAATGAGCAACCATTTTACATACCAGAAGATATGGAAGCGACGAAAGCGATTCCGATTATTCAACAAGAACAATTATTTGAAAATGTAAGTGATGAAACGATTGTTTTAAAAGGGAGTAAGGTGGAAGAACCGATAAGAGCAGAAGCAGCTGAGTTAGATAAGAAGAAAAAACGGAGTAACAAGTGGCTTAAAGTTTTAATTTCAACATTTTTATTTTTAGCAATAGGAATAACATTAGCGCTTACGGTTATTCCAGGATTATTTATTCCGAAAGATGTGAAAGTGCCTGATGTGGCTGGTATGAAATACACGACAGCTGTAAATACGCTAGTAGAAAAGGGCTTTGAGGTGACGGAGCCTAATATTGTATATACAGATGATGTTGAAGTTGGGGATGTAATAAAAACGGAACCTGTAGCAGGAAGAGTCGTAAAAGAAAACGCTAAAATTACTATCTATCAATCAGGTGGAAAAAAGAAAAGTAAGATGGCGAATTTCACAGGGCAAAACTTTGAGAGTGTAAAAGCTGAGTTAGAAGAAAAATATAAACAAGTTACAGTAAATTATATTGAAAATGATAAGCCGAAAGGTGAAATTGTAGAGCAAATTCCGACGCCTGATCAAATGGTTATAGAAGCGGAGCAAGAACTGAAAATCTGGGTAAGTAAAGGTCCTTATCAAATTAGACCAGGTGACTTTTCGGGGTGGACTGAAAATAGTGTAACTGGTTATTTGAATGAGAGAAAACTAACGTCAGATATAAAACGAGAGTACTCAGATTCAGTCGAAAAAGGACTTGTAATTTCGCAATTTCCAAAACCAGGTACACCATTAAAAGAGGGAGATAAAGTAACTATTATTATCTCTGATGGTCAAAAGCCTAAAGTGACTAAAACGGTAAAAGTGGACAATATCTCTATCCCATATGAGCCTGCTGTAACAGGTGAAAAAAAGCCGCAAACAATAGAAATTTATAAAGAAGACATGCAGCAAAAAATGGATAGACCGGTTGAAACGAGAACAATTACTGAATCAGCGACTATTTCTTTAGAATTTGTAATTCAAGAAGGTTCAAAGGGACACTATAAAATTGTACGAGATGGAGTAACGATTATTGATAAAGAAGTACCATATCCAACTCAATAATAGTGAAAGTCTACTTATTATTATTGCCTGTTATGCTGTCTACAAAGTGGACGGTATAGCAGGCAAAAATATATGATTCAAAAAGCTAGTAAAGTGATGCAGCTGTAAATATTTTTTTGCATTTAATGGAAGATTTAATGTATATTAGCGAAAGTATATATGGTAGGTTTTGAAATCGTTATTTGGAAAATTTAAATCCATTCATTTTTAAATTCAGCATCACCTTATACAAAAAAAGGAGAATTCTATGCCAGAAGGAAAAATTATAAAAGCTTTAAGTGGGTTTTATTACGTGCAGCATGAAGAAGGGGTTACGCAATGTCGTGGGCGAGGTGTATTTAGAAAAAATAAAATTACACCACTTGTAGGAGACCAAGTTGTTTTTCAGGCAGATAATCCAACTGAAGGTTATGTGCTTGAAGTGTTTGATCGAAAAAATGAACTTGTTAGACCTCCTATTGCTAATGTCGATCAAGCGATCCTTGTGTTCTCTGCAGTAGAACCAGATTTTAATCCTGGACTGTTAGATCGATTTTTAGTGCTGATTGAATATCATAACATTAAGCCAATTATTTGTATTAGCAAGATGGATTTAGTAGATGAAAAGATGAAAGCAACTGTTGAAGCTTATGCGAATGATTATCGTGAGATGGGTTATGATGTTTTATTTACTTCTATTAATACGTCAGAAAGTATTGATATATTAAAACCATACTTAGAAAATTGTGTTTCTGTTGTTGCGGGTCAATCTGGTGTTGGGAAATCTTCAATGCTTAATGTGCTACGTCCAGAATTAGAGCTGAAAACAAATGATATTTCCTCCCATTTAGGACGCGGGAAGCATACGACAAGACACGTAGAATTAATTGCAATTGGGAGTGGACTAGTAGCAGATACACCGGGTTTTAGTTCACTAGATTTCATTGATATAGAAGTAGAAGATCTTACATATTGTTTTCCAGAGTTGAAAGAAGCGAGCCAATACTGTAAATTTAGAGGGTGTACACATCTTTCTGAACCGAAATGTGCTGTGAAAGCTGCGGTTGAAGAAGGGAAGATTACAGAATATCGCTATAAGAACTATAAACAATTCGTAGAAGAAATTAGAGAGAGAAAGCCGAGGTATTAGTTATGATTAAAATTGCACCATCGATTTTATCAGCAGATTTTTCAAAATTAGGGGAAGAGATTAAAGATGTAGAAAAGGGCGGAGCGGATTACATTCACGTTGACGTAATGGATGGACATTTCGTACCAAATATTACGATTGGACCATTAATTGTAGAAGCTATCCGTCCAATTACATCATTACCATTAGATGTACATTTAATGATTGAAAATCCTGATAACTATATCCCGACTTTCGCACAAGCGGGAGCGGATATTATTACTGTTCACGCAGAGGCGTGTCCACATCTGCATCGTACAATTCAGTTAATTAAATCTCACGGTATTAAAGCGGGCGTTGTATTAAATCCACATACGCCAGTTTCAGTGATTGAGCATGTATTAGAAGATATAGATATGGTATTACTTATGACAGTAAACCCTGGATTTGGTGGACAGAAGTTTATCCATTCTGTATTACCGAAAATTAAACAAGTTGCAGACATGGTGAAAGAGCGCAATCTAGAAGTAGAAATTGAAGTTGATGGTGGTGTAAATGCTGAAACAGCAAGACTTTGTGTGGAAGCAGGAGCAAATGTACTTGTAGCTGGATCAGCAGTATACAATCAAAAAGACCGCGGTGAAGCAATTCGCGTAATTCGTGGGTAGTGATGAACTTTTATCCTAGTAAGGTATTCATAGGATAGGGTAAAAATATGTAAAAAGGCAATCTACCGAATGGCAGATTGCCTTTTTACAATGGAAGGGGAAGAAAAAATGATTATTCATATTTTGGCAGGAGGACCTTCGGAATATTGCGCAGATTTTGCTCGATATGAGAATGAGGAAGTAGTGTGGGCTGCGGTTGATAGGGGAGTATACCGTCTATTAAAGAAAGGGATTACCCCGGCTGTTGCGTTTGGAGATTACGATTCAGTTACTGAAGAAGAATTAGTATGGATGGGACAGCAAACGAACGAATTACATATTGTTCCGCGGGAAAAAGATCAAACGGATTTAGAAATTGCAATCAACTGGGCATTAGGACAGAAGCCGGCACTAATTCGTATTTTTGGTGCTACCGGTGGAAGACTTGATCACGGTTTGGCAAATATACAAATGCTTTTAAAAGGGTTAGAAGTAGAGATAGAAATGTGTATTGTGGACAATAAAAATGAAATAACAGTTAAAAAAGTGGGTACACATATAATTGAAGAAAATAAAAATTTTCCTTATGTATCTTTTGTACCAGTTACTGAAATAGTGGAAGGGATTACATTGTTTGGTTTTAAGTACCCTCTTACTAATAAAACAATAGAGTGGGGATCAACACTTTGTATTAGTAACGAACTCGTTGAGGAAAAAGGTACTTTTTCATTTACTTCTGGCATATTAATGTTGATAAGAAGCACTGATTGAAGAAACAATTTTGCTCCTTACATCATATAGTGACCAAGTGGAGTAATGGGGATTAGGAGGGAAACCATGAGATTTTATACAATTAAGTTACCTAAATTTCTTGGTGGAATTGTTCGTGCAATGTTAAATACCTTCAAAAAAGATTAAAAAAGCACCTATCACCGGTGCTTTTTCCATTGTTATAGTAAAAAAAGAGCCTATCGGCTCTTTTTTTTATTATTAAACACGTTCGATTTTGCCAGATTTTAATGCTCTAGCAGAAACGTAAACACGTTGAACTTTTCCGTCGATGCGTACGCGAACTTTTTGAAGGTTAGCGCCCCACTTACGTTTTGTAGCGTTCATTGCGTGAGAACGAGAGTTACCAGAACGAGCTTTTCTTCCAGTAATAGCACAAACACGAGCCATTTATATTTCCCTCCCTTGATACCTTACCATACGTAATTTTTCAATGTTAGTCTTTTATGCGATGCTAAAAACACTACTATAATTTAACACAACTAAAAAGAGAATGCAACACCGTAGAAAAAAGAAATCAAGAAAATTTACTTGACACTATATGTCAATGAAGAAAAGTTAAAATCCATAAAAATTGCTTGACATATTATAGTGGTACATGTTGTATAATAACAATGGACTATTTTGCTCATCATAAAAAAGTGTAATTTAAAACATAAAATATGAGAGTGAAAAGAAAGAACGATGGAATTTTCTTTAAAAAGATTATATGATAGTAACTAAAGTAGTCTAGCTCACTTTCACCATTTATGAAGGGGGAAACGAGATGTCAATTGAAATTAAAACGAAGTACGGTCAAATTGATATTAGTACAGATGTAATTGCAACAATTGCTGGAGGTGCCGCGGTAGATTGCTACGGTATCGTAGGTATGGCATCAAAAAATCAGTTAAAAGATGGATTAACAGACATTTTACGAAAAGAAAACTTCACTAGAGGTGTTATTGTTCGTAAAGATGAAGATGAAGTACATATTGATATGTATATTATTGTGAGCTATGGTACGAAAATTTCAGAAGTGGCACATAATGTGCAGACGAAAGTGAAATATACACTAGATCAAACTGTAGGACTAGCAGTAGATTCTGTAAACATCTACGTACAAGGAGTTAAAGTAATAAACTTGTAATGTGCATTAAGGAGGAAAATCTGTGTCAATTCAAAAAATTGATGGAAAACGTTTATCACAAATGATCATGCAAGGAGCGAATAATTTAACAAATAATGTTCAGCTTGTTGATGCATTAAACGTATTTCCAGTTCCAGATGGCGATACCGGTACAAACATGAACTTATCTATGACTTCAGGTGCGCGTGAAGTGAAAGCAAATCCTTCACAGCATGCTGGTAAAGTCGGCGTAAGTTTAGCCAAAGGATTATTAATGGGAGCTCGTGGTAACTCTGGAGTTATTCTATCTCAGTTGTTCCGTGGTTTCTCTAAATCCATTGAACAAAAAGAAGAATTAACAACAGTTGATTTTGCTGCAGCACTAGAAGCTGGAGTAGAGGCGGCTTATAAAGCGGTTATGAAACCGATTGAAGGAACGATTTTAACGGTTGCAAGAGAAACGGGTAAATATGCAGTAACAGTTGCGAAAAAACAGCGCGACTTTGTTTTGTTTATGGAAGACGTTGTGAAAGAAGCAAACGCATCGTTAAATCGTACGCCAGATTTATTACCTGTATTAAAACAAGTTGGCGTTGTAGATAGCGGTGGTAAAGGTCTTGTAGTGGTATACGAAGGATTTTTAGCTGACTTAAAAGGAGAAACGATTTCTTCTGATGCACCGACGCAAACATCTATGAATGAGATGGTACGCGCAGAACATCACCGTAGTGTACAAAGCCAATTGAGTACAGAAGATATTAAGTATGGATATTGTACGGAGTTCATGGTGAAATTAGAGGCTGAAAAGGTGAAAGAGCATAATTTCTCTGAACAAAAATTCCGTGAAGATATTAGTGTATATGGTGATTCTCTACTAGTTGTGTCTGATGATGAAATTGTAAAAGTTCATATCCACGCAGAACATCCTGGAGACGCTATGAACTACGGGCAAAAATACGGTAGTTTAATTAAGATTAAAGTAGAAAATATGCGTGAACAGCATACTGCTTTATTAGATGAACCTGCTATGGTTCCTGAACAACCAGCTCAATCGAAAGAAAAACAACCATATGGTATCGTAACTGTGGCAATGGGGTCTGGTATTAAAACTTTATTTGAGAGCATCGGCGCAACGAAAGTTATCGAAGGTGGTCAAACGATGAATCCAAGTACGGAGGATATCGTGAAGGCAATTGAAGAAGCAAATGCTGAAAAAATCATTATTTTACCGAATAACGGAAATATTGTAATGGCAGCAGAACAAGCGGCATCAGTTGTAGATCAAGAAGTTATTGTTGTTCGTTCGAAAACAGTTCCTCAAGGTATGGCAGCAATGTTAGCATTTAACCCAGTTGGAACGTTAGAAGAGAATGAAGAAAACATGCAAGAAGCTTTATCTCATGTGAAAACAGGTCAAATTACGTATGCTGTACGTGATACGGAAATTGATGGTGTAGCAATTCAAAAAGATGACTTCATGTGTATTGCAGATGGAAAAATTGTATCTACAAATGCTGAAAAAGTAGGAGCTGCGAAGCAATTACTAGAAGCGCTTATTGATGAAGATTCTGAAATCGTAACGATTCTACAAGGTGAAGATGCAACTGACGAAGAAGTAGCGGAGTTAGTTGAATTTGTAGAAGAGAAATTTGAAGATGCAGAAGTAGAAGTGCATGCTGGAAACCAACCAGTGTATTCTTTCATCTTCTCTGTAGAATAAGATAAGATTCGTTTTGAAAATAAATGGATTACTTACTTGCTAATGGATAAGGAGTAGTAATATGAAGTTTATTACTAGTTTTTATTCAAAAGGCTAGCATATTGAAGAGAGAAAAGAGCCTTGCTGCTAATAGTGAGGCTCTTTTTTACTTGTTTTATATAAGGGATTTGAGTAGTTTCTCTTAGAATGCCTATGATAGAATATATAAGGTGAAAGAGAGCGATTACAGATGCTAATTGGTACTCAAATAAAATGCAATAAAGAAAATAATGTGACGGGGTGTGAGAATCTTGAATGATGTTGTACAAGTTCCTGTTACGGATGTAAAGGGGATCGGAGGAGAAACATCTGAGTTACTACATGAGATGGGGATTTATACAGTTTCTCATCTATTAGAACATTTTCCGTACCGTTATGAAGATTATGCGATGAAAGATCTTGCTGAAGTAAAGCATGATGAACGTGTAACGGTTGAAGGGAAGGTTCATAGTGCTCCTTTGCTGCAATATTATGGTAAGAAGAAATCGCGTCTAACAGTTCGTGTTCTCGTCGGTCGTTATTTAATTACGGCGGTATGTTTTAATAGGCCTTACTATAAGCAAAAATTAACGTTAGATGAAACGGTAACGATTACTGGTAAATGGGATCAACATCGTCAAACAATTGCTGTATCAGAACTTCATTTTGGGCCAGTTGTACGTCAACAAGAAGTGGAGCCAGTTTACTCAGTAAAGGGGAAACTTACAGTAAAACAGATGCGTCGTTTTATTGCTCAAGCGTTAAAGGAATATGGAGATTCTATAGTCGAAGTGTTACCGGATGGTTTGTTAGGCCGGTATAAATTATTACCAAGATATGAAGCACTTAAGGCTTTGCATTTTCCGGTAGGACAGGAGGATTTAAAGCAAGCGCGTCGCCGTTTTGTATATGAGGAATTTTTCTTATTTCAGCTGAAAATGCAAACGCTGAGGAAAATGGAGAGGGAAAATTCAAAAGGGACGAAGAAAGAGATTCCGTCAGTAGAATTACAAGAATTTATCGATGCACTGCCGTTTCCGTTAACGGGTGCGCAGCGCCGAGTTGTAGATGAAATTTTAAAAGATATGACATCTCTTTATCGGATGAACCGACTATTACAAGGTGACGTTGGTTCTGGGAAAACAGTTGTTGCTGCGATTGGCCTTTATGCATCGAAATTAGCTCATTATCAAGGTGCTTTAATGGTTCCTACAGAAATTTTAGCTGAGCAACATTATCAGTCGCTTGCTGAAACGTTTTCGCATTTTGGTATGAAGGTGGAACTGCTAACAAGTTCTGTTAAAGGTGCGAGACGACGAGACATTTTAGCGAAGTTAGAACAAGGAGAAATAGATATTCTTGTTGGAACGCACGCTTTAATTCAAGATGAAGTTATATTTCATAGGTTGGGTCTCGTTATTACGGATGAACAGCATCGATTTGGTGTAGCGCAGCGCCGAGTTTTACGGGAGAAAGGTGAAAGTCCAGATGTATTATTTATGACAGCGACACCAATTCCGCGTACGCTTGCAATTACTGCATTTGGAGAGATGGATGTTTCAATAATCGATGAGATGCCAGCAGGGAGAAAGGTGATTGAAACATACTGGGCAAAACATGATATGTTAGATCGCGTCCTCGGTTTTGTTGAGAAGGAGATAAAAAAAGGAAGACAGGCATACGTTATTTGTCCTCTAATTGAAGAATCTGAGAAACTTGATGTGCAAAATGCTATCGACTTACATAGTATGCTGACGCATCATTACCAAGGGAAATGCCAAGTTGGATTGATGCATGGGAGATTATCGTCTCAGGAAAAAGAAGAGATAATGGGACAGTTTAGTGAAAATAAAGTGCAAATTCTTGTATCGACAACAGTTGTTGAGGTTGGTGTGAACGTACCGAATGCGACTGTGATGGTTATTTATGATGCAGAACGTTTCGGTTTATCGCAGCTTCATCAGCTTAGAGGGCGTGTCGGGCGTGGTAGTGAACAATCATATTGTTTATTAATAGCAGACCCTAAATCAGAAACAGGAAAAGAAAGAATGCGCATAATGACTGAAACAAATGATGGATTTGTATTGTCAGAAAAAGATTTAGAATTACGAGGTCCTGGAGATTTCTTTGGGAGTAAGCAAAGTGGCTTACCGGAATTTAAGGTTGCTGACATGGTACACGATTATCGAGCGTTAGAAACAGCAAGGCAAGATGCGGCGATACTAGTAGAGTCAGAAGCATTTTGGCACAATGATCAATACGCTGCCTTGCGTACGTATCTTGATGGGACAGGTGTGTTCCAAGGAGAGAAGCTCGATTAAAGGGAGTCAACAAAAAAATTGTTGCATTCTACTTTCAATGATTATATACTACTGTTAGTACCTAGTCATAAAAATGGATGGTGCGGTATGAAGAAAAGAAGAAGTAAAAAAGAAAGACAAGAATTATTACAACAAACAATCGAATCAAATCCTTTTATTACGGATGAAGATTTAGCGGAAAAATTTCAAGTGAGTATACAAACAGTACGACTGGATCGTATGGAATTGTCTATTCCTGAATTAAGAGAGAGAATTAAACATGTAGCTACAAAGCAACATGAAGAAGATGTGAAATCTTTACCGTTAGAAGAGGTTGTCGGAGAAATTATTGATATTGAATTAGATAGACATGCAATCTCTATCTTTGAAGTAAAGGTAGAACATGTATTTAAAAGAAATCAAATTGCCCGTGGGCATCATCTGTTTGCGCAAGCAAACTCACTAGCTGTTGCGGTTATTGATGAAGAATTAGCTTTAACTGCAAAGTCTACCATTCGATATATTCGCCCTGTAAAATTAGGAGAGCGTGTTGTTGCAAAAGCGCGTGTTGAAGACGTAGAGAATGATAAGGGACGGACGGTTGTCAAAGTGCGTAGCTTCGTTGGAGAAGAACTTGTTTTTACAGGCACTTTTGAAATGTATCGATCTAGTAATTATAGTGAGGAAGGTAACAACTTATGAAAATCGCAATAGATGCAATGGGCGGAGATCACGCTCCAAAGGCTGTAGTATTAGGGGCAATGAAAGCTATTAAGGAATATTCTGATCTACATATTACGTTAGTAGGGAAAGAAGAGGAAATTCGTCAATACTTAACGAGTGATGAACGAATTACTATTCTTCATACAGACGAAAAAATAGAATCGACGGAAGAACCAGTAAGAGCGGTTCGTCGAAAAAAACAAGCTTCAATGGTACTTGCGGCACAGCAAGTAAAGGATGGAGAAGCAGACGCTTGTATATCCGCAGGTAGCACAGGAGCTTTAATGGCAGCTGGATTATTTGTTGTCGGTCGTATGGAAGGAATTGAGCGACCAGCTTTATCGCCTACAATGCCAACTGTAGATGGAAAAGGTTTTGTTATGTTAGATGTTGGAGCAAATGTTGATGCAAAATCAATTCATTTATATCAATATGCAGTAATGGGATCTGTTTATGCTGAGAAGGTAAGAGGAATTGAAAATCCTCGTGTTGGACTATTAAACGTTGGAACAGAGGATGGAAAAGGAAACGAGCTTTCAAAGCAAGTATTTGCAATGCTTAAGGATGCGCCAATTAATTTCGTTGGGAACGTTGAATCGAGAGATTTATTGCAAGGTGTAGCAGATGTTGTTGTATGTGATGGTTTTACAGGGAATGTAGCGTTGAAATCATTAGAAGGAACAGCACTTGCGCTATTCTCTATGTTGAAAGAACAACTAATGAGTTCGTTTACGAGCAAATTAGCAGCGGCGGTATTAAAGCCAAAACTTATGGTATTAAAAGATAAAATGGATTATTCGGAGTATGGGGGAGCTGCATTATTTGGATTGAAAGCACCTGTCATTAAGGCTCACGGTTCTTCTAATGACCAGTCGATATTTAGTGCGATTCGTCAAACGAGAGAAATGGTAGCGAAAGAAGTAATTCCTACAATTTCAAGCGTAATGGAGAAAGAGTCACTCCAATAAGAGGAGGATTTGAAATGGGAAAAATAGCATTTCTTTTTCCGGGCCAAGGTTCACAGGCAGTTGGAATGGGTAAACAATTAGCAGAGAATAATAAAGAGGTTGCAAAAGTGTTTGCAAAAGCAGATGAGGTGTTACAAGATTCACTTTCAGAAGTGATTTTTGAAGGACCGCAGGAAAAGCTTACATTAACAACAAATGCTCAGCCTGCATTATTAACAACGAGTTTTGCTATTTTGACAGCTTTGAAAGAGTATGACATTACACCTAACTTTGTCGCTGGTCATAGTTTAGGTGAATATAGCGCTCTTGTAGCAGCTGGTGCATTAACTTTTGAAGATGCTGTATATGCTGTAAGGAAACGTGGCGAATATATGGAAGAAGCTGTTCCAGACGGGGAAGGTGCGATGGCAGCTATATTAGGTGCTGACCTAGATATGCTGAAACAAGTTACAGAAGAAGTAACAAGTGAAGGATATGCAGTGCAAATCGCTAATATGAATAGTACGAAGCAAATTGTGATTTCTGGAACGAAGCAAGGTGTAGAGGTTGCTTCTCAAAGAGCGAAAGAAAATGGTGCAAAGAGAGCAATTCCACTAAAAGTAAGTGGGCCTTTCCATTCTTCACTTATGAAGCCGGCAGCTGAGAAGTTCCAAAGTGTTTTAAATGAAATTACAATTCATGACACGAATATTCCTGTTATTGCAAATGTTACAGCGGATGTTATTACACGTGGTGCAGACATTCAAGAAAAGTTAATCGAACAGCTTTATTCGCCTGTATTATGGTACCCGTCTATTGAATGTATGGTGCAGCAGGGAGTAGATACATTTATTGAAATTGGACCTGGAAAAGTACTTGCTGGACTTATGAAGTCGATTGATTCATCAGTGAAAGCATATGCGATATATGATGAAGAGACATTAAAAGATACCATTTCAAATTTGAGAGGAGAAAACTGATGTTAAAAGGGAAGGTAGCATTAGTAACTGGCGCTTCACGTGGAATTGGTCGCGCGATTGCGATCGATTTAGCGAAACAAGGGGCAAATGTAGTAGTGAATTATGCAGGTAATGAACAAAAAGCAAATGAAGTAGTAGATGAAATTAAGAAATTAGGTTCTGATGCAATTGCGGTAAGAGCAGATGTTGCAAATGCTGATGATGTTACAAATATGGTGAAACAAACAGTAGATACATTTGGACAAGTTGATATTCTTGTAAATAATGCTGGTGTAACAAAAGATAATTTATTAATGCGTATGAAAGAAGAAGAATGGGATACAGTTATTAATACAAACTTAAAAGGTGTATTCTTATGTACAAAAGCAGTATCTCGCTATATGATGCGTCAACGTCACGGTAGAATTATAAATATCGCTTCGGTTGTTGGTGTTATAGGAAACCCAGGGCAAGCTAATTATGTTGCTGCTAAAGCGGGTGTTATTGGATTAACAAAAACATCTGCAAAAGAGTTAGCAAGTCGAAATATTACAGTGAATGCAATTGCGCCGGGCTTTATTGCGACTGATATGACAGATGTACTAGATGAGAATATTAAAGCAGAAATGTTAAAAGTTATTCCAGCTGCTCAATTTGGTGAAGCGCAAGATATCGCGAATGCTGTAACGTTTTTTGCTTCTGATCAAAGCAAATATGTTACAGGTCAAACGTTAAATGTTGATGGCGGTATGGTAATGTAATAAAAGAATCGATTTCACCTAGTTTTTTTGGTCAATATTTAATATAATATTTGAGGGGAGGTGAATGGAATGGCAGATGTTTTAGAGCGCGTAACAAAAATCATCGTTGATCGTTTAGGAGTAGAAGAGACTGAGGTAGTACCAGCTGCAAGCTTCAAGGAAGATTTAGGAGCAGACTCCCTAGATGTAGTAGAACTTGTAATGCAATTAGAAGATGAATTCGAAATGGAAATTTCTGATGAAGATGCTGAAAAGATTGCTACTGTTGGCGATGCTGTGACTTACATAGAGAGTCATCTATAATGCTTAAGTGAAGTCCCGTTTTTTAGCGGGGCTTTCTGGCTTATATCTGGAGGGACCTATGCCGTACCGAAAATATAGAGAAAAAAAATACGAAACAAAATATCGTGAAGCATTTAAAGTGTTTCAAGAAAAGATAGGTATTACGTTTACAGATGAAAAATTATTGATTCAAGCATTTACGCATTCATCGTATGTGAATGAGCATCGAAAAAAACCGCATGAAGATAACGAGCGTCTTGAATTTCTTGGAGATGCAGTATTGGAACTTACTGTATCGCAGTATCTGTTTCAAAAATATCCGACAATGAGCGAAGGAGAGTTAACAAAACTACGTGCAGCTATTGTATGTGAGCCATCTCTTGTTCGTTTTGCGAACGAATTGTCATTTGGTAGCCTTGTTTTATTAGGAAAAGGTGAAGAAATGACAGGTGGACGTGAACGACCAGCTTTATTAGCGGATGTCTTTGAAGCGTTTATTGGTGCCCTTTATCTTGATCAAGGGTTAGAAACAGTTTGGGAATTCTTAAAAGAAATTGTATATCCGAAAATTAATGAGGGTGCTTTTTCTCATGTGATGGATTATAAGAGTCAGTTACAAGAATTGATTCAGCGTGATGGTAGTGGCAATGTTGAGTATCAAATTTTGCAAGAAAAAGGACCAGCTCACAATCGAGAATTTGTGTCACGTGTTACGTTAAATAACGTAGCTTTAGGTCTTGGTAGTGGTAAGTCGAAAAAAGAAGCAGAGCAACAAGCTGCTGCAGAAGCATTGAAAAAATTAAAAGAACAACTATAAGGAATCCCCCTTTGAATGAGGGGGATTCCTTATGCATAGAATGAAACTTTCTTTTTGTTTGTGAATAAAAGGAAGGGAAATCCGTATGATAGCTCGTTTTTGTATAGATAACAGTTATAGCAACGGAGAATAGGAGGAAGGCCTTTCGTGTTTTTAAAAAGATTAGAAATAGCAGGATTTAAGTCTTTTGCTGAGCGTGTATCTGTTGATTTTGTCCCAGGTGTAACTTCTGTAGTAGGCCCTAATGGAAGCGGGAAAAGTAATATTACTGATGCGATTCGCTGGGTACTTGGTGAACAATCTGCAAAATCATTACGTGGTGCAAAGATGGAGGATATTATTTTTGCAGGCAGTGATACGAGGAGAGCGGTTAATGTTGCTGAAGTAACAATAACTTTAAATAATGAAGATCAACGTTTACCAATTGAATACAATGAGGTGTGTGTAACACGTCGTGTATCTCGTTCAGGTGATAGTGATTTTTATATTAATAAACAATCATGTAGATTGAAAGATATTATCGATTTATTTATGGACTCTGGTATGGGAAGAGAAGCTTTTTCAATTATTAGCCAGGGGAAAGTGGAAGAGATTTTAAGTAGTAAGTCAGAAGAGCGTCGAGGTGTATTTGAAGAAGCGGCAGGCGTACTGAAATACAAACTTCGCAAAAAGAAAGCTGAAGGGAAGTTAGCAGAAACACAAGAAAACTTAAATCGTGTACAAGATATAATTCATGAATTAAGTAGTCAAGTAGAACCTTTAGAAAGACAAGCTTCTATTGCGAAAGATTATCTTGAGAATAAAGAAGAATTAGAGAAAGTAGAAGCTGCGCTTATTGTACATGAAATTGAAGAATTGCATGAGAAATGGGAAGCGCTTCGAAATCAGTTTGGGCATAATAAAGACGAAGAAGCTAAAATGTCAACGGATTTACAAAAAAGTGAAGAAGAGCTTGAGGAATTACGAGGACAATTACAAGCGGTAGATGAGTCTGTAGATTCGTTGCAAGAAGTACTTCTTCTTTCTAGTAAAGAGCTAGAAAAACTAGAAGGACAGCGCGAGTTGTTAAAAGAGAGAAAGCAAAATGCTACGACGCATTGTGCGCAACTTGAGCAGTTAATTGTTGAATTAACAGAGAAAGCTAAAAGTTACGATGGTGAAATTGCGTCAAGTACAGAAGCTTTAATGCAATTTGTGAATGAAGTAAAAGAGTTAGAGCAAAAATTGCATGATAATGAGCAACTACTTGCTACTTTTGCTGACAATTTAGAGGAACAGATTGAGAATTTAAAAGGTGACTATATTGAACTTTTAAATCAACAAGCTAGTCATCGCAATGAATTATCTATGATTGAAGAACAATCTAAACAGCAAACGTCTAAAAACGAGCGGCTGGATGAAGAGAATGCGAAATATGTAGAAATGCGTATGGAAATTACAGCGAAAAAGACGAAACTTGTAGAAAATTACGAACAAGTGAAAGAAAAAGTAGCTGGCATCCTCTCAAACATACAGAAGACAGAGGCGGCGCTCGGGAAATGTAAGACGCAGTATAGTGAAAATGAAACAAAACTGTATCAAGCATATCAATTTGTGCAACAGGCACGTTCTCGAAAAGAAATGCTTGAAGAGATGCAAGAAGATTATTCTGGCTTCTATCAAGGTGTACGTGAAGTATTGAAAGCTAGAGAAAATAGGTTGCAAGGTATCGAGGGTGCTGTTGCGGAACTGTTAACGGTACCTAAAGAATACGAAGTTGCAATGGAAATCGCTCTAGGTGCAGCGATGCAGCACATTGTTGTACAAACAGAGGAACATGCTCGTAATGCAATTGCATTTTTAAAGCAAAATAAACATGGGCGTGCAACGTTTTTACCGCAAGCTGTTATTAAAAGTAGGTCGTTATCATTTGAGCAATTACGCATTGTAAATCAACACCCATCGTTTGTAGGTGTGGCGGCAGAACTTGTGCAGTACAATAATAAATATGAAAATGTAGTTTCAAATTTATTAGGTACTGTTATTGTTGCGAAAGATTTACGCGGAGCAAATGAGTTGGCGAAACAACTGCAATACCGTTATCGCATTGTAACAATCGAAGGGGACGTAGTGAATCCTGGCGGTTCTATGACTGGTGGAGCGGTAAAACAAGCGAAATCTTCTTTATTAGGACGCCAACGTGAACTGGAAGAGTGGACTCGCAAGTTAACTGATATGGAAGAAAAAACAACGAAGTTAGAAAACTTTGTTAAAGCAGTAAAACAAGAGATTCAAGAAAAAGAAGTGAAAATACGCGAACTAAGGAAAACTGTAGAAGCAGAGCGTGTAGATGAGCAGAAATTAAGAGAAGAGATTAATCGTTTAGAATTAGAAGAACATCGTATTAATGACCGCTTGTCTATTTATGATTTAGAGATTGAAGGTTTTTTACAAGATCGAGTAAAAACACAAGGGCGTAAAGAGGCGTTAGAAGGGATTTTAACGAATCTTCAAGCTGATATCACAGAGTTAGATAGTAAAATTGTAGCTTTAACAAAACAAAAAAGTGAGCAACATTCTTCAAAAGAAAAAGTTCAAAAAGAAATGACTGAGTTAAAAGTGCTGGTAGCTGAAAAGCAACAACGCTTATCTAATCAAAAAGAAAAAGTTGAACGATTTACGAAGGAAAAAGAAGAAACGGATGCGACACTTGTAAAAACGAAAGAGGATTTAGCTTTCTTAAAACAAGAAATGACATCTAATTCAAGTGGTGAAGAGCAAATTACGAATATGATTGAGAAGAAAGCGTATGATCGTAATCAAACTTCAGAATTAATTCGCTCTCGTCGCGAACAACGTGTCTCGTTGCAAGAGAGAGTAGAACATTTAGAGCGTAATTTGAAAGAAACGACAGGTAAACATAAATATATTATTGAAATGTTGAAAGATCAAGAAGTGAAAATAAACCGACTTGATGTAGAGTTGGAAAATAGATTACAACATTTACGTGAAACATATACGATTTCATTTGAAGCGGCAAAACTAAAATATACAATGACAATGCCTGCAGAAGATGCGCGTAAGAAAGTGAAATTAATCAAATTATCCATAGAAGAGTTAGGTACAGTGAACCTAGGGGCAATTGATGAATATGAACGCGTAGCGGAGCGTCATACATTTTTACTAGAGCAGAGAGACGACCTAGAAGAAGCGAAAACGACATTGCACCAGCTTATTACCGAAATGGATGAAGAAATGAAAAAACGCTTTTTTACTACGTTTGAAGGCATTAGAATGGAGTTTCAATCGGTATTCTCTGAGTTATTTGGAGGCGGAAGAGCGGATTTAGTAATGACTAATCCAGAGGATTTACTAAATACGGGTATTGATATTGTAGCACAACCGCCAGGGAAGAAATTGCAGAACTTAGGTTTACTTTCAGGTGGAGAGCGTGCTTTAACGGCAATTGCGCTTTTATTTGGTATTTTAAAAGTGCGCCCAGTACCGTTCTGTGTACTAGATGAGGTAGAGGCCGCCCTTGATGAAGCGAATGTAGCTCGTTTTGCACAGTATTTAAAGAAATTTAGTGATGAGACGCAGTTTATTGTAATTACACATAGAAAAGGTACAATGGAAGAGTCTGATGTGTTGTACGGTGTAACAATGCAAGAATCAGGGGTATCTAAACTTGTTTCGGTTCGTTTAGATGCCGGAGAAGAACTTATTGCAAGTGAATAGGAAGGATGGGAAAGTATGAGTTTTTTTAAAAAACTAAAAGAAAAAATTTCAAAACAAACGGATACAGTTACAGAGAAATTTAAACACGGATTAGAAAAAACTAGAAATTCATTTGCGGATAAAGTGAATGATTTAGTGTATCGTTACCGTAAAGTGGACGAAGATTTCTTCGAAGAGTTAGAAGAAATCTTAATCGGTGCAGACGTTGGCGTCGCAACGGTAATGGAATTAATTGATCAATTGAAAGAAGAAGTACAACGTCGTAACATTCAAGATCCAAAAGAAGTACAAGCTGTTATTTCAGAAAAACTAGTAGGAATTTACAAAGGTGACAGCGATTTTAGTAACGAAATTAATATGCAAGAAGACCAATTAACGGTTGTTTTATTTGTTGGTGTTAACGGTGTAGGAAAAACGACGACAATTGGTAAACTGGCGCATAAGTTTAAATCAGAAGGTAAGTCAGTCTTATTGGCGGCAGGAGACACATTCCGTGCTGGGGCGATTGAACAATTAGAAGTATGGGGCGATCGCGTTGGTGTAGAAGTGATTAAACAAGGATCTGGATCTGATCCAGCGGCGGTTATGTATGACGCTGTACAAGCTGCAAAAGCACGTAAGGTAGATGTATTACTATGTGACACAGCAGGACGCTTGCAAAATAAAGTAAACTTAATGAAAGAGTTAGAGAAGGTGAAGCGTGTAATTGAGCGTGAAGTACCAGGTGCTCCTCATGAAGTATTGCTTGTTATTGATGCAACAACAGGACAAAACGGTTTAAGCCAAGCGAAAACATTCCGTGAAGCAACGAATGTAACAGGTATTGTTTTAACGAAGTTAGATGGAACTGCTAAAGGTGGTATTGTATTAGCGATTCGTAACGAAATTGATGTACCGGTGAAGTTTGTTGGATTAGGAGAGCAAATGGATGACTTGCAGCAGTTTGATCCAGAACAATATGTGTATGGTTTATTTGCGAACTTAGTAGAAACAGAAGAAGCGTAAGCGAAAGAAGCGGTATTTCCGCTTCTTTTTCTATAAAAATATATGATGTTAAGAAAAGAACTTGACACTCTTTTGGACTCCATGTAAACTAACTTATGTAAAGGGAAATCACTTAACAAAGGATGATCCAACATGCTCGAAAAAACAACGAGAATGAACTATTTATTTGATTTTTATCAATCGTTGTTAACGCAAAAACAAAGAAGTTATATGTCGCTTTATTATCTAGATGATTTATCTCTTGGTGAAATTGCGGAAGAATTTGATGTAAGTCGCCAAGCCGTGTATGATAACATTAAACGGACTGAAGCGATGCTTGAAGAATATGAAGAAAAATTAGTATTACTTCAAAAGTTTCAAGAGCGACAGCGACTTGTTGCAAAGCTAAAACAGCTAATCAGCGAAGAAGAGCATGTGAATGAAGAAATGAAACAAGTTGTTGAAGCTATCGAAAAATTAGATTAGGAGGGCGGCAATATGGCATTTGAAGGATTAGCCGACCGACTTCAACAGACAATGCAAAAAATCCGCGGCAAAGGAAAAGTTTCTGAAGCCGATGTGAAAGAAATGATGAGAGAAGTTCGTCTAGCTCTTTTAGAAGCAGATGTTAACTTTAAAGTAGTAAAAGATTTTGTGAAGCGTGTGTCTGAACGTGCTGTCGGACAAGATGTAATGAAAAGTTTGACACCTGGACAACAAGTAATTAAAGTTGTACAGGAAGAACTTACAGAACTTATGGGCGGAGAGCAAAGCAAAATTGCTGTTGCTAATAAGCCACCGACTGTTATTATGATGGTTGGTCTGCAAGGTGCGGGTAAAACAACGACGACAGGTAAGCTTGCGAATTTGCTTCGTAAAAAGCATAATCGTAAACCGATGCTTGTTGCAGCGGATATTTACCGTCCAGCAGCGATTAAACAGCTTGAAACATTAGGGAAGCAATTGGACATGCCTGTATTTTCTTTAGGAGATCAAGTAAGTCCTGTTGAAATTGCGAAACAAGCGATTGCAAAAGCAAAAGAAGATCATCATGATTATGTTTTAATCGATACAGCGGGTCGCCTGCATATTGATGAAGAACTAATGGATGAATTAGCGAAAGTTAAAGAAGTTGCGAAACCGGATGAAATTTTCCTTGTTGTCGATGCGATGACGGGACAAGACGCGGTAAATGTTGCACAAAGTTTCCATGAACAGTTAGGTTTAACAGGTGTTGTATTAACGAAATTAGATGGTGATACCCGCGGTGGTGCTGCATTATCTATTAAGGCTGTAACAAACACACCGATTAAATTTGCTGGTATGGGTGAAAAACTAGATGCAATTGAAGCGTTCCATCCAGAGCGTATGGCATCCCGTATTTTAGGGATGGGCGATGTCTTAACATTGATTGAAAAAGCGCAAGCTACAGTTGATGAAGAGAAAGCAAAAGAACTTGAGCAAAAAATGCGTACGCTTTCGTTTACGCTTGACGATTTCCTAGAACAACTTGGACAAGTGCGTCAACTTGGACCGCTTGATGAATTGTTAGGAATGCTTCCTGGTGCAAATAAAATTAAAGGGCTGAAAAATGCGCAAGTTGATGAAAAACAAATTGGGCATATTGAGGCAATTATTCGTTCTATGACTAAATTAGAACGAGAACAACCGGAAATAATCAATGCTAGTCGCAAAAAGCGCATTGCCAAAGGTAGCGGTACAACTGTACAAGAAATCAATCGTCTAATTAAGCAATTCGATGACATGAAAAAAATGATGAAGACGATGACGGGAATGCAAAAAGGCAAGAAAAAAGGACTAGGTGGATTGAAGTTTCCATTCATGTAAGGAAAAAAAGATGGCTCTGTTAAGAAAAAATACTTTACAAAGCAATAGTCTTTTTGCTAATATAATTATCTGTGTGAAATAAATTCGGAGGTGCTTTATAAATGGCAGTTAAAATTCGTTTAAAACGTATGGGAGCTAAAAAAACTCCTTTCTATCGTGTAGTTGTTGCAGATTCTCGTTCTCCTCGTGACGGACGTTTCATTGAGGAAATCGGAACTTACAATCCAGTTGCTCAACCAGCTGAAGTTAAGATCGACGAAGAAGCAGCATTAAAATGGTTAGGAAATGGTGCTAAACCATCTGATACAGTTCGTAACTTATTCTCTAACCAAGGTATCATGGAGAAATTCCACTTATCTAAACAAGGTAAGTAATTGAGGCAATGACTATGAAGAAGTTAGTCGAGACGATTGTCAAGCCTCTTGTCGATCATCCTGAAGATGTAAAAGTTACACAGGAACTTTGCAACGGAGAGATAAAGTATCGATTAACTGTACATCCTGAGGATGTTGGAAAAGTCATTGGAAAGCAAGGGAGAGTTGCGAAAGCGATTCGAATGCTCTTGTATTCAGTGGGACATCATAATGATGAAAAAGTAACACTGGAAATTCAATAAACGTAAAAAGGGCGAGGAGTTATTCCTCTCCCTTTTTTAACATTTAAATAGAGATTGCATGTTCCATCTATGAAATGGAGATGCTTAATTTATATAGAAACCAGGGGTGACATACTATTTATGACAAAGTGGTTTAACGTAGGGAAAATTGTAAATACTCATGGAGTAAGAGGAGAAATCCGTGTGATTTCTCGTACTGATTTTCCAGAAGAGCGATATAAAGTAGGAAACACGCTATACATATCGAATGAGAAAGACACAGACTATCTTCCAGTGAAGGTAACTTCTCATCGCCAACATAAGACATTCGATTTATTAACATTTGAAGGATATAACAATGTAGATGAAGTAGAGAAGTTTAAAGGTTCTTTAATAAAAGTACCGGAAGAGCAGTTAGGTGAACTTGCTGAAGGTGAATACTACTATCACGAAATTATTGGTTGCAGCGTTGTAACGGAAGAAGGAGAAGCGCTAGGGACAATCAAAGAGATTCTCTCTCCTGGTGCAAATGATGTTTGGGTGATTAAACGTCCGAAGGGTCAAGATCTCTTAATTCCTTATATTGATGACGTTGTACTTCAAGTTAATATTGAAAATAAATTAGTAACCATTCATGTAATGGAAGGATTGCTATAATGAAAATTGATATTTTAACGTTGTTCCCAGACATGTTTACCGGTGTATTTGGATCTTCTATATTAAAGAAGGCACAAGAAAAGGAAGCGGTAAACCTTCGTGTTGTTAACTTTCGTGATTATACAACAAGTAAGCATAATAGCGTAGACGATTATCCTTACGGCGGAGGAGCTGGTATGGTGCTTACTCCTCAGCCTATTTTTGACGCTGTAGAAGATTTGACGAAAGAGACAGAGCGTAAGCCGAGAGTTGTCTTAATGTGTCCGCAGGGCGAAAGATTTACGCAGAACAAAGCGGAAGAGCTTGCAGGGGAAGAACATTTGATCTTTGTATGTGGGCATTATGAAGGGTATGACGAACGAATTCGTGAGCATCTCGTAACGGATGAGATTTCTATTGGTGACTATGTATTAACGGGCGGAGAATTAGCTTCTATGGTTATTACTGATAGTGTTGTACGTCTCTTGCCAGGCGTGCTAGGAAATCATGCTTCACAAGTAGAGGATTCGTTTAGTACAGGTTTATTAGAGCATCCTCATTATACACGTCCGGCTGATTTTCGTGGTATGAAGGTACCGGATGTATTAATGTCAGGGAATCATAAAAATATTGACGAATGGCGACATAAGGAATCTTTGCGCCGTACGTATACGCGTAGACCTGATTTGTTAGATGATAGAGATCTATCTAAACAAGAGAAAAAATGGCTTGAGGAAATAAAGCGAGAGCAGTAATAACTTCATATATTTGCTATTGCAACAGGCCTAGTAATATGCTATTATAACATTTGTGCTACTGAAATCAGTAGCCGTATTAACGATGTTCCGCTGTAATTTATTAAGACTTTATAAGAGCATCTGTTTAAAGGAGAGAATTTAATATGCAACAATTAATCGCAGAAATTACAAAAGGCCAATTAAAAACTGACCTTCCTTCATTCCGTCCTGGTGACACTTTACGTGTACACGTAAAAGTTGTTGAGGGAACTCGTGAAAGAATTCAGCTTTTCGAAGGTGTTGTAATTAAACGTCGTGGTGGCGGAATTAGTGAAACATTCACAGTTCGTAAGATTTCTTACGGTGTAGGTGTTGAGCGTACATTCCCAGTTCACACGCCAAGAATCGCGAAAATCGAAGTACTTCGCCGTGGTAAAGTACGTCGTGCTAAGTTATACTACTTACGTAACCTTCGCGGTAAAAAAGCACGTATTAAAGAAATTCGATAAGACATGTATGGGAGCTTGTAAATGCACAAGCTCCCTTTTTCCAATCTATATGAAATTTTGGTATAATACGAACAGCTTACATAACCGTGGAGGGGAAATGCATGAAAAAAGAGAAGAGTTCACTTTGGGAATGGATTAAAGCAATTTTGATTGCTGTTGTATTAGCTGGTGTTATTAGACAGTTTTTCTTTGCGCCAATTCTCGTAGACGGGGTATCGATGGCACCTACTTTACATGATCGTGATCGAATGATTGTAAATAAAATTGGTTATCACATTGGAGATCCAAAACGCTTTGATATTATCGTATTTCGAGCAACAGAAGATAAAGATTACATTAAGCGCATTATAGGCCTACCGGGCGATGAAATAGAGTATCGTAATGATAAGCTGTATGTTAACGGAAAGGCTTATGAGGAGCCGTATTTAGACAAGCAGAAAAAGCAAATTGCTGACGGACCGCTTACATATGATTTTAATCTTGAAGAAATGACAGGCAAGAAAACCGTTCCAAAAGATCAATTATTTGTTTTAGGTGATAATCGTCGTTTTAGTAAAGATAGCCGTTCAATCGGTACGATTTCAATGGATCAAGTAATTGGTAAAGCTAATATGTTATATTGGCCGTTAGAAGACGCACGTATTGTGAAATAAATGAAAAAGAAGGTGGCAACATGGTAATTCAATGGTTTCCAGGGCATATGGCGAAGGCTAGACGCCAAGTAACGGAGAAATTAAAATTAATTGATGTTGTAATTGAACTTGTAGATGCTCGATTACCATTATCATCTCGAAACCCAATGATTGATGAAATCATTACACATAAGCCAAGGCTTGTTGTTTTAAATAAAGCGGATATGGCAGATGACCGTTTAACAAAACAATGGATCGCATATTTTAAAGAAAAAGGTCATATGGCAATTTCGATTAACGCGCAAGCTGGACAAGGTATGAAAGAAATTGCAGCAGCTTGTAAAGTGCTTGTTAAAGAAAAATTTGATAAAATGGTTGCAAAAGGTATTAGACCGAGAGCGATTCGTGCATTAATTGTAGGTATACCAAATGTTGGTAAATCTACATTAATTAATAAATTGGCAAAGAAAAATATTGCTAAAACAGGAGATCGTCCAGGTGTGACAACAGCTCAACAATGGATTAAAGTTGGGAAGGAAATGGAATTGTTAGATACGCCAGGTATTCTGTGGCCTAAATTTGAAGATCAATTAGTGGGTCTTCGCTTAGCGACGACGGGTGCAATTAAAGATTCAATTTTAAATTTACAAGATGTAGCTGTTTACGCATTACGTTTTATGGAGAAACAATATCCAGAACGCTTGAAAGAACGCTATAATTTAAATGAGATTCCAGAAGATATTGTGGAATTATTCGATGCAATTGGAAAAAATAGAGGCTGCTTAATGGGCGGCGGAATGATTGATTATGATAAGACATCTGAGCTTGTACTTCGTGAGCTTCGTGGTGGCAAACTTGGAAAAATGACGTTTGAAACACCGGAAGAGTTTGCAGAGCAAGTAGAAGATGTGGAAAAAATAGAAGAAGTATAAGACGTGCGTTTGTGCGTCTTTTCTTTTTGGATACGTTTAAAAAGGAGTTTGTATAAATGCAAAAAATGACGATAAAAGAAGCGGAAAATGTATTGAAAGAAATTATGAATGAAGAAGATGATCGCTTTCAACTGTTAATGAAAGATGAGCGAAAAGGCGTTCAAAAGCTCGTTTTGAAGTGGTATAAACAAAAAGAGTTAGAACAGAAAGAAAAAGAGAATTTTTTTGAAATGTCCAAGTATGAAAATGCTTTGCGTGAAAAAGGGGTCACATATATCGCGGGTATTGATGAAGTAGGGCGTGGCCCGTTGGCTGGGCCTGTTGTGACGGCAGCTGTCGTCCTTCCAGAGGATTTTTATATTCCAGGGTTAAATGACTCAAAAAAGCTGAGTGAAGCGAAACGTGAGCGTTTTTATGATGAAATAAAAGTACAAGCAATTGCAATTGGAGTAGGAATTGTATCACCGCAAGTTATTGATGACATTAATATTTACCAAGCAACGAAACAAGCAATGTTAGATGCAGTTGCAAATTTATCTTGTACACCCCAACATTTATTAATTGATGCGATGAAGCTTCCTACACCAATTCCGCAAACCTCAATTATTAAAGGTGATGCGAAAAGTATTTCTATTTCAGCTGCATCTATTATTGCGAAAGTAACGAGAGATCGTATGATGAAAGAACTGGGAGAAAAGTATCCTGAATACGGATTTGAGCAACATATGGGATATGGCACAAAGCAACATTTAGAGGCAATTGAAGTGCATGGAGTATTAGATGAACACCGAAAGTCATTCGCGCCAATTAAAGATATGATTCAAAAATAAGCTGTAAATATACAGCTTATTTTTTATTTTGGCATATAAACATTACTATTTTCGAAAAAGAATAAAGCGATTTCAGTTTTCTGACACTTTATTGTAGACAGCGTGCCAATCATCTTATACAATGGCAATGTAATGTTTTTTAAACATTAAAAAACTTTTCGAGTAAAACAGGAAAACAGGGGAGGATGGGACCATGAATATCCATGAGTACCAAGGTAAGGCAGTCCTTAGAAGCTATGGGGTTAGCGTTCCGAACGGGAAGGTTGCATTTACAGTAGAAGAAGCTGTAGAAGCAGCGAAAGAACTAGGAACAGATGTATGTGTAGTGAAAGCACAAATTCACGCTGGTGGACGCGGCAAAGCTGGCGGAGTAAAAGTTGCAAAAAATTTAGATGAAGTTCGTACATATGCAGAAAGCATTTTAGGAACTACACTTGTGACACATCAAACAGGTCCTGAAGGTAAGGAAGTAAAACGCTTACTTATCGAAGAAGGTTGCGATATTAAAAAAGAATATTATGTAGGTCTAGTTTTAGATCGTGCAACTTCTCAAGTTGTTTTAATGGCGTCTGAAGAAGGCGGAACAGAAATTGAAGAAGTAGCAGAAAAAACACCTGAAAAAATCTTTAAAGAATATATTGATCCAGCAGTAGGCTTACAAGGTTTCCAAGCACGCCGAATTGCATTTAACATCAATATTCCAAAAGAGCTTGTAGGACAAGCTGTGAAGTTTATGATGGGCTTATACCGTGCGTTTATCGAAAAAGATTGCTCTATCGCTGAGATTAACCCACTTGTTACAACAGGTGAAGGTAAAGTTATGGCATTAGATGCAAAATTAAACTTTGATTCTAATGCGTTATATCGCCATAAAGACATTTTAGAGCTTCGTGATCTTGATGAAGAGGATTCAAAAGAAATTGAAGCTTCAAAATACGATTTAAACTACATTCCTTTAGATGGAAATATCGGTTGTATGGTTAATGGTGCAGGTTTAGCGATGGCTACAATGGATATCATTAAACATTACCACGGTGACCCAGCTAACTTCTTAGATGTTGGTGGCGGTGCAACTGCTGAAAAAGTTACAGAAGCATTCAAAATTATCCTTTCTGACAAAAATGTAAAAGGTATCTTCGTTAACATTTTTGGTGGTATTATGAAGTGTGATGTTATTGCAGAAGGTGTTATTGAAGCAACGAAACAAGTAGGTCTTGAGTTACCTTTAGTTGTACGTCTTGAAGGTACAAACGTAGAACTAGGTAAGAAAATTTTAAATGAGTCTGGCTTAAATATTGTTGCAGCAGAATCTATGGCAGACGGTGCACAAAAAATTGTTTCACTAGTGGGCTAATAGAAAGCGGGGGAGAAAAATGAGCGTATTAGTTAATAAAGATACAAAAGTTATTGTTCAAGGTATTACAGGTTCTCAAGGTTTATTCCATACAAAACAAATGATTGAATACGGTACGAAAATTGTCGGTGGTGTAACACCAGGTAAAGGCGGCACTGATATTGAAGGTGTACCAGTATTTGATACAGTAGAAGATGCAGTGAAAGCAACAGGCGCAAACGCTTCAGTTGTATACGTTCCACCCGCTTTTGCGGCAGATGCAATTATGGAAGCAGTTGATGCAGAAATTGATTTAGTAGTATGTATTACTGAAGGAATTCCTGTATTAGATATGGTAAACGTAAAGAGATATATGGCTGGTAAACATACACGTTTACTTGGACCAAACTGCCCAGGTGTAATCACACCAGATGAATGTAAGATTGGTATTATGCCAGGATATATTCATAAAAAAGGTCATGTTGGTATCGTATCTCGCTCTGGTACATTAACGTATGAAGCTGTACATCAATTAACACAAGAAGGTATTGGCCAATCTACTGCTGTAGGTATCGGTGGAGACCCTGTTAACGGTACAGACTTTATTGATGCGTTAAAAGCATTTAATGAAGATGAAGAAACACATGCTGTAATTATGATTGGTGAAATCGGCGGTACAGCAGAAGAAGAGGCAGCTGAATGGGTAAAAGCTAATATGACAAAACCTGTTGTAGGCTTCATTGGTGGTCAAACAGCGCCTGCTGGCAAACGTATGGGCCATGCTGGTGCAATCATTTCTGGTGGTAAAGGAACTGCTGCTGAAAAGATTAAAACAATGGAAGCTTGTGGCATTAAAGTAGCTGAAACTCCAGCAGTTATGGGAGAAACGCTAATCTCTGTTTTAAAAGAAAAAGGTCTATTTGAGACTTGCAAAAACTATTAATCTGTTGAAAGACACCTTCTTACTTGAGGGTGTCTTTTTACACTTTTTTCTGTTTACATAATAAAAATTATGGGTAAGGAGAATCAAGATGAAAAGAGAGCGGTTATTACATCTTCATTACTTGCTAGCAGATTATTGGAAAGCGATGGAGAGGCTACTATATGTCGATCCAGAATTAAAGAACATATATAATTTTAACGAAAAACAAATGGAGCACTACACTGGAATATCCTCGAAAAAATCTTCAGAACTAGTGAAATTTCTTCAAAGTTCAAATCTTCCGCAATATATATCTTATTTAGAGAAAAATCGTATCTTTTATATAACGATATGGGATGAAAATTATCCACAATTATTACGTGAAATACAAGACCCTCCCTTCGTTTTATATGGAAAAGGAGAGAAAGATTTTCTAAATAAAGTAAATAAATTAGCAGTTGTTGGAACGAGAGAACCATCATTATATGGTCATGAGAGCTTGAAATTTATTTTACACCCTTTATTAGAAAGAGAGTGGCTTATTGTCAGTGGGTTTGCAAAAGGGATAGATACAATGTCTCATGAGATTACAGTAAGGCATCATTGTCCCACTATTGGGATATTAGGGCATGGATTGTCGTTTATGTATCCGAAAGAAAATAGACATTTATATGAAATGTGGAAGGAATATATATTGTTATTGACAGAGTATCCTCCGCACTATGCACCGAAAAAATGGTATTTTCCAAAAAGGAACCGGATTATTAGTGGTATAAGTAAAGGTGTTTTAGTTGTAGAAGCGAAATCGAGAAGTGGGACACTTATTACTGCAGACCTTGCGTTAGAGCAAAATAGAGAGGTGTTTGCGCTTCCTGGACCTATATTTATAGAGGGGGCATCGGGAACAAATCATCTTATTCAACAAGGCGCAAAATTAGTAAGAAATGCAGAAGATATCTTGGAAGAGATTTTAAATTAACCTTATATTTTTAAATTTTTATTAAACAATTATTGACAAATGGTAGATTGGCACTGTATGGTATATTCATTCTTGATTGACAAAAACAAGAGAAATCAATAAGATTAATGAAGACTTGAATCCACCTCTTAAGGAGGCACTAGCATGTCAGATTACCTCGTGATCGTGGAGTCGCCTTCTAAGGCGAAGACCATTGAGAAATATTTAGGGAAAAAATACAAAGTTGTCGCGTCTATGGGACATGTTCGCGATTTGCCAAAAAGTCAAATGGGGATAGAAGTAAAGAACAACTTCACCCCGAAGTATATTACCATTCGTGGTAAAGGTCCCGTCTTAAAAGATTTAAAATCAGCGGCGAAAAAAGCAAAGAAAGTCTATCTCGCGGCCGATCCAGACCGCGAAGGGGAAGCAATTGCTTGGCATTTAGCGAATACGTTAAATGTGGACGTTGAATCAGATTGTCGGGTTGTGTTTAATGAGATTACGAAAGATGCAATCAAAGAATCATTTAAACATCCTCGTGCAATTAATATGGATTTAGTAGATGCACAACAAGCAAGACGTATACTTGATCGTCTTGTTGGTTACAATATTAGTCCTTTATTATGGAAGAAAGTAAAAAAAGGATTAAGTGCAGGGCGTGTACAATCTGTAGCAGTTCGTTTAATCATCGAACGTGAAAAGGAAATTCAAAGCTTTGAACCTGAAGAATTCTGGACAATTAAAACAGAATTTGTAAAAGGAAAAGACACATTTGAAGCAAGCTTTTACGGTGTAGATGGGGAAAAGGTTCAATTAACGAATGAAACGCAAGTGAATGAAATAATTGAACAGATGAAAGACAATGCGTTTTCAGTTGAAAATGTAACGCGCAAAGAGCGAAAACGTAATCCTGCATTACCGTTTACAACATCTTCCTTGCAACAAGAAGCAGCACGTAAGTTAAACATGCGAGCAAAGAAAACGATGATGCTTGCACAGCAATTGTATGAAGGGATAGATCTTGGAAAACAAGGAACTGTAGGTCTTATTACGTATATGAGAACTGATTCAACACGTATCTCAGAAACAGCTCAAACAGAGGCTCGTACTTACATCACTGAAGCGTATGGTACGGAATACATAGGAACAGAAAAGAAGAAAGAAACGAAAAAGTCAAATGCACAAGATGCACATGAGGCAATTCGTCCTACTTCGGTAATGAGAAAGCCAGAGGAACTAAAAAGTTTCTTAAGTCGTGATCAACTTCGATTATATAAATTGATTTGGGAGCGATTTGTTGCAAGTCAAATGGCGTCTGCTATAATGGATACTGTGACAGCGAGACTCATTAATAACAATGTTCAGTTCCGTGCAAGTGGATCGGTTGTAAAGTTCCCAGGATTTATGAAAGTGTATGTAGAGTCGAAAGATGATGGTGCTGAAGAAAAGGATAAGATGTTGCCGCCTTTAGAAGTAGGGGAAACTGTATTTTCGAAGGATTTAGAACCGAAGCAACATTTTACACAACCTCCTCCGCGCTATACAGAGGCTCGTCTAGTAAGAACACTTGAAGAACTTGGAATTGGAAGACCGTCGACTTATGTACCTACACTTGAAACGATTCAAAAACGTGGATATGTAGGCTTGGATAATAAACGCTTCGTTCCGACTGAACTTGGTGAAATAGTAATTGAACTTATTTTAGAATTTTTCCCGGAAATTATTAACATTGAATTTACTGCCAATATGGAGCAAAGCCTTGATGAAGTGGAAGAAGGAAATGCCAATTGGGTGAAAATTGTTGATGATTTCTACGTAGGATTTGAACCGCGCTTAGAAAAAGCGGAAAAAGAAATGCGTGAAGTGGAAATTAAAGATGAGCCAGCTGGGGAAGACTGTGAATTATGCGGACATCCAATGGTCTTTAAAATGGGTAAATACGGGAAGTTTATGGCTTGTTCGAATTTCCCTGATTGTCGTAATACAAAACCGATTGTGAAAGAAATCGGTGTAACTTGTCCGAAATGTGAAGAAGGACAAATTATTGAGCGTCGTAGTAACAAAAAGAAACGCCTTTTCTATGGATGCGGTACGTATCCAGAATGTGACTTTGTATCTTGGGATAAGCCGATTGGTCGTAAATGTCCGAAGTGTGAAGGCATGCTTGTAGAGAAGAAGTTGAAAAAAGGCGTGCAAGTACAATGTATTTCGTGCGATTATGAAGAAGAACAACAAATGTGAGCGTAACTGCTCACATTTTTTTCGGGAAGAAAAGGAAAGGTGATATATATGACAACACAAGTAGTAAACGTCATTGGCGCAGGTCTTGCAGGAAGTGAAGCGGCTTACCAAATTGCAAAACGTGGTGTCCAAGTTAGATTATATGAAATGAGGCCGGTAAGGCAAACGCCAGCTCATCACACAGATAAATTTGCTGAATTAGTATGTAGTAACTCACTTCGTGCAAACACTTTAACAAATGCAGTTGGAGTTATTAAAGAGGAAATGCGTTTAATGGATTCTGTAATTATTCGTGCGGCAGATGAGTGCTCTGTACCAGCTGGAGGTGCGTTAGCTGTAGACCGTCATGAGTTCGCAGCTAAAGTAACAGAATACGTAAAAAACCATCCGAATGTAACGGTAGTGAACGAAGAGCTTACTGAAATTCCAGAAGGACCAACAATTATTGCAACAGGTCCACTTACATCTCCTGATCTTGCTGCACAATTAAAAGAACTAACAGGTGAAGATTATTTCTATTTCTACGATGCGGCAGCACCAATCGTAGAAAAAGACAGTATTGACATGAATAAAGTATATTTAAAATCGCGTTATGACAAAGGCGAAGCTGCATATTTAAATTGCCCAATGACAGAAGAAGAGTTTGACCGTTTTTATGAGGCTTTAATTGCTGCTGAGACAGTGCCTTTAAAAGAGTTTGAAAAAGAAATTTTCTTTGAAGGTTGTATGCCAGTAGAAGTTATGGCAAGTAGAGGGAGACAGACGCTAGTATTTGGACCTATGAAACCTGTTGGATTGGAAGATCCAAAAACAGGGAAAACGCCATATGCTGTTGTTCAGTTACGTCAAGATGATGCAGCAGGAACTTTATACAATATCGTAGGTTTCCAAACGCATTTAAAGTGGGGACCACAAAAAGAAGTGCTACAGTTAATACCGGGACTGGAAAATGCAGAGATTGTACGTTATGGTGTAATGCATCGTAATACGTTTATTAATTCACCTAATTTGCTTCGTCCAACATATCAATATAAACAACGTGATGATTTATTCTTCGCTGGTCAAATGACTGGAGTAGAGGGATATGTTGAATCAGCAGCATCAGGATTATTAGCAGGAATTAATGCTGCACGTCTTGTGCAAGGTGAAGAGCCAGTTGTATTACCGTCAGTAACTGCGATGGGCAGCATGGCAAATTACATTACGGCAACGAACGCTAAAAACTTCCAACCGATGAATGCGAACTTCGGTCTATTTGCACCGTTAGAGAAGAAGATCAAAAAGAAAGCGGAACGAAATGAAGCATACGCAACACGCGCTTTAGAAACAATTCGAAATTTTGTAAATATTTAGTTAAATTTCTTGCAAAGGCTACTAAGTTGTGATACGATCTAGTAGCCTTTATTGAGGTGAGTTGTGTGAATGTGAAGAAATTGTTACAATTATTCGTTGGATATTTACAAATTGAAAGAAATTATTCAAAATATACAATTGCAAGTTATCAAAATGATTTAGAACATTTTGTGCAATTTATGGAGCGAGAAGGCATATCCTCTTTTTTAGACGTTACATACGCGGATGTTCGTTTGTACTTAACGACGTTGCACGATGAAAAGTTAGCCCGTAAATCTGTCGCAAGAAAAGTATCAAGCTTACGAAGTTTATATCGTTTTTTGATGCGTGAAGGTTATCGGAAAGATAATCCGTTTGCACTTGCGTCACTCCCCAAAAAAGAATTGTCAATCCCAAAGTTTTTATATGCTGAAGAGTTAGAGGAATTATTTGAAGTTTCTGACACGGAAACGCCATTAGGTCAAAGGAATCAAGCTTTATTAGAGTTGATGTATGCGACTGGAATCCGTGTGAGTGAATGTGTCAATTTACAACTTACCGATATTGACTTTGCGGTGGGAACAATTTTAGTAATGGGAAAAGGAAAAAAACAAAGGTATATTCCGTTCGGAAGCTATGCGCAAGATTCTTTAATTACTTATATAGAGAATGGGAGAAAACAGTTAGTTAATAAGACTGACGAAGACTCTCGTATGGTGTTTTTAAATGCGAAAGGTACACCGCTAACAAGTCGTGGAGTGCGTTATGTTTTAAATGAACTCATTAAAAAGGCTTCATTGACAATGCGAATAAGTCCCCATATGTTAAGGCATACATTTGCTACACATATGTTAGATGAAGGGGCGGATTTACGTACTGTACAGGAGCTATTAGGTCATGAGAATTTGTCGACCACACAAATTTATACGCATGTCTCTAAAGAAAGATTGCGTTCTGTTTACATGAAGCATCACCCGCGGGCATAAATTGCTTTAAAAGCTATAAAAACAAATAAAGGAGTTTTTTCTATGGGGAATTTCCACGCTACAACGATATTTGCAGTTCATCATAATGGAGAATGTGCAATGGCTGGAGATGGTCAGGTGACAATGGGAAATGCTGTTGTAATGAAACATACAGCTCGTAAAGTTCGCAGACTTTTCCAAGGTAAAGTTTTAGCTGGTTTTGCAGGTTCAGTTGCTGATGCATTTACTCTTTTTGAAATGTTTGAAGGAAAATTAGAAGAGTATAATGGCAACTTGCAGCGTGCAGCTGTTGAAATGGCAAAACAATGGCGTGGCGATAAAATGTTACGTCAACTAGAAGCGATGCTCATTGTCATGGATAAAACAACTATGCTCCTTGTTTCAGGTACAGGAGAAGTGATTGAACCGGATGATGGTATTTTAGCAATTGGATCTGGTGGGAATTATGCACTTTCTGCAGGTCGTGCTTTAAAGCAATATGCAAGTGAACACTTAACAGCGAAACAAATTGCGAAAGCGAGTTTAGAGATTGCTGGCGATATTTGTGTTTATACGAATCACAACATAATTGTTGAAGAATTGTAGAATCGTAAGGGAGGCATTTTATATGCATTTACATTTTACTCCGCGCCAAATTGTGGAAAAATTAGATCAATACATCATCGGTCAAAAAGACGCAAAGAAAGCGGTTGCTGTAGCGTTGAGAAATCGATACCGTCGCAGTAAATTAGCTGAAAATTTACGTGATGAAATAGCACCTAAAAACATTTTGATGATTGGACCGACAGGTGTTGGGAAAACAGAGGTAGCACGACGAATGGCGAAACTCGTTGGAGCACCTTTTATTAAGGTTGAGGCTACAAAATTTACAGAAGTTGGATATGTGGGTAGAGATGTAGAGTCGATGGTACGTGACCTTGTGGAAACATCCGTTCGTATTGTAAAAGAAGAAATGGTAGTGAAAGTTCAAGATAAAGCAGAAGAGCAAGCGAATCAACGTCTTGTTGAAATTTTAGTGCCGAGTCCGGAGAAGCAATCTGGATTTAAAAATCCATTAGAGATGCTGTTTGGGGGCGCTCAAAATTCGAGTCAAACGTCTGATACACAAGAAGATGGTGAAATTGAAAAGAAACGTCAAGATGTGGAGAGAAAGCTTGCTGCAGGGCTTCTTGAAGACGAAATTGTATCGATTGAAGTGACTGAGCAACAGTCGTCAATGTTTGATATGTTACAAGGAACTGGCATGGAGCAAATGGGAATGAGTTTCCAAGATGCGTTAGGGAGTTTTATGCCGAAAAAAACAAAAAAACGTAAACTTTCTGTAAAAGAAGCAAGAAAACTCTTGACAAATGAAGAGGCACAGCGCTTAATTGATATGGATGAAGTTACACAAGAGGCTGTTTATCGTGCTGAACAGCTCGGGATTATTTTTATCGATGAAATTGACAAAATTGCTGGTAAGCAGTCGAATAGCGTAGATGTATCACGTGAAGGTGTGCAACGTGACATTTTGCCAATTGTAGAAGGGTCGAATGTTGCGACAAAATACGGATCAGTAAAAACGGATTATATTTTATTCGTTGCAGCTGGAGCGTTCCATATGTCTAAACCGTCGGATTTAATTCCGGAATTGCAAGGGAGATTTCCGATTCGAGTAGAATTAACGAAATTATCGACAGACGATTTTGTTAAAATATTAATCGAGCCTGACAATGCGTTAATTAAACAATATATGGCATTATTAGCGACTGAAGGTATAGAAATTGAATTTTCAGACGAAGCTATTCGTAAGATTGCTGAGATTGCTTATCAAGTTAATCAGGATACAGATAATATTGGAGCAAGAAGACTTCATACGATTATGGAGAAGCTCCTTGAAGATTTATCGTTTGAAGCATCTGAAATTACGTTAGAGAAAATAACGATAACCCCTCAATACGTTGAGGAGAAATTAGCAACAATTGCTAAAAATAAAGATGTGAGCCAGTTTATTTTGTAATAGTGTCATCAGGTGACTCGCCCTAGTTTCCAAGTGATGAAAAAATATGTGAGTAACATGTAGGAGGAACTTTTGAAATGGAATTATTAGCAAAAACAAGAAAATTAAATGCGTTATTACAGAGCGCAGCAGGGAAGCCTGTAAACTTTAGAGAAATGTCTGACACAATGTGTGAAGTAATCGAAGCAAACGTATTCGTAGTTAGCCGTCGTGGTAAATTACTAGGTTATGCAATTCACCAACAAATCGAAAACGAACGCATGAAGCAAATGCTTGCAGAACGTCAATTCCCAGAAGAATATACACAAAGCTTATTCAACATTACAGAAACATCTTCAAACTTGGATGTGAACAGTGCTTACACAGCATTCCCAGTAGAAAACAGAGAATTATTTGGTCAAGGTTTAACTACAATCGTACCAATCGTTGGTGGTGGTGAGCGTCTAGGTACATTAGTATTAGCTCGTCTAGGTCAAGAGTTCTTAGATGACGATTTAATCCTTGCTGAGTACAGCTCAACTGTTGTAGGTATGGAAATCTTACGTGAAAAAGCAGAAGAAATCGAAGAGGAAGCACGTAGTAAAGCTGTTGTTCAAATGGCGATCAGCTCATTATCTTACAGTGAGTTAGAAGCAATTGAGCACATCTTCGAAGAATTAAATGGAACAGAAGGTTTACTTGTTGCAAGTAAAATTGCTGATCGCGTAGGAATTACTCGCTCTGTAATCGTAAATGCACTACGTAAATTAGAAAGTGCTGGTGTTATTGAGTCTCGCTCTTTAGGTATGAAAGGAACATACATTAAAGTGCTAAACGACAAGTTTCTACAGGAACTTGCTAAATTAAAAACAAACTAATTTATAAAGAACTCTCCTAGATTGAGGAGAGTTTTTTTGTGCAATGATTGATGGTGCTTGTGAAAAGTGGCATAAGCGTGTTTTCTGGGAAAACTATTAATTGTATTTTGCTTTTTTGCTTAAAAGAAATGAAGGTTGGTAATACTAGAATTCGAGTATGAACAAAGAAAGTTTTACATTGTTCGCATTTTCGACTTGATTGTAACATTTCAGTATGATATAGTAAGCAGTGGTGTCAGTACAAAGTACACACGTTTACTGATTTAAGTGTTGGTGCTACGTTTGTAGTTTCGCTTAGAGATGAAGTAAACGGAGGATATCAAAAACCATTTAGGAGGAACTATATTATGTCAGTAATTTCTATGAAGCAATTGCTTGAAGCTGGTGTTCATTTCGGACATCAAACTCGTCGTTGGAACCCAAAAATGAAGCGTTACATTTTCACAGAGCGTAACGGTATCTACATCATCGACTTACAAAAAACTGTGAAAAAAGTTGAGGAAGCTTACAGAACGATGCGTGACATCGCTGCTGAAGGTGGAGACATTTTATTCGTAGGTACTAAAAAACAAGCACAAGAAGCTATTAAAGAAGAAGCAACTCGTGCGGGTATGTACTTCGTTAACCAACGTTGGTTAGGTGGAACTTTAACAAACTTCCAAACAATCCAAAAGCGTATCAAGCGTCTTAAAGACATCGAAAGAATGCAAGAAGATGGTACTTTCGAAGTACTACCTAAGAAAGAAGTTGTTCAACTTAAAAAAGAGTTAGAGCGTCTTGAGAAATTCTTAGGCGGTATTAAAGATATGAAAGGTCTTCCAAGTGCATTATTCGTAGTAGACCCTCGTAAAGAGCGTATTGCAGTTGCTGAAGCACGCAAATTACACATTCCAATCATCGGTATCGTTGATACAAACTGTGATCCAGACGAAATCGATCACGTTATCCCAGCAAACGATGATGCAATTCGTGCTGTAAAACTTCTTACATCTAAAATGGCAGACGCGATCCTTGAAGCAAAACAAGGTGAAGAAACTGTTACTGCGTAACAAAGTTGGAAAGGTGATAAGGGGTTCGGCCTTTTATCACCTTTTTTAAGGTATAAACACCTTTATAAAAAGTATAAATACATATTTTAGGAGGATGAAAAGTATGGCAATCACTGCTCAAATGGTAAAAGAATTACGTGAAAAAACTGGCGCAGGTATGATGGACTGCAAAAAAGCTTTAACAGAAACTAACGGCGACATGGAGAAGGCAATTGACTTCTTACGTGAAAAAGGTATTGCGAAAGCTGCTAAAAAAGCAGACCGCATTGCTGCTGAAGGTTTAACTTTCATCGAAACAAACGGTAACGACGCTTTAATCTTAGAATTAAACTCTGAAACTGATTTCGTTGCGAAAAACGAAGGTTTCCAAGCATTAATTAAAGAACTAGCTGCTCACTTATTAGCTAACAAACCTGCTAACGTTGAAGAAGCTATGACTCAAACAATTGAAGGCGGCAAAACAGTAGAAGAGCACATCAACGAAGCAATCGCTAAAATTGGTGAAAAACTTACACTTCGTCGTTTCGAAATCGTATCAAAAACTGATGCAGATGCATTCGGCGCTTACCTACACATGGGTGGACGTATTGGTGTATTAACAGTTCTTGAAGGTTCTACTGATGAAGCAGCTGCTAAAGATGTAGCAATGCACATTGCAGCAGTTAACCCTAAATACATCGACCGCGATGCTGTAACAGCTGAAGAAGTTGAGCATGAGCGTCAAGTATTAACACAACAAGCATTAAACGAAGGCAAGCCTGAAAAAATCGTTGCAAAAATGGTTGAAGGCCGTCTAGGCAAATTCTTCGAAGAGATTTGCTTACTTGACCAAGCATTCGTTAAAAACCCTGATATGAAAGTTCGTCAGTTCGTTGAGT
Organism: Bacillus sp. Root131; assembly: GCF_001429475.1. NCBI lineage: Bacteria > Bacillati > Bacillota > Bacilli > Caryophanales > Bacillaceae > Bacillus > Bacillus sp. Root131. Next base: position 1,465,874 of record NZ_LMJQ01000001.1, read on the forward strand.
CTAAAGGCGGAACATTAAAAGGATTCGTTCGCTACGCTGTTGGCGAAGGTATCGAAAAACGTGAAGACAACTTTGCTGAAGAAGTAATGAACCAAGTAAAAGGTAGTAACTAATACAGATTAGGGAACACATTGTGTTCCCTTTTTTAAAATAAAGATGTAAGCAATTGGAGGTTCATTATGAGTAAACCGAAATATAATCGTGTCGTTTTAAAGTTAAGTGGAGAAGCTTTAGCTGGAGAGCAAGGATTTGGAATTAATCCAACTGTTATTAAGTCAGTTGCAGAACAAGTAAAAGAAATTGCAGAACTTGATGTAGAGGTTGCTGTTGTTGTTGGTGGCGGTAACATTTGGCGTGGGAAAATTGGAAGTGAAATGGGCATGGATCGTGCAGGAGCAGATTACATGGGCATGTTAGCTACAGTTATGAATTCATTAGCTCTTCAAGATAGCTTGGAGAATATTGGAATCCAAACTCGTGTACAAACTTCAATTGAGATGCGTCAAGTGGCAGAGCCTTACATTCGCCGTAAAGCAGTTCGTCACTTAGAGAAAAAACGTGTTGTTATCTTTGCAGCAGGTACAGGTAATCCATACTTCTCTACAGATACAACAGCAGCATTACGTGCAGCGGAAATCGAAGCAGACGTTATTTTAATGGCGAAAAATAATGTGGATGGCGTATATAGCGCAGATCCATCTATTGACCCAACGGCTACGAAATACGAAACGCTTACTTACTTAGATGTATTAAAAGAAGGTTTAGGTGTAATGGATTCTACAGCTTCTTCTCTATGTATGGATAATGATATTCCATTAATTGTATTCTCGGTTATGGAAAAAGGTAATATTAAACGTGCCGTTTTAGGCGAAAATATTGGAACAGTTGTAAGGGGGAAATAAATATGGGACAACAAGTATTGAAGTCTTCAAATGAAAAAATGGAAAAAGCAGTTGCTGCTTATTCTCGTGAATTAGCAACAGTTCGCGCTGGTCGTGCAAGCTCGTCTGTATTAGATAAGGTACAAGTTGATTACTATGGTGCACCAACACCAGTTGTGCAATTAGCGAACATTACAGTTCCAGAAGCACGTTTACTTGTAATTCAACCTTATGATAAAACTTCTATCGGTGATATCGAAAAAGCAATTTTAAAAGCAGATTTAGGCTTAAACCCTTCTAATGATGGAACTGTAATTCGTATTGCATTCCCTGCATTAACAGAAGAGCGTCGTCGTGATCTTGTTAAAGTTGTGAAAAAATATGCTGAAGAAGCAAAAGTTGCTGTTCGTAACGTACGTCGTGACGGAAATGATGATCTTAAGAAGCTTGAAAAAGCTGGCGAGATTACAGAAGATGATTTAAGAGGATATACTGAAGATATCCAAAAAGAAACAGATAAATATATTGCAAAAGTTGACGAAATCGCAAAAAACAAAGAAAAAGAAATCATGGAAGTGTAATAGCGATAACTTCGCAAATATGACCCTCTTCTTAAGGGGGTCTTTTTACACTTTTAGGCATACGTCTGCTTGTTGGAGGGTATGAATGATGTTTAAAAACTTTCCTTTTTTTAAAGGTAAAAAGGACACATCGTTTGATCATCTCGTTGAAGAAGTGAAAAAAGGATATATCCCAGAACATATTGCCATCATTATGGATGGGAATGGAAGATGGGCAAAGAGGAGAGCAATGCCTCGTATTGCGGGACATCATGAAGGTATGCAAGTTGTAAAGAAAATTACAAAATTTGCAAGTAAACTTAATGTGAAAGTGTTAACTCTCTATGCTTTTTCAACTGAGAACTGGAAAAGACCGAAAAAGGAAGTTGATTATTTAATGAAGCTTCCAGAAGAATTTCTAGGTACATTTTTACCAGAATTGATTGAAGAAAACGTACAAGTCCGAGTAATAGGGCAAAAAGATCGTCTTCCTACGCATACACGCAGAGCGATGGAGAAAGCCATGGAAGATACGAAAGAGAATACGGGATTAATTCTTAATTTCGCGTTAAACTATGGAAGTCGAGATGAAATCGTTTCTGCTGTGCAACATATGATGAAAGATAACGAGGAAGGAAAAATTCGTTCTGAAGAGGTAAGTGAAGAAATGCTTTCTTCCTACTTAATGACGAGTTCTTTACCTGATCCAGAGTTGTTAATCCGAACAAGCGGAGAGCTACGTATTAGTAATTTCATGTTATGGCAAATTGCGTATTCGGAGTTTTGGTTTACAGACGTGTATTGGCCAGACTTCAAAGAAGAACATTTGCTAAATGCAATTACTGACTTTCAACATAGAGGGCGCAGATTCGGAGGCGTGTAGAAAGAGAGGGTTTGGTAGTGAAACAGAGAATTATTACTGGAGTGGTTGCTGCCGCGCTATTCATTCCCATCGTAATATACGGTGGCGTGCCTTTTACGGTTTTAGTGTATGCACTTGCTTCTATAGGTTTATATGAATTAATTCGTATGAATAAGCTTACGCTTATTTCAGTACCGACAGTTTTAGCTGCAGTATTATTGTGGATTCTTTTAATTCCAAGTAGTGCATCAGAACTGTTTACATGGATTGGATTAGGTAAATTGGAAATCACATTTGTGATTGTTTTATTACTTTTATCATATACAGTCCTTTCTAAGAATACATTTACTTTTGATAATGCTTCATTTTTACTGATGGCAACGACATATGTGGCAATGGGATTCTTATATTTAAATGAAACGAGAATATTAGGAATTAAATATGTGTTTTGCGCATTATTTATTATATGGGCTACTGATTCAGGCGCATATTTCGTAGGAAAAGCATTAGGCAAGAGAAAATTGTGGCCAGAAATTAGTCCAAATAAAACGATTGAAGGTTCATTAGGCGGCATCGTTTGCGGAATTATCGTGGCACTTGTTTACAACGCGTTCTTCCCAGTTGAATCGAATGTAGTAATTTTAATTGTGCTGACAATTATCATTTCTATTTTTGGACAAATTGGTGATTTAGTACAATCTGCTTTTAAACGTCATTATGGCGTAAAGGATTCAGGTACAATTTTACCTGGACATGGTGGTATATTAGATCGAACAGATAGTTGGTTATTCGTTTTACCAATTCTCTACTTCTTATTACAATACAATTAATAAATGAACGAGGGGTTGGAGTCATGAAAAACATTAGTTTATTAGGTGCGAGCGGATCAATTGGTACACAAACTTTAGATGTATTACGCTCGCACCCAGACCAATTCCGTCTCGTTGCTTTTTCTGTAGGGAAAAATATTGACTACGCAGTAAAGGTAATTCAAGAATTTTCTCCGCAAATCGTCTCTGTGCAAAGAGAGGAAGATGTTTTAAAATTACAAGCTGTTTCTGGTAATACAAAAATTGTATATGGTAGTGAAGGGCTTTTAGAAGTAGCATTACATCCAGATGCGGAGATTGTAGTAAATGCTGTTGTAGGTAGCGTAGGGTTGTTACCAACACTTCGTGCAATTGAGGCGAAAAAAACAATTGGAATTGCAAATAAAGAAACGTTAGTAACTGCAGGACATCTTGTAATGGAAGCAGCACGAAAACATAATGTTTCGTTACTTCCAGTAGATAGTGAACATTCAGCTATTTTTCAATGCTTGAATGGTGAAAATGAGAAAAGAATTTCTCGTCTTATTATAACGGCTTCTGGTGGAAGTTTCCGTGATAAAACGAGGGATGAATTGCATCATGTGACCGTAGAAGATGCGCTTCGACATCCAAACTGGTCAATGGGTTCGAAAATTACAATTGATTCTGCTACAATGATGAATAAGGGACTAGAAGTAATTGAAGCACATTGGCTTTTTGGTATCCCTTACGAGCAAATCGATGTTGTTTTACATAAAGAAAGTATTATCCATTCTATGGTTGAATTTGAAGATCGTAGTGTAATGGCGCAGCTTGGTTCACCTGATATGCGAGTACCAATTCAATACGCACTTACATATCCTGATAGATTGCCTCTTTCAGACACAAAACAGTTAAACTTATGGGAAATAGGGACGTTGCATTTTGAGAAAATGGACCAAGAAAGATTCCGTTGTCTACGTTTTGCGTATGAAGCTGGAAAAGCAGGTGGAAGTATGCCAGCTGTAATGAACGCAGCGAATGAAGTAGCTGTTGAAGCCTTTTTACAAAAGAGAATTGGTTTCTTAACAGTAGAAGACCTCATTGAAAAAGCAATGAACCATCACAATGTCATTGCACGTCCGAGCTTAGAGGAAATTCTGGAAATTGATGCAGCCACAAGACGGTTTGTGATGGAACAAATTTAGCAAAGGTGGTTATGGAATTGAATACAGCGATTGCCTTTATATTAATTTTCGGTGCACTCGTATTTTTCCATGAGCTAGGACATCTATATTTCGCAAAAAGAGCAGGTATTTTATGCCGCGAGTTTGCGATTGGTTTTGGTCCGAAAATATTCTCATTTGAAAAGAATGAAACGGTGTATACGATTCGATTACTGCCCCTTGGTGGCTATGTAAGAATGGCTGGCGAGGATGCGGACACAGTTGAGTTAAAGCCTGGGAAAAAGGTTGGCCTTGTATTAAATGAAAAAGACGAAGTTGTGAAATTAGTTTTTGATGGATATGAAAAGTATCCCAATGTTCGTGTCATTGAAGTCGAACAAGCTGATTTGGAGCACAATCTAACAATTTCGGGCTATGAGGAGTACGAGGAAGAGCTTCAAACGTTCCGAGTGAATGAAAAAGCTCGTATTATTACTGCGGGGGAAGAAATTCAAATTGCTCCGTATAATAGACAATTTGGTTCAAAAAAATTAGGGCAACGCGCTTTAACAATCTTTGCGGGTCCTGCAATGAACTTCATTTTAGCATTTGTTATTTTTGTGATTCTTGGATTTGTACAAGGGGTTCCTATTGACAAACCAATGGTCGGAAAAGTGATGGATAATAGTGCAGCACAGCAAGCTGGATTGAAAGAGAATGATACAATTCAAGCGATTGATGGAAAAAACACAAGTACATGGAAAGATGTTGTTGACATTGTACGTGAAAATCCGGATAAAGAAATTACGTTACAAGTAAAGCGTGATAATGAACAGTTTAATGTGAAAGTAACGCCAACACTCGATAAAGAAGGAAAAGACGAAGTTGGTAGAATTGGTGTTTATTCCCCTGTAGAGAAAACAGTAATGGGTTCTATTAAATCAGGATTTGAACAAACATACCAATGGACGAAACTAATTTTTGAATCTCTTGTGAAATTAGTAACTGGTCAATTTTCTATTAATGAGTTGTCAGGTCCAGTAGGAATTTATAATCTAACAGATCAAGTTGTAGATTATGGATTTACGCGTGTACTAAGTTTAGCGGCAGTTTTAAGTATTAATCTTGGTTTATTCAATTTATTACCAGTTCCTGCTTTAGACGGTGGCCGTTTATTCTTCTTCTTAATTGAGGCGTTACGAGGAAAACCAATTGACCGTCAAAAAGAAGGAATGGTTCACTTTATTGGTTTTGCATTATTAATGTTATTAATGTTAGTTGTAACATGGAATGACATTCGTAAGTTTTTCTTGTAAAATAGAATGAAACTTATAATGAAATAGAGCCCGTAGAATAAAATCCCTCACCTAATTCGAGGTGAGGGGTTTTACTGCGTGTAAGAGTAAAATGAAGAGGTGCAAATAAATGAAACAAAGTATGGTATTCAGTCCTACATTACGTGAAGTTCCAGCTGATGCTGAAATTAAGAGTCATCAATTATTACTTCGCGCAGGTTTTATGCGTCAAAATGCTTCTGGTATTTATAGTTTTCTACCATTTGGGTTAAAAGTATTACACAAAGTAGAACGTATCGTTCGAGAAGAAATGGAGCGCGCAGGAGCTGTGGAATTATTGATGCCAGCTATGCAAGCTGCAGAATTATGGCAAGAATCAGGTCGTTGGTATTCTTACGGATCTGAATTAATGCGTATGAAAGATCGTAACGCTCGTGAGTTTGCTTTAGGAGCGACGCATGAAGAAGTAATTACTGATCTTGTACGTGATGAAATAAAATCATATAAAAAATTACCGTTAACATTATATCAAATTCAAACGAAATTCCGCGATGAACAAAGACCTCGTTTCGGTTTATTACGTGGAAGAGAGTTTCTAATGAAAGATGCATACTCTTTCCATGCTACACAAGAGAGCTTAGATGAAGTATACGATCGCTTATACAAAGCATATTCTAACATTTTTGCTCGTTGTGGTTTGAACTTCCGTGCAGTTATTGCTGATTCTGGAGCAATGGGCGGAAAAGATACACATGAATTCATGGTATTATCTGATGTTGGTGAAGATACAATTGCATACTCTGATACATCTGATTATGCAGCGAACATTGAAATGGCTCCTGTTGTAGCTACGTATACGAAGAGTGACGAAGCGGAAATGGCACTTGAAAAGGTTGCAACGCCAGATCAAAAAGCGATTGAAGAAGTATCTGCATTCTTAAACATTGAAGCTGACAAGTGTATTAAGTCTATGGTATTTAAAGTAGATGAGAAATTAGTAGTTGTACTTGTTCGTGGTGATCACGAAGTAAACGATGTAAAAGTGAAAAATGTATACGGCGCTTCAGTTGTTGAGCTTGCTTCTCATGAGGAAGTAAAAGAATTATTAAATTGTGAAGTTGGTTCATTAGGACCGATTGGTGTAACAGGTGATATCGAAATTATCGCTGACCATGCTGTAGCATCAATTGTCAACGGATGTTCAGGAGCGAACGAAGAAGGATTCCATTATGTAAATGTAAATCCAGAACGTGACTTTAAAGTAAGTCAGTATACAGATTTACGCTTTATTCAAGAAGGAGACCAATCTCCAGACGGAAACGGAACAATTCTTTTTGCACGTGGAATTGAAGTTGGTCATGTATTCAAATTAGGAACTCGTTATAGTGAAGCAATGAACGCAACATTCCTAGATGAAAATGGGAAAACACAACCACTTATTATGGGTTGTTACGGTATCGGTGTATCTCGTACAGTGGCAGCAATTGCAGAGCAGTTTAATGATGAGAACGGCTTAGTTTGGCCGAAAGCTGTAGCACCGTTCCATGTGCATGTAATTCCAGTAAATATGAAATCTGATGCACAACGTGAAATGGGTGAAAACATCTACAACTCATTACAAGAAAAAGGCTATGAAGTGTTATTAGACGATCGTGCAGAACGTGCAGGTGTTAAATTTGCAGATGCAGATTTATTCGGCCTTCCAGTTCGTGTTACAGTTGGTAAAAAAGCAGACGAAGGTATTGTAGAAGTGAAAGTACGTGCTACAGGTGAGTCTGAAGAAGTAAAAGTAGAAGAACTTCAAACATATATTGCAAATATTTTAAAATAAGAAGAGGTACCTCGTAATGGGGTACCTTCTCTTTCTTTGTAAACGTATTTTGTAAAAGAAGAAGTGAGAAATCTTTCTTTGTAGTACGTTTCAATTTATAATAGCAAATGGAAGGAGAGTGCTTATGTCTTTAACAAATGAACAACAAGAGCGATTTCAAATTTTGCTCCAGCAGTTGCAAATACCAGACGACCTTATAAATCAATATTTACAAGGCGGTGGTATTGAAAGGCTCGTTATTGATAAAGCGAATAAAAGTTGGCATTTTGATTTACAAGTGCCACGTATTTTGCCTACAGAATTATATGAATTGCTAGAAACAAAGCTTAAGCAATCATTTTCTCATATTGCAAGAACAACATTTGCATTAGAAACAGAGAATAAACAATTTACAGAAGAAGAAGTGAGGGCGTATTGGCCGCTTTGTACGGAACGAATTACATTTTCACCTATGTTTGCTTACTTAAAGAAACAGCTTCCGCAGGTGAATGGAGTGAAGTTGCTAATAAATGTGAATAATGAGCTGGAGTCTACTGCTTTAAAGAAAAACGTTGCGAAACCAGTAGGGGATCAATACGAAGCTTTTGGATTTCCACGTTTCCAGTTAGACACACATATACAGCAAAATGCAGAAGAAATGCAAAAGTTTCGTGAGCAAACGCAGCAAGAAGACCGCGAGCGTGTTATACAAGCTATGGAAGAAATGGCGAAGAAGCAAGCTGAAGAAAGTAGCGTTGTGTATGAAGGACCGATTACACTCGGGTATCTTATTAAGCCAGATGAAGAGATTACACCGATGCGAGAAATTCAAGATGAAGAAAGAAGAAAAACGGTTCAAGGATATGTCTTCCATGTAGAGACAAAAGAGCTTCGTAGTGGACGTACGTTATTAACTTTAAAAATAACGGATTATACGGATTCTATTATGATCAAAATGTTCTCGCGTGACAAAGAAGATATTCCAATGCTGCAATCCTTGAAAAAAGGAATGTGGGTGAAAGCCCGTGGTTCAGTTCAAAACGATACATTTGTTCGAGATTTAGTAATGATTGCGAATGATATTAATGAAATAACAGGTCCGTCTCGTAAAGATAAAGCGCCAGAAGGCGAAAAGCGTGTAGAACTTCATCTTCACACTCCCATGAGCCAAATGGATGCTGTTACTCCTGTTTCTAGGCTTGTTGCCCAAGCTGGTAAATGGGGACATGAAGCTATTGCGGTTACAGACCATGCTGTGGCTCAGTCGTTCCCGGAGGCATATTCTGCGGGGAAAAAGGCTGGAGTTAAAGTTATATACGGTGTAGAAGCGAATTTAGTTAATGATGGTGTACCGATAGCGTATAACGAAGCGCATCGTTTACTTGCGGAGGAAACGTATGTTGTTTTCGACGTTGAGACGACAGGTTTATCAGCTGTATACGATACAGTCATTGAGTTGGCTGCCGTAAAAGTAAAGGGTGGCGAAATCATTGATCGTTTTGAATCTTTTGCAAACCCACATCAACCATTATCAGCGACGATTATTGAATTAACAGGTATTACAGATGATATGTTAACTGATGCACCAGAAGTGGACGAAGTGTTTAAAAAGTTTGAGGAATGGATGGGTGACCATACCCTTGTTGCCCATAACGCAAGCTTCGATATGGGATTTATTAACGTAGGTTTTAAAAAGGCTGGGTTAGAAAAAACGAATAACCCTGTTATTGATACGTTAGAACTTGCACGATTCTTATTCCCAGAAATGAAAAATCACCGATTAAATACGATGTGTAAAAAACTTGATATTGAATTAACGCAACATCACCGTGCGATTTATGATACAGAAGCGACGGGATATTTACTTGTGAAAATGTTGAAAGACGTAATTGAAAAGGGATTTGAATATCACGATCAATTAAATGATAGTATGGGGCAAGGGGATGCGTATAAGCGTGGCCGTCCAAGCCATCTGACGTTACTTGCCACATCAGATGTTGGATTGAAAAATTTATATAAACTTGTTTCATATTCTCACCTTAATTACTTTTACCGTGTACCACGAGTACCGAGGTCACTATTAAAAAAATATCGTGAAGGAATTTTAGTAGGAACGGCTTGTGATAAAGGTGAAGTGTTTGAGGCAATGATGCAAAAAGCTCCTGAAGAGGTAGAAGAAATTGCACAGTTTTATGATTACATTGAAGTAATGCCTCCAGAGGTGTTGCGTCATTTAGTAGAGCGTGAACTCGTTCGAGATGAGGGACAATTAAAAACAATTATCTCTAACTTAGTAAAACTAGGCGAGACGTTAGATAAACCAGTTGTTGCTACAGGGAACGTGCATTACTTAGATCCAGAAGATGCAATGTATCGTAAAATTTTAGTCAGTTCGCAGGGTGGAGCCAATCCGTTAAATCGACATTCATTACCGCCAGTACATTTCCGTACAACTGATGAAATGCTAGAGTGTTTTTCATTTTTAGGTGAAGACAAAGCGAAAGAAGTTGTTGTGACGAATACACAAAAGGTTGCGTCATTAATTGGTGATGTTCGTCCAGTAAAAGATGATCTATATACACCGAAAATTGAGGGTGCCGATGATGAAACACGTGATATGAGTTATAAAATGGCACGCAGTATATATGGTGAAGAACTACCAGAAATTGTAGAGGCTCGTTTAGAAAAAGAATTGAAAAGTATTATTGGACATGGATTTGCCGTTATCTATTTAATCTCACATAAGCTTGTGAAAAAATCGTTAGTCGACGGATATCTAGTAGGTTCGCGTGGTTCGGTAGGTTCATCGTTCGTTGCAACGATGATGGAAATTACAGAAGTAAACCCATTACCACCACACTATGTCTGTCCAAAGTGCAAGCAATCTGAATTCTTTAATGATGGTTCCGTAGGCTCTGGTTTCGACTTACCAGATAAAGATTGTCCGACATGTAATGTGGCATATGTGAAAGATGGACATGATATTCCATTCGAAACGTTCCTTGGATTTAAAGGAGATAAGGTACCCGATATCGATTTGAACTTCTCCGGGGAATACCAACCACGTGCCCATAACTATACGAAAGTACTGTTCGGTGAAGACTATGTATACCGTGCTGGAACGATTGGTACAGTTGCGGAAAAAACCGCTTATGGATATGTAAAAGGTTATGCAAATGATCACAATTTAACAATTCGAAATGCAGAGATTGATCGCTTAGTAGCGGGATGTACAGGGGTAAAACGTACAACTGGACAGCATCCAGGTGGTATTATCGTTGTGCCAGATTACATGGATATCTTTGATTTCTCACCAATACAGTTTCCTGCTGATTCAATTGGTGCTGAGTGGAGAACAACGCATTTTGACTTCCACTCGATTCATGATAATTTATTGAAACTTGATATACTAGGACACGATGATCCGACCGTTATTCGTATGTTACAAGATCTAAGTGGTATTGATCCGAAAACAATCCCAACGGATGATCCAGAAGTAATGAAAATTTTCTCTGGTCCAGAAACGTTAGGGGTAACGGAAGAACAAATTAACTGTAAAACAGGTACACTTGGTATCCCGGAATTCGGTACGAAGTTCGTAAGACAGATGTTAGAAGAGACAAAACCAACGACATTTTCAGAATTGGTCCAAATTTCTGGGCTGTCACATGGTACTGACGTATGGCTTGGTAATGCAAATGAGTTAATTTATAACGGTACATGTACGCTGAGTGAAGTTATCGGTTGTCGTGATGACATCATGGTATATTTAATCTATCAAGGTTTAGATCCATCATTAGCCTTCAAAATCATGGAGTCGGTTCGTAAAGGTAAAGGTGTACCAGAAGAATGGGAAGATGACATGAAAGGTAATAATGTGCCAGGTTGGTATATTGATTCATGTAAGAAGATTAAATACATGTTCCCTAAAGCCCATGCGGCTGCTTACGTACTTATGGCTGTGCGTATCGCATACTTTAAAGTACATTTTGCACTTTTATTCTATGCGGCATATTTTACAGTCCGTGCAGATGATTTTGATGTAGAGGCGATGGCGAAAGGTTCAGCATCCATACGTGTAAAAATTGATGAAATTGCTCAAAAAGGATTGGATGCAGCGCCGAAAGAGAAGAGTTTATTAACAGTACTAGAAATGACACTGGAAATGTGTGAGCGTGGATATTCATTCCAAAAGGTCGATTTATACCGCTCGCATGCAACTGAGTTTATTATTGATGGGGATACTTTAATTCCTCCATTTAATGCAGTGCCTGGTCTTGGTACGAACGCAGCCTTAAGTATTGTGGAAGCGCGCAAAAATGGAGACTTCTTATCAAAAGAAGACTTACAGCAGCGAAGTAAGGTTTCGAAAACAATTATTGAGTATTTAGATAGCCAAGGTTGTTTAGGAGATTTGCCAGATCAAAACCAATTATCACTGTTCTAATAGGTAGGAAAAGTCTTTGCAAATCAATATTTGCTATGGTATACTATAAACCGAGATAACCATGTCATGTATATTTTGTGAAAAAGAGAGTGGGGAAACCCACTCTTTCGTGTTACTATCTACATTTTATTCATGTAGATAGTAAAGACATTTCTGTCGTATATACATATTTTGTTACAAGTTTTACTTCTTAAATTTGGTAATACTAAGACAGATATTCCCTGCTTAACGGCAGGGGCTTTTGTTAGCTAACGAGAAAGAATAAGATAGACCGTCTTTGTGAACGGGATCTTTTCTTGTAAATGGTACATGGCGGCAGGAAGGAGGCTGTTTATGGATAAGAAAGTCACAGAAGTTGTAGAAGCATTTGCGCAGCCAATCGTTGAAGAGTTAAATCTTGAACTTGTAGATGTAGAGTATGTGAAAGAAGGACAAGACTGGTTCTTACGCGTATTCATCGATTCTGAAAAGGGAGTCGACATTGAAGAATGCGGTGCGGTAAGTGAACGTTTAAGCGAAGCTTTAGATAAAGAGGATCCAATTCCTCACCTTTACTTTTTGGATGTATCATCTCCTGGAGCAGAACGCCCATTAAAGAAAGAGAAAGACTTCCAGCAAGCGGTAGGAAAACAAGTGGCAATTAAAACATATGAGCCAATTGATGGCGAAAAGATGTTTGAAGGAAAGTTACTTTCCTACGACGGTACTACAATTACACTACTATTAACAATTAAAACACGTAAAAAAGAAATCCAAATTCCAATGGATAAAGTTGCAAATGCGCGACTTGCTGTTACGTTTTAGTAAGAAGGGGGATCTTCATGAGCACTGAGTTGTTAGATGCTTTGCTCGTATTAGAGTCAGAAAAAGGTATTAGTAAAGATATTATTATTGATGCGATTGAAGCAGCATTAATCTCTGCTTATAAACGCAATTTTAACCAAGCACAAAACGTTCGTGTGAGCTTTAACACAGAAGTGGGAACAATTCAAGTTTTAGCACGTAAGGACGTTGTTGATAATGTGTTTGATCCACGTCTTGAAATCTCTGTAGAAGAGGCAAGACAAATTAATCCAAACTACCAAGATGGCGACGTACTAGAAATTGAAGTAACGCCAAAAGATTTTGGTCGTATTGCAGCGCAAACTGCAAAACAAGTTGTAACACAACGAGTTCGTGAAGCAGAACGTGGTGTTATTTACTCAGAATTTAGTGATCGTGAAGAAGACATTATGGTTGGTATTGTACAACGCCAAGATGCTCGTTTCATCTACGTAAGCTTAGGCAAAGTAGAAGCTTTATTACCTGTAAGTGAGCAAATGCCAAATGAGCAATATAAGCCACATGATCGTATTCGCGTATTTATTACAAAAGTAGAAAAGACAACAAAAGGACCACAAATTTACGTATCACGTACACATCCTGGTCTTTTAAAACGTTTATTCGAAATGGAAGTTCCAGAAATTTATGATGGAACTGTAGAAATTCGCTCTGTAGCGCGCGAAGCAGGAGATCGTTCTAAAATCTCTGTGCATGCAGAAAACATTGATGTTGATCCAGTTGGTTCTTGCGTAGGACCGAAAGGACAACGTGTACAACGTGTTGTAGATGAACTAAAAGGTGAAAAGATTGACATCGTTCGCTGGTCAAATGACCCAGTTGAATATGTTGCAAATGCTTTAAGCCCATCACAAGTTGTTAAAGTACTTGTAGATGAAGATGAAAAAGCAACAACTGTTGTTGTTCCAGACCACCAGCTATCGTTAGCTATCGGTAAGCGTGGACAAAATGCACGTCTTGCAGCTAAATTAACAGGCTGGAAAATTGATATTAAAAGTGAGTCTGATGCGAAACAACTTGGAATTGTTACAGAAGAAGATAGCGTAATCGCATTCGGATTCGATTCAGTTGAAGACGAAATCGAATAGAGGTGATGAGTATGAGCAATCGAAAAGTTCCGTTACGAAAATGTATTGCGACGCAAGAGATGAAATCAAAACGAGAGCTGGTTCGCATTGTTCGTTCCAAAGAGGGCGAAGTGTCTATTGATTTATCTGGAAAAAAATCAGGACGAGGTGCATATTTGTCAAAAGATAAAGAATGCATTATACAAGCCCAAAAGAAAAACATTTTGGAACATCATCTAAAAGCGAAAATCGACAGTTCTCTGTACGAAGAGCTTCTTGAGCTTGTTGAGAAGGAGTCGAAATAAGTGTCCGATTGGAAATCGTTTTTAGGACTAGCAAATCGCGCTCGAAAAATCATTTCGGGTGAAGAACTCGTTTTAAAAGAAGTACGAAGTGGTAAAGCAAAGCTCGTATTGCTTTCTGAAGATGCGTCAGCGAACACTACTAAACGTATCACTGATAAAACGACGTACTACAACGTACCAATGAAAAAAGTCGAAAATCGACAACAATTAGGGCATGCGATTGGGAGAGACGAGCGAGTCGTTGTAGCTGTGTTAGATGAAGGCTTTGCGAAAAAGCTACGTAGCATGCTCGATACAAATTACCGGGGGTGAAGGTATGAGTAAAATTCGAGTACATGAATATGCAAAAAAAAATAATATCTCAAGTAAAGATCTTATGACAAAACTTAAAGAGATGAATATCGAGGTTTCGAATCATATGACAATGTTAGAAGACGAAGTAGTAAATAAATTAGATAATGAATATAACACTGGAGCGGAAAAACCTTCTGTTGCAGATGAGTTTGAAGTAGAAGAGAAAGTTGTTCGCAGTAAAAAGAACAGCAATAAGAAAAAGAAAAAAGGCAAAGGAAATGAAGACAAACGTCAAGATAACTTTGCTGGAAGACAACAAACACAAATAGTAGAAACACCAGATAAAATTACTTTCTCTGGAAGCCTTACAGTAGGTGAACTTGCTAAAAAGTTAAGCAAAGAGCCATCTGAAATTATTAAAAAGCTCTTCATGCTAGGAATTATGGCGACAATTAACCAAGATTTAGATAAAGATACAATTGAGTTAATCGCTACTGATTACGGTATTGAAGTAGAAGAAGAAATAGTGGTAAGTGAAACTGAGTTTGAAACATTCATGGATGAGCAAGATGATGAAGAAAACTTAAAAGAGCGTCCAGCTGTTGTTACGATTATGGGACACGTTGACCATGGTAAAACAACATTACTTGACTCTATTCGTAATTCAAAAGTAACTGCTGGCGAAGCTGGTGGAATTACTCAGCATATTGGTGCATACCAAGTTGAAGTAAATGATAAGAAAATTACATTCTTAGATACGCCTGGTCACGCGGCATTTACAACAATGCGTGCTCGTGGTGCGCAAGTAACTGATATTACAATCCTTGTTGTTGCAGCTGATGACGGTGTTATGCCACAAACAGTTGAAGCGATTAGCCATGCAAAAGCAGCTGGAGTACCAATTATTGTTGCTGTGAATAAAATGGATAAACCAGCGGCGAATCCTGATCGTGTAATGCAAGAATTAACAGAATATGAATTAGTTCCAGAAGCTTGGGGCGGAGACACAATTTTCGTACCAATTTCTGCAATTCAAGGCGAAGGCATTGACAACTTGCTAGAGATGATTCTTCTTGTAAGTGAAGTAGAAGAATATAAAGCAAACCCAAATCGTTATGCAACGGGTACTGTAATTGAAGCACAGCTTGATAAAGGTAAAGGAACTATCGCGACATTATTAGTTCAAAACGGTACGCTTCGAGTTGGAGATCCAATTGTTGTTGGAACTTCATTCGGACGTGTTCGTGCAATGGTAAGTGATATTGGTCGTCGTGTAAAAGTTGCTGGTCCATCAACTCCTGTTGAAATTACAGGTTTAAATGAAGTACCACAGGCTGGAGATCGTTTCATGGCATTCGCTGATGAGAAGAAAGCTCGTCAAATCGGTGAATCACGTGCACAAGAAGCGTTAGTTGCACAACGTGGTGAGAAATCTAAATTAAGCCTTGAAGATTTATTCCAACAAATCCAAGAGAGCGATGTAAAAGAAATCAACTTAATCGTAAAAGCAGACGTACAAGGTTCTGTTGAAGCGATGGCAGCATCACTTCGTAAAATTGATGTTGAAGGCGTAAAAGTTAAAATCATTCACACTGGTGTAGGTGCGATTACAGAATCTGATATTATTTTAGCTTCTGCATCTAATGCAATTGTAATTGGATTTAACGTACGTCCGGATGTGAACGCGAAGCGTACAGCTGAATTAGAGAACGTTGATGTTCGCTTACACCGCATTATCTACAAAGTAATCGAAGAAATTGAATTAGCAATGCAAGGTATGCTTGATCCAGAATTCGAAGAAAAAGTAATCGGTCAAGCGGAAGTTCGTCAAACATTCAAGGTAACAAAAGTTGGAACAATTGCAGGTTGTTACGTAATTGACGGTAAAATTACACGCGATAGTGGCGTTCGTATTATCCGCGATGGTATAGTAATTTTCGAAGGACAACTTGATACGTTAAAACGTTTCAAAGACGACGTAAAAGAAGTTGCACAAAACTATGAGTGTGGTATTACAATTGAGAGATATAATGACCTTAAAGAAGGGGACATCATTGAAGCATACGTTATGGAAGAAGTGAAGCGATGATTGTCGCTTCACTCTCATTCGAGTGTATGATTTACGATGTACATTCTTTAAAAGAGAAACGGGCAATTTTGCAACGAGTGCTAACTCGTGTGAAACAGCGCTATAATGTAGCTGTTTCTGAAGTTGGGCATCAAGATGTATGGCAACGTACAGAAATTGCGATTGTTTCCGTATCCTCAAATCGTGTTATCTGTGAAAAAGAAATGAATCGTGTACTGGAGTACATCGATTCATTTCCTGAAATTGAACGTACGATAACACAATTGGAATGGTATTGAATGAGGTGAAGAGTTATGAAATTACGTGCAAACCGTGTAGGCGAGCAAATGAAAAAAGAATTAGGCGACATCATTAGTCGTAAAATTAAAGACCCACGTATCGGATTTGTTACAGTAACAGATGTACAAGTGAGTGGTGATTTACAAATTGCCAAAGTATATATTTCTGTTTTAGGTGACGAAGAACAGAAAGAAAATACGTTAAAAGGTTTAGCGAAGGCAAAAGGCTTTATTCGTTCAGAAATTGGCCAACGTATTCGTCTTCGTAAAACACCGGAAATTACCTTTGAGTTTGATGAGTCTATCGGATATGGTCATCGAATTGATACACTTTTACATGAAATTAATAAAGACGGTAAACGTGAAGAATAATGGATAGACATTTGTCTATCCATTTTTTCAATGCAAAATAAGTTTTGGATATTTACTACGAAAGAATTATGATGAGGTGAACATATATGGAAGGTGTAGTATTATTACATAAGCCAAAAGGCATGACATCACATGATTGTGTATTTAAATTAAGAAAGGTATTGAGAGAAAAGAGAATTGGTCATACGGGAACATTAGACCCAGATGTAACAGGAGTATTACCAATTTGCGTCGGAAGAGCAACAAAAATTGCACAATTTTTAACAAGTGAAACGAAAACATATGAAGGTGAAGTAACATTAGGATTTTCAACGACAACTGAAGATGCTTCTGGTGAGGTTGTTGAAACGAAAAATATAGATCGTGCTATTACTCGTAAGGAAATAGAAAAAGTTCTTGCTGAATTAACAGGCACGATTGAACAAAAGCCACCAATGTTCTCGGCTGTAAAAGTAAACGGGAAAAAATTATACGAATATGCAAGAGCAGGACAAGAGGTGGAACGTCCAGTTCGTACAATTACGATTCATGAGTTCGTATTACTTGATGATCGTGAAGTTTTTGAAGGAGAAAATATTTCATTCCGTTTCCGTGTAACGTGTAGTAAAGGAACATATGTAAGAACGTTAGCGGTAATGATTGGGGAGAAACTTGGTTTCCCATCACATATGTCTCACCTTGTAAGAACGGCATCTGGTGAATTTTTATTAGAAGATTGCATATCATTTGAAGAAATTGAAGAAAACGTGCAAAATGGAACAGTAGAGTCTATCTTCATTTCAATTGATGAAGCATTAAGTAAGTTTCCAAAAATGGTTGTAGATGAAAAGCAAGCAGAGAAAATTAAGAATGGTATGTTCTTAAAGAATGAATTAGAAATAACGGCACCATTTATTACAGTGTTTGATAAAAATGATCGTTGCTTAGCAATTTATGAACATCATCCGAAACATCCTGGCATGTTAAAGCCGATGAAAGTACTTGTGAATAATCAAGAACTAAAGCTATAATGAATTATTGGAAGGATTATTACAGAAAAAGGTGAATTCAAGCGTGAAACTTATTCATTTAACTCATCCACATGAACAAAATAAATTAGAATTACCACCTACTGTAATGGCATTAGGATTTTTTGATGGCATTCATTTAGGACATCAATGTGTAATTCGAACTGCGAAAAAAATAGCGGACGACAGAGGATATAAAAGTGCAGTTATGACATTTCATCCCCACCCATCTGTTGTTTTAGGGAAAAAGGATGCGCATGTGGAGTATATTACACCAATGCGTGATAAAGAAAAAATAGTCGAAAGCTTAGGAATCGATATATTATATGTGATTAAATTTGATGAATCATTTGCAGGGTTATTACCGCAACAATTTGTAGATGATTATATTATTGGTTTAAATGTAAAGCATGTAGTAGCAGGGTTTGATTATTCATATGGACGTTTAGGAAAAGGAAAGATGGAGACTTTACCATTTCATGCAAGAGGGGAGTTTACACAGACTGTGATTGAAAAAGTTGAATTTCAAGAAGAGAAAGTAAGTTCTACAGCATTACGAAAGTTAATTCGAAATGGCGAAATGGAACAAATTCCATCTATTTTAGGTAGAGCCTATACTGTAGCGGGAACAGTTATACACGGCGACAAACGTGGACGCCAAATTGGTTTTCCAACAGCTAATGTAGGTTTAAGTGATGAGTATTTATTGCCACCTGTAGGTGTTTATGCAGTGAGATTAAAAGTTCACGATGAATGGTACGATGGTGTATGTAATATTGGATATAAACCGACTTTTAAAGAAGATGAGCGTCAATTATCAATTGAAGTGCACTTATTTGAATTTAACAAAGATATATACGACCAAAATGTTACAGTAGAGTGGCATATGCGTATAAGAGAAGAGAAGAAATTCAATGGCATTGATGAGTTAGTTGAACAAATCGCAAAAGATAAGAAAACAGCACAAGAATATTTTGCGAGCGAAAAGAATATACTTGCTTTTTCAAATGAAAAGTAGTATTCTATGTTATGTACTTTATGACAACCATTGCTTGGCATTGCGACTCACCGACGCTTGCTAGGTAATTGGGGGTTTAATTAATAGGAGGTGAAATAGGATGGCTTTAACACAAGAGCGTAAAAACGAAATCATTGCACAATTTAGAACTCATGAGACTGATACTGGTTCTCCAGAGGTTCAAATTGCTGTCCTAACGGAGCAAATTAACACTCTAAACGAGCACTTACGTACTCACAAGAAAGATCATCATTCACGTCGTGGTCTATTAAAGATGGTTGGTAAACGTCGTAACTTACTAACTTACCTTCGTAATAGCGATATCACACGTTACCGTGAATTAATCACAAAGCTTGGCTTACGTCGATAGTCAAAGAAGCGGGAATATTCCCGCTTTTTTGTTAGGTAAAAATATATCTTCTACGCTTTATAGCTTACTTAATTTTAGGCAATACTAGAGGTAGAATATTGTGATATACTATCCATTTACATAGAAGAATTGAATACTTTAAATTGAGAGGGGTACTTAAATGAGTCAAGAAAAGCAAGTCTTCTCGATAGATTTAGCTGGTCGCCAGCTAACAGTTGAAACTGGTCAGCTTGCCAAACAAGCGAACGGAGCAGTATTAGTAAGATATGGCGATACAGCGGTTCTATCTACAGCAACTGCATCAAAAGAAGCTAAAAATGTAGATTTTTTCCCACTTACAGTAAACTATGAAGAGCGTTTATATGCAGTCGGAAAAATTCCTGGCGGTTTTATTAAGCGTGAAGGTCGTCCAAGTGAAAAAGCAATTTTGGCAAGTCGTTTAATCGACCGTCCAATTCGTCCGCTATTCGCAGATGGTTTCCGTAACGAAGTGCAAGTTGTCAGCATTGTAATGAGTGTTGATCAAGATTGTTCTTCTGAAATGGCAGCTATGCTTGGTTCTTCATTAGCGTTATCGATTTCAGATATTCCATTTGAAGGTCCAATCGCTGGTGCGACAGTTGGTCGTATTAATGGCGAATTCGTTATTAATCCAACAGTAGAACAGCAAGAACAAAGTGATATCCACTTAGTTGTAGCTGGTACGAAAGATGCGATTAACATGGTTGAAGCAGGAGCAGATCAAGTGCCTGAAGAAACAATGTTAGAAGCAATTATGTTTGGTCATGACGAAATTAAACGTTTAATTGCATTCCAAGAAGAGATTGTACAAGCTGTAGGTAAAGAGAAATCAGAAGTGAAACTTTATGAAGTTGACGCTGATCTTAATCAAGCTGTACGTGAAATGGCTGAGAAGGATATGCATTCTGCAATTCAAGTACATGAGAAACATGCACGTGAAGATGCAATTAACGAAGTGAAAAAGCGTGTAATTGAGCATTACGAAGCTGAAGAAGCTGACGCTGATACATTAGGACAAGTAAATGAGATTTTATATAAAATTGTAAAAGAAGAAGTACGTCGTCTTATTACAGTTGAAAAAATTCGCCCAGATGGCCGTAAAGGTGACGAAATCCGTCCTTTAGCATCAGAGGTTGGTATTTTATCTCGTACACACGGTTCTGGTTTATTCACACGTGGACAAACACAAGCATTAAGTATTTGTACATTAGGTGCATTAGGCGATGTGCAAATTTTAGATGGTCTTGGTGTAGAAGAATCAAAACGCTTTATGCACCATTACAATTTCCCATCATTTAGTGTTGGTGAAACAAGAC
This sequence comes from Bacillus sp. Root131, assembly GCF_001429475.1. Classification (NCBI taxonomy): domain Bacteria; kingdom Bacillati; phylum Bacillota; class Bacilli; order Caryophanales; family Bacillaceae; genus Bacillus; species Bacillus sp. Root131. Next base: position 1,486,660 of record NZ_LMJQ01000001.1, read on the forward strand.
CGATGCGTGGACCAGGTCGTCGTGAAATTGGTCACGGGGCACTAGGAGAGCGCGCACTTGAGCCTGTAATTCCATCTGAAAAAGATTTCCCATACACAGTACGCCTTGTATCTGAAGTATTAGAATCAAATGGTTCTACTTCACAAGCAAGTATTTGTGGTAGTACTTTAGCAATGATGGATGCGGGTGTTCCACTTAAAGCTCCAGTTGCAGGTATTGCAATGGGTCTGGTTAAATCTGGTGAGCATTACACAATTTTATCTGATATTCAAGGTATGGAAGATCATTTAGGTGATATGGACTTTAAAGTAGCAGGTACAGCACAAGGTGTAACTGCACTGCAAATGGACATTAAAATCGATGGTTTATCACGTGAGATTTTAGAAGAGGCATTACAACAAGCGAAAATTGGTCGTGTGCACATTCTAAATCATATGTTATCTGTTATTGCAGAGCCACGTACTGAATTATCAGCTTACGCTCCAAAGATTATTATAATGACAATTAACCCAGATAAAATCCGTGACGTTATTGGACCAAGCGGTAAACAAATCAATAAAATTATTGAAGAAACTGGTGTTAAAATTGACATCGAGCAAGATGGTACAGTATTCATTTCATCAATAAATCAAGAAATGAACGACAAAGCTAAGAAGATTATCGAAGATATCGTTCGCGAAGTACAAGTAGGTGAGATCTACGAAGGAAAAGTGAAACGTGTTGAGAAATTCGGTGCTTTCGTTGAATTATTCAGCGGTAAAGATGGATTAGTTCATATTTCTGAACTTGCACTTGAGCGTGTAGGTAAAGTAGAAGACGTTGTGAAAATCGGTGATGTAATTACAGTTAAAGTTATCGAGATTGACAAGCAAGGTCGCGTAAATCTATCTAGAAAAGTATTGCTAAAAGAAGAGCAAGAAAAAGAAGCTGCTAAAGAAGAAGACAAACAAGAGCAGCAATAAGTAAAAGCCAGTTAAACTGGCTTTTTTTGTTATGTAAAAAACATGATGTTCATATATTTTTATGTCGGTATAGGTATAGTTTTCATTATAACGCTCAAATTAACAAAGATAAGAAGAAAATGTTTTTATATAGTTAATTTGGGAGGGTTTATATGAAAGTTCGTATATTGGCATACATATGTATATTTTCTTTATATGTCAGTTTAGGCTCTTATTCTGTTTTTGCACAAGATAACTTGCATGAAGAAATTCAAAAGCATGCAAAACAGTATGAGATTGCACCTCAAAATGCGATGATTGATAAAATATGGAAGGCAACACCTGGATATAATGGAAGACAAGTGGATATTGAAGCATCGTATAATAATATGAAGAAGCTAAAGGAATTTGATCAAAAATATCTTGAATTCAAAGAAGTCTCACCGAGTGTTCATTTGGAAGATTTATCACCAGCTCCAATTTATAGAGGGCATCCAAATAAAAAGATGGTAGGATTAACAATAAATGTGGCATGGGGAAATGAGTATTTGCCTCGCATATTAGAAATCTTGAAAAAGCATGATGTGAAGGCCACTTTCTTTTTAGAAGGACGTTGGGTGAAAGAAAATTTGCGGTTTGCAAAAATGATTGTCGATGCAAAACAAGAAGTTGGAAATCACTCATACACACACCCTAATATGAAAACGTTATCCTCAGATGAAATACGAGATCAGTTACAAAAAACAAATCGAATGATAGAAGTAGCAACGAATCAAAAAGTAAGATGGTTTGCCCCGCCGAGTGGAAGCTTTCGAGATGAAGTCGTAAAGATTGCAGATGATTTTCAAATGGGAACGATTATGTGGACTGTAGATACGATTGATTGGCAGCGACCTGAGCCAGATGTACTATTGCAGAGAGTAATGAGAAAAATACATCCAGGTGCTATCATATTAATGCATCCTACTTCGTCTACAGCAGAGGCTTTAGATATAATGATTACAAAATTGAAGGAACAAGGATATAAAGTGGGGAATATAACTGAATTACTGGATGAAAAACGTGTGGATTAAATACATTTGCATGACATTCATCCTTAAACTTGTTATCATTAAATAATAGCGTTTTATTTAGAGAAACTGGCAGTAGGAGGAAAGTTTTTGATTAAAAAATATACTTGTAAAAATGGTGTAAGAATAGTTATGGAGAATATACCAACTGTAAGATCGGTTGCAATTGGTATTTGGATCCATGCGGGATCAAGAAATGAAAATGAAAAAAATAATGGGATTTCTCACTTTTTAGAGCATATGTTCTTTAAAGGGACAGAGACACGTAGTGCACGAGAGATTGCAGAATCATTTGATAGCATTGGTGGTCAAGTGAATGCATTTACTTCAAAAGAATATACTTGTTACTATGCAAAAGTATTAGATGAGCATGCTAAATATGCTTTAGATGTTTTAGCAGATATGTTCTTTAATTCAACATTTGATGAGGAAGAACTGAAAAAAGAGAAGAATGTCGTATGTGAAGAAATTAAAATGTACGAAGATGCGCCAGATGATATTGTGCATGATATGTTAACGAAAGCAACATATGAAACGCATCCACTTGGATATCCTATTTTAGGAACAGAAGAAACGCTTAATACGTTTACAGGTGATACGTTACGTCAATATATAAAAGATCATTACACACCTGAAAATGTAGTTGTATCAGTTGCAGGAAATATTGATGAAGCATTTTTACAAACAGTGGAGCAATATTTCGGTAGTTATGAAGGAACAACAAACCGTGAACAAGTACATAGCCCAATTTTCCATTTTAATAAGGTAGCCCGTAAAAAGGAAACGGAACAAGCTCATTTATGTCTAGGATATAAAGGTTTACAAATGGGACACGAAGATATTTATAACTTAATTGTATTAAATAATGTTTTAGGCGGTAGCATGAGTAGCCGTTTATTCCAAGAAGTACGTGAGCAACGTGGATTAGCTTACTCGGTATTTTCTTACCACTCTTCTTATGAAGATACAGGTATGTTAACACTTTACGGTGGAACAGGTAGCCAACAATTAGATACACTGTATGAAACAATGCAAGAAACATTAGAGACATTGAAAAATACAGGTATTACAGAAAAAGAGCTTATGAATAGTAAAGAGCAATTAAAAGGAAACTTAATGTTAAGTTTAGAAAGTACAAATAGCCGTATGAGCCGTAACGGTAAAAATGAATTGCTTCTTCGTAAACATCGTTCACTTGATGAGATTATTGAAAGTGTAAACACTGTAACAAAAGAAAATGTGGACGGATTAATTCGCAACATGTTTACTGATGAATTCTCTGCGGCACTTATTAGTCCAGATGGAAAACTTCCAAAAGGAATAAAACTATAATCGATTTTTATGATGTATCTGATAATAACCTTCTCTCTTTTTAAATGAGAGAAGGTTATTTTTTTTATACATATAGAATAGGTACTAATTATAGACAATGCAAATGAAAAATTCAGTAGTGGGAGTGGAGTATGTATGCGATTAAGTGAATTAAGTGGTAAAGAGGTTGTAGATATAGAAAAAGCGGAAAAAATGGGAGTCTTAGGTTATATGGATTTAGAGATTAATGAGAAAGACGGACAAATACAAACACTTATAATACCTGTAGGGAAGTGGGGAGGTTTTAAAAAGGAACCACAAGAAGTAAGGGTGGCATGGAGTCAAATAAAGAAAGTCGGACATGATATGCTTCTTTGTGATAGTATAGATCGTTCAAATTCGGAGTGAAGGATGGCCATTTTGGTCATCTTTTTTTGTATCTACATAGAAACCTGATAAATCATATGTGCATTTGGATTTTCAATCACCATAAACTCGTACATTACATATGATGTGGAGGAAAAAGAAAAAGTAGGCACTTTTCTTATAAATGACAGAAAAAGAAGGTGAATTAGGGAATGTTGACTGAGATGCATATTGCTGTCATAGGAGGAGATGCAAGGCAGCTAGAAGTAATTCGTAAGCTAGTTGAATTGGATGCGAAACTTTCTTTGATAGGGTTTGATCAGTTAGATCATGGTTTCACAGGGGCAGCAAAAGAAAGTATACAAAATTTAGATTTCACTTCTGTAGACGCAATTATTTTGCCGGTTGCAGGTACAAATGCTAAAGGAGAAGTAGATACTATTTTTTCAAATGAAAAAGTTTCAATAACGAAAGAACAAATTGAAAATACACCAGAACACTTTACTATATATTCGGGTATTGGTACACCTTACTTGGAAAATCTCGTATCTACTACGAACCGAAAACTTGTTAAATTATTTGATCGTGATGATGTGGCAATATACAATTCTATTCCAACTGTAGAAGGTACATTAATGATGGTAATTCAACATACCGACTATACAATTCATGGGTCCAATGTAATGGTTCTAGGATTTGGTAGAACAGGAATGAGTGTTGCGAGAGCATTTCAATCATTAGGAGCCCATGTCAAAGTTGGAGCAAGACGATCTGAACATATTGCACGTATTACAGAAATGATGTTTTCTCCTTTTCATATGCAAGACATAGAGAAAGAAGTAGGAAATATCGATATTGTAATCAATACAATTCCGCACCTCGTTGTAACAGCGAATGTTATTGCAAAAATGCCAGCTCATACGTTAGTGATTGATTTAGCTTCTAAACCAGGCGGTACTGACTTTAGATATGCGGAAAAAAGAGGAGTCAAAGCGTTGCTAGCACCTGGATTACCAGGTATTGTTGCTCCCAAAACGGCTGGGCAAATTTTAGCAAATGTTCTTTCTCAGTTATTAGCAGCAGATGCAATTGCAAAGGAGGAGGAAAAGAAATGAGTTTGAAGGGGAAACGAATTGGTTTCGGATTTACGGGTTCACATTGTACGTATGAGGAAGTTATGCCGCACTTAGAAAAATTAATTGCTGAAGGGGCAGAAGTACGTCCCGTTGTTTCATACACTGTTCAATCAACAAATACTAGATTTGGAGAAGGAGCAGAGTGGATTAAGAAAATTGAAGAAATAACAGGTTTTAAAGCAATTAATTCAATTGTTGGAGCAGAGCCACTTGGACCTAAAATTCCATTAGACTGCATGGTAATCGCTCCTTTAACAGGAAATTCTATGAGTAAATTTGCAAATGCAATGACAGACTCTCCAGTACTAATGGCAGCAAAAGCGACGTTAAGAAATGGCAAGCCTGTCGTATTGGCGGTTTCGACGAATGATGCATTAGGATTAAATGGGGTAAATCTAATTACACCAACAAGGTGACAACAATGCATAAACGCTTATATGTCGCCATCTTGAGGGAGCTTAGGGTAAAGCACAAGTTCGAAATCATCGAGCCTTTGCCACTTTTCCTTTTTATAAACAGCCTTTTCTAAAACCGACTTTAGGAGGCTGTTTTTCTTTTTGGGATCATCTGTTTTAAAGTACAAATCAAGAACATGCTCCACTTGAGGTATTGTATCTTTCTTGACTTTTTCCTTCTTAATTTCGGTTTTAATTTCTTTCTTTAGGTTTTCCATAGTGGAAGTAATTTCAGTTATACGGTCAGAAACTACATTCGAGCGTTCTAAAAACATATCGACTGTGTAAACACCACGTTCTAATAAATCATGTAAATTATTTTTTTGTTTTTGGACATCCACTAATTCTTTTTCAAGCTTGCGTAATGCAGCTTCATTCATTTGAATAACTTGTGTTTCTTTTAATTTGTCATCTTGCTTATGTTTTTCAAAATCAGCTTTATAATTGATGTACCATTCTTTCAATGCCTCGAGTAAACGCTTCTCAATTAATTCAGTATAACTTGATTTGTTTTCACAGCCACGGTGTTTACAATCCATCGTTTCTTTTCGGTTCTTCGGATAACGTTGGACCATACTGTAACCACATTTAGAGCATTTAATAATACCAGCTAGTGGATTTTTAATTCCGTTCGTATTGTAAGGAATGTGATATCTTGAGTTTAATTTTTCTTGTACTTGTTCAAATAGACTTTCAGGTATGATTGGTTCATGTTTGCCATCAGCAATAATCCAATCTGATTTATCTTGTCTTGTACAGCTACGCTTCACAGCATCAGGACGTTTTACTTCTTTTCGTTTTTGCCACGTTACTTTTCCAATGTACACATTGTTCTTTAATATATCTAAGATGCTGTAGGGGTTCCATTCATTACCTAGCTTACTTTTGTAGCCAAGATCATTTAACTTGCTTCGGATTGCGTTAGCACCCATATCCTCATTTGCATACCAATCAAATATCATTCTTACAACTGAAGCTTCTTCTGGATTAATCGTTAAAGTACGTTCTCGCTTATTTAAGCGATGGATATCATATCCGAATGGTGCATGTGTACCAAGGTAATTCCCAGCCTCTACACTGGCGACACGACCTCGTTGCATACGGCGTGTAATAATCTTTAACTCCTTACGAGCCATAAAAGCTTCAAATTCGCTGTATTCTTCATCCCACTCATCATTAAGGTCATAAGTCTTCCTAGGTGTCATAATCTTCGTATTCGAGCGTTTAAACGTCTCTAAAATGATTCCTTGCTCTTTCATACCACCACGACCTAAACGATCCATATCCATACAAAGAACAACATCATATTTGTTATCTTCAATTTCTTCAAGCAGCGCTAACATCTCAGGGCGTTTTACTAAGCTCTCACCAGATACGATTTCCTCACGGACAGATAAAACATTTAAGTTCATTTCCTTGGCAATTTTCAGCAGGGTAGTGCGGTGCTTTGCTAATGTTTCTCCTTCGCCTCGCGCTTCGGCTTCGAGATCGGCACGGGATTTTCGTAAGTAAATTGCGGTTTTCATAGCATATCCTCCTTTTAATAGTTATTATAAGCTTTAATGATGAATATAGAAGCGTTGTTTTCTATGAAGGGAAAAGAACATTCGTTCTTTTTGACTTGAAAAAGAAAAGCCTATAAAGGCTTTCAAGTATTTTATTTGGTAGTTAATGTACCTCAAGCGAGTTTTGTATCTTATAATGCCATTCTGAAGTTTCTGCAGCTATTGTAAATTTGTATTCTCCAGATGTAGTAAAGAGACAATTTCGTTTAGGGCGTTATTTACATTATGTAGATTTATTTATTAGATAGATCAATTTTTTTGTATAAGCGCCATTGATCTTTGTCAGGGTTATATAAATAAGCCTCATTTAGAGTAACTGTATAATCTGGTTCTACTAATACCCATTGATTATCTTTTCGAGTGTATAGATGTATTAATGTTAAATCTTGAATTTTAGTATAATCTATAGGAGTCATTGTATAAAATGATTTTTGTTGTTTGTTAAGATTATAAAGGAATAGTATAGAAGCAGATAAGACTGCATATAGAGCGGGCTCACCTATTAAGATAGACAAGTTATTTTCTATTATTTCAACCTTACTTTGACTTTGTTTAAATAAATTACTAATTACAATACAATGGAAGTACGAGCAATTAAAGATTAATATAAGGAAAATTGGCATAAGAAAAGTTTTTTCAATTTTCGATACGAAAGGAAAGAATATTTTATATTTTATTTTCTGAGTGTTTACTCTGTTTTTTTCCTCCAATGTTATTGACCAGGAAAATACATAGGCAATGTATATAATAAATACTACACCTACTAAAATAAGCATTATTAACATGAATAAGTTAGAGTGGAATCCTCCCCACATATTGGAGAGAATGTACCATACTAACATAGAAATATTAAATAAGATATAAGTTAGAAAGAATAAAAATATGTCTTTAACACATCTCTTTATAAATCTGTTTTGTTTTGGTTCAAAGGCTATATCTAAGTCGTTTTTACTGATATATCTGAAGATAAACGACAAAATAACTGGTATTGGGATGATTTTTAGGACAGTGTTAAATAGGTCTAAATATTTATTCATAGTTATAGTCTCCTATTTTTCAACTATCAAGTATTGATAGTTAACTTTTGTAATTCATTTAATTTCACCAACTACGTTCTAACCATTTAAATCATTTTCATAGGTGCTTACTAATAAAACAAATTGGATAATTTAATAGAATTTCGTGTTTTACTTTAACCATGGTAAATTTTCAAACGAGCGAATCCACCTGGAACCCCATGAATCTCCGCAACTTCTTGAATAGATAAACGAGTATCTTCGTATTCAGAAACCATTTCATCAGTTAGTAACAACTCCACAGCAAATGTATTTGCTTCAATTTCTAAACGATCTACCGAAAAGAATGTTTGGTTACGTAAGAAGGGGGTGTTTGCTTTAGGATGAAGTACAGCATGCCCTAATTCATGTGCACAAACAAATCGTTGAGTGGTTTCGTTAATTTGATTATTAATATGAATAAATTTAAATCGTTTATAAGTGTTGTAAAAACCAAGGGTATTCCCTAAGTCTTCAAACAACACAATGATATTTTTTTGCCTAGCAATTTCAAATGGATCTATTGTTTGATATTTTGCTACGATGTTTAATACGTACTTTTTGATGTCCATAAATTCACTCCACTCAATCTTTTTTATATTTGTTTGGAGTGAATTTTTGTTTTGCTAATTGTTTTGCCATGCGCATTGAGTTTTCCAGTGAAATGCGAATCATTTCTTTTGTGTGTTCATCAATTGGTTCTCCATCAAACATTAATGCTTCTTCACTGTTTTCTAATTGTTCTAATGTTTTTTCTAAATCTTTCGCAATATCACGCTCTTCCTTTTCCGATAAGCCTGGTGTCATGTTAGACAATAATTCCTTTTTTTCAGTTCTACCTAATAGGTAATCAGTTGAAACTTCAAAGAAATCAGCAATTTTTTTTAAAGTATCGTAATCGGGTTCACGTTGTCCTTGTTCATAATTGGCCAACTTTCCTCTTGAAAATCCCAACCTATCAGCAAGATCATATTGGCTTAGTTTCTGATTTTTCCTGAGCTCAGCAATCTTCTTTCCAAGCATAAATTTTCCTTCTTTCTAAATAAGAGTAGAAGCTTTTTTCTTAATTATAGAAACGTATAGTTTCTAAATCCACAAAGGAAACGAAAAGTTTCTAATAAATATTGACAGAAACGAAATGTTTCTATATATTGGAGGTGTAAGGAAACAAAATGTTTCTTAAAGGAGGGGGTATTATGAATAATAAAAGAATTAAAATGATTAAATTAAGAAATGATCAATCGAGAATAGAAGTTGCACAAAAGCTTTCAATTACACCTCAGATGTTAGGTGCTATTGAAAGGGGTGATAGGACACCTTCTTTAGAATTGGCTAAAAAAATAGCGGAGCTCTATAAAACAACAATTGATGATCTTTTTTTTAATTAAAAAGGAAACAAAACGTTTCCTTGGAGGTGATTAAATGCCATCAACTAACATGGCAGTACCAACAGACCCGTCGCATAAACATATAAAAAGCACTTCAAGAGGTGACACCATGAGCCAACAAGAAGAATATGCGGCGACTTATGAATTTGGAAAAACGAAAGTCCATGTTGTGGCTCCTGAGCCAAAATCACAAAAGGATATTGATAAAATCCGTCAAGCATATTACAAGGCTGGTTGGGCCATCATCAAAGAGATACAAGTAAAATCAAACGTTGAGGAATAGTTCCTCTCTTTTTATACGAAAAATAGACAAGTTACATATGTACTAAGTTCATTGTAACTATTTGAAAACTAAATATGGAGGCGAACAGATATGGGAACAAGCATATACTGCAATTCAGCGATAGGAGAATTATTACAGAATGCTAGAGAATGTTGTGACAATGTTCAGCTGAAAACGAAGAAAGGGTTATCTAAGTACCTTGGTATTACACATGAAAGACTAACCCGTATTGAATCTGGACTTTCTAAACCAGAATTTGAACTTGCGATGGATTGGTGCCATGCAACAGGAGCAAAGTTAAATCAACAAGCAATTAAACATATTTATGGTGTTGGATTACCGCCTACAGATCCACGCTTAACTCAAGATGTAAATCTACAATTGATGAACTACATTAAGCAAGCTGAAGAGGGGATTGCGGCAGCTAAAGAAATTATGAATCTACAAGTTACAACAAGGTCATGGAAGCATGATGAAAAAAAGAAACATGAATACGCAGTTCATGCAAAAGAAATTTTCGATACAATCCAAGCTACTCAATGTGTAGTACAAGCCCTTGAACAAGTTCATTTCGGCATTATGGAACAAATACAAAGAAGTTGGTTGCAAAAGGCCATGGCGGAGAACGTTATTATTCAATCAGTGGATAGCTTAATGAATTTAACAAAGGTGCTGTAAAGGGGGAAGGAAAATGACAGTAGATTATAAGAAACCTAGTTTAAAAGAATATAAGGAATTAATTCGTTATGATGCAAAACTAACTGGTGAAATTAAAATAGCAGAATTACTTAATGAGGATTCAAAAACAATTGAGTTAAAGCAAGAAAAGAAATTGTTGGGGATTCGAATCAAAATTATTGAAGCATCATTTATTTTGAAACATAAATGGGCAAAAGAAAAAGCTACCGCCTAGACAACAGTAGCTCTGAAAAATATCGTAAAGCAATTATAACATTATATAAATCATTTGGACAAGCCACTGTGCTTGTCGTTATGACCAGAAAGGGATTGTTCCTCCCACATACCCCTACAATGTTCCTTTCTGGTTGTAACGATGCGTACAGCATTAATTTAATTAGAAAGGAGGTGGGGAATTATGGATATACAAGAAGCTACTAAATTGGCAATAAAGCAAAATAGATATATTTCGCGAGTGCATTTTATAAACACCTTTAAGGTCAAACTTAAACCAACAAATACGTATGATTTATGCAAAACGTATTCTGTAAATCCTGGTGAAGTTGAACCACGAAGGGCATGGAGTCCCCGAGCAGATGATCTAATTGCTGATGACTGGATAGTTATTGATTAGGGCATCCAAGATTTTATCTCTTTAGCAGCTTTGTATCCTTTTTTTAGAAGAGTATTTTCTTCACAATATGCAATTCCTGCTGAAAGTAAAGTAGTCATATAAGCAATACTGTCTGCTTCATATATAGATACAAAACCTTCATCTTGTAAATAACATAAAGCTTTTGAAATTGATTTGTCAGTTTCATCAGGACATAGTTCCTGGAACCTTTCGAAAGAAAACATATCAGTTTCGTGTTTTTTATACTCAGTCGTCATGTATTTTAATAGGATTTCGGATAGCTTAATCATTTTCATATATTACACCTCCCTTAAAGGAAGATTATACCATAGTTTTTTAATGTGTTTATAAAAAGAGACAAGCCACTGTGCTTGTCGTTATGACCAGAAAGGGATTGTTCCTCCCTTACCTCTACAACGTTCCTTTCTGGTTGTAACGATGCGTACAGCATCAAATTAATTAGAAAGGAGATGTAATTCATGAACGATAAAAACAATCGTCTTCATGATCTAGTTCTTCCAGGGGATTTTTCATTTGCGAATAAACTTCGTAACTGTATGAGTGAATGTATTCATAACATGTTTAATGCAGAATCAACCGAAGAATCAAATCACTGGGAAGAAGAGCTGGAGCGATGTATAAGGGAATTTAAAATGCTTCGTGATACAAAAGAGGAACATGAGGCATCGATAAGTTATCGTGTAGTGATTAAAGATTTAAGAGCAAGAGGAGTTAACGCTTCGTTAGTAACACGTAGAAAATAAAAAAGATCTATCACTTGGCAGAGTGATAGACAAACGGTCTTGCAAAGATCTTAGGATTAATTATATCAAATTAGCATTCGTATAACAACGGAGTGTGTTACATGCTTTTAGACAAATCGTTACATAGAGTGTTGCTGAACCCTAAAGTGTTTCAACAAGCAACATCAGAGCAACACCTAATTTACTTAGTAAAACAATATCTCAAAATAGGATACAAGAATTATCGCTTATTACGTGTAGAGGACGGATTCGCGATATGTAAACGGGAGGATGAATAATATGGCAGTTTATAGACCAGTACATGTTTCATTTTGGCAGGATTCATTTGTTTTAGATCTTACACCGGAGGAGAAGTATTTCTACTTATATTTGATGACAAACAGTAAGACGTCTCAATCAGGAATTTATGAGCTTCCACTTCGTATCATTGAAACTGATACAGGATATAACCGTGAAACTGTTATGAAGCTATTAGAACGTTTTGCTGAGTACGGAAAAATTAATTACAACCAAAAAACAAAAGAGCTGTTCTTAATCAACTGGTTAAAATTCAATCCAATTAAAAATGTAAACATTGAAAAGTGTGTCTTAAAAGAGATTCAATCTGTGAAGGACCAGGATTTTTTAGTTGATTTCTATGAAACTTGCTTGCAATTAGAACGAGAACAAGATTTTAAAATTCCTCGTATTAAGGAGTATTTATCAGTCCGTTTGGAGGGGCTTATAAGGGGCTTCCAAGACCCTAGCAAGGAAGAAGAAAAAGAAAAAGAAGAAGAAAAAGAACAACAACAAGAAGAACGCGCAGGCGCGGAAGAAGTTGTTGAGGTTAATCCAATTTCTTTTTACGAGCAAAACTTCGGATTCATTACACCTTTTATCGCAGATGGTATTTATGCTTGGATAGATGATTTAAATGCAGAGCTAGTTATTAAGGCTATGGAGATTGCTTTAGAGAAGAATACGCGAAACATGTCTTACGTAAATACGATTTTAAGAGATTGGCATCTTAAAGGTTTTAAAACAGTAACTGATGTTGAGGCAGCTGATAAAGCATTCCGTGCTCAACGATTAACAAAATCGCAGCAACAAACAAAAGCACCTGATCAACAAAAAGGTCTATCGGAATCTACTAAAAACGTAATACAGCAGCAACAAGCCTGGGAGCAGAACATTCCAACAGAAGAAGAACTTGCAGTACTTAACCAACAGAATGCGTGGTTGGCCAAATGAGTAACGATATGATTCGTAATGTGGAAGCTGAACAAAGTGTTTTAGGTAGCATAATCCAAGAAGGCGATTTAATTAAAGATTGTCAGCTAAAGGTAAAACAGTTTTCTTTACCAACGCACCAAGTGATTTTCAGGGCAATGAGAGAATTAGAGGATGCTGAGGTTCCCATAGATCTTGTTGCTCTCATTGGAAAATTCGATGAAAGCTTTATGTATCAAATTGGTGGAATCGAATTCTTTGTAAACCTGACAGAAGTTGTAACAACAACTAAGAACTTCTCGTATCACGAAGGTTTAGTGATTGAAGCTTGGAAAATGCGACATGCTCAAGAGGTTGCTGGTAATTTATATAACCGCCTTCAGCAAGATAGGGATATGAGTGCTATTAGTACATCAATTGATGAATTAAGCGCCATTGAAGAAACGGGTTACTCAGATGAATTTAACTTGAAAGATACGCTTGTTGATTTGTATAAGAACATGCAAATTGATGTAGGAGATTTAACCGGTATTCCAACTGGTTATGACGACTTGAATAGAATGACTGCAGGGTTACAAGAAGGTGATTTAATTATTGTTGGGGCCCGACCTTCAATGGGGAAAACAGCATTTGTATTAAACGTTGCTTTTCATGCAGCAAGTGCTCATACAGCAACAGGAATCTTCTCGCTCGAGATGGGGGAGGAACAGCTACTTAAGAGGATGATTTCAAGTACTGGAAATATTGATGCTACAAAATTAAAGAATCCTAAGAAGCTATGTAATTTAAAGGATTGGGAAAAAATTAGTCAAGCGATGGGATTAATTAATGATTTGCCATTAGAAATTTACGATAAAGCAAATGTAACGATGCAAGAGATTTATGCAAAGGCTAGGAAATTAAAGCGTAAGTACCCTGATAAAAAGGTTTTAATTGCAATTGATTATTTGCAGCTTATTGTAGGGGATCCAAAGCATAGAGGGAACCGCATGCAAGAAATAGGTGAGATTAGTCGTAAGTTAAAACTGATGGCAAGAGAATTAAATGTATGTGTAGTTGCATTATCACAGTTAAGTCGTGCTGTAGAAAGTAGGCAAGATAAGAGACCATTGCTATCAGATTTACGTGAGAATGGTCAAATTGAGCAGGATGCGGATTTAATCGCATTCTTATACCGTGAAGATTACTATGACCGCGAGACAGAAAATAAAAACATAACGGAAATTATTTTAGCGAAACAGAGGAACGGTCCAGTTGGTGTCGTTGAACTAGCATTTATTAAAGAATTTAGTAAGTTTGTAAATTTAGATAGAAAGTTCAACCACCAACAGGAGGCCTAATCATGTTGTTACGTCAGGAAGTAGAACGTAGAAAATTAATAATCATTCGTAAATTATTGGGATTAGGTTTAGCTGAAATTAACGGACAAACATTAGATCAACTAACATTAACGCAGCTTGAAGGAATTTTAATTGCAAGCTTGCAGGTATTGGAGGGGAAAAACAATGCCAAAGCAATTAACAATTTTTGACGTGGAGCCAGTTGTATCATTTGATCCTAAGAAAGCTCGTATTCAACGTTTAAATTCAAAATTAAGGTATGCAGATGTGGTTGTGCAAATACCACGTCAAGCCAAAGCAATTGATGAATTAAAACCGACAACAGCGCCTGATGAGCGGTATGAGTTGTTTGAAGATTACGTAATAGGGATTTGGCGTTACAAAAGAGCGGAGGATAAACAATTTGTATGGGAAGAGGCTGAAAAAATGTGTAAGCAAGCAAGGGATGAAAAAAAGCCGATTCCAATACGGCTCCATTTGTCACTTCAACAATCATTTGTTCCAGAAAATGTTGTGCGATATCTATAGATAAATAAAAAAAAGCTGAGATTACTCTCAACTTACTTCGACAAAGTAATTATAACATATGGGAGTGATCTTGGTGGGAATTAGAAAAGAAAATCTTGTTGAAATGACAGCTGAAATAGATTTGAAAACAAATGGAATATATATTGTTAAAAATGGTCAGGTGCAACTAATAGAACCACCTCAAGGTGGATTTGGTGAACAATCATTTATATATCAAAGCGGAAAAGTAATTCGTATGGAAGAACGAAAAACACAGTTGATTTAATAAAATTTGAATTTTGTATAGAAGTAGGTGAATGTGACTGTGAGCCGAAAAATAGAAACATTGTTAAATAGAGCCAGCCTTTGGGAGACAAGATCAAAGCAAGCATCTTTAAAGGGAGACTATGATAGGGCTGGAAAACTCCGAACAAAAGCCCTGCAATTAACGCAGGAAGCTCGCAGGGTTGAAGAAACGAGAAAAGTTGATAAAAGAACTTAATAAGCGTTAATTAATTTTCGAACAAAAGCGTTATTTTGTACCAAATAAAAATAAAAGAGCCCTGCAAGAGGGCCACGCGAATATTTTCGCATATCGTATACCTTAGTATATGTATGTCCCAAAAGGATATGATCAAAATAGTTATTTTATAACCAAAAATAAAAGAACCCGTTTGTTATAAACGGATTCTTCCCTTAAGGTGTGCAAGGAATACAAGGTAACTGACCTAGGGAAACCTGTAGAATCCCTTGTGATTGTAATGTATGCAAAGGAATCAATAAGGTTAATGAATTTTAAACAAAATCCTTATTTTAAAGTTAAAGAGCACCTTGTAGAGCGCTCCTTATGCCTAATTATAAATACTTATGTTCGATCTTAGATTAATTTCTTACTTGGAGAAATAAAATGCTCTTAAACAAAGTTTAGATAGACAATCGAGCCCATAATTACAATATAAAATACCGCACAAAAGAAGATTAAAATGTATTTTAATGTCTTGTTCATATTAGTACCGTCCTAAAAGAGGGTTATTTGGATTTTAATATCGTATGTAAAAAAGGTGCATTTATACAAGGGAAGGGTAGCTAGCAAAAGTAAAACAAAATCTTTATTTAAAAACTAAAGAGCGCTTTTTAAAGCGCTCCTTAAGAAAAATAAAAAAGAATACCTCATGATACTGTATGTATGTTTTTTAGGAATGTAAGGATTTAAAACAAAATCGTTATTTTAATTAAAAGAGCAGCTAGCAAAAGCTAACTGCTTGTTGAAAAAAGAATCCACCCCAGGTTATTTACTGGCAGAGTTTCAAGAAATAAATGATTAAATTAATTTAACTTTTCAATTACAATCGAAGCATTTATATTTGTTTGTGTTCCACCTGCTAAAGTTTGCAAAGTAACTGCAGCAGCGGAAGTATGATTATTAAGGGTAATAATATCACCTGCAGCTAAAGCGAGGATTGTTTGGCCGTTGTTTGGTTGAGTTCCTGCACCTGATCCATAAACTGCGCTGGTAACCGGAGCACCATTTAAAAAAAGTGTGAATTGATTAGGCTCAACTCCTGATACAGAAAAAGAAATTTTATAATCTCCTGCATTAAGAACCATTAATTGAGAAGTTCCCAGTGTATGAGTAAAACCAGATGTCATTCTACCATGTGAATTAAAAAGAATAGGTGCTTCTAAGGCAACAACTTGAGCTGCTGTATTGAAAACATAAGCATAATGAGATAACCCAGATACTGTAAGACCGGTAGGCCCAGTAGGTCCGGTAGCTCCAGCGGTTCCTGGTAATCCAGTAGGCCCAGGAATGCCTTGGATGCCTTGGATACCTTGAAGCCCAGTTGGGCCAGTCGGGCCGATAGGTCCAATAAGTCCCGGATTACCTTGAATACCTTGGATACCCTGAATTCCAGTCGCCCCAGTTATTCCAGTGGGTCCAATAGGACCAATAGGCCCCGGATTACCTTGAATCCCCTGAATCCCTTGACTTCCTTGAGGTCCAGTGGGGCCAGGAATGCCTTGGATACCTTGGATACCTTGAAGTCCGGTTGGTCCTGGTGACCCAGAAGGTCCAGTGGGGCCAGTCACTCCGGTTGGTCCTGGCGGTCCCCCAGAAGGTCCAGTCGGGCCCGTTGGTCCTGGCGGTCCCCCGGAAGGGCCGGTAGGTCCAACAGCTCCAGAAGGTCCAGTTGGACCTACAGAACCAGGAATGCCAGGAATCCCTTGAGGGCCGGTCGGACCAGGAATCCCTTGAATCCCTTGAATGCCAGGAATCCCTTGAATGCCAGGAATCCCTTGAATTCCAGTGACCCCTGTTATTCCAGTGGGTCCAATAGGACCTTGAATGCCAGGAATGCCTTGGATACCTTGGATACCTTGAATTCCAGAAGGTCCAGTTGGACCAATAGATCCAGAAATCCCAGGAATCCCTTGAGGTCCAGAAATACCTTGAGGCCCAGTAGGTCCCAGGCTACCTTGAATTCCAGTAGGCCCGGTAGGTCCCCGAGGTCCACCTGAAGGTCCGGTAGCTCCAGTAGGTCCCGAAGGTCCAGTAGCACCGGTTAATCCAGTAGACCCGATTTGAGGTAAAGGAAAGGCACATGGAAAGGGTATGTGACAATTCTTTTTAAATTTACTCATTTTTACACCTCCCTTATAAATTAACTAACAATTTATATTTATACTTTAACAACTTATGAGTAAACAGACACACGGGTGTAAGGAAAAAACCTATGAAAATTACATAATAGGTTTTAAGAGCAAGCCTCTATTTTAAATTCCATACCAAAAAGAGCACCATATATAAGTGCTCTTCGGACCAAAACTCTTAATGTAAAAGGGTACGTGATATCATATGTAATTTTTTCATGGGCGTGAAGTATTTGAACAAAAACGCTATTTTGCACAACAAAGCAGCTAGCTAAAGTAGCTAACTGCCTGCTGTAAATACTATTCCACATGGATACGCAAATTGTAACCACAAGTTACATTTATAGTATAAACAGATTTGAAAATGTTATGCAGGAAAGTAAACTAAATAAAAACTTTCTTTTGCACAACAAAGTAGCTAGCTTAATGAGCTAACTACCTGCTGTACAAAAGAAACTAGGCCCTACAAGTAAATGATATGTAACTTTAAGTTACAGCTATAGTATAAGCAGAATTAAAAGTATTATGTGAAAATAATAATGATCTTAATAAAACTTTCATTTTAATATAAAGCAGAATTATTAAATGGCTTAGGCAGACAATTTATTAAATAAACTGTCCGCCAAGTGAATGAAAGATTATTTGAGCTATAAAGCCCAAGTTTAGTATAGATAGAATCATGAAAGTTTAATCATAAAACAGATAAATTATGTTATAGAAAACCTTCAATTAAAAAAAGAGCAGTTAGCTTTTGCTAACCGCTCGGCTCTCGACCAAGAAAGCTAGAGTGGGAGAAATCGACTTTTTAAAGTCTTGTCTATAGTGTTAGACAATGTTTAGAATTTTATTTACTTAAAACGTAAAAAGAGCAGCTAGCAAAAGCTAACTGCTCTCCAGAAAAGCATTAAGAAGGAAGTTCAGAACTCAAGTGTATTTATAGTATGGACAAGATTTAGAAATTTATTCGAGGAGGAATGGATAATGTGCACTTATTGGGAAAACGCAGTTAAAGAATTCTTTAAAAAGCAAGAGCAGGAACGAAATAAAAGAGCAGCTAGCAAAAGCTAACTGCCCGGGTAATAGAATATGGTTCGAAATGGGTTGTCTACAGTATTAACGGAATATTGAGTTTTATTCAGGGGGTTACTAATTATGTAGGTTACATGAGAAGTCCTATTAACATCCAGGCTGCCCCGATTAGAACTAAAGTTTCAAATGTAATCCAAAATTTTCTTTTTTCTGGTTTTTGAAATTCTTTAATTACAGAGAATAAAGCACTGATTCCTACAAGAATGAAAAGAGCAATTCGGATTGTTTCAGTCATCTACAACACCACCTAATATTTTAATAATTTAATTATATAACAATTACCATTTTGTAGAAACTTAACAAAATAATCCTTTTCTAATAAAAGGTTACTAAAATATGAGAAAATGATATAATAATCCAAATTACACATTTAGTCCTACTGGAAGAACCAGCGGACACTGAACTATGAAGAGCATTATTGATATTGCTCTGTAGTTGGTGTCCGCTTTTTTGTTTTTATTAACAAAATATATAAGGAGTGTTTATATATATGACGCAATTAACTTTCTTACCTAAAATTGATCGCAAAGCAACTCAGGTTCGTTTAGAAGAGATTCTTGAAAATGTTCGTATTTATAGACAATTTGGGATGATTAGACATGAGATGAAGGTTACAGCATCTAGCGAGGTAAGATATCACGGTCCAAGAAATATAGTAGGGAAGCCAGCTGAAGATATTGCTTTAGCAAATGTTGCTATGAGTGAAAGAGAAGTGAAATTACAACGTTTGTCTTTTCAAGTTGATAAGGCGTTAAATCGTTTTAGTAAAAACCAAAGGGATATTATTGTAAAAAGATATTTAGAAGATGAAGAAGTCTTTGATTATATGGTTTATAACGAAATTGGTATGAGTGAGCGTACATATAGACGAAATAAATCTAATGCTTTTTATAAATTAGCTTTTGCTCTCAGATTAGAAGTATATGAGGCAGAAGAAACTGGAGGTAATGAATAATGAATTTTGTTCAACCAATACGTGATCCAGAGCAAATACAGCATTTAAAAGAGTATTTTAAGGAAAAGAGCTTACGTAATTACATTCTCTTCATTATGGGTATTAATACAGGTCTCAGAATCTCAGATATTTTGAAATTGAAAGTAGGGGATGTTAAAGGCAGTCATATATCTATGCGGGAAAAGAAAACAGGGAAACAGAAACGAATACAAATTACTGCAGCACTGAAAAGAGAACTAAAATGGTTTATTATAGAGAGAGAAGACAATGAGTATTTATTGCAAAGCAGACAAGGTAAGAATCGTCCAATTGGTCGTAGCATGGCATATAAGATATTAAGCGGGGCAGCGGCAGAGTTTGGGTTAGATGAAATAGGAACACATACGTTAAGAAAAACATACGGGTATCACATGTACATGCAAACGAAAAACATAGCATTACTCATGGAGATATTCAATCACTCGTCAGAGAAGGTCACGTTACGTTATATAGGTGTAAACCAAGATGCAATGGATAAAGCAATGACTAGGTTTAAAATCTAATTATTGCTTATTTCTTTTTCATTAAAAGTTAAGCACCCCAAATCCCCTTAAAAAATTTGTATTCGGAATATTGTAACAAAATAAAAAAAAGACCCTACAAGAGAGTCTTTCATCAGCTAATATTAAGCTTTTTGAACATTAGTAGCTTGTAGGCCACGTTGTCCTTGTTCTACTTCAAACGTTACACTTTGTCCTTCGTCTAAAGATTTGTAACCGTCGATTTGGATAGCTGAGAAATGTACGAATACGTCTTCTCCACCTTCACGCTCGATGAATCCAAAACCTTTGTCTGCATTAAACCATTTTACTTTACCTTGTTCCATAATTGTTGCCTCCTAGTGTGGATACCCACACATATGTTACTACCCTTGTTCAAATACCTTAGACGAAAAACAAAATTTATTCTTAATCTCAAACCGAACAAAAATAGGTCTTTCTTAAATTAACATACTTTCTAAAAAATAGCAAATTTCAAAAATAAGTCCTTATGGTAATTAGCTACTAATAGTTGTTGTTGGAGAAAAAGTCACTATGATAGTCATCACAGCAAGAAATTGCCAAAGGATCTCAACAATATCCTTGGTTTGATTTTTTTCAGACATTCAACAACTGATAAAATTAGCTATTTTCGAGTTAAATTTTACTTCTGATAACGATAATTATGTAAATAAGCTGTCCATATGGGCAGCTTATTTTATTTTTCCGCATAGCGTAGGTTATTTTGAAAAATGTTGGTGGTATCCCTATACAGTTACTCATAATTTTTGTAATGTATAACTCAAAAGAGAAAGTTAAATGAAATCAATGATACCAAGGGATTTCACGATAGGACCAGTTACACACAATATAAGATATGGGTAACTCATTAGAAATAAATACATAAGAGAAAATGATAGTTAAAGAAGAAAGAGTAAGTGGCAGAGTTATGACCGCTTTTTGGCCGCAAATGTGCCGGTTGTTTTGGATTAAGCATGATATAGTTGTATAGTGAGAAGTGACGGAAAACACAACTCACTATGTTGAATCTAGAATTCTAAACGGTTCATATTGACGGTACATTAAAAATCCGTAATCAGACTTTGTAGTTATGAGTGAATCAAAACCCATATAAATATAATTAAAACGAAAATAGTCAGTAGATATTTTAGGGATTCCATGACATACTCCTTTTACAAAGTAGTATGTGTGAAAAAGTGAAAAAGTATCGATTTGGGTGCTTTCCTTTTATAAATAGTAAGTTGAGCCAAATGGAATTGTTGTAAAATCAGCTGGATACATATCTTGATATATGAAGTGGGTTGGGGATGAAACTGTATGATGGGATGATAGTACGGCATATAGTGCATTGCATGATGATAAACTGCATGAAGTGTCGCTTGTGCTCCAGAGAGTGTGTAAACTGAGCCAATCGACCTTTCGATGTTAAAGTAATGACTTATCATAATAATCCATCTCATTTCTTTATAGATAGTTAAATTTCCTTCTACATGTTATGTTTAGCTACTGAATCAAGTGTAGTATTTCATTAAATATATGTATAATCTATAATTTAAATTTAATCATATTGTAGTGCTTAAATTAGTAGGATTAATGGGACTTTTTAAATGCTGTGATTTATAGAAAACCTATGCAAAAGCTTCATGACATACTCCTTTTAGAAGTAGTGTATGTGAAATAATGATAAAGCATCCATTCGTGTGTTTTTCATAATATATAATACGAACAAAATTTACTGAAGAAGTTACATAAAGAGTCCGCCGTAATCGGTGGACTCTTTATTTTGAACAAAATGGTGATTTGATTAGCCGTATGCTTCCTAAGAATAAAATTTATAAATTATCTTTTATCTACTTGCTCTTTAAAAAATAATATAGGAACCAAACAGCATGGTTTTGTTCATCTGCTGCTGCTCTACGAAATATTTCTTTAATGTATTGATCAGTTGTATCATCTGAGATTTCTAAGTAAAAATCAACAGTATGTTGCTCATCTTGAAGTGCGAATTCCAATCCTTTTAAGTAAATATCTGGACAATTTTCAGTTATTTTTGGTTGCGGTTGACGGCCAGTTAAACTGACATAAATCTGTACGAATTGTTGAAAATGCTTTATTTCATCTTTTCGGATTTCCAGGATCTGATTACGTTCATTATCGTGTGTGGCTAAATTAGCAAGTTTAGCATAACAATTAATAGCGCTATACTCACCATTAATTGCCTTTTCAATATCACTAATTAATTTTTCGTTTTGTCTGTAGAGCAAATTGTAACTATTTAAATAGGTATTCATATGCGAACCTCCAAATTTATTCTTAAATATCCTATGTGTAAATAAGGGAATCGTGCACATCCTACAGGCTAGTTACTATGTTAATGTAGGTGTTGCTGGAATCTGTTTAGCGTCTTATTTGTTGTTAAGGAAAGATAAGGGGTGAGGGTATGAATTGGTTTGTTATTTTCTTGGATATGGTACAGGATTTATAGTTTGTTTGGTAATCATGATCCAATTCCTCAAAACAAAAGAAGTAAAGGAATTGGATTGATAACGGATGAAAAGGGGCGAGATAAATGAAACTAACAAAACAAGAACAAACAGTTATTATCGGTAAGTTAATCAACAACATTCTCGGAGTGGAATTGGTGAAGGAACACATTGATCCACAGAAACTTGAGAAGGCTGTTGCTATGCATAATATAATGAATGATGATATGACACCAAGGGAAACAAGAGAAGCGCTTATTAGTGTGTTAGGTAGAGCGATAGATGAATTCCTTGAGAATAAGGAGTGAAATATACGAAATTAACTAAGCTTGAGAAAGCAATTGCTATTGGTACAATTCTTTCTGCTGTAACTGAAGAAGAACTTAAAGAGTATGTTGTTTTAGAAAAGTTACAGTCATTTATTAAACAGGGTGATGTATTATCTGGGAACACAACACCAAACGAAAAGAAAGAAGCTGATATAAGTTTAATCAATAAGCTAATTGACTCATTCTTAGAAGAAAGCAAATCGGTGGAGAGCGATGAGAGAATACAAAACCAAACAACAGAAGCGTAAGTTCTATGACAGTGGTGAGTGGAAGAGTATACGCGAACAAGTAAAGAAGCGTGACAACTATGAGTGTCAAGAGTGTAAGCGCAAAGGTCGTGTTCGTATTGATACCAATGAGTACAGTGAGAGTGCCAAGCGTAAGAAGATACAACTCGTTGTCCATCATATAAAAGAACTTGAACATCATCCAGAGCTTGCATTAGAAATAGAAAATCTTGAAACAGTCTGTGTGGATTGCCATAATAAAGAACACGGAAGAACATTCAAAAAGAAACAGAACAAATGGGAACATGATGAAAAATGGTGAAAATGATTCAGTATTATCCCCCCCTTTCAGGATTTGAGAAAAATCTCGTATAAGGGGCACCGGAGGAGGGGGGCGTTTTTCCAGATTTTTAAGTTGTTTCGTATAGGACCCCTACCCAGTATGAAAATATGATTGAATCGAGGTGATATTATGGCGGATATTGATGAGCGTGAGGTGCTAGTTAACAAAGAAAAAAATCGTTTGAAAAGATTATTTAAAGACATCCCACCTAGTAAGTTAAAAGTGGTTGAAGGATTAATTATTCAGGCAGCAAGATTACGAGTTTTATTAAATGAGATGTGGATGGATATATCTGAGAATGGTGACTATGAAATGTTCTCACAATCTGATAAAACAGAGCCGTATGAAAGAGAACGACCTGTTGCCCGGTTATATAATACCCGTGATCAATCATATCAAAGGGTCATTAAACAACTAACGGATTTGTTGCCAGAAGGAAATAATAAAAAAGAAATTAAGAAATATTCGGCAAGTGATTTAATATGATTGTTCATAAGTGTGTAAGTGAATATATAGAACTATATGAAATAGGAACAGTGGTATTAAATAAAGAACGTATCATGCTTATAAATTATTTAAAGCAAGATATATTAACCCGTAATGATTTACATTTTGATGTGGATTTAATTCATAAATGTGTAACTTTCATAGAAAAGTGGCATTTCAAATTAAATTCCTTTCAGAAATTTTTAATAGCATTTGTGTTTTTGTTTGATGAATATGAGGATGTTTATTTTGATCAACACTTCTGGATGATGGCAAGGGGTGCTGGTAAAAACGGATTGATTAGTGCATTGACACACTTCTTTATTAGCGAGTTGCACGGTATTGAGCATTACAACGTATCAGTAGTTGCTAATACAGAAAGACAGGCTAAAACTTCTTTTATAGATGTTTATGAAAAGAATAAAAAACATGAAATATTAGACGAGTTATTTGTATCAACAAAACAATTGATAACAAATAAAGCTACTCGTTCGACTTTTGAATTTCATACGTCTAATGCAGGGAGTAAAGACTCGTTAAGGGACGGGTGTGTTATTTACGATGAGATACATAGATATGAAAATAGCGATGTTGTAGAAGTGTTCTCTAGCGGTTTAGGTAAAGTTCCTAACTCTAGGGAATTTTTTATTACCACAGATGGATTTGTTCGTGAGGGGTATCTTGACAAAATGAAAGAGCGAGCTATGAATATCCTGAAAGGGAAAGAAAAAGAAGATAGATTGTTTCCTTTTATTTGTAAGCTTGATAACGCTGAAGAAGTAGATAATCCTGATATGTGGGAAAAAGCAAATCCGATGTTTAGTAAGCCAATGAGTCAATACGCTAGAGGATTGTTTAAGAAAGTTATGCGTCAGTATAAAAATCTAGAAAACGATCCGTCTAATAGAGAAAATTTCATGACTAAGAGGATGAATATACCGGAAGTAGATTTAACAAAGTCTGTAGCTTCATGGGAAGAAATCATGCGTACTGGTTTTGAAGAAGATGGAGAAACACTGAGAGAAGTTCCGGATTTAAAGCACAAAGTAGCTGTAGGCGGTCTCGACTTCGCCAGCATCAAAGACTTCGCAGCAGTCGGCTTGCTATTTAAACATGGTGAAGATTATATATGGAAAGGCCATTCATTTGTACGTAAAGGATTCTTGGACAAGGTGAAATTAAAAGCGCCTATTTATGAATGGGCTGAAAATGGCTTACTAACTATTGTGGATGAGCCGGTTATTAATATCTCTCATATTGTGGATTGGTTTGTAAAAATGCGTGAGATATACGGATTTAACACAATAGTAGCTGATACATTCCGTCTTGATCTTGTTAAAACAGCACTTGAAGCTGAAGGCTTCATATTGTTATACATTCGTAACCCAAAAGCTATTCATTCTTTATTAGCGCCAAGGGTAGAAACGTTATTTGCAAACAATCGTATTATTTTTGGTGATAATCCATTAATGCGTTGGTACACCAATAACGTCTACGTCCACATCAAAAAAGACGGCAACAAAGAATATTTGAAGAAAGATGAATTTAAGAGAAAAACAGATGGATTCCAAGCCTTTATCCATGCATTATGGCAAGCGGATAACATTCTTGTGGATGAATTCGACTTTATGTTAGACGGTATTAAATTCTAATAAGGGGGGTGATAATCATTGGATGGTTGGACGCAGTATTTAAAAGAAATAGTGAAGTAGGATTTATGTTTGATGTGGAAATGTTTATCGAAAAGGCAAATAGAGTCCATATGAAGCGACTAGCGATTGATACATGTATTTCTTTTTTAGGAAGAACAATAAGTCAGTCGGAATTCAGAGTGAAAAACGGTGAAGAATTTGAAAAGGATGAGCTTTATTACCGATTAAATGTTAGACCAAATAAGAATATGACAGCAAGTACCTTTTGGGAGAGTTTCATTTATAAACTTATTTATGATAATGAAGCTTTGATTGTCC
Source organism: Bacillus sp. Root131 (assembly GCF_001429475.1). Classification (NCBI taxonomy): domain Bacteria; kingdom Bacillati; phylum Bacillota; class Bacilli; order Caryophanales; family Bacillaceae; genus Bacillus; species Bacillus sp. Root131. Next base: position 1,512,435 of record NZ_LMJQ01000001.1, read on the forward strand.
AAGCGGATGATGGTGATCTACTTATTGCTGATGACTTTGAACATAACGAATATGCTGTGTTTGAAGATACTTTTACAAATGTCACTGTAAAAGATTATCAGTTTAAGAGAAGTTTTAAACAAAGTGAAGTCATTCATTTAAGATACAGGAATGATAAGTTATCACCTCTTATCGATGGTTTGTTTACTGATTATGGTGATTTATTCGGTAGAATATTAAGTTCTCAAAAACGTAAGAATCAAATTCGTGGAACAGTTGATATGGACATGCTCGCTGCAAAGAGCAAAGAACACCAATCAAAACTGCAAGAGTTCATTGATAACATGTACAAAGCGATTGGAGAAAAAGATGTCGCTATCATTCCACAACAACCAGGTTTTAAGTATGCTGAAACGTCAGGTGGAGCAAATTCTGGGCAGAGTGTGGAGGAAATTAATAAAGTAACAAATGGCTTCTTAAATCAAGTAGCAATGGCTTTTGGTATTCCAACTGCTTTGATATATGGCGAAATGGCTGACGTTGAGAAGCAAACGAAAAATTATATGCTTTTCACAGTGAAACCTTTATTAAAAAAGATTTCTGATGAAGCAAACGTTAAATTTTTTGAAGAAGAAGAGTATCTTTCAGGTCAAAAAATTGAAGTTAAAGCTGTTTCTTATCAAAGTATATTTGATCTTGCAACAAGCATCGATAAACTCATTTCTTCAAGTGCATTTACAGGGAATGAGATTCGATTAGAAGTAGGATATGAAGTTTCTGATGATCCTAACTTAAATACACATCATATTACGAAAAACTATACGAAACTAACTGATTCTGAAGGAGGTGAGAATACAAATGACGGTGAAAATTGACGTTAAAGGACCAATAATTTCAAATGATGAAGCTTGGATTTATGATTGGTTTGAAATGGATGCTACAAGCCCAGGTAAAATTTCAAAAGAACTAACTAATGCCAATGGTGATGATTTAATTGTATCGATTAACAGTCCTGGTGGTTATGTACACGAAGGGTCAGAAATTTATACAGCATTAAAAAATTATCCTGGTAATGTGGAAGTTCAAATTGTTGGTTTGGCTGCAAGTGCGGCTTCTGTTATTGCGATGGCTGGTGATAAAGTCCAAATTTCACCTACAGCACAAATTATGATTCATAATGCTTCAATGTGGAATGGTGGAGATCATCGTGACATGGAAAAGGCAGCTGAAATGTTGAAAACAACAGATAGAGCAATTGTAAATGCTTATGTCATTAAAAGCGGTAAATCAGAAAAGGAACTACTTAATATGATGGCTGAAGAGACTTGGATGGGTCCGCAACAAGCATTAGAAAATAATTTTGTGGATGAAATTATGTTTATGGATAATCAGGTTAAAATGACAGCTTCAACTGCTACTGCCACCATGCTTCCGCAGAAAGTAATCGATGGCTTTAGAAATGGAACAATGAACAAAGGCCAAGGGATTACAAAAGAAGATTTAAATGCAGCATTATCAGGATTAAAAAATGAAATCCTGAATGATTTACAAAACAATATAGAAGAACCAAAGGAGCCGCATCCTAAACCTGTAAAAAACAGTGGGATTAAAGGGCTCCTTTTAAAATTATAAAAATTGGGGGAAACACATAATGACGATTAAATTTAATAAATCTGAAGCATTTAATAAAGCAAAAGCAAAATTGACGGACACTTTAACTAACGCGGAAAGTACAGAACAAGAACAAACGTCAGCGTTTGAAGGTTTCTTTGATGCACTACAAACAGATGTAGCAAATACGGTCCGTGAACAAGTAAATAACGATATGCTTGATCGTTCAATTTTACAGCAACGTGGTCAAAATGTTTTAACTTCAGCAGAAACAAAATTCTTCAATGCAGTTGTTAAAGAAGGTGGATTTACAGATGGCTCAATCCTTCCTGTAACGACTCAAGAGCGTGTGTTTGAAGATTTAGTTACAGAACATCCCTTATTAGCTGAAATTGGTTTGCAAGATTTAGGAGCAGTTACGAAGTTTATTTACTCTGATGCAACGAAGGCGTATGTATGGGGCGAATTATTCGGGGAAATCCGTGGGCAAATTGATGCTATCTTCAAACAAGAAAAAATTGGCCAACTTAAATTAACTGCATTTGCAGCAATTCCAAATGATATGAAGGAACTTGGCCCGGAATGGATTGAACGTTATGTTCGAACTGTTTTAGTAGAAACATATTCAGTCGGTCTAGAATTTGGCTTTATTAATGGTGGCGGATCTGTAGCACATCAACCAGTTGGTTTAATGAAAGATGTAAATCCAGAAACAGGCGCTGTTACTGATAAAAAATCTTCTGGTAAACTAACATTTGCTCCGTCTGATAAAGGGGTAATTGTAGCAGGCGAACTTTATGAAGTAGTAAAAGCTTTATCTGTTGATGCAAAAGGGAAATCCAGAAAAGTATTAAATAAAATTGTAATGGTAGTTAACCCGATTGATGCGATTGGCGTACAAGCACGTAATACAATCCAGACCGCAACAGGTCAATGGGTAATGGCATTGCCTTATAACATTAAACCTGTCGAGTGTGAGGAAGTTCCTGTTGGTAAAGCATTATTCTTTGTAAAAGGACAATATATTGCTGCAATCGCAGGTGGATACAAGCTAAAAGAATTTGATCAAACATTAGCTTTCGAAGATGCTACTCTTTATACAATTAAACAATTTGCTAATGGGAAACCAAAAGATAATAAAGCGGCTCTTGTTTACGATTTAGCAATTTCATTTACACCACCTGCAGAAACAAAATCTAAATAAAGGGTGAAACGAATGAGAAACGCAACGATTTCAGATGAAATATTGCAAGAGTTCAAAGAAAGGATGCACTTAGGAGATGAGGAAGACGATAACCTAAAGCGTATCCTTTCAACGTCCAATAAGGCTTTATTAAGAGTTTGTGGCGATTATGGTTTAAATAATAACGAGGAGTTCAAGGAATTAGTCTTTGAACGCTCTCGTTATGCCTATAACGATGCCTTAGAGTATTTTGACAAGAATTTTTTAAGTCAGATTAATAGTTTAGGTGTTGATAAAGCGTTAGAAGAAATTAAATTGGATGGTGATTAATATGCGTCCTTTTCAGTATAAGAAACCATTGAATACGGGAGATTTTCGCAATCGAATTCGTATCGAAAAACCTGTAGTAATAAAAGATGAATTAAACCAAGTAATCGAAACATCTTGGCCAGAATTTAAAAAAGCCTGGGCGATGATAAAAACAGTGAAAGGATCTGAGTACATTGAAGCTTCCGCTTCACAAGCTACACGAGTTTATCGATTCGTAATCCCATACACTTCTGGTATTACGGAAGAAATGCGAATTAATATGAAAGGTCGTATCTTTGATATCATCGAACCGCCAATGAATGATGATGAAATGAATCAAACATTGACTATAATCGCAAAGGAGTATGTTTAATATGAATGATTTTGCGGGAGAGCTCGCTAGAGAATTACAAAGATATGCAAATGTTGTAGAAGAAGAATTGATAAATGCACAAGAAGATGTAGCTGATATCGCTGTAGGTAAGTTAAGACAGAATAGTCCTAAGAAAACAGGTGGTTATCGTAAAGGTTGGCGAAAGAAAAAAGTTGATAAAGCCATTGTTATCCATAATACAAAGGGACAATTAACGCATCTTTTAGAAAATGGCCATGCGAAAACTGGTGGTGGCCGCGTACTGGAAAAAGTGCATATTCGTCCTGTTGAAGAGTATGTAATTGATGAATTGCCGAAACGTATTGAAAGGGCAATTGAATCATGACATTAACATTAGGAGAATTTATAAAAATCCTTGAAGCTACAGGTTATCCTGTGGCTTATTCGCATTTCACAGCAACACCAGGGAATCCAGTTCCAGCGCCACCGTATATCTGTTTTCTTGTGGATGGGTCAGCAAATTTAATGGCTGATAACAAGGTGTATCACAAGATAAATGATGTAAATATAGAGCTTTATACAACTAAGAAAGATTTAGTTGCGGAAGCCAAGCTAGAACAAGTCCTAGATGATCACGAGATTCCTTATGGCTCGTATGGGACTTTTATTGAATCTGAAAATATGTATCAAAAATTTTATGAAACGAGGTTGATATAAATGAATGAAAATAAAGTAGCATTTGGTTTAAAGAATGTCCATTATGCGCTTTTCGATATTAAAGATGGTGTAGTTACATTTAATACACCAATTCCATTACCTGGTGCGGTTGAATTAACGTTTGATCCACGAGGGGATTTAATTGAATTTTACGCTGATGACATGCTTTATTACGCTGCAAGTAATAACCAAGGGTATGATGGAACGCTTTCTATTGCGACTATTCCGGAACAATTTGCAATTGATGCATTAGGAGAGGAATTAGACGAAGAAGATGGTGTGTTAAATGAGTTAGCCGATGCGAAAGGAAAATCATTTGCATTATTATTTGAATTTGATGGTGATGTACGAGCAACTCGACACGTTATGTTTAACTGTTCTGCAAGTCGTCCAACACTTGCATCTAAAACGAAAACAAATTCAGCAGAGCCAAATACAAATGAACTTAAATTTGTATCCAGTCCTATTGATATTAATGGAAAACGTATGGTTAAAACGAAAACTACTACTAAATCAAAAACAGATATTTATAATAATTGGTACAAAAAAGTGTATACAAAAGTACCTGCATTACCAAAAGGAGCGTAAGTAAATGGAAAAGACAATTACAATAGACGGAAAACAGGTCAAATTAAAAGCTAATGCAGCATCAGCCAAGCGATATAAGGCGCAATTTAGACGGGATTTATTTGCCGATATGTTTAAATTAGGAGCTATAGGTACATTCGCTTCGCAAGATGCAACAGAAGGTACTATTGATTTTTCTAACTTAGATTTCGACAAGGTAGATTTTGAAGTTTGTTACGATTTAGTTTGGTTATACGCTAAAACAGCTGATCCTGAAATTCCAGACCCGATGACTTGGTTAGAAGGATTTGATGAGTTTCCTATTTACGATATAATGCCGGAAATTAATGAGATGGTTCAAAAAACAATGGGAGCAAAAAAAAAGTAAAGAAAATTAATGGAGAGCAAGGGACCTTAGGTGATGAAGAATTAAGCACTGAATTGTTCCTTGCTCTTTGTTATGAAGCAAAGCTCACATATTGGGACTTAGAAGTGATGACGATTGGTGATTGTTTTGATTATATCGCTGAGTATGCTGAAATGAAAAATCCAGGAAAAGAAAAAGTTCGAAAAGCAACTCAAGAAGACTTTAATGCTTTCTAAGAAAAAGGGGTGAGATAATGGCGGGAGGAAAAATTAAAGGAATTACGATTGAAATTGGAGGGAATACGCAGCCGTTACAAAATGCCTTAAAAGACGTGAATAAGCAAAGTGATTCTTTGACTAAAGAGTTAAAAGATGTTGAACGTTTATTAAAGTTTAATCCCGGTAACGTTGAGGCACTTGCTCAAAAGCAACAGTTGCTTACACAACAAATTGAAAAAACTACACAAAAGCTCGATAAATTAAAAGAAGCGGAGCAACAGGTTCAAGAGCAATTTCAAAATGGGAAAATCTCAGAAGAGCAGTATCGCGCATTTAGGCGTGAAATTGAATTTACACAAGGGTCACTTGATGGTCTGAAAAACAAGCTCGGTAATATGAAAGCCGAACAAGAAAATGTGGCAAGTTCAACACGACAATTAGAAACTTTATTTAGTGCTACAGGAAAAAGTATTGATGATTTTGCGAGCGCATTAGGTAATCGTCTTGTAAATGCAATTAAAAGTGGATCGGCTACAAGTCGACAGTTAGAACAAGCAATTGGTCTTATTGGTCGTGAAGCTTTAGGAACTGAAGCTGATATTGAAAAATTACAACGTGCCCTCCGATCTGTGGATGCCGGAAACTCTATTCAACAAGTACAAAATGAGTTAAGAGACTTACAACAAGAAGCTGGCAGAACCGAGAAGAAGTTTGAAGGTCTAAAAGTAGGATTAGAGAATGTTCTCGGTGGATTAGCAGCTGGTGGTGGAATTGCGACAGCTGTTGAAAAAGCACTTGATATTTCAAAATTGAAAACCAAAATTGATATATCTTTTGATGTCCCTGAATCCTCGAAAAAATCAGTAGAAGAAGCAATAAGAGGAGTAACAGCTTATGGAGTGGATGCTGAAGAATCACTTGCTGGTGTACGTAGGCAATGGGCTTTAAATAAAGATATTAGTGATGAAGCGAATGCATCTATCGTTAAAGGTGCAGCAACAATCGCGCAATCCTATGAAGGTATAGATTTTACAGAGTTGATTCAAGAAACCTATGAAATAGGAAATGAATTAGGAATAACGCAAGATAGTGCTCTTGGTATGGTTGATGCTTTGTTAAAAATGGGATTTCCGCCAGAACAGTTAGACATCATTGCTGAATATGGTAGCCAGCTAACCCGTGCAGGCTTTAAAGCTGAGGAAGTCCAAGCGATTATGGAAGCTGGTGTTGAAACTGGTAGCTGGAATATTGATAATCTTTTAGACGGACTGAAAGAAGGGAGGATTCAATTAAGTGAATTCGCACAAGGAGCTGATAAGGCTTTAAAAGAAGCGCTTGACGGTTCTGGTATTGCGACTGAACAAATAGAAAAATGGGGAGCATCTGTCGCTAAAGGCGGAAGAGATGGCGCAGCAGCGATGGTAGAAGTAGCTAAAGCTATTGACGGAATAGAAGACCCAGTTAAGAAAAATCAGGTTGGGGTCAAAGTTCTAGCCACTATGTTTGAAGATCAAGGTCAAAATTTAACAAACACTTTAATTGAAGCTTCTAAGAAAACAAAAGATCTTCAACAAAACCAAGACAACTTAAATGAATCTGTTAAAAAATTAGATGCAAATCCAGCAGTAAAGTTCCAAAAAGCGATGGGCGATTTACAAATGGCTCTTGAACCTATACTAGGAGTAATTGCTGATGTTGTTGCTAGTATTGCTGATTGGATTTCTAATAATCCAGAATTAGCAGCGACCTTAGCAGCAGTTGCAACGGCTATTGGGGTAATTTCAGGGGCACTTATGGCAATTGCACCAATAGTTATGGCGGTCATGGGTGTATTTGAAATCGGAGCCGCCGCCGCACTAGGCATAGTTGCAATAGTTCCTATTATCATAGCGGCTATAGTTGCTCTAGGAGTGGCTATTTATAAAAACTGGGATGATATTAAAAATTGGACAATAGAAGCATGGGATTCTATTAAAGAGTACTTAGTAGAGCTTTGGGACGAGATATCCCAGTCCTGTAGTGAAGCATGGTCTTCATTTTTAGAAGCAATGCATGAATTTTTTGATCCGATAGGTCAATTTTTTAGTGATTTATGGGAGGGTGTGAAGCAGGCGTGTAGCGATGCATGGAATTCTACTGTTGAATTCTTTTCTGAAGCATGGTCTTCTTTCATAGAAATGATGCATAGTTTCTTTGATCCGATAGGTGAATTCTTTAGTAGTTTATGGTCTGGGATTGTTGAAACTGCTTCCTCTTGGTGGTCCTCTTTAGTTGAAACAGCATCTGAATTGTGGGGAACATTAACGCAAGCATGGCAAGAAACATGGGATACAATTCTTACTGTTTTAGATCCAATTATTTCGGCAGTTTCTACCGTTTTAGAAGCTGGTTGGTTGTTAATACAGGCAGGTGCACAAATTGCATGGGCGGCAATCTGTCAATATATTATTCAACCGATTCAGGAAGCTTACGACTGGGTAAGTACACAAATCGGTGAAATGGTCACTTGGCTTGGTACACAATGGGAAATTGCAAAAGCTATGGCATAAATTGCTTGGGGACTATTTAAGCAATATATTATTCAACCTGTTCTAGACACTTGGAACTTAGTAAAAGAAAAGTTCAGTGATTTAGTTTCTTGGCTAAATTCACAATGGGAGACAGTTAAATCATATACATCAGCAGCATGGGGGTTATTTAAACAATATATTATAAAACCTGTACAAGATACTTGGAATTTAGTAAAAGAAAAGTTTAGTGATTTATCCAATTGGATGTTAGGAATTTGGGCGAAAATAAAAGGCTATACACTTGAAGCATGGAAGATGGTTTACACATATATCGTTGAACCAGTTATTTCAGCTTATAATTCTGCAAAAGAGAAATTCAATGATATGTACAATACAGCACGGGAAAAATTTGATTCTGTTAAGAATGCAGCTCAAGAAAAATTTGAAGCGGCAAAACATTTCATTATAGATCCAATTAAAGATGCAGTTGACAGTATAGAAAAATTTATTGGAAAGATTAAAGGATTCTTTAGTGACTTGAAGTTGAAAATTCCAAAACCAGAAATGCCACCTCTTCCACACTTCAGCTTACAAACAAGCACGAAAAATGTTTTAGGTAAAGATATTACATTTCCGTCAGGAATTAATATTGATTGGCGTGCAAAAGGCGGTATCTTTACTAAACCAACTATCTTTGGAATGAATGGCGGAAACTTGCAAGGTGCAGGAGAAGCGGGGCGAGAAGCAGTGCTTCCTCTGAATAAAAAGACACTTGGAGATATTGGTGCAGGAATTGTGGCAGCCATGCCACGACAACAATTTGCTATGCCGAGAGAAATAAATCAACTAATGGGTGACATGAGCCGTATAATGGCTAGTTCTGTGAGTCAATTATCAGGATTAAAGAGTGTCATGAGTGGTGTGTATGGAAGCATGTCAAATAGTAGACAAGCTATGGCAAGCAGCGTATCAAATCAAGTGATTAATTACGGATCTAGTTCATCTTCTAGTGGTGAAGTTATTCCAATGCTTGGTGGAGATTTAGTTATTGAAGTGCCTGTTAATTTAGAAGGAAGAGACGTGGCACGCGGTACTTATCGCTATACAACCGAGTATCAAGAAAGAGAAGCAAAAAGAAACTCAGCCTTTTAGGTTTGGGTTTCTTTTATTTTATAAAGAAATGAGGTGTTGGCATGAGTTCTTTTACTTTTAACAACCAACGAAAGGAGTACATTCAAATAGAAAAGGGATGGAGTCCACCAACATGGGCACCTCTAAAACGTAATTTCTTAAAAACACCTGGATATCCAGGTGCAAGATTATTAGGAACGGATACAGACCCTCGTCCACTTCCTGTCCCTGTAGGAATTATCGTTCCAGATGGAACAGAGTTAGAAACGTTAAAAGAAGAAATAGCAGCATGGTTAATTACAGAAGAAGCAGTTGAGCTAGTATTTGATGCAACTCCTGATCGAACATATTTAGCTATAATTGATGAAGATTTTAATCTTGATGATTTCGTTACGTTAGGTAAAGGTACTTTGAAGTTTATTTGTCCGATGCCTTATAAATTAGGACCCACCCGAACAGTAGAATTTCAAACAGGTGCACTGGGGTTAATGGCAAACGTTCAAAATAAAGGAACTGTTCATTCTAATCCTATTATTGAGATCGACATTACGAAACCAAACAATTTTTTAGATGTATGGTTTGAAGATAAATATTCAAAGGAACCGGATTATTTCCGTATTGGAGTGCCATTAAAAATGGAGCAATTGCCTGTAGAAAGAAATCAACGTCTTATATGGGATGAAATGTCCACAACTGTAGGGTGGAGTAAGGTTAGTTCTATGGAAGATGGTAATCCAGTTGGTGAAATGAAAACAGATAATTACCAATTCTATTGTTCGGACTATGGCTCGGGTAATGGATGGCATGGCGCAGCTGTTAAGAAGAGTATCCCTGGTGGGCCAGTACAAGATTTTATTATGCAAGCCCACGTTACATGTAAAAGTAAAAAGATCAATGAAATGGGACGAGTTGAGATAGCAATACTCGATGAAAACAGCAAAGTTCTTTCAAAAATTGCCATGAATGACCTCTATTGGCAAGCTGAACAAAATTTTGGAACGATGGTAATTGGATATGATAATAAGCCTGGAAAAACAGGTTTAATTTATGAGAGTGGTGATTATCCGAATACATGGAATCAGTATTATGGTAGGTTGTGGATTGCTAGAACCGGTAATGATTGGGAAGCTTATATTTCAAAATTTCTTCCTGGAACAGAAAAAGATGATTCAGAACGCTTTGCAAGATGGACCGATAAAGACAATAAACATATGGAAAAAGCGGCTCAAATACAGATTAGTATCATGCAGTGGCAAGATGTTCCGCCAGTAGAAGCCATGACAGTTTCGGATTTGAAATTTTGGAAAGTGAATTTAAATAATCAAAATACACCGCCTTATATAGTCGATGTTGGTGACAAAGTCGTAATTGATACAGAAAATAGTCATGTAATGATTGAAGGGAAGGATGCGATTAATATTAAGGACATTTTCAGTAATTTTCCTATCATTAATAAAGGTATGAATACACTAGAAATCATGCCTTCTGATATCGGAACAGCAAAGGTTAAATATAGGGAGCGGTTTAGATGAGAACACCAAGTGGAGTCTTACATATTATTGATTTTAAAACCAGTCAAATCGTTTCAGCTATACAACCAAAAGATTATTGGGATGATAAACGTCATTGGGAAATCAAGAATAATATCGATACTTTAGAGTTTAAAGTATTTGATAACACGAAATATGCAGCAACACTTATGCAACAAAACTTAGTATTAAAAGAAGTAAGAGATGGGCGTATTGTTCCGTATGTAATCACTGAAGTAGAAAAAGACCCTGACGATAGATCCGTAATTGCTTATGCATCAGGTGCATGGATTAATCTTGCTAAAGATGACTATATTCTTCCGCAGAAAATTGAAGGTAAGACAGTAAATGAATTTATGGATGTTGCTCTTGTAGGTACAAAATGGAAGCGTGGTAAAACGGAGTATGCTGGATTTCATTCTATGACTATTGATGAATTTATAGATCCATTGAGTTTCTTAAAAAAGATAGCTTCCCTATTTGAACTAGAAATTATATACCGTGTTGAAGTGGTTGGTTCTCGAATTGCAGGTTGGTATGTAGACATGGTGAAAAAAAGAGGAAGAGAAACAGGAAAGGAAGTCAAGTTAGGTAAAGATTTAGTTGGAATTAAACGTATTGAAAACTCACAAAACATTTGTACAGCTTTAATTGGCTTTATCAAGAAAGAAGGTGGAGAAGTTCTCACTATCTCAGATATAAATAAGGGTATCCCATATATTGTGGATAACGATGCATTTCAACGTTGGAATGAAAAAGGTAAACACAAATTTGGATTTTATACTCCAGAAACAGAAGAAGAGATAACACCAGAACGCTTATTGACTCTTATGAAAACAGAGTTAGCAAAACGCGTGAATACCTCTGTCTCTTATGATGTTCAAGCACAAAGTATAGGGCGTGTATTTGGACTGGCTCACGAGTTAATCAATGAAGGAGATACAATCCGAATTAAAGATGTTGGATTCACACCTAAGCTTTATTTAGAAGCAAGGGCAATCGCTGGTGATGAATCACATACTGATCCTTCGCAAGATAAATACGCATTTGGTGATTATCGTGAGATTACAGATTTAAATGAAGAACTACGAAAGATTTACAATCGTATTCTTAGTTCACTAGGAAGTAAGCAAGAACTGATAGATCAGTTAGATGAATTAGTGAAAAATGCAAATGAAACAGCTAATAATGCTAAGAGAGAATCAGAAGTAGCAAAAACACTGGCTGAAAAAGTTCAAGAGAATCTTAAAAATAATACAGTAAATATAATTGAAGCTAAAAATCCACCGACTGATAACCTTATAATAGGCAAGACGCTATGGCGAGATATTAGCGACGGTAAACCAGGTATTTTAAAAGTGTGGAACGGTAAAGGTTGGGAACTCCTTATTCCTGATGTAGAGTCAGTAAAACAAGAAACACTGAAACAGGTTAATAAAGATATTCAGCTCACAAAAGAAGAATTAAACAAAAAAGTGGAAGAAGCGCAAAGTGAAACCAATGGACAATTTAATAAAGTAACAGAAAATCTTCAAGAAGTTACAAGAACGATTAAAAATGTACAAAGCTCTCAAGGTGAAATTAATAAAACTGTCTCTGAAATGAAACAAACCAACGAAGGTTTTACTAAATCTATTGAGTTATTAACAAAAAAAGACGGTGAAATCACTGAAAAGTTTAATACAGTAGAAGAGACGTTCAAAGGTACAAAAAAGACAATCTCTGAGGTGCAGCAAACAACAAATGCTTTAAAGAAAACCACAACTGAAATTACAGAAAAGGCTGGTCAGACTAGTGAGAAGTTGGAGAGTGTAGAAAAGAAAGTTAATAACGATAAAGCTGGAGGACGTAATCTGTTATTAGATTCAAATGCTAAATACGAAAAAACAGATTATCTAATCAATCCATATTCTCTAACCGAAAATTTCTCTACAGGTGAAGAATATACATTTGTAATTAAAGGTAGCGTTCCGAAGGGACAGAAGTTCGGGATTTGGCAAAATGGTGGTTCGAATAATGTTGGATATGCAACAAGTGTTTATGCGAATGGAATTGCCTATGTAACTTTTAAAGCTGTAGCAGCAACGAGTGGAAATGAAAGAAAGTTGAGTCTGTATAACTTTCCAAGTAACACTACAAAAGCCATTGTAGAATGGGTTGCTTTATATAAAGGGAATAAGCCACAGGATTGGACACCAGCACCAGAAAATCAAGTAACGAGTGATGAATTTACTAAGAAAACAACCGAGATTGAAAAAAGTGTGGATGGTATTAAAGAAAATATTAAAACAGTAGAAAAAACACAAACTTCTTTCAATGAACGTGTTAACACTGTAGAAAAGAACGCAGAAGGAACAACTGCAAGTGTTAAGAAATTACAGGAAACACAAACTGAGCAAAGTAAAACACTTAGTGAGGCTACTACAACAATAGGTCAACATTCTGAAGCATTGAAATTAACAATGAAAAAGAAAGATGTTGAGGATTATGTAGGCGGTTTAGGTACTGTTAACGAGTTGCGTGATGCTGATTTTAAGTTAGGACAGAAATATTGGTTTTGGAATAGTGGTAATGGGGCTATCGGTTCTGTTGATACGAATTTAAAATACAAAGGTATGAAGACATTTTCAATTACTGCCACTGGCCAGACTCAAGATCGTTGGTGGGGACTTACAAGTCAATTCATTGAGTGTCAGGTTAACGAAGAATTTGTTGCATCAGGTTATTTCAATACTGATGGGAAAACACCTATTGATAGTGGCGGCGCATTTATTGAAATTGAATGGTGGACTGCTGACAAAAAAACTCGCATTAAAACAGCTAGAACGAATATCAAGGTTGTAAATCATACATGGATTCGTGCTGTATGTACAGATAAAGCACCAGCCAATGCAGCGTTTGTGAGATGGCGTTATTACGTTACAAGAAATGGGCGTTTATGGTGTGCTGCACCTATGTTACAACGTGGCACGATAGCTACAGAATTTTGGTTACATCCGAAAGATCAAACCGATGTTGATAAAATGCTAGAAGATATAGCTAATAGAGTAGCTACTGAGAAATACAATCAGAAAGTTACAGAGTTAGAAAGAAGTATTAGTGCTACTGAAAAAGGCGTTTCAATCATCTCTGGAAAACAAGAAACGTTTATAAATGAGACTTATAATGCCTATGTAAAGAAAACGGAATCTAAGTTAGAAGTGTTAGATGGAGGGATTTTAGCTCAGATTTTAAAGGACGGCATTGTCACTGCGATCAATATGTCCCCTGGGAAAATTACAATCAATGCTGCAAAATTAGATGTTAATGCAGATACAATGGTCAAATGGCTGACAGCAAAAGGCATTGATACGAATCTTATTAGAATTAACGGTGACAAGATAACCATTGATAAAGATGGTGTAACTGTTAAAATGCTAGACTTCCTATTCCAAGACGAATGGGGAACAAAAACAACTGCAGTATCAAGACGAAACCTAATAGCAGATCCCGACTTTTCTAGTGTTACAAAGAAAAACATTGGACATAACGATTATTATGGGTTTGAAGGTGGATACGGTCTTACTTGGAGGTCATGGGGAAATGTCGTAATAGAAAAGAATACACATATATTCGATTACGAGCAAATGGTGAATGCTACAAGGGTAGACATGTATAATTATCCAGAAGCAATCGTGAATAATGGCATACATCCCGGAAATGAATACACAGTATCTGCTCACTTTAGAGCATCTATGATAAATGGTGTACGTAAAACAGGGAAACCACGCTTGCATGTATGTTGTGTTAAATTCCGAGACAATGTAAGTTACGATATATGGAATGAACAAAAAATGGACTTTCCTGAGCCGTCTACATTTTATGGAGAAATTAGAAGATATTCATTTACCTTCAAAGTGCCGAAAAACTATATTCCACAACAACATGCATTGATTATTAAAGTTTGTTCAGGAAGTGCTGACATGAGACAAGGGACAGCACTTTGTGTAAGTGGTGTAACGCTATACAGTGGCAAATATGCATCTATGTATAATTGGGATCGTGCTGCAGCAGAAAGAGCGGATGGTATTCAGCCATTTAACGCACTTGCTGTAGGTGGTGTGAATAATAATATAAAACCAGCAGCAGACGGACAAACGTTTGATATAAGTACAGAAAAGGATGTAAAAGTTTTTTCTAATATAAGGGCGATGCAAGGAATTAATTTAGGCGGCGGTGGATTCCAACAATGGGGACATATTCGTTTTGTAGAAGGAAACCGAGGGTTAGGATTCTATGTCTGTAACTCAAATGGATGGCACTTTAATAGTTTGGGATAAGGAAGAAAGGAGTAATAGTATATGAATCAGAATTCAGCTGTTACAACTCCACAACGTGGGGATGTAACACCGTTTATGGGATATTTAGTAGAGTTGGAAAGATCTGAAACTGGAATTTTTGTAAACATCCCTATTAATGTATTAAATAATGCAGGGCTTTCAAATGGCATGAATAAAGTTGAGGTATGGAGGGAACTTGATGGAACTATAAGCTTTAGAATCGCAACAAGATGCGAAATCTGTAAACGTGGAGCACGTCTATATGAACTAGATATGGGATTTGCAAAAAAGCATATTTGTATAGAATGTTATACATCGCTTACGGGGAATTATCCATCACAGCAACCACCAACTAATGAAAATACAACGCAAATAGAGCAGCCATAAGCTGGTCTTTTTTTATTGTCAAAAAAGGAGATGAGAACAGTGGAAGATGCAATTTTCAACTCAGTTATTCAACAAGGTGCATTTGCAGCGTTATTTGTGTGGATGCTATTTACTACGCAAAAAAAGAATGAGCAGCGTGAAGAAAAGTATCAACAAGTAATTGATAGAAACCAACAAGTCATAGAAGAGCAAGCAAAGGCTTTTGGATCTATCTCTAAAGATGTAACAGAAATCAAACAAAAACTATTTGAAGGAGATGTTCAATAATGGGGTATATCGTCGATATTTCAAAATGGAATGGTAATATTAACTGGGATGTAGCAGCACTGCAATTAGACTTAGTAATTGCTAGGGTACAAGATGGTTCTAACGTAGTTGATCATATGTATCAAAGTTATGTTGGTGAAATGAAAAAACGTGGTGTTTCTTTTGGTAACTATGCGTTTTGTCGATTTGTTTCTGAAAATGATGCACGTGTAGAAGCTCGCGACTTTTGGAATCGTGGAGATAAAGATGCATTGTTTTGGGTAGCGGATGTGGAAGTGAAAACAATGGGGAATATGTTAGCTGGAACGTTAGCTTTTATCGATGAATTACGCCAGTTAGGTGCTAAAAAGGTTGGGCTATATGTTGGTCATCATACATATAAAGAGTTCCAAGCGGATAAAGTAAACGCTGATTTCGTATGGATTCCTCGATATGGTGGGAATAGACCAGCTTATCCATGTGATATCTGGCAATACACAGAGACAGGTAATGTACCTGGTATCGGTAAGTGTGATTTGAACCAATTGATTGGCGGTAAACCGTTATCTTGGTTTACAGGAGAGGAACATACAAAACAATCTGTTGCTAATGGTGGCTATCAATATGTTAAATCTGGTGGGTTTGGCATTTCACTGGTTCAGGAAGTCGTAAATGCTATGAATGAGCGTGGAACAAAAGGGAAGGTTATCTCTGATCCATTAACTGGTTTAGCGTACTTACAAACTGAAGTACTGCCTAATGGTGAACTTGATAAGATTACAGCTTGGATGGATGAAAGAAACTGGTGGTACGAGTACATTAAAAAATAAACATTGAAAGCCATCCTGTTGGGCGGCTTCTTTTAATTTATATTTACTAATTCATCATATCTAAACTGAGTATTTAAGCCGAAAGCACCCGTACAATATAAAGAACACGATTTAAAAGGAAAAAATTACTGAATTATGACTTATAACGTCTATATTTCTATAAAATAAAAAAAGGCCAGCTTATATAGGCTGGCTCTTTTTTTATGGATGATATACTCCGTGAGAGTAATGATAAACTGTTTTTTCATTTGCTTTTGAAATCGGATTAGTTTTGTTAGGACCATTGTAATAACCAAGATTCACAATATCGTAGTAGTGTGTTGATCTTGAAGCCCAGAAAGAATAATTCCCCTTACCACTAGGCATTTCCACTGAACCTTCAAATGCGCCATTTGCTCCTACAGTACATAAAATATCTTTTTTAGCAAAATTTAGTGCGCCATCGAAGTAAATGTAAAAAGTTGTACCAGCAGGTACTGCTTGTCCATTTGCGTCATATGCATATCCTTTGAATGTTGTGTTTTTATATGCATAAACTCGATACTTTTTACCTTGCCCATAGTCGATATACTCATTGTTTCCGATGTTAGTAATTTGCACTTTGTCGACAAGTGGTGTGTTTTCAGCTGCACTTGCATTATTGCTTGGTAAAATAAAGCCAAATACTACTAATCCAATTAGCATAAGTGAAGTTAAAATTTTCTTCATAATCACATCTCCTATAATATTTTTTACACCCTAAATTTTACAGGGGTTAAATGTAAATTACAACATTTATATATATTATAACAATATGCAATGTTGCATATTGTTAATGGTGCCAAATATAAATTACACAATAGCAAAGGGATACTATGTAACGGCAAATGAAGTCTATGCATATACTAAATATTTCATAGAAAAGAATAGTTTTATGAACTAAAATTATTATCTGGTTCTATATGTAGATAATTATATATTGATTTTCATCTTTATAAATGTTAGGGTAAATATACACCGTTTCTTATTTATCTATGAGTACTGTCTGTAGAACGAATAGAATAATTTGAAAAAAATCCCCTTTTGCACCTATATGCAGAAGGGGATTTTAATATTTATGAGATTTAAAATTTACTTTTAGATAATGCTTTAAGTATTGGCTTTACAATTAAACTTATTAAACGAAAGCCTTTAAATATAGAGCGTACAACTTTCAAGGAATGTTCCTCCTAGTTGATGTTAATAAATGTATCATTATATAAAAAATAGAGATATAAAAATTTTTCTTCCATTTATCTTGTTCTTTTAAATTCTTCTTTCTTTGCCCTTAGAATCTAGCAAAATAGCATAAAAATTAATTAAAAAAGACAATTATTCTATTTATAAAACTATTCACTAAATTATTACCTTGATTAATCTTTAGAATCCTCATCGCTCATAATATATTCGATATCTTCATCTGTAAATTCATTGCCTTTAAATACTGGATGCCCATTTGGATCGAGCATACCCATTACTTTTTTATCTCTATCAGACACAATTAGTGTATAGTCCTCCATAAGAAAAGGGTTTTTTGGTAAATCCACTAATATTCTCCAAGCTGGTCTTATATCATCATTGTTTCTATTTTCTTTCACAATTTTAAATGTATAAGCCTCATCAAAGAAAAGCTGGTTGATATCTTCATTAACTACTCCATCTAATTTATTTTTCTTATGATAATGTTTAGCAATTTCTATTGCTTCCTGAGGCTTTAACATTACATCTACAGTAATTTCATTTATTTTCCTATAATGTCTTGAAAAATCTTCTTGCTTTAATTTTATATAATTTTGAAATTCTTCAGTAGACAATTGTTTAAACTCTTCATCAGACATATTTTTATACTTATCTAAAGACATATAAAATTCTCCTTTTATTTATATTTCAATCTTAATCTTTCGATATATTCTATTGAATGGTCAATAGAAGCTTTATCAAATAAATGTTTATTTTTCATTACTTGTTCAAATACATATTCTTCTCTTTCTAACCTACTAAGATTCATATATTGCTCTTTTCCTATATCTAACCACTGCTCTGCATGAAAACCCTCATGATGCATATTTATGACGGATGGTTTTTTCTTTAAATATATATCCCCATTAACAAAATCAAACGCTGCTTCTACATTGTTTGGAAGAATTGTTCCTTTTTTATCTATATTAACTTTTATACCTAATTCTCCCCATTCCTTTTTATACGCTCGAATTTCCTTTCTAGTAGCTAAAGTTTCTCCAATTTCATTGGTTTGAATATTTACTTTTCTAAAATCCAAGTCAGCTCCGCTTGTTGCCTTATTAACTTCAGCTGTACTTTCAGCAAACTGATGAGTCAATAATTTTTCTTTAGATTGTTTAAGGGCATTGCTATCTGAGAAAGAGTCTACAATATTTCTTCCTGTATAAGCAAATTGATTTTTTGGCATTAGAATATTATTCAACATGTCAACGCTTTGCTTATACTTATCTAAAGTTATTACGTTTTTAGTGCCGTGTATAAAATTTACACTTTCACTAAGTTTTGAGGTTTTGCCTAACGTTGAAACTTTATCTACACCTTTTGTTCCTACGAATAATTCAGCGATTGCTAATTTAACTTGCATCTCTACATTTCCATACCATTTAGCTCTGCTATTCCAATCTCCATTTACAACATCTTGATTCCACGAATCAGAAATAGCTTGTTCTACAGCAGCAAATGTTTCGTCGATGTGAGAAAGAGCATACACAGCACCCTCAACACTATCTATTGGATGTAAAATTGTGTTTAATATTCCTTTAAGTTCATCTAACACCGCTTCATTCTGCCCTTTTTTGTAATTATAATATTGCCCGATAATAGGAGTGTTTTCTATCTGTCGAATAAACTTTTCGTACAAATGATCTATCGCTTCTACGTTATTTTCAACAGTATCTTTAAATTTATCGAACAACGATTCTTCTATAATATTACTTCCTTCAGAATGACGTTTTTTTTCTTCTGTAATCGCTTGGATAGAAGTTATCCACTCCATATTCAACCCTTGCGTACTAAATGTACCACTTGCAGGACTAAAGCCTTTTCCACTTTGAACTTCCGCCAAACCCATCGCAATGCTAGCGGCTAGTTGGAGTGCAGTATCATAATTATTACTAGAAGTATAATTAAATTCATATAGATGTTCTAATTTTTCTTGCAGTTTTTTCCTCATGACAGTAAAAAGATTCGCCATAGCGTCCATACCCGGGAGTGGCACAGCTTGATTGATGGCTTCTATACTTGTTTTCATTCGGTCAATTTCTCGAATTTGTTCTAGTAACTCTTGTTCAACGACATCCGTGGAAGCGACTTGTGATTGGAATTGACTTGGAAAAGCATCATTCTGACGAATTAACTCTTCACACAGATAAATGATTCCTTGTGCTAAAGGACGAAAGGTTTGTACAAAAAATGATTTTGCACTGCTATATGTTTGCCCTTGTAACACAGTATCCATTGCAAAAGCGTCAATCGACTGAATCGCTTGTTCCATACCTTGAATGGTAGCCGTACATACAGCATTCATACTTTGTGTTTGGGCATGTACTTCCCCTAAATACATATTTAAACTCAAAAATCTCCCCCCCTTTTATGCGAACAAGTAAATCATACCAATTAAAGGATATATATGTAAATATGCTGCTGTAGTAAACTCAATATCAAAGTAGAACTTTTCCATTTAATTACTAAAGTACCGTCTAATTCGTTTATGGGTACCTGTGAAGAATATGGTATACAAAATAAATTTACAGGATTTGAAATAAATATATAATAGAAGAAAAAAGAAATGTTTATATTGTCGCTACCATGTTGTCGTCAACCTCATGCGCCTAATGGCAACAAAAAACATCTACTTCGTTCCATTCGGTCAAGATGCACCAGAGAAAAAACCCAACTCAATGGTAGCTCGCATGGAGCTGCTGGAAGACACAGTATTAGAAGCACTGCAAGGAAAGCAATTGCAACCGGTGGTCGTAGAAAAATTCAGATATATGAATTAAAAAACGAAAAAAAACGGACAATTTTTGATGAAACCATCATTCTTACTGTAGAATATGATAAAATTAACGTTATTAAGATTAGAAGGGGTATTGTATACTCCTTCTGATTCTAAGTTATAGAAGGATTGGTATCTAGAAAGGGGCATAGTGATGGAAAAGCAAAAAACTTTTCATGTCGCTGTAGTTGGAGCAACCGGCGCAGTTGGTGAACAAATGTTAAATACTTTAGAGAAACGAGAATTTCCGATTGGGAAGTTAACGTTACTTTCATCTAAACGATCTGCAGGTAAGAAACTTGTATTTAAAGGCGAAGAATTTACAGTTCAAGAGGCAACTCCTGAAAGCTTTGAAGGAGTAGATATCGCACTATTTAGTGCTGGTGGATCTGTATCGAAACAATTAGCGCCAGAAGCAGCAAAACGCGGTGCGATTGTTGTTGATAATACAAGTGCATTCCGTATGACAGAAAACGTGCCACTTGTTGTACCTGAAGTAAATGAAAATGACTTAAAAGAACATAATGGCATTATTGCAAATCCAAACTGTTCTACAATTCAAATGGTAGTAGCTCTTGAGCCAGTTCGTCAGCAATATGGTTTAAAACGAGTAATCGTTTCCACATATCAAGCTGTATCAGGTGCTGGTGCGGCAGCTATTGAAGAACTTCATGAACAATCACAAGCAATCTTAAATGGCGAAGAAGTTAAGGCAAATGTTCTTCCTGTATCAGGTGATAAGAAGCATTTCCCAATTGCTTTTAATGCGATTCCACAGATTGATAAGTTCCAAGATAATGGATTTACATTTGAAGAAATGAAAATGATTAACGAAACGAAAAAAATTATGCATATGCCTGAATTAGAAGTAGCGGCAACATGTGTACGTTTACCAGTTGTATCAGGACACTCTGAGTCTGTTTACATCGAAGTAGAAAAAGAAGGCGTAACAGTAGCAGAATTAAAGAGCTTACTTGCAAATGCGGAAGGTATTGTTCTGCAAGATAATCCAGAAGAGCAGTTATATCCAATGCCAGCTACTGCAGTAGGTAAAAACGAAGTATTCGTTGGAAGAATCCGTAAAGATTTAAATAACGATAAAGGATTCCATCTTTGGGTCGTATCTGATAACTTATTAAAAGGCGCTGCATGGAATTCTGTTCAAATTGCAGAGCGCTTAGTAAAATTACAATTAGTGTAAACGGCTAAGAGAAGGTGCAAAATATGAAAATAATTGTTCAAAAATTTGGTGGCACATCAGTACGTGATGACAATGGACGTAAGCATGCGCTTCATCATATAAAAAAATCATTAGCTGCTGGTTATAAAGTAGTTACTGTCGTATCTGCTATGGGTCGTAAAGGTGAACCATATGCAACGGATACGTTATTAAGTCTTGTAAATCAAGAGGAATCTACTATTTCTAAACGTGAGCAAGATTTATTATTATCGTGCGGAGAGTTAATCTCTGCAATTGTTTTCTCTAATATGTTGAATGAGAACGGTATAAAAGCAGCAGCATTAAATGGTGCACAAGCTGGTTTTGTAACGAATGATGACTTTACGAATGCAAAGATTATTGAAATGAATTGCGATCGTATACATGAAGAGTTAGAAAATGTAGATGTAATCGTCGTTACAGGATTCCAAGGGCAAACGAAAAAAGGTGATACGACAACACTTGGACGCGGAGGTAGCGATACTTCAGCTTCAGCATTAGGTGTTGCGCTTCATGCTGAATACATCGATATATTCACTGATGTAGAAGGTGTTATGACTGCGGATCCTCGTATTGTAAAAGATGCACGTCATCTTCAAACTGTAACGTATAACGAAATTTGTAACATGGCTTATCAAGGTGCGAAAGTCGTTCATCCACGTGCAGTTGAAATTGCGATGCATGCAAAAGTACCGCTTCGTGTACGTTCTACGTATTCTGAGAGTGAAGGTACGCTTATTTCAGCATATGACGGTGCTACAAGAGGTCGTGATGTAGAAGAACGTCCTGTTACAGGTATTGCCCACGTATCAAACGTAACGCAAATTAAAGTGCTTGCAAAAGAAACGGCATATGATTTGCAGCAACATGTGTTTAAAGAAATGGCGAACGAAGGAATCAGTGTCGATTTAATTAACATTTCACCTACTGGCGTAGCATATACGGTGAGTGATAATGTATCAAGTCATGCAGTTAAATTATTAAAGAACCTTGGATATGAGCCAATTGTGACAGAGCATTGTGCGAAAGTATCTATCGTTGGAGCTGGAATGGCAGGATACCCAGGGGTTACTGCGAAAATCGTTACAGCTTTAGCAGAAAAAGGTATTCAAATTCTGCAATCGGCAGATAGTCATACAACAATTTGGGTTCTTGTAAAAGAAACTGATTTAGTGGAGGCTGTAAATGCATTACATAGTGCGTTTGAGCTTTCAAAAGAAAAGCAACTGGAACAATAAGGAGTGAGACCATGATAGATTTTGGGACAATTGCAACTGCGATGGTAACACCGTTTGATATAAACGGTAATATCGATTTTGCGAAGACAACGAAATTGGTAAATTATTTAATTGATAACGGTACAACAGCAATCGTGGTAGGAGGAACGACAGGCGAATCTCCTACATTAACTTCAGAAGAGAAAGTAGCGTTATATCGCCATGTCGTATCTGTTGTCGATAAAAGAGTGCCCGTAATCGCTGGAACAGGTAGCAATAATACGCATGCTTCTATTGACTTGACTAAAAAGGCAACAGAAGTTGGTGTGGATGCAGTAATGCTAGTAGCACCGTATTATAACAAGCCGAGTCAAGAAGGAATGTATCAGCATTTTAAGGCAATTGCTGAAAGCACGCCGCTTCCGGTTATGCTATATAACGTTCCAGGACGATCTATTGTACAAATCTCCGTTGATACAGTTGTTCGTTTATCAGAAATAGAAAACATTGTTGCTATTAAAGATGCCGGCGGCGATGTGTTAACAATGACAGAAATCATTGAAAAAACAGCGGACGACTTTGCGGTATACAGCGGTGATGACGGTTTAACGTTACCGGCTATGGCAGTTGGAGCGAAAGGTATCGTTTCGGTAGCATCTCATGTCATCGGAAACGAAATGCAAGAAATGATTACAGCATTTCAAGCAGGAGAGTTTAAGAAGGCGCAAAAATTACATCAATTACTTGTAAGAGTAACTGATTCGTTATTTATGGCGCCAAGTCCAACTCCAGTAAAAACAGCGTTACAAATGGTTGGATTAGATGTAGGTTCTGTACGTTTACCACTTCTTCCATTAACAGAAGAAGAAAGAGTAACGTTACAATCTGTAATGCAATCTATTCCTCGTTAATAAAAATGACCTAGTGTGGAACTAGGTCATTTTTTTATTGATATGAAAATGTTTGAATCTGTTTTAATGTGAATCTTTTGTAAAATGATTTTAGGCTCGCCTTTCTCGTCTGTATATGACCCTATATAGAAAACATTTTATGTTGAAAACGAGTATATTACGCTACGCGTTCTCTACTGGCTAAAGTATGATATGGTCCTTTCGTTAATTTTGTTTCAACCTCTTGTTCTCGATAGTGACTGTCAAATCCCGCTAAAAATTTAACCTTATTAAATTTTTAGCGGGATTTTGTAATTCATAGCTTTTTGTCATGTAATGCAATGTTTATAAGAAAAGGATCTTACATCTTTAATTTTGTTGAAAAGTAGTTGCTGGTACAGAAAATACTTTCGGTTATGTTTTTATAGGAATTGCCTCAAATATGACGTAATCTATAAAAAAGCTTCATTTTATAAGTGTTTTTGTGCGATTCAAGAAAAAAATCTAGGAAATCCATCAAATGAAAGTAATTTAAAGTATTTAGGGTAGTTTTTTCCAAATAACATGGAGTATAAAAGCAGCGGAAATAAGCCATATACTTTTAGTGCTGTTCCTTTCTTTTACTTTTTCTTTCGCACGATTTAACTTGTGTTCTATTTCTTGTATCAGGTATAATATGGCTAAGTAGCTTAGTACGGGTATGCTTAGCAAAATTGGTAAAAATTATAATTTAATTACATTTTCATATCATATCGAATAAGATATTTGATTTATATAATGAAAGAGAGGTGAAACCTGGTTTAAAAAATAAACAAGGACATGATATCGCATAACGGTAAGGACATTCGTCTTGGACGGTGAATATATGGTGGTTGTAGAGTTTCCCCTGGTGTCTCTGCAATTTTAGTGAAATCAGTGTTTGCAAGATTTTTAAACCAGGCAACAACATGAAGAGAAAAGAGAATGAGTCTGTTAAAGTATTTGCTCTTGGTGGAGTAGGTGAAATCGGGAAAAACATGTACTGTGTTGAAATTGATTCTGAAATCTTTATTGTGGATGCAGGGTTAATGTTCCCGGGAGATGAAATGTTTGGAATTGATATCGTTATTCCTGATATTACATATTTAGTGGAAAACCAAGAGCGAGTAAAGGGTTTATTTATTACTCACGGTCATGAAGATCATATTGGTGGTATTGTTTACGTACTTCGTAAATTATCTATTCCAGTGTATGCAACGAAATTAACAGTAGGACTTATACAAGAAAAACTTGGCGAAGCGGGTATGTTAGGTCGTGTAGACTTAAAAACAATCGATTCAAATTCAACAGTAGAGTTTAATACTACAACGGTGTCATTCTTTGGAACGACACATAGTATTCCAGATTCTGTTGGTGTTTGTTTCCATACATCAAAAGGTGCAATCGTATATACAGGAGACTTTAAATTCGATCAAACTCCAATTGGAAATAGTGGAGCAGACCTTGGGAAAATGGCTCAAATTGGAAATGAAGGCGTACTTTGCTTATTATCTGATAGTACAAACGCAGAGCGCCCAGGTTATACAGGTTCTGAAAAAGAAGTTGGTGTAGAAATTTCTAAAGTGTTCTACGGCGCAGAAGGTCGTATTATCGTTGCTTCATTTGCATCGAATGTACATCGTATTCAACAAGTATTTGATGCAGCTGCCGAAACAGGGCGAAAAGTAGCGGTAGTAGGACGTAGTATGGTGAAAGTAGTAGACATTGCAAGACGTCTTGGTTATTTAGATGTTCCAGAAGGTATGGTTATTTCATTACAAGAAGTAGACAACTTCCCAGAGAAAAAGGTAGCTATTTTAACGACAGGTAGTCAAGGTGAACCGATGGCTGCTCTATCTAGAATGGCAAAACAAGCACATAAACAAATTTCAATTCGTAAAGGTGATACTGTTATCATTGCTGCTTCGCCAATTCCGGGTAATGAAATATCTGTATCAAAAATTATTGATTTGTTATTTAGAGCTGGAGCTGAAGTTGTTTATTACGGCGAAAGAAAAGTTCATGTTTCAGGTCACGGTAGCCAAGAAGAATTAAAATTAATGTTAAATTTAATGAAACCGAAGTACTTTGTACCCGTACATGGTGAGTTCCGTATGCAAAAAGCACATGCGTATTTAGCTGAAGATGTAGGTATTACAAGAGAAAATATCTTTATCGTAGAAAAAGGCGATGTAATTGCTTTTGGTGACGATGAAGCGAACTTAGTCGGTAAAGTACAAGCTGGTAATGTTTTAATTGATGGATTAGGTGTAGGTGACGTTGGTAATATCGTTCTTCGAGATAGAAAGATGTTATCTCAAGATGGAATATTAGTAGTAGTTGTAACGCTTGGTAAAGATGAAAAGAAAATTATCTCTGGTCCAGAAATCATTTCACGTGGTTTCGTATATGTTCGTGAGTCAGAAGCGTTAATTGAACGATCTACAGAGATTGTACGTATGATTGTTGAGCAGTCAATTAAAGAATATTCGATTGAATGGTCAATGTTAAAACAAAATATTCGTGAATTATTAGGACAGTTCTTGTACGAAGAGACAAAGAGAAAACCTATGATTTTACCGATTATTATGGAAGTATAAAAAAGATCACCCTTATGGGTGATCTTTTTTTTCTTTTTAACCCTATCGAATGAAATTTATAACTTAAGAAATAATAGTTATATACGAGTGAAAGGGGATGCGAAATGACAGAACGTGATCGATATACAAATGAAGAAAAAGAAACTGAGCCAAAAGAAGCTGGAAAAGAGGCTTCAATAGTAGAAAAAATTCAACAGCTTGGACAGACAAATGTACCACAGATGAATGAATCACGTATTCATTGTTTAACGATTATCGGACAAGTGGAAGGTCATGTTCAATTACCGCCGCAAAATAAAACAACAAAATACGAGCATATCATTCCGCAAATTGTTGCGATTGAACAAAATCCGAAAATTGAAGGTTTGCTTTTAATATTAAATACGGTTGGAGGTGACGTTGAAGCTGGACTAGCAATTTCAGAAATGGTAGCTTCACTTTCAAAACCAACAGTATCTCTAGTTTTAGGTGGGGGACATTCCATCGGTGTACCGATTGCTGTTTCTACTGACTATTCGTTTATTGCGGAAACTGCGACGATGACAATTCATCCAATTCGTTTAACAGGTCTTGTCATAGGTGTGCCGCAAACATTTGAGTATTTGGATAAGATGCAAGAAAGAGTTATTCGTTTTGTGACGAAGCACTCGAAAGTAACAGAGGATCGTTTTAAAGAGCTTATGTTTGCGAAAGGAAATTTAACGCGAGATATTGGGACGAATGTAATTGGTGGAGATGCAGTAAAGTACGGTCTTATAGATGATGTTGGTGGTATTGGAAATGCGATTCGAAAATTAAACGAATTAATAGATGTTCGCGCGGAAGGTAGTGCAGAAGGGACAATGTTACAATGATTTTATATACAATTATGCCAGAGCAACTTGTGTATCCGGCCGATTATTCACAATGTGAAAGTCAAAAAGTTGTAAATATAAATGGTGTGGAATTAATGGTTTCTGAAGAGGAACATGGGTGTTATTCTATTGTACGTGTGCTAAGTACGGACCCACTTCACTATTTAGAGTTTGAGCCCGGTCAGAAAATAACCTTTTAGCAAAAAGAAGGATTTTGTTTAGAAGCTATGGTATAATATAAAAAACAAGACGGTTGAGCAGCCATGAGTAGGCTGCTTTCTTCTGTTTATTTAGCATTTTACAAGAAGTGTAAAAATAGAAGATATAAAGACCTGAAAAATAGAGAAAACAGACATATAAATAGAGCATTTTTAGGGGAGCTTTACTTATATGTAGAACACGAGGTGAAGAAATGGCAAAACAAAAGCAAAGAGGGACGAAGGCAAAGGCAAGACGTACGATAAAGCCAACCTTGTATTATGAAATCGTCGGTTTAACTCTTTTTGCACTTTCAATCATTACGATTTTACAGCTAGGCGTTGTAGGGAAATCGTTTGTGTTATTTTTTCGCTTCTTCTTTGGTGAGTGGTACATAATTGGTGTGTTA
Source organism: Bacillus sp. Root131 (assembly GCF_001429475.1). Lineage (NCBI taxonomy): Bacteria > Bacillati > Bacillota > Bacilli > Caryophanales > Bacillaceae > Bacillus > Bacillus sp. Root131. The sequence continues at coordinate 1,540,113 of NZ_LMJQ01000001.1, forward strand.
GGTGTAATAGCTTTATCGGTTTCCTTTGTTATAAAACGCGGATGGCCGAACCTTTTAAATAAACGGTTAATTGGATTTTATTTAATTGTATTGGCAATATTAATGTTTAGTCATATTACATTATTTAACCTTCTTACAAAAGATGGAGCAGTGCAAAATACTTCTGTTATTGTGAGTACGAAAGATAACTTCTTTCTTGAAATGAAAAAAGGGCCAGATAGCGTTCATTTAGGCGGTGGTATGTTTGGTGCGCTTATGTTCGCGACATGTTACTTCCTATTCGACGAAGTAGGAGCCTATATCATTGGGATTATTTTAGTTATTCTCGGGGTACTCTGTATAACAAATAAACATATTGGAGAAGTGTTAGCTCCAGTTGGTAGAATTCTTAGAAGTCAATTTCAAGTGATGCAAGTGGATTATAAAGATTGGAGATCCAAAAGAACGGCTGAACAAACAGAAAAGAAAAAAACAACAAGAAGTACAAGAAGCAAACGTGCTGCAGAACAAGAAGAAGTGATTGAGCCGATGGAAGAAATCCAAATTGATCCGCCAATTATTTCAAATTTCACTGAGAATTATCCTGCAAATGAAGAAGAGGATAAACGAATTGAAGTAGAGCAAGAAGATTTGATCACTTCACCGTTTATTGAAGAGACTCCACCAATTGAAGAATCAAAGAAAAAGCGTGGAGAAAAAATCGTTGAATCGTTAGAGAGTGAAGCGCAAGCACCTCCTATGCAATTTTCAAATGTAGAAAATAAAGATTACAAGCTTCCTTCACTTGATATATTAAAATTTCCAAAGAATAAGCAAGTTACAAATGAAAATGCGGAAATTTATGAGAATGCTCGTAAATTAGAACGTACATTCCAAAGTTTCGGAGTGAAAGCGAAAGTAACAAAAGTGCATAGAGGTCCTGCAGTTACAAAATATGAAGTGTATCCTGATATGGGGGTAAAGGTAAGTAAAATTGTCAGTTTAAGTGATGATTTAGCCCTTGCATTAGCTGCAAAGGACATTCGTATTGAGGCGCCAATTCCCGGGAAATCAGCTGTAGGGATCGAAGTTCCGAACTCAGAAGTTTCGATGGTAACGCTGAGGGAAGTTCTTGATTCTAAGGCTAACAATCATCCGGAAGAGAAGTTGTTAATTGGTCTTGGCCGAGATATTACAGGTGAAGCTGTATTAGCCCGTTTAAATAAAATGCCCCATTTACTCGTAGCTGGTGCGACAGGGAGCGGGAAAAGTGTATGTATTAACGGTATTATTGTTAGTATTTTAATGCGTGCAAAACCACATGAAGTAAAATTAATGATGATTGACCCGAAAATGGTAGAGTTAAATGTATATAACGGTGTGCCTCATTTGTTAACACCAGTTGTAACTGATCCGAAAAAAGCATCGCAAGCATTGAAAAAAGTTGTGAGTGAGATGGAACGTCGTTATGAATTGTTTGCTCATAGTGGTACACGTAACATTGAAGGATACAACGATTATATAAAAGAGCATAATAGTCAATCAGAAGCGAAACAACCCGAATTACCGTATATTGTAGTAATTGTGGACGAGTTAGCAGATTTAATGATGGTTGCTTCGTCTGATGTAGAGGATGCGATTATGCGTCTAGCGCAAATGGCTCGTGCTGCTGGTATTCATTTAATTATTGCAACGCAACGTCCGTCAGTTGACGTTATTACGGGTGTTATTAAAGCGAATATTCCATCACGTATTGCATTCGCTGTATCTTCTCAAACAGATTCTCGTACAATTCTTGACGGTGGTGGTGCAGAGAAGCTACTAGGTCGTGGCGACATGCTGTTTATACCAATTGGTGCATCGAAACCTGTACGTGTACAAGGTGCATTTTTATCAGATGATGAAGTTGAGAGAGTTGTAGAATATGTTATTGGACAGCAAAAAGCACAATATCAAGAAGATATGATTCCGCAAGATGTTCCTGATACGAAGCAGGAAGTAGAAGATGAATTATATGATGAAGCGGTTCAACTTGTAGTGGAAATGCAAACAGCATCTGTTTCTATGCTACAACGTAGGTTTAGAGTAGGTTATACGCGAGCTGCTCGTCTAATTGATGCAATGGAAATGAATGGTGTAGTAGGTCCATATGAAGGTAGTAAACCGAGAGAAGTACTCATTAATGATGTACAAGAAAAAAGTTCTTAAAAAAGCCTAATTGTTTTTACAATTAGGCTTTTTTATATAGTGTTTTTGTTATATACTATACTCAGCAATAAAGAAAGGGCTTACATTTAGAGGGTATCTTTAGAATACGAATACTTTGAGTATGTTTTATGTAAATGTTCGATATTTAATGCAGAAAAATGTTGGATTTTGTTGACACGTATGAGAGCAAGTGGTAAGATTACTTCGAAAAGAATCACTGCCTCATATAATCTTGGAGATAAGGTCCATAAGTTTCTACCTGGCAACCATGAATTGCTAGACTATGAGGGGAAAAGTGTGTAACAAAGGATGTAAAGGATCTTTGTGCCGAACTTTTTCTCGAAATGAGGAATGTTTATGGTGCAAAGTTTTTTTTATACAGTAAAGAGTGAAAATTTCATTTTAAAAAATTATTATTATTTATTCGACAATTGCGCTTATTTTTAGTGGTTAGTCATTTGTACTATGTTGTAAGTTGAAAAAAGAGAAAAGAAGTCTTACATCAGAGGTCGAATAATTGAAATGCGGGGGAGTCTTATGTCAGTAAAATCCGATAGTCGTCACCTATATTTACGGGTGATTGATCACATCAAAGAAAAAATTAAAGATGGGGCTTATAAAGAACGACAAAAGTTACCATCAGAGTTTGATTTAGCGAAAGAACTTGGCGTAAGTAGAGCGACTTTAAGGGAAGCGTTACGTATTTTAGAAGAAGAAAATGTTGTCATTCGTAGACATGGTGTAGGGACATTTGTAAATGCAAAGCCATTATTTTCTTCTGGAATAGAACAACTTTCTAGTATTACAGATATGATTTCTAGTGTGGGGAAAACACCAGGAACGATCTTTTTATCATCATCTACTACAACTTTAACAGAAGAGGAAAAAGAGAAGTTTAATAGTGAAGATGGTTTCAATGCAGTGATGATTGAACGCGTGCGTACAGCAGATGGGGAACCTGTTGTATATTGTATCGATAAACTTGCAAAAGAAATATTGCCAGATTTATCGGGTTACAATGAGGAGTCATTATTAACGGTGATACATAATAACACGCATAAGCGCATAACATATGCGGTTGCTCACATTGAGCCAATTGGCTATCACCCTAAAATCTCACCGATTTTAGAATGTGAGCCTGAAACAGCACTGCTTGTATTAAAACAAATGCACTATGATCAAAATGATGAGCCAATCTTATATTCTATCAATTACTTTAGAGCTGATAAGTTTAGCTTCCACGTATTAAGAAAGCGTATGTAGGTAAGTTCCTTTTTAGGGAGGTGACAGCAAGAAGTAAGGGACAGCAGCGAAAGAATAAAAAAATATATATCATTTTTGGAGGGGTTTCTAGTATGAAGAAAAAAGCAGGTCTTTTATTATCATTAACATTAGCAGCAAGTACAGTTTTAGGTGCATGTGGTAACTCGGATAAGGCAAGCAGTGATAAGAAAGACACGAAAGACTTCAAGGTCGGTATGGTAACGGATGTTGGGGGCGTTGATGACAAATCGTTCAACCAATCGTCTTGGGAAGGACTAAAAAAGTTTGGTAAAGATAACGGATTAAAGGAAAAGACAAATTATCGTTACCTACAGTCTGAAAAAGAAGCGGATTATATTCCAAACTTAAAGAAATTTTCAAAAGATAAGTATGATTTATCTTTCGGAATTGGTTATAAATTAGAAGGTGCAATTAAAGAAGTAGCAAAAGAATCTCCAAAACAACAATTTGCAATCGTTGATACTGTAGTAGATGCACCAAACGTAACGAGCATTACATTTAAAGATCATGAAGGATCATTCCTTGTAGGTGCGGTAGCAGCTATGTCAACAAAATCGAATAAAGTAGGATTTGTTGGTGGGATGAAGAGTGATTTAATTAGTAAATTCGAAAATGGATTTAAAGCGGGTGCAAAAGCAGTAAATCCAAACATTGAAATCGTATCTGAATATGCAGAAGCATTCGATAAACCTGAAAAAGGTACAGTTCTTGCATCAGCAATGTATGGTCAAGGCGTAGACGTAATTTATCATGCTGCTGGTGGTACAGGTAACGGTGTATTCACTGAAGCGAAAAACCGTAAGAAAAAAGGTGAAAATGTTTGGGTAATCGGTGTTGACCGTGATCAAAACCAAGAAGGTATGCCTGAAAACGTAACATTAACTTCAATGGTAAAACGTGTAGATATCGCTGTTGAAAAAGTAGCGCAAGAAGCGAAAGACGGTAAGTTAAAAGGCGGTAAAGTAGAAGCGTTTGGTTTAAAAGATGACGGTATTGGTATTTCAAAAACAACTGATAACGTGAAAAAAGTTAACCCTGAAATTTTAACAAAAGTAGAAGAATTTGAAAAGAAAATTACAGACGGTGAAATTAAAGTACCGGCTACAGATAAAGAGTATAAAGAATATGAAGCTTCTCTAAAAAAATAAATAGAGAAATAGCAAAGGTTAGTTCATAGAACTAACCTTTGTATGTATAAAACTTCCGAATTGCTTAATAAGTTAATAGTGTAATAGGGAATGTTCCCTGTTAAAAGGAGGAACACAATGGAATACGTAATTGAGATGAATAACATTACGAAAGTATTCCCAGGCATTGTAGCGAATGATGATATTACGCTGCAAGTAAAGCAGGGTGAGATACATGCTTTACTTGGAGAAAATGGTGCAGGGAAATCCACATTGATGAATGTACTATTTGGTTTGTACCAACCAGAACAAGGTGAAATTAAAATTAAAGGAAAGTCTGTAAATATTACCAATCCGAATGTGGCAAATGACCTTGGTATTGGAATGGTTCATCAGCACTTTATGCTTGTTCATAATTTTACAGTTACAGAGAATATTATTCTCGGAAATGAACCGAGGAAAAAAGGGAAAATTGCTGTTGAGGAAGCTGCTAAAGAAATTCAAAAACTGTCTGAACAATACGGTTTAGCTGTAGATCCATATGCGAAAATACAGGATATTTCAGTGGGTATGCAACAGCGTGTTGAGATTTTGAAAACTCTTTACCGCGGTGCAGAAATTTTAATATTTGATGAACCGACAGCTGTGTTAACACCACAAGAAATTCATGAGCTAATTCAAATTATGAAAAAGCTTGTGCAAGAAGGAAAATCTATTGTTCTTATTACACATAAGTTGAAAGAAATTATGGAAGTTTGCGATCGTTGTACGATTATTCGTAAAGGAAAAGGAATTGGAACGGTTGACGTTGCAAATACGGATGAAAATAAACTTGCAGAATTAATGGTCGGACGTCAAGTGAATTTTAAAACAGAAAAAATAGACGCGAAACCAAAAGAAGAGGTACTTTCAATTGCAAATCTTGTTGTTCACGATGCACGTCAACTACCTGCTGTAAAAGGCCTTGACTTAACTGTTCGTGCGGGGGAAATTGTTGGGATTGCAGGGATTGATGGAAATGGACAAAGTGAATTAATAGAAGCAATTACTGGTTTACGAAAAGTTGAGTCAGGTTCTATTGCAATTAAAGGGAAAGAAATAACAAATTGGCCTGTTAGAAGAATAACAGAAGAAGGAATTGGTCATATTCCAGAAGATCGTCATAAACACGGACTCGTCCTTGATTTTTCTGTTAGAGATAATATAGTTCTGCAAACGTACTATAAGAATCCGTTTTCAAAGAAATGGATTTTAAATTTCAGCAAAATTACAGAAAAAGCAAAGGCTCTTATTGAACAGTTTGATGTACGTACACCTAGTGAGCAAACTTTAGCACGCGCTCTATCTGGGGGAAATCAACAAAAAGCAATTATTGCACGTGAAGTAGACCGTGATCCAGATTTATTAATCGCAGCACAGCCAACACGTGGTTTAGATGTAGGAGCAATTGAATTTATTCATAAGAGATTAATAGAGCAAAGGGATAAAGGGAAAGGTGTATTACTTTTATCACTAGAGTTAGATGAAATCTTAAATGTTAGCGATCGAATTGCTGTTATTTATGAAGGGAAAATTGTAGCAATAGTTGATGCGAAAGAAACGAATGAACAACAGCTTGGATTGTTAATGGCTGGGGGAACAAAGAAGGAGCAGGTGGGTACAAATGGCTAAAAAACTTTTAACAGAACGAACGATAAATATTTTAGTCCCAGTACTATCCGTTATTTTTGGCTTACTTGTCGGAGCGATTGTAATGTTAGTTAGTGGTTATGATCCAATTGTAGGTTATAGTGCACTTTGGACAGGGATGTTCGGTAGCGCAAGTGCGATTGGTGAAACGCTTCGTACAATGATACCGCTTATTCTTGCTGGTTTATCAGTGGCGTTTGCATTTCGTACAGGTTTATTTAATATCGGGGTAGAGGGTCAATTGCTAGTTGGTTGGCTTGCAGCGGTTTGGTTCGGTTATGCAGTTTCACTACCAGCTTTCCTTCATATTCCATTATCTATTTTATTCGCAGCATTGGTAGGAGGAATTTGGGGCTTCATTCCTGGATATTTAAAAGGAAAGTTTCAAGTTAATGAGGTTATTGTAACAATTATGATGAACTATATCGCATTATATGTAACATATGACATCATTAAGCGCTTTTTACATGAAGGTAATGATAAAACGTATGACATTAAAGAGAGTGCATCACTATCTTCAGACTGGCTTGCTAGCATTACTGATGGTTCGCGTCTTCACTGGGGAATTATTGTAGCAATATTAATCGCTATTTTAATGTGGTTCTTATTAGATCGAACAACTTTAGGCTACGAATTAAAGTCGGTAGGATTTAATCAGCATGCTTCTCAATATGCAGGTATGAAAGTTTCTCGTAATGTAGTATTCTCCATGACAATTGCTGGTGCATTTGCGGGGATTGGTGGAGCGATGGAAGGATTAGGAACATTCCAGAGTATGACCGCGATGTCTTCGTTTACAGGAGTAGGATTTGATGGGATTGCCGTAGCATTACTTGGAGGGAATAATCCGTTTGGTATAATCCTTTCAGCTTTATTATTTGGTGGTTTGAAAAGTGCTTCCCCTCAAATGAACTTTGAGGCAGATGTACCATCAGAGCTTATTAATGTAATTATTGCATGTATCATCTTCTTTGTTGCATGTAGTTATGTGTTAAGATGGGCGCTTACACGCATGAGCAAGGAGGGGAAATAAATGAGCTTTTTAGATATATTAGCCATTCTTGTGACAGGTACGTTATATACATCGGCACCTATCATTTTCACAGCACTAGGTGGAGTATTTAGTGAACGATCGGGTGTTGTAAATATCGGATTAGAAGGACTAATGCTATTTGGTGCATTTATTGGAGTTGTTACAAACTTATTAATGGGTGATACTTGGGGAACGATGACCCCGTGGATTGCGTTATTATTTGCGGCAATTGGTAGTGGATTATTTGCATTACTTCATGCGGTAGCTTCTATTACATTCCGAGCAGATCAAGTTGTAAGTGGTGTAGCAATTAACTTCTTATCTCTTGGTTTAACGGTATTTGCAATTAAGAAGATTTTTGATAAAGGGCAGACTGACTTTATTCAGTATCGTATTGAAAAGATTGATATTCCAGGCCTTTCGGATATTCCGGTTTTAGGGAAAATATTTTTCTCGAATGTACCAATAACGTCGTATATTGCCATTATTTTAGCATTCGTTGTTTGGTATGTTATTTATAAAACACCGTTCGGTCTTCGTCTACGTGCTGTTGGTGAACACCCAATGGCAGCGGATACGATGGGGATTAACGTATATAAAATGCGCTATATTGGAGTCTGTATTTCAGGAGTGTTTGCTGGAATTGGTGGAGCGATTTTTGCAATGTCAATTTCTAATAACTTCTCAGGGGCAACTATTACAGGACAAGGTTTCTTAGCTTTAGCTGCTATGATTTTTGGAAAGTGGAATCCACTAGGCGCACTAGGTGCAGCTCTATTCTTTGGTTTTGCGCAATCTCTTAGTGTAACGGGCGGAACAATTCCTGTATTAGATCAAATTCCAAGTGTTTTATTAACGATATTACCATATGTATTCACAATATTAGCGCTTGTTGGTTTTGTAGGTCGTTCTGAAGCTCCGAAAGCATTAGGAACTCCTTATGAAAAAGGAAAACGATAAGTATTTTATAAGTATAAAAAAGCTCGCACATTAGTGTGGGCTTTTTTACATAGAATATATTTAATACGGAATTTTACTATGTTCCTTACATATTAAAGTTTTTAGAAAGAATCATATGTAAGCATAATAAGGGAGAAAAGTTGATTTTTTATTTCTAAAAACTGTATATTGAAGAGGAATATTCCTATATACGTAAAGGAGGGCTATAAATGAAACTAATGGAACAACAACTACATGAGTTAGGTGGTTTGCGCGTACATATTATTCCGACTGATAAATATAAAACGAATACCTTTGTATTTCGTTTTAAAGCGCCTTTAAATGAGGAGACGGTGACAGAGCGTGCCCTATTGCCATACGTATTGCAAAGTGCCACAGAAAAATTACCTTCTGTAATTCGTCTTCGTCAATATTTAGAAGAATTATACGGGTCTTCTTTAGCGGTAGATGTAAGTAAAAAAGGGGAAGACCATATTATCTCCATTTATGTAGACATTGCAAATGAAGTTTATTTACATGATGCACCACCGTTATTTGAAAAAGCGCTTTCTATGTTGTCTGATATTGTGTTACATCCAGCAACCGAGGGGAACGGTTTCCTATCTTCTATCGTAGAAAGTGAAAAAAGAGCACTGTTACAGAGAATTGAAGCTACTTATGATGATAAAATGCGTTATGCAAACGAGCGTTTAATTGAAGAAATGTGCAAAGTAGAACCGTATCGTTTAAGTGCAAATGGAAAAAAAGAGAGTGTTGCTTCTATTACAAATGAAAGTCTGTATCAATATTATCAAAAGGTGTTAGCGGAAGATGAGATGGATCTATATATTATTGGTGATATTTCAGAAAACGCCGTTGATCTTGTAAGTAAGTATTTTTCTATTTCAGCTCGTCCAGTGAGAGAAAGAAATGTACTCCTTCATAGACGAAATAATGAAGAAAAAGAAGTTGTTGAAAAACAAGAATTAAAACAAAGTAAATTACACATCGGTTATCGTACATTTGTCACATATAAAGATGAAGATTATTTTGCATTGCAATTGTTCAATGGATTGTTTGGTGGTTTTTCTCATTCGAAGTTATTCGTAAATGTGCGTGAAAAAAATAGTTTAGCGTACTATGCAGCATCGCGCTTTGAAAGTCATAAAGGTTTATTATTTGTTATGTCAGGAATCGAAGCGAAAAATTATGAAAAAGCAGTTGAGATTATTAAAGAACAAATGCTTGCGATGCAAAACGGAGAGTTTTCTGAAGAAGAAATACATCAAACAAAAAGTGTCATCCAAAATCAAATATTAGAGGCGATTGATACACCGCGTGGATTTGTAGAAATGCTATATCATGGTATTATTTCAGATCGTACACGTCCAGTTGAAGAATGGCTTACAGGTATAGAAAGTGTAACAAAAGAAGAAATTGTAAAAGTAGCTAAAAATATTGAACTAGATACAATTTACTTTTTACAAGGAACGGAGGGAGAGTAAATGGAAAAAATTGTTTATGAGCAATTAAAAGAAACACTCTATTATGAAAAACTTCCTAATGGATTAGATGTATATGTTTTACCGAAACAAGGATTTAATAAAACATTTGCGACGTTTACGACGAAATATGGTTCAGTAGATAATACATTTGTACCATTGGGGAAAGAAGAAATGATTCGTGTGCCTGATGGGATTGCACATTTTCTTGAGCATAAATTATTTGAAAAAGAAGATCACGATGCTTTCCAATTGTTTAGTAAACAAGGAGCATCGGCAAATGCTTTTACATCCTTCACACGAACAGCTTACCTTTTTTCATGTACTTCAAACGTAGAACAAAATTTAAATACATTGCTAAACTTCGTGCAAGAGCCTTATTTCTCTGAAAAAACAGTTGAAAAAGAGAAGGGGATTATTGGGCAAGAAATTCAAATGTATCAAGATAACCCAGATTGGCGTTTGTACTTTGGGTTAATTGATAGCTTGTTTGTAAAACACCCAATTAAAATTGATATTGCAGGCACAATCGAATCTATTAGTAAAATTACGAAAGATTTATTATATGAATGTTATGAAACATTTTATCATCCGAGCAATATGTTATTATTTGTTGTGGGTGCAATTGATCCAGAGAAAACAATGGATTTAGTACGTGAAAATCAAGCGGAAAAAGATTATAAAAACCAGCCAGAAATTGTGCGTTCATTTGAAGAGGAACCAAATGAGGTAAATGAAAAGAAAAAAATTATTTCAATGCCTGTGCAAACACCGAAATGTTTAGTTGGTATTAAAGCGACTAATTTAAAAGAAAAGGGGCAAGCGCTTTTAAAACAAGAAATTGCGCTTACGTTACTCTTAGATTATTTATTTGGAAAAAGTTCTGTTCATTACGAAGCTTTATATAATGAAGGACTTATTGATGATTCATTCTCGTATGACTATACAGAAGAAAATAACTTCGGTTTTGCAATGGTTGGTGGTGATACGAAACAACCTGATGAATTGGCAGATCGTTTAAAAGATATTTTATTCAAAACAGATTATGATCAATTAGATGCGGCGGCATTAGAACGAGTGAAGAAAAAGAAAATTGGTGGTTTTTTACGCTCGTTGAATTCACCAGAATATATTGCAAATCAATTTACACGATATGCGTTTAATGAATCTAGTCTATTTGATGCATTGACTGTATTAGAAGGGCTGACGGTTCAAGACTTACAAGAAGTAGCAAAATTATTGTTATCAGAAGAAAAAATGAGTGTTTGTCAGGTGTTACCGAAAAAATAACATTTTAAAGATACCCTCATCTTATCATTGAAAAATTGTAAGATGAGGGTATTATTTAGTTGTGTGAAAATTGAACTTGTAGAGATAAGAGAGGGAATTTATGAAAAAGTATGCGTTAGTAACTGGAGGGAGCGGAGGGATTGGCTCTGCTATTTCGAAACAATTAATTCAAGATGGATATACAGTTTATGTTCATTACAATAACAGTGAAGGAAAGGTATTGGAATTGCAGAAAGCATGGGGAGAAGTTATCCCTGTTCAAGCGAATTTGGCTTCTAGTGATGGAGCAGAGCAATTGTGGGGACAAATTGAACACCCTATTGATGTTATTGTATACGCAGCTGGGAAGAGTATTTTTGGACTAGTAACAGATGTAACAAACGAAGAATTGGGTTATATGGTAGAACTTCAAGTGAAGAACGTATATAAATTACTTTCAATGGCACTTCCGCCTATGATCGGGAGGAGAAGTGGTAATATTGTAATTATTTCATCTATATGGGGACAAATAGGGGCTTCTTGTGAAGTGCTGTATTCAATGGTAAAAGGGGCGCAAAATTCATATGTGAAAGCTTTAGCGAAAGAAGTTTCTTTAAGTGGATTACGTGTGAATGCAGTAGCACCAGGAGCAATTGAAACGGAAATGTTAAGTGTTTTTTCTGAAGAAGATAAAATGGGAATTGCTGAAGATATACCATTAGGTAGAATAGGATTACCAGAAGAAGTAGCAAAAACAGTTTCATTCCTCGTATCACCAGGAGCATCATACATAACTGGACAAATCATCGGAGTGAATGGCGGTTGGCACTGCTAAAAATTTCTTACATAAAAAATGAACAGTTGCACAAATTAAGGATGATTTTATTACTCAATAGTGAGGTGCTTAATTATGTCAGTATTAGATAATTTTGATCAGTGGAAGAGCTTTTTAGGAGATCGTTTAGAGCAAGCGCAAGGAAAAGGTTTAGACGGCGGTGCGGTATCAGATATGGCATTTCGTGTTGGCGACTACCTTGCTAATGAAGTAGAAGGGCGCAATGACCAAGAGAAATTATTAGCTGAGCTTTGGAAAGTTGCTGATGAACAGGAGCAACATACAATTGCAAACTTAATGGTTAAGTTTGTACAACATAAGTAAAAGTAGAGAGGAGATTCTCCTCTCTACTTTTTTTGTATAATAATTACACAGGATAGATTATACATTTAGCTTCCCTATTAAGGTGAAATCATATAATATAGTACGTAGGTGTAAAGTAAGCAAGGGGAGTGATCTTGGATGATTGAATGGTATTTTGAATATGAAATACATAAAAACCGACCTGGCTTGCTTGGTGACGTTTCTTCGTTAATCGGTATGCTCGGCATTAATATTGTCACAATTAATGGTGTAGATAATGCACGACGTGGGTTACTTCTTATGTGTGATAATCAAGAGCAAATCTCTAGACTTGAATCAATTTTAAATACGATGGATAACATAACGGTAACGAAATATCGTCCGCCCAAGCTAAGAGATAAGCTAGCGGTTAGGCATGGTAGGTACATACAACGAGATGCAGATGATAAGAAAACATTTCGATTTGTGCGTGATGAATTAGGCTTACTTGTAGACTTTATGGCAGAAATTATGAAAAAAGAAGGCCATAAACTAATTGGGATACGCGGAATGCCTCGTGTCGGAAAAACAGAATCCATTGTTGCTGCAAGTGTTTGTGCAAATAAAAGGTGGTTATTTGTATCATCTACTCTTATTAAGCAAACTGTTCGTAGTCAATTAATTGAAGATGAGTATAGCGATGACAATATTTTCATCCTAGATGGAATTGTGTCAACGAAGCGTGCCAACGAAAGACATTGGCAGCTCGTTCGTGAAATTATGAGATTGCCTGCAACGAAAGTTGTGGAACATCCTGATGTATTTGTGAGTCAGTCAGAATACACATTGGATGATTTTGATTATATTATCGAGTTGCGTAACGATTATGATGAAGAAATTCAATATAATTTAGTAGATGAAATTGAGCAAGGTACGCAAAATAATTTCTCTATGTTTGACTTTTAAAGAAATATTGAGGTGTTAGTAGTGACGGAATTGGGACAAAAGCTGAAAGAAGCAAGAGAAGCGAAAGGCTTGTCTATTGATCAGCTGCATGAAATTACAAAAATTCAAAAACGCCATCTAGTGGCAATTGAAGAAGGCAATTATGATGTATTGCCAGGAGCTTTTTATGCGCGTGCATTCATTAAACAATACGCAGATGCTGTTGGATTAAATGGAGAGGAACTGCTTGTAGAACATCAGAGTACGATACCACAATCTGAAAGGCGTGAAGTTCCACAAGTATCAACGGGACAAAAAACACAAGAAACAATGCAAAAATCTTCATCATGGCCAGTTGCAGATCACATGCCGAAAATCTTAGTTGCGCTGTTAGTAATCGCGGTTGGAGTCGTAATCTGGTTTGTGTTTCAAGCGTTAACTGGAAAAGATGATGAAAAAGTTCCGAGTGCTCAAAGTGAGAAAATTGAAGTTCAAAAAGCGAAAGATTCTCCGTTAGATACGAAGAAAGCGGAAGAGCCAAAGAAAGAAGAGCCAAAGAAAGAAGAACTAAAGAAAGAAGAACCAAAGAAAGAGGAGCAGCCAGCACCACCAACTGGACAGCAAGAAGTGAAAGTAGTTGGAACAACTGGTAAGGTATCTACTTTGGAAATTCATAATAATAAAACGTTAGAATTGGAAATTTCAGCGAAGGGTGCAAGTTATGTAGATGTTAAGGATGATGCGGGTAATGAAATTCTAAACACTACAGTACAAAGCGGTCAAACAGAGAAACGCGATGTATCAACATTAAAAGAAGTACGACTTAATATTGGAAGTGCACCGAATGTTGAAATTAAACTGAATGGCCAAGTGCTTGCTTTCCCGTTAGATCCACAAAAAGAATATCACCAAAGATTGGTGATTAAAAACCAAGGGATAGAGCAACCTGCACAATAACAGTCATCGCTTCGATGACTTTTTTTTCGATGAACAAATGTTTTTGATATGATGGAGGAATAGCTGTGAATTTACCAAATAAAATTACAATATCTAGAATCTTCTTAATTCCAATTTTTATGGTAATTATGTTAGCGCCCTTTGATTGGGGTTCATACAAAATTGGTGATGTTGATTTGCCAATTCAACATTTAGTAGGGGCACTTATCTTTATCATTGCTTCAGCTACAGATTGGATTGATGGACATTACGCAAGAAAGTATAATCTTGTAACGAATTTAGGAAAGTTTCTTGACCCATTAGCTGATAAATTACTTGTTTCAGCAGCACTTATTACATTGGTAGAGATGCAATATGTACCGGCTTGGATTGTTATTGTAATTATCAGTCGTGAGTTTGCTGTAACAGGTTTACGTCTTGTACTTGCTGGAACAGGGGAAGTAGTTGCGGCAAATCAGCTAGGGAAAATTAAGACATGGACACAAATTATTGCGATTGCAGCATATTTATTACACGATGTACCTTTAAATTTAATCCATATTCCAGTTGCTGATATCTTCATATGGATTGCATTAATCTTTACTGTTATTTCAGGATGGGATTATTTCTGGAAAAATAGAGCTGCTTTTGTAAACTCAAAATAGAAGTTTATGGGGGAATTAGGATGAATGCTGAGATTATTGCGGTTGGAACTGAATTATTACTTGGACAAATTGCAAATACAAATGCCCAGTTTTTATCTGAAAAGTTAGCTTCAATTGGAATTAACGTGTACTATCATACTGTTGTTGGTGATAATAATAAGCGACTGCAAAAGGCGATTGAAGCTGCGGAAGAACGTGCTGATATACTTATTTTTACAGGTGGATTAGGACCGACAAAAGATGATTTAACGAAAGAAACGATAGCGGCTAGTTTAGATGAAGCGCTTGTGTATGATGAAAAGGCATTAGCCTTAATAAGTAATTACTTTAAGCGTACAGGCCGTGAATTTACGGAGAATAATAAAAAGCAAGCGCTCGTCTTAAATGGAGCAACAGTATTTGCAAATGACCACGGTATGGCGCCTGGTATGGGGGTAAATAAGAACGGAAAAGTTTATATTTTATTACCAGGGCCGCCAAAAGAAATGAAACCAATGTATGTAAGTTACGTGGAGCCTTTTTTACGTAATTTTACAACAGGAGAAAACATTTATTCCCGTGTGCTTCGTTTCTTCGGTATCGGGGAGTCCCAATTAGAGGTGAAAGTTCAAGATTTAATTGATGGACAAACAAACCCAACAATCGCCCCGCTAGCAAATGATGGAGAAGTGACATTACGTTTAACCGCTAAGCATCAAAATGTTAGCGAAGCGGAGAAACTAATTCAACATGTGGAAGATTTGATTTTAGAAAGGGTAGGAGAATTTTTCTACGGATATGACCAAGAATTTTTGCATTATAAGGCAATCGAGTTATTGAAGAGAAAAGGGTTAACTTTAGCATGTGCAGAAAGTTTAACAGGTGGTCTTTTTGGAAATCAAGTAACTGAAAATGCTGGTGTTTCTTCTGTATTTAAAGGCGGTGTCATTTGTTATCATAATGATGTGAAGCAACATGTATTGCGTGTGCCTGAAGAAGTGTTGCATACTGATGGTGCAGTTAGTAAAGAATGTGCTCGTTATCTTGCTGAAAATGTTAAGGATTTATTAAAAGCGGATATCGGAATTAGTTTCACTGGGGTAGCAGGGCCAGATGCTTCAGAACAGAAAGAGCCAGGAACAGTATTTGTTGGATTGGCGATTAAAGGTGAACAAACTGCAGTTTTTCCTCTTAATTTAAGTGGAAGTCGTCAACAAATTAGAGAACGCTCGACAAAATATGGATTTTATCATTTATATAAAAAGCTAGAAGAGATATAAGTTTCTTCTAGCTTTTTTTATAGTTAAATTACGTATTTATGTAATGGAAAATAAAAAAATCGAATAAATGTTCGATTTTTGTTGGCAAATTGAATTGAAAATAGGTATAATAAGATTAGCAATTCAGTTAAGGAGGAATTTTGAATGAGTGATCGTCAAGCGGCATTAGATATGGCGTTAAAACAAATAGAGAAGCAATTTGGTAAAGGTTCAATTATGAAATTAGGAGAACAAGCGGAACGTAGAATTTCTACAATTTCAAGTGGTTCTTTAGCACTTGATGTGGCATTAGGGGTAGGCGGATACCCACGTGGCCGTATTATCGAAATTTACGGACCTGAAAGTTCAGGTAAAACGACAGTTTCATTACATGCAATTGCAGAAGTACAACGTCAAGGTGGACAAGCAGCATTCATCGATGCGGAGCACGCAATGGATCCTGTATATGCACAAAAATTAGGCGTTAACATAGATGAATTACTATTATCACAGCCTGATACAGGGGAGCAAGGATTAGAAATCGCGGAAGCTCTTGTACGAAGTGGTGCGGTTGACATTATCGTAATTGACTCTGTAGCAGCTCTTGTACCGAAAGCAGAGATTGAAGGCGACATGGGTGACTCACACGTAGGTTTACAAGCACGTTTAATGTCACAAGCACTTCGTAAGCTTTCAGGAGCAATCAACAAATCAAAAACAATTGCAATCTTTATTAACCAAATTCGTGAAAAAGTTGGGGTTATGTTCGGAAACCCAGAAACAACTCCAGGTGGTCGTGCGTTGAAATTCTATTCAACTGTCCGTCTTGAAGTGCGTCGTGCGGAGCAATTAAAGCAAGGTAACGACATCGTTGGTAATAAAACAAAAGTAAAAGTAGTGAAAAATAAAGTAGCGCCACCATTCCGTGTTGCTGAAGTTGATATTATGTACGGAGAAGGTATTTCAAGAGAGGGTGAAATCTTGGATATGGCTTCTGAGCTTGATATCGTTCAAAAGAGCGGTGCTTGGTATTCTTATAATGAAGAACGTTTAGGACAAGGTCGTGAAAATTCGAAGCAATTCTTAAAAGAGAATACGGACTTAAGAGAGGAAATTGCCTTCTTTGTTCGTGATCATCACGGAATTGGTGAAGATTCTGGTGTGGAAGACACGGAAGATGCAACTCTTCAAGATTAAAAAATAAAAGACACGGGTCCCGTGTCTTTTATTTTTTTACCTTCTATTAAAGGGGTATCTATCGTAGTGGTTAAAATATTTTTTTGACTCAAATGGGATGTGTAAAGAGGAATATTCATACGTTTTAAGGGAATAAAATGGTATTTACTAAGGTTTTCCAGGATAGTATGCTATCAATTTTTCAAATTCAGATAACATTAAGGACTGAAGGTAAAGAAAGTAAAAGTAGACAACGCTTGACAATGAAAATTACGATAGATACAATGAGAATGTATATTTTTTCTTATATACGATATACTCTTCTCAAGAAGAGAAGTAATATTCGGAGTAAGGTTTAAATCTTACCGAAATAATAATATGACATTTTAATTGTGAAATGAAGAAAGTCCCTTAAAAAAGCGGGACGACGGTCTTTGCTGTATATTGTAATTTAATGTACATGCCGACAGTCTTTTTTCATTCATAGCAAGGGGAGGTGAAATCATGAGTAGTACAGTTTGGATACTCATCTCCATTTTGCTTGCAACAACAGTCGGTGCAGTTGTTGGCTTTTTTGTTCGAAAGTCTATTGCTGAAGCGAAGATTAATGGTGCGGCTAATGAAGCGAAACGTATTTTAGACGAAGCGAATCGTGAGGCTGAAGCACTTAAGAAAGAAGCGCTTTTAGAAGCAAAGGATGAAATTCATACACTTCGTACAGAAGCTGAATTAGAAATTCGTGACCGTAGAAGCGAATTACAAAAACAAGAAAATCGTTTAATGCAAAAAGAAGAGAACCTTGATCGTAAAGACGAAACGCTCGATAAACGCGAGCAGCAGTTAGAGAAGAAAGAGGAATCTCTTGTAGCGAGACAACAACAGATTGAAGAGTTGGAAAGCAAAGTGGGAGAGTTAGTTCAAAAGCAACAAACAGAATTAGAGCGCATTTCCAATCTGACACGCGAACAAGCGAAAGCAATTATTCTTGGTAAAGTAGAAAATGAAGTTTCTCATGAAATCGCTGTTATGGTAAAAGAAAGTGAAGTTCGCGCGAAAGAAGAAGCGGATAAGAAAGCAAAAGAGATTTTATCTCTTGCAATGCAAAGATGTGCAGCTGATCATGTTGCTGAAACAACCGTTTCGGTTGTAAATCTTCCAAATGACGAAATGAAGGGACGTATTATCGGGCGTGAAGGTCGTAATATTCGTACGTTAGAAACGTTAACGGGTATTGACTTAATTATCGATGATACACCAGAGGCGGTAATTCTTTCTGGATTCGATCCAATTCGTCGTGAAACAGCTCGTATCGCTCTTGATAAACTAGTACAGGACGGACGTATTCACCCAGCGCGTATTGAAGAGATGGTCGAAAAATCAAGACGTGAAGTGGACGAGTATATTCGCGAAGTCGGAGAGCAAACAACGTTTGAAGTGGGTGTTCACGGATTACACCCAGATTTAATTAAAATTTTAGGTCGTTTAAAATACCGTACAAGTTATGGACAAAACGTCTTAAAACACTCTATGGAAGTTGCATATTTAACTGGACTTATGGCAGCAGAGCTTGGTGAGGATGAAAAACTAGCAAGACGTGCTGGTCTATTACATGATATCGGAAAAGCGATTGACCATGAAGTAGAAGGTAGCCACGTTGAAATTGGTGTTGAACTCGCAACGAAATATAAAGAGCATCCTGTAGTTATAAACAGTATCGCATCTCACCATGGTGACACAGAACCAACTTCTATCATTGCAGTTTTAGTTGCAGCAGCAGATGCTTTATCAGCTGCAAGACCGGGAGCTCGTAGTGAAACGCTTGAAAACTACATTCGTCGTCTTGAAAAGTTAGAAGAGATTTCAGAGTCTTATGAAGGCGTTGAAAAATCATTTGCAATTCAAGCAGGACGTGAAGTTCGTATTTTGGTAAAACCAGATACAATCGATGACTTAGAAGCTCATCGTTTAGCTCGTGATATCCGAAAACGTATTGAAAATGAACTGGATTACCCAGGACATATTAAAGTAACTGTTATTCGTGAAACACGTGCAGTGGAATACGCAAAATAAAGTGGTGAAACACCACTTTATTTTTTTGTGTTGGAATTGGATAAAATAAAGACAGTTATTTAGCATAAAAGTGAAACAAACTTATAATAAACATATTATAAGGAATTTACTTGATGCTATAGCAATAAAAAATGCAGTACATAGAAAGGGTAAGACATATGAGAATATTATTTGTTGGGGATGTAGTAGGATCTCCTGGTAGAGGTATGATTCAACAGTACGTACCGGCATTAAAGAAAAAATATACACCTACAGTAACAATCATTAATGGAGAAAATGCAGCAGGTGGCCGTGGGATTACAGAAAAAATATATCGAAACTTTTTAGAGTGTGGGGCACAAGCAGTTACACTTGGAAACCATGCTTGGGATAATCGTGAAGTATTTGAATTCATCGATGATGCAAAATATCTTGCAAGACCAGCTAACTTCCCAGAAGGAACTCCAGGAAAAGGACTTATCTTTGTGAACTGTAATGGAACAGAAGTTGCAGTTATTAACTTACAGGGGCGTACTTTCCTTCCTCCGATTGATTGTCCATTCCGTAAAGTGGATGAATTAATTAATATTGCGAAAAAACGTACGAATATTATCTTTATTGATTTCCATGCGGAGACTACAAGTGAAAAACAAGCGCTAGGTTGGTATGTAGATGGACGTGCTACAGCAGTAGTAGGTACGCATACGCATGTCCCTACAGCGGATAACCGTATTTTACCAAGCGGAACGGCATATATTACAGATGTTGGGATGACAGGGCCATATGATGGAATTTTAGGTATGGACCGAGAAGCAGTATTGAAGAAGTTTTTAACGAACTTACCGGTACGATTTGAAGTAACAAGTGGTAGAACGCAATTAAGTGCAGTGTTAATTGATGTGGATCCAAATACAGGAAAAGCAAAGAAAATTGAGCGCATTTTAATTAATGACGATCAACCATTTTTTGAGTAAATTTCCGTTAAATTTTAGATAAGTTATTATATTTTAATTTTTTAGAAAAATTACGAAAATTTAGCAGGAATACGCGCCATTCCTCGTGAATATAAGTTAAAGTGAAATAATTGCTAATACTTTTTAAAGAAACGAGGAGGAAACGCGGAATGGAAATATTAAAAGTTAAAGCAACGTCGGTCCCTAATTCTGTAGCTGGTGCACTTGCAGGTGTTATTCGCGAACGCGGAACAGCAGAAATTCAAGCTATTGGTGCAGGTGCATTAAACCAAGCGGTAAAGGCAGTAGCAATTGCAAGAGGGTTTGTAGCGCCTAGTGGTTTGGACCTAATTTGTATCCCAGCGTTTACAGATATTATGATTGATGGCGAAGAGCGTACAGCAATAAAATTAATTGTAGAACCTCGTTAAGTTTAAACAACCTGTTTGCAGTATGCAAACAGGTTGTTTTTATAATGGAGGAATGAAAATGAAAATTTTTGATGCTCATTGTGATGTGCTCTTTCAGTTATGGAGTGCAAAGGGAAAAAAGAATTTTAAAAACGATCCGCAATTACATATTACATTTCAACAGTTAAAGGAAAGACAAGGAAGTATACAATGTTTTGCAATATATGTGCCAGAAACAGTGACGTATGAAAAACGATTTGAAGCGGCATTACAAATGATAGATATTTTTTATAATGAAATTCTATCGCTACCAGGTGTGAGATTTATCCGAACGAAAGAGGATATAAATAGATTAAAACAAGACGAGGTTGGCGCGCTATTAACGTTAGAAGGGTGCGAAGCAATTGGCAAAGAAGCGATGAAATTACGTTTGTTTTATCGGTTAGGTGTACGTTCTTTCGGATTAACATGGAACTATGCGAATTTGTTAGCTGATGGGGCGCTAGAGACGCGTGGAGCAGGTTTAACTACTGTTGGTAGACAAGTTGTACAAGAGTTGAATACTTTGCAATTATGGACGGATCTATCACATTTAAATGAGAGAAGTTTTTGGGATGTGATAGAAATTGCAAATAACCCAATTGCATCCCACTCAAATTGTTATAAACTGTGTGAGCATCCACGCAATTTAAATGACGAACAAATTAAAGCGCTTATACAGAGAAATAGCATAATCGGTGTTACTTTTGTACCGCAGTTTCTAACAAGTGAAAGACAAGCAAATATAACAGATATAGTAAAACATATCGAATATATTTGCTCGCTAGGTGGAGAAAACAATATAGGGTTTGGTTCAGATTTTGATGGGATTGTAGATACGGTTGTCAATGTATCTGCCTACCGAGATTATGAAAATGTCATGAATGAGCTTTATAAATACTATGCTGCATCTACTGTAGAAAGATTTTTATATGATAATTTTGTTGAACATATGAGTTTTTAAGTTTTTGGTTTAAAATTCAGAATAATTAAAATTAATTCATTTGATTTTATTGCTTTTTTTAAGACCTAATACTAGAATGAAAAACAAAATAGCTTTATACTAAAGATTCAGGGAAATCAGAAGAGGCATAATTTGCGTCCGTTGTAGTTTATTTGCATAAAAAATGCTAAACTATTACTGTAAAAAAATACACTACAATGAATGCAGCCAAAAGGGGTGTAGGAGATGATTAGTCAACTTTCATGGAAAGTTGGAGGCCAACAAGGTGAAGGAATTGAAAGTACAGGAGAAATCTTCTGTATTGCATTAAACCGATTAGGATATTACCTATACGGTTACCGCCACTTCTCATCACGTATAAAAGGCGGCCATACAAATAATAAAATTCGTGTAAGTACAACAGAAGTACGAGCGATCTCAGATGATTTAGATATTTTAATTGCTTTTGACCAAGAAACAATTGATTTTAACTTCCACGAACTACGTCCAGGTGGAATTGTAGTTGCGGATGCGAAATTTAATCCAACAATACCTGATAATACAGATGTAAATCTATATGTGATACCGTTTACAGATATTGCTTCAGAATTAGGCACATCATTAATGAAAAACATGGTTGCTGTTGGAGCATCAAGTGCAGTATTAGGATTAGACGAAACAGCTTATTTAGATGTTGTTGAAGAAATCTTTGGTCGTAAAGGAGAGCAAGTCGTTCAAAAGAATATGGACGCAATTAAACGCGGCTCTCAATATATGAAAGAATTACTAGGTGAGAAAGTAAACATGATGCAGCTTGAAAAAGCTGATGGTAAAAAACGCATGTTTATGATTGGAAACGACGCAATCGCATTTGGTGCGGTAGCTGGTGGTGCTCGTTTTATGTCAGCATACCCAATCACACCTGCATCAGAAATTATGGAATACTTAATTAAAAAATTACCGAAAGTCGGCGGAACAGTAATCCAAACTGAGGATGAAATCGCAGCTTGTACAATGGCAATCGGTGCAAACTATGCTGGTGTTCGTACATTAACTGCATCTGCTGGTCCTGGTCTTTCATTAATGATGGAAGCAATCGGTTTAGCAGGTATTACAGAAACTCCATTAGTAATTGTTGATACACAACGTGGTGGTCCAAGTACGGGATTACCAACGAAACAAGAACAGTCTGACTTAATGGCGATGATTTACGGTACGCATGGTGAAATTCCAAAAATCGTAATGGCGCCAAGTACAGTTGAAGAAGCTTTCTATGACATTGTAGAAGCATTTAACTTATCTGAAGAATATCAAGTTCCTGTTATTTTCTTAACAGATTTACAGCTTTCGTTAGGAAAACAAACAGTAGAACCACTTAAATTAGATAAAGTGGAAATTCGTCGTGGTAAGCTTGATTTAGAAGCGGAATTACCAGAACGTGAAAATAAAGCATACTTCAAGCGTTATGAAGTAACTGAAGACGGCGTTTCACCGCGTGTTTTACCTGGTATGAAAAATGGTGTTCACCATGTTACAGGTGTAGAACATGATGAAACTGGAAAACCATCGGAATCAGCAATAAACCGTAAAGATCAAATGGACAAACGTTTCCGTAAAATGGAAAACTTGAAGTTTAATACCCCTGTTTATAAAAATGTTAAGCATGAAGAAGCAGACGTATTGCTTGTTGGATTTAACTCAACTCGTGGTGCGATCGAAGAGGCAATGACGCGTTTAGAACAAGAGGGTATGAAAGTAAACCATGCTCATGTACGTTTAATTCACCCGTTCCCAACAGCTGAAATCGATCCACTTGTGAAAAAGGCGAAGCGTGTTGTAGTAGTAGAAAACAATGCAACAGGTCAGCTTGCTAACATTATGAAAATGAATCTTGGTAATGGTGAGAAAATTTCTAGTCTTTTAAAATATGATGGAAACCCATTCTTGCCGAAAGAGATTTACAACGAATGCAAAAAAGGGGTTGTATTAAATGGCAACATTTAAGGACTTTCGTAACAGTGTAAAGCCAAACTGGTGCCCAGGTTGCGGAGACTTCTCAGTGCAAGCTGCAATTCAACGTGCGGCAGCTAACGTTGGTTTAAATCCAGATGAACTTGCTGTTATTTCTGGTATTGGCTGTTCAGGCCGTATTTCAGGTTATATTAATTCATATGGTGTGCATAGTATTCATGGTCGTGCCCTTCCGATTGCACAAGGTGTAAAAATGGCAAATCGTGATTTAACAGTCATCGCTTCAGGTGGTGATGGTGATGGATTTGCGATTGGTATGGGACATACAATCCATTCTATTCGTCGTAATATCGATATTACGTACATCGTAATGGATAACCAAATTTACGGGTTAACAAAAGGGCAAACTTCACCACGTAGTGAAGCTGGATTTAAAACGAAAAGCACACCGCAAGGTTCAATTGAACCATCACTAAATGTAATGGAAATGGCTTTAACAGCTGGTGCGACATTTGTGGCGCAAAGCTTTTCGAGTGATTTAAAAGAATTAACACAAATTATTGAAGCTGGTATTAACCATAAAGGATTTTCATTAATTAACGTATTTAGCCCATGTGTTACTTACAATAAAGTAAATACCTACGATTGGTTTAAAGAGAATTTAACGAAACTAAGCACAGTAGAGGGATATGATCCATCTAATCGCATGATGGCTATGCAAACTTTAATGGAAAATAACGGTTTAGTAACAGGTTTAATTTATCAAAATACTAAGCAACCATCATATCAAGAACTTGTTAAAGGCTATAGTGAAGAGCCTTTAGTGAAATCTGATTTAAATATGGATCAGAAAATGTTTGATGAGCTTGTTGCTGAATTTATGTAATATAAGAAGAGGAGGTTGCCATGTGGCAACCTTTTTTTATTAGAAAAATATAGGGTAGTCTTATTTACTTAGAAAATTCAGAATGGTAAAATAATATATAAATCGTTGTATGAAAATGGCAAGTTCATTGCTTATGAAATGTAAGATAATAAAGGGCCTCTGTATTGTTAAAATTGGCGAAACAGGTCATACTATGGTAATGTTTATAGGGATAAAGCAATATGCTTTTGGGTAGGACAACAAGAAATAATAAAAAGGGAATGTCTATTTGCGTGGGGAAGACTTCATTCTTATGAATGATTAGATTGATTACTCAAGTTTCAAAGGACAAGTTATCTCTCAAGCTATCTAACCATTTTTGAGGTGAGTCTAGGCGCATTAAAATGGACTATAGAGTGTGTATAGTTAAGGGTGAAAGGAGATTACCGATGAACGAGCAACAACGATTAGCAAGTCAACAAGCAAATTCCTCTACGAAAAAAGAAGAGAAAGATTATAGTAAATACTTTGAAAGTGTATATCAACCACCTTCCTTAAAGGATGCGAAAAAGCGAGGGAAAGAAGAAGTTAAAATTGAACGGGATTTTGGCTTACCTGAAGAGTTTCGCAATTTTGGTACAGGAAGAAAGTTCTATATTCGTACATATGGTTGTCAAATGAATGAGCATGATACGGAAGTAATGGCAGGTATTTTCACAACGCTTGGATATGAACCAACTTTTTCGACTGAGGATGCAGATGTAGTTTTATTAAATACTTGTGCAATTCGTGAAAATGCTGAAAATAAAGTGTTTGGTGAACTAGGCCATTTAAAGTCACTAAAGCGAAGAAATCCGGACCTTTTAATTGGTGTATGTGGTTGTATGTCTCAAGAAGAATCTGTTGTAAATAAAATTATGCAAAAAAATCAGCATGTAGATATGGTATTTGGAACGCATAATATTCATAGATTACCGTACATTCTAAAAGATGCGATGTTCTCGAAAGAGACGGTAGTTGAAGTATGGTCAAAGGAAGGCGACGTAATTGAAAACCTTCCGAAAGTACGTCGTGGTGATATTAAAGCTTGGGTAAATATTATGTATGGCTGTGATAAGTTCTGTACGTATTGTATTGTACCGTATACGCGCGGAAAAGAGCGGAGCAGACGTCCAGAAGATATTATCCAAGAGATTCGTCATTTAGCTGCGAATGGTTATAAAGAAATTACATTACTTGGACAGAACGTAAATGCATATGGTAAAGACTTTGAAGATGTAGAATACGGTCTTGGTGATTTAATGGACGAACTTCGTAAAGTTGATATTGCCCGTATTCGTTTTACAACGAGCCATCCACGTGATTTCGATGATCACTTAATTGAAGTGCTTGGCAAAGGTGGCAACTTAGTAGAACATATCCATTTACCAGTTCAATCTGGAAGTACAGATATGCTGAAAATTATGGCGCGTAAATATTCACGTGAGCATTATTTAGAACTTGTAAGAAAAATTAAAGAAGCAATTCCAGATGCAGTATTAACAACAGATATTATCGTTGGTTTCCCAAATGAAACAGATGAGCAATTTGAAGAAACGATGTCGTTATATCGTGAAGTAGGATTTGATACTGCCTTTACATTTATTTATTCTCCTCGCGAAGGTACACCAGCTGCAAAAATGAAAGATAATGTACCTATGGAAGTGAAGAAAGAACGTCTTCAACGCTTAAATACACTAGTAAATACGTTGGCAATTGAAAAGAATAGTCGTTACAAAGGTCAAATTGTAGAAGTGTTAGTTGATGGGGAAAGTAAAAATAATCCGGAAGTACTTGCAGGTTATACTCGCACGAATAAACTTGTAAACTTCGTCGCTTCAAAATCTTTAATTGGTCAGCTTGTGAAAGTAAAAGTAACGGAAGCAAAAACTTGGTCTCTTAACGGGGAATTAGTTGAAGAGCCGATTGAGGTGAAATAATAGATGAAAGTATATTCGAAAGATGACATTGTTGAACAAGCAAAAGAATTAGCAAAAATGATTTCTGAAACAGAAGAAGTTGATTTTTTTAAGAAAGCAGAGGCGCAAATTCATAAAAATGAAAATGTAAAGCGCGCAATCGATGAAATTAAAGCACTGCAAAAACAAGCAGTAAACTTGCAGCATTACGGGAAGTGGGAAGCTTTAAAAAAGGTAGAAGCTGAAATTGATGCATTGCAAGATAAGTTAGACAGTATTCCAGTCGTACAAGAATTTAAATCTTCACAAACATATGTAAATGACTTATTACAGTTAGTTGCTAGTACAATTTCTAACAACGTAACAGATGAAATATTAATTTCAACTGGTGGCGATGTACTTAAGGGTGAAACTGGCGCAGCGGTAGAAAGTAAAAAAGGAAATTGTGGTTGTTAAAGAGATGTCATATTGACATCTCTTTTTTTTAGTTGATTAAACGTAAGTTCTTCTCAAAAAAAGAATGACACATTCCGCTATTGTCACGCATATGATTAAGTGAATAGTGATTGAGGAGGGTTACGAATGTCCGAATTTAGAGAGATTATTACAAAAGCAGTGGTTGGAAAAGGACGTAAGTATACAAAGTCAACGCATACATGTGAATCGAATAATGAACCAACAAGTATTTTAGGGTGCTGGGTAATTAACCACTCGTACGAAGCAAGAAAGAATGGGAAGCATGTGGAAATTGAAGGTTTCTATGATGTGAACACTTGGTATTCATTTGATGGAAATACAAAGACTGAAGTTGTAACAGAACGCGTGAACTACACGGACGAAGTAAGCATTGGTTATCGTGATAAAAACTTTTCTGGTGACGATTTAGAAATTATTGCTCGTGTTATTCAGCCACCAAATTGTTTAGAAGCGCTTGTATCACCAAACGGTAATAAAATTGTTGTAACTGTAGAACGTGAATTTGTAACAGAAGTAGTTGGAGAAACGAAAATTTGTGTAAGTGTAAATCCTGAAGGCTGCGTAGAATCAGATGATGATTTCCAAATTGCTGATGATGAATTTGAAGAATTAGATCCGAACTTTATCGTTGATGCAGAAGAAGAGTAATAGAAAGCTAGGGAGAAGTTCTTCCTAGCTTTTTACTTTACATAAGTGGCGCTGAATGAACATGATTCTTTATGAAATATGTTATAATGAAGATAGACTCCTGAAATAGGAGATATGGATGTCCGTGAAATGTGACATATATGAAAATTGATTACTATGTAAGAATTATGGAGGAAAAGTATGACGCAATATACCCCTATGATACAGCAATATTTAAAGGTTAAGGCAGACTATCAAGATGCCTTTTTATTTTTCCGATTAGGCGATTTTTATGAAATGTTCTTTGAAGATGCCGTTAAAGCAGCTCATGAACTTGAGATTACATTAACGAGCCGAGATGGTGGCAGTAGTGATCGTATACCGATGTGCGGTGTACCGCATCATGCAGCTAAAAACTATATTGAACAACTTGTTGAAAAAGGATATAAAGTTGCTGTTTGTGAGCAAGTGGAAGATCCAAAAACAGCTAAAGGTGTAGTGCGCCGTGAAGTAGTACAACTAATTACGCCAGGAACGATGATGGAAGGGCGTACAATTGATGAGAAAGAAAACAACTTCTTAGCCGCATTAACACATTTTGAAGATGGATCATATGCTTTAGCTTGTAATGATTTAACGACTGGACAAAATACAGTAACGTTATTGACTGGTTCAGTAGAAGATATTTTATTGGAAGTGTATGCAACTGGTTCGAAAGAAATTGTTGTAGATTCTTCATTTTCTAAAGATGAATTAAATAAATTAACTGAAACGTTAAAAATGACAATTTCATATGAAGATGCAACGGCAATTCCTGAAGGATTAGAACATCTTGTGAAAAATGTTTCGCAAGCAAAGTTAATTAAAGCAATTGGACGCTTATTTAACTATGTGATAAGAACGCAAAAACGTTCATTAGATCATTTACAACCTGTAGAAATTTATTATACGAATCAATTTATGAAAATTGATGTGCATTCAAAGCGAAATTTAGAGCTGACGGAAACACTTCGAACGAAAGAAAAAACAGGATCATTATTATGGCTATTGGATAAAACAAAAACAGCTATGGGTGGTCGTATGTTAAAACAGTGGATGGAACGTCCACTTATTCAGAAAGAAAAAGTTGAAGAGCGTTTAGAAATGGTTGAAACATTTGTAAATGATTACTTCTTACGTGAAGATTTAAAAGAAAAATTAAAAGAAGTATATGATTTAGAACGTTTAGCAGGAAAAGTTGCATTTGGTAATGTCAATGCACGGGACTTATTACAGTTAAGACGATCTTTACTTCAAGTACCAGCTATTTTAGAAGCGATTAGTTTGTTAGATAATGCTTATGCAGCAAGGTTAATTCAAAGCGCGGATCCATGTGAGAGCTTAACTGAATTACTAGGAAGAAGTATTCAAGAAAACCCACCGCTTTCTATTAAAGATGGAGATATTATTAAAGACGGTTATAATGACAAGCTTGATCAATATCGTTACGTTAGTAAAAACGGAAAAACGTGGATCGCTGAGCTTGAAAAACGAGAGCGTGATATTACAGGAGTTAAATCGTTAAAAATCGGGTACAACCGTATTTTCGGCTACTACATTGAAGTGACGAAGGCGAATCTTGCAGCACTTCCAGAAGGCCGCTACGAACGAAAACAAACGCTTGCTAATGCTGAACGTTTCATTACAGATGAACTGAAAGAAAAAGAAACGTTAATTTTAGAAGCAGAAGAAAAAATTGTACAACTAGAATACGATTTATTTACAGCGCTTCGTGAAGAAGTAAAAGTATTTATTCCGAAATTACAACATTTAGCAAAAGTAATTAGTGAATTAGACGTACTGCAAAGTTTTGCGACAGTTAGTGAAGAAGAACAGTTTGTAAAACCTGTACTAACAACGAAGCGTGAAATCTTTATTAAAGATGGTCGTCATCCTGTCGTTGAAAAAGTATTGAACGGGAAATTGTATGTACCGAATGATTGTATTATGCCAGAGAAGATGGATGTCTTTTTAATTACAGGACCGAACATGTCTGGTAAAAGTACGTATATGAGACAGTTAGCACTTGTAACGGTTATGTCACAAATTGGTTGTTTCGTACCAGCGACAGAAGCAGTATTACCTGTATTTGACCAAATCTTTACGAGAATTGGTGCAGCAGATGATTTGATTTCAGGTCAAAGTACATTTATGGTCGAAATGTTAGAAGCGAAAAATGCAATTGCAAACGCATCAGAAAGAAGTTTAATTTTATTTGATGAAATTGGACGAGGTACATCTACGTATGATGGCATGGCACTTGCACAGGCAATCATTGAACATATTCATGACCAAATTGGGGCAAAAACGTTATTTTCTACACATTATCATGAATTGACTGTGTTAGAAGAGAGTTTAGATCAACTGAAAAATGTACACGTTTCAGCAATTGAAGAGAATGGTAAAGTAGTATTCCTTCATAAAATTCAAGATGGAGCAGCAGATAAAAGTTACGGAATCCACGTTGCGCAACTTGCAGAGCTTCCAGATAGCTTAATTGCCCGTGCGAAAGAAGTGTTAGCACAACTAGAAGGACAAGAAGAAATTATTATTCCAAAGCGTGTAGAAGTGAAAGTGCAGGAGCAAGAAGTTATTCCAGAACCTGTAGTTGTAAAAGAAGAGCCAGTAGAAG
Source organism: Bacillus sp. Root131 (assembly GCF_001429475.1). Lineage (NCBI taxonomy): Bacteria > Bacillati > Bacillota > Bacilli > Caryophanales > Bacillaceae > Bacillus > Bacillus sp. Root131. The sequence continues at coordinate 1,570,183 of NZ_LMJQ01000001.1, forward strand.
TACTAGAGGCGAAAGTAGAGACTGAGGAAGAATCACAACTATCTTTCTTTGGAGGAGAACAGTCTTCGAAGAAACAAGACAAGCTTGCGTTAGATCAAAAAGAAACAGCAGTACTGGCGCAAATTAAAAAAATTGATTTACTTGATATGACGCCTTTAGAAGCGATGAACGAACTGTATCGCTTACAGAAAAAGTTAAAGAAAGGATGAGTAAGTAGATGGGGAAAATTCGCAAACTCGATGACCAACTCTCTAACTTAATTGCGGCAGGAGAAGTAGTAGAGCGTCCTGCTTCAGTCGTAAAAGAACTTGTGGAAAATTCTATCGATGCGAATAGTACATCTATTGAAATCCACTTAGAAGAAGCTGGTTTATCGAAAATTCGCATCATTGATAATGGAGATGGCATTGCAGAAGAAGATTGCATCGTAGCTTTTGAACGACATGCGACAAGTAAAATTAAAGATGAAAACGATCTGTTTCGCATCAGAACACTCGGTTTCCGTGGTGAGGCATTGCCGAGTATCGCCTCAGTTAGTGAATTAGAATTAATCACTAGCACAGGTGATGCACCTGGTACACACCTTATTATTAAAGGTGGAGACATTATAAAGCAAGAGAAAACCGCGAGCCGAAAAGGAACAGATATTACAGTACAAAACTTATTCTTTAATACACCAGCGCGTCTTAAATATATGAAAACCATTCATACAGAGCTTGGTAATATTACAGATATTGTGTATCGTATTGCAATGTCACATCCAGAAGTATCGTTAAAGCTGTTTCATAATGAAAAGAAATTGCTTCATACGTCAGGTAATGGTGATGTAAGACAAGTACTTGCATCGATTTACAGCATTCAAGTTGCGAAGAAACTTGTTCCGATTGAAGCTGAATCTTTAGATTTCACAATTACAGGCTATGTAACATTACCAGAAGTAACGAGAGCATCTCGAAATTATATGTCAACAATCGTAAATGGCCGTTACGTTCGAAACTTTGTATTAATGAAAGCAATTCAGCAAGGATATCATACATTACTGCCAGTCGGACGATATCCAATCGGATTTTTATCGATTGAAATGGATCCAATGCTTGTTGACGTTAACGTACATCCTGCAAAATTAGAAGTTCGTTTTAGTAAAGAACAAGAATTGCTAAAGCTTATCGAAGAAACATTGCAAGCTGCATTTAAAAAAATACAGCTCATTCCAGATGCAGGCGTAACAACGAAGAAAAAAGAAAAAGACGAGAGTGTGCAAGAACAGTTCCAGTTTGAGCATGCGAAGCCGAAAGAACCATCCATGCCGGACATTGTTTTACCAACTGGCATGGATGAAAAACAAGAAGAACCGCTGCCTGTGAAACAGCCAGCACAACTGTGGCAACCGCCGAAACAAGAATGGCAACCACCGAAACAAGAATGGCAACCACCACAGTCGCTCGTAAGAGAAGAACAAAGTTGGCAGCCATCTACTAGACCGATAATGGAAGAACCAATTCGAGAAGAAAAATCGTGGGACAGTAATGAAGAGGACTTTGAATTAGAGGAATTGGAAGAAGAAGTTCAGGAAATAAAAGAGATTGAAATGAACGGTAATGACTTACCGCCACTTTATCCAATTGGACAAATGCATGGAACATATATTTTCGCTCAAAATGATAAAGGCTTATATATGATTGACCAACATGCCGCGCAGGAACGTATTAATTATGAATACTTCCGTGATAAAGTAGGAAGGGTAGCGCAAGAAGTACAAGAACTGCTTGTACCGTACCGTATCGATTTATCTCTTACTGAATTTTTACGTGTTGAAGAGCAACTAGAAGAACTGAAAAAAGTCGGTCTATTCTTGGAGCAATTTGGCCATCAATCCTTTATCGTCCGCTCACATCCAACGTGGTTCCCGAAAGGACAAGAAACAGAAATTATCGATGAAATGATGGAGCAAGTTGTTAAACTAAAAAAAGTTGATATTAAAAAATTACGTGAAGAAGCAGCCATCATGATGAGCTGTAAAGCATCGATTAAAGCGAATCAATATTTAACGAACGATCAAATATTTGCTTTACTGGAAGAACTACGTACAACAACAAACCCGTATACATGCCCGCACGGAAGACCGATTCTTGTGCATCATTCTACTTATGAGTTGGAGAAGATGTTTAAGAGGGTTATGTAGAGTGAATAAACTACATTTCAAAAGGGGGCAACATTTACTGTTGCTCCCTTTTAATATGTAGATTTAATTGTTAAACGAGAATATGGTGAAGTAATTTTGCAGTTTATTTCTTGGCTGCGTTAGCTTATATTTATCTATGTATAAAAAAGCGCTGTATACGGCACTTTTTAAAAGGTGCATGAATAGTATAATGAAGATTTTTACATTATTAAAGACATAACTATGCATGGCCTAATATTGATTCTTATTTGGTTAATTGTCATAAGGATCTATACGATTATTTATTTTTATTATTATTAATTTTTTCAGTGTATAGAACTTGCTCTTTGTAGTGTTTCTTAATTGGAAAGTTATGTGTACCTGTGCCGTTCTTGAATTTTTTATCAATGGGGTTCTTTAGAGGAACTGTTGTGGTTTCAGTAAATTCATATGGGTAATTTATTTTAGATTTATCTTCAAACATGAAAATGCCTCCTTTTAGGATTTCCTAAATTCTTTACTATAACATGATATGCATATAGATTTTTTTTGGACTAGTTATTTATATAGGTTAATGGAATTTAATTACATAACCACTGAAGCCTTTTAAAGGAAAATAATTTGAGAAAGAAATGGTATGAATAGCCGTTGGCTCCTATTGTTATTTTTTTGTTTGACAGCGCAGTGAATAATGCATATAAATTCAATATAGATTGTTTTTATAATATGGTTTATATGAGATTTTCTTGATAATATAATGTGGAATATTATAGTATTATTAGGTTATTAGGAACATTTAATGCTGTTTCATAACTGAAAGGGAATTGAAAAAAAACTGAAACTTTTCTCATAAAAATTCAATCTAACTTGAAAAATGAAAGGAAAATGAAATTTTCCAAAAGATATTCTTTGTTAAGATAAAAAGCATACATACAAAAAGTATTGGTATATCTTAAAAATGTATTTTCAAGATATAGTGGGGGAAAAGATGAGATTAGAAAAACAATTAATAAAAAAGATGTATTATGAAACATTCCTAATGGAGAATGAAACAAAACCAACTCTTGACGTACTTGGACAAGCTTATGTAAACGATGAAAAAAATGAGATTTCTGATGGGTCTTATATTCGTTTTGCACAAGGTGAATTTTATTATCGTCATCAAGATTTTGAAGCAGCTATTTTTAAATGGGAGAAGGTTAGTAATGAATTAGCACCATGGGCACAAAAAAATATTGCGGATGCTTATTTCGAACTTAATCAATTATCATATGCTGAAAATATTTATACTTCTATTACTACTGATAATAAAATATTGATGATTGAAATTAGACTACAATTACTTTCTCTTTACATTGAGCAAAATAATTTTGACTCAGCTTTCGGTGTTATTAAAGAAGCAGTTTCTTTAAATCCTGATTATCCGAATGTCACAAAAATTGCCCGTTCCTTTTATGAGGAACAGCAAGATTTTGATAGTGCAGTAGAGCTTGCTGTGAATGAGTTAATTCGAATAGAATCGTATCCGTGGTTTGAGGTATTAAAAGGATATATTGATAAAGGGTTTACTAAACATATTTCACCAGATTATTTTTATAATGCATTAGCTACATTAAATAATGTAGATCAAGTACAGTTTACGCAAATGGTTTCATCACTTTGGAACAGTTATAAAGATGAACAAAATTATTTATTATGGCTTAATACAATAAATGAATTTTTCTTACATATTGAAATACATTCGTCCGATATATGGAACAAAGTTTCTGCTTTTTACGAAGAAACTTACTTTGCATTAATTCAAGGTCAATATACGCTTAGACAATTAAACGATATCATACCCAATCTGTTAGCAAATTGGTTAAAAGTAGTTAATCCATCTTATGCTGTATTTCCATCTGCAGCTGTATTGGCATGGGATGAGATTTTCCCTTCCAAAATAGATTCAGCAAATATAGAGCATGCGGAAAACTTACTGTCACATTCTATTAATCATGTAAATGGCTTAGAGTACAGCTTACACCTTTTTGAATCTATTACAGAGTGGGCACAAAAGCACAATATAGAAATAGGTCACCGATTTAAATGGTTAGTTGACGAACTCGCAGATTTAAGAACAAATCGTATTTTAGTAACGGGAACTTCAGGAAATGGAAAAACTACATTTATTAACTCTATATTAGGAGAAAACATATTAGAAAAATCAATTTCAAATGTAGTAGTTTTAAAAAATGATGCTCATATAGAAATAAACGCTATAACAGACTCAGCAATTACAACAACGGAAGATGTCTCTGATTACCATAATATGATGTCTCAGCACCATCAAACATATAGAGATAGAGCGTGTGTTGAATTTAAATTACCATGCAGATTTTTAAATGAAAATAAACTTACATTTGTAGTGACACCTGGCTTTAATAGGAATAACGACACTAGAGATGAGATATTCGAATATTTAAATTCTGTAGACGAATTACTGTTCGTATTGAATGCGGATTCACCTTTTACTGACAAAGAACGTGACATTCTATTAAGTATTCAAGAACATACGCCAAATTTACAAATTCATTTCTTATTAAATAAAATCGATAACATTTACAGTGAAGCAGAAGTGAAAAGGGTATTACATGATACGGCAACGAGAATAAACACATATTTCCCGCATGCGAGAATTTTCCCTTATTCCTCGTTATATACAAGTAGTAAACAATTAAATGATTTAACTGAGTTTATTCATTTTAACTTTAATCATAAAAATATCGATGCAGAACGTACTGAAAAGTTATTATTTTTCATTCGAAAAACAATTACATATCTTTTGGATAAACGTGTTGAGAAAGAAAATAATCTAGTAGATGCTATTAATTGGAATGAAGATATGCTAGTGAAACTAAACGGTAGCATTAATAACCTTACTGCATTTGAGAGGGAAAAAATTCATTTCATTACACAATCATATCGTTCAATGAAGACTGAAATTACAAATGATCTTACTGAAAATATTCCGAAGATATTAAAGAGCTGTTCTAATTTAATTAGTGAAGAAAGTGATTTCGGGCACATGGATACGGAACTAAATAAAGCAATGAATGAAAAAGTGCATAAATATTTAGAACAAACTGTATTACCTAATCTCGCTCTTTCTATGCAAAATTGGATTGCAACTTCTAATAATGAGCTTCTTCAAAGTCAAACGTATTTAGAAGAACTTAGTGAAGGGCTTAATTCACTATTTGGAGAAAATAGAATACAGTTAGAATGTGATTTTAAAGTGCTTGATGACTGGCGCAGAGATACTGACAGGATGACGACTAGAATACAAATGGATGAAGTAAATATTTTACGTCGATTTACGCCAGCACAATTTTTGTTGAAAAGTGCCGGTAAATTATTTGGAGTTCTTCCTAAAAATAAATCTATACTATATAACAAATACAAACAGTATGTAGAAAATGAAGATTATACTGAAGTAACGGCTTCTATTATGAAGAAATTTTTCTTGCAATTTGAGCTGTTTGAAAACACACAAGAGCGAGATATTAATATATTCTTTAGGAATCCATTTAACTCCTTAAAGCAAGCTGTAGAAAACACGCATTTAGAAATACAAGAAAAACAAGAGATATTACATAAGATGAAATCAAATCCTGAAATCTATCATGATTCTATCATGCTCTTTGAATTGAGATTGCGTCAATGTGAAGTAATTTTAAATATAGGTGATGATAATACCTATACGGATGTAGCTTTAGAAACAAGCGTAGAATAAAAGTAAACACATCAGATTTTTTATATGAAAAATCTGATGTGTTATAAGAAAGTAAAAAGGAGCAATTGTAATAAGTTGCTCCTTTTTCATATATAGATTATTTTTCTGTTTCTTTAATTTTAGTTTGTACTTCGCCAGTTTTAATTTTATTACTTTCTGAGAAGCGTAATAAATCGCCTTCAATAATTTTGTCAGACATTCGTAATTCATTTTGTGCACGTTTAATGAGGGCTTGAGCTTCTTTTTTTGGTAAATCTACAATTTCCCCTGTTATACGGTCGTAGAAAGTGTTGTTTTTGTATGCATACTTATCTGTAACGAAGCTACCATCGCGTAAAACAACAAAGCCAGTATATTCATCTGAAAACATATCATGGCCAAAACGGATATCATTCGTAGAACCAACACCTAATAAATTTAGAATAGTAGGTTTCATATCGATTTGTCCCGTAGGCTTTGAAATATTTTGACCTTCTGTTTGTCCAGGAATATGAATATATAAAGGTGTACGTTGTAAATTTAAAGTATCAAATTCTGTTATTTGATCTTTGTCTAAAAACTGTGCCATTGCACGATTATGTTTTTCGGAAATGCCATAATGATCACCGTATAACACAATAATAGAATCATCATACATTCCCTCGGCCTTTAAACGCTCAATAAATTTTTTAATTGATTCGTCTAAGTAACGTGCAGTTACGATGTAACGATCGAATACGCCATTACCAGAGTTGTATGGTTCAATGAATTTTGTATCTTCATCATACGTGAATGGATAATGGTTTGTTAAAGTAAGGAAACGAGCATAGAATGGTTGATCAACAGTTTTTAATATATCTACTGATTGATCAAAGTATTCGATATCTTTTAATCCCCAATTTAAATTTGTTTCTGGCGTAATTTTGTAATCAAGCTCATTATAGTAACGATCATAACCAAGAGCGGAGTACATAATATTACGATTCCAAAATGTTGCGTTATTCGCATGGAATACAGAAGTGAAATAACCTTGCTGACGTAAAATTTCTGGAGTCGCAGTATAATCATTGTTACCGTGTGTGAAGAATACAGCCCCTCGATTTAATGGATACAACGACGTATCGATTAGAAATTCAGAATCGGATGTTTTCCCTTGACCAGTTTGATGGAAAAAGTTATCAAAGTAATAACTTTCATTTATGAATTCATTTAGGAATGGTGTAACTTCTTGCCCATTGACTGATGCGCCTATTAAGAAGGTCTGCAAGGATTCAAGAGTGACGACAATTACGTTTTTTCCTTTCGCTGCACCAAACATATTAGGGTTTGGCTCGCTTTGGTTTGCTTTTACGTAGTTTTCAGTTTCTTGTAATTTACTACTATCAGCAAGTGCTTTTTGTGACCCAGCTTTTACTTGCAGTGTTAAGTCATATACTTGGTGAGTATATAAGCCTAAATTTTTGACAAGCATTACCCGGTCGAATGATCTCGTTAATAATTCAGGGCGCTCTTTTTCTGCAAGCTGTAGATTCGCAAAGAATACACCAATCGTTAAAAGAAAGTATAACAAGCGTGTAGAATGAGTTACACGTTCTGTTTTAAAGACCAATGATTTCTTTTTTAATAAAATAAAGAAGAAAACAATGTCTACGAATGCGAGTATAATTTTGTAGTTTAATATCTCTATAATACTGCCGCCTAATTGGCCAAAGTTTGAGGTTTGTCCAAGTACTGGTAATGTAACGAAATCACTATAAAAATCATAGAACATTACATTTCCAACAAGCACGATCGTTAATAAGAAATTAATACATAGCGCTATATAATTTCGCTTTTCACCAGTTGCAAATAATGCTAATCCAACAAATGCTAATGATGCGGCTAGAGGGCTAATAAACAAAATAAGCTCTTGCGTTGAAGACTCAATTTTTAAATCAAAACTGAATCGAGTAATAAGATATGTTTTTAACCATACTGCTAAAGCCATTATTATAACAAAACTTATATTTTGCATTTGTAAATTTATTTTATTCTTCATTTTTACACCTTCTTTATACAATTTATTTAATTGAAGTTATATATTATGTTTTTATAACTATTAGAGTTTAATGAACCATTTAGATTATGTTTTCTAAAGGGAATAATTTGAAGTATTCATATACATACAATGGGGATTTTTAAAGCGTAGTAGCATAAATATAACTCTTTTTGAGAAACGGGCAGAACAAGTCATAGTTGTAGTGAAATTGACTTATAGACATCCTACCATATTAAACACTATGATGATGTTACAAAATATCGAACAAATGAAAGTGAAAATGGATAGAGACTTTTAAAACTGTTGACATTCAATTTATTAGAATTGAATGTCAATCGTTTTAAATATACAGTTATGTTACATATGTATTTTGTAAAATTCCGTTTCTTTGCCAGTTAATCATTAGCCGGGAAGGATAGGAGGGATTATTAAAACACTTTTACTATATATAAGTAAAAGTGTTTTGGAATTGAAAATATTTGACTGACATCTTAATGATAGAAATTAAATGTCAGATAAGTACTTTCCAACATACAGACCACTTGCAGCAGCTTGAGATAAGGAATGAGTGACGCCGGAACAATCTCCAACTAAAAATAGTCCATGCACACTTGTTTCAAAAGAGTTATTGATTTTTATCGTAGGAGCATAGAACTTTCCGTCAATTCCATATAGTAAAGTATGTTGATCAATAGGCTCTTGTATAAATTGTTCTAAACGTAATAAAAATTCTTTCAGCCCTTCAATATATAATTGAGGAACTTCTTGATTCAAATCTCCATAATCCCCCTGTAGTGTAGGTTGTATACGATTATGTTCCATGCTGTTTTTCGCCGTAGGTTGTTTCTTTAATAAGTCCTCTAAGCGCTGTATAACAATCCGATCTCGTCCTTGGTTAATGCCTTTAATAATTGAACTTGCGTATACATTTGCTTCTTTGAGAGTTGGAAAATAGCGAGGAATAAATAAAGTGAAGTTTAAATTAGAAGTGCCAGTTCCTTGCTCTCGAAAATTTTGACCGTCAGGCATAACTAAACCTTCTTCGTACTTTCGAATGATGCGTCCTTTTGGATTCATACAGTAAGTAGTTGCTGTGAAATGCTCACCTTGATAAGAAAGTTTTGTTTCAAAAGTATCTTTTAATATAGAACGTAATTGATGTTCTTTCATTTCTACTCTAATTCCTAAATCTACACGTGTTTGCTCCTGAGAAATACTTAGAGAACTGCATATTTCTTTTAACCAATCGGCCCCTGAACGCCCAGTTGCAAATACTAGTTGCTTAGTTTGAACTGTTCCTTGATTTGTCTCTATTGTAAAATAATCTTCCTGTTTCAGAATATGTTGTACATCTATTTGAAATTTGATCTTTATTTTCGTCAGTAAAAATTCATAGAGCTGCTGAAAAATGTTATTGGAAAGGGGAGTACCAAGATGTCTTACTTCTGTTGTTAGCATTTGTAAACCACACGCTTCAGCTCTTTTAGTGAGACTTGAATTTTCAGTACAATATTTTGAGACAGAACTTCCACCAAACTGACATAGAATTTCATCTACTTCAGCCATGAGCTGTATAAAGCCCTCTTTACCGACTTTTTGCTCAAGTTCTCCGCCAAATCCGTTTGTATAATTAAATTTCCCTTCAGATCTTCCTAAACCACCAAACCCGAAATATTTATCACATGTAGTACAATTACACACTTTTCCTTCGTCTAAAGGACAATGGCGATCTTCTAGCGCTTTACCTTTATCAAGAATTAAAACTTTTTTGTTACTTTTAGCTAGTGAATAAGCCATAAAAATGCTACTTACTCCAGCGCCGATAATTGTAACATCATACATATTCTTTCACCTGCTAACGAATAGTTTGTTTTTTATTTTTCTAGTGTATAACAATTTTATGAAGTTAAGAAATAGCTTTTATTAATAAAGTGGGAGTTTTTGAACTTGATGCTGTATTAACTTCTCCGAGTGGTGGAGTAAATACAAAAATTTTTATTTGAAAGAAGAAATAGTTTGAAAAATCACTATGTCATATGATTAATAACATCTTACATAGAAAAAAACAGACCTTTTAAGTGAAGAGGTCTGTTAATGATTTTAAATCTTATTTAGCAAACACATGGTTACCAATTACTGCTACTGTTTGACGTGTCGTAATCCACTTGTCTGTTGATGTTTTTGGATTGTAGAAATAAATCCAGTCAGAATGTACTCCATTTGTGGAGATAGCCTCTTCTACAGCCATTTTTGCTTCTGCACTTGCAGGCTGATTAATTCTGCCATCTGTAACAGGAGTAAATGCATATCCGTATTTAATAGGTTCATAAATAACACCTGTTATTGTATTTGGAAAACCTTTTGCATTTACACGATTTAGTATAACTTTTGCTACTGCTACTTTTCCTTTATAGGATTCGCCACCTGCTTCAGCAGTAACTAAGCGTGCCATTAAGTCTTTTTCTTTTTGTGAAATGCTTGAGTTAATTTTTAAATGTTGTCCTGTATAAAGCTTGTTTCCGACTGTATTGTTAATTTGTTTTATAGATTGGACGGTGACATTGTAACGCTTTGCTATCGTTTCTAATGAATCCCCCGGTTGTACTTGATAAATAATTTGTCCAGAAATGCTCGCAGGCTTGGCGTTTTGAGGAACAGTGATTTCATTTGATTTCACGGACCCTGGAATATGTAACTGTTCGCCAATAAAGGTTTTATCGTTTCCTTTATTATTAGCCTGTTTAATGGATTGTATTGAAACTCCGTATTGTTTACTAATGCCCCAAAGTGTATCGTTCTTTTTTACTGTATGAATGGTAGAAGCTTCAGCTGTACTTTGACTACATACGAATGTAATTGCAGCCGCGGATAAAGGGATTATATGTTTTATTTTTAGTAATTTCATTGTAAATCCTCCTAAGAAAAAATTAAGGTGAAACTATTAAGTAATGTAGTTCAGAATGTGTATATGCGTAATATATTAATGTAAGTATATTAGCACATATAAAATAAATAATCACTATAAGTTTCATATTCGTGTAGTGTAGAGTCAGAATATGAAATATTGCATATGAAAATACATTGAAGTTCATATTTCTGATTACTATAATCTATTTAGTAGAAAGGGAATACGTTATAGAAATAAAATCATTATAGATTAATATAATGATTAATAATTATTAATAGGAGGATTGATGTAATGAAAATATTTCAAAAAATGTATGCGTCAACTGTAATCATTACAACACTTTTAGGAACAGGAGGTACTATCAATAGTGTACATGCTGATTCTATAGAACAGCAGAGTAAATTAGGGATAGAACAAGAAACAGATAAGCAAATCATTGTAAAATTTAAAGCAGATTTGGATTTTCCATATGAAGATGGTATTGAAAAACAAATACAATCTCAAACGAATGATAAAGTAATAAAAGATCTTTTGACAGAATATCCAGATGTAACATTTACTCGTTTATTCACATCTGTAAGCCCGGAACAAATACAAAACCTTGAAGTGAAAGCACCTAATCATGTATCTACAAGTTTATTAAACTACTATATTCTTCAAAATCAAAATAGTGGGTATGAAGAAGAAATAGTAGATAAGTTAAAGGCATCTTCTTTAATAGAAGATGCGTATATGAAGAAACAAGAGAAAATAATGCCACCTGAAGTGCAATCATCAAGTGTAGCTCTTAATCCTAATAAAAATCCTAGATTTAAAAAACAAGGTTATCTTGAAGCAGCCCCATACGGTATTAATGCGCCTTTCGCCTGGGGAGTTCAAGGCGGTAATGGAAATGGTATCACTTTTGTTGATATGGAATACGGATGGCTATTAAATCATGAGGATTTATTACATCAAAATATTGAATTAATGTCTGGAAGAAATATAAATCAGCATGTCGGTCATGGGACGTCTGTACTAGGAATTGTATCCTCTGAGGACAATGAAGTCGGGAATATTGGGATTGCGCCAAAAGCGAAAGCAAAGGTTATCTCTCAAATAAGAGATAACGGACAGTATAATACGGCTGATGCAATATTAAGCGCTGTAAATCAGTTAGAAGCTGGGGATGTTTTATTGTTAGAGGCGCAAGCATCCTTTGATGGATATGGTGATAAATATTTACCTGTTGAAGTACAACCAGATATTTTTGATGCAATTCGTGCTGGTACAGATAAGGGAATTGTAATTATAGAGGCTGGAGCAAATGGGTGGAATGATTTAGATCAGTTCAAAGATAGAAAGGGTAAGCAAGTCTTAAATCGTAATAGTAAAGATTTTAAAGATTCGGGTGCAATTATAGTAGGAGCTGGCTCTTCATCTTTCCCTCATGAACGTATGTGGTTTTCGAATTATGGAAGCCGTATTGATGTGTACGGATGGGGAGAAAATGTAGATACAACTACAGCCGAGCAAAGTAGAAGTGCTGTAAATCTTTATACTTCAAGCTTTAGCGGAACATCTAGTGCTTCGCCAATTATTGCTGGGGCAGCGACTTTAGTACAAAGCATTGCTAAAGAAAATTTAGGACAACCATATAGACCTAGTGAACTAAGAGCAATATTAAGCAACCAGAGCACAGGAACAAAATCTAAAGATCCATATGCAGATAAAATTGGTGTTTTACCAGATTTGAAGTCTATACTAGTAAACTTAGGCTATGAACAAAGAAAACTAAACGGTGGGAATGAATTACAAGTAACAGAAAATGAACCAAATAATGAGCCTAGACAGGCAAATAAAGTTAACTTTCATACACCGGTGAAAGGAACGCTACATAATAGTGATAGAGTAGATGTATTTACTTTCCAAATTGACTCGCCGGAAAATATTAATATTTCTCTACTAAATGAACAAAATATCGGAATGACATGGGTACTTCATCATGAATCAGATTTAAATAACTATGTAGCATATGGTGAAAATGAAGGAAATGTAGTTAAAGGAACTTATAATGCAAAGCCAGGAAAATATTATTTATACGTCTATAAATATGAGAATAAAGATGGTTCATATGTATTGAACATAAAATAAGCAAAGGGAACTTCAGATGAAGTTCCTTTAAATTTTTCTAATTTAGTATATGTGAATGATTTTTTAACTTTACTTCTATGCAATATTTCATATTGATGAAATGTTATTTATTTTTTATGAACTAGCCTATATTATATTCAATAAGTTTGATATAAAAACAGAAAAAGAGAGTGATAATAATGAGAAATAAGAAGTTAATTTTGAAATTATTCATATGTAGTACAATATTTATCACATTTGTATTTGCTTTACATGATAAGAGAGTAGTTGCAGCTAGCTCTGTTAATGAGCTTGAAAATTGGTCGAAATGGATGCAACCTATACCTGATAATATTCCGTTAGCACGAATTTCAATTCCAGGAACACACGATAGTGGGACGTTCAAGTTGCAAAATCCGATTAAGCAAGTGTGGGGAATGACGCAAGAATATGATTTTCGCTATCAAATGGACCATGGAGCTCGCATTTTTGATATAAGAGGACGTTTAACAGATGATAATACGATAGTTCTTCATCATGGGCCATTATATCTTTACGTAACACTGCATGAATTCATAAATGAAGCGAAACAATTTTTAAAAGATAACCCGAGTGAAACAATTATTATGTCTTTAAAAAAAGAGTATGAGGATATGAAAGGGGCAGAAGATTCATTTAGTAGTACGTTTGAAAAAAATTATTTTGTTGATCCTATCTTTTTAAAAACAGAAGGAAATATAAAACTTGGAGATGCTCGTGGGAAAATTGTACTACTAAAAAGATATAGTGGCAGTAATGAATCTGGAGGATATAATAATTTTTATTGGCCAGATAATGAGACGTTTACCACAACTGTAAACAAAAATGTAAATGTAACAGTACAAGATAAATATAAAGTGAGTTATGATGAGAAAGTAAAATCTATTAAAGATACAATCAATGAAACGATGAACAATAGCGAGGATTTAAATCATCTATATATTAATTTTACAAGCTTGTCTTCGGGTGGTACAGCATGGAATAGTCCATATTATTATGCGTCTTATATAAATCCCGAGATCGCGGCATATATTAAACAAGAGAATCCAAAAAGAGTTGGTTGGGTTATCCAAGATTATATTAGTGATAAGTGGTCACCGATTCTCTATCAAGAAGTTATAAGAACTAATAAGTCGCTTTAATTTTTATCATAATTTCATAGAAACAATATAACTCTATTAAAAGTCTTGTGGAATTCCCATAAGACTTTTTAGTATTTGATAGTATGAGAATCAAGTTCTTCGAATATAATTATAAGATTAATAAAAAAATGTCGATAAATGTCGATTGTTGTTGTAATATAAAACAAGTAAAATATAATATATAGATGAAGTGATTTTGTTGTCTTTTATTAAAAATAGTAAAATTGGAACGAAATTAAATGTGTTAGTCATTATATCGAGTTTGGCTTGTATCATGTTATCTTCACTCGGGTTTTTAGGGCTTCAAAAAGGTGAAAATGCATCTTCTAGTATGTATGAAGAAAGACTATTACCAATTGAATGGATAGGAATTGTAGAATCAAATTTTTACCATGTTAATATGAATTTTATGGAGATTATGATATCGAAAGATGAAAAAAGAATGAAAGAACTCATAATAGAAATGGATAAGACTAGAAAAGAAAATGATGAGCTGTTAAAACAATTTGAAACTAGAATTAGTTCTCATAAAGAAAAAGATTTGTATAATGCGTTTCAAAGTCAATTTAAAGATTTAAGAGTACAAATGAAAAAAGCACAAGATTTGGGACTGACTAATAATGAAGAAGCCTATAGCTATTATTTAAAAGAAATTGACCCTAATATGGAAAAAACAATTCAGTCTATTCGTGAACTTATTTTATATAATAATAATGCTGCTGAACAGCTACAAAAAGAGAATGTTAATAGTGTGAAAAATACAATCATAACATTTGTAATTATTTCATTTGTTGGAATCATAATAATCATTTTTATTGGTTTTATAACAAAAAATGCTATAAAAAAACCAATTGTATTATTACAAAAAGATATGGAACGAGTATCTGCTGGAGATTTAACAATTCGAACTTCTTATAAATCCGAGAACGAATTAGGCCATATTGTACAGTCCTTTAATAGTATGTTAGATAACTTGCAACAATTAGTCGGTCAGGTGAAGGTTACGGCGAAAGAAGTGATTGTTTCAACTGAAAATATGCTACAAGAGACGAAAACGGCAGCACATATATCAAACGAGGTTGTTCGAACTACTTCTGAAATAAATAAAGAAATAGAGGGACAAGTGACTAGTATTCAAGAAAGTTCAACTTCAATGGAAGAAATTGCAACTGGTGTTCAAACAGTAGCTGAATCTTCAGCGATGGTTGCTGAAGTTGCTGTTGCAACAATAGACCAAGCAAACTCTGGTAGTGAAGTTATAAAACAATCTATTCATCAAATGAATAGCGTGAATGAAGTTGTCGAAGAAACTTCTAAGGTCATTGATAGACTTGTTACGCGTACACAACAAATTGAAGAAGCGTTAGATGTTATTACTAATATTGCGGAACAAACGAATTTACTTGCTTTAAATGCTGCAATTGAGGCAGCACGTGCTGGAGAAAATGGAAAAGGATTTGCAGTAGTTGCAGCTGAAGTAAGAGGTCTAGCTGAGAAATCTAAAACATCTGTAAATGATATAAATAATTTAATACGTTTTATACATCAAGATACAGAGGATACAGTTCATGTAATGAAAAAAGGTCAACAACAGGCTAGTGGTGGTAAAGAAGCAGCGCATAAGGCAGAACTCGCATTTTCATCTATTATGCAAGATATTAATAGAATAACGACCCAAATTCAAGAAGTGTCTGCTGCCACAGAAGAAATGTCTGCTGGGACAGAAGAAGTAAATGCCTCTTTGTCAATAGTTTCTGAAACTGCAACACAAGTCGCACAAGAAACGAATCGAACGGTACAATCAATTCAAGCACAAGCCACATTGATTCAAGAAATAACGACGAAATCTAATGAAATGAAAAAGAAAGTCGAAAATTTAGAAATGCTAATTTCACAATTCATTATTGAAGAATAAGTCTATTAACATTTATCCCGCTATTTGCCGGGCAGTAAGACCCCTACCTCAAAATTCAGCGGAAGCAAAGAAGTTAGGTAGGGGCCTGCTGCCCGTAAAAGCCCGATTGGTGAAGACTGATTAAAGTTTCACTTTATCATTAGTATAAACTTTAAGATACTCAACATAGTGCTGTGTTGTATAATTTGAAAAAGGACCTTCATAGGTTCTTTTTTTGTAAATGGTGTGAACGATACTTTTCATTATGAAAAAATCAAACTTTTAAATCGGGTTAATTTCAAGTGGAAAATGGATATAATTAACCTTGCGAAAAAGCAACTGGTCCTAAGTGATCAGTTGCTTTTTATTTTTAAAGTGGATGAGCAAAAAAACGCGAAAGTGGTTGGTCCGCTTTTTACAAACATCTATTATGATAAGAGAAGAAAGGTAGTATGTTATCAGCGTTTTAAAGAGGAAGGTTTTTATGTAAGTTCTTTAATTAAAATAGATGGGTCTTAGAGAGGTGAAAAGACAATGAGTTTTGCAATTTCACTAGTCGTTATTATTGTAATTGTATCGCTATTTGGGACTGTACTAGTTGCAAGAAACGTGGAGGAGAATTACGGCAAGTCTACAAAAAGAAATGTGAAAAACTTATCTGCAATCTATATTCTTCTTCTTTTTGTTCTACTGGTTGGGGTAACATGGTATGTGGTAATGATTTGATAGTTTGTGAAAGAACTGAAATGAGAGTATGAAGTTGGAATTTCAGAAGCTATCGAGTAATCAGAAAGAGAACTATTTTGGATATATCCATTTACGGATAAGAAAATGTGACTAATTAATACTATTTTTACGGTGAATACTGTTAGTAAAAAATGAGGATAGTTCGTTTTGAAAGGAGGGAACTAGATGGAATGGAAACCAAATCGTGCAGATAAGACACCTGTATATAAACAAATTGCTGATTATATTGAAAGAGGCATTTCTTCAGGTGAATTTCCTTCTGATAGTAAGTTACCTTCTGAGCGTATATTGGCAAAGGGGTTACAGGTGAACCGGAGTACAATAGTAGCTGCGTATGAAGAATTAAAATCACTTGGAGTAGTAGAACGGCAAAAGGGAAGCGGAACACGGGTCAATACAGACATATGGGGTGTCTCACATAAACGAATACCGAACTGGGGTAGGTACGTGGAGGACGGATCATTCTTACCTAACGTACCACTCGTTCAACAAATTCGAACGGAAACACAAAAAGATGATTTAATTAATTTAGCAAGTGGTGAACTGTCACCAGAATTAATTCCAAGTGATAGATTTCGAACAATTTTGTCGGAGAAAACATTTATGGAAAACCTCGGTTATGACCATCCACTTGGAAATGAGATGTTGAGAAAAACAATTTCAGCACATGTTCAGCAATATAAACAAATTGAAGCAGATTCAAGCTCTATTCTTATTACGTCTGGAGCACAACAGGCGCTTAATCTTATCGTTCAATGTTTATTAAAACCTGGCGATGCGATCGCGATTGAAGATCCTTCGTATTGTTTTTCGCTTCCAATGTTTAAATCGGCCGGTTTAAACATATTTCATTTACCTGTTGATGAGCATGGAATGAATCCAGATGACTTAATCGATTTGCACAAAAAGCATCGCATTCGGATGGTATTTTTGAATCCAGATTATCAGAATCCAACGGGTACTGTACTTTCATTAGCGAGACGTAAAAAGATTTTAGAACTGTCTTCTGAGTTCGGTATACCAATTGTAGAAGATGATCCGTATAGTTTAATTTCTTTTAATGGAGAAGTGAATCCGACATTAAAATCAATGGATCAAAATGGAAATGTTCTTTATATAAGTTCATTATCAAAAATTGTTGCATCAGGATTACGTATTGGATGGATAATTGGTCCTATACGAGTAATTGAGCGTTTAGCAGATGCAAAGCAACAAGTTGATTTTGGCCATAGTGTATTTACGCAGTGGGTAGCAAATCAATTTTTAGAATCAAAGGATTTTCATACACATATTACGATACTTCGTGGACAATTAAAGCAAAGAAGAGATGAATTAATTACAGAGCTTGAAGGAACATTGGGAGACCGAGTTGAATGTTTCGTGCCAGAGGGTGGAATACATGTATGGTGTAAAGTGAAAGGAAAGTTTGATGAATATCACTTATTAGGTGAATCTATACGGAATGGTGTCGCATTTGTTCCGGGCAGTGTTTTAGGTTCGAAAAATGAATATATACGATTTACGTTTGGTAGAGCGAATATAGAACAAATTCAACTTGGAATTAAACGGTTTGCTTACACGCTAAATGAGATTTCATAATATGGATGTGTGATAGTGAAATGAGGGAAATAAATGAAGTACGTGACGCTTTTACTTCAAGTAGGTGTGCTATATGTATTTAGCTTAGTGGGTATGTGGATTCAGGAAATATTCCATCTATCAATACCGGGAAGTTTAATAGGGATGTTAATACTGTTCCTGTTTCTTTTCACTCGCGTTCTACCGTTAAAGTGGTTTGAGTTAGGTGCGGAAAAGTTAATCGTATTTTTACCGTTATTTTTAATCCCTTCGACAACAGGGCTCATGGAATACGGATCTTTTCTTTTAAGTAAGGGGAGTATTATATTCCTTTTAGTAGTTGCAAGTACTATAGTAACTTTAATTGTTTCAGGTTATATAAGTCAATTATTAGTAACATCAAAAAAATAAAATCGACAAGGTGCACGATTCAAATGGTCTTAATTATTATTACTGTAGCAATTTATTTCTTGGCGACAAATCTATATAAAAAATTTACGTTTGCATTTACGTTACCGGTGTTAACAGTTACGGCAATTATGATTTGTTTATTTTTGATTTTTGGTATTTCTCATCATGAGTATAGGGAAAATGGTGGAGACATTCTTTCAAGCTTATTGAGCCCTGCAATTGTAGCATTAGCCATACCTCTATTTAAAGAGCGAAAGATACTGATGAAAAATTTTTTATCGATACTTATCGGAGTAGTGATAGGTATAGTGGCTGTAACGAGCATGAATGTAGTGATTGGCGGAATTTTAAATATAGATAAGGAACTTATATTAACTACTTTACCACAGTTAGCAACGATGCCTATTGCCCTTTCATTAGCGGATCAAATTGGTGGTATTCCATCTATGACTTCTAGTTTTGTAGTTGTTGCAGGGATAACAGGTGCTATTGTCGGACCGACAGTACTTAAGTTTTTCAGTATAACAAGTACGATTGGAAAAGGAGTTGGAATGGGCTGTGCATCACATATTATCGGTGTGAGTCGTTTAGTGAAGGAAGGCGAGAAAGAAGCGACTATCGGTTCGGTAACGATGATTGTAACTGGAATACTCATTAGTATACTAATACCGTATGGAACGAAATTTATTTTTTAAATGTAATGGAGATGATAACAATGACAACATGGTTTATAGTTACATTATTTGTTTTTGGAGCTATTAAAGTATTAGTTTCTAGTATGCCCACTTCTGTTGTAGAATCAATTATTAGTAAATTTGAGTTGCATCAAAAACTTGAGGCGGAAAATACTTCTATATCAATAGATGGAAAAAATATAGAGGGAGAAATGAAACTACAAGTTATTCATGAATTTAATGAAGCTTTGTTTTTAGATAAACATTATTTCCCGCCGCACGGAGAAGGGACACCAATAGTCATTGATACGAAGAAAGGGAATAAAGAGATTAGGTTTTCTCTATATAGCTATGAGGAACATATTGATGTCATTAAGCAATATAAGAAGAAAGTCGTTGCCTATCGTTTACGCTCTAAAAGCCTACAAACACTGGCACCATTAGCAATAATGGAAGAGTATGCTTAAGAAGGGACCTATAATGGTCTCTTTATTTTTTTATCCAATTATATATGTTCCAAATAAAAGAATGGAAAATCATATAACCAAATAAAGAATATGTATGGTTCCAATTCGTACTGTGTATAAATAAACCTAAACTTTCAGCAATCTGTTCAAAAAGGCTAGCACAAATACCAATTGAAATAATAAATAGAATTCTAGAAACTTTAGATAATTTTTTTGAAATGTGTATAAAGATAACTGTTAAAATCGGCAGTACGAATAATGTAAAAGCTATATTAACCGAAAATGTGGATGAGAAGGGTCTAGCTGGAAAGGAATATATTTGTTTATGAACAAAAAAAGCATCTAAACAAGTTCCAATAATAGCAGAGAGAAAGATTGTAACTACTAATGCTAGAAACTCATTCTTCTTCTCGGAGGAGGACATTTTTCTTTGCGAGAATTGCGAGTTCAATTTTTTCGAGTGTTTTGCAGTAGTCTTCTGTAATTTGTCCATTTATATTTTCCTCCTTATCAACTAAATAATGTACAACTTGCCAATCGGTAAACCAATCTTCACTGTCAACTTCCTCATGCTTCATATCTCGCCATGCATAGATGAGTGCAGGGCTGTATATGCGATAAGCGTCATTTCGTAACTGGCATTTTTTTATTCGGCGCTTATAAAACTCACGGGAAAAAGATTCATTTACACTTGAAAATAAATGGGGCCAGTAATCTTTCCTTGATCCCGTGTGTGGATGGTGTTGGGCCCAGCTTATTATTTGAGATAAAACATGTGTATCTCGAAATAATAATGAATATAATCTTTTTCCAATTAATATTCGTTCATGTAAGGAAGTGAAATGTTTCATTGTATCACCAAATAGTAACACTTTTTGTTTCTTATCATTTTCGTAGAATGGGAAAATGATATGATTAAACTGAAAGAAATCAAAGAGTTTAAATCCAATACTATTGAGTACGGTCTTTTTAAATTGTACATTTTGAATCACTCTTTTTTCTAAGTAGTTTTGTTCATTAATAATAGTTGCAATGGCTAATGTTTTTTTGTTGCCTGTTTTCCAAAAATCGTTCCACATCGTTTCCATAAATGTAGAAACATTTAGGTGAGGGAGAAGGTGAAATAACTTTTGTGATTTCTTTACACTTTGTTCGTAAAGTAAAAATTGAGGGTATACATCTTGGAAAATAAGCCAATTCCCTCTTTCTAAAAAAGAAAAAAATATGAATTGATCTTTCTCTGATAAGATTCTCGTATATAAATCGCCCTTTAAATCAGTCATATTCCAACCGCCGTTACGTGATACCATATGTCCAAGCAGTGCCCAATGTATTTCTGGATATTGAATGTAAAATTGGTAGTATGCGCGTGTTCTTGTAACATTATTTTTATTTAGCTGTTCTGTTTGTATTTTTATTTTGTTGATGATGAGTTGCTCTTCTTTCGTTAATTTATACAAGGTATCAGAAGGAATAAGCTTGCTTTTTTGTTTCAATTCATTTTTTACATCGAATAGGGAGAGGGGCAGTGCTTTGGAAGGTCCGTTATATGTATGATTTGAATTGCTTTGGTCCATTCCGTTACCTCCCTTTTTCATAAATTTAAACATGATTATTGGCTATGAATCATTCTATTTATCCCGCTATTTGCCGGGTAGTAAGATCCCCACCTCAAAATTCAGCGGAAGCAAAGATGTTCGGTGGGGGATCAACTGCCCGTAAAAGCCCGATTGGTGAGGGCTGATAATTAGTGGGGGATGAACAATATCCCCACTGATTAAAGTTTCACTTTATTTTATTACGAGTATAAGAAATAAATGAGCGGTGTTTTTTTACAAGGAATTTATTTATCATGCAAACAGTATAAAAAATCTTACTGTTGTGAGGTGAAATGAAAAACAGAAACGTTGTTTAATAGTTTCTGTTTTTTTATTTTGTCAATTAAATGTAACAAACGACGATTATGATTTGAATCAATTGAAAATAATTCAATAAATACTATTTAAATTGAGATGTTTCGTAGGAGGAAAAGGAATGTTAAATAAAATAATTTTAATTACTGGTGGTACAGGTTCGTGGGGGCATGAACTTATAAAACAACTATTAGAAAAATCACCGAAAGAAATTAGAATTTTTTCAAGAAATGAAACGGTTCAGTTTGAAATGCAGCAACAGTTTATAAATGATGAAAGGTTAAAATTTATTATTGGAGATATTCGTGATAAAGATCAACTAGTCTATGCTTGCCAAGGTGTACATTATATATTTCATCTTGCAGCTTTAAAACACGTTCCAGTATGTGAGTATTATCCTTATGAAGCTATAAAAACCAACATACATGGTACGCAAAATGTAATTGAAGCCTCTATACAGATGCGAGTTGAAAAAGTTATATATGTTTCAACGGATAAAGCAGCTGATCCATCAAATACGTATGGGATGACAAAAGCAATTGGTGAAAAATTAATGGTTCATGCGAATATACAAACGAAGAAAACAAAATTCATTTGTGTTCGTGGTGGAAATGTTTTAGGGACGAGTGGAAGTGTAGTACCGCTTTTTAAACAACAAATTAAAAAATCTTCACAAGTAGGGATTACCGATGCGAATATGACTAGATTTTTCTTAACAGTTGAAGATGCTGTTGGATTGTTATTTAAAGCCGTATATCAAGGTAGAGGCGGGGAAATCTTTGTTATGAAAATGCCGGCATGTAAAATAACAGATTTAGCAGAAGTGTTAATTGAAGATTCGGAAAAAAGGAACGTTAAGGTAAAAGAGGTAGGGATAAGACCAGGTGAAAAATTAAGTGAAATGCTTTTATCTGAGGTAGAGAGTAAAACAAGTATAAGTTTTGATCAAAATTATTTTGTGGTACTACCGACCATTCCTATAGAAGGACTTCAAGAATATTATTCTAGCTATCCGCTAGTGGATGTGAAGAGTTTTAGTTCTCAACAAGACTTACTTGCAAAACATGAGGTGAAACAAATGCTATTAAAAGGAGGATTTTTGCGATGAAAAAAAATGCGAGCCTTTTAATAACTGGTGCAAATGGTTTTACAGGACGCCATGCTTGCCAATATTTTTTAGAGCAGGGCTTTCATGTAATTCCTATGTTTCAAAATCGTGCACATAGAGAAAAAATTAGAAATGGTATTACTTGTAATTTAACTAATAAGAGCGAAGTAATAAAGGTAATGAAACAAATAAAGCCAGACTACGTATTGCATTTAGCAGGAAGGAATTCGGTCATAGAATCTTGGACATCTGCTCTTGAATATATAGAGATTAACGTAATAGGAACGTTATATTTATTAGAAGCAATTAAGCAAGAAGCATCGCATTGTAGAACATTAGTTATAGGATCTGCTTTGCAAGCAGATAGTATGGACGAAATGAAAATTTCAAATCCATATAGTTTAAGTAAAACGATGCAAGTCATTATTGCAGAGGCTTGGGGAGAATTAATGGATTCAAATATTATCATTGCAAAGCCTTCAAATTTAATTGGTCCAGGGGTATCGAATGGCATTTGTTCGATTCTCGCAAAGAAAATGATAGATATAGAATCAGGTAGAAGTAAAGCTATTATTGAAGTAAACAGTTTGAAAGATAGTAGAGATTTTCTAGATGTACGTGATGCGGTTAAAGCATATCATGTGTTATTACGAGATGGAATAAATGGAAAACAATATAACATCGGATCAGGAGTAAAACGATCTTTATTAGATGTACTAGAACAATATAAAGAATTAACACAGCTAAATTTTTTTATAGAGGAAACAGAGAAAAGTGGGAGCGACTCAAATGAGAGTTTAGTAATAGAGGAAATAAAAAGGTTAGGTTGGATCCCAGAAATTGAATTTCATCAATCATTAAAAGATGTACTTGAGTATGCGAAGTGTAGTGACATCTGCATGCAATGAAAAACAAAAAAGGGTGTAAGAAATATATGAATGGTTATGAAGTAATAGATAATCAAAATACGCTATTTCTTTCAATTGTTGATACGCTGGACTGGAAAGATGAAGAAGCGCATGTATTGCGTCTTTATGAGGCAATACATAAATATCAAGCGTATGTAGAAGAAAAAAGGGTTAATCGAATAAAGTCAGCATTAGAGACCGAAACTAGGTATGTGATTCAAATCTTTGCTCAATATGAGTGTAGTGAGTATGGAAATGATTTTTATGAACTCATTAAAGATCTTTTACAAGATATAGAGGTGGAGTTAAAGATTTATATAAAAAATAATAAGTTTATTTACATTTAAAAGGTAAATATAAAGCTAGATTTTTAATAATAAAGGTGGGTATAAGTTATGAGCAAAACGATTCTTTTTACTGGGGGCGGTACAGCCGGACACGTTATGATTAATATTGTATTAATTCCTAAATTTATAGAGCAAGGATGGAGAGTCGAGTATATTGGATCCAAAAATGGAATTGAAAAATCATTAGTGAAAAATGTTAAATACAATAGTGTTTCAACGGGCAAGCTTAGGAGATATTGGGATTGGGAGAATTTTAAAGATCCTTTTAAAATTATAAGCGGTTGTTTACAAAGTTATAAATTAATTAAGAAAACAAAGCCTGACGTTATCTTTTCAGCAGGAGGATTTGTTTCAGTTCCTGTAGCTATAGGAGCATGGTTAAATCGTGTGCCTATAATTATACGTGAACCAGATAGCACATTAGGACTTGCCAATAAAATAGCATTACCTTTTGCTACAAAGCTATGCACAACATTTCCTCAGACAGGAGAAAATGTAAGTAATGAGAAGAAGGTTTATGTAGGACCGATTGTAAGGGAAGAAATTGAGAAGGGTAACGTATTAAGAGGAAGAAGATATTGTGAATTTCAACAAGATAAACCAGTGTTATTAATTATGGGTGGGAGTCAAGGTGCTAAATGGATAAATGATATGGTAAGGAAATGTTTAGATACAATACTATTAAACTTTAATATTATTCATATATGTGGTAAAGGGAAGGTAGACCCATCTATTGGCATGGAGGGGTATATGCAATTTGAATATATAGGAGACGAGTTGCCGCATATACTAAATATGGCAAGTGTTGTAGTTTCCAGAGCGGGTTCTACTGCTATTTCTGAATTGTTATTTTTGAAGAAACCGATGTTGCTTATCCCGTTAACTAACAGTTCCAGTAGGGGAGATCAAGGTTTAAATGCTGAATATTTTTCACGGCAAGGATATGCGGAAGTAATACTCCAAGACAGAGTAAATACGAATACATTTATACATGCAGTAAATAAGTTGTATACAAATCAGGAGAAATATATTCAAAACATGAATGAATATAAAAAAACAAATGATGAGGGGATTCATCAATTAGTAGATATAATAAATGATGTGGTGAAGTAATAGAAATGTAAATGGAAAAACAAAAGGAAAGAAGGTATCTTCTTTCCTTTTTACTATATTTGTTCAAATTTATTGTTAGTTATTCCAATTAGCTATGTAATATGGGTGAATGCCGTTTTCTAATAGCTCAGTAAATGCATCAATATGAATAGGCTTACTGTAATAATAACCTTGAATAAACTGACATTTATTTTTTTGAAGGAAATTTACGTGCTCTTTTGTTTCTACACCTTCAGCAATGACAGACATTCCTAGTGTATTTGCTAATGTGATGATTGTTTTAATAATTTCCATTCCATCATCACATGTTTCAGACATTGTAATAAATTCTCTCGGAATTTTTAATGTATCAATTGGATATAAAGGTAAGTAGGCTAGCGAAGAATAACCTGTACCAAAGTCGTCGATTGAAATGTGAATCCCTAGACTTTTTAGTGTACGCAGTTTTATCAATGTTTCTCGTTCATCCATCATTGCAATTCGCTCTGTTAATTCAAGATCAAGAGAGCTTGCTGGTAAACCTGTATTTGTTAAAGTAGAAGAAATAGACCTTACAAAATCCTCTTGTTCAAATTCTTTAGCAGATAAATTTACACCTATTTTTAAATGTGAATATCCGAGTCCGTGCCAACGTTTCATTTGCTTACAAGCCTGCTCTAATGTCCATTTTCCTATTGAAATAATTTGTAGTGTTTCTTCTGCAATCGGAATAAACTCGTATGGAGAAATAATACCTAATTCAGGATGATTCCACCTAATTAAAGCTTCTGCACCGATGATTTTATTAGATTCACTATCAACTTGAGGTTGATACAAAAGGAACAATTCTTCATTTTGTAGTGCGTTTGGTAAATCTTTTTCTAATCGTAATCGTCTTTCAATTTTTTTAGCGATTACATCGTCATAAATAGAGAGAGAGTTAAGCTCTTTTGCTTTTGCATCATACATTGCAACATTGGCGTTTTTCAGGAGTGTAGCGGTATCGATTCCGGAATGTGGATAAATAGCGATGCCGATACTCAGTGATAAAGTTAATTTATGCTCATGTATGATAAATGATTTTTTCATGCATTCAAATAATTGGTTACATAATTGGAATAAGTAATCTTCGTCAGTATAGTTTTCAATTATGATTGTAAATTCATCGCCACCGATTCTTGAAAGATGAGTATGTGATGGAAGACATGATTGGAATCGCTTTGCTACTTCTTCTAATATGTAATCTCCTGACGAATGTCCAAGTGTATCGTTAATTGCTTTAAAGCGATCTAAATCTAAATATAATAATGCAAACTCGCTTCCTGCTATTTTAGCATTTTTTATAACTCTCTTTAATTTTTTATGAAAAAAGGCACGGTTCCCAATTTTCGTTACTGTGTCATGGAATGCTAAATATTTAATTTCTTCTTGCTGTTTTTTTAGTGCAGTAATATCTTTCACCATAATATAGCTTCCTGAAATTTGTCCGTCTATTATAATAGGAATGATTGTAACGTATAAAAAATAAGTAAAGCCATCTTTATATTGAGAACTAAGTTGTAAGGATGCCGATTCTTGTTGTTTCACTTTCTCTAATGCCAATGCTAGCTTATGCTTATCTTCATCTAAAATAATCGAAAAACAAGTTTCACCTAGTAACTCATCCGTTGGTGCACCAAGTAGTACACTCCCAGCCTTATTTACATTTAAGAATATTCCATTTAAATCAATGGTGAAAATAGGGTCAGGATGATATTCATATAATGATTTAAACTTTTGTTGTTTTTGAGAAAGAGCCTCTGATTTATGAACTAAATCAGACGTCCGTAAAGTAACTTTTTCTTCTAGTTGGGCATTAAATGCCTGCAAACGTTTTGTTAAGGAATTGTTTTGCATACGTACGATAGAATGACGAATGAGTACGAAAATAAAAGTAATACAATTTCCTGTAATGAGAGTTGAAGATGATGTTTGTTCTTTTAATGTAAACCCGATTAGTATTGCAACAGCAAGATAGGGAAATACAACTAAAGCTTTTTTTCCTATTATAGGGTTTACAATGAAATAATTTTTATGGCTATTATGATCTTCTGGAATAGAGCCAGCTATTGCAATAAGTAATATAGGTATTCTATATAAAAGACGTAATAATGTTATCGTTTCAGTTGATAAGTGGTTATTTAAGTAAAAATAAATATAGTTAAAAGTTGCAGAACTTATTAATACAAAAATAAAGATATAAATTTTCCGTTTGGATTTAAAAATTGTTGGACGGAAAAAGAGACTAACACCTAGCAGCAGAAATAATAAATCTGCAATTGGGTATAAAAATGAAAGGAAAACATCTCCTAGTGAAAGAGAGAATATATTTAAACTTGGTTGGTTAAATAAATACCATTCTAATGTAAATATGGAAGTAAGCACTATGCATATATCACAAATAAAGAACGCTTTTTCCCATTTATTGCATTCCTTTAAAATTTTATAGCAGAAAGCGATAAGACAGAAAAATAGAAAAAACATGTAAAATACATCAGAAACAGTAAAACGATGTATTGGAATTTCGAAGAAGCTATCCTGATATGTATATACTATTTTCCCTAATAAAAAACTACCAATTGCTATTGTAATACATATCCAAAACGGATTTGAACTGACTTTTTTAGAATATATAGAGTAAATCAGTGATACAAATGTAATGGCTTCAACGATAAGTGAAGCGAAGCGTACATCTGAATTTGAAAAATGAGTAGGGAACAGATAGAAAAACATAAAATAGATTGAATAGCATATTAATGTTCCAATTAATATACATAATTGTAAATTTTTATTTAATTTCAATGAAATCACCTTCTTTAATTATGTACTATGTTCGTTATATCTATACATAATAATATTATTTAAGAATTGTATCAGATTTCCTTATAAAAATCATGTTTATAAGGAAAGTGTTAAATAGTGTAAGTATTCTTAAAGTTAAAAAAACATTGTGGTTGATAGTATAGACTGTATCAAGATTTTAAATAGAAATTGTATATTTAGTCATCCTTTGAATTGTAAAGTTTTTTTAGTGATTTGTAAGTGGAGATGCAAAATTGCATATAAAATGATGAGGATTTTTTAGGCGAGATTTTTATTTTAAATCTGAAAATTAACATTTGTGAAAATATAGGGGAAGGATATAGAATAAGAACGTGTATTCTTACAGAGTGGATAGTATTGCCACTAAATAGGGAGGTTTTTTTATGATATATCGAATTAAAGATGCAGAAATATACTATGAAATTGTGGGAGAGGGTAAACCGGTCATTATCATACATGGCTGCGCCCCTGATCATAGGTTAATGATGAAATGTATGGAATCAGTATTTCAGAAATATGAAGGTTGTAAGCGAATATATATTGATTTACCTGGTATGGGGAAATCGAACGCTCCAAATTGGATAAATAGTTCAGATCGTATAGTAGAAGTGCTTATCACATTTATTGAGGAAATCATTTCTACTGAAAAATTTTTATTGGTAGGAGAATCATATGGAGGCTATTTAGCCAAAGGTATACTTACAAAGATGTTTGAGAGAGTTAGCGGATTACTATTAGTATGTCCTGTTGTTGTAGCGGAGCCAGAAAAAAGGATTCTTCCAGATAAACAGGTAATTGTACAAGATGAGGAATTTTTAAATACGCTTACTTCCACGGAAAGAGAGAAATTTTGTGAGTTAGCTGTAATAGCAAATGAATATACATATACGCGATTTAAAGAAGAAATTAAGCCTGGGTTAGATGTTGCTAATTATGAATTTATTGAAAGGTTGCAAAAGAATTACTCTCTTACTATGGATTTTCAGCGTGAAAAATATGAAAAGCCCGTTCTTTTACTGACTGGAAGACAAGATATATCAGTAGGTTATCAAAATATTATAGAAATTATTGAAGAATATCCCAGGGCAACATTAGCAGTGTTAGATATGGCAGGGCATAATTTGCAAATTGAGCAGCCTGAATTATTTGAGAGTTTAGTAGGAGAATGGATTAGACGAACAAATCAGCACATTTTATAAAGTATTTTAGTATTACACTTAAGTGTTGAAATGGGATAAATGAACGTGATGTATTAACTAATAAACAATTTTAAGGAGAAATTATGAGCACATATATTTATATGGTTAGACATGGTGAATCACCAAAACTAGAAGGAAATGAAAGAATGCGCGGGTTAACTGAGAAGGGACGTATGGATGCCCGTAGAGTAACTGACATATTAAAAGCGGAGAAAATTGATACTTTTATTTCCAGTCCCTATAATCGGGCTATGTTAACGATAGAGGAGTCAGCTAATTTCCATGAAAAAGAAATAGTAGTATATGAAAATCTTAAAGAGTGTATGTTTTCAAGTGAGGGTCAGGTTATATCAGACAAAGAGGTGTATCCACTTGTACAGAAGATGTTCTCTAATCCGGACTTTTCACGAACGGAAGGAGAGTCATATGCAGATTGCCAGAGAAGAGTAGTGAAAGTATTAAAAGAAATCTTAATAGATTTTCAAGGACGCAAAATTGTAATTGGTACACATGGGCTTGTCATGACATTAATGATGAACTATTTTGATAAACAATATGGTTTTGAATTTTTAATGAATACGTCAAAACCGGATATATATAAGATGGAGTTTAAAGAAGAACAATTAATGAATGTAGAGAGATTATGGAAAGCGGAATAAAATTAGTTGCATGGATTTTGTTGTAAAAGTTACTTTTATAGCAAAGTCTTTTTTTGAATAGAAAGCATCTTTATCAACTATTTTTAGAATGTTAAATCAATAAGTAATTATTCAGTATTTGAATAAATTATGGGGGAATTGGTTTAGGGAAACAATTTTAAATGTGTCAAAACTCCAAACGTTGGATTTATATTCAATAGGAGAAAAAGATGTAGAATTTTGTCTTACAGTCCCCGTTTACTTTTCATTTCATTACATATAGGCTTTGTGGTGTAAGGGGGACATCACCTTTACGCAAAATCTATAAGGAGGTCATTGTAATGAAACAGATTAAAAAGTTTGCGGGAGTTGCTTTAGCGGGGACGATTGGATTAAGTGGACTACTGTTTTTAGAACCAAGTGTAAGCGTTGCGGAAGCACAGCAAGTGAAAGTGGAAAATTTCAATACAATTGATGTAACGATGGATCTAAATGAATTGTATGTATTAAGTGGCAGAAGTATTGATATTCTTTCTGGAGATAAAGAAGCAATTCAGTTAAATAAATACACAATTAGTTTTAATAAACCTGGGAAGTATGTGATTAAAGTAAATGGTTGTATTTATGATGATGTATATACTTTTATTGTGAATGAGTAGTATTATATATTCTTAAATTGCGAGATAAAAACAGAAACACCCTATTTGCGGCGGGAGTCGTAAATAGGGTGAATTTATTTGCATTAAGCAGTACTTTAAATATGTTCACTAATTTTCTTTTTGTTATGTAAAAGTGTTTGAAACATCTTAAATGATTGCTGAAAGATTGGACTTTGAATAAAGGTGTACAGAAAAGTTACGATGAAAACAGGACCGCCTAGCATAAATCCAACAACTAGTACAATACATTCTACTATGATTCTAGCACGGCTAATAGAAAGTCCTGTTTTGTCGGAAATAGTAAGCATGAATCCATCACGAGGGCCAGCGCCAATCCCAGCTGCAACGTACATCCCTCCCCCGATACCTGTAATGGCAATACCAGAAAATAAAATGAGTAAGTTTATCCATAAATAATTACTAGCGTCTGGAAGCATGTTTGATTGTAAGAAAAAGTCCATAATGGGACCGATAAGTAGTGCATTCAAAAATGTACCGACATTTATATATTTTCGATCTACTAGTAAAGATATTAGAACGAGACATAACCCACATATGACACTCCACGTACCAATGGTCCATCCAAACTTTTGGTAGAGAGCCATATTTAAAACTTCCCAAGGGTGCAAGCCTAGAAATTTAACTTTGACCGCAAGAGCATTTCCAAGGCCAAAGAAAATTAATCCTAAGAAAAAAAGAAAATAGCGAAAGAGAGTTAGCCTCATCTTTAAAACCTCCCATATTTTATAATTATGTATGTTACCTGTTACGGTTTTAATGTACAAATATTATGTCTTTTTATCATTCGTTTAAAAATGTTAACAATGTAAATGAAATATGTATCTTCACAGTCAAAAAAGTTAAAATATTTCGTTTTAAGGATTATAATGGAGAGAGAAACGTAAAAGGGAGTGAATGAACTTGAAACAAGAACTTATTGAAAGATTTACGAGATATGTAAAAATTGATACGCAATCAAATGAAGAAAGCCATACAGTACCAACAACACCAGGACAAATTGAGTTTGGTAAGTTATTAGTGGAAGAGCTAAAAGAAATTGGGTTAACAGAAGTAATGATGGATGATAATGGCTATGTAATGGCAACACTTCCAGCTAATACGGACAAGGATGTTCCTGTAATCGGATTTTTAGCTCATTTAGATACGGCAACAGACTTTACAGGGAAAAACGTCAAGCCACAAATTCATGAAAATTTTGATGGTAATGCAATTACGTTAAATGAAGAGCTAAATGTTGTGTTAACACCAGAGCAGTTCCTGGAATTACCATCATATAAAGGGCATACCATTATTACAACTGATGGTACAACACTTCTAGGAGCAGATGATAAAGCTGGTCTTACAGAAATTATGGTTGCAATGAACCATTTAATACATAATCCGCAAATTAAGCACGGGAAAATAAGAGTAGCATTTACACCGGATGAAGAAATTGGTCGTGGGCCAGCGCATTTTGATGTAGAAGCGTTTGGTGCATCATTCGCTTATACGATGGATGGAGGTCCATTAGGTGGTTTAGAGTATGAAAGTTTTAATGCTGCAGGTGCTAAGTTAACGTTTAACGGAACGAATACACATCCTGGAACAGCGAAAAATAAAATGCGCAATGCAACTAAACTGGCTATGGAGTTTAATGGGCATTTACCAGTAGAAGAGGCGCCAGAATATACAGAAGGCTATGAAGGATTCTATCATTTACTTTCTTTAAATGGTGATGTTGAGCAAAGTAAAGCGTATTATATTGTTCGAGACTTTGATCGTGAAAATTTTGAGGCACGTAAAAATAACGTTAAAAATATTGTGAAGAATATGCAAGAAAAGTATGGTGAAGATGCAGTCGTCTTAGAAATGAATGATCAATACTATAACATGCTTGAAAAAATTGAACCGGTAAGAGAAATTGTTGATATTGCATATGAAGCAATGAAAAGTTTAGACATTGAACCAAATATTCATCCGATTCGCGGAGGCACAGATGGATCACAATTATCATATATGGGATTACCGACGCCGAATATTTTCACTGGTGGTGAAAACTATCACGGTAAATTTGAGTATGTTTCGGTAGATAATATGGAAAAAGCCGTTCAAGTTATTGTAGAAATTGCAAGACGTTTTGAGGAGCAAGCTTAAAAAAGAACCAAGTAGTACGAATGTGCTACTTGGTTCTTTTAATATAGTACTCGCCATAAATAAAAAGTCGCATAAGACTCCCAATTAGCCCAGTTTGCCGCGAAATCTTTTATTTCATTTTTAGTCGGTTTATTTTCGGAACCTGTTATAAATTTAATTGCATTATGCAGACCAACATCATCAATTGGAAAAGCTGAAGGAAATCTTAAACAACGCATTAAAACATAGTTGGCAGTCCATGGGCCTATACCATGGATAGCGGTTAATTGTTTCTCAGCAACCTTTACATCTTGTGTTTGCAGTAAATCCTCTTTTGATAGTTTTCCCTCTGTGATAAGCTTCGCAATACCGATTAAATATTCACATTTTCTAGTCGTCATTTTTAATTGTTGGAGATCTTCTACATGTAGATTTGCAATTGTTTCAGGTGATGGGAATATCCAATGCTTTCTACCGTCCCATTCTACATAACTTCCAAATTGCTCAACTAATCTTCTTTTTAGCGTATAAGCATATGTTAGGTTAATTTGTTGACCGATAATTCCCCAGGAAAGTGCCTCAAATAAGTCTGGAATACCTAAAGTACGAAGGCCATAATATTGTTCAATTGGTCCTTGAAGGAGTAAATCATGTTTAGCTAATGTATAAAAGGGGGCTAAATCAGTAGTTAAATCAAACCATTCTTTTATATAGTTAGCTACAGCTTCACGTATCGATTTTTCAGATGTGAATGATTCTTCTAAACAAAGTATTTGAATATTGCCATCTGTATTCACACTAATTTCAACTAGAGGATTTACATCTTGAACAGGGATAACTTTATAAATTTTGTTATCTTCAATATGGAACATACATTCATTGTTAGAACGTGATAGATAACGTAAATTTTCTTGGAAACAAAATTCTTTTGGAACTGCTATAGATAATGCGCTATTATATTCTGCTGTCATATGAATTCCACCTGCAACTTTTCTAATGTAAGCAATTTTTTCTTCATTTCTAATCCACCCCTAAATCCGGTTAGTTTCCCATTCTTCCCAATAACGCGGTGACAAGGAATGGTAATAAGAAGAGGGTTAGCAGCAATAGCAGAAGCAACGGCGCGCACAGCTTTAGGTTTTTGAATTCTTTCAGCAATTTCTGTATAAGAATAGGTCTTTCCATAAGGAATTTCACGTACCGCATTCCAAACAGATGATTGAAAATTAGTTCCATAAGCATCGATAGGGAATGTAAAAGTTTCTCGCTTGCTTTCTAAATATTCGATAATTTCTTTCGTATATATTTGCAAGTAATCTGGACTATGGATCAATATATGTTGGGGCAGTTTTTTTCTAGCCCATATATTTAATTCTTCAAAGTTTTCGTCTTGTGATCCAATGAAACATAGTCCATTTTCAGTTGCAGCAATATGAAATCGCCAATTTTTATGTGTAAGTAGCGTCCAATATATATAATTATTTTTGTAGGAATTCATTATCGTATCCCTCTTTCATTTCGTTCTTTTTTCGATATTCAGTAGGAGTAAATCCGGTTTTTTTTTTAAATAAAGTTGCGAAATACTCTGGGTTTTCTATCCCGACAGCAGTACTAATTTCTTTAATAGATTGATTTGTGTGTAAAAGGTATTCGGTTGCTTTAAGAACCCTGAATTGTTGTATATATTCTATAGGAGTTAGCCCTATTATTCTTTTGAAAGTACGCTGTAAATGAAAAGGGCTACCATGACACATTTCCGCAAGCATGTCGAGAGTTAAGGATTCGTCATAATGCTTTTCGATATAGTCTTTAATTTGTTCTACCCACTCTTCATTAGGTAAAGTGATCCCGTTTGGCTTACAACGTTTGCACGGGCGAAAGTTTTCACTTAATGCTTGTTCTGCATGATGAAAAATTCGTACATTGTTTCTATTCGGTATTCTTGATTTGCATGATGGCCTGCAAAAGATTCCAGTTGATTTCACAGCATAAAAGAATTTGCTATCATAGGAAGAATCATTATGAATAATTGCATGCCAATACTCACTCGTTAATGTTAACCCTTCATTGTGCAAAAACATCACCTCTGAAAGTAGTATAACCTGAATAAAGTGCGTATGTACGTATTTACAAATGTAAGAGCAAGATTACAAAGATGAACATATGATTGTTTTTCTATTTTGTGATAGCATGAACTTTGAAAGTGAACATCAAGAGGAGGACTATAAGTGAAGTTAATTTCATGGAATGTAAATGGTTTACGTGCAGTTATTGCAAAGGGTGGATTTTTAGAATATCTCGAAGAATCTAATGCAGATATATTTTGTCTGCAAGAGATTAAATTGCAAAGTGGCCAAATTGATTTAAATCTAGAGGGATATTATACATACTGGAATTACGCTGTGAAAAAAGGGTATTCGGGAACGGCTATTTTTACAAAAAAAGAACCGCTTTCTGTTACATACGGCTTAGAAATTGAAGAGCATGATCAAGAAGGGCGACTTATTACATTAGAATTCGAAGATTTTTACATGATCACGTTATATACACCAAATTCAAAACGTGGATTAGAACGATTAGATTACAGAATGAAATGGGAAGATGATTTCAGATCCTATATCAAACGATTAGATGAGAAAAAACCAGTTATTTTTTGTGGAGACCTAAATGTTGCTCATAAAGAAATCGATTTGAAAAATCCAAAAAGTAATCGTAAAAACCCTGGATTCTCCGATGAGGAACGAGAGAAATTTACATGTATTTTAGAAGAAGGATTTATTGATACGTATCGTTACCTTTATTCTGATCAAGAAGGTGCATACTCGTGGTGGTCGTATCGTATGGGCGCGAGAGCGAAAAATATCGGATGGCGTTTAGATTATTTTGTTGTTTCGGAAAGAATGAAAGACCA
This sequence comes from Bacillus sp. Root131, assembly GCF_001429475.1. Taxonomy (NCBI): domain Bacteria; kingdom Bacillati; phylum Bacillota; class Bacilli; order Caryophanales; family Bacillaceae; genus Bacillus; species Bacillus sp. Root131. Next base: position 1,605,875 of record NZ_LMJQ01000001.1, read on the forward strand.
AATAACAGAAGCGAAAATTAATAGTGAAGTAATGGGATCAGACCATTGTCCAGTTGAATTACATATAAATTTCTAAAAAAAGAAGTATCTCCCTAAAATCAGGCGGATACTTCTTTTTTTAATTCAGTTTGTTAAAATTTTTCAAATCATTCTTGAAATAATTTCATATTAAATATATACTTAGTAACGATAATCATTATCAGTAGAAACGGTTATCAAGTGATGAAGGTGTAAAAGAATTATAGTCTAGGGGAAGTGAACGTGAATGAGTTCTGGATAAAATTATTAATCTAATGAAATATATATTTGAGACAAGGTTCATATAGTTAAATTTTATTGAGAATATAGTTTGAAAATTCGAGAGGAGACATATAAAGATGAACAAGAAATTATTTACTTTAGGGATGGTTACAGTTTTAAGTGTAGGTTTAGCGGCATGTAATAGTGCGGATAAAACTTCAGGCGAGCAAAAACAACAGACAAAAGCTACGGAAACGAAAAAAGATGAAAAACGAAAAATTACATATTTAGGTAAAGAATATACAGTGCCAGCAAAAGTAGATAAAATTGCGACAGCTAGTTTAGAGTCAATGGAAGATGCGGCGGTACTTGGAATTAAACCAGTTGGTGCCATTACTGTAGGTGGTAAATTACCAAAATACCTTGAAAAAGAGTTAGAAGGTGCGAAATCTGTTGGTGAGAAAATGCAACCAAATTTCGAAACATTACTACAATTAAAACCAGATGTTATTACATCGAGTACGAAATTCCCAGCAGAAACAGCTGAAAAGTTTACGAAAGTAGCTCCTACATTCCCGGTATCACACGTTTCAACAAATTGGGAAGATAACTTAAAGTTAATGGGAGAATTAACTGGTAAAAAAGATAAAGCAGAAAAAATTATTAAAGACTACAATTCGGACGCTGAAAAAGCAAAAGCAAAACTAGGAGATAAGTTAAAAGATAAAAAAGTACTTGTCATTAGATTAAGAGCAAACGAATTATTCTTATATCCAGATGGAGTATACTTCAACCCTGTAATTTATAAAGATCTTGGACTAACTGCTCCAGAACAATTGAAAACTGTAAAAGCACAAGAGAAAATTTCATTTGAAAAACTTGCTGAACTTAACCCAGATTATATTTTCTTACAATATGAGGCAAGTGAAAATAAAAACCCGAAAGTGTTAGAAGAAATTGAAAGTAATCCAATTTGGCAAAGTATGAATGCTGCGAAGGAAAAGAAAGTATTTGTAAATGTTGTAGATCCAATGGCACAAGGTGGTACTGCTTGGAGTAAAACAGCATTCTTAAAAGAAGCAGTGAAAAATTTATCTAAATAATACAATAAGTAAGGTGCGTTGAATGATATGCAGAAAACAAATGCAGTACCAGTAACCATATTATGTATAGCACCCATACTCATCTTATTTACAGTTATACTTTCGATTTTGTATGGGGCGAAAAGTATTGATGCTGAAACAGTGTGGAACGCATTATTTCATTTTGATTCAAGCGATGTAAATCATAATATTATTATTACTTCACGTTTACCAAGGGTAGTTGCAGCTCTTTTAGTCGGAGCATTTCTAGCCATATCAGGAGCACTTATGCAGGGGATGACAAGAAACTATCTTGCATCCCCTTCTATTATGGGTGTGACGGATGGCGCTGCCTTTGTTATTACACTTTGTATGATCTTTCTTCCGGGAATGTCATCAATTGGTATGGTTTTATGTTCAATGATTGGTTCTGCACTAGGAGCCGGTATCGTGTTTGGTTTTGGTTCGCTCCTTCAAAATGGCTTATCACCAGTTAGGTTAGCGATTATAGGGACAGTTATTGGAACATTTTTAAGCAGTGTATCGGCTGCAATGGCTTCATATTTTCAAATTTCTCAAAATGTTAGTTTTTGGTTTAATGCAAAATTAGATCAAGTAGATCCTAATATCATTAAAATCACGATACCGTTTGGGATAATTGGAATAATTTTAGCGCTGTTAATATCAAAATCTATTACCATTCTTTCATTAGGCGAAGAGGTTTCTATTAATTTAGGGCAGCGTACAAAACTAGTTAAAGCGATGGCAATTTTATCAGTTATCTTTTTAACAGGAACAGCAGTTGCTTTAGTGGGGAAAGTTGGTTTTGTAGGTTTAATTATTCCGCACATTACTCGCTTTATAATTGGGGTAGATTATAAGTGGATTTTGCCATGTGCAGGCGTTATTGGTGGCGTTTTCTTAGCGTTATGTGATGTTTTAAGTAGATTTGTAAATTATCCATTTGAAACGCCAATTGGAGTCGTAACATCTTTAATTGGAATTCCTTTCTTCCTTTATTTAATTCGTACAAGAGGAGGAGAGAGACATGCTTAAAAGTTCAAGTCAACGTTTTGGAATGACGATGGGGATTATTGTATTTTTAATACTATGTGCCATTTACATTAGTTTAACGAATGGTACGTTTGATATTACGATTACAGATGTATTTAAAACACTTTTTAGAATTGATCCAGTACCAGAACATGATTTAGTTATTTTTGAGTTTCGCCTTCCGCGTATTGTAATTGCTGGATTAGTAGGATTAGGCCTTGGTGTTGCGGGTGCCGTTATTCAAGGGATTACAAGAAATGGATTGGCAGACCCAGGTATTTTAGGCGTAAACGCCGGAGCAGGAACAGCCATCGTTATTTTTATGTTTTTCTTTCAAGGGCAACTAAAGAGCACAGATTGGATTTCTATAATGATGATGCCTATGTTTGGTTTAATAGGTGGATTAGGTGCAGCGCTAATCATTTATTTGTTTTCTTGGAAAAACGGTAAGTTAGATTCGCAACGACTGTTATTAACAGGGATTGCAATCGGTTCAGGGTTTGGAGCATTCTCTATGTATTTATCACTCAAAATGAAGTCAACCGATTTCGAGATGGCTGCAGTGTGGGTGTCTGGAAGTATATATAGTGCAAACTGGAAGTATATTGTGGCTATGTTACCATGGCTTATTATCTTAATTCCGCTTATACAAAAGAAAGCTTATTTATTAGATTTATTTCAATTGGAAGAAACGAGTATTACAAGTTTAGGTGTTTCAGTAGAAAGAGAGAAATCGATTTTACTGTTAAGTAGTATCGGACTTGTGAGCGCATGTGTTGCTGTTTCAGGGAGTATCGGTTTTATTGGACTAATGGCACCGCATATAGCGAAAAGACTTGTCGGTATTCAACATAAGTATATAATTCCTACGTGCGGCGTAATAGGAATGTTTCTTGTAATTGCTTCAGACTTTATTGCGAAAACAGTTTTCACACCTGTAGAGCTACCAGTTGGAATCGTTATTTCTATTGTCGGTGTACCGTATTTCTTATATTTACTTTATAAGGCGAAAGCGTAAGAGGAGGAATAAAAGTGAGTATTTTAAGTGCAAAAAATTTAGAAACAAGTTATGAAAAGCTTACAGTGTTTCGCGATTTAAATGTGGAAATACAAGAAGGAAAAGTAACGACAATTATAGGTCCAAACGGTTGCGGTAAATCGACATTGTTAAAAACAATGGGAAGAATTTTAAAACAAAAAAGCGGAAAAGTATATTTGCAAGGGCAAGATTTACATACAATTCCAACGAAAGAAATTGCGAAGCAGTTAGCTTTACTCCCGCAAACGCCAATTGCACCAGGTGAACTTAAAGTGGAAGAATTAATTTCTTATGGACGCTATCCACATCGAAATAACGTAAATAAGTTAACGACAAAAGATAAAGAAATGATTGATTGGGCATTAGATATAACGAAAACTTCTGAATTTCGGACGAGACAAATTGCAAATTTATCGGGCGGTCAAAGACAAAAGGTATGGCTAGCGATGGCATTAGCACAAGAGACAGAAGTGTTGCTATTAGATGAGCCAACTACATACCTTGATATGTCTCATCAATTAGATGTATTACAAATTGTGGAGAAGTTAAATAAAGAACATAATTGTACGGTTGTTATGGTATTACATGATATTAATCATGCAGCAAGGTTTTCAGATGAAATTATTGCAATGAAGGAAGGAGAAATTGTTATAACTGGTAGCCCAGAAGAAATCATTACAAATGAAGTGTTAAAAGAAGTATTTCATATTGATGCGCGTGTCATGATTGATCCGTATAACGGGGCTCCTGTTTGTTTCGGTTATGATAGCGTTGTATCTCAAGAAGAAAAAATCGAAATATATGTAACAAGTTAAAAAGGGGGGGATAGGGTGAATACTACAGTTGAAAAACAGCAGATTATAACATCTAATACAGAGCAGTGGAAAATGTATTCAAAATTAAAAGGTAAAGAATATCAAATTCATATTTCAAAGCCGAGGCAACCAGCACCGGATTCAGGATATCCTGTCATTTACGTATTAGATGGCAATGCCTTTTTTCAAACATTTCATGAAGCAGTTAAAATACAATCAGTAAGAGCGGAAAAAACCGGTGTTTCACCAGCTGTTATAGTAGGAGTGGGTTATCCAATTGAAGGCGCATTTTCAGGGGAAGAAAGATGCTATGATTTTACGCCTAGCGTAATTTCAAAAGATGCTCCTTTAAAACCAGATGGTAAACCGTGGCCTAAAACAGGAGGAGCACATAATTTCTTTACTTTTATTGAAGAAGAACTGAAACCACAAATTGAAAAGAATTTTGAGATTGATAAAGGTAAGCAAACGTTATTTGGGCATTCTTTAGGTGGACTATTTGCTCTCCATATACTATTTACAAACTTAAATGCTTTTCAAAATTATTTTATTAGTAGTCCATCTATATGGTGGAATAATAAATCTGTACTTGAAAAAGAAGAGAACCTTATACATGAATTAAACAATGCTAAGTTTGAAACAGGAGTGTTCCTTACAGTTGGGTCACTAGAACGAGAGCATATGGTTGTAGGTGCAAATGAATTATCAGAGCGCCTTCTCCAAGTAAACCACGATAAACTTAAATTTAAGTTTTATGAAGCTGAAGGAGAGAATCATGCATCTGTTGTGCCGACGTCTTTAAGTAAAGGATTGAGATTTATTAGTTACGTATAGGAAAAAAGGTAAGCAATTGCTTACCTTTTTTCCTTATTGTTTAAAGGCAACGTATCCATCAATTAAAAAACTAGTGAAAAAGCGAGTCATTTGAGTAAAGCCACATTCCTCCATAATAGTTAATAAATTAGCTTCGGAAATAGGAAATATTTCTGTTTCAAAAGAATTTTCAAATCGGTCCCAATCTTCTAATGGAATTTGATTTTGCATCATATGATTGCGCCAAGCATGTAATTGTGTAGAAAACATACTTGTATGGGGCACACCATTTATTGAAGCGAGAAAGAATGGCGCACCAGGCTTTAGGCGATTACTAATATCATTAATAAGTTCTTTTTTCTCCTTATTAGTTGGAATGAAGTGCAGGACAAGCATACAGGTGGCAGCGTCAAATAACTGATTTGGTAATAATGTATGGATAGTTCCATGTACAAGATGAACATGGTTTTGTATGCCTTCGTTTTTAATTCTTTTTTTAGCTAACTGTAGCATGCTTTCAGATGGATCGACCCCTGTAAAAGATAAGTTGTTATTTTGTTTGCCTATTGAGAGAATTTCTTGTCCGCCACCAGCACCTATAACTAGTAAATTTGGATTCATGTTTTTTATAGGGAGTGTAGTAAATAAAAAATGGTTCATCATTTCATATAGGTGGTAGTAGCCTGGGATTTTACATGGAATTCTTTGTTCATATGAATTTACGGTAGTATCATTCCAATTCATTTTTAACCTCCTAAGTATGTGTTTTATAGGTTTATTATGAAATGAAATTATGAAGGGGAACAATCCCGTAAATCTGGGGGGAAGAGGATGCATGAAAAAACAATGAAAGAAATTAAAATGGTAGCGAATCATATAAGTTCTATAAGATCATTTCAAGAGTCATTTCTCCACTTGATACGTAAAGTTATTGATTTTGACGCCGCTTGTTTTACAACTATAGACCCAATTTCTTTTTTATCTACTGGGGCATTTACCGATGAGAGTGTTGAAAAGATTCATCCACAATTGTTTATGAATGAATTTTTAGAAGATGATTTTAATAAATTTAAATGTTTAACAGAACACTCTCCTCATGTTGCTTCTCTAAGTATGGCGACAAATGGTGAACAAAAGAAAAGCTCTAGATACCGAAATATTTTAAAACCAGCAAGTTTTGGAGATGAATTAAGGGGCGTTTGTATGAGTAAGGGGAAATGTTATGGCCATCTTAGTTTATTTCGAGGAAGTATAAGTCCCGCTTTTCATATCGATGATTGTAAGTACTTAGCAACGATAGTCCCAATCGCTGGAGAGGCTTTAAAGAAGACAGTTTCTATACCTTTTTCAGAAGAGAAGGTGATAGGCACAGGTACGATTATAGTAAGTGAGGATTTTAGTGTATTATATTGGAATCAAGGTGGCAGCGAGTGGCTTTCAAATCTTAGAAAGCATGAACAGTTAAATATAAAAGAAATACCAAGGCCAATACGTGCGGTTTGTTCGAAAGTAAAGGCTAACGAGTATAATGTAGGGTGTATGAATAGAGAAGAAAACGTTTGTCTACCTTTAGCCTATGGCCATTTTTTAATCATTCGGGCTAGTAAGTTAGAACGTACAAGTAGTTTTCAAGGTGGTTATATTGTTCTATTCGAAAGAGCAAGACCGGAAGAGATTTTTCCACTTATTATGGAAGCTTATAGTTTTACAATACGTGAGAAGCAAGTAATACGTAAAATTCTTACAGGTATGTCGACAAAGGAATTAGCCCAAGAACTTTGTATATCTATATACACGGTACAAGATCATTTAAAATCCATTTTTGAAAAGACTGGGGTAAGTAGCAGAAATGAACTTGTGTGGGAAGTATTTTCGAAGTTTTGCTTTGATGTCAATGAATGAAAATAAAACAACTCTACAAAGATCACATGAAGTACGGTGGATGAGTTGTAGGATTGGACTTAAAAAGGTTATGGATGAAACGTTCCATAACCTTTTTTGATATGTAGAATTGTCCTTTTTGAACGTTTTGTTTCAACTTTTCGTCTAAAGAGACAAAAAGTTGTCACAATTCGGTCGCAATTAGCATAAACATAAAATAGACGAAATGAACTTATTTCCAAAAAGGCTTAGTTCATTCCAATCATGATTCGTAGAGCTGCAAAAGCATGGATTAAAAGTTCACTATATTTTCAAGGAGGTAGATCGTATGAAAACTATTCTTGCTATCGCTGGGCTTATTTGGGTTTTATCACATGGAATTCCAATTTATGAAGGAGAACAAATTCGCAGTGCTCTGAATAAAAATTTTAATGAATATCATGTTATTGATCGGCAAGATAATGTTGTGACAGTTCGTGTAAATGACTGTTTTCATACGGTAACCGTGGAAGGAACTTCAGTAGTGAATGATGAAAAAGTATGTGATCAGCAATAATTATATATAGAAGGAAAAAAGTCTCAATTTATACACGTATAAATTGAGACTTTTGTATTTATGGATGAATAATAAGAGGGGATGGATAATCCCCTCTTATTATTTTTTTGAAAAAAGGAAAGGGTATCATGATAATTGAGGCTGAGAAGCTAATAAGTTGTTAAGAATAGGCATAAAGTGTAAATATACTCTTATGGGGTATCATGCGTAGATATTTAATGCTATAATTGGTATACTCATAAAAACAATTGTTTTATTGGATGAAGAGAAACTTTAAGAAGGTGATAATATGGATCATAAAGAGAATGAAGCAGTAACACATAGATCAGAAAAAGAAAAAGAACAGATTATAAATAGATTAAAGAGAATTGAAGGACAGGTTCGCGGTATTCAAAATATGATTGAAAATGATCGTTATTGCGTGGATATTTTAGTGCAAATTTCAGCGATTAATGCAGCGATGAAAAAAGTAGGAATGGGCGTTCTCAAAAATCATACGAGTCATTGTGTTTCAGGAGCTATTAAAAATGGAAATGGTGACGAAGCAATTGAAGAATTAATGACAGTATTTGAACGTTTTTCAAAAGCGTAAAAACAAGCTAGTATTTAACTGGCTTGTTTTTTTGTTTACCCTTATATTGGATTTTGGTGTATTGTAGTGAAAAAGTGTGTGTAAAATAAACTTTTAGAAAATAATTGAAAAATCATGATATAAAACCATTGATTACCTTAGGGGGGTATGGTAAGATGTAATTGTGATTAACAAACAATGAATAAACAAGAGGAGGATTTTAAATGGAACAGTTAACATTACAAGTTGAAGGTATGTCTTGTGGACATTGTGTAAATGCTATCGAAAGCAGTGTGAAAGAGCTAAACGGTGTTGAACAAGTGAAGGTTCAATTAGCAGAAGGAACTGTTGAAGTTACTATCGATTCGTCTGCTGTAACATTAAAAGATATCGTTGCTGTAATCGAAGATCAAGGATACGATGTTCAATAATTATTTTTAGATATGGAGATAAATCGTACTTTAAATGAAGTACGATTTATTTTGCTAATAATTATACCTCATAAGGGTATATAGAGGTGAGAGACATGAATGAAAAAAAAGAGGCCAATCTTCAAATATCAGGAATGACATGTGCGGCATGTGCAAATAGAATTGAAAAAGGTCTAAAAAAAGTAGAAGGTGTTCATGAGGCAAATGTAAATTTTGCGCTTGAAAAAACAAAAATAATGTACGATCCAACTAAAACAAATCCGCAACAATTTAAAGAAAAAGTTGAATCGTTAGGATATGGAATTGTAAGTGATAAAGCTGAATTTACTGTTTCAGGAATGACATGTGCAGCATGTGCAAATAGAGTTGAAAAGCGTTTAAATAAGTTAGATGGTGTGAACAAGGCGACAGTAAATTTTGCTTTAGAATCAGCCACAGTAGACTTTAATCCTGATGAAGTTAATGTAAATGAAATGAAGAGCGTGATTACGAAGCTAGGATATAAATTAGAAGTGAAACCAGATGATCAAGATGCATCAACTGATCATCGATTACAAGAAATTGAGCGACAAAAGAAGAAGTTTATTATTTCGTTTATTTTATCTTTCCCATTATTGTGGGCAATGGTTAGTCATTTCTCATTTACTTCGTTTATTTATTTACCAGATATGTTAATGAACCCTTGGGTGCAACTAACACTTGCAACTCCTGTTCAATTTATCATTGGTGGACAGTTTTATGTTGGGGCTTATAAAGCGTTACGCAATAAAAGTGCTAATATGGATGTTCTCGTGGCGCTTGGAACGTCGGCCGCCTATTTCTATAGTGTATATTTAAGTATTCAATCTATTGGTTCTTCGGAACATATGACAGATTTATATTTTGAAACGAGTGCGGTACTTATTACATTAATTATTTTAGGTAAATTATTTGAAGCGAAAGCAAAAGGGCGCTCATCAGAAGCGATTAAAAAATTGATGGGTTTACAAGCGAAGACAGCTACAGTTGTGCGAGATGGAACAGAAATAAAAATTTTGATTGAAGAAGTAGTAGCTGGTGATATCGTCTATGTAAAGCCTGGTGAAAAAATCCCAGTAGATGGGGAAATTGTAGAAGGAAAGTCAGCGATAGATGAATCGATGTTAACAGGCGAAAGTATTCCGGTTGATAAAACAATTGGAGATGGAGTAATCGGTTCTACAATAAATAAAAATGGGTTTTTAAAAGTGAAAGCCACTAAGGTAGGCAGAGATACTGCATTAGCTCAAATTATTAAAGTAGTAGAAGAGGCTCAAGGTTCAAAAGCTCCTATTCAAAGGGTAGCAGATCAAATTTCAGGTATTTTCGTACCAGTTGTAGTTGTGATTGCAATTATCACATTTGCAGTGTGGATGCTATTTGTTACACCTGGTGATTTTGGCGGAGCACTTGAGAAAATGATTGCCGTACTTGTTATCGCTTGTCCGTGTGCATTAGGGCTTGCAACGCCTACATCTATTATGGCAGGATCAGGAAGATCGGCTGAGTATGGTATTTTATTTAAGGGCGGGGAGCATTTAGAAGCAACACACCGATTAGATACAGTTATTCTAGATAAAACAGGTACTGTGACAAACGGGAAGCCGGTGTTAACAGATGTAATTGTAGCAGATGGATTCCGTGAAGAAGAAATACTACGTTTAGTAGGGGCAGCAGAAAGAAATTCTGAACATCCACTTGCAGAAGCGATTGTAGAAGGAATTAAAGAAAAGAAAATTGATATCCCAAGTTCAGAAACGTTTGAAGCGATTCCAGGATTCGGTATCGAATCAGTTGTAGAAGGAAAACAATTATTAATTGGCACACGTCGATTAATGAAGGAATTCAATATTGATATTGAAGAAGTTTCTAAATCAATGGAAGCGCTAGAACGAGAAGGAAAAACAGCAATGCTTATTGCAATCGATAAAGAATATGCCGGTATAGTTGCCGTTGCAGATACTGTGAAAGATACTTCAAAAGCAGCTATCGCAAGACTGAAAAAAATGGGTCTAGACGTTGTGATGATTACAGGAGATAATACACAAACTGCTCAGGCGATTGCAAAGCAAGTTGGTATTGATCACGTAATTGCAGAAGTATTGCCAGAAGGAAAAGCAGAAGAAGTGAAAAAACTCCAAGCACAAGGTAAGAAAGTAGCAATGGTTGGAGATGGAATAAATGATGCTCCTGCTCTTGCTACGGCGGATATCGGTATGGCAATTGGAACAGGAACGGATGTAGCGATGGAAGCGGCAGATATTACGTTAATCCGTGGGGATTTAAATAGTATTGCTGATGCGATCTTTATGAGTAAAATGACGATAAGAAATATTAAACAAAATTTATTCTGGGCATTAGCTTATAACGCGTTAGGAATTCCAATCGCGGCATTAGGCTTCTTAGCACCTTGGGTTGCTGGAGCAGCGATGGCATTTAGTTCTGTATCCGTTGTATTAAATGCATTAAGATTACAAAGAGTTAAATTAAAGTCTTAAAAAGCTACATTAAAGTAATTGAATAGAATTAAAAAACAATACTTTGAATAAGTATTGTTTTTTTGTTCGTATAGAAATTAAAACGATATAATAAAGAAGAAATATGGAATCGTATGTAGTAGAAAAGTTAAGAGGTAGTTTGGTAAGGAGACTTATATATGTTAAAAGATATTATAGTTAGAACATTTCAGAAAGAAGATTTAGAGCAAGTATTACAATTGTTCTATGAGACAGTTCATACGGTTAATGCAAAAGATTATAATGAGTTACAGCTACAGGCGTGGGCACCAAATCGACTAGATAGAGAAAGCTGGTTAAAGTCTTTAGAGAAGAATATTAGTTATGTAGCGGATCATAACGGTGTGATATTGGGATTTGGGGATTATAACGATGATCATTACGTAGATCGTTTATTTACACATAAAGATTATCAAGGGAAAAGAGTCGCTTCATACATACTACAGATGTTAGAAAAAGAAGCAGTGAAATTGGGGCATAGGGAGATATATACAGAGGCGAGCATTACCGCAAAACCTTTTTTTAAAAGTAAAGGTTTTATTTGCATAAAAGAACAAAAGAAACAGCATAATGGTCAGATTTTTATTAATTATGTTATGAAAAAAATATCCTTCTCATAAATGAGAAGGATATTTTTCATTATTTTACAGCTTCTTTTAGTTCTTTACCAGCTTTGAAAGCAGGTACTTTAGAAGCTGCGATTTGCATTTCTTCACCAGTTTGTGGGTTACGGCCTGTACGAGCAGCTCTTTCGCGAACTTCGAATGTACCGAATCCGATAAGTTGTACTTTTTCACCAGCAGCTAAAGTGTTAGTGATTGATTCTACTACAGTTTGTACAACTACAGTAGCTTCTTTTTGAGAAATCTCAGCATTTTGTGCTACGTTTTTAATTAATTCTGTTTTGTTCATGTTTTTCACCTCATATGTAAATAATGCTATTTAAGTTGTTATTATAACGTATAAAACATTCGAGAACAAGTGTACGTACATATATTCGCAAAAAAAATGAAATTTGTAATATTTTTTAGGACACTTTATAGACATTCCATTTAAGCGGATAGAGATTTGTTCTTCATTTCAGTCTTCTCTTGATGAGAAGGTAGTTTCTTATTATGAGATATGAAGTAAGGTAGTGCTACAAATAACATACCCCCTACTAAATTTCCAAAGAAAACAAAAATAAAGTTTGGAAAATATTCAGCCCAAGTGAAATGACCGGCAAAAATCGCAGCTGGGATGACAAACATATTGGCTACAACGTGTTGAAATCCAATCGCAACAAAAGTCATAACTGGGAACCAAATACCGATAATCTTTCCGATAAATTCTTTACTTCCCATACTGAGCCAAACAGCTAAACAAACGAGCCAATTACATCCGATTGCAGAAATAAATGCTTGCAATGGTGTATCTTGTAGTTTCGCTTGAGCGATAGAAATAGTTTTCGCTAAAAAAGCTCCTTCAGTTAAGCCGACGATATGACCGAAAAAATAGGCTACGAATACAGCTCCTATGAAATTGCTAAATGTAACAATAACTAAATTTCGTATGAAATAAAATAAAGTAATTTTCTTTTGGAACCAGGCCATAGAAACTGTCATCATGTTACCAGTAACTAGTTCACCGCCTGCAAGAATAACGAGAATAAGACCAATAGGGAATACAGCAGCGCCTAGAAAACTAGAAAATGATCCCCAATATTTTGGCATTGTCCCAATAACATGAATATCGAGTAAATACCCTAATGAGATAAAAGCACCACCAAAAAAACCAAGAATTAGTATAGGGAGCAATGATAAATGACCTTTTTTCCTTCCTGAATTCGCAGCAAGTTTCGTAATTTCTTCTGGTGTAAATACAGACATGAATAACCCCTCCGTAATAAAATGATGGAATGAATAGAAAAAATTCAAAAATCTACGTATTATAAAAATATGTTATGACTTCTGTATAAAATTGTCAAAGTGAATAGAGAGGGAACGACATATTGATAACATTGTTCATGTTGTCACATTAATGTAACAATAAGGATTTAAAGTGTTTCTAGAGGTGAAAACATGAATACGAATCATGTAAAAAAAGAACGAAAAAAATCAATCGTAAAGATATTTATTATTATTTTTATAAGTATATTAATGATACCAGTAAGTTTGTATTATTATGCGACAGAAATAGAACGAAAATTAGTAACAGTTACGTGGAATGAAATAGAAGCTTCTGCAATTCCTAAAGAATTTAATAATAAAAAAATATTACAGTTTTCAGATGTACATTTAGGACCAGAGTTTACACTGAAACAACTTGAACATTTAGTGGAGAAGATGAATGAATTACATCCAGATATAGTAGTTTTTACTGGAGATTTAATAGATAAATTTGGGTCTTATAGTGCGGAAAGAGAAGAAGCGAAGGCTATTTTGCAGAAAATTTACGCTCCCTTAGGGAAATATGCTGTGTTTGGGAATCATGATAGGGGCGGGGGCGGTAGTTTATTTTACAAAAAATATATGGAGGAAGCTGGTTTTTCTGTATTAGTAAATGAAGTGCAGAAAATTAAAGTGGAAAACGGCAAATATATTACAATATCAGGTTTGGATGATTTTCTATTAGGGAAGCCGCAAATAGATTCAACTTTAAAAAACTTGAAACAAAATGATTTCAACATGTTATTAGTACATGAGCCGGATGTTGTAACCAAAATCAATCGTTACCCAGTTGATCTTCAACTGTCAGGACATAGTCACGGAGGACAAGTCCAAATTCCTTTTGTAGGTCCGTTAATTACTACCAAACTAGCTGAGAACTATGTTGAAGGTATGTATGAAGTAGAGGGGAAGAGTAAGCCGTTATATTTATATGTAAATCGTGGCATTGGGACTACTAGGATGCCTGTTAGATTTTGGAGTGTACCTGAACTTTCAATTTTTGTGTTGAAGCAAAATAGTGACTAGAATAGTAGGAGGACTTTTAGAGAAAGTTCTCTTTTTTTAATAGTTAAATACTGAATATTATGTAAGTTTTGTTTAAAGTGTTAAATAAAGAAAGGGGAATTTCTAGGATAGAAACATGGCATAAAGAATTGGAAAGTTTATATAATCAAATAGTTTCATGACGAAGAGATTTTCATCAATATCCAGAGCTAGCGTTTCAAGAAATAGAAACGCCGAGAAAAATAGCTGAAATCTTAAAAAGTTTTCATATTGATGTGAAAACAAATATCGGGAGCAGAGGAGTAATCGGCGTAATTGAAGGTGGAAGACCTGGGAAGACGATAGCGCTACGTGCTGATTTTGATGAACAAGCAATGTTAATTGGTGGTAAATTACTTTTAAGTCTTGTGAATAGTTATGTAAGAGATGAAAAAGAATCTCTTCATCATGTAGAAGTGAAAAAGTAATTTACATAAATAAAAAACAACAATAGGTTATGTAACCTATTGTTGTTTTTTATTATTTTTGCAAGGAAAGATTATCAAAATATGTTCTGTAAGTATTAGAGAATTCAAAGTTGTTTTTTGCATCCCAATTAATAGACCAAGACATTAGGCCGCGGAATGCAGGATAGCCACTCTGATTTGAAAGTTTATACTTTCCTCCGAAAGGAATGCCCTTAATGATATAATCTAAAGCTTTTTTCATTTCAGTTGGAGAAATGTACCCGCCACTTGGAGCGGCCGCTGGAGCTGCAGGAAGTCCAATTATGACTTGATCCGAACGAAGAGCTGGGAAAATGTTATTTGCATTACCACCTACAGGAAAACCATGTAAGAGCATATCCGCCATAGCGACTTCGTAGTCTGCAGTACCTTGATTGTAGTTATTACCGTCCATTCCAATCCCGCTACCAGCATTGTAGTGTTGAACGTGAATGTATGTTAGTTTATCTTTCACTCCATAAATAATTGGTAAATATGCACCCCAGATGCTTCCGTATGCGCTATAACCGCCTTGAACATAAGCTGTTTCAGGAGCCATGCTTAATAGAAAATCTGGACCATAATGATCTGAGATTGTTCGAATAGCTGATATAAGATTTACGATTTGAGGAGTAGTTGGGTTTTTGAAATTAGTGTCATTTCCGTTTAAGTAAATACCCGATTCAAGGTCAATATCTATTCCATCAAAATCATATTTATCAATCAGAGATTGTATGGAATTAATAAAACGTTGCTTAGCGGCATTGTCAGGGAGTAAAACGACCCCATTTTGTCCACCTATTGAAAGAACTACTTTCTTTCCTTTACTTTTTAAATAAGAAATATCTGATTTGAATTCTGCATCTGTACCATATACAGGGGAAAATTCAACAGTGGAACGATCACCACCAGTTTCACCGAAAGATACATTGATTACATCCCATTTTGGTGAAACGTCTCTTAATTTAATAATGCCAGTACCGTTATCGAAGTTATGCCAGTATCCAACGAGTAATTTTGAACCTAAATTGTTTGCTGCTTGTGTTTGGAAAGGGGATAGCGGTAGTAGTAAGAACATTACTAAAATACAACAAAAAAATTTGAACTTGTTTAACATATTAACACTCCTATACAAAAAGTTGTCTAGATGTATAATCTTGTTTATCTAATGATATCTGAAAATTCTTTCTTTTGTAAGAGGACTATAATTTTCTCAACAATTGTGTATGGGAAAGTATTAAACCTAATGAAATAATTTTTGAAGGAGATTGAATTGCAATTGTTAAATTCAGAATATTTTGATATATTTTAAAGTATAGGACAAAATCTTTCGCACAGTACTCTTACATAAATTTCAAAATTTAGTTTGGAAGGGGATGTACAAGAGTTGGATAAAAATCTTAAGAAAGACCTCAAAATACGCCACATTACAATGATCTCAATTGGTGGCGTAATAGGAGCTGGTTTGTTTGTTGGAAGTGGTGCGGTTGTGCATTCGGCAGGACCTGGTTCTATCGTTTCATATGCATTAGCAGGGCTTCTAGTTATTTTCGTTATGAGAATGCTGGGGGAAATGGCAGCTATTAATCCGACAAGTGGTTCATTTGCAACATATGCAAGAGAAGCAATTGGTCCATGGGCAGGTTATACAATTGGGTGGCTATATTGGTTTTTCTGGGTAATTGTTATTGCAATAGAAGCTACAGCAGGTGCTGGTATTATTCAATACTGGATTCCGGAAATCCCACTCTGGTTATTAAGCTTAATATTAACGATTTTATTAACGTTGACGAATGTTTTCTCGGTGAAATCATTTGGAGAATTTGAATATTGGTTTTCATTTATTAAAGTAATAAGTATTGTTTTGTTCCTTTGCTTAGGTCTTGCTGTTATTTTAGGATTTGTACCAGGAACGGAAGCACCTGGCACTTCGAATTTAGTAGGGCAAGGAGGATTTATGCCAAATGGTATAAGTTCGGTGTTACTTGGAATTACCGTCGTTATATTTTCATTTATGGGATCAGAGATTGTTGCTGTAGCCGCTGGAGAGTCTGCCGAACCTGTAAAAGCAGTAAAAACAGCAACAAATAGTGTGATTTGGCGTATTCTCGTATTTTTCATTGGATCGATCGCTGTAGTTGTTACACTCCTTCCGTGGAATTCAGCGAACATACTAAAAAGCCCATTTGTGGCGGTATTGGAACATATAGGGATACCAGCGGCAGCACAAATTATGAATTTTATCGTTTTAACAGCTGTACTTTCTTGTTTAAATTCGGGTTTATATACGAACTCAAGAATGCTTTTTTCAATGGCAGAAAGAGGAGATGCACCAAAGGCATTTTTGAAATTGAATAGTAGTGGTGTTCCGGTTCGGGCGGTTTTATTTGGAACTTTCTTTGCTTACATTGGAGTTGTTTTTAGTTACATATCTCCAGATAAAGTATTTTTATTTTTAGTGAATGCATCTGGCGGTATTGCATTACTCGTTTATCTCGTTATAGCAATTTCACATTTCAAGATACGTAAAAAAATGGGGAAAGCAGAACAACAAAATTTGAAAGTGAAGATGTGGCTTTTTCCATATGTAACATATGTTACAATTGCTGCGATTATAGCAGTTTTAGTTGCAATGATCGCAATTGAATCTTTACGTTCACAGGCACTATTAACGATGCTTGTTACTCTTCTTATAATAATTTCTTATTTTATTTTTAATAGAAATAAAAATAGTACAGTATTGAATTCCGAAAGTAAAAATGAGGAATCTGTTCGATTCTAATTTCTTGTTTTAGAAGAGAGTTACACCCAATCATTGCTATAAAAGAATCATATATAATCATAGAAACAAGTAATTACTATTGTCATAGTGAATATAAACTTTTTTCTTGACTTTTTATACGAAGGCGAGCAGAATGGTAAAAAAGGAAGGGGGGATGATGTTGGAAGAGTACGTATTAGAGCTGTATAACTTGTTATATACGACAGAATGGCAAGATATTGTTTCGTTTCTAGGAATAGTATTTTGCATGAAAATTGTAATTGTATATATGGAAGAGCAAGGTATGTTCTATTCCTTCTCATCTCCGTTCGATGTGCAGCGCGAGCCGTTGCTAAACTATGCCAATGTGAATTACGAACAATTTCCTTTTGTACTATTCTTTATGATTCGATTTATAACAGCAATTGTAAAGAAGAAGGAAAGTGATGATGAAGAGTGCCACGCAACTTGTAAGGTAGCTAATGTTTTTTAAGCTAAATACAAGGAGGAGATTTATATGTGGTTTCGATTTCTTATGATTGGTTTCTTTTCATTAACAGCAATTTCATTAATGGGATATCAAGTGTCTGAAATTTTTCAAGCATATAGCGATACATTTTTTAACAAAAATTAATCGCGTTGCTATTTGAATAATAAAGCGATAAAATCCTTCTTAAGAAGTTTTATTAAGAAGGATTTTTTTCTTTGTCTTGTCTTGCTGTGTCAAACTATTGTCACATTTACACTGTGAATAATATGTTAAAATAGTGAGGTTATGTATACATACTCGAAGGAAGAGGGAGTGACCATTTTGGTGGATCAATCAACAAATCAGAAAAGCTATGCTCCTATTGTGATAACGCTTTCTGTAATTGTAAATGCGATTATTTTATTTTTGTTCTTTGGACCTGTTGGCTATGAAGGAGAAGTACATTTTGATGTAACAATTTTACCAATGTTAAATGCGATTTTTAATAGCTTTACGTTCGTATTCTTATTAGCAGCTTTATACTCTATTATTAAAAAGAATGTGAAAATGCACCGTGGTTTTATCCTCGCAGCATTTACAACGACGTTGCTATTTTGTGTTTCTTATTTATCGTATCATTACTTGGCGCCAGCAACACATTTTGGCGGAGAAGGGTTCATTAAATATGTGTACTTCATTATTTTAATTACGCATATTATCCTTGCTGCAATTATTGTACCACTTGCATTGTTTGCACTTGTATTTGGTTTTACAAATCAATTAACACGTCACCGTAAAATTGTACGTTGGACGATGCCAATTTGGTTATATGTAAGTTTATCTGGTGTTATTGTTTACTTAATGATCTCACCTTATTATCAATAAAAGTCTCAGCCCTTAGGCTGGGGCTTTTTTGTTAAGCAAATCTTTTTGTGAAATGAAAAAAATATGGTATACAAAAGTATAGTTGCTTTTCATATAGAAGGGATGGTAAAGAAATATGCAAAATTTTGTATTTCGTAATCCAACGAAACTTATTTTCGGTAAAAATCAATTAGAACAGTTAAAAACTGAAATTCCACAGTTTGGTAAGAAGGTTCTTCTCGTATATGGAGGAGGCAGTATTAAAAGAAACGGTATTTATGATAATGTAATTTCTATTTTAAACGATATTAATGCAGAAGTATTTGAATTGACGGGTGTTGAACCGAATCCTCGTGTATCAACTGTAAAGAAAGGGATTCAAATTTGTAAAGATAATGGAGTTGAATTTATTTTAGCAGTTGGTGGAGGAAGTGTAATCGACTGTACGAAAGCGATTGCTGCTGGTAGCAAATATGATGGAGATGTATGGGATATTGTAACGAAAAAAGCATTTGCTAGTGAGGCATTACCATTTGGCACTGTACTTACTCTTGCTGCGACAGGTTCTGAAATGAATGCAGGCTCGGTAATTACAAATTGGGAAACGAATGAAAAGTATGGATGGGGAAGCCCAGTTACATTCCCGCAGTTTTCAATTTTAGATCCAGTTCATACTGCATCTGTACCGAGAGATCAAACGATTTATGGTATGGTAGATATTATGTCACATGTATTAGAACAATATTTCCATCATGGAACGAATACAGAACTACAAGACCGTTATTGTGAATCTGTTTTAAGAACAGTCATTGAAACAGCACCTAAGCTTTTAAGTGATTTAGAAAATTATGAGCATAGGGAAACAATTTTATATTGCGGAACGATGGCGTTAAATGGCATTTTAGCGATGGGAGTAAGAGGTGACTGGGCAACTCATAATATTGAACATGCAGTTTCTGCTGTTCATGATATACCGCATGGAGGTGGGCTTGCGATTTTATTCCCGAACTGGATGAAACATGTTGTAGAGGAAAATGTAAGTCGTTTTAAACAGTTCGCTATTCGTGTATTTGATATAGAAACAGATGGCAAAACAGATAAAGAAGTGGCGTTAGAAGGAATTGAGGCACTGCGTCAATTTTGGACTTCAATTGAAGCACCAGCAACATTAGCTGATTACGGTATTGGAGAAAATGAAATTGATATAATGGCTAATAAAGCGATGGTGTATGGTGAATTTGGTAACTTTAAAAAATTAAATAAAGATGATGTTCTAAGTATATATAAAGCTTCTTTATAAGTGAATTTAGAAAAGAAACCTATTTGATTGTTTGATCGAATAGGTTTCTTTTTTGCTTTTTATAAGCGTTTATGAATGTTTGTGATTATTTTTGGCTGTTTATGGTTGATTTTTGTGACCGTTTTCATTATACTGTAATCAAAGAAGAGGTGAATAAAATGTTAACTCCTGAACGTCATCAAATGATATTGCAACTTGTAAAAGAACAGAAAGTTGTAAAATTACAGCAATTAGTTGAAAGAACAGAAAGCTCTGAGTCGACAATTCGCCGTGATTTAGCACAATTGGAAAAGCAAAGGTTATTAAAAAGAGTTCATGGTGGTGCCGCTGTTTTAACAGGAAAAGGGCAAGAACCAACGATGGTTGAAAAATCATCCAAAAACATTCAAATAAAACAACAAATTGCTAATTATGCGGCTAGCGTTGTTGAACAAGGTGATTGTATTTATTTAGATGCAGGGAGTACAACATTTGAAATGATTCCATTTTTAATCAATAAAGATGTTACTGTCGTTACGAATGGACTTATGCATATTGAAGCTTTAGTTGAAAATAATATTCGTGCGTATTTACTAGGCGGAATGATGAAGAGTAGGACGAAAGCTTTAATCGGTGCTATGGCACAGGAAAGTATGCAGAAGTATCGCTTTGATAAATGTTTTTTAGGTGCAAATGGTGTACATGAACAGCTTGGCTTTACAACGCCAGATCCAGAAGAAGCGCTCCTAAAACAAATGGCATTAACATTAGCAAACGAAGGATATTTCTTAATTGATGAAAGTAAGTTTTCAGAAGTTGCGTTTGCGAAAATTGCAAATGTTGAAGATGCAAATATTATTACAAACCATTTAGAAATTGATTTAGAAAAATATAAAAAACAAACCAATGTAATTGAGGCTGATAAACAATGATCTATACAGTTACTTTAAACCCATCTATTGATTATGTAGTGCAAGTTCCTTCTTTTGATTTAGGAACAATAAATCGAGCGGAGAAAGATATGAAGTTTCCTGGAGGAAAAGGAATTAATGTTTCTCGTGTTCTTCAGCGTTTAGGTGTTAAAAATATAGCACTTGGATTTACTGGTGGATTTACTGGTCAATTTATTAAAGAGGTATTACAGACGGAAGGTGTAACAACAAACTTCGTCCAAGTAGATGAAGATACTCGCATTAATGTGAAAATAAAAGGGAAAGAAGAAACAGAATTAAATGGCCAAGGTCCTATTGTAACAAAAGAGCAGTTCGAACAGTTAATGAAAAAAATTGAGAGTATGCAACCTGGAGATTGTGTTGTACTCGCTGGGAGTGTACCAGTCTCTATTCCAAGTACCTTTTACGAATCAATTGCTGCGTTTGGAGCTGAAAAAGGTATTCGTGTAGTAGTAGATGCAAGTGGAAGTGCACTGCAACATGTAATTAAAAATAAGCCGTTTTTAATTAAGCCAAACCACCATGAACTTGGTGAGTTGTTTGGAGTGGAGCTTTCAACAGTAGAAGACATTTTACCTTATGGAAGAAAATTAATTGAACAAGGTGTAAAACACGTTATCGTATCGATGGCTGGAGAGGGAGCTTTATTATTTACGGCAGAAGGTATATATGAAGCGACTGTTCCAAAAGGTGTTGTAATTAATTCAGTTGGGGCCGGAGATTCTCTTGTTGCAGGGTTTGTAGGCAAATATGAACAGACAAAAGATATTGAAAAGGCATTTCAATACGGCGTTGCAACAGGGAGTGCAACAGCATTTTCAGCTGATTTATGTAAGAAGGAAAAAGTAGAAGAATTATTGTCGCAAGTAATTGTAGCTAAGCGATAGGGGGAAGCAACATATGAAAATTACAGAACTATTAAAAAGGGATACAGTCATTATGGATATGACAGCTTCAAATAAAGAAGCTGTCATAGATGAATTAGTTGAGAAATTAAACGGGGCAAATCGTTTAAATAGTAAAACGGAATTTAAAGAAGCTATTTTAAAGCGGGAGTCCCAAAGTACGACTGGAATAGGGGAAGGTATTGCAATACCTCATGCGAAGACAAAGGCTGTTAAACAACCATCGATTTGTTTTGGTAGAAGTGTAAGCGGTATCAATTATGAGTCGCTTGATGGACAACCGGCACACTTATTCTTTATGATTGCTGCAAGTGAAGGAGCGAATAATACTCATTTAGAAACGTTGTCTCGTTTATCGACATTATTAATGGATGAAGGGTTTCGCAAGCAACTATTAGAAGCGAAGGATGAAAGTGAGCTTCTTCAACTATTTGATGAAAAAGAGAATGAAAAAGAAAAAGAGAATGAAAAAGAAGAAGAGATTGAAGTTGCAAAACCAGAAGGAAATGAACCGTACGTACTTGCTGTTACAGCTTGCCCAACTGGAATCGCTCACACATATATGGCGGCGGATAGCTTAAAAGCAAAAGCGGCAGAGTTAGGAATAGCGATTAAAGTTGAAACGAACGGATCAACAGGTATTAAAAACGGTTTAACAAAAGAGGATATTGAACGTGCAACAGCTATTATTGTTGCGGCAGATAAACAAGTAGAAATGAATCGTTTTGCTGGTAAACATGTCATTCAAGTGCCAGTTGCTGATGGGATTAGAAAAACGGAAAATCTGCTTAAACGAGCTGTCAAACAAGATGCACCAATCTTTAAAGGTGTAAAAGAGGATGGGAAAACAGAAAGTATTGAGAGAGAAAAAGGATTAGGAATTTATAAGCATTTAATGAGCGGTGTAAGTAATATGCTTCCATTCGTTGTTGGTGGCGGGATTTTAATAGCGCTAGCATTTTCGTTTGGTGGTATAAAGGCGGAAGGTCCTTTAGCTGAATTGTTCATGTCAATTGGTGGAGGAAAAACAGGTGCGTTTTTATTCCTTGTACCAATTTTAGCTGGATTTATTGCAAGCTCTATTGCTGATCGTCCTGGTTTTATGCCTGGTGTTGTAGGTGGATTTTTAGCGGCGAATGCGAATGCTGGATTTTTAGGTGGATTAATTGCTGGTTTCTTAGCTGGATATGTTGTTTTAGGGTTAAAAAGATTATTTTCAGGACTACCAGTACAATTAGAAGGAATTAAACCTGTTTTGTTATATCCAGTCTTTGGATTATTGATTACAGGAGTTGTAATGCAAAAAGTAGTAATTCCGCCTGTAGTAGCATTAAATGAAATGTTGACAGGGTGGTTAAATGGTTTAAATGGTACGAATGCTATATTACTAGGTCTTATTTTAGGTGGTATGATGGCAATTGATATGGGTGGTCCAATTAATAAAGCGGCATTTACGTTTGGTATTGCTGCAATAGAAGCACAGAATTTTGGAGTGCACTCAGCAGTTATGGCTGGTGGTATGGTACCGCCACTTGCGATTGCATTCGCAACTACATTCTTTAAATCAAAGTTTACAGAAGCGGAACGTAAATCTGGTTTAACAAATTATATTATGGGAGCATCGTTCATTACAGAAGGTGCGATTCCGTTTGCAGCTGCAGATCCGGTTCGAGTAATCGTAAGTTGTGTTGTTGGTTCAAGTATTGCAGGTGCGTTATCTATGTTATTCCAAATTACATTACCGGCACCGCATGGTGGATTATTTGTAATAGCATTAGTAAATAAACCGTTACTATATATTTTCTCTATATTAATTGGAACGATTGTCTCGGCTATTATGCTAGGTGTTTGGAAAAAGAAAGTTCAATAACAAATGAAAAGAGAGCAGCTTTTAGTAGCTGCTTTCTTTTTATTACAAAAAAATAGGTTAACAATGGAATATTGATGCTTTTTGGTAAAAGATGTAATGAATTTTGGTTTTTTTGTAACAAAAAAGTAACACTGTAATTTTTTCTGGAAAAAGTTCTTGTGCTCGTATGTAAAAAATATATGAAAACCATTGGAGATTGTATTAAAAATACATTTTATTAATATGGAAATTTATGTTACAGCTCATTAATCGTATATTACGAATGCTTTGTAATTGTGTGATTTCTAAAAATTCTAAAAATCTGTTGCTATAATGAAAATACGAAAACAAAGCAAATGGAGGCTATTCATGAAAAAATTATTAAGTATAGCAACAGCAGCAGTTTTTGGTCTTGGGATTTTTGCAGGTTCTGCTAAAGCGGAAACAATTGTAACAACAGACGTATTAAATGTTAGAGAAAACCCAAATGTAGAGTCAAAGCTTGTAGGTAAAGTGTTAAGTGGGAATACACTAGATGTTATAAATACAGAAAATGGATGGACAAAAATTAAGTTAAACGGTAAGGAAGCGTTTGTAAGTGCTGAGTTTACAAGGAGCACATATTATGTAACGGCGGGCGTATTAAATGTTCGTGCTGGAGCGAATACTGATTCTGAAATTTTAGGTAAACTTAATAAAGATGATGTGATTGAAACGACGAATCAAGTTCAAAATGAATGGTTACAATTCGACTACAATGGAAAAGTCGGATATGTTCACGTGCCATTTTTAACAGGAACGGCACCTGTAATTGAAAAGAAAGAAGTTGTAGCTCAAGAAGAAGCGCCGGTTAAAAATAATACAGCAGTTAAGAATAAAGAGTCTGTTAAGAGTAACGATTCTATTAAGAATGTAGAATCAAGTAAACCTGTGGTAAAAGAAAAGCCGGCTGCAAAACCAGTTGCGAAATCTACTGAAAAAAGTGCGCCTACTGGTGGTCGTGAAATTACAGTAGAAGCGACGGCATATACAGCAGATCCGAGTGAGAATGGTTCGTATGGTGGTCGTGTATTAACTGCAATGGGGCATGATTTGACAGCAAATCCAAATATGAAAGTAATTGCTGTTGATCCGAAAGTAATTCCGCTTGGCTCAAAAGTATGGGTAGAAGGATATGGAGAAGCGATTGCTGGAGACACTGGTGGTGCGATTAAAGGAAATCGTATTGATGTATTAGTCGGTTCAGATGGTAGTGCTAATAGCTGGGGGCGCAAATCTGTAAAAGTGAAAGTTATACAATAGGTTATCGATATTAATATAAAAAGCGGTTGCTTGAAATTATGTAAGCAACCGCTTTTTATGGATTATTGAAAGGGATAAATAGTTTTACCTGTAATAATTTTATATGCACTGCAAAATTGTGTTTGTATATATTCTGTATTTTTATTTTCTGGATGTGATGTTGTTTCATGGAGAGTAGAATGAAAAGCCCGTAGTAAACAATTTAGGGCGAAGTATAATTCCTCTTGTGAACAATTTTGTTCTTTTGTAGAAGTAGCTAAAATGAGGTCTTTTGTCAAAGATGAAAAATTGATGGTGGATTGTTTCATAGTTAACTCATCCTCTCGAAACTATTTTTATCATGTATATGCAGAATTGGACAAACTATGTTCTTTTTTATATGTAATTTCATGTACCGAAATGAAAGAACTTGCAATCATGCCGTTAAAATTGGTAAGATTGGGTATAATCAATAGATGGAGTATATTACATAAAGAGAGTTGAATGCTATGGGAGAAGTGCAACGTGAAAAAGTTGCTGTCATCATTGGACCAACAGCTGTTGGAAAGACGAAGTTAAGTATCGATCTTGCCAAAGCGTTGAACGGTGAAATTATTAGTGGTGATTCCATGCAAATCTATCGAACGATGGATATTGGAACTGCAAAGGTAACACAAGCAGAGATGGACGGAATTCCACATTATATGGTCGATATAAAAAATCCGGAAGATTCATTTTCTGTCGCGGAATTTCAAGAACGTGTTCGCAAACATATTCGAGAAATTACAGAACGTGGTAAATTACCAATTATAGTTGGTGGGACCGGTCTTTATATACAATCTGTTTTATTCGATTATCAGTTTACAGATGATGCTGGTGATGTGATATACCGAGAGCAAATGGAAAAGTTAGCTTTAGAACGCGGTGTGGAATATGTACATAAAAAATTGCAAGAAGTAGATCCAGAAAGTGCAGAGCGTATTCATGCAAATAATGTACGACGTGTCATTCGGGCGTTAGAAATTTTCCACACGACGGGTGAAAAAATGAGTGACCAAATTGAGAAACAAGAAAAAGAGTTACTCTATGATGTTTCATTAATTGGCTTGACAATGGATCGAGAAATGCTATACGATCGCATTAACTTACGAGTGGATTTGATGATGGAACAAGGCCTATTAGAGGAAGTAGAAGGGCTGTATAATAGAGGGATACGAGATTGTCAATCTATTCAAGCGATTGGATATAAAGAAATCTATGATTATTTTGAGAATCGAGCCTCTTTAGAAGATGCGGTATCACAATTAAAGACGAATTCGCGTCGTTATGCAAAGCGTCAATTAACGTGGTTCCGTAATAAAATGGATGTCACGTGGTTTGATGTTACAGACGGTGAAAAAACGTCAGAAATTTTACGATACATAGAAGGAAAGTTACAAGTAAAGTCGAATAATAGTAAGTAGAGAAAAAGAGGAGGATTCGACATGAAGCAATCAATCAATATTCAAGATCAGTTTTTAAATCAACTCCGTAAAGAAAATACGTTTGTTACGCTGTACTTATTAAATGGTTTCCAGCTTCGTGGACTAATTAAAGGATTTGATAATTTTACAGTCCTACTGGAAACAGAAGGTAAGCAACAGCTTATTTATAAACATGCAATTTCTACATTTGTACCACAAAAAAATGTTTCAATTGAATTAGAATAGTAATGAATTATTGTACATAACAAAAAAAGAGCGAGTTTCTCGCTCTTTTTTTATTTGTCATAAACAATATATAGTGAAATTTAAGCGATTCTAAATACAGTAAGGCGGATGTTAGTATTTCCTGTCGCAGGAATCGTAATCTCATTAAGAGTAGATTGGACAGAAATTCTTGCACCAGCTACTAATGTTTCGATTGTAGTAAATGAAAGTGAGTCGCCTATTAAATTTGAAGAGAAATTATCAGTTGCGACTGCTCCATTAATTGAAATTCCTACTCCGAGTGGAGCGCATCCTGGCGCAGTTGTAGAAATGGATACGCTAATTACATAAATACCACCGTTGATAACAGTAACTGTATCTGTGCCGTTGAAGATAATATTGTTTACGTTAATTGCAGTACTAAAAATAAAGTTATTAAATTGCAGTACTGTTTGCTGAATATTGTTTGTTACAACAATTGTTGCTACAGGGAAGCTAGGTCCAGTTGGCCCAGTAGGTCCGGTAGGCCCACCAGAAGGTCCAGTAGGTCCAGTAACTCCTATACCAGTAGCGCCGGTAGCACCCGTTGGTCCTTGAATGCCTTGAGGTCCAGTGGCACCCGTAGCACCTGTGTTACCTTGAACACCTTGAGGTCCAGTGGCACCCGTGTTACCTTGAACGCCTTGAGGTCCAGTAGCACCCGTGTTACCTTGAACGCCTTGAGGTCCAGTGGCACCCGTGTTACCTTGAAGACCTTGAGGTCCAGTAGCACCCGTAGCACCAGTAGCGCCGGTAGCACCCGTGTTACCTTGAACGCCTTGAGGTCCAGTAGCACCAGTAGCACCAGTAGCACCYGTGTTACCTTGAAGACCTTGAGGTCCAGTGGCACCCGTGTTACCTTGAAGACCTTGAGGTCCAGTAGCGCCAGTAGCACC
>NZ_LMJQ01000001.1:1633297-1633701 GCF_001429475.1 Bacillus sp. Root131
CCTTGAGGTCCAGTGGCACCCGTGTTACCTTGAAGACCTTGAGGTCCAGTAGCGCCAGTAGCACCTGTGTTACCTTGAAGACCTTGAGGTCCAGTAGCACCTGTGTTACCTTGAAGACCTTGAGGTCCAGTGGCGCCGGTAGCACCCGTGTTACCTTGAACGCCTTGAGGTCCAGTGGCACCAGTAGCACCTGTGTTACCTTGAACACCTTGAGGTCCAGTAGCACCMGTAGCACCTGTGTTACCTTGAACACCTTGAGGTCCAGTGGCGCCGGTAGCACCCGTGTTACCTTGAACGCCTTGAGGTCCAGTAGCACCMGTAGCACCYGTGTTACCTTGAAGACCTTGAGGTCCAGTGGCACCCGTGTTACCTTGAAGACCTTGAGGTCCAGTAGCGCCAGTAGC
>NZ_LMJQ01000001.1:1633708-2764033 GCF_001429475.1 Bacillus sp. Root131
CCTTGAGGTCCAGTGGCACCCGTGTTACCTTGAAGACCTTGAGGTCCAGTAGCGCCAGTAGCACCTGTGTTACCTTGAASACCTTGAGGTCCAGTAGCGCCAGTAGCACCTGTGTTACCTTGAASACCTTGAGGTCCAGTRGCGCCRGTAGCACCCGTGTTACCTTGAACGCCTTGAGGTCCAGTGGCACCCGTGTTACCTTGAASACCTTGAGGTCCAGTAGCGCCAGTAGCACCCGTGTTACCTTGAACACCTTGAGGTCCAGTAGCACCAGTAGCGCCGGTAGCACCCGTGTTACCTTGAASRCCTTGAGGTCCAGTAGCACCTGTGTTACCTTGAACACCTTGAGGTCCAGTRGCACCCGTAGCACCTGTGTTACCTTGAACACCTTGAGGTCCAGTAGCACCGGTAGCGCCTGTGTTACCTTGAGGCCCCTGAGGTCCGGTAGCACCGGTAGCACCCGCAGGTCCTTGAGCGCCTGTATTGCCGGTAGCGCCTGTGTTACCTTGAGGCCCCTGAGATCCAGTAGCGCCGGTAGCACCCGCAGGTCCTTGAGCGCCTGTATTGCCGGTAGCGCCTGTGTTACCTTGAGGYCCCTGAGGTCCAGTAGCGCCGGTAGCACCCGCAGGTCCTTGAGCGCCTGTATTGCCGGTAGCGCCTGTGTTACCTTGAGGTCCCTGAGGTCCAGTAGCGCCCGTGTTACCTCGAGGTCCAGTGGCACCAGTAGCGCCTGCTGGTCCAGTAGGCCCAGTAGGTCCGGTAGGTCCTTGAATGAACGAAGCAGAATTAACTAGAGCAGTTTGTAATGCTGCTATTAATTTAAGAAGCTCTTGAAGTGTGCAAGGGTCAATTCGGAATAATTTTGTAATGTATAGTAAATAGTTAATGAGATTTTGAAGCTCAATAAATACAGCGCTTGCTACAAAGGTTGGATTTCTTAATATAGTTATTAAGTTTTTAATAATAGCTAACCCTTGTGCTTTCAGGGAGGAAGTAGCGTCTAGTGAACAAATAAATTTACTTAGTAGGTTCAATGTATCGATTAGATCTTCAATGTTTTGGGGAGATGGATTTGCGAAAAGTTTTGGGATTATTTTTGTTAAATCAATAATAATCGCACGAAATGTTCTAAGTTGAGCTTTAGTAATTGGGATTGATGGAGTATTTGGGATTCGTCCGGCGCTACTTGGAAAGCATGGTTTGGAGAATTTGTTTTGACTGTCGTTATAACGAGACATTAAATCTCTCCTTTCTCATGAAAATGTGAACGAAACTCATCATAGTAGATGCAGAAATTAGTTAAATGGTCATAGTAAAATCGTTTGTTTAAAGAAAAAATAGAAAAAACGCCTTACAATAAGGCGTTTTTTCTATTTTCTGCGTATTGATAATATCGCTTTAATGAAATTTTTGATTTGAATCCAGCGAGTTTTATAATTTCTGATTCAGGAGTTTCTTTTTTTATTAAGTTTAAAATATAGGTGTTACGAAAATGTTGTCCTGAAATTCCTTTACGTAAATTGGCTCTAGCCACTTCGAGGCGAATCATTTTTTGTATAGCAATTTCCGTTAATGCCTTTGGTGCATCATTTTCATATACCCACCTGTATGTTCCGCGGTTAAAATCAAATGCGACAAACAATGAATCATCACTATGATACTTAGGGCGAACTGGTTCTGGGATACTTTTGTAATAATTATATAGTTGTTTTTTGTCTTCTTTTGCTAATGTAATTGTTCTTTCTACACCTGCGGTTGCTGGGATTGACAATGTGTTAGTTTCAAAGTGAACGTGATGCATTGTTAATGCTGTAAGTTCCTGTAAGGATAAACCGTAGTCGATCAATAGATTTAAAATAGCAATATTGCGATCCATTAATAAAAGGCGCACAGGAAGTTGTTTTTCTGAAAGTCCTTCTAATGAAGTGACTATATACTTTAATCTTTTTTCTTCATCAGGTGAAATGAAATCTTCGTTACGAAGTGTACGGTCTGGTTGAATAGATATTTCCATATTCTTCAATGGATTGGGAATGTTTAGAAAGTGATGCATTCTATTTAATACAGTAAATACACGATGCATCGTTTTTTCTGAGTAATGTCGATTCGTTTTTAAATCGGAAAAGTAATCTTCGTAGTCTTTTGTACAAAGTGTAGCCCATATATTACTGGAAGGGAGCTTTTTGTTTTTTTCTAACCAATGTCCGAAGTCTTCAACGTCATAAACATAACGTTTAATAGTTGAGGGTTTTCGGCCTTTATTCAATAAAAAAATAGAAAAGGCTTGTATTGTATCATGGAATTCCGTTGTCTCCATAGTCCCACCACCTTAATTATTTCTTATATTATAGCAAACTTTTCTGAAAATAGGCATTTACAAGGGGGACAGGAATAATAATATTTGGTGAGTGGATAAAGTGAAACTATAATCAGTGGGGATTTTGTTCATCCTCTGCGATTATTAGTTGAACCAATCGGGCATTTACGGGCGGTTATCTCCCGCTTAAATACCAAACGTTTGCTGAATGTCGAGGTGGGAGTCTTACTGCCCGCAAATAGCGGGATAAAATGAGGTGATTGTATGGAACAATCGATGCGAAAGAAAAACAACAATCAAATTAATATTGTGTTAAACCATCGAAAGAAAATTTCTTTGCCAGCCACAGAAAATAAAACGGTAATTTCAAATGAAACTACAATTAAACATGAAATGCTGCAGAGAATTGAAGAAGAGATGGGGAAGCTTGTTGGGATGGATGATATAAAAAAGATAATAAAAGAAATATATGCTTGGATTTATGTGAATAAAAAAAGACAAGAGAAGGGATTGAAGTCTGAGAAGCAAGTACTTCATATGTTGTTTAAAGGGAATCCGGGTACAGGGAAGACAACTGTTGCTAGAATGATAGGGAAATTGCTGTTTGAGATGAATATTCTATCGAAAGGCCACTTGGTTGAAGCTGAACGTGCTGATCTTGTAGGAGAGTATATCGGCCATACAGCTCAAAAAACAAGAGACTTAATAAAAAAAGCAATGGGAGGTATTTTGTTTATTGATGAGGCTTATTCTTTAGCTCGAGGAGGAGAGAAGGACTTTGGAAAAGAAGCAATTGATACGCTTGTAAAACATATGGAAGATAAACAACATGGTTTTGTATTGATTTTAGCTGGATATTCAAGAGAGATGAATCACTTTCTTTCATTAAATCCAGGGCTGCAATCTCGTTTTCCATTTATTATTGAATTTGCGGATTACTCGGTAAATCAGCTATTGGAAATTGGAAAGAGAATGTATGAAGATCGTGAATATCAGTTATCAAAAGAAGCTGAATGGAAATTTAGGGATCATTTACATGCGGTGAAGTATTCGTCGCAAATTACATCGTTTAGTAATGGGCGGTATGTACGGAATATTGTTGAAAAATCAATTCGTACACAGGCGATGCGGTTGTTGCAAGAAGATACGTATGATAAAAATGATTTAATTGGAATATCGAGTATGGATTTGATGCTCGAAGAGGAGACGCACAGTACATAAACTGTGCGTCTATTTTTGTGTATAAGTTCGTTTACTCTTTTTTTGCTTTTTCTTGGTGCGCTTTATGGAAGCGTTCCATTTTAGCGCTCTTTTCGTGTGCTGAATTAGGGTCGTGTCCAAATTGGTTTACTGAACTTTTTTGAGCTCCTTTATTAACGTGGTTTGTCATTTGTATTCACCTCACTTTAAAAATTAGTATAAACATTATATAAAGAAAAAATCGTTAGAAAAGAAAAACCTCTTTACGATATGTAAAGAGGTTAGATTGCTATTTATGCATTGAACGTTCTTTCGTTTCGATACGTCTGTGCGGTAAATGCCATTTGTAATGAATAGAAACCATGCGGAAGCAAACAATTAAAATGAATAAAATGTAAAGAGCCCAATCGCTAACAATAATTTGAGCGCCAATTAAGAAACCTGCTAAAATTGTCCAAAAGGCATATACTTCAGCTCGAAGAACGAGAGGTTTTCTGCGGGCTAAAAGGTCGCGAATGATACCGCCGCCGATACCAGTTAAAACAGCTGCCACGATTGTGGCGCTAATTGGTAAATTTAATTTTTGAGCATATAATGCTCCTTGTACAGCAAATGCTGATAAGCCGATAGCGTCAGTGATATTTTCCCACTTTTTCCAATGTCTAATTAACTTATTTGGAAAAAGAAAAATAATAGTCATTGATAAAAGTGCGATTTGGAATAACATGTCTTGTTGCCAAAACGCGACAATCGGATAACCGATTAATAAATTACGAAGGGCACCTCCCCCAAATGCGGTTGCCATTCCTAAAATATACACCCCGAAAATATCATAATCCTCTTCCATTGCAACAATGGCTCCGCTTAGTGCGAAAGCGATTGTGCCTATGATGCTAAAAATCTCCCATGCCATGAATTTTCTCCCCCGCTAACTAGATGAAATGTGCTTCCTCTGCTATTATATTAGAAGGTTTAAATTTCGAAAAGGATGAGTGAACATATTTGATGGAAGAAAAAGAAAAAGTCATATTAGTAGGCTGTCAATTGCCGCAAGATGATGATGAAAAATTTATGCATTCCATGAAAGAGCTTGCATCACTAGCTAAGACTGCGAGAGCGGAAGTGTTAGTTTCAACAACGCAAAAACGACCAAAGTTTCATCCGGCAACTTACATAGGTAAAGGGAAATTAGAAGAGCTTACAATGCTAACTGAAGAATTAGAGCCGGATGTTATTGTATTTAATAATGAATTAACGCCGAGTCAAATTCGGAATTTATCCTCAGTATTAGATGCGAGAGTAATTGATCGAACGCAACTAATACTAGATATTTTTGCGCAACGTGCGAAGTCGAGGGAAGGTAAGCTTCAAGTAGAATTAGCTCAGTTGCAATATACAATGCCACGTCTTATGGGTCAAGGGTTGTCCTTATCACGTCTTGGTGGTGGTATTGGAACGAGAGGACCGGGTGAGACGAAACTTGAGACGGATCGTCGTCATATTCGATCGCGTATTGATGAAATAAAGAAACAACTTGCAGTTGTTGTGGAACACCGAAAAAGATATCGTGAGAGAAGAAAAGACAATAAAGTATTTCAAGTTTCATTAATAGGCTATACAAATGCAGGGAAATCGACACTGTTTAATAGATTAACGGAAGCTAATACGTTTGAAGAAAATCTTCTGTTTGCAACACTAGACCCAACGACGAGGAAGATGCCGTTACCTTCTGGTTATACAGTATTACTAACTGATACTGTTGGTTTTATACAAGATTTACCCACTTCATTAATTGCTGCTTTTCGTTCAACACTGGAAGAAGCGGGGGAAGCAGATGTTATTTTACATGTAGTTGATTCTGCGGATCCTAACTACATAGGGCATGAAAGAACAGTAAAACGATTATTATCAGAACTTGAAATTAATCATATTCCTATTATTACGTTATATAATAAAAAAGATGAATTACATCAAAACTTTATTCCGTTTCCGAAAAGTGATTTCTTAATGACTAGTGCTTTTGAAGAAAGTGATTTATTGCGTATAAAAGAAGCGATAGAAATGAAAATGAAGAAAGAAATGGATCGTTATCGAGTAGAAATCCCTCCGAGTGAAGGTAAGTTATTAACGCTTTTAAAGACGGAAACGCTATTAGCAAAGATGGAGTTTCTGGAAGATAAATTTGTATATGATTGTGCAGGGTATATTTTTACTCATTCATCGCTTAATGTGCAATTAAAGAGATTTTTAGTGGAAGAAGGAGAAAATAAAAATGTTTGATCGTTTGAAAAATGGAGAAAAAATTGCTCCAATCGTAAAAGAAGTAGAGAGTCAGATTACAGAAGTACATAAACGTGCGGATGAAGTAATTGAAAGTAATCAGTTTCGTGTATTAGAAAGTTTTCGTAAACATAAAATTAGTGACTCGCATTTTATCCCGACGACAGGTTATGGTTATGATGATATTGGCCGTGATTCGTTAGAAAAAGTGTATGCTGATGTGTTTGGAGCGGAAGCTGGACTTGTTCGTCCGCAAATTATTTCAGGTACTCACGCTATTTCTACAGCGTTATTCGGTATTTTACGTCCAGGAGATGAGTTATTGTACATCACTGGAAAACCGTATGATACGTTAGAGGAAATCGTTGGCGTGCGTGGGAAAGGTGTAGGTTCATTTAAAGAATATAATATTGGTTACAATGCAGTTCCGCTAACTGAAGGTGGGCTTGTTGATTTTGAAGCTGTTGCAGCAGCGATTCATAGTAATACGAAAATGATCGGTATTCAGCGTTCGAAAGGTTATGCTACTCGTCCATCGTTTACTATTTCTCAAATTAAAGAGATGATCGCGTTTGTTAAAGAAATTAAACCTGATGTTGTTGTGTTTGTAGATAACTGTTATGGTGAGTTTATTGAAGAGCAAGAGCCGTGTCATGTTGGTGCAGATTTAATGGCGGGTTCGCTTATTAAAAACCCAGGCGGGGGAATTGTAAAAACTGGTGGTTACATTGTCGGTAAAGAACAGTATGTTGAAGCGTGTGCATATCGTTTAACATCTCCGGGAATTGGTGCGGAAGCTGGAGCGTCTTTATACAGTCTGCAAGAAATGTATCAAGGGTTCTTCTTAGCGCCACATGTTGCAGGACAAGCGCTGAAAGGTGCAATTTTTACAGCTGCGTTTTTAGAAAAGTTAGGAATGAACACGTCACCAGCGTGGAATGCACCAAGAACAGACTTAATTCAATCTGTTCAATTTGATGATAAAGACCGTATGATTGCCTTCTGCCAAGCGATTCAATATGCATCTCCAATTAATTCGCATTTTACTCCGTATGCAAACTATATGCCAGGTTATGAAGATGATGTAATTATGGCGGCGGGAACGTTTATTCAAGGTGCAAGTATTGAATTGTCTGCTGATGGTCCGATTAGACCACCGTATGTTGCATATGTGCAAGGTGGATTAACGTATTCGCATGTTAAAATTGCGATTTGTTCTGCGATTGATGAATTGATTGAAAAGAATTTATTAACAATTTCTTAAAGGGGAGCTGTCGATATCGGCAGCTTTTTTCGTATAAAAGTAACGATTTATGCGATTAGAAAAAAGAATGAAAAAATTTATAAAAAAATCATGTAAGAAAAGCTAACATCTATTGACACTAAACATAACATGTTATAAAATGAGAAGCAGTTAAGGCGAAGGAGGAACTGAAAAATGAAAGAAGATAGACGTTCTGCCCCGCTGTTTCCAATTGGTATTGTTATGGATTTAACACAATTGTCTGCACGTCAAATTCGCTACTATGAAGAGCATAATCTTGTTTCTCCAACCCGTACAAAGGGGAATCGTAGATTATTTTCATTTAACGATGTAGATAAGTTGTTAGAGATTAAAGATTTGTTAGATCAAGGCTTGAATATGGCTGGTATTAAGCAAGTGTTACTAATGAAAGAAAATCAAACAGAAGCAGTGAAAGTAAAAGAAGAAACAAAAGAAATTTCAAAAACTGAGCTTCGCAAAATACTTCGAGATGAACTACAACATACAGGTAGATTCAATCGAACTTCATTGCGACAAGGTGACATTTCAAGATTTTTTCACTAAAGATAACTGATTCTGAAGGCGATTAGAGGGACTAAGGAGGAATTTATAATGTCTAGATACACAAAAGAAGATATTTTCCGTTTGGCGAAAGAAGAGAATGTAAAGTATATCCGTTTACAATTTACGGACCTTTTAGGGGTAATTAAAAACGTAGAGATTCCAGTGAGACAACTAACGAAAGCTCTTGATAACAAAATGATGTTTGATGGATCTTCGATTGAAGGTTTCGTACGTATTGAAGAATCTGATATGTATTTATATCCTGATTTAGACACTTGGGTAATTTTCCCTTGGACAGCTGAAAAAGGTAAAGTAGCTCGACTAATCTGTGATATTTACAATGCAGATGGCACTCCATTTGATGGAGACCCACGTAACAACTTAAAACGTGTGTTAAAAGAAATGGAAGCTTTAGGATTTTCAGACTTCAATCTTGGACCAGAGCCAGAATTCTTCCTATTTAAGGTTGATGAAAAAGGAAATCCAACATTAGAATTAAACGATAACGGTGGATACTTCGACCTTGCGCCGATGGATCTAGGGGAAAACTGTCGTCGTGATATCGTTCTTGAACTTGAAGAAATGGGATTTGAAATTGAAGCATCTCACCATGAGGTTGCTCCAGGACAGCACGAAATTGACTTTAAATATGCAAATGCAATTCGCTCATGTGATGACATTCAAACATTCAAACTTGTTGTAAAAACAATTGCTCGTAAACATGGTTTACACGCAACGTTTATGCCAAAACCACTATACGGTGTGAACGGTTCAGGTATGCACTGTAACTTATCATTATTTAAAAATGGTGAGAACGTATTCTTTGATGCAAACGGTGACTTACAATTAAGTGATGATGCTCGTCACTTCATCGCAGGTATTTTAAAACATGCACCAGCATTTACAGCGATAGCAAACCCAACTGTAAACTCATACAAACGTCTAGTACCTGGATATGAAGCGCCTTGTTACGTAGCGTGGTCTGCACAAAACCGTAGCCCGTTAGTACGTATCCCTGCATCTCGTGGTATTAGTACACGCGTAGAAGTACGTAGTGTTGACCCAGCTGCAAACCCATATTTAGTAATGGCTACATTATTAGCTGCAGGTCTTGATGGAATTAAAAACAAATTAACTCCACCAGCTGCAGTAGACCGTAACATCTATGTAATGACAAAAGAAGAGCGCGAAGAAGCAGGTATCGTTGACTTACCAGCAACATTAGCGCAAGCGTTAGTTACATTACAATCTAATGAAGTAGTATGCGGTGCACTAGGAGAACACTTACTTGAGCACTTCATCGAAGCGAAAGAGATTGAGTGGGATATCTTTAGAACACAAGTTCACCAATGGGAACGCGATCAATATATGTCTCTATACTAAGAGGCTTGAACCCTTGATACAACTCGTATCAAGGGTTTTTTAATTCCCTATTATTACAATTTTATATGGTTGCAAAATGAAAAACAGCCACATAAAAGCCAACAATTAATAACAAGTAGTGATATCATAGAAAAACATTATCAGATAAATGTAAGTTTTATATAATTTGTGAAATGAAAAAGCCTTGATACTACGGTATCAGGGCTTTTTTAGTGAAGTTATTGGATATGTTAACTACTAGATAATGGATTGTTTTTGGTTATTTTGAATCATGTTACTAAGAAAATCTTTTCAAAAGAATCGATCTTATCTTTTTTTAAAATCACTTGTGCTATGACTTAATAATTCTTTACTGCCTGTACAACGCGACCAATGATTTTTACATCTTCAGCTGAAAGATCGTAAGTTTTTGGTTCGTGGATAGGGTCATTACTCAATGGTATTAAAGTAATGATGCTTCCAGATTTTGAAATCTTTTTCACGGTAGCATCATAACCATTGACTTTTACAACAGCAATTTGTCCGTTTTCAACATAAGGAGTTTCCTCTACTAAAACATAAGAACCATCAGGGAATTCGAGATTCATGCTAGTGCCTTTTACAGTAAGGTAAAAATACTTTTTACGCTTGTTTAAAAATGTACTTAGCATTGGTAAATAGCCTTCGATATTTTCTTCAGCGAATATAGGTGTACCAGCTGCTACAGAACCAATGATAGGAATATGAATAATATTTGATTGATCGTTTTGGATGGTTTCATAAATAGAAACTTCTTCTTTAACAGTATTGTCCTCTTGGGTTGCGAGTTTTTCTAAATCATCAGTAGTGATTCCTAATCCCTTACAAACTTTTATTACATTATCAACAGATGCTTTACCAATCCCTCTTGATAACATGGATTGCAGTGTTGTGGGGGGGAGACCTATTTTTTCGGCGAAGGCTCTTTTGCTATAGCCAGCTTCTTTTATTAAGCGTGTTACAACCTCTGCTTTTTTCATTACTTTCACCATCTTTCGTATTAAAATGTATACGATATTGCGTATTTCTGTATATATCATAACCTAACTGAATTTGTTAGTAAATAGAAATATATACGAAATTGAGTTTATATTTAAATGGAAATGAACGCAATATCGTACATAAAATAGGTGGTGAGTCGATGTATCCGGATTTGCGTGCAGAGATGGCGAGAAAAAGAATTATGATTACACAAATTTCTTCGCATCTGAAACTTCGCCACGCAACAGTGAGCGACAAAATAAATGGTAAATTTCGTTTTTATTATGATGAAGCTTTTGAAATTAAGAAAACTTTTTTTCCAGAACATAATTTGGAATATCTTTTTGAATTTGAAGAAAACGAAGCGAATTGAAATCGGAGGAGAATTGCTTAAAATGGATAACCGAATTATTGAATAATGACTTAATAAAAGGGTTCATATTATAGTATTTATATTAAATTTCGATAATTAGTTAATCTGTAAAAAGAAAGCAACGAATTATGCGTAGTGCGAAATTATCTCAATACAATAAAGATAGTTCAAAATTAGTAGTGAGGAGGAGATGAGGATGGGGCAATTAACTGACTCATCAGTACATAGTTCATTAGTATTTGAAGTTAATGGCAAAGTAGTAACGGATAGTTTGGTAATTGCAAAGATATTCAAAAAAGATCACTTCGACGTTTTGAAGGAAGTTCGAAAACAAATTGTATATGTAGATGAAGAGTTTGGAGGAGAAAATTTTCACGAGTCCACTTATGTTAATTCAAAGAACAGGTGGATCCCTAAATATGATTTAACAGAAGAAGCATTCACGTTACTTGTTATGGGATATACCACTAGAGAAGCGGTTGGAATGAAAATTAAATTTATGAAAGAGTTCAAACGAATGAAGCAGTATATACAAAATCAACAAAATGTGCCAAAGGATCCAATGGGGGTTTTAAAGTTAACATTTGCTGCGTTAGAAGGGCATACTCAGGAGATACAAGAGATTAAGTCTGAGGTGAAGGAATTGCGAGAAAATACGCCGCTTTATGCTATTGAGTGTGAAGAGATAATAAGGGCTGTAAAGAGGTTAGGTGTTATGTTATTGGGAGGTAAAAATTCAAATTCTTATCAGGATATCGGCCTTAGAAGAAAGTTATATAGAGATATTTATAGTCAGTTACATCGGGAATTTGGTGTGAATAGTTATAAAGCTATTAAACGTTATCATTTGGATAGAGCGATACAAATTATTAATGAAGAATATTCAATTCCAACTGTTTTAAATGAAGAAATTACAGTTAAAAACTCACAAATAAATATGGCAGAAATTCAGTAGGAGGAAAGAACATGCAAAGAAAGATTTTAGTCATTACTAGCAGTTTAGCAGGACTACCAACTGTCAGTGAATTTAAAACAAAAGAAGATGCAAAAGAGCAGGTTAGAAAGCTTATTCAAAAAGGAGTGAGTCAAAATGTGATTCGTATAACACAAGAAATTCCTATGAATATCGAAATTCAAGTGGATGTTGAATTTGAGGAATAAGAGAGGTTTAGGAGAAAATTGATACGGATAGCATAATTGTTTTGAATGAATGTATAAGAAAAGAATCCGTTGCAGCGGATTCTATAAGAAAAAATATCTCTAGATAAGTATACCATTGAATACCGTTTTTGAGAATTTATGAGGTGGCTAGTATGGGAATTATTCGAGTGAAAAAAGATAGTAATTATTCCGTTATAAATAATACTGGTTTAAAAGATGAAAGGTTGTCTTGGAAAGCGAAAGGAATCTTAGCCTATGCGCTTACATTACCAGACGATTGGACTTTTCATATTAGCGAATTAGCTCGACATGCTAAGGATGGAGAAGATTCGCTCCGTACAGGTTTTAAGGAATTAAAAGAATTAGGTTATGTAAAACGTTATCCTGTTCGTGATGGGAATACCAAAAAAATTACAAGGTGGGATACGGAAATTTACGAAACGCCACAAAGGAACATGCCACAAGTGGAAAACCAAGATGTGGTAAAGCCATATGAGGAAAATCAAGCACTACTAAATACTAATAGAATAACTACTAATAAACGAAATACTAATATACAAAATACTAATCATTATGATGATATTGATAAATTAGATTCTTGTGTATCCAGCAATGAGAAGGTTAAAGTAAGTTGCAACTTTATTAAGGGGACGGGCATTCCGTTAAGTGAAATTGCAATTGCAGAGTTGGGGGATTTTTGTAATTTGTTTAGTGATGAATTAATTCAGCATGCAATTAATAAAGCCGTTGATGAGAATGCACCAAGATGGAACTACATTAAGGCTATATTGAGGAATTGGAAGGAGCAAGAAGTTAAAACATTAGTTGATGTGGCCATACTAGATAGACGTTTCGAAATGAGCAAGAAAAAGAAATATAATGGGATAGGTAGGAAGTATTCAAATAGAAAAGAGATTGTACCTGATTGGTTATACAAAGATGATGAATCAACAAATCAAGAAGAGGAAAGAAAAATCGTGCAATCTACTGATGAAGAGCGTGAGAGATTACAAGAAGTGTTAAATAAATATAAGTCATAAGAAAAAACGTTAGATGATTTTGTTATTTTGAAATATATTACCTTAATAAAAAATAATACATTTATATTCTTTAAAGATTCCCGATGCATAGTGAACAGTATTATAAAGATATTAGTGAATGTTTGGATCAAGTATGAACCATTTGTAATTTCAGTTTATTTCTTAAAGTTCTATGGGAACTGTTAGAAGTTTTTTCAAAAGGATTCAGGAATTAATTACAATATCTGAATTCTAAAGATGTAAGGAACTTATCAATAGAGGGTAAAAAAATGTTAGGAAAGGGTTGTGTTTATAAAATGAAAGATAATTTACAAGTAATAAAGATTGAAAAAGTTAATAAGCATATTCATTCTATTAAATTAGTATTAAGAGACTTTGTAAAAAGAACGGAAGTGGGTGAATCGGTAAGTGTTCGAATGGCTCAAAGATTATAAGAAGTTAGAAGAAGAAATTACTTATTTAGAATACAACTTAGATAAATCAAAAGCCGAATTGAAGCGTTGGATTAGTGGTGATTTGCAAAATGTACGATTAAACGCTGAATCGGAAGGGGCTAAGGTAGAAGGACGAATTGAAGTAATTGAATATGAATTAGCTTATAAGATGAATGAAGAGTATGATTTAAAGCTTTTAATTAATAAGTTTACAGGACTGGATCATCAAATACTTAAAATGAAATATGTTGATGGAATGACTTTAGAACAAATAGCGTTTGAATTACATTATAGTACAGGCTATATCCGCCGAAAACATGCTGAAATAAGAAAGATTGTCAAGTTTTTAGATGGGTTTTAATGTTACCTTTTTGTAGGATACATGCAGTGTACAGAAAGTATTGAAAAAGTGATTTATAGTAGTAATATAAGATTTCGACGAAAGGGCAACTATTTTTATGGTTGCTCTTTTTGTTGTGAAAGAAGGTGAGTAACATGAAGTGATTTTATAGATAAATGGGCATTTGGCTTCCGGTTATATTTAGTAAAGTAGTAGGTTTACAGGCGAAAATAATAGCAAATAAGGAGATGTTTAATGATGAATTTATTAGCTGCTTCAGTCAAAACAAAGAATTTGCCACAACAAGTGTTACGTTGGCAATCAATGGTAGAAAGTGAATGTTCCGCACAAGGAGTACCTGAGTTAGTTCCTTACGTACTTGGAATTATTATGGTGGAAAGTGGAGGGAACTCTGAAACACCCCCCGATATTATGCAGTCCAGTGAATCACAAGGTTGGCCAATGAATACAATTAAAAATCCTAAGGATTCAATTTATTACGGAGTAAAGCATTTAAAGGGAGCTTTTGATGATGCAAAGAAAAATGGTATTACAGATTTAAGTGCCATTGTTCAATCGTATAATTTTGGACGAGCTTACCTTCGCTGGTTAGCTTCTAACAATAAACAGCATTCATTACCGGTAGCAGATTTGTATTCTAAAACAGTTGTTGCTCCATCACTCGGAAATACAACTGGTGCTATGGTGAAATATAGTCACCCTATCGCTGTTGCCTACAATGGTGGTTATCGATATAAAAATGGGGGGAATTTCTTCTACTCTGAAATTGTTAAGCAATATGTTGATTTTAACGGAGGAACTGATGGTGGTGACAATAAACCGTTACAACCAAAAGGACTAGGAATCGCAACGTCTAAATACCCAGAAGGATCGGGTATCAATTTATATAGTGGCCCTGGAAAAGATGCTTGGTTCACAGGTCATGTCATTAATACAAAAATGCCATATTTAATTATAGATGCTGCTTGGTATGGTGGGAATGAAAATATGTTGTGCCTAGGTTGGGAAGCATGGGCAAAAGAAGAACACTTTGAAGTAGAGTGGTTCCATGCTTATTCAAAATNTGGTTCACAGGTCATGTCATTAATACAAAAATGCCATATTTAATTATAGATGCTGCTTGGTATGGTGGGAATGAAAATATGTTGTGCCTAGGTTGGGAAGCATGGGCGAAAGAAGAACACTTTGAAGTAGAGTGGTTCCATGCTTATTCAAAATATCCAGCAGGTTATGGTATTAACACATATGATGGTCCAAATGGAAATTATAAAGGAAATGTAGATGGATCTTATCCATATGGNCCATGCTTATTCAAAATATCCAGCAGGTTATGGTATTAACACATATGATGGTCCAAATGGAAATTATAAAGGAAATGTAGATGGATCTTATCCATATGGCGTTTTTGCGAGAAAAGATGGCTATATCGATATTGGACAAAATACATGGGTAAAAGAAGAACATTTTAATGTAAGGTAATAACAAAGGGTTTCTTATTCTGCGATTATAAATATTAAATTTAAATATAAAGAAAAAATGTTATGAAAGGGTGCTTTTTTAAGTGCCTTTTTATATCACTTATAAATAGGAAGGAAGATTATTATGGCGAAATTTATTTATCCAACCGATACAACGAGAGTAACAAGTGGTTTTAGGGGGAGTAGACCAGATCATCATGGGATAGATCTGGCTGAATCGGGTTATCATCCGATTTATGCAGCGGCTAGCGGACGAGTTAGTCGTTCTTATGTTTCATCTAGTTATGGTGAATGTATTATGATTGTGCACACTATTGATGGGGTTACATGGGAAACAGTATATGCTCATATGCGTAGCGGTTCTCGAACGGTGAAAGAAGGTGATTATGTTACGCAAGGACAAACTATTGGAGTTATGGGTAGCACGGGAGAAGTTACTGGTCAACATCTACATTTTGAATTGCATAAAGGGTCTTGGAACGTTAATAAGAGTAATGCTGTGAATCCATTAGATTACTTAGGAAAAGGAGACGGTGGTGGTACAACAGATCCTTCTAATAAACCACTACAACCAAAAGGGCTAGGTATCGCAACGTCTAAATACCCAGAAGGATCGGGTATCAATTTATATAGTGGCCCTGGAAAAGATGCCTGGTTCACAGGTCATGTCATTAATACAAAAATGCCATATTTAATTATAGATGCTGCTTGGTATGGTGGGAATGAAAATATGTTGTGCCTAGGTTGGGAAGTCATGTCATTAATACAAAAATGCCATATTTAATTATAGATGCTGCTTGGTATGGTGGGAATGAAAATATGTTGTGCCTAGGTTGGGAAGCATGGGCAAAAGAAGAACACTTTGAAGTAGAGTGGTTCCATGCTTATTCAAAATATCCAGCAGGTTATGGTATTAACACATATGATGGTCCAAATGGAAATTATAAAGGAAATGTAGATGGATCTTATCCATATGGGATTTTTGCAAGAAAAGATGGTTATATCGATATTGGACAAAATACATGGGTAAAAGAAGAACATTTTAATGTGAGATAAGGATATTAGAGTAGGGTCACTCGTGTGATTCTTTTTAATTTTTGAAAAGGAGATGAGAACGATGGAAGAACAAATCTTCAATTCAATGATTC
Organism: Bacillus sp. Root131; assembly: GCF_001429475.1. Lineage (NCBI taxonomy): Bacteria > Bacillati > Bacillota > Bacilli > Caryophanales > Bacillaceae > Bacillus > Bacillus sp. Root131. The sequence goes on from NZ_LMJQ01000001.1 coordinate 1,649,711, forward strand.
AACAAGGAGCATTCGCAGCTTTATTTGTGTGGATGCTGTTTACTACGCAAAAAAAGAATGAACAGCGCGAAGAACAATATCAAAAAGTTATTGAAAAAAATCAACAGGTCATTGAAGAACAAGCAAAAGCATTTAGTTCGTTGTCAAAGGATTTATCAGATGTTAAGCAAAAAATATTGGGAAACGGGGATGAGAAATAAAATATGATATTAAATTATTTGTCGCGTATGTAGGTTCTCAAATAGAAATTCAATTAATATATAATAATGAGAAAAAGCCCTAATACCGATAAGTATTGGGGCTTTTTCTCATTAGCTATAGTGAATAAGGTTGTGGTGGATTCTTCAAGAGGAAAGAGTGAATGAAGTCTAATATTTAATGTAAATGAAATGAAACCTTGAAGGATGCTTAGTTATAACACAGTCTTATTCAGGGATTCGTTAGTTCGCTTTCTAAATTTAGGGAATAAATATAGCTTAGTACCTTGCAATAAATAATACTAAGTGGTATATTATGGATAAATCAGGTACCGTGTATTGAACAGTACTGAGATAGGGAAGGAGGATGGCACTTGAACGTTCAGTTTAAAAAAGGTGTGCTTGAACTTTGTGTATTAGCACTTGTAAAACGTAAAGATAGTTACGGTTATGAACTTGTTCAGCAAATCTCTAATAAATTTTTAATATCGGAAGGGTCAGTATACCCTTTGTTACGTCGTTTGACGAAAGAAGGGTATTTTCAAACGTATTTAAAGGAATCTACGGAAGGGCCACCTCGTAAATATTATCAATTAACAGAACAAGGGGAGACGCAATTTCATTTGTTAGTAACAGAATGGCGTGATTTTGCGAAAGGGGTACAAGAAATTATTGAAGGGGTGGAATGGGATGAGTAAAGAAGGGTTTCTTAAAGAATTATCAAGTTATCTTAGAAAGTTACCAGAGGAAGAGAGGCAAGATATTTTATTGGATTATGAAGAGCACTTTCAGTTTGGACTAGAAGAGGGGAAAACTGAATCAGAAATAATACAGGGCCTTGGTTCTCCGAAAGTAATCGCAAAAGAATTACTTGCGATGTATCGCTTCGATGAAATGAAAAAAAATCCATCGACTTCAAATGTGACAAGAGCTGTTATGGCAGCGATTGGACTTAGTTTGTTTAATTTTATTATTGTGTTAGGCCCGTTAGTCGCAATTATTGCTTTTATATTTTCTTTTTGGATTGGTGGTATTGCTAGTGTAGTAACACCATTTTTCGTTATTGGAAAAGTATTTATGGGTACTTTTATATGGTTGGATCTTTTCGTTAGTATAACGTTTGTTGGAGTAGGTTTGTTGTTATGTATTATCGCTTTTTATAGTACAAAGTGGTTTAAGAGATTGTGTGTACGATACGTAATATGGAACTTCAAAATGATAAAAGGAGAGTAAATGATGAAAAAACTATTTTTAATCGCTATCGCTTGTATCATTATTGGAGTAATAGGAATTTCCCAAACATATGAAAAAGCAGTACAAACTGCTGAAAAAGGCGATAAAGAAGATGTAATTAAAAACGAAACATTAAAAAATATAGAAGTTAAGTTAGATGCCGGAGATATTGTTATCCAAAAATCTCCTGACTCTTCTTTTTATGTAAAGCAATCAGGAGATGTACGTAAACAAGTGATTCGTATTGCAGAAGATGGTGACACATTAAAAATTATTGGGGAAAGAGAAAAAGGTGCTTCATTTGATTTTTCTTTTTACGATTTTAGGTTCCAAACGTCTAAATTGACTCTCCTTGTGCCCGAACGCTCTTATCAAGATGTAAAAGTAAATTCATCTGCTGGACAAATCGAAATGAGTGATGTGAAAAGTGATAGTGTAAGTGTTAGAACACTTGCTGGAGAAGTAGAGCTGAAACAAGTAACGTCTAAGAATGTGGAGGGATCTACAAAAGCTGGTGAGGTGAACTTTAAAAAAGTAATAGGGAAAGTGACCGCAAAAACAACAAGTGGGGAAATAAATATTCAAGATCATGATTCTAAGTATAATCTAGAAGCAAGTTCAACTGCGGGAGATATAGATATTACTTTATCGGAAAAACCACAAGATGCGGTAATTACTGGGCAAAGTGCTGCCGGAGATGTAACAATTTTTAATGAAGAAAATAATAACGTAACAATTGGAAATGGTAGTAAAAAGATTAGCGGTAAAACGGCTGCTGGAGATGTCACGATTGAAACTCGTTAATAAGAAATAGAGTGCATGGAAATCTATCAAAATACAAAAAGAAGATAATTACCGTATATAAATAAGGTAATTATCTTCTTTTTGTTATTTTTAATGTAAATCACGATATACGCCAATTACTTTCCCGATAACTGACACTTGTTTTAAAATGATAGGTTCTAATGAAGAGTTTTCTGGTTGTAGACGGAAATGGTCTTTTTCTTTATAGAAACGTTTAACAGTTGCTTCGTTATCTTCTGTTAAAGCGACTACAATTTCACCATTATATGCAGACTGTTGTTGGCGAACAACAACTAAATCTCCATCGAAAATACCAGCTTCAATCATACTATCTCCAGAAATACGTAACATGAACACTTGGTCTGCTCCGGAAACAATGCTAGCTGGAAGTGGGAAATGTTCCTCTACGCTTTCGACCGCTGTAATTGGTAAACCAGCAGTAACTTTTCCGACAATTGGAACTTGAATAACAGATTGTGTTTCCGTATCCATTCGGTCTTCGCCTAAAATTTCAATGGCACGTGGTTTTGTTGGATCGCGTCGAATGTATCCTTTTTCTTCTAATCGTGATAAATGTCCGTGCACTGTAGAACTAGAAGCGAGGCCGACTGCTTGACCAATTTCACGTACGGAAGGTGGATATCCTTTTTCTTGTACTTTTAGCTTAATAAAGTCGAGAATGTCTTGCTGGCGTTTCGTTAACTTTTCCATGTTTTCTAACACCTCGTTTTCTTTCATTTTTCTTATTAATAAGTATAACATGTGAAAAAACATTCTACAAACATAAGTTCGAACAAATGGCAGATTTATGTTACACTATAGGGAAATGATAGGGAGAAAGAGGGGTTCAAAATGAATGCAATTATTTATGCACGTGTGAGTACAACGAAAGAAGCGCAAGAAACATCATTATTACGTCAAAAAGATGAATTATTGCATTTAGCTGAGCGCTATCAAATGAATGTTACTAAGGTGATTGAAGAGCAGGCTAGTGGGTATACAATTGAACGTGACGGTATATTAGAGGTGTTAGATACAATTCGGGACGAACAAATTGATGTGTTACTTATACAAGATGAAACGCGCCTTGGTAGAGGGAATGCGAAGATTGCATTAATGCATTGTTTACATAAAGAAGGCATAAAAGTATATACACATACACATAATGGTGAATTACAATTGTCGGATTCTGATTCGATGGTATTAGATATTATTGGTATTGTTGAAGAATATCAAAGGAAGATTCATAACTTGAAAATTAAACGAGGTATGCAACGTGCAGTAGAAAAAGGTTATCGTCCAGAAAAAAATTTAAAAAATCGTCATTTAAGTGTAGGAAGAGAGAAAAAAGAAGTGCCAATTGAGGAAATTGTACGTTTGCGAAAAAGTGAACTCACGTTTGAAGAAATTGCAGCAACACTACGTGGATTTGGTCATAATGTTTCAAAGGCGACTGTACATCGTAGATATGTAGAGTATACGAAGCAATTGCTTGATAAAGAAGAGTAACTATTGTATGATAATAATCAGTTTTGATTAGAAGGGGGATTCGAGATGATTAATCACGAACTCGTTGAACGCATTAACTTCTTAGCGAAAAAAGCAAAAGCTGAAGGTTTAACTGAAGAAGAGCAACGTGAGCGTCAATCGCTACGTGAACAATATTTAAAAGGATTTCGTCAAAATATGTTAAACGAACTTAAAGGTATTAAAGTTGTTAACGAAGAAGGTACAGATGTTACACCGACGAAATTAAAAGCTTTAAAAAAGCAAGATAATGCAAAATTAAATTAAAAGATGGGCGAAGCCCATCTTTTTTATTTGTAAAAATCCTTATTTAATAACTTTCCAGTTGTTATTAACGGTTGCTTCTATCGTTCTATGTTCCAATATATAATTAGCGATAAGTTCAGACATATCAGTGGGTATATCTTTTACTATCGGTTTGTTTTGAAACATAAAGAAATTTCCCCCGCCACTTGCACGATAATTATTCATTACAACGTCATATTCGTCATTCATATTAAGAGGAGCACTTTTATGCTGTAAAGATTCTACTCTTTCACCAATTGGTTTTGAAATGTTTAATACATATGAAATCCCTTCCCACATATCATAATTATAATGTTGTGGCTTTGGTTCTATGTAGGTAGGGCTTACGATGATGGATCCATCTGTTTTTAATGTGAAATAAGAAGCAGAGAGTTCAAGAGCATCTTTTATATCTGCTCCAGTTATTCTAATTACTTTTAATGTGTTTGGATAAATATAATTAGAAACGATGTCACGCATTGTTACATGTTCTGGGAAGCCTGGAGATGTATTATGGAACAAACTTGTACAAGAAATTGATACATTAGCTATATCCATCTGTATTTTATTTATGAACTCGATAAAAGGATGATCATGCAAACGAGTTTGCATAGCATCTGAAATTTGCATGTCCCCCTCAATAATTCCAATAGGTTGATCAAGCCACTTTTGTGTTTTCTCTTCGTAATCGGCTACCAATGAAAGTACATCTTGGTCCGCTGCAACCCCTTGTACAGATAATAATTCAGAAGAACTCTCTTTTTTCACCCATTTATGTTTCATTTTTTCGAATGTTACTTTTACTTTTCCAACTGAGTGTCCATTGCATCCGGTCTGTAAAATTGTTACACCGTTAGCCATTGTGTGAGAAATGTCTCGGTGTTGATGACCTGTTAGTAAAAGATCTATGCCTTCAATTTCCTGGCACATTGCATATCCTTGGTTTTCACCTGTTAACACTTCAGTCGGTTCCCCGGTTTGTAAATCACTTTCAAATCCACCGTGATAGGCTACGACTAATAAATCTGGTTTCTCGTGTTCGTGAATATAAGAAACCCATTTTTTTGTAGTCTCTAATGCATCTTCAAATAGTAAATCTTTAATATGATGGGCCTGTTCCCAATTTGGGATGTAATGTGTTGTTACCCCTAAAATAGCAATTTTTATATTTGATTCAATCTGTTTGATTATATAAGGTTTTCCGAAATAGGGTTTCTTTATGTTTTTATCTAAAATGTTTGCTGATAGGTACGGGAAGTTCGCAGTAGTCACAGCATTATTTAATATGTCCATCCCGTAATTAAATTCATGATTGCCGATAACTGCAGCATCATACTGTAGGTAATTCGCTAATAAGGACATTGGGTTTTTTTTGTTTTTTTCGTATGTAACATAATGATAAGTAAATGGTGTTCCTTGAATGAAGTCACCATTATCAATTAAAAGAACGTTTGTATTTTGGGAACGTTCTTTTTTTATAAGAGTAGAAATTTTAGCTAAACCAAGTTCTGCCGGGGAGTTATCTTGGTAGTAAATGGGATAAACAGTGCTATGTATATCGCTTGTTAATAAGATGTTTAAAGTTACAGTTTGATTTTGTTCCAATATGACTCACCTTTTCTATTGTTATCTTCCAATTCATCATATCAAATATGTGAAGTGAATTTTGATGTGAATGTATAGAATGTGTAAAGATTCTGTAAATAACAAATTGTGCATCAAAATATGTGATATATTTCTTCATGTTTACGGAAGCTTATTTCATAACAAGAAAAATGGAGGCATTAATATGTTGAAAAAAGTTTTTGCAATGAGTACAACAGTTGTACTAGCGGCGGGATTATTAAGTGGCTGCGGAGCGAAAGAATCAAGTGCAAGTAAAAATGAAGATACGAAAAAAGGTTATGTACCAAAGACCTTAAATGTTCAATTTGTTCCTTCTCAAAATGCGGATACGCTAGAGGCGAAGGCAAAACCATTGGAAAAGCTATTAAGCGATAAATTAAATATTCCGGTAAAAGTTAGTATTTCAACTAACTACAATACAATTGTAGAAGCGATGGCATCTAAACAAGTAGATGTAGGGTTTTTACCGCCAACAGCGTACGTGTTAGCACATGAAAAGAAGGCTGCTAATGTAATTTTGCAAGCACAACGTTTTGGAGTAGAGGATGAAACAGGAGCTCCTACAAAAGATTTAGTAGACTATTATAAATCTGAGTTTGTTGTTAAAAAAGACTCTAATATAAATAGTGTAAAAGATTTAAAAGGTAAAAAAATTGGTTATCAAGATGTAACATCATCAGCAGGATATGTATGGCCTGCAGCTGTTCTATTAAAAGAGGGAATTGATCCGCTAAAGGATGTGAAACCTGTTACATTAAAAGGCCATGATCAGTCACTTATTGCACTTTTAAATGGTGATGTAGATGCAGCTGTTGTATTCCAAGATGCTCGTAATATTGTAAAAAAAGATTATCCGAATATATTTGATCAAACGAAAATAGTGAAATTTACTGAGAAAATTCCGAACGATACAATTTCTGTACGCTCGGATTTAGATGCAGAGTGGAGTAAGAAATTACAAGATGCTTTCATTGAAATTGGAAAAAATGAGGAAGGCCGTAAAATCATTAAAGAAGTATATTCCCATGAAGGATATATTAAATCTGATGATAGTAAATTTGATATTGTTCGTGAATATGGAAAGACAGTGAAGACGCAATAATACATAGTGAAATGGCGGCTAGCTGGAAGGTGTGAGATTTCAGTTAGTTTGCCGTTTTTTAGTTATTGATAATACATTGAAAGTAGGTAAGATGTGTGATAGAGTTTCGAAATGTTTCCAAAATGTATCCGAATGGCACAAAGGGATTGAATAATATAAATTTAAAGATTCAAAAAGGTGAGTTTATTGTAATGGTCGGATTATCCGGAGCCGGAAAATCTACACTTCTCAGATCCGTAAATCGTCTTCATGAGATTACCGAAGGAGAAATCATTATTGAAGGTGAGTCTATTACTTCTGCGAAAGGAAAAGGATTAAGGCGTATGCGCCGGGATATCGGTATGATCTTCCAAAGTTTTAACCTTGTAAAGCGATCAACAGTATTAAAAAATGTATTAGCTGGTCGTGTTGGATATCATTCCACACTACGTACAACGTTAGGTTTGTTTCCGAAAGAAGATGTGGAGCTCGCATTTCAAGCATTAAAAAGAGTGAATATTTTAGAAAAAGCATATGCACGTGCTGATGAATTATCAGGAGGACAACAGCAACGTGTATCGATAGCTAGAGCATTGGCGCAAGAAGCAAAAATCATATTGGCAGATGAGCCTGTTGCATCGTTAGATCCACTTACGACAAAGCAAGTGCTAGATGATTTGAAAAAAATTAATGAAGATTTTGGAATCACGACAATTGTAAATTTACATTCTATTGATTTGGCTAGACAATATGCGACACGCATTATCGGATTACATGCAGGAGAAATTGTTTTTGACGGTTTAGTAGAAGAAGCAACGGATGAAAAATTTGCTGAAATTTATGGGGACGTTGCTCAGAAAAGCGAATTATTAGAGGTGGCAGTAAAATGAATGACATGACGATATATTCAAATGAAATACCGAAGCCGCCGAGTAAATTGAAACATATGTTAACGTTTATTTTAGTTATTTTAATGCTGTGGAGTAGTAGTGTACAAGTAGATGCATCATTTTCAAAACTGGTAGACGGTTTTCCAAATATGGTAGATCTATTGAAAGAAATGGTGCCACCTGATTGGAGTTATTTTCAAGTTATTACAACAGCGATGTTAGATACAATACGTATGGCGATTATTGGGACGACCTTAGGAGCGATTTTAGCTATTCCACTTGCATTGTTTGCAGCAAGTAATGTGTTTACTAACACATTTTTATATAGTCCAGCTCGAATGATTTTAAATTTTATACGAACGATACCAGATTTATTATTGGCGGCTATTTTCGTAGCGATTTTTGGAATTGGGCCACTTCCAGGTATTTTGGCTCTTACTTTTTTTTCAATTGGACTTGTAGCGAAATTGTTGTATGAATCAATTGAATCAATTGACCCTAGCCCACTAGAAGCGATGACAGCTGTAGGGGCTACTAAGGTGCAATGGATTGTTTATGGAGTCATTCCACAAGTAAAAGCACACTTTGTTTCCTATGTACTATATACATTTGAGGTGAATGTACGTGCAGCGGCTGTCCTAGGTTTAGTAGGAGCAGGTGGTATTGGACTATATTATGATCGTACACTTGGATTTTTACAATATCAACAAACTGCTTCTATAATTATTTATACCCTTATTGTTGTTTTGTTAATTGACTACATTAGTACATTGTTGCGGGAGAAACTATAATGAATAGAACGACGATGATTGTGCCAAAACCGAAGAAACTGAGTGTATATCGCTGGGTTATTTTTATAGCAATTACATTTGTTTATGTTTGGGCCTTTTCAGGAGTACCATTAGAAGGGATAAAGGACACAGCAGGTGAAATCACGAAAGCAATTATGACAGGGGTATTGAATCCAGACTGGTCGTATGTATCTTTGCCAGATGGTGAAGATTTATTGCATGGATTAATTGATACGTTGGCAATTGCGATATTAGGTACATTTATTTCTGCATTTTTATCTGTTCCGTTTGCCTTTTGGGCGGCAACGAATATGAGTAGTGGAAAATTAACTTCAGGATCTGGAAAATTTGTACTTAGTTTTGTTCGTACGTTTCCTGAATTAGTTATGGCTCTTTTATTTATAAAAGCTGTTGGTCCAGGCTCTTTTGCAGGAGTATTAGCCTTAGGATTACATTCTATTGGAATGTTAGGAAAACTATATTCAGAAGGAATTGAAAACATAGATAAAGGACCGACGGAAGCGTTACTAGCAACAGGAGCAAACCGTTTTCAAATACTTTGGTATGCAGTGTTACCACAAGTGTTACCAGACTTTCTATCGTATACGTTATACAGATTTGAAATTAATGTACGATCCGCTGCGATTTTAGGGGTTATCGGAGCAGGAGGGATTGGTACACCTTTAATTTTTGCGCTGAGTTCACGGAATTGGTCTCGTGTTGGGATTATTTTATTAGGTATTATTTTAATGGTAATTATAATTGATTTGATTTCAAGTTCGATTCGCAAACGGATTGTTTAACTTATTTGAAAAGCATCGAAGTTAGATGCTTTTTATATTTTTAAAAACGTATTTAAAAACGTAAGTATAGAAGAAATTTGTATAAATATACAGATAATTCTCTTTCTTTTTAAAATAAAAATAATGAAAAAGTATGTCATATTGAATGCCCATACATTCCCGGAAACATTGATTTTTTTATAAAAAATCAAAAAAATATCAACATATTTGTCGATACATGTTGTATAATCTTGCGTGGGAAGCTATCATATAAATGTATAAAACGTTTACTAATATAAGCGAAGGGAAGAATAGCATGTCACATTCAATCGAACAACTTTCTATCAACACGATTCGCACATTATCCATCGATGCGATTGAAAAAGCAAACTCTGGTCACCCAGGAATGCCAATGGGTGCAGCACCAATGGCTTATACATTATGGACTCAATTTATGAAACACAATCCAAATAACCCAACGTGGTTTAACCGTGATCGTTTCGTATTATCTGCAGGTCATGGTTCAATGTTATTATACAGCCTACTTCATCTATCTGGTTATGATGTAACAATGGATGACTTAAAGAACTTCCGTCAATGGGGAAGCAAAACTCCAGGACATCCTGAGTACGGTCATACAGCTGGTGTAGATGCAACGACTGGTCCACTTGGACAAGGTATTGCAACTGCTGTAGGTATGGCAATGGCTGAAAGACATTTAGCTGCTAAATATAACCGTGATGCGTATAATGTAGTAGATCATTATACATACGCTATTTGTGGTGATGGAGATTTAATGGAGGGCGTTTCTGCTGAAGCATCTTCATTAGCTGCTCATTTACAATTAGGTCGTCTTGTTGTGCTTTATGATTCAAACGATATTTCATTAGATGGCGATTTAAATCGTTCATTCTCTGAAAGTGTAGAAGATCGTTACAAAGCATACGGATGGCAAGTGATCCGTGTTGAGGATGGAAACGATATTGAAGCAATCGCGAAAGCAATTGAAGAAGCGAAAGCTGACGAAAAACGCCCAACGCTAATTGAAGTAAGAACGACAATTGGTTTCGGTTCTCCAAACAAATCAGGAAAATCAGCTTCACATGGTTCTCCACTTGGTGTAGAAGAAACAAAATTAACGAAAGAAGCATATGCTTGGACTGCTGAACAAGACTTCCACGTAGCAGAAGAGGTATACGACAACTTCCGTAAAACAGTACAAGATGTTGGTGAAACTACGCAAGCAGAGTGGAACACTATGCTAGGTGAATATGCGCAAGCATACCCAGAATTAGCAAACGAATTCCAAGCAGCAATGAACGGTCAACTTCCAGAAGGTTGGGAGCAAAACTTACCAACTTATGAATTAGGATCAAAAGCAGCAACTCGTAATTCTTCTGGTGCTGTAATTAATGCAATTGCAGAGTCTGTACCATCATTCTTCGGTGGATCTGCTGACCTTGCTGGTTCTAACAAAACATACATGAATAACGAAAAAGACTTTACAAGAGACGATTACAGCGGTAAAAACATTTGGTACGGTGTACGTGAGTTCGCAATGGGTGCAGCAATGAACGGTATTGCATTACATGGCGGTTTAAAAACTTACGGTGGTACGTTCTTCGTATTCTCTGATTACTTACGTCCAGCAATTCGCCTTGCAGCATTAATGCAATTGCCAGTAACGTATGTATTCACACATGACAGTATCGCTGTTGGTGAAGATGGTCCAACACATGAACCAGTCGAACAATTAGCAGCGCTTCGTGCAATGCCGAACGTTTCTGTTATCCGTCCAGCTGATGGTAACGAATCTGTTGCAGCTTGGAGACTGGCTTTAGAATCTACAAACAAACCAACTGCTTTAGTATTAACTCGTCAAGACCTTCCAACATTAGAAGGTGCAAAAGATGATACGTATGAAAAAGTAGCAAAAGGTGCATATGTAGTTTCTGCAAGCAAGAAAGAAACGGCTGATGTTATCTTACTTGCAACTGGGTCTGAAGTAAGCCTAGCTGTTGAAGCTCAAAAAGCATTAGCAGCGGACGGCGTTGACGCAGCTGTTGTCAGCATGCCATCTATGGATCGTTTTGAAGCTCAACCTGCAGAGTACAAAGAATCTGTATTACCAAAAGCAGTAACAAAACGTTTCGCAATCGAAATGGGTGCTACATTCGGATGGCACCGTTACGTAGGTCTTGAAGGAGATGTGTTAGGTATCGATACATTCGGTGCTTCTGCTCCTGGTGAGAAGATTATGGAAGAGTATGGATTTACTGTAGAGAACGTTGTTCGTAAAGTAAAAGAAATGCTTTAATGATTTCAGAAAAATCTCTCCGGCATGGAGAGATTTTTCTATGTAAATGAGTTTTTTCGACAGAAAAAGTTTTTTATCTCTCCGCAGTCAGACAATCATTGCAAATTTTCTTATATATAATGAAGGGAAAAGGTTGTCCAGATTGGGAGGGGAAAAATGAAAACGTATGAATTGTATTTAATTCAAGAGGATATTGCGAAATCTTATTTTGGTCGTGAATATTTGTTTTTTGATTTATTTGCTCGATTTTCAGAATCTGGGTCCCTTTCGGAGAAAAAAGTGTTATATAAACAAATGATGTATATAACGAAACCATTGCAAGTAATGAAAATTCATCATAAATTAGAACAAGCTTTGCGCGTTCTTGGTAAATATGATAGAACACATCATACACATACACTTTATACGGGAGCGGAGTACGGTGAAATAATGGTGAAACCGCACTATATTCGTATGAATACCTCTGGAAATGTCTCTATGGAAACGACTTTCTTTGAGGTGTTAAGAAAGTGTGAATTAACATTTTTAGCTATGGATTATGAAAATACAAAGTACGGATGGCTGAATCCTCTAAAACAAGTACGAACATATGTGTAAAAAATGTCGAATTGTATCTTGTCTTATTGAAAAGGTTTTAGTACACTGTAAGGTAGACAACATGAAGGAGGAAAATATATGCCAATTTGGTTAGGTATTCTAGTGGGCGTAGTAGCACTAGTAGCAGGCGTGGCGTTAGGATTTTTCATTGCCCGCAAATACATGATGAATTACTTACAAAAAAATCCACCAATTAACGAACAAATGTTAAAAATGATGATGATGCAAATGGGACAAAAACCTTCCCAAAAGAAAATCAATCAAATGATGAGCGCGATGAACAAGCAACAAATGAAATAAGCGCTAAAAGACACTCACTAAGAGTGTCTTTCTTTTTGTTAGTTACAGTTTTTAAAACTTTTAAAAATTCTGTATTTTTGGTAAACTGAAAACATCGCTCATTTTAAGGGAGGAGGAAAAAAATGAAAGTGTTTATGAATTTAGCGTGGTTTTTTAAACAAGAAAAACGAGCGTACATAACCGGAATTATTTTATTATTTGGCGTTGCACTTTTAGAGCTCGTAGCACCAAAAGTAATTGGAATCGTTGTAGATGAAATTAATGATGAAACATTGACGACCGATAAGTTACTAAAATGGGTTGTACTATTAGTAATTGTAGGTATTACGATGTACATATTGCGTTACATATGGCGTATTATGATTTTCGGGTCTTCGTTAAAATTAGCTCGCCAATTACGAAAAAATTTATATGAATATTTTACAAAGATGAGTCCATCTTTCTATCAGTCAAATCGAACAGGTGATTTAATGGCACATGCGACTAATGATATTCAAGCAATCCAGCAAACTGCTGGAGCGGGTGTTTTAACGCTTGTTGATTCATTAGCTGTTGGGGGATGTGTACTCGTAGCGATGGGTTTTACAATTAGTTGGAAGTTAACATTGTTAAGTTTAATTCCGATGCCGATTGTAGCCATTTCGACAAATTATTATGGAACGTTATTACATAAAAGGTTTCATAAAGCACAGCAATCGTTTTCGGAAATTAATGATAAAGTGCAAGAGAGTATGAGTGGAATGAAAGTGATTCGATCGCTTGGACAAGAGAAAGAAGATTTGCAGGCGTTTCGAAAAAAATCAGAAGATGTTGTGCATAAAAATGTGTTAGTTGCACGTATTGATTCGTTATTTGATCCGACAATCGCTCTTATCGTTGGATTTTCTTTTTTAATTGCAGTATGTTACGGATCGGTATTAGTTGTAAGAGGTGAATTAACAGTAGGTGATCTCGTTACATTTACGACATATTTAGGTACCCTCGTTTGGCCAATGTTAGCGTTTGGATGGTTGTTCAATATTATGGAGCGTGGGCGTGCTTCATATGACCGTGTAGAAAAAATTCTTTCACAAAAATCAGATGTAGTAAATAGAGAAAATGCTGTACATACGATAGCGAGCGGTAATGTTTCATTTGCCATTGATTCATTTTCGTATAAGAAAAATGAACTGTTACATTTAAACGATATTCACTTTGATTTGAAGAAGGGCGAAACGCTAGGAGTTGTAGGACGTACAGGTGCAGGGAAAACGACTTTATTAAAATGTTTAATCCGTGAGTATGATCATTTTAATGGTGAATTAAAAGTTGGGGAGCGAGATATTCGAGATTTAACACTTCATGGTGTCCGTTCTGCCATTTCATATGTGCCGCAAGATCATTTTTTATTTTCAGCAAGTATTGGTGAGAATATTGCCTTTGGAAAGGCGGATGCTACATATAATGAAATTACCCAAGCTGCAGAGATTGCTTGTATTCATAATGATATCCTCCAATTTTCAGAAGGATATGAAACAGTAGTAGGGGAAAGAGGCGTTTCGTTATCTGGTGGTCAAAAACAGCGAATCTCTATTGCTCGTGCTTTATTAACAAATGCTGAAATTTTAATTTTGGATGATTGTTTATCAGCGGTAGATGCAAAAACAGAAGAGACAATTTTAAGTGCCTTAAAGAGGGAAAGAGCAGGGAAAACGACGATTATTACTGCACACCGATTAAGTGCAATTCAGCATGCTAATCTTATTCTTGTTGTTGATGAAGGTAGAATTGTACAAAGAGGTACACATGAGGAATTAATGAAGGAAAACGGCTGGTATAAGGAAATGTATGAAAGCCAGCAATTAGAAGCTTTAGTCGAGAAAGGAGGCGTATGATGGTAGAGAAGAAGCGAAGTGATTTAAGTAGATTGCTTTCTTATATGAAGCCATATAAAGGGTTGCTATCTTTAGCATTTATCTTTTTAGTTGGTGCGACAGTAACGGAAATGATGGGGCCTTTTTTAATTAAACAATTCCTTGATGAACACCTAGTACCGCGTGATTTTGAACGATCAGCACTCGTTACTTTATTTGTAATTTACATAGTTGCTCATTTATTAAAAGTATTATTTACGTATTTAAATCTATTGTACTTTCAGAACATTGCTTTTAAGATTGTTCAAGATATGCGAGTTGAAGTATATGAACATGTTCAAAAGCTGTCATTAAGTTTCTTTGATCGTACGCCAATTGGTACGCTCGTATCTCGTATAACGAATGATACGGAAGCGATTAAAGATTTTTATGTCAGTGTATTATCAACATTTGTGAAAAATGTAGTCTTTTTAGTAGGTATTTTAATAGCGATGTTTTTATTAGATGTAAAATTAGCGTTATTTTCTCTCATATTAATTCCGATAATGTTCGCGATTATGGTATTATATCGCCGGAAAAGTGCAGCTTTTTATTTAGAAGTACGTAATCAACTAAGCGTGTTAAATGCAAAATTGAACGAGTCCATACAAGGAATGAATATTGTTCAAGTGTTCAGACAAGAAAAACGTATGAGAAAAGAGTTTGAAGAAGTGAATAATAAACATTATAGTGCAGGGCGACGTACTTTGAAGTTAGACGCATTACTTTTACGACCAGCTACGGATTTAGTACATATTGTAGCTATTGCGTTAGTACTAGGTTTATTTGGGATTGATGCTTTAAAGAGCCCTGTTGAAGTAGGAGTTTTATATGCTTTTGTTAACTATATACATCGTTTCTTCCAACCTGTAAATGAGATGATGATGAAATTGTCCTTTTTCCAACAGGCACTTGTTTCGTCATCACGTGTATTTCATTTAATGGACGAGAAAGATTTAGCACCGGTTCAAAAAGGCAATGAGAATCCTCAAGTTGTCGATGGAGATATTGAATTTAAAAATGTTACTTTTTCATATGATGGAAAGCGTGACGTTTTAAAAAATGTATCATTTCACGTGAAACAAGGGCAAACGGTTGCTTTTGTTGGGCATACTGGTAGCGGAAAAAGTACGATTATGAATTTGTTAATGCGATTTTATAATATTAAGTCGGGAAATATTGTAATAGACTGTGTAGATTTAGAAAAATTTGAAGAACGAGAAATTAGAAAGAAAATAGGACTCGTATTGCAAGATGCATTTTTATTTGCTGGAAATGTAAAGCAAAATATTCGTATGTATAATGAAGAAATTACGGATGAAGAAGTAAAAGAAGCTGCTCGATTTGTGCAAGCGAATACGTTTATTGAAAAGTTACCAGAGCAGTATGAAACAGAAGTAGTAGAAAGAGGTGCAGCATTTTCAAGCGGTCAACGACAATTAATTGCTTTTGCTAGAACGATAGCAACGAATCCGAAAGTATTAGTATTAGATGAAGCAACAGCTAATATCGATACAGAAACAGAAGAGGCTATTCAAACAGCGTTGCAACAAATGCGAAAAGGTAGAACTACGATAGCCATTGCGCATAGGTTATCTACAATTCAAGATGCAGATCAAATTTTTGTGATGCATGATGGAGAGATAGTAGAAAGAGGAACACATCAAGAATTACTAAGTGAGCAAGGTTTGTATTATAATATGTACTTGTTACAAAATAAAGGGAGTTTGCAAAAGGCCTTGTAAATACAAGGTCTTTTTTATTTTGTATACAAAATATATTTACTCTTTGTTTCTATAGCATAAATGTCGTGTCCTCTTATGAAATTTGTACATATTGTATGTATACGAAGTAAAAAAATTAATAGGAGATTTTATATGCAAAACAGATCGAGTTCAAATGTTACGTTAATTGATGTGTCTCATTGGGAAGGGAATATTGATTGGAATGCAGTGAAGGCATCTGGAATTCCAGCAGCGTATGCAAAAGCGACAGAAGGTGTAAATTACATTGATCCTACTTTTACTAAAAATGTACAAGCAGCCCGAAGTGCGAATGTATTAATTGGTGCATACCATTTTGCACGTCCAGAACAAAATGATGCAATTTCAGAGGCGAAATATTTTGTGAGTATATTACAAAGTAACCAGACAGACTTAATGCCAGTTCTGGATTTAGAATCACCAAAAGATCCGAGTAATAGTAATTTAACTGGTAGCGCTATATCGAATTGGGCAAGAAGCTTCATAAATTATGTGAAACAGGCTACTGGAAAAGATGTAATGTTATATACAGGAGTTTGGTATATTAATGAGTTCGGAATTAGCGGATTAAGTGATATTCCACTTTGGATTGCTAAATACTCGAGTACACCGCCTGCTGATGCTGGTGGATGGACAGCGTGGACAGCATGGCAGTACACAGATTCTGGACAAATTTCAGGTGTAGGAAATTGTGATGTATCAGCTGCAGTTTCACTAGAAGCTTTACAAGGGAATGGAGCAAGTGGTGGAGGGAATGTTTCTCCGCCTAATAATGCAACTCCAGTGTACGGGGTTGCTATAATTAATGGAGATAATGTGAATTTGAGAAGTGGACCATCTTTGCAGTCTAGTGTAATTCGCCAATTGAATCGTGGCGAAACATATGAAGTTTGGGGAGAACAAGATGGATGGCTTTGTTTAGGGACAAATCAGTGGGTATATAATGATCCGAGTTATATTCAGTATAAACATTATGTGGCGACTATTACTGGTGATAATGTAAATTTGCGTGATGCTCCATCATTAAAAGGAAATGTTATAAGACAGTTACATCATGGTGAATCGTATCGAGTATGGAGTAAGCAAGATGGATGGCTTTGCTTAGGGACAAATCAATGGATATACTACGATCCAAGTTATATTCAGTATGGTGTACAATAGAGTGAAAATAAAAGGTGCCCCGTCAGAGGTGCCTTTTATTAAAAATATACAACTTTTACAAAGTCTGTATCGAAACCATAGTATACTATAGTAGATATATTTATAAAAAATAATCGAAAATGAAATAAAGGGGTAAAAATATGAATTATGTGCTAATAGGTGCGGTTTTAATATTATTAGCTGTAGTATTTGTGCTGTTTTATAAAAATAAACAGTTAGAATCAGAGAGTCAGCAAGTAGAATTTGAAAAGAAACAAGCGATTGAAACGTATAAAAATGAAATTGCAGCTACGGTGATAGAGCATACAGAACAACAAAATAATTTGAAAAATATGGAGCAGAAAAAATACAATGATTTACAAGTAAGTGCAAATAGAGAAATTGAAAATATGCGTATGATGAAAAATCAATTAGCTGTGCAGCATAGTAAAGAACGTAGTGAAATACAAAATAAACATAATAATGAAATACATATGTTTCAAAAATTAATTGCAAATTTACGAGAATATACTAAAAACGGCGCTGAAATGAATACGTACGAAACATTACATTATATGAAGCGAGGATTCATAGAGCAAGGCATCATATTAGATGCTGAAATTCAAATCATGCCGAATGTTTTTATTAAAAATAATAGTGAAATAAACGATAATCGAATCCATCATCTCATCTTGTGCAAAACTGGTATTTATCTACTTGAGACGAAAGAATGGGAAGAGAAATTAGTTCATGGTTTAACGAAAGAAAATGCTGGTATATATTCATTTATGATTGATGAAATGGGTAAGTATCAACAAGAAGTTGAAAAAGAAGAGACATTTGAATATATAGTAGGTAAAGATTCGTCAACTATACAAGTGAAAAATGAAGGGAATCCAGTATATAAGGCGAAGAAACTATCTCAAATTTTATACAATTGTTTGAAAGAAATGCAGACTAATAGTATAAAAGAAAAGGTAAAACCAGTTGTATATTTTTATAATGAAAATGGAAAAGAAATAATAGATCTTTCTAGTGAGGAAACACCTAGATTAAAAGATCGGGAGCAAATTGTAACGTTCTTCAGAAATGAAATCTTAGCAGGGAAAATAGTATATACAGTGCAAGAATTAGAACAGATTCGAGAAATGATTAGCAGGATGAATTATATAGTGAGTTAAAAGGGGGGATCTTTCTGAGCGCTATGCTACGTGGCATTTTGTATGTCTATTTTTGTTTGTATATAGTAATGTACATTCTATTTATATTCGTCATCGATATGATCCATATGCCCTTAAGTGTAAGGAGCATTTTTGTAGTATTCATACCATTTGTTTTATTAGTCATGGTTCAAAGGGTTATTTTATATGCTTCTAAAAATCGTAATGAAGAAAAGAAGCAAATGTCTGGGGTTTTAATAGTAGCACTCATACCATTAATAGTATGCACTGTACAACTAAGTGTAAATGAATATACGTCAAAGTTTAATCAAAATAGATGGTTAAATCATGCAGAGAAACGGATACATATGGTAGATGATCTATTACAAAAATATAAATTAATAGGGAAATCAAATGAAGAAATTACACAATTGTTAGGCGCTTCAACGGACACGAGAAGTGGGGAAGAAGGAGTTATCACTTTGTATTATCTTGGGACTGAACGTGGCTTTATTCCAATAGATAGCGAACAGCTTGTTTTCCAATTTGATAGAGATGGAAAAGTCATGGAATATACGGTGCATAAAGATTAAAGAAATGTAGAGGGAAGCTATATGTTATAGCTTCTTTTTTATTTTTCAATATGTCACGGAAGGGGGAGAAGGTTTTTGAGTGGAATAAGGAATGAAAGCGGAGGTGATGCATATATATAGATGCATTGGGTGATTATTAGTCCGATTGGTGAGGGGTAATAATTAATAAGTACGGAAAAAACCCCCACTGATTAAAGTTTCATTTTATCATATTGTATAAATGAAAAGGAGGTAAGACGGTGAAAGCAATCCCGACTGATGTCCTGAGTAAAGAATTGATGGAAAGAGAAGGAGTTATCTCTATTACAGTAAAGGAATTTGAAAAGATAGAAGTAGCTGGAGTGGTGGTCGCTGGTCCAGCAGTTATTTTGATTAATCAAATTAAGTACATATCATTGAAATAAAAAGCATCCGTCTAGGATGCTTTTTATTTGTATGTAAGGATAAATATGATGGATAATTGTGTTACTGGAGGGAAAGTCTGTGGCAATTATTATAACAATGTTAGTAATGGGTATTTTATTAGGATTTGTTGGAGCTGGAGGAGCTGGATTTATTATCGCGATACTCACTTTGGTATTCCAAATTCCTATTCATGTTGCTCTTGCAACATCTTTAACTGCAATGGCATTTACGACATTATCAGGTGTTGTAAGTCATTACCGTGAAGGCAATGTTGCACTTATTATAGGTGGGATTGTTGGGGGATTTGGCGCAATTGGCTCTTATATTGGTTCTAAATTTGGTTCACTTATACCAGCACATCTTCTTCATTGGTTTACAGCTGGGATGTTATTTTTATCGGCAATTTTTATGTTTATTAAATTAATTATGTTCCAAAAAAAAGAACAGTCGTCTTTATATAAACATAAAGAGTTTTCCGTGAAATACTTGTTGAAATGTGTATGCCTTGGATTAGTTACTGGAATGATGGCTGGTTCATTTGGGATTGGTTCTGCACCGTTTATTCAACTTGGATTAATGGTTCTATTGGGACTTACGATTCAGCAATCTGTAGGGACAACAATGCTTGTTATATTACCGATTGCAATTGGAGGCGGGCTAGGATATAGTTCGGAAGGATATTTAGATTATATATTGTTATTGCAAGTATTGATTGGGACCATGTTAGGGGCATACATTGGTGCGAAGTTTACAAATTATGCACCGCGAACGCTTTTGAGGTTTTCGATGATTATGACACCGGTTTTAGCTGGATGTATGCTATTGATGGAATAAAGTGAAATTATAATCAGCAGGGGGTTACTGCCTACAAATAGCGGGATAAAATTAATATAGCAAACTATTAATATATTTTACGAATGAATTATATAGGTAATTCATATTTCCCATATAAAAGGATTTGTTTTAATATTATGAGTGTAAAGTTCGAGTATTCGAAGTACTACTTGAATTATATCCCTATCCCTTTTCTAAAAATGCGAACAAGTTTTGCCCTATTCTATTCAATAGTTAATTGCATAGAAATATATTGTTCGATGACCATTATGGAACGTACATAATGGGAAAATCCCGATCCTTAAAGAGGATGCCCCTAATCTTCATGTGAAAATATGATCGGATATGAAAGCTGACCAATTTATGGTCAGCTTTCTTTTTGTTCGAAAATTATTTCTTCTTTAATTTCTGTTTGCAATAATACAGTTTTTCCGAAGCGACGTTTGCATTCCGCGCGCACTTTTTCAAGGGCTAGTAGCTGAGTAGTGGCGGGAACTGTGACAATAGCTTGGCGAGGTTTTCGATTTTCTTCACAAAAGACACATTCCACAACATAATTAGAAATCATATTTTCATCCTTCCAGTTTTAATTTCTAAGAAGGGATTGTCTATGAAGTTGATGTAACTTTTCGTCGTTGTTTTATTATTTTCCTCTTTTTTTCAAGGGGAAAATAATAAAGAAGGCGAATTTTAGTAGGGGAGGGATGTTTATGGAGAGATGGATAGGTAGTGCAGCGGTATGTGTAAATGAAAAAAATGAAGTTTTAATGGTATTGCAGGGCAAAGAGGGAGAAGAAAAAAGGTGGTCTGTCCCAAGTGGAGGACTTGAAAAGGGAGAGACACTAGAAGAATGTTGTATCAGGGAAGTTTGGGAAGAAACGGGTTACAATGTGGAAGTTGTAAATAAAATATATGAAAAAGAGGGTATTACATACGGAATTCCAGTGTATGTCCATTATTATTTTGTTAAACAAATAGGCGGTAATATGAAAATCCAAGATCCTGATGAGTTAATACATGAAATTGCTTGGAAAGGGATACATGAAGTTGAACAATTGTGTTTAGCTTTTCCAGAGGATTATGAATTGCTGTGCCAATATATAAATAAAGAAGCAAGTATGTAAATACTTGCTTCTTTAATGTATCCAAGACAAGAAAAGCGGAACGATAACCAAACTAGCGCCTGCTGTTAAAAGCATGGATAAACTTGCAATTGTTCCTTCCACAGGACCGATTTCGAATGCTTTTGATGTACCGGTTCCATTTGCGCTCGTTCCTAACATAATACCTTTTGCGATTGCTGTTTTAATACGGCAAATACGTATGAGAGAAGGACCGAGCAATGCTCCTGTTAAGGCAGTTAAAACGACAAATACAGCAGTTAATTGTGACATACCACCAATCATTTCTGAAATAGCCATTGCGATTGGTGTTGTTACGATATGTGGCGCTAAACTATGTTCTAGTGATGAATCAATTTGAAAATAATTTGCTAGTAGTGCTGAAGTAATGACTGATAAAAACGAACCGACAATGACATTAAGTAAGATAGCCATTCCATGTTTCTTTAATAAATCAAAGTATTTATAGATTGGCCATGCAAAAGCAACTGTTGCGGGTTTTAATAATTCAGTTAACCAGTGACCACCAGATTCATATGTTTCATAAGGTGTATCTAATCCGAGCAATAAAGCAATTAAAATAATGGGACAGACGAGAAGAGGAGAAAGTAGACTCCAATTCCAGCGTTGATACATTTTTTTTGATATCCAATATGTGAATAGTGTTAATAGTAAACAAAGAAATCCGATCATTGCGTTGATCCTTTCCGCTTTAGTAGCAATTCTGTTAAAAGTCCTGTAACTAAGGTAACGCAAAGAGTGCTAATCATAATAATTAAAATGAGATCGATTCCATATTGTGTTAGTGTATCTCTGTAACGTATGACAGCGACTGCAGAAGGGATGAAAAATAAAATAAGTTCTTTTAATAAAAAATCTGCTCCGTCCTGTATCCATTCTTTTTTAACTAGGTTAAATTTTAATGAAATTAATAATAAAAAAATACCGATTATACTTCCTGGAACTGGGAGGTGTGCCTGTTTTGCAATCCATTCACCTGTCCAAGCGAAACAAAATAGTAACAAAATTTGTCCGCTTAACTTCCACCATTTCATACAGTAACCACCTCTTTCTTTTTTTACATAAAAATTGTAAAAAAGAATTAACAATTTCTACTATACGTTCATTCAAAATATTTGTCTAATATATAAATTATATGTTATTAATATATTAGACATATTAATCGAAAGTGAAAAGGGTGTCCAAAAATGGAATTACGGCATTTGCAATATTTTGTTGTTGTGGCAGAAGAGTTACACTTTGGACGGGCGGCTGCTCGTTTACAAATGACACAGCCACCACTTAGTCAACAAATACAGCAATTAGAAAAAGAAATGGGAGTTACATTATTTTCAAGAACGAAAAGAAAGGTTGAACTAACAGAAGCAGGAGAAATGTTTTTAAAAGAAGTAAAAAAAGCGTTTGAACAAATTGAAAAAGCAGTAGAAGTTGCACAAAGTGCGCAAAGGGGAGAAGTGGGATCACTTTCAATTGGTTTTGTAGGTGCAGCGATATACGATATTTTACCATCAATTGTTAGGGAATATAGAAAGAAATTTCCGAGAGTGTCTGTTGCATTACATGAATTGTCAACACCAGATCAAGTTCATGCACTTCATGATAACCGTATTGATATTGGCTTTTTACGTCCGCCAATTCCAACACAATTATTAGAATTAGAGCCAATTCAAAGGTTATCTTGCACCTTATGTTTACCAAAGGCACATCCGCTTGCAGAGAAAGATGAAATACATATAGAAGATTTACGAGATGAGCCGTTTGTATTTATTACGAGACCAGTATGGCCAGCTTTATATGATACAATTTTATCTCTTTGCAGAGAAGTTGGATTTAGTCCGCGTATTGTACAAGAAGCAACAGAGTATCAAACAGTTATGGGGCTTGTAGCAGCAGGAATTGGAATTACAGTAATACCCGTGTCGGCAAATAAGTTATATAAAACAGAAGTTGTATATAAAGAGTTATATGATTCTAATTTTGTTGCAGAAATGTCAGTGGCTTACAAAAAAATGAATAGTAATCCAGAGCTACTAGAGTTTTTAAAAATTGCAAGAGAGAAGAAAAGAATAGAAGTAGAAGATGAGTAATAGTAGTAACAGAAAATGGATTTAATTCAGATTCATAAAAGTACACCTTATTAAACAATAAAGCGGAAATGCAACTTAAGTTGCATTTCCGCTTTATTGTTCTTTTTTTAGCTCGATACTAAATAGATAAACGTGTTCATTTTCTTTTAAGAGTAGATCAATGCCTGTTTCTTCATCAATGATAGGAACGATTACAGTTTCTTTACTGGTTTGGATTACAGCAGCTAAAATCGTTTTTTGATTGTATTTTAAATTTTTTATAGATTGGATTGTAGTAGTTGCAGAGCTATTTACGATTGGTGGCGCTTCTTCAGGAACAAGTGTTGCACCACCATTAATATTAATATACCATTGCCCTTTTTCTGGTACATCTTCATTAAAGTAGGGGTATGGCGATATGAAAGAGAGTTTTATTTTCTTTTCTAGAAAATGTGAGGTAGCAATGTAAGCAATTTCTTTTGTTTTTTTACCATTGTTATAATAATCAATTGTAGCATTTATTTCATCTTTATCATTTTTAAGCGTAATGTTATAAAACATGCTATTTCCTTCTTGAAAAGGAGTCATTTGTAAAATAGAAGCTTGCTCTTTTGTTAATTTGTATGGCTCAACAATGGCAACTTCATTGTTTTTTAGTGGGCTACAACTTGTGAGTAATAATAAAGACAAGATTGATAGTAATTTTATACGCATGCAATCTCCTCCTTTTTACAATTATATTCTAAATGTGATTTTTTTATCATTTCGTTTTCTAGGACTAAAGACTTAGAAGAAATTCCGATTGTAGTGCGATGTTTAAAATGTCATATTTTTATACACTAGTAGTATAGAATGCGTATGTAATAAGGTAGGGGAAGAATTTTATGTCTTTATGTCGGCTAGCGAGAAAAAATATTAGAACATTTGCTACCAAAAGGATGAAGCAATTTATTTGGATTGCTATGAGTACTATGATTTTGTTTTTTATGATATCGTTACAATTTAATGAAGGAGCCATTTGGAAAGTAGGGGATACATTTGTATTTCAAATGTATTTTTACACGCTGTTTATTGTACTAATTTTCATATGTATTTTTACTACATATCAAATGATGTACTCCCTTTTGCATGTGAGGAGAGAGGAGTTTACATCTTATGTAGCAGAAAATATGAAAAGAAAAGAAGTGCTATGTTTATTATTTCAGGAGCAATTATTCATTTATGGAGCAGCATTTGTTTTCGGATTAATTAATGGGATGCTATTTTTAAAATTATTTACGGTTATCTTTATGAAAATCGCAGGGATACAAGGAGTAAATAGTGCGCCAATTACAATATATGCAATAGTAGTAGTGAGTATAATTATGATTGTTATCCTTCTATTATCGATGGTGCAATGTTTTCGATTTGTTCAAAGTTTACAAGATAAAAATTCGTTGCATTTCAAGAAAAAGGCATGAGAAATCATGCCTTTTTCTTGAAATGCCTTTTGAGAGGACTCCCACCTCTAAACGTAAATGAAGGTGGTGAGGTGAATCGAAAGAAATATTTTATTTTCAAGAAAAACAGAAACGTACGTTCTTTTTTGCTATAATATCCTTAACAAGGAGGTGAATAAAATGACAAAGGAAAATCCATCAAACTATAAAACTCTTCAAATTTGGATTAAAAAAGGGCATCGTATGTATTCTTATTTTCAAGAATGTTGTCATAACGCTAAGAATATGTATAACACCACAAACTTTTATATACGCCAGGTGTACACTGGATTAACACAAGAAAAAGAGTTGCAGCCTTTGCAAAAAGAAGTTCTGGATAATATTCATAAAAATATTGATAAGATGAATGACACACAACTTCTTGCCTATCGGAAGAAATTGAAAAAAGAGAAATTAAAGCCTAAAGAAGAACAGAAAGAGATTACATGTAATTTGTTTTCAGAACCTAATTTTGAAAAACCTTATGTAGATTACAACTTTCTAGATGCACTATTTAAGGCTATGATTCAAAATGATTATCGAGCTTTGCCTACGCAATGTAGCCAGTCAATCATGAAGGGTTTGTTCCAAAATTGGAAATCTTTTTTTGCTAGTTTAAAAGACTATAAAAAGAATCCAAACAAATATGCTGGAACGCCTAGGATTCCAAAGTATATTCGTTCTTCTGAAAAAGAGATTCTGTATACAAACCAAGATTGTATCATTAAAAACGGTAGATTTTTAAAGTTTCCAAAGACGAAATTACAATTAAATATTGGGAAACTAGGTTTCACTGAAGGTAAACTGAAACAAGTTCGTGTGATTCCAAAATACAATGAATATGTAGTGGAATTGGTAATTGATGTTCCTTCTGAACAACAAATGATTGAAGAGAATGCTCGTTATATGAGTATTGATTTAGGGATTGATAACCTTGCAACCATCGTAACAAACACAGGTATGAAACCTGTCCTTGTTAAGGGCAAACATGTCAAAAGCATAAATCAATATTACAACAAAATGAAGAGTCATTTTACAAGCATTCTTAGAAATGGAAAACAAACGAATGAAGGACCTTTTACTTCTAAAAGGATAGAAAAACTTCATCAAAAACGTTACTTGAAAATAAAAGACGTCTTCCATAAAGTTAGTCACCATATCGTAAAACTAGCTCAAGAAGAAGAAGTTTGTAAAATCGTTATTGGTCAAAACAAAAGTTGGAAACAAGAAACGAATATGGGAAAAAGAAATAACCAATCGTTTTGTCATATCCCGCACAATTTACTGATTCAAATGATTACATACAAAGCAAATGCTGTAGGCATTCAAGTTGTTGTAACTGAAGAATCATATACATCGAAAGCAAGTTTTCTGGATAACGACTTCATTCCAACGTATGGAGAAAATGACCAAAATACAACTTTTTCAGGAAAACGAATAGAGCGCGGCATATATCGTTCAGCAAATAAAACTTTAATTAATGCTGATGTAAATGCTGCGGCTAACATTTTACGAAAAGTAATCCCAAATGCATGGACAAATGGGATAGAGGGGTTAGGCGTGAAACAGCTCGCTAATGTGTTAACTCCTCTGACGTTAATCGTCCGTTAGGTCGAAACGTTAGAAACCCCCACTTCAAGCTTTGCTAAGTGGGGGAGTGTTCATTTTACACATAAAAATAATCATGTTACAGTGAAAAGACCTGACAAAGAATGGGAAGGAAAGGTTGTATAGAATGACAAATGAACAATCAATTGTAAAAGTCGATCGGTTAACGAAGCGAATTGGCTCAAAGACACTTGTACAAAATATTAGTTTTGAAGTGAAAAAAGGCGAGGTTGTCGGTTTACTCGGACCAAACGGTGCTGGAAAAACGACTTTAATGAGAATGATGGTTGGTATGATCCGTATGACAGAAGGTGAAGTATGGATTGATGGTCAATCTGTGAAACAGCAATTTGAAAAAACCGCTGCGAAAATTGGGGCGGTAATTGAGACACCCGAATTTTATCCTTTTTTGAGCGGGTATGAAAATTTAACATATTTCGGACGAATGAATGGTAATGTGACCGAAGAACGTATCGATGAAGTAGTGAAATTGTTAGGAATGGGACAAGTAATTAATCGTAAAGTAAAAGCATATTCACTTGGCATGAGACAACGTTTAGGAATCGCTCAGGCGCTTATTCACGATCCGGATGTGTTGGTACTAGATGAACCGACGAATGGATTAGACCCTAGTGGAATACATGAAATGAGAATGTACATAAAAAAAATTGCACATGAACAAGGAAAAGCTGTACTTGTATCGAGTCACTTACTTTCAGAAGTTGAATTAATGTGTGACAGAGTTATCATTATTCAGCACGGGGAATATGTGGCTACGCAAAACATTCAGCATAGTCAAAGTGAAGAGATGGAGACGATCCGTATACGTGTAGATGATGCGAATAAAGCAGCGGAAATGTTAGGGCATGATGTTTTAGTAAAAGATAATGAATTAATTATTAACGTAAAAGATGAAGAAATCCCAAATGTTATTCGTACATTGCTTGAGAAAAACATTCAAGTGTATCGTGTATATGAAGAAAGAAAAACGTTAGAAGAGCAATTTTTAGAATTAACAGGGGGAAAAGATATTGTTTAATTTAGTATATAACGAACTGTATAAAATATTTAAGCGGAAGCGAACGATTATTCCATTTGCGGTTATTGCAGTATTAATAATCGGATTAGGGTGGGTTACGGTAAAGTATTTTGAACCGGAAACAAAAGGATGGAAAGTAGATTATACAGAACGTACTGTAGAAATTGAGAAAAAGCTTGGCATGAAAAAAGAAGCTATTTTAGCAGAAAAATCAGGGGATGAGCTTGTAAAAGAATACCAGCTTAAGATGAAGCATTTAGATACGGATACAGCACCGGCAAGCAGTTCTCCACTTTCTTTCATGAGAGATACAGGTTTTATCGTATTTCCAATTTTGCTCCCATTTATCCTCGTGTATGCAAGTACAATTTTTGCGAATGAATATAGCTGGGGAACATATAAATTTTTAACAATCCGTCCGGCGAGTCGATTTAAAATTTTAACAGCAAAGTTTTTAGCAATCGTTATATTTGCAGCTTTATTGTTTATATTTAATATGATTTTCTCCGCTTTATGTGGACTTGTTATTTATAAATTCCAACAGCCTGCATGGAGTGAGTTTATTTTCCAAGATGGAAATATAATAAAACAAAATATTTTTGTGGAAGCAAGTAAATATTATGTTTTATCGTGGTTACCAACGGTTGTGTATGCATCGTTTGCATTTATGATTTCTGTGTTAACGAGATCTAGTGGAGGTGCAATTGGTATTTCACTATTCCTTGCTTTATCAGGCAATATTGCGTTATTAGCAGCCACTAGATATAACTGGGCGAAATATTTATTGCCAGCAAACACAGATTTATATAGTATTTCAAAGAATGGAAGTTTTATTGATGGAGTAACATTCCCGTTTGCATCATGTATGTTACTACTTTATTTGTTCGTATTTTTATGTATTTCATATACTGTGTTTTTAAAACGTGATTTAACTTAATAAGAAAAGCCGTTCAGGGTGCTGAGATGCACTTTGAACGGCTTTTTTTATGAGAATTGTTTAAGTGCTCTTTCGGCTAGTAAAGCAAAGTATTCGGCACTTATAGGCAGTGCCTCTTCATTAATTGTAAAAGCAGGATGATGCCATTCATGTGTACCGCTCGTTCCCATAAAGACGAATGAACCTGGTATTTCCTGTTGGTAAAATGAAAAATCTTCTCCAGCCATTGACGGACTAGGCGAGATGATATTAAGATTCATCTTTGTGGCAACGTGAGTAGATAAGTCTGTAAGAGCTTTATCGTTGTGAACAGCAGGAGGACCTGAATAAAAACGAAATTCGGTTTTTACACCTAATGCATCAGATACACCTTTAATAATACGCTCCATGAGTGCTGGGATCTTTTCACGTGTTTCAGCTTGGAACGTGCGAATAGTTCCTTCTAACGTAGCTTTTGCAGGAATCACGTTCCACGTATTTCCCGCATGAATATTTGTAACACTAACAACTGCATTATGAGATGAACTTATATTTCGGCTTACAATTGTTTGCAGTGCCATCACAATTTGAGAGGATGCGACAATAGGATCTACGCCAGCATCTGGTACAGCCGCGTGTGTACCAACTCCGTGAATTTCAATTTCAAATCGATCAACTCCGGCCATCAGTGGACCATCTTTAATGCCAATTGTACCTACTGATAAATCAGGTTTATTATGCATGCCGAAAATCGCTTGCACATTACGTAAATGTCCAGCATTAATAACTTTGCAAGCGCCATTACTACTTTCTTCAGCTGGTTGGAATATGAAGCGAACCGTTCCATTTAGGGAAGATTCTCTTTCTTTTAATAAGAAAGCAGTACCTAAAATAGCAGCTGTATGAAAATCGTGTCCACAAGCATGCATTTTCCCTGGTACTTTAGATGCATAGGACAAATGTGTTTCTTCTTGAATAGGAAGGGCATCAATATCAGCACGAACTGCTACAATTGGTCCGTTTTTATTACCAGACACTTCAGCGATAATTCCTGTTTCTAAATTGGAATCAATGATAGTAATGTTTTTTTCTTCTAACCAATTTTTTATTGCTTTTGTTGTTTCGAACTCTTCATATGATAGTTCTGGATACTCATGTAAATGTCGACGGATGGAAATAAGTTTTTCTTTTAGTTGATTTGAAATAGATACCATGTAGTATGCCTTCTTTCTTCAGCAAAATCTTTACTATAAGTATACAACAATAAAAGAGAGGATTTTCAAATGAAAATCCTCTCTCGTTCATGCTGCTATTTTTTTATGCGTATGATGTTTACGATAACGTCCGCGTCCACGCATTGCGTATGCAATTTGCGGGATTGCAATCCCGATTAAAATAAGTGATACACCGAACCATTGTGAAGATAGTACAGCCTCTTTTAAAACGAATACTGACATAATTGTTGTAACCGGTAGTTCCGCTGCACCAAGAATAGTCGCTAAGCCAGAACCGATTTTTGGAATTCCGATTGTAAAGGCAATAGATGGAATTACGATACTAAATGTTCCTAATCCTAAACCGTATTTCCAAAGACCTTGAGAAATGGCACCATTAAAAATAAATGTTGGTGGAAATACAATCATGACTAAAGTTAAAGCACCAGTCATTAAGAGAACACCGCGCGGTAATGAAGGTACTTCAACAGCAACTTTTCCGCTCACGAAAATGTATGTTGCGAATGTAACAGCAGATAATAAACCTAAAATGATTCCAGTCGTATCGAAAGCACCTGCTGATTGTTCTAGTAAACCACTGGATAAAAATGTCCCTACAAGTAAGAAAATAACAGAAATAACTTTTTCTCTTGAAGGTAATGTTTTTGTTGCGACTGCTTCAATGATAATTCCGACCCAAACGAATTGGAATAAAAGAATAATTGCAATAGAAGCTGGTACAGTTTTTAATGAAGCATAATAAAAAATTCCGGTAAAACTTGCAGATGTTCCTGCAACGAATAAAAGTAATGCTTGCTTTAAAGGAACGCGATGTCTAGAAAATAGAAGTGTAATAGCAAGCAAAATAATCCAACCGAACAAATATTGGCTGCCAATTACTTCTCCAAGTGAAAATCCTTCTGCATATGCAAGCTTAACAAAAATAGCTAAAATTCCATAACTACACGCTCCTAATAAAACTAAAAGAGAATAACGAAGCATGAAAAATTCCTCCCATCTATATGAAGTTGTTCCGTATCGAAAATATATAACTAGAGGGAAGTATACAAAATTAGAAATAAAGGGTCAAATGAAAGAAAAGTATGACATTTTATAGAATAATAATAAAAGTATGATATTTATGCATAATCTTGAAATTATTAATAGTAGAAGTATTATAAAATCAACTTTGCATTGTATAGAGACAGCATTTGAAAAAAATATTTTTTAAACCAATATGTAAATAGGCGTACTAGTAGCGTGCTAATTATTTGAGAAACTATGTTACCTTTGTTATGTTAATAACAATTAAAGGAGTTTCATAATCCATTTGAGTTTTTTCTATATAATAGAAGGAAATGAAAACGTTTTATTAGAAACTGTGGGGAAGTGTGGTTTTTCTTATTGCCACGTTGTAAAAGTGATTTCACGAATTGTTCATAGTATTTTTATGTGTTTTTGTTACAATATTTAGGGAGAGGAGTGGAATGATGCAAGATATTAGTATTTTTTTAGCGTTTGGCGCCGGGTTCTTATCATTTATTTCCCCATGTTGCTTACCGCTTTATCCGGCATTTTTATCGTACATAACAGGTATGTCGGTTTCTGAATTGAAAGAAGAAAATGCAATGCTTCGCAAAAGAAGTATGATACATACAGCGTTTTTCTTACTTGGATTTTCAATTATATTTATTGCAATTGGATTTGGTACAAGTTTTATTGGAGGAATCTTTACTGACTATAAAGATTTAATCAGACAGTTAGGTGGTATCTTTATCATCGTGTTCGGCTTAATTATTGTCGGGGTGTTTAAGCCGAAATTTTTAATGCAAGACCGTAAATTTACATTTAAAAATCGTCCAAGTGGCTATTTTGGATCAGTACTAATTGGATTAGCCTTTGCAGCAGGATGGACGCCATGTACCGGACCAATTCTAGTGTCCGTAATTGGATTAGCAGCAACAAACCCAGAATCTGCAATGATTTACATGATTGCTTACATACTTGGATTTGCTATCCCGTTTTTCGTACTGTCATTCTTTATTACGAAAATGTCTTGGATTAAAAGAAATAGTATGGCCTTCATGAAAATCGGAGGATATATTATGATTGTTATGGGTGTCTTCTTATACTTTAACTGGATGACGAAAATTATCGTATATTTCTCAAGTTTATTTGGTGGTTTTACCGGTTTTTAGTATTATTCTGCGAAAATGTTGGAAATACTAACGGAAAAGCATATAATGAAAGTATATTTTGCATATAGCCACAAAAAAGGATGAGAAAATATGAACATAGTTGTTTTATCCAGTATCGTTGCTGTTTGTATGGCTGTCGGTGCGATGTTTATTCGTTTAAAAGCAGCTAAGAAACCTGCAACATTGAAAAAAATTATACTTCCACCATTTTTTATGAGTACGGGCGCATTGATGTATGTTTTTCCTGAATTTCGATTAACTCCAGCAGAAATGTTAGAAGCAATTGGTGTCGGTTTGATTTTCTCTATTTTTCTTATTAAAACATCTAAATTTGAAATTAGAGGACAAGAGATTTATTTGAAGCGTTCAAAAGCCTTTGTTTTTATATTAATTGGATTACTTGTAGTGCGGATTGTATTTAAAACATACTTAAGCCAATCTCTTGATTTAGGACAACTTAGTGGCATGTTCTTCTTACTTGCGTTTGCGATGATTGTGTCATGGAGAATTGCAATGTATCGTTCCTTTACGAAATTACAGAAGGAAATGGAAAAAGAAGATGGTTTTTATAATGAAAAAGATATGAAGCTAACTTAAAAACTGTATATGTACCAAATAAAAAGACAGCGTCAAAGGCGCTGTCTTTTTTATCGAAAATAATATGAAGTTACTTTGCGAGTAAAGATTGATAGTTAGAATAATCAATCTTTTTTTCTTGTAGTTTTTTAATTAAAAATTTATGATCACGCTTTGGTGTGGCAATGATATATCCTTTAATAATTAAGTCTTGTGTAATTTGAGAGGCATTTTCTTGTAATGCAAGTTCCCCAATTTTGCCAGCGATTTTTGATTTTGCAACATCGCGAAATAGTTCTGGAACAGGACTTACAAGCTCTTCTAACAATTGTTTTTGTTCGTCAGCCCATAAATGTCTCGTTTTATTTATGTAGTGTTCTTCCCAATCCAAAATGGACATGCCGTCTTCTTTTGGTAATCGTTTTAAAAATTTTCTGAACATAAAGTATCCACCGATAGACATAAGTCCTAATAAAATAACCGTCCACAATACAATGAACCAACTGAACCATCCTTCGAGCAAGCATATCCCCCCTTAATGATTACGGTTTTCTTTTATTCATATTATATACAGTGAGATTAATAGAAAGCAAGAACGCTTGGTCATTTTGACCAAGCGTTATAGTTTAAACGAAGTATAGTTGTTCAACACATAAATTATTATTATCGTCTTCAACATACTCAATAATAAGTGTGCCAACTTTACGATCTT
The DNA here is from genome assembly GCF_001429475.1 of Bacillus sp. Root131. Lineage (NCBI taxonomy): Bacteria > Bacillati > Bacillota > Bacilli > Caryophanales > Bacillaceae > Bacillus > Bacillus sp. Root131. The sequence continues at coordinate 1,682,877 of NZ_LMJQ01000001.1, forward strand.
TATCTTCAGTTGTGAAAATAGAGTAAGAAGTAAAACGTGTTTTTGATAGGCCGCTTATATGTGTAGGTAAAGAAATGTAGTCGTTATCGCGGAAGAATTCCATCAGTTCAATATCCTCAAATTCTTTTCGGTCAACTTGTTTGTTTGTATAGCGGCGTTGAAGTTGTTTTAAAGATTCATTCCAAGAAATTGCTTTTGTGTCGTATACCATTGTTCTATCTCCTTACTGTATGTAATTATTAAGAACATACGTTCCGATCTAGTATACTCTTTTTATTAGAAAAGGGAAAGCAAAAAATAATGTAAGCTTGGATTTCCAAGCTTACATTATTGATGCGTCCGTCATAATCTCTATTTTTCATTATAAGTTAGATAAGAATAAGAAACAAGATGATATATATAATGTTGAGAGTTTTCAAATTTCTGTATATTATAGGTGTACTAAAGTGTAAGGGAATGAGAGGCATGGCATACGTAATTTCACTGCAAGGGCCGATGGCAAGCGGAAAAACAACATTGGCTAAAAGATTAGAAGAGAGAGGATATTCGGTTATATATGAAAATCCTTATCCAATTGTAGAAAAGCGAAAGCAATTAAATTTGGATGTGAATTCAAAAGAAGGGTTTATCATAAATCAAAAAATGTTTATCGAAGTAAAAATAAAGGAGTTTCAAAATGTGAAAGATTCAGTTGTTATTTTTGATCGTGGACCTGAAGATATTGAATTTTATACACTTTTTTATCCAATGATTATAGGGAAAGAGTGGGATATAGAAACTGGATTGAAAGATGAATTATATAAATTAAGAGAATGTCGTTCAGATGCTATTTTTTATTTAGATGTGACGAAAAAGAATGTATATGATAGAAAAAATAACGATAGGACAAGAAAACGAAGTACATTTGATGAGCAATTTAAATTAGTAGAAACGGAAAAAGATTGGTATAGACAATTTCCTGTAACTTATTTGGACACGAATAGATTAACAGTGGACGAATTAGAGGCATATTTTATGAGATGGTTGAAGGAGAAAGCGTTATGAAAAAAATACTTTTATTCGTATATCCAACATTTGCGGAGTTTGAAATAACGGTAGCTACAGCATTGCTGAAAAAGAAATATGACATCATTACAGTAGGTTTAACTAAGGAATTGGTTATAAGTGAAACTGGGTTGCAAGTGCAGCCGCATATAGAAGTAAGTGAAGTACGTGTAGATGAGTATGAGGGGATACTTATTCCAGGTGGAGAAGAAGTACAGTTAAAAGATGCAAAAACTCTTTTTTCAATCATTCGGCAATTTCATGAACAAGAAAAATTAGTGGCGGCAATTTGCGCTGGACCGTATGCGCTAGCAAAAGCAGGCTTATTTAAGGGGATTTCTTATACTGCGACTATAGATTATCAAAAATTCGATTGTTTTCCAGTAAAAAATTTTGTGTATGAAGAAGTTGTGAAACATTCAAATATTATTACAGCACAGGGGCATGCATTTGTAGCATTTGGAATAGTGATTGCCTCTTATTTTGGAGTGGCAGACGAACATAATACAAATTTTTATTGTGGTAAAGGTAATGTAGTAATGGAGAAACTTTTACGAGAAAACGTGTAAAAGCTAGCAAATGCTAGCTTTTTTCTTTTTTACACCGATAAATTACTAACGTTTTTGGATCGCGCCATATACCGTTATGGAGAGATAATTCCTTGTTGATTTCTTCTGTTAGCCATTCTTTCATCTCGGCTTGAAGATACATATTATCGGGTATATTTAGCGATGGAAACATGCTAGAAATATAGTTTACTATTGGGGTAGCATGATGAAAAACGAGCGCCTTATGAATAACTGTTTCTTCAACAGTTGGAAAAACGGATTGTAATATCTCTTTACCGTTTTCTAAACAAAATGGAGTGACTGATGATGTTGTTTTCGGTAAATCAAATGCGTCTAACATGCGGTTACACATTTCAATTATACGAGGTAGTGTATCGTTAGAATTTGTTGTAGCTAAAAGTGAGCCGCCGGGACGAATTACTTTATGTAATCCTTGAATTGTTGTTTCAACGTCTTTCACATGGTATAACATATGTCTTGCAATTATTAGGTCATAACAATTTGTTTCAAAAGGAAGTTTATTAGCATCCCCTCGTTTCCATTCTATTAAGTTATTCGTCTTAGCAGCTTGAGCAAGCATAGCTTCGGATTGATCCAACCCGGTTAATGGGCCTTTATGACCATTTGTTTGTAAAAGGGAAAGGAATTTTCCACTAGCGCACCCAACCTCTAATATGCTTTCTTCCCCTTGAAGTTGTAAATGTTCAATAACGATTTCATCTAAATTCACTTGTTTTTCTTCGTAATGTTTATGCGTATCGATACGTGTTTGTAAATTGTTACTGACGCTATATTGCCGTTTTACATCATTCATTTTTTCACATTCCACCTTCGTGCAAAATTGCTGAATCGCATGTGTTAATACGTCGGTTTTCTTTAAACCTTCATATTGAAGTGCAGATTCAAACCTTTCAAGTAATTTTTCTTCAATTCGAAAATGAATATCTTTTCGCTTCGTCATTGAAATATCGCCCCTTTGCATCTGTTAGTGAGACTATAGCACGTCTGAAAAATTTGTGTAAATCATTTGTGTACACAAATGGAGGAGATGAAAAAAATGTTTGAATGTGAGTTTAAACTATTGACGATTTAACCGTTTTCATATATTCTTAAATTAAGAAATATTCAAATAATTAAAAGAAATGAGAGAGTCACATGCTTCTCCAAGGAACACATCGAATTGGTCGTATGGCCATGTTGTTGGCACTTGCGCATGAGAATGAAAGCCCTGTATTATCTATTCCAAAAGGTTGGAAGTATTGTACGGGGAAAGTGGGTTCGATGAATTCGCAAAAAGTTGTAGCAGCAATGGAAACAGCGGCTAAGAGCAACCAAGTTATTGAAACAGATGTTTACAGAGAAACACATGCACTTTATCATGCAATTATGGAAGCATTGTACGGAGTGACGAGAGGTCAAATTCAGTTAGCAGACGTTCTTCGTACAGTAGGACTTCGATTTGCGATTGTGCGCGGTAGACCATACGACGGAAAAAAAGAAGGCGAATGGGTTGCTGTTGCGCTATATGGAACGATTGGTGCACCTGTAAAAGGATCTGAGCATGAGGCGATTGGTTTAGGAATTAATCACATATGATTTGCCCATAGTCTATTAGTTAGAAGGGGGCCTTACTTTTTTAGGACAGAAGTCTGTCTTAAAAAGATAAGGTCCCCTTTTGCCTTTTTAAGGAGGAAAAAAAGAATGATTACGTTAACAGGACACACATTGACAATTGAAGAAATGAAGAGATTGTTACTTGAAGGGGAAGGTGTAACAGCCTGTCCAACTAGTATGCAAAAGGTGGCGGAGTGCCGCGAAGTTGTTGAGAAAATTGTCGAGGACGGAAAAGTCGTTTATGGTATTACAACTGGATTTGGAAAGTTCAGTGATGTGCTTATTCAAAAAGATGATGTAAAGGCACTTCAACACAATTTAATTCAGTCACATGCATGCGGTATAGGCGATCCATTCCCTGAAGAAGTATCACGCGGTATGTTAATTTTACGAGCGAACACGATGCTTAAAGGAGTATCTGGTGTTAGACCGCTTGTTGTAAATATGCTTCTTGAGTTTGTAAATCGTAAAATTCACCCAGTTGTCCCGCAACAAGGTTCACTTGGTGCAAGTGGAGATTTAGCACCTTTATCTCATCTCGCTCTCGTATTATTAGGCGAAGGTGAAGTGTTCTATAAAGGGAAACGCGTTCATGCAATGGTTGCTCTTACAGAAGAAGGGCTTGAGCCAATTGAACTTGAAGCGAAAGAAGGTCTTGCGTTAATTAATGGTACGCAGGCGATGACAGCACAAGGAGTTCTTTCTTATATAGAGGCAGAAGCAACGGCGTATCAAGCTGAACTAATTGCTTCGATGACAATTGAAGGGTTACAAGGCATTATTGATGCATTTGATGAAAATGTTCATAAAGCACGTGGTTATAAAGAGCAAGTAGATGTAGCAAGCAGAATTCGTGACATTCTTCATGATAGTAAGTTAACAACAAAACAAGGAGAACTACGTGTACAGGATGCCTATTCACTTCGCTGTATCCCGCAAGTACACGGTGCTTCTTGGCAAGTTTTGAATTATGTGAAAGAAAAATTAGAAATTGAAATGAATGCAGCAACGGATAATCCGCTAATCTTTGATGGCGGAGAAAAAGTAATTTCGGGCGGGAATTTCCATGGTCAACCGATTGCGTTTGCGATGGACTTCTTAAAAGTAGGAATGGCGGAACTTGCAAATATTTCGGAGCGTCGTATTGAGCGTTTAGTAAATCCGCAATTAAATGATTTACCTCCATTTTTAAGTCCAGAACCAGGACTTCAGTCTGGTGCAATGATTATGCAGTATGCAGCAGCATCACTTGTTTCTGAGAATAAAACGTTAGCACATCCAGCGAGTGTAGATTCAATCCCGTCGTCAGCTAACCAAGAAGATCATGTAAGTATGGGAACAATTGCTTCACGCCATGCACATCAAATTATTCAAAATGCAAGACGTGTTCTTTCAATTGAGATGATTTGTGCAATGCAAGCAGCAGAATATCGTGGTATTGAAAACATGAGTACAGTGACGAAGAGCTTCTACCATCAAGGTCGTCAGCAAGTACCTTCTATTACAAATGACCGTATATTCTCAACGGATATTGAAAATATTGCGCATTGGTTAAAAACGAATTATTCGATAAAAGAAAGATTAGATGTAAACGCAGCACTATAAAATGAGAAAAGGGAGAGATTGAAATGGAAAAAGTACAACAAACAATTCGCGCGCCAAGAGGTACAGAGTTACAAACGAAAGGGTGGGTGCAAGAAGCTGCACTTCGTATGTTAATGAACAATTTAGATCCTGAAGTTGCTGAAAAACCAGAAGAATTAGTTGTATATGGCGGAATTGGCCGTGCAGCTCGTAACTGGGAAAGCTACAATGCAATTGTAGATTCATTAAAAACGTTAGAAAGCGATGAAACGTTACTTGTTCAATCAGGAAAACCAGTTGCCATTTTTAAATCACATGAAGATGCACCGCGCGTTCTGTTAGCGAACTCAAACTTAGTACCAAAATGGGCGAATTGGGATCACTTCCGAGAACTAGAGAAAAAAGGACTTATGATGTACGGACAAATGACAGCTGGTAGCTGGATTTACATTGGAACACAAGGGATTCTACAAGGAACATATGAAACATTTGGTGAGGCAGCTCGTCAACATTTCGATGGTTCATTAAAAGGTACATTAACACTTACTGCTGGTTTAGGTGGTATGGGTGGTGCACAACCTCTTGCTGTAACGATGAATGGCGGTGTTGTCATTGCTATTGATGTAGATAAGCGCAGCATCGATCGTCGTATTGAAAAGAGATATTGTGATAAGTATACAGAATCATTAGAAGAAGCATTGGCTATTGCAAACGAGTATAAAGAGAAGAAAGAGCCTATTTCAATTGGATTATTAGGTAATGCAGCAGAAATTTTACCTGAGTTAGTAAATCGTAATATTATCCCTGACTTAGTTACGGACCAAACATCTGCTCATGATCCATTAAACGGTTATATTCCAGTAGGTTATACGTTAGAAGAGGCAGCGAAACTTCGTGAAGAAGACCCAGAACGTTACGTACAATTATCAAAAGAAAGTATGACAAAGCACGTAGAAGCAATGCTTGCGATGCAAGAAAAAGGCGCAATTACATTTGATTATGGAAATAACATTCGCCAAGTTGCTTTCGATGAAGGTTTGAAAAATGCTTTCGATTTCCCAGGATTTGTTCCAGCATTTATTCGTCCATTATTCTGTGAAGGAAAAGGACCATTCCGCTGGGTAGCTCTTTCTGGTGATCCAGAAGATATTTATAAAACAGATGAAGTAATTTTACGAGAATTCGCTGACAATGAGCATTTATGTAACTGGATTCGTATGGCGCGTCAACAAGTGGAGTTCCAAGGGCTTCCATCACGTATTTGTTGGCTAGGTTACGGTGAGCGTGCGAAGTTTGGCCGCATCATTAATGAAATGGTGGCAAATGGTGAATTATCAGCACCGATCGTTATTGGTCGTGACCATTTAGATTGCGGTTCAGTAGCATCTCCAAACCGTGAAACAGAAGCGATGAAAGACGGTAGTGATGCAGTAGCAGACTGGCCAATTTTAAATGCATTAATTAATAGTGTAAACGGTGCGAGTTGGGTATCTGTTCACCACGGTGGCGGCGTTGGTATGGGTTATTCACTTCACGCTGGAATGGTTATTGTTGCAGATGGAACAGAAGCAGCAGCAAAACGTATTGAGCGCGTATTAACTTCTGACCCTGGTATGGGTGTTGTTCGTCACGTTGATGCAGGATATGACTTAGCAGTGGAAACTGCGAAAGAAAAAGGCGTTAACATTCCAATGATGAAATAAGGGGGAGAAAACATGCTGGACACTTTACTAATAAATATCGGTCAATTACTAACAATGGATCAAGAAGATGGCTTGTTAAGGCGGGAAGCGATGAACATGCTTCCTGTTATCGAAAACGGTGTGGTTGGAATTGAAAATGATGTAATCACTTTCGTTGGAACAGCGGAAGAAGCGAAAGGACTTCAGGCGAAAGAAGTTATTGATTGCGGCGGGAAAATGGTTTCTCCTGGTCTTGTTGATCCGCATACTCATCTTGTATTTGGTGGATCTCGCGAAAATGAAATCGCACTAAAATTACAAGGAGTTCCGTACTTAGAAATTTTAGAACAAGGCGGAGGTATTCTTTCAACTGTAAATGCAACGAAACAGGCGTCGAAGGAAGAACTTGTTCAAAAAGCGAAATTCCATTTAGACCGTATGCTATCTTTCGGAGTTACTACTGTAGAAGCGAAGAGCGGTTACGGATTAGATGATGAGACGGAATGGAAACAATTAGAGGCAACAGCACAATTACAAAAAGAGCATCCGATCGATTTAGTTTCCACATTTTTAGGTGCTCATGCAGTTCCGAAAGAATATAAAGGTAGATCGAAAGAATTTTTACAATGGATGTTAGACTTATTGCCAGAAATGAAAGAGAAGCAATTAGCGGAGTTCGTTGATATTTTCTGTGAAACAGGTGTGTTCTCTGTCGAAGAATCAAAAGAGTTTTTATTAAAAGCGAAAGAGCTTGGCTTTGATGTGAAAATTCATGCGGATGAAATAGACCCTCTTGGTGGTGCGGAAGCAGCGGCAGAAATTGGTGCAGCATCAGCGGACCATTTAGTTGGCGCTTCTGATAAAGGGATTGAAATGCTTGCAAACTCGAATACAGTAGCAACATTATTACCAGGAACAACTTTCTATTTAAATAAAGAAAGCTTTGCTCGTGGTCGTAAAATGATTGATGAAGGTGTTGCAGTTGCGTTAGCTACAGACTTTAACCCAGGTAGCTGTCCAACTGAAAATATTCAGCTTATTATGAGCATTGCGATGCTAAAACTGAAAATGACACCAGAAGAAGTGTGGAATGCCGTAACGGTTAACTCATCATATGCCATTAACCGTGGTGATGTAGCTGGGAAAATTAGAGTTGGTCGTAAGGCAGATTTAGTTTTATGGGATGCTTATAATTATGCTTACGTACCGTATCATTACGGCGTAAGTCATGTGAATACAGTATGGAAGAATGGTAATATTGCATATACAAGAGGTGAACAATCGTGGAGCACGGCCACTATTTAAAGAAGAATGCAAAGTTTATTGATCGTGAAGTGACAAAATGGAGTGAGATAATTAAAGATTGGGAGGAAGGCGTAGAAATATTCGGTGCTGCCTTAATTGGAGCACCCCTTTCTAAGCCATCTATTAGTCATTCAGGAGCAAGTTTTGCTCCAAAAACAATTCGTGCGATGTTAGATGCATATAGTACGTACGCAATTACAGAAGAACACGATATGAAAGAAAGTGTCTTATATGATTGCGGCGATATCACGATGCATGTGACGGATATAAAAGAAAGTCATAACCGAATTGCGAAAACAGTTGGTCATGTAACGAAAGTAAATCCGAACATGATACCAATCGTTCTTGGTGGTGACCACTCGATTAGTTTTCCGAGTATAACAGGCTTTACAAACAGTAAAGGAAAGGTCGGGATTATTCAATTTGATGCTCATCATGATTTACGTAATTTAGATGGTGGAGGCCCGTCAAATGGTACACCATTCCGTAGTTTATTAGAAAATGATGTCATTACAGGGAAACAACTTGTTCAAATTGGAATTCGTAATTTTTCTAACGCACGTGCGTACCATGAATATGCAATAGAGCATGGCGTAACAGTGTATACAATGAAAGACGTACGAGAGCGAGAAATAAAAGATATTATCACGGAAAGTATTGAAGTATTAAGAAAACAAGGTGTGACTTCTATTTATATTTCTCTTGATATGGATGTACTAGACCAAGCGTTTGCACCAGGTTGTCCAGCAATTGGGCCTGGTGGAATGGATAGTACGACTTTACTAGATGCGATTGAATTCCTGGGTAAAGAACCGCTCGTTCAAGGAATGGATATAGTAGAGATTGATCCAACTCTTGATTTTAGGGATATGACGAGCCGAGTAGCTGCGCAAGTAATTATGAGTTTTCTTTTAGCGAGGGAAACAATTAGTAAGCGGGTTAGTATATAGACGGAAAAGTAGATCTTTATCTATGCATTATCAAAAACACATTACTACTCAAAAGTAGTAATGTGTTTTTATGTTAAAAGAGAATGAATGTGTATGGAACCGTTAATAAAATTGCGGGTTGTTATAGTGTATTGTGTAAATTTAATTTCTTGCTTCTGAAGTGTTGACTTGTAAAATAATTTTATGATAAAATAAAATTTTTGCTAAAAAACTAAAAGTATGTTAAGCTTGAGAAGGTTACCATATATGGAGGTGGATTATTTGTTTCAAATTGGCGATAACATTGTTTATCCAATGCAGGGAGCAGGTATAATTAAAGCCATAGAAGAGAAGGAAATCTCAGGAGAAAAACAACAGTATTATGTTATAAAAATGTCGGCTAGTAATATGGAACTAATGATTCCAGCAGGGAGAATATCGAATTCGAATATACGACCAGTTACGGATATAACCGCATTAGTACACATAATGGATATTTTTCAACATGGGGAGTCAGATAGATTACTTACGTGGAAACAAAGGTATAAATTGAACACTGATAAAATAAAGACGGGTAAAATGCAAGAAGGTGCTGAAGTTGTGCGTGATTTAATGCGTATACAGAAAGAAAAAGCACTTAATGCAAGCGAAAAGAAGATGTTAGATAACGCATATGAATTTTTGATTAGTGAGCTGGGATTAATTGAAGGTATCACAGAAAATCAGATAAAAAGCTTTTGTTAAGGTTCATTACAAATAATGTATTATATCCCAAAAAAGATCTTGAATTTTTTGGGAACATAATTATAGAAAATTTATCATTTCAAAGACATTCAACTCTTTCACACCACTTTTAGAGCATTACCTCTATTGTTATTACTACAATCAAATCCATTTTTATTTTTTAATTTCATTTATGAATGTTCGAAGTTTAATTGAATACTTCGATAAAATAGTTACTTGATTTTTGCAATCCTGATTCACACTGGCACGGACGAGGAGCCGTAAGGATGAAAGAGAGGTAGGGCTTTCATTGTTTTAGGTATATAAGTTATTATTTTTAGAAGAATACTGAACCATATTCACTTCTATTGATAAGGTATTTTTTATATTAAAGAGATAAATGAATTGACAACCATATATGTTCAACAAAAAAGGTTTCCTTCTAAGGAAACCTTTTTAATATTATTTATAGCATTTTATTTTTTTTTATATTCGAATTTTTTATTGTAAAGTCGTAAAAATTGACGTTACTATCTAAAAGTAAGTATGATGCGATTATAGTAAGATTTTTTAGGGGGAAGAAAGATGACAAGTTCAAGTAATAAAGCAGCGAGTATTTATGAAGGAACAAATGTAAACGCTGGGGGATCTTTTGAAAACGTTGAAGAAACAAAGTTGTTTGATCCAATTCAAATTGGAGCTTGGTCTCTTCGTAATCGTATAGCAATGGCACCAATGACAAGATGCTTTGCAGATAATGAGACTGGAGCAGTGGGTGCTGATGTAGTGGAATACTATAGAAAGCGTGCTGCTGACGGAGTTGGATTAATTATTACAGAAGGAATTGTCATTAGTCCAAGAGCGAAAGGGAATCCAGGAGTACCAGGAATTTATACACAAGAACAAATCGATTCTTGGAAACCTGTTACAGAGGCAGTACATAAAGAAGGCGGGACGATTATTGCTCAAATATGGCATGTTGGGCGTATGAGTCATCATGAAATAATTGGTGGACAAATGCCGCAAGCACCATCTGCTATCGCTGCAGAGGGAAATGTTCCACGTTTTCGTAAACCGTTTGATACGCCAGAAGCAATGACGTTAGAAGAAATACAAGAAGTGATTGGTCAATACGCACAAGCTGCGAAAAATGCAATCGAAGCTGGATTTGATGGAGTAGAAATTCACGGTGCACACGGATATTTAATTGATCAATTTACGTATGAGTCTGCGAATAAGCGAACAGATAAATATGGCGGTAATTTAAAACAAAGGTTAACGTTTATGAAAGAAGTAACGGCTGCTGTAATAGAAGCTGTTGGAGCTAATAAAACACTTCTTCGCTTCTCTGCTTTCAAAGGTGATAATCCTACTTATATGTGGGAAAATCCTGAGCTTGCAATTGAAACGTTCGTAAATATGTTCAAAGAAGTTGGATTAACGATGATCCATCCTTCAACGATGAATTATACGCAAGGAATTGCTGACGGAAAGAATTTTCATCAACTAGTAAGAAAATATTGGGATGGTACAATTGTTGGGGTTGGTAATTTAAATCCGAAAGAGGCCGAAGAAGCGTTGCAAGAAGGAACGATTGATGTAGTGGCATTCGGCAGACCGTTAATTGCTAATCCAGACTTTGTTCATCGAATTAAACATGCTGAAAGTTTAGTTGAATATGACGCGAAAGAGCATCTTGTTACGTTAGTATGAATAAAGATAAAAGGAGAACACATCGAGTGTTCTCCTTTTATTATGGGATTTTATAGGGGGAAGCGGGATGAGTGAAACGCTACTCGTTATTATTAGTATATTACTATTTTTAATGTTGCTTTTAATCGTCTTTTTTATCATTACATTTTTTATAAAAAAACGAACACATCATTCTATTTTAAAGTTACATCCATACTTAGGAAGAATGCGCTACTTACTGGAAAAGATAGGGCCTGAATTTCGACAATATTGGTTTGATCATGATACGGATGGAAAGCCTTTCTCACGTTATGATTTTCAAAGTGTTATGTTTTTAGCGAAATATCGCTCTGAAATACTTGGTTTTGGATCAAAACGAGATTTTGAAGCTTCTGGCTATTATATTGCTAATACATTATTTCCGATATTGACTGAGGAATTAAGTGTGAATCTCACGCAAGAGCGAGAAGGTAAAAAGTACGTGATTCATAAAGAAGGGTTATTTTCAAGAAGAGAAAAATTGACAGCGGATACAACGAATCTTTGGCTGTACGAAGAAGATGATGCAATTATAGTCGGTGAGAACCGTAAATATCCGTGGAAGCTACATGGTATGTTTGGTGCATCTGCGACTTCTTACGGCGCGATTGGAGAAAATTATATTTTAGCGAGTGGTTTTGGAGCAAAAATGGCAGGCGGATCGTGGATTAATACTGGTGAAGGTGGCGTTATTCCAGAACATTTACATACAGGAGCAAATATCCTTGCGCAAATTGGTCCAGGGTTATTTGGATACCGCGATGAGGACGGTAATTTTTCAATGGGAAAATTCAGGGAGAAAGCAAAAGAAAGTAATATTAGAGCATTCGAATTGAAATTTGGGCAAGGTGCTAAAATACGTGGTGGTCATCTAGAGGGACAAAAAGTAAATGAGAAAATTGCTTCTGTTCGCAACGTCAGAAAGGGAGAGACGATTAATTCACCGAATCGATTTTCATTTTTAAAGAATGCAACGGATACACTTTGTTTTATTCAACAGTTGCAAGAAAGCGGCGGTAAACCAGTTGGAATGAAAATTGTAATTGGTCAGCAGGAGCCTTTGGAAGATTTATTTAAAACGATGAAAGAGTTAAATATCTATCCAGATTTCATTACAATTGATGGTTCAGAAGGTGGATCAGGAGCGACGTATAAATCGATGGCAGATAGTATGGGAATGCCGCTTATTCCAGCGTTACTGACATGTATTGATACAGCGAATCATTATGGTGTTCGGGACAAATTCAAAGTGTTTGCATCGGGGAAATTAATCACACCAGATAAAGTGGCGATTGCTTTAGCGATTGGAGCGGATGCTGTAAGTTCAGCCCGCGGATTTATGATGGCAAGCGGCTGTATTATGGCCCTTCAATGTAATTCTGGCCAATGTCCATCTGGTGTAGCCACGACGAATCCGCATTATCAAAAAGCGTTAGATCCGTATGAGAAGAAGTGGCGAGTCATGAATTATATTATTAGTATGAGATATAGTTTATTTTCATTAGCAGCGGCAGCGGGAGTAAAGAGCCCGCGCCATTTAACTAGAGAGCATATTGTGTTTAAAGACGAGATGGGGAGAGTAGTTCCTCTTTCGGAATTGTTTCCTATAGTAAATCAAATCTAAAAGTATATTTGATATGTAAGATTTTTCAGAGGAATAATCATATTGTTTGGAAAAATTAGGAGTATAATAGGGAAGTGTTTTTAAAAATGACTATTTTTAGGGAGAGATTCACTTGCAGCAAGGTTCGTACAGTATTACAATTTTTTTACTCGTCATAGGGCTCGTTATATTTAGACGCATGCGTTCTATGAATCGACCAATTAAAAATAAAGGAAGACGATTACTATTGCCATTATTCTTCTTATTACCAGGTTTTTCTTTATATGCTGCACCGATACAACTTGTTGGTTGGCAAATTGGTATAGCTGCTGGGATCGGTCTGTTATTGTCAATTCCACTTATTATTTTAAGTGGGTATGAAGTTAGAGAAGATGGCCAAATTTATGCGAAAAAAAGTATCGCTTTTATTGCTACATTTTTAGTTATCGTTCTTTTACGTGCTTATTTTAGAAGACATTTACAAGGTTTAGATCCAAAGTCAATTGGCATTCTTTTCTACACTCTTGCGGTTTGTTATATAGTACCCTGGCGTATTGGATGCTATATGAAATTTCGTAAAGTATATGTAGAGAAAGAGAAAATTGAGATGTCAATAAGCTAAAAGTCATACATTTGTATGGCTTTTTCTTTTAAAATTTATCGGGTAAACGAATGAAAATAAGGTGTGAAAAAAACATTGTTTAATTTTCTGAATATTTTTACTTAAATTTCTTGAAAAATCATTGTAATCCACTGGGATAAAGGCGTTTATAAAGGTTTTCACATGTAATGAAAAGTGCTCGTTCACTTGAAAGAACAAAAAATGTTTGTTAAGGTAGGGAACCATAAGCGAATACAAGAAAATAGAAAAAGTCATTTTTCGAAATTTTGAATGGCTTATGGGCTAAGGGAGAGATTTGGTGAAGATTGAAATTATGGTTTCGCTTGCTATTTATATGGCAGGTATGTTGTATATCGGATATTGGTCTTATAAGAAGACATCCGATTTATCAGATTATATGTTAGGCGGAAGAGGACTCGGTCCAGCAGTTACAGCTTTATCAGCTGGTGCTTCTGACATGAGTGGTTGGATGCTAATGGGATTACCTGGTGCGATGTATGCAACAGGATTATCAAGTGTATGGATTGCGATAGGTTTATTAATAGGTGCTTATGCAAACTATTTAATCATTGCCCCGCGTTTACGAACGTATACAGAAGTGGCAAATGATTCAATTACGATTCCAGACTTTTTAGAAAATCGGTTTAAAGATCGTACGAAAATACTTCGTTTTGTCTCCGCTATCGTCATTTTAGTATTTTTCACATTTTATGCGTCGGCTGGTTTAGTTTCAGGTGGACGTTTGTTTGAAAATTCTTTTAACCTGGATTATAAAATTGGTTTATTTGTAACAGTGGGTGTCGTTGTTGCGTATACACTATTTGGTGGTTTTCTAGCCGTAAGTTGGACGGACTTTGTGCAAGGGTGTATTATGTTTATTGCGCTTGTACTAGTGCCAATTGTTGCTTTTACGGATGTCGGTGGTGTAACAGAAACATTCAATACGATTAAGCAAGTTGATGCATCACATTTAGATATGTTTAAAGGGACTACAATACTTGGTATTATTTCATTTTTAGCATGGGGTCTTGGGTATTTTGGTCAACCACATATTATTGTCCGCTTTATGGCAATTACCTCTATTAAAGATTTAAAAACTTCTCGTAGAATCGGTATCGGTTGGATGACGATTTCAATTATAGGTGCAATGCTTACTGGTCTAATTGGTATCGCTTATTATGCTAAAAATAATGCGACATTACAAGACCCAGAAATGGTCTTTGTAACATTCTCAAATATTTTATTCCATCCATACATTACAGGATTTTTATTATCAGCTATTTTGGCTTCGATTATGAGTAGTATTTCCTCACAATTACTTGTTATTTCAAGTGCAGTAACGGAAGACTTTTATAAAACATTTTTCCGTCGTAACGCAAGTGACAGAGAACTTGTATTTATCGGTAGATTATCAGTATTAGTAGTAGCTATGATCGCAGTTGTTTTAGCGTATCATCCAAGTGATACAATTTTAACACTTGTAGGTTATGCCTGGGCTGGATTTGGTTCAGCATTCGGACCAGCTATTTTATTAAGTTTATATTGGAAAAGGACGAATAAGTGGGGCGTTCTTGCAGGTATGATTGTTGGTGCAGTAGTTGTTATAGCATGGGTACAAATTCCAAGTTTAAAAGCGACTATGTATGAAATGGTACCTGGATTCTTCTGTAGTTTATTAACTGTTATCGTTGTAAGTTTATTAACGAAAGAACCCGTTAAGGCAGTTCATCGTGAATTTAATGAGATGGAAGCAGTGCTGGAAGAGGAAACGAAATAATTAGCGAAGAGAGTAGACGAAACTGGCGTTTACTCTCTTTTTATTTAAAATGAAAATACGGAATTCGTTTACAACTAAAAGTAAGTAACTTATAATAAATTTGAGTTCAAGATAATTTATGTTACGAATACAGATTTTAAATAGAGTAAATATTTTTTGAGAATTATCTCGAATTTGAGATGATTTTGATAAAGTAGACATTCAAGTGTGATATTATAATTAATATCTCGAATTCGAGATAAGATTATAATGACGGATTTTACTTTTCAGTATGGACAAAATGAATAATGAATTTTAATGAATAAAAGTTTTTAAAATGAAATAAAAAGGGGCGGAGAAAATGACAAAGAAAACGATGGGAATTCACCACATTACAGCAATCGTAGGACATCCACAAGAAAATGTAGATTTTTATGCTGGTGTATTGGGGTTACGTTTAGTGAAACAAACAGTGAATTTTGATGATCCAGGTACGTACCATCTTTATTTTGGAAATGAAGGAGGAAAGCCTGGAACAATTATTACGTTTTTCCCATGGGCAGGTGCTCGTCAAGGTATTATTGGAGATGGTCAAGTAGGAATTACGTCTTACGTTGTACCAAAAGGTGCAATGGAGTTTTGGGAAAATAGATTAGAAAAATTCGATGTTTCGTATACAAAAATGACTCGTTTTGGAGAACAGTATTTAGAATTTGATGATCCGCATGGTTTGCATATAGAATTAGTTGAAAGAGAAGAAGGCGAATTAAATAATTGGAGTTTTGGAGAAGTTACACCAGAAGTAGCAATTAAAGGGTTTGGAGGTGCTGTTCTTTTATCTGCACAGCCTCAAAAAACAGCTGAATTGTTAGAACATATTATGGGTCTTGAGAAAATTGGAGAAGAGGGTGAATTTGTTCGATTCCGTTCTTCTGCTGACATTGGAAATATTATTGATTTGAAATTATCAACAATCGGTCGTGGCCAAATGGGCGTTGGCACAGTTCATCATATTGCTTGGAGAGCGAGTGACGATGCAGATCAGCTAGACTGGAAAGAGCATATGACTCGTTTTGGATATCACGTAACTCCTGTACAAGACCGAAATTATTTTAACGCGATTTATTTTAGAGAACATGGTGAAATCTTATTTGAAATTGCAACAGATCCTCCTGGTTTCGCTCATGATGAATCGTTAGAGACGATGGGTGAGGAATTAAAGTTACCGGAACAATATGAACAACATAGAAAACAGATTGAACAAACGCTTTTACCATTTGAAGTGAGAAATTTAGATTAAAGTGATTGAAGGGGGAAAAGGATTATGATGAAACATGTTTTTCAAAAAGGAAAAGATACGTCAAAACCAGTGTTGTTATTACTTCATGGCACAGGTGGTAATGAATTAGATTTACTATCACTTGCAGAAATAGTTGATCCGGAAGCGTCGGTATTAAGCGTTAGGGGAAATGTGTTAGAGAATGGGATGCCGCGTTTCTTCCGCCGATTAGCAGAAGGCATTTTTGATGAAGAGGATTTAATTTTCCGTACGAAGGAATTAAATGAATTTTTAGATGAAGCGGCTAAAGAATATAAATTCGATAGAAATAACATTGTAGCTATCGGTTATTCGAATGGGGCAAATATCGCAGCAAGCTTATTATTCCATTACGAAAATGCATTGAAAGGTGCTGTGCTTCATCACCCAATGGTACCAAGAAGAGGAATGCAATTAGCAAATTTAGCAGGGAAATCTGTGTTTATTGCTGCTGGGACAAATGACCCAATTTGTTCATCAGCAGAGTCCGAGGAATTGAAGGTACTATTAGAAAATGCAAACGCGAATGTAACAATACATTGGGAAAATCAAGGGCATCAATTAACGATGGGTGAAGTAGAAAAAGCAAAAGAGTGGTATGACAAAGCATTTTAAAAAAGAAGCATCTGCTAACGATTAGCAGATGCTTCTTTTTTATTTAAGACTGGATTGCAAGATGAGATGAAGAAAGTGGTAGCTCAATATCAACAATCGTACCTTTATTTAATTCGCTTGAAATGTGTAATTTACCATGATGTTCTTCAATTATTTTGTAACACATCATTAATCCTAGTCCTGTGCCTTTTTCTTTTAAACTATAAAAAGGTTCGCCTAGACGGGAGATACGATCTTCTGGAATGCCACAACCTTCATCGATAATTCGTATTAAGATGAAATTATCCTCTAATGGTTTTGTTTGAATGAAAATATTTCCGCCATTTGGCATCGCTTCTATCGCATTTTTTAATATGTTTATAAAAACTTGTTTTAATTGGTTACCGTCACATTGAATATCATATACGTAATCAAAATGATCCATGATGATATGAACGCTATGCATAATTGCAGTCGGTAAAATAAATGTAACTACCTCTTCAATTAAAGTTTGTATGTTACAAGTTTGGATAGATAATACTTGTGGCTTAGACATCGCCATAAATTGACTTGTGATGGATTCCATTTGTGAAATCTCACTTAACATAACATCGATATACCATTTTTGCTCCTCATTTATTTCAGGGAGGAGCAACGTTAGAAAACCTTTTAGAGAAGTGAGTGGATTTCGAATTTCATGGGCAATTCCAGCTGTCAGTTGTCCGACTACTGCGAGCTTCTCAGATTTTCGTAATAACTTTTCAGTTTCTTTTAGCTCAGTAACATCTCTCCCCATCACGATAAGACCTTTGCGAGAACCGTCAGGATGATAAAGCGGGACTTTTGATATACTTAAGATTAGATCGAAATCATCTCTATGTATAATAAATTCCTCGCCATGAAGAATTTGTCTTTGTTGCCATGCTAGTTCATCAATTTCTTCACAATGTAAAAAAGCTTCTCGGTATGCTTCATTATATTGAATGAGTTCGCTATCTTTTTTCCCATGGTAAGGTACATGATGGAAATTGAAGCAAGAAAGTGCGTAGTCATTTGCCTCAAGCCAGCGCCCTTCATGATCTTTAAATATAACAAAGGCAGGCATGGAGTTTACTAATGTACGTAATCTCTTCTCACTTTCTTTTAGCATATTCTCAATTCTTTCTGATTTTTCAAGCGGCTTCATAATAGCATATACGCCAGTAAGACGATTTTGAACAAAAATAGGAACTAGTTTTGTCACAACATCTAATAAGAATCCATTTTTATGATAAATAGATAAGATATACTCTTGTTGATTATCCGCTTCAGTATTCTTTATATTTTGTAATACTTGCTCAGAAATATGGGCTTCTAAAATAGAGGTAATATTTTTCTGTTCTAATTCTAAAGAAGTGTAACCTAATATTCTTTCGGCAGAAGGATTTATATGTAGAATAACTCCTTCTAAATTTAATGAAATAATACTATCAGGATTGTGTTCGAACAGAGATGCGTACATTTCTGTTAATGAACGATCTTGTATATGGTTTCGCAAACGTCTAGAAATGTTCGGATGACGTTTTTTTTGAGTTGGTGAATATTTTTTACGACTCATAATAGTTCCTCCGTACAAATAGCATCTAAAAAGATTTGTCTATTCATAACTATAATATAGATGTAATGTGTATTTCTATAAAAAATGGAAGTTATAGAATAAATTTTGTTTTTTTTATTTTTTGCAAGGTGAATGCAGGATGTTAATAAGGGGAGCTTATATTGTTTTATAAACCTCTTGTAAGTTACAGACGGCTGTTTTCCGTATAACATTAGGGTAGAGGAGGGGGAGAGAAAATGAAAAATTATATTCAAGGGATTAATCACGTGCAAGTAGCTGCACCTGTAGGGTGTGAAGAAGAGGCGCGTGATTTTTATGGGAATACAATTGGTATGGAAGAAATTCCAAAGCCAGAAAAGTTGAAAAAACGAGGTGGATGTTGGTTTAAATACGGAAATCAAGAAATCCATATTGGTGTGGAGCGGAACTTTACACCAGCTAAAAAGGCTCATCCAGCTTTTTATGTGAATGAAATTAATGAATTTAAGCAAACACTTATAGAGCAAGGTGTTAAAGTGATTGATGATTATGCACGGCCAGATGTAATTCGATTTTACGTGTCAGATCCATTTGGAAACCGAATTGAATTTATGCAAAATAAAGACTAGGTGGATTCCCACCTAGTCTTTAACTTCTTCTGAAAAGTCCTAATACTTCTACAGTTTCTGTAATATTAACGAATGCATTCGGGTCGATTTCAGAAATTGTTAGTTTCATACTTGCTAATTCTTCACGAGAAACGACGGTCATAAGTACACGCTTTTTCTCGCTTGAATAAGCACCTTCGCCATCAAGTAACGTTATTCCACGTACAACAGTTGAAAGAAGTTGTTTTTTCATTTTTTCTGCTTCATTTGTTACAATCATAAGTGTAACTTTACGATGTTTTGTATGAACAGCATCAATTACTTTACCAGTTACATAAATTGAAAGTAAGCTTGTAAGTGCAACATCCCAGGTGAAGAAGAATCCTGCGATTATTACAACGACTGCATTTAAAATAATAAGGAATCCGCCAAGTTTAATGTCTCGCTTGCGGGATAAAAGCATACCGATAATATCAAATCCACCAGTGGATCCATTACAGTTAAAAACAAGACCAATACCAGCTCCGGCGATGACACCTCCGAAGATAGAAGATAACAATGGATCTGTTGCTACGACTTTTACTGGAACGTAGTATAATGCAACAGATAATACAACTACAGAGACAACTGTGTTAAAAATTACTTTTTTTCCAAGACCTATGTACCCTAAAATAAGGATAGGTAAGTTTAATACAAAGTTAATAATGCCTGTGTTTACAGGGGTTACAATTCCTAAAATAATAGCAATTCCGCCAATTCCACTACTTAAAATTTTGTGGGGGATAAGGAAAAGATTAAAGGCAACCGCAATAATAATAGAACCGATAATAACACCAAGGAATCTGACCATTTCTTTCCCGTCCTTCACTGAAAAATTCATATTATTTCAAGATTATATATGATATTGAAAGTTTTGGGTAAAAACAGTTTATTTCGGTAAATTAGATTAATCAAAATAATTTGAGTATTTTATTATTTGAAAGGGGATACAGTTGTGAAGATAAAAACATATCAACAGAAAAGCCCGTTGAAGCAAGAATGTGAGGATTCTTATTTTTGTAATAAAGAAAAAAAGATTTATGGTGTATGTGACGGTGCAACACCACTTGTCCCGTTTGGTGATGAAAATGGACATAATGGAGCATACATCGCTTCGCATTTATTTGCAAGTTATTTTACTTCATTACGAGAGAATCATAGGTTACGATTTGCAGTTGCAAAAGCAAATGAAGCATTGCAAAGCAAAATGTTGGAATATAAAGTAGATACGAGAAAGAAAGATCATTTGTGGTGTACATGTATTGCGGCAGTTCAAATAGATGGTGAGAAAATTGAATATGCGCAGCTTGGGGACTGTATGATTGTCGCAACTTTTCAAAATGGAACGATGCAAGTATTAACGAAAGACACAGTTAAAGGAATTAGTAACCGAGCAAAAAGGAAGAGGGAAGAAGATCGTAAGAAAGGTTTATCTGTCCCGGAGGAACATGTTTTTCAAGATGTTCGAGAACAGTTAAAGTACAATCGTTATCTTGCAAATATGCCAAATGGTTATTCAGTTGCAAATGGAATGAAAGAAGCGATACATTATTTACAACATGGTGAATTACATATAGATGAAGTGAGTGGAATTTTTATTTGTTCAGACGGGTTATTTCACCCAGATTGGCCACTCGAACAAACAGTTGCATATATAAGAAAGAATAGTATAAACGAATATGTAGCAATCATTGAAGAGCTGGAAGGGGAAAAGAGAATAAGACCAGATGATAAAACGATTATTATGATTGATTTTTAAGAGGAGGCAGTTCAAATGGAAATTAAACGTGTCAATCTAACATTTCAAGATGAATTAGTTCCTTTAGAAAAAGTAAACAAACTGATTATTCACCATACAGCTGAAGATGGATGGGACGTGTATAAAACGCATGAATTTCATCAAACTGTAAAAGGGTGGAGTGGGATTGGTTACAACTATTTTATCGAAGAGGACGGAACTGTAGTGGAAGGACGAGGTTTACATATTGGAGCGCATGCGAAAGATCATAACCGCCATACAATTGGGATATGTATGACGGGAAATTTTGATAAATACGATCCAACTCCTGCACAAGTGAATGCATTATATTCTTTATGTAAAATATTTATGAAGCAATTTGCTATAAAGAAAGAGAATATACTCGGTCATAGGGAGTTAGAAGGAGTTACAAAAAGCTGTCCTGGTAATCGTTTTTCTATGGTAGAGTTAAGGAAGATATTATCTTAAATATAGAGGAGTAACAACGATGATGAATATAAAAATACCAAATGATAAAAAAGAAGAGCTTGTAGCACAAATTCAGCAATTTTTCATGGAAGAAGATTTAGATGAAATTGGACGTTTCCAAGCAGAGCGTTTAATAGAAGAGATGATTAAATTAGTTGGACCATTTGCATACAATCAAGCAATTGGAGATGCAAGAAAGCTTGTAAGTGAGAAATTAACTAATATTGAAGAAGATTTATACGTGTTAGAGAAGAATGAAGGAAAATAAAAAAGAGCCGATGGGCTCTTTTTTATTTTTCTTTCTTATGTTCTTTATATTCATGTACTTTTTCTTTCACATTACCAACTGTATCTTTAGCAGTGCCTTTCACCTTATCCCATTTTCCTTCAGCTTGTAATTTCTTATTGTCAGTTACTTTCCCAACAACTTCTTTTACTTCACCCTTTACCTTATCAATAGCACCTTCTACTTTTTCTTTTAAACCATGATCATGTTTAGTCATACATTTCTCCTCCTTGTAGTTTGATTAGAATTCTCTTTTCATAGTGCAAGCTGAATGATGTATCTAGTAATAGCGTAACAAATATAGTTTGAATATTCAAATGATTAATAGGATAGAAAAGAAAGTGTCATAAAATTGTAATGAGAAGAGAAAGAATGTAAATTACATGTCTTTTGCAGTCCATATTGATTTCGTATAAGCAATTTTCATATGGGCACGTTCCATATTATTTTGACTGCTGCTACCGAACTTTGCTTGTCCAACTACTAAGTTACAGTTGGATTCAATAGCCGTCTCTATTCGTTTTTGAATTAATGCAGTATGACAGCCTTTACGCTGAAATTCTGGCAAAGTAGCAGAAGCAGCTAATGATGCAATCCCATTATTTATATACAGGACACCAATACCCGCAGGAGTGTTTTGAACTTCGGCTATGAAAAAATGCCAGCCAGGTTTATTGTAGAGAATTTCGTTATTTTGATGGACGCCATCTTTTGTAAAGGATGGCATGTTAAATCCGCGTACGTATATGTCTGCAAAAATATGAAATTCATTTTCTTTTAGTTCGCGTACTGAAATGTTAGAAGGAAGAAGGGAAGGGTCTTCTCTCGGTATACTATATAAAGCGGTATGGAAGCTGGATTGGTAAAATCCTCTTTGAGATAAGTATTGAAATAATTTGGCTGTACCTTGAGCGGGTGTAATTTCAAAACGACAAGGGATTTGTAGCGATTGATAATAAGAGACGATTTCATCTATCTCATCTGTATTTGTAAATGTAATACCTTTTACCGTATTAAAAGCTGGACCAGCAATTATTTTTGATGAAAAGGCAGTGGCACTCCCGAACTTTTTCATTTGTACTTGCATTGGATTTTCAGCTAATGCTTGTAATGCTTTTAGTCTAGAAGAGAGCATATGTATTTCTGCGTTTTCAATTTCTGTGGCTATATCGAGTGTTATAACAGTAGTCATAAAATTCCTCCATTAATAAATATATTTCATGGTATATATACGATTTTTGTTTTGAGATTCCTGTTGAAATGTGAGAGAATAAGAGGTTTTTTGGAAGGGAAATGGAAGTGAGCTGTCGAAGGGAGTGGAAACAGATTAAAGGTGGTGCTCTCATGAAACAAAAAGCCGTGCAGGCATGCTCTAATTGTGGTTCTCAAAACATAGGAGAAGGTGAGTTTGTCGGATATGCACAAATACGGAAAAAGGAAACGATGTTCACATCTTCACCGGTGGATGCTTATATTTGTACAGATTGCGGGAATATCCTTCTATTAAAAGTACGACATTATGAAAAGTTTAAGCAGAAGCCGTTATGATTATTGGGAAGTGACTTTATTAGAAAAGTTAATAAGAGTAATATTTTACATATATATGAGTATGCCTTATATAAAGAGATGACAACATATACTGTGTGGGATGCTTATTAATCGTTGCACAACATACAAAAAATATATAGAAGAAATTGTGAATTAATATAAGAAAGAAAATTAGCCCTTCTTGGAATATTTCATATCGAAAACTCCTTTAAATGAATAAGGGAGTTTTTATTTTTTTGTAACAATAATTACCTTTAATTGTTATAATTTGTTATTGGAATGAAATGTTTGATTAATGTCATAATCGTAGAAGAAAACTAGCTAAATCGTATGAAAAACCGCTATATAACACAATCGCAACCGTAAGTTGACAAAGTGCAACCGTAGGAAGATAGAGATAGTGACAATGTTTACATACAATTTAGTTAAGAAAACGAAGGGGACACACATATGGAATTTGGTGAGAAGCTTTTTAAATTAAGAAAGGAAAAGGGTCTTTCTCAAGAAGTGTTAGCTGAGAAATTAAAAACAACAAGGCAAGCAGTTAGTAAATGGGAAAACGGTCAAGGATTTCCTGAAACTGAAAAGTTAATAATGATTGGAAAGGTATTTGAAGTATCACTCGACTATTTATTAAAAGAAACTGCTGAGCAAAGTAATGAAAATGTGGAGGGCTATTACGTAAGTCAGGAAATGGCAGAAGGGTATATAGTGTATGGGCAAAAAATTTCTAAATATATTGCGCTAGGATTTAGTTTGCTCATTTTATCTACAATACCGTATTTATTATTTAAAGAAAATGCAACAATTTCGACATTCCTTGTTATTATCATTGCTGTCCTTGGAATTGGAGCAATGATGGTACCTGTAACAATAGAAGAGAGTAGATACAATGTATTAAAAAAAGAAGAACTACTATTTGATCAAAACTTTCTAAAAGAATTGACAAAAAGATATGCGACTATTAAGAAGAAGTATGCGTCAGTAGTGATCGTTGGATTTTGTTTTATTGCAGCAGGAGCGATTCCGTTTTTGTTTGAGAAAAAGCATATAACTTCAGGAGAATTAGTGCAGTATTACCCTTATTGTGTTGTACTTATTGCTATCGGAGTTTATCTTTTTGTACGTGTGTTAGGAGTGTTAGAGACGTATCGGATTTTAGTAGAAAATAAGGAATACAGTAATCGTTTTATTTTTAAATTGAAAAAGAAAGTAAGGAAAAAGGTAGATAGTTTATAAAAAATAAAAAACATGTTTCGAATCAATGTATTCAAAACATGTTTTTTATCGTTCTGAATTATTTCCAAAGAAATAATTCAGAAAATACAGAAAAATGTCGTAATCATTTGTAGAAGTCTGTTATAATGAACGAAAAATGAAAACGCTTTAAAGGGGGATATAACCAATATGATGATGAATGTACCGCTAACAATTAGTTCTATGATGGAAAGAGCAGAAAAACTGTTTTCAAAGAAAGAAATTGTTTCACGGACACATGATACAGTTACGACGTTAACGTATAAGCAGTTAGGTGAAAGGACGAGAAGGCTTTCTAGTGCGTTAAAAAAATTAGGAATTAAAGAAGGCGAGCGTATAGGAACGTTAGCGTGGAATCATCATCGACATGTGGAAGCTTATTTTGCTATTCCTGGTATTGCTTCTGTTTTGCACACAATTAATATTCGTTTATCTCCTCAACATATTTCATACATTATTCAGCACGCAGAAGATCGCATTCTACTTATAGATGAAGATCTCGTACCACTCGTTGAAAATATTCAATCACAATTATCAACTGTACAAGCCTACATTATTATGACTGATAAAGATGAACTTCCAAATACTACGCTAGAACCTGTATATCATTATGAAAAACTATTAGAAGAAGGCGATCCAAATTTCCAATTTGTAAAAGATATTGATGAAAATACACCTGCTGGTATGTGTTATACGTCAGCGACTACAGGGAATCCAAAAGGTGTTGTATATACGCATCGTAGTACTGTACTGCATTGTATGGCACTCGGTTTAGCGGATACAGCTGCTTTATCGGAAAGTGATGCGGCGATGGCAATTGTACCGATGTTCCATGTGAACGCTTGGGGACTTCCTTTTGCAGCTACTTGGTTTGGAACTAAACAAGTTCTGCCAGGACCAATGTTTACTCCAAAAATTTTATTAGAGATGATTCAAGCTGAAAAAGTAACGATAGCAGCAGGTGTGCCGACAATCTGGCTCGGTGTATTACAAGAATTAGAAAATAATAGTTACGATTTATCTAGTATAACGAGAATATTATGCGGTGGTGCTGCTGCACCGAAAAGCGTTATTAAAGCATTTGAACAAAAATATAATGTTCCTTTCGTACATGCATATGGTATGACTGAAACAAGCCCACTCGTAACACTTGCACGTTTAAAAAGTTATGAAACAGAATTATCATATGAAGAGCAATTAGAAATCCGCTCAAAACAAGGATATCTTGTCCCTGGTGTAGAGATGAAAGTAGTCGGTACAAACGGTGAAGTGAAGTGGGATGGTACTGAGATGGGAGAGTTATGTTTACGAGCACCTTGGATTGCTGAAAGCTATTATAACGATGATCGTACTGTCGAAGGATTCCGAGACGGTTGGTTATATACTGGTGATGTTGTTACAGTTGACGAGGAAGGCTGCGTGAAAATTGTTGATCGTACGAAAGATGTTATTAAAAGCGGGGGAGAATGGATTTCCTCAGTTGACCTTGAAAATGCTTTAATGGCACATGATGCTATATTTGAAGCGGCCGTTGTTGCAGTTCCACACCCGCAGTGGCAAGAGCGTCCAGTTGCCTGCGTTGTACAAAAGGCAAATAGCACTGTTACAAAAGAAGAACTATATGAATTTTTAAAACCACAGTTTGCAAAGTGGTGGTTACCAGACGATATTGTATTTATGCAGGAAATTCCGAAAACATCTGTTGGGAAGTTTTTAAAACAGGCGCTTCGGAAAGAACTTGAGCATTTGCATAAGGAGAAATAATTGAAAAAATAATTGTAAACCTATATTTAAAATAAGTTGACAAATACTAAATAGAAAGATAATATAACTCCTATAATATGTTATCTAAAAATCGTTTTAAGTTTACAAATAGGAGAAGCAAATATGAATACAAAAAACTTAGTTTTCGTCGCTTTATTTAGTTCTATTATGGGAGTGTTAGGGTTAATACCTCCAATTGCTCTTGCTATTACACCAGTTCCGATTACATTACAATCACTCGGTGTTATGCTTGCTGGTGGATTGTTAGGATCACGTCTTGGTGCGTTAAGTCAGCTTATTTTCTTACTTATTGTTGGAGTTGGGGCACCATTACTTGCAGGTGGACGAGGTGGTCCAGGTATATTTGTTGGGCCAAGCGCAGGATATTTACTTGGTTATATTGTAGGAGCATTTGTTATTGGTTATTTAATTGAGCGTTTACGTGAAGTTTCTATTATAAAAGTATTATGCATTAATATAATTGGTGGTATTTTCGTAGTTTATGTATTTGGTATCATTGTACAAGCATTCGTAATGGATATTTCTATATGGCAGACGATGAAAGTGAGTGTCGTATTTTTACCAGGTGATTGCATAAAAGCGATTATAGCAGCAATTCTTGTAACGAAATTACATCGTTCATTGAAACATATTATTACGCCTGCTCTAAAGAGTGGGAAATATACAAATGCGGGATAAGAAAGAGAAGAAACACGTTCATTGCGTGTTTCTTTTTATTATTTTGTAAAGAAAGGACGTCTCAAATGGGGATTACAAAAGAATATAAAAAGTATGCCTCTTTACTATCAAGTAAAATAGCAATAAAGGAAAATGATCGAGTATTAACATATAAAGAGTGGTTTGAGTCAGTATGTAAAGTAGCAAACTGGTTGAATGAAAAAGAATCGAAGAATAAAACGATAGCAATTGTATTAGAAAATAGTATGGAGTTTTTACAACTATTTGCTGGGGCTGCGATGTCTGGATGGGTTTGTGTGCCGTTAGATATAAAGTGGAAAGAGGATGAGCTCAAAGAAAGAATTGCAATTAGTAATCCGGATGTGATTGTGACAGAGCGATATAAGGTAAATGATCTACCGGATGAAGAAGGAAGAGTAATTGAAATTGATGAGTGGAAAAGAATGATAGAGAACTATCTTCCTACATATAATCCTGTAGAAAGTTTACAAAATGCTCCTTTTTATATGGGATTTACATCAGGATCAACAGGAACAGCAAAACCATTTTTACGTGCACAACAATCGTGGGTTCATAGTTTTGATTGTAATGTACATGACTTTCATATGAAAAGGGAGGATTCGATTTTAATAGCTGGGACGCTCGTTCATTCTCTTTTCTTATACGGGGCAATAAGTGCATTATATGTAGGACAAACGGTGTACATTATGAGAAAGTTCATTCCAAATCAAGTACTAGATAAGTTAGAAACTGAAAATATATCAGTTATGTATACAGTTCCGACAATGCTTGAATCTTTATATAAAGAAAATAGAGTAATAGAAAATAAAGTGAAAATTATTTCGTCAGGAGCGAAGTGGGAAGCTGAAGCGAAAGAAAAAATAAAGAATATATTTCCTTATGCGAAAAGATATGAATTTTATGGTGCATCAGAGTTAAGTTTTGTAACAGCACTAGTCGATGCAGAAAGCGAAAGAAGGCCAAATTCAGTAGGAAAACCTTGTCATAATGTGCAAGTTCGAATATGTAATGAAGCAGGCGAAGAAGTACAAAAAGGTGAAATAGGAACTGTTTATGTGAAAAGTGATCAGTTTTTTATGGGATACATAATAGATGGGGTTTTAACACGGGAGTTGAATGCAGAAGGCTGGATGACAGTGCGAGATGTAGGCTATGAAGATGAAGAAGGCTTTATATATATTGTTGGTAGAGAGAAGAATATGATTTTATTTGGAGGAATCAATATTTATCCAGAAGAAATAGAAAGTGTATTACATGAACACCCAGCTGTTGATGAAATAGTTGTAATTGGTGTGAAAGATAGTTACTGGGGTGAAAAGCCCCTCGCGATCGTAAAAGGAAGTGCTACGAAACAACAATTAAAGAGTTTTTGCTTACAGAGATTATCCTCTTTTAAAATACCGAAAGAATGGCATTTTGTAGATGGAATACCTTATACAAATAGTGGGAAAATCGCTCGTATGGAAGCAAAAAGTATGATTGAAAACCGGGAGAAAATATATGAATAGAGCAGTTATTGTAGAGGCGAAAAGAACACCTATCGGTAAGAAGAATGGGATGTTAAAAGAGTATGAAGTTCAGCAATTAGTAACGCCGCTTCTTACGTTTTTAAGTAAAGGGATTGAGAGAGAAATAGACGATGTCATGTTAGGGAATATTGTGGGGCCAGGAGGGAATATTGCGAGACTATCTGCTTTAGAGGCGGGACTTGGCTATCATATTCCTGGTGTAACGATTGATCGGCAATGTGGTGCTAGTTTAGAAGCAATTCGAACTGCGTGTCATCTCATTCAAGGCGGGGCAGGTAAGTGTTATATCGCCGGGGGAGTAGAGAGTACAAGTACGTCACCTTTTCAAAAAAGAGCACGATTTTCACCTGAAACAATTGGTGATCCTGACATGGGAGTAGCGGCTGAATATGTTGCGGAGCGTTATAACATAACGAGAGAAATGCAAGACGAGTATGCTTGTCTTAGTTATAAGCGGACACTGCAAGCGTTAGAAAAAGGATATATACATGATGAAATATTTTCTTTTAATGGATTATTAGATGAATCTATAAAGCTAGAAATGAATTATGAACGAATCATTAAAAGAACAAAGCCCGCATTTTTACAAAATGGAACAGTAACGGCAGGTAATTCGTGCGGTGTAAATGATGGAGCATGTGCCGTTCTTGTAATGGAAGAGGGACAAGCCCGAAAGTTAGGTTATAAACCTGTCCTTCGTTTCGTTCGTAGTGCTGTAGTGGGAGTGGATCCCAAGCTTCCAGGGACTGGTCCGATATTTGCGGTGAACAAATTATTAAACGAAATGAATGTAAAAGTAGAGGACATCGATTATTTTGAAATAAATGAAGCATTCGCCTCAAAAGTTGTTGCTTGCGCAAAAGAGTTACAAATTCCGTACGAAAAAGTAAATGTAAATGGTGGAGCAATTGCGCTCGGTCATCCGTACGGTGCATCTGGTGCTATGCTTGTAACACGTTTGTTTTATCAGGCACAAAGAGAGTCTATGAAATATGGAATTGCTACATTAGGAATTGGGGGCGGGATAGGGATTGCGCTATTATTTGAGAAAGTAGAAGACTAGCGAGGTAACTAGTTTTCTACTTTTTGAGGAACATAAATATTGCTACCAGGCTTCGCTTTCATTTCGTTCCAAGCAGCAATCGCATCAGCTTTTGCTTTCCCTTTATTATTTGGATCTTCGAAAAAGTCACGAGTAAAGCGATTGTATTCAAATTGTGCACCGATAGTTGTTTTGTATGTAGGGTCTTTTTTTCGTTCGTTTTCTTCATGCCAAAAAGCTACCGCGTCTTCATATGTTTTTCCAACATTCTCTTTGAAAAATTTTTGAAGAGCTACTGTAAAGCGGAAGTTTGTTCCGATTTTTTCTTTGAAAAAAGCACGAACATCTTCGCTACAGCGGTGATTGTTAGTAATAATCGTTTGAAGAGAAAGGTCTTTATAAGAGAGGGAAGCTTTACGCACTTTTTGCCCAGAGCTGTTTTTTAAGACTTTCCCCGTAGTTAAATAATGTGAGATACAATCGGTTATTTCAATCTTAGAGCCGCTAGCTGGCAACCCATTCTCACGACAAAATGTTTGGAGTTCTGCTTTTAACCAATAATAGTTTTGGAAATCTTCAAGTGATATAGACTTTGTTAAAGGTGGACGCATGAATGTAACAACTACTTTCTTCCATAATTTTCTTCAATTATAAAACGTACGTTCTTTTTATGGAAGGGGTAATTTGTAAATATAATGGGAAGAGGAGATTACATATGGAAAATGTAATGCAAGTTCGTGTTACGGGAATTTTAATTGAAGGTGAAAAATTATTGCTAGTAAAGCAAAAAGTTGCTAATAGGAATTGGTCTTTACCTGGAGGAAGAGTGGAGAATGGTGAAATGTTAGAAGAGGCGATGATTAGAGAAATGAGAGAAGAAACGGGATTAGAAGTTAAAATTAAGAAGCTACTCTATGTTTGTGATAAACCGGATGCCAGTCTATCTTTATTACATATTACATTTCTACTTGAAAAGCTTACAGGGGAAATTATGTTACCCTCTAATGAATTTGATCATAATCCAATTCATGATGTGCAAATGGTACCGATTAAAGATTTAAGTCAATATGGTTTTTCGGAAACTTTTATCACTCTTATAAGTGAAGGTTTTGCAAGTGCAGGGAGTTATCAAGGCTTGAAACAAAATATTGGTTTGTAAGTATAGAGTAAGGATAGCTGTTAGCTATCCTTACTAAAAATGCTTTACACCGCCGACTGTAAAGAAGAAACAAGCTGATTTAAAAATTCATCTCCGCTCATAATTGCTCTCCCGCCACCGCGAGCACTCTTCTTATTTCCGCCACCTTTTCCTTCGATTGTAGGAAGAGCGTCTTTTAAAAGAGCATTCATATCGAGTGATACTGATTTTCCGCAAGCGAGAATACATTGTAGTTTGTCATCATTTTCGATGACGAAATACGTAATTGCATGCTCTTGTTGTTCTGTAATAATAGCGGAAAGCTTTGCGATTTCTTGCATAGAACGATTTGTAAATACTTTAGAAATAAGTATGTCAGCATGAATTTTTATGGGCTGTAGAAGTAGTTCATTTGCCTCTGCAAATAATAATTTTTCATTCATTGTTTGTATTGCTTTTTCATTTTCTTTTTGAGAAGTAAGAAGTTGTGCTACTTTTGCTGGGATATCACTCTCGCTACTGTTTAATTGTTTAGAAACATCTTTCATAATTTGTTGCTGTTGTCCCATTAATTTAAGTGTACGCCAACCAGCGATAAACGTTAAGCGTATACCACCTTTATTGCGCTCCCATCCTAGTACTTGAATAGGACCAACTTCACCAGTTCGTTTCGGATGCGTTCCACCACAGCCGTTGTAGTCAAAGTTTTCGATAATAACAACCCGTATATTTTCTGTTATAGTCGGTTCTTTACGAAGGGGGAATGTTTTCGCTTTTTCTAAGTTCATCCATTCGATATGGATTTGATGGTTTTCGAAAACAATTTTGTTGGCAATGTTTATTGCTTTTTCAACCGTTTCTGTATGAAGATTTTCTATTTCTAAATCAATTGTTACCGTTTCTTTACCAAGGTGGAATCCAATCGTAGGTATGTTAAAATGATCCCAAAAAGCAGCAGATAAAATGTGCTGAGCCGCATGTTGCTGCATATGATCAAAACGGCGCTCCCAATTGATTTTACCTTCTACTTCTTCTGTATGTAATTTTTCTACAATGAAGTGACGAATTTCCCCATGTATCTCTTCTACATTGATTACATCGATATCATTTAATGTGCCAGTATCATGCGGTTGTCCGCCACCTGTCGGATAAAATGCGGTCTCGTTTAAAACGACGTATAAGTTACCGTCTTTATCATAATCTTGCTTTATAATTTTTGTAGTAAAGTCTTGCTTATAAGCGTCAGTGTAATATAATTTTTGCTCCAATTTTCTTTCCCCTTTCGCGTTCACTAGTTTCATTGTAAAGCAATTGAAATTAGTTTTCTAATATTTCAGAAGAAAGAAACTATTTTTAGAATTTTCTTGCTATAATAAGAAAAAGAAAATGCGGGGGTGGAATGAATATGTTATATGAAAACGGCGTAGATAAACTTCTTAGTTTAAGTAAAAATATTTCTGAATTGTATCGAGAATTAAATGAAATGACCCGGATTTTAACGGATTGTAATCGAGAAAGTGTGAAGTTTGATCGGTTATATGTAAAAGAGTTACTGTGGAAGAAAGAAGATGTAATAGAGAAATATGACCAGCTACTTGTGCAACTTTGTATAAATGAATGCTTTGATTTAAAAAGTGTCATTACAGGGGAATATAAGTATACATATGAAGAAGTAGAAAACATAGTTTTACAATTTAATGAAAAGTATAATGTCGCAATCTTAATTAAAGATGTGTGTAAAGAATTACAGTTCACATATGGAATTGATATGGACATAACGAGAACAACTCGGGTATCAACAGCTCAAGTATAGAAAAAGGAAAAGAAAGCAGATCCTTTGCTTTCTTTTTTTTATGTAAGAACGGGGAGAGTAGGTTTAGTGATGAAGGGGAAGTTACAAAATATTCATCCGTTAGGAATGACAATTATAATAGGGACTTTATTTGCGAGGTTCGCCACGTCAATGAGCATTCCTTTTTTAGCAATTTATTTAACGACTGTTAAAGGTGTATCAGCTGGAATGACAGGTGCTATTATCGGAACGAGTGCACTTGTTGGTGTTTTTGCTAGTTTTATCGGAGGGAATTTATCAGATCGATTTGGCCGGAAAACGATTATGCTCTGGTCCATGATCGTTTGGATTTTTGTGTTTATAGGTTTTTCACTTGCGGATCATGTTTTAAGTTTCTTTTTATTAAACGCTTTAAATGGATTATGTAGGTCGTTTTTTGAGCCAACATCAAGAGCATTATTATCAGATTTAACGAAACCAGAGTATCGTTTACTCGTATATAATTTGCGTTACGGTGCAATCAATGTTGGAGTGGCGATTGGCCCTCTTGTCGGATTACAGATTGGAAGCGCAAAATCTACAATTCCTTTTTTAGTAGCAGCTGGAGTGTACATTCTATATACAGCTATATTAGCATTCCAATTTAAGAAGTATCCAATTGAAAAAAAGAAAATAAATACAGAAAAACCTGTCACAATGTTAAATGCAATTCGCATTTTGCGAAAGGATGTCGTATTTTTAGTTGCTTTAGTCGGTATTATTTTGAGTAATTGTGGTTTTTCTCACTTAACGACAACAGTATCTCAATATTTTGCAAATGCACATATATTTCAGGATGGAGTGAAATTATTTTCATATATGTTAGCTTTAAATGCGATTGTTGTAGTGATTATCCAATACCCTGTTATTCAAATGTGCAAAAAGTATACACCGTTAACATCAATTATGGTGGGGACTTTATTTGTAAGCGGAGGATTATTTGGCTTTGGAATAGTAGAATCTATGCTAAGTGCTGCCGTTTGTACAATTATTTTTACAATTGGAGAAGTCTTAATGTTTTCGATGACGGATGTATTTATTGATGATATTGCTATTGCGCATCTAAAAGGAACATACTTCGGTGCGATGGGCTTTTCGGGAATTGGAGCAGTAATAGGTCCGTGGTTTGGAGGAGTACTTCTCGATTACTACGGCTACCAAAATGGGTTTGTAGTATTTTCAGCACTAGCTATATTTTCAACTGTGGCATTTCCTGTGCTTTTAGTTACAAAAGGTTTATCGAAAAAAAGATATGATGCAAATTCTAATATAGAAATGCATGCGAAATAACATAAGCCCCAGTAACCAACTGGGGCTTAGTTTATATTATATTAACTCTTAATTTGAAAAAAGAACTTTTTTTTCATGCTTATCAGCAACTTCATTTTTGGAAATATGAATGGCTAAAAATCCGTTTTCTAAGCAGGCTAGCATCTTTTTATAAATGATAGTAGTAGGTAAAGGGATTGTTCGTTGTAAGGAAATGTTTTTATGAAGTATGCATATAGCTAGGCCTGTCTCTAACTTTTTAATGAGTACATTTTGTTCAGTGACATTTTGTACATCTGTTTCCAAAATATATTCTTCTTCAGTTTCGCAAAGGTCGATGTGAATTTGATTTGGAAAGCTAAAGTTACTATAAGAATCGGAACAAAATTGATCCATCCATTCTTCGAAACCATCAACATGAAAAAGACAATTCTTCTTTTTCTTGCCCATGTAAGACACCCTCCGTAAAATATCAATTCATATCATGTTATGCATGAATGAAACAGAGGTGAAGAATAAATGATGAAATACAAACATTTTATGTTGAATGTGCACGGTATGTGAATATTTTTTATTACATATCATGATGTGCATGTTTTTTTTGGCGTGAATGGTTACGGTTTTTTACTTTATGAGATCCGCTTAATGGCTCAGGTTGTCCTTTTTTTTCTTTAGATTCACGATTGTTTTTACTCATTATATGTTACACCTCCTCTTTCTTTTTAGAATGAGAGAAGTTGACGATTTTATACAAGAATGTTTTTAGAAAAAAAGGTAAAGATAAAGGGGACTAACTATTATAGAAAGGGGATTATATAATGCCATATCATAAAGATAATCAACAAGCCTTTCAAGCGGCACAGCAAGGAGTTACACAAGCAGAAAATGCATTTAATAATATTGTGAAGAATGACCCTAACTATGGTCATGATTTAAAAGAGTTACGCCAAGAGGTTCAGGAAGCATATGAACAAATTCAAAATGCACTAGAGGTAGCTTCAGAAACACAACGTCCACAACTTGAGCAATATGAAAATAATCTCCAAAATATAATGCGAAATGTAGATCAATTAGAAAAGTAAATGAGGTTGTTGTCTATTCGACAACCTTGCTGCTTTAGTGAACGTTATGTTAAAACAGAAAATTCTTTTAATAGTTTTTTCTTTATTATGCGCAGTACATATATTTCAAGTGGAAAAAGTGGAAGCGAAAATGTTGCTCAGAAAAGAGTTAGAACCAACTGGTTATGTAACATGGGAAGTACCTAATAATGAAAAAATTATTGCAATTACATTTGATGATGGGCCAGATCCAACATATACACCGCAAGTTTTAGATTTATTACGTCAATATAAGGCTGAAGCGACATTTTTTATGATTGGATTTCGAGTTCAGCGCAATCCATATTTAGTGAACCAAGTGTTAAAAGAGGGACATGAAATTGGAAATCATACGATGAATCATTTGTATGCGAGTAATTCGTCAGATGAAAAATTAGAAAATGATATTTTAGATGGAAAGAAATTTTTTGAAAAATGGGTGAAAGAACCTTTGCTATTCCGTCCTCCTGGTGGATATATTAACGATGCTGTATTTAAAACAGCGAAAGAAGCTGGTTATCAAACTGTTCTATGGTCATGGCATCAAGATCCACGTGATTGGGCAGATCCAGGGGTTGAATCCATTGTAAATCATGTAGTGAAAAATGCTAAAAGTGGCGATATTGTATTGTTACATGATGGAGGAAATGATCGTAGTCAAACGGTAGCAGCGCTAGCAAAAATTTTACCTGAGTTGAAAAAGCAGGGCTATCGATTTGTAACGGTTTCGGAATTACTACGTTATAAACATTAGAAAAAATCCCAAAAGGAAAATAGACCTTTTGGGATTTTTCTTTACTGGTTCTTTTTACGTTTCTTATTATTTTGTCGCTCTGCTGGAGTTAAAGGCTCGTTTGCAAATTCTTCATTGTAACCAGTTCCTTGTCCTTGTGCAGATGCAACATTCATTCCTGAAATAGTATGATTTGCTTTTCTTTTACCCATTTTATTTCACCTCTATAACATTTTTTGTATGTTGAATGATGAGCAGTTCATAGTATGTATGAACTGTAAGTAAATCGCTGATAGAGCACTTTACTTTATGATAATAGTATTCATAAGGAGCATGAAAGCTATTCAAATTTAGAAACATAAAGAAAACTTATGATAATCTATAAGTTTCTTATTATTTACTTATTTAGAAAGTTGTAATAAGATATTATCGTAAGGTATTGAAAAGTTTGTCTACATTTTATATTCAGACAACTTAGTCACGTTTAACAGGGGGGAAACATAATGGTCAAACATAATCCATTTCAATCACGTGCAACTTTTGAAGTAGATGGAAAAACGTATCATTATTATGATTTGAAAGCGCTTGAAAATGCAGGGGTTGGCAACGTATCTCAATTACCATATTCCGTGAAAGTTTTACTTGAATCAGTACTTCGTCAAGTAGACGGACGTGTAATCACAGAAGAGCATGTTACAAATTTAGCGAAATGGGGAACGAAAGATGTGCAAGATATCGATGTTCCATTTAAACCATCTCGTGTAATTTTACAAGATTTCACTGGTGTTCCAGCTGTTGTTGATTTGGCTTCGCTTCGTAAAGCAATGGCAGACATGGGTGGGGATCCTGACAAAATTAATCCTGAAATTACTGTAGACCTTGTAATTGACCACTCTGTACAGGTTGATAGAGCGGGTACGGCAGACGCGCTTGCATTCAACATGGACTTAGAGTTTAAACGTAATGAAGAACGTTATAAATTTTTAAGCTGGGCACAAAAATCATTTGATAACTACCGTGCAGTTCCACCAGCTACAGGCATTGTACACCAAGTAAACCTTGAATATTTAGCACCAGTTGTTCATGCTGTGAAAAATGCTGAAGGTGACTTAGTTGCATACCCAGATTCATTAGTTGGAACAGACTCACATACAACAATGATTAACGGTATCGGCGTTCTTGGATGGGGCGTTGGTGGTATTGAAGCAGAAGCAGGAATGCTTGGACAGCCTTCATACTTCCCAGTACCTGAAGTAATCGGTGTGAAATTAACTGGCACACTTCCAAGTGGTACTACGGCAACAGACGTTGCATTAAAAGTAACACAAGTATTACGTCAAAAAGGTGTAGTTGGTAAATTTGTTGAGTTCTTCGGTAATGGACTAAAGAGTATGCCTTTAGCTGACCGTGCAACAATTTCAAATATGGCACCAGAATACGGCGCAACTTGTGGATTCTTCCCAATCGATGATATTTCATTAGAATACTTACGTTTAACAGGTAGAGATGAAGAGCAAATTCGTATTGTTGAAGAATACTGTAAAGCGAACGGTTTATTCTATACAGCAGATAGTAAAGATCCAATCTACACTGATCTTGTTGAAATTGATTTAAATACAATCGAATCTAACCTTTCTGGACCGAAACGCCCACAAGATTTAATTCCACTTTCAGATATGAAAGATGCGTTCCACAAAGCTGTTTTAGCACCAGTTGGAACACAAGGACTTGGATTTAATGAGCAAGAGTTCGATAAAGAAGTGAAGGTTACATTAGAAGATAAAGAAGTAACGATGAAAACAGGTGCAATTGCAATCGCTGCAATTACAAGCTGTACAAATACATCAAACCCATACGTATTAATTGGAGCAGGTCTAGTTGCGAAGAAAGCAATTGAAAAAGGACTTGTAGTACCTGAGTACGTAAAAACATCATTAGCACCAGGATCTAAAGTTGTTACTGAGTACTTAGATAAATCCGGTTTAACAACATATTTAGATCAATTAGGTTTCCAAACAGTTGGTTACGGTTGTACGACTTGTATCGGTAACTCTGGTCCATTAGCGCCAGAATTAGAAGAATCAATCGCAGCAAACGACTTACTAGTAACATCTGTTTTATCTGGTAACCGTAACTTTGAAGGTCGTATTCATCCTCTTGTAAAAGCAAACTACTTAGCATCACCACCACTTGTTGTGGCATATGCACTTGCAGGTACTGTTGATATTGACCTGAAAAATGATGAAATCGGTAAAGATGCAAATGGCAATGCTGTTTACTTCAATGATATTTGGCCATCAGCTAAAGAAATTGAAGATGTAGTTCAAAGCGTTGTTACATCTGAATTGTTCAAGAAAGAATATGCACAAGTATTTAACAGCAATGAGCGTTGGAATGAAATCCAAACTTCAAACGAAGCTTTATATACTTGGGATAATGATTCAACATACAT
This sequence comes from Bacillus sp. Root131, assembly GCF_001429475.1. Classification (NCBI taxonomy): domain Bacteria; kingdom Bacillati; phylum Bacillota; class Bacilli; order Caryophanales; family Bacillaceae; genus Bacillus; species Bacillus sp. Root131. Next base: position 1,721,070 of record NZ_LMJQ01000001.1, read on the forward strand.
TCAAAACCCACCATTCTTTGAAGGTTTATCTAAAGAGCCAGGTGAAGTTGAAACGTTATCAGGTTTACGCATAGTTGGTAAATTTGGTGATTCTGTAACAACAGACCATATTTCACCAGCAGGTTCAATTGGTAAGCACACACCAGCTGGACGCTATTTATTAGAAAACGGCGTACAACCAGTTGACTTTAACTCTTACGGTTCTCGTCGTGGTAACCATGAAGTTATGATGCGTGGTACATTTGCAAACATCCGTATTAAAAACCAAATCGCACCAGGAACAGAAGGTGGATATACAACATATTGGCCAACTGGTGAAGTAACATCAATCTATGATGCTGCTATGAAATATAAAGAAGATGGAACAGGTCTTCTAGTTGTTGCTGGTAAAGATTACGGTATGGGAAGTTCTCGTGACTGGGCTGCGAAAGGTACTAACTTATTAGGTATTAAAGCAGTAATCGCAGAAAGCTTCGAACGTATTCACCGCAGTAACTTAGTATTAATGGGTGTATTACCACTTCAATTTAAAGATGGCGAAAGTGCTGAAACGTTAGGTCTTGTTGGTAACGAGTCATTTGAAATTCAAATTGACAAAACAGTTAGACCGCGCGATCTTGTAAAAGTAGTTGCAACTGATTTAGATGGCAACGAAAAACAATTTGAAGTAGTAGCTCGTTTCGATAGTGAAGTAGAAATTGACTACTACCGTCACGGTGGTATTCTGCAAATGGTTCTTCGTGAGAAAATCGAAGAGTCAAAAGTGTCAAACTAAATAATTGAAATGAAAAATAAGGAAGCTAACAATAGTTAGCTTCCTTATTTTATGGAAAGGGATGAAACCATATGGTTTCATCCCTTTCTTTTTACTACGAAAAGTGGAGGGAACGTCATGAAAGAATATAAAAGAATATTGTGGCCGTTACGAAAAGAGAAAATATTAGTAATGGCAGCTGTATGTAGTGGGATAATTGCTACCATTTTAAATTTATCACGCCCAATTTTCATGGGATTAATTGTAGACAATCTTATTCAAAGGGAGCTAAAAGGTGCGTATTTATATATAGCTTTGTTTGCGGGTATTCGCTTTTTAATGTGGACGAACAATCTTTTATTTGATTATATAAGTTCAAAAGCGAGTCAACGTATATTACAAACGAAACGTATAGAATTATTGCGTCACTATTTCTCATTACCGTTTGAAGAGAGTGAGAAGATCAAGCAAGGGGAGTTAGAAACTTGGGTCGTATCTGATATTCCGAACTGGATCAGATTATATGGCTTTATGTTAATAGAGTATATACACGCTATTGCCCAATTTATTGGAGCTTTCATAGCACTACAACATATAGATATACAGTTTATATTGTGGGTAACTCCGTTTTTATTTTTAAGTACAATTGTTCCAATACTGATGGGAAAAAAGGTAAGAGATATTGCAAGCGTTGCTCAAAAAAATCAATCGAGTGTTGTAGAGATGGTGTCACAGTTTGTAAAGGGTATACAAGATTTACGTAGTTTACAAAAAGAAAAATGGGCTATTCGCTTATTTAAAGGAGTAACGGCACAATCTTATAAATCGGAAGTAAAGAAGACGATGATGCAACACTGCATTGGAGTAGTTGGAACAGTGATTGAAACAGGGGCATATATCGTTGTTCTCATTATAGGCGCGCAAAAAATAATGAAGGGAGAAATGGAAGTTGGCTCAATTGTTGCCGTGTTAGCCACAATTGAAATGCTCTTTTTTCCAGTCCGTTACGTTGGCGATTTATTAATGATGACACAAGTTGCAGTCGCTTCGGCAAATAGAATTTTTTCCTTTTTAGATAAACGAGTGGCAGATAGTAAGGTAGAAAGAGCGATGGGGATGACAGTAACAAATGTTTCATTTCAGGAGAATGATGAAGAGAAATGCAGAATTCATAATATTGATTTGCAAATTAATCCAGGTGAACTCGTTATTATTGTAGGAGAAAGTGGCGCAGGAAAAACAACGCTTTTAAAATTAATGACAGGGTTGTATAAACCATCTAATGGTAACATTGTTTATTATGGTGATGAGGCTCGTATGACTACAGTGTGGCAAGAACCTCGTTTCTTTCGGACGACAGTAAAAGAGAATATGTATTTCGAGGAAGAGGGTTTAGAAAATCAGTTAGAAAAAAATATTGAGCTTGTAAATGTGAAGCCGATAATTAGAGGTTTATCGGAAGGGCTTCAAACTGTACTACATAAAAGCGGTGAAGAGTTTTCGGGGGGGGGGGAAAGAAAACGTCTTGCATTATTACGTGCCATTGTTTCAAATCCGAATCTTATTATTTTAGATGAACCAACTGCGGGATTAGATCCGAGCAACCAAGAAACTATTTGGAATATGATAGAAGGATTAGGAAGAGAGGTCACGAGAATTGTGGCAACACATGATGTAGAGAAAGCGATACTAGCAGATCGTGTTGTCATAATGAAAGAAGGACGTATTGTTGCATGTGGAAGTCCTAAAAAATTAATAAATAGTCATTCGTTTTGCAAGTGATGTGAATAAAGATAAGAGTACTGCTCTTATCTTTATTCAGCATCATTTATTTGATACTCGATAGATTCTGAATGATTCAGATCAACGTTAAAGGTAGCGGTCGTAAGGAAAGTGGCAATTCCAAGAATTAAGAAAAGGACGAATGAGACTAGAGAGACGTAGAGACAAATACGCCCTACTTTCTTTTTTTTAAGGTCTTTACTAAAGAGTGAAATGATCCATGTAATAATACCGACTGGGTATAAAAGAAAACTAAGAATATATAATGTTGTTTTTTCGAATGAATTCATAAAAAATCCCCCTTTTGTTGTAGGTTTATAACTACGAGAGTAAAAAGGTGAATGGGTCCATAAGAAGATAAGCAACACTTCATTTATTTTTCTAATTATATGATAAAAAGGAAAAAATTTCACTTTAAATAAGAATATTCTAATTATTTCGACTGTGAATATTTCCAAGCTCGTCCGTATAAGCTAAAATAAGGTATATAGTATTTGGGTAATTAGGTTAATAAGAAGATAAATACGTTAGGGTGATATAAAATGTGGCGGAAGCTTACGATTATTGTAGTGTTACTTTGTTTAGCGGGATATGCAGCTTATGAACAATTTGGTAAAAAAGATCAGGCGGTACAAGGGGAGCAAGAAAAAAGTGAAGCTGCTATGAAAGAGATGATTGCAAGTAATGGTATCGAAATAGGGAAGAGTGCGCCAAACTTTGAATTAACGAAGTTAGATGGAACGAATGTAAAGTTATCGGATTTAAAAGGAAAGAAAGTGATTTTAAACTTTTGGGCAACGTGGTGTGGACCATGTCAGCAAGAAATGCCGGATATGGAAGCTTTCTATAAAGAACATAAAGAGAACGTAGAAATTTTAGCAATAAATTATACGCCTTCAGAAAAAGGTGGGGGAGTAGAAAAGGTAAGCAATTTTGTTAAAGAAAAAGGAATTACTTTTCCTATTTTATTGGACAAGAACATTGATGTGACAACAGCGTATAAAGTAATTACGATTCCAACTTCGTATTTTATAGATACAAAAGGTGTCATTCAAGATAAGTTTATTGGGCCGATGACGCAAAAAGAGATGGAGAAAAGAGTTGCTAAATTAAAATAATGGTGAAAAGGTAGAGGTGGAGAGTTCCCATTTCTGCCTTTTCTTTTTCAAGTAGTAATAACTTCATGATATGATGTAAGAAATATAAACGTTTAGAGATAAAGGAGTGTATGGAGTGGGGAATGTATCCTTACCGTTAGATTATGTTGTAATTGATTTTGAAACAACAGGATTTAACCCTTATAATGATAAAATTATTCAAGTTGCAGCAGTGAAATATCGTAATCATGAATTAGTAGATCAATTTGTTTCATACGTGAATCCAGAGCGGCCAATTCCGGACCGAATAACGAGTTTAACAGGTATTACTAATTATCGCGTTTCAGATGCACCGACGATTGAAGAAGTGTTACCTTTATTTTTAGCATTTTTACATACAAATGTTATTGTGGCCCATAATGCTTCTTTTGATATGCGCTTTTTGAAAAGTAATGTAAATATGCTAGGGCTACCTGAACCTAAAAATAAAGTAATTGATACTGTATTTTTAGCGAAGAAATACATGAAGCATGCGCCTAATCATAAACTTGAAACGTTAAAGCGAATGCTTGGCATTCGTTTAAGTTCTCATAATGCATTTGACGATTGTATTACGTGTGCCGCTGTTTATCAAAAGTGTGCAGCTATTGAAGAAGAAGGGAACCGAAAAGTAAATAAGGCTGTGCTTGATGAAACTGCGGTATACGAAGCGGTGAAAGAAATGCTTGTATGTAATAAACGTAATGTAGAATGGCTACGTTGTATGAATGTAGGAAGTTATTTAGATATAAAAGCTTTTTATCCAGTTATGAGAGTAAAGGTAAAAGGGCGAAAGAAATATGTATTAACAGAAATATTAGAAGATGATGTGAAAGAAATATGTACAAGCTTAAAATGTGAACCAGCGTTAAAAAGTGAAGTTGGTAATACGAGAATTATGCTTAATAGCTTAGAGGATGTTATGAAATTAGAAAGTTATATTTTAGAACAGTATGATTTTGTGTTACAGGTGCTTCATGATTATAAAGAAAATGAAATGAATGCAGATGAAAAGTTGAAAGAGTATTTAAATATTATGGTATGAAAAACTCCGTGTGCAATATATTGTACACGGAGTTTTTTTAGGAGTACTAAAACATAAAATTTTCTTACAAATCTGATTAAAGAGTTTTTCGTTTGCTCATACTATGTAATAAGAAAGCGAAGGAGAGAGGGTGAACAACATGAGAAGAAGTCGCCGTAAATCGTTTGAAGAACTTGTAAATGAAAATAAACAACAATTATTAAGCGATCGTGATGCAATTGATCGCATTGAAGAGCGCATCGAAAAACGTTATGAAATGAAACTTTTTAAGCAAGCTGAATAATTCTTAACACTAGTACGATACTAGTGTTAAGGAGGCGATAGTAATGGGTAATCCGAAAAAAAATTCAAAAGACTTTGCACCAAATCATATTGGAACACAATCGAAAAAAGCTGGTGGAAATAAAGGAAAGCAAATGCAAGATCAAACAGGTAAACAACCGATTGTTGATAACGGTTAAAAAGGAGAATGTTATCATTCTTCTTTTTTGTGAGGAAATGAAAGATGAGTTTTTAGCAGTAATATGAAAAAAAGGGCTGACTTTTGTCAGCTCTTTTTCGTAATCGTGAAATTTTCAACGAGTAAACGCCAATTTTGCGGGAATGGTAAACCGATTTTCCAGTAACTAATACCACCTATACCTTGTTCTTTCATTAAATTGAATTTACTTTGAACAGACCGTGAATCTTCAAACCAAACTTCGTGTTGCACGCCGTTTTCATCAAAATAATTAAAATGAGGAGCTTGGGCTGTGAAATCATAACGAATAGGAACATTATATTTACGAGCTAGTGCAACAGCTGCGACGGAGCTAATTGCTTTTGCAGGTGGATTTCCTTGTTTAAATGGAAGTTTCCAATCAAACCCGTATAAATTTTGCCCCATCATAATTTTTTGTGGAGGCATTTGAGATTTTGCATATTGAAGTACTTCTTTCACTGGACCGATAGGAGAAATCGCCATCGGTGGCCCGCCCTGCCATCCCCAGTCATATGTCATAATGACGACGAAATCAACAATTTGCCCTTGCGCTTTATAATCATGAGCTTCGAAAAATTTGCCCTTTTGATTGGAACTTGTTTTCGGTACGAGAGTTGTGCTCAATGTGTACCCACTAGGTAAGCGTGTTTTTACATTTCGTAAAAAGCGATTATACGCCTCGCGGTCTTCAGGTGCTACACTTTCGAAATCGAAATGAATGTCTCGCATGCCATATTTTTCAGCTGTTTGCAAAATGTTAGTAATAAATTTGTTTTGAATCGTTGCGTCGCGTAAAATAACTGATGTTAGATCGGCACTGAAATTACCATTTTCAATATTTGTAATAACGAGCATAGGGATTGTTTTACCTTGCGTTGCAATATTAGCAATTTTAGCTGTTTCAGTAGGTTCTTTTAATGTGCCATCTCTTTTTGCCTCAAAACTAAAATAGGCTAAGTATGTTAAAAATGGATTGATGGCGCGTGTCGCATTAACTAAACTCTCTTTAATCGGTATAGTTGAAGGTTGTAAATAAGCGATGGATTCTACAGCTCGTTTTGTGCCTTTTGGTACATATAATTGTTGTCCGACATGGAGAATAGATTTTAAAGATAAATTATTAACTTTAGCTAAACTAGCGAGGGGGACATTATATGTTTGAGAAATTCGATATAGGCTGTCACCAGGCTGTACATAATAATTATTTCCTTTCGTATTAACGATAAGTGCCTGACCAACAACGAGCGTTTCAGCTGGATTTAGTCCATTGTCTTTTACTATTTCGTCAGGTGTTGATCCATATTTTGATGCCAAGCTATATACGCTATCACCACTACGAACAGTTACAATTTGAATCATATGCTGGCTCCTTTCAGTAAAAGATTCACTGTTTTTATTTTATTTTTGATGTTACTGTATTATGATTAAATGTATGCAAGGTAGCAGAAGTGAAAGAAGGCGAATACATATGTTTGTAGCAGAACATGAAGTTGAAATCCGTTATGCGGAAACAGATCAAATGGGTGTTGTTTACCATTCAAACTACTTAGTGTGGCTTGAGTTAGGTCGCACGAAACTTATACAAGATTTAGGTTTTTCATATGTTGAAATGGAGAAAGAAGGAATTATTTCTCCTGTGTTAGATTTACAAATTTCATATCGTAAAGCGATGCGTTATGGAGAAAAGGCAATCGTAAAAACATGGGTCGATACTGTGAGCCCGCTTCGCGTTGTATATGGATATGAAATATATAATGGTGATGGTGATCTTTGTATTACTGCAAGTACGACGAATATTTGTGCGAAAAAAGAAGGGTTCCGCCCTGTATCATTTAAAAAGTTATATCCTGAGTGGTATGCGAAATATGAGGAAATTAAGAAAAAATAAAAAAGCGTGGCAGAAGCCGCGCTTTTTTATTTTTCATAATTAAATTGTGGGAAGTCGTCACCTTCATGAAGTGTAACAGATAAATTATGTCCATCGAAGAACCATTCATCATCGCCTTCAATAAAGAAGTTAATACCTTCTTCTTGAATTTGAACAGCAGGGTGTGCAGGATCATCTTTACGAATACCTAAAGAAAGTCCTTTTTGCACAGTACTGCAACCACCGTATTGTACGAAAAAGCGTAGTGTTTCATTTGATTGTAAGTTTAATTCATTTTTATACCATTGTGCTGCTTCTTTTGTTACGGAAAGATTCATGTATAGTTCCTCCAAGTTATGTTGCTTTTTCTTTAGTATAAAAAATAACGCAAAAAGACGCTATTAATATGCTTCACGTTTTCTTTTTGCGTTATGTGGGTTACGATCTTATTTTTGCTTTTTTGAAAAGTTTGCTTTTGGTTCAGTTTTATTTATAATTCGTCCGATATTTGCACGGTGTTTATAAATAACCATACCTGCTAATAAACACATCGCAATAATGAAGATTTTATCCCCGCTAACAATGGATGCAATAACAGCAACAACTGCTGTTACCATAGAAGAAAGTGATACGTATCTTGTTGTAAATAAAAGGGTGAAAAATACAACAGCCAATATTGCAAAAACAACTGGTGAATAGCATAATAGCACCCCAGCAGAAGTTGCAACTGCTTTACCACCACGGAATTTCGCGAAGATCGGGTAGACATGTCCAAGAACAGCCGCTAACCCGAACCATAGTGGGTGAATATCTAATCCGAAAATCATTGGTAGACTTGTTGCTAATGTCCCTTTTAAAATGTCAGCAATTGTAACGGTAAAACCTGCTTTTTTCCCTAATGTACGGAATGTGTTTGTTCCGCCTAGATTACCGCTCCCGTGCTCACGAATATCGATTCCGTAGCCAATTTTTCCAACAACTAGTGCAAATGGAATCGAGCCAAGCAAGTAGGCAACGATAAATAAAAGATATGTAGTAACCATAAGTTCAGTCTCCTTTATTCAAATGTGTTGATAAAGGGTAAAAAGAGTTTTTCCCGTATATTGTACCATACATTTGTAAAGAGCACATTTCTTTTTTGTAAATGAAAAATTCATTATTTCGTGAAAAAAATTTCACAGTAATGTTACATTTCTCACAGAAACAGCAAGACTATATGTAGTAACATTTTAATCAAAAGACAACAACATATTGGTGGAGGGTTATAAATGTTACAAAATAATACACGTGGAGAAGAATTAATGAAAGTGTTCGAGACGATAGTCCACGGCAATGAACAAGATTTAATGCAAGAAAATGCAAATGTAGACGGCCGCTCTCCAATGGGTGTAATGGGAACGTTCGCATCTGAGAGTGCAAAATATTATGCTGTTGAGAATTTATTGTCAGATCAAGTGAAAAAAGCGATAAATGAAAATATATTATATCCACATGATTTAGATTTTTATGCGACAGGAACGACGACTTGTTCGCAAATTCCGTTAGCGCAAATGCTTGCTAACGGTTTTCATACTGGACATGGACATATGAGACAACCACAAGACATTAAAAGTGCATTGGCTCTTTCGTCTATTATTTTTCAAGCGAATCAAAATATGCAGCATGGCGGTCAATCGTTTGCACTCTTTGATATTGATTTAGCACCTTATGTACGAAAAACAATTGAGAGACATAAAAAACGATTACAATCATATCCGCTTACGAAAGAACAAATAGAAGAATTTGCATGGAAAGAAACGGAAAATGATACGTATCAAGCGTGTGAGGCTTTCGTTCATAATTCGAATAGTATGCATAGTAGGGGCGGAGGACAAGTACCGTTTATTTCTATTAATTACGGAACAGATACATCAAAAGAAGGAAGAATGTTAATTAAACAACTATTAAAAGCAACACAAGCTGGACTTGGTAAAGGAGAGACACCAATTTTTCCGATTCAAATTTTCAAGATGAAAAAAGGTGTGAATTTTGAAGAAAGTGATCCGAATTACGATTTATTTGAATTAGCATTAGAGACAACTGCAGAGCGATTATTCCCTAACTTTTCATTTTTAGATGCTCCGTTTAATACAGTGCATTATGATGGAAGACCAGAAAGTGAAGTATGTTACATGGGATGTCGTACCCGTGTTATGTCTAATATACATGGAGAAGAAACAGCGATTGGTAGAGGGAATTTATCATTTACGTCTATCAATTTAGTGAAATTAGCGTTAATTAGTGGTTCAAAAGAAGCATTTTTTGAAGCGCTAAACTACTATTTAGATTTAGGAATTAAGCAGTTATTAGAAAGATTTGCGTATCAATGTAAGAAGCGAGCAAGAGATTTTCAGTTTTTATATTCACAAGGTGTATGGCGTGGTGGAGAAGCATTGCAGCCTGAAGACTCCGTAGCTTCGATTTTAAAACAAGGGACGTTAAGTGTTGGTTTTATCGGTCTTGCGGAATGTTTAGTAGCTTTAACAGGAAAGCATCATGGGGAAGATGAAGAATCATGGAAACTTGGGTACGAAATTATTTCCTTTATGAGAGATAGAATGGATAAAGCGACAGAAGAACATCAACTAAATTTCTCGATAATTGCAACTCCAGCAGAAGGATTATCAGGAAAGTTTGTGAAAAAAGATAGAGAAGAATTTGGCGTGATTAGCGGTATAACGAACCATAATTACTATACGAATTCATTCCATATTCCAGTTTATTATAACATTCAAGCGATAAATAAAATCCGTTTAGAAGGCCCGTTCCATGCTCTCTGTAATGGAGGACACATTACGTATATTGAACTGGACGGAGCAGCGATGCATAACAAAAAGGCATTAAAACAAATTATACAAGCCATGGCAGAACATGGCGTTGGATACGGTTCAATTAATCATCCTGTTGACCGTTGTAAGTGCTGTAGTTATCACGGGGTTATTGGAAATGAATGTCCAAGTTGCGGGAATGAAGATGAGGCTAATATAGAAAGAATTCGCCGTATAACAGGCTATCTTGTAGGAGATATGTCGAAGTGGAATAGTGCGAAACGTAGTGAAGAGATAGATCGGGTGAAACATAAATGAAAGTGATGAATATTATTCATGATAGTGTAGTAGATGGAGAAGGATTGCGGACAGTCGTGTTTTTTGCGGGCTGTCCGCATCGTTGTGTCGGTTGCCATAATCCGAAATCGTGGAATATTTGCAACGGAACGGAAATGACAGTAGAAGAAATTGTGAAAGAGATTGCAAGTAATCCATTAACTGATGTAACATTTTCAGGTGGAGATCCATTTTTTCAAGCTGCTGAAGTGAAAAAGGTAGCAAAAATCGTGAAAGATTTGAAAAAAAACCTATGGATGTATACAGGTTATACGTTAGAAGAGATACAGAGTTCCCAAAATAATGATATGATAGAGTTGTTACATTATGGGGATGTTTTAGTCGATGGAAGGTTTGAAATTGAGAAAAAAGATTTAACACTTCCATTTCGCGGAAGCTCCAATCAACGTATTATTCGATTGAAAGAGTAAAAAGGCGGGATAGATTATATGAATAAAACAGTATTGCTTGTTGAAGACGAAAGAAGATTACGTGAAATTGTTAGTGATTATTTTCGTAATGAAGGCTTTGAAGTAATCGAAGCAGAAGATGGAAAGAAAGCGTTAGAGTTATTTGCAGAGCATGAAATTGATTTAATTATGTTAGATATTATGTTACCGGAAATAGATGGATGGTCTGTTTGTAGACGAATTAGAAAAGAATCAGCAGTACCAATTATTATGTTGACAGCACGTTCGGATGAGGATGATACATTGCTAGGTTTCGAATTAGGTGCAGACGAGTATGTAACGAAACCATTTAGTCCGAAAGTGTTAGTAGCTCGTGCAAAGACGTTATTGAAACGTGCGGATGGCGCGGTAGGAGTAGCGGAAGAAAATGCTATGTCTTTAGCTGGAATTGAAGTGAATCGTCTATCTAGAACTGTTTTAGTAGATGGAGAAGAAATTATATTGACACATAAAGAATTTGAACTTCTCGTTTATTTAATGGAGAACAAAGGAATCGTATTATCACGTCAACATTTATTAGACCAGTTATGGGGATATGACTATTACGGTGATGACCGAACGGTTGATACCCATATTAAAAAACTTCGAAATAAGTTAGGAGATAAAGCGAAGCATATCGGTACTGTTATTCGAGTTGGTTATAAATTTGAAGAATAATCTAGAACAATTTGTGTAATTTAGCCTAGGAAAATGGCAATTTTATACTCTCTTTTGAAGGTAGAATGTACAAAAAATACTTTTCTTGTCTACAATGTTAGATAGGAGTATTTTTTTAATTGGATTTCACGATGAGTTCACAAGAAGGACACAAAACGTGACTATACTGAAAATACGAATTCACCAGAGAGGGGAAATAAAACATGGGATATTACGACGGACCAAATTTAAATGAAGAGCATAGTGAAACGAGAGAAGTGAGAAAATCAGGTAGTAAAAAAGGCTATTTCTTCACAGGTTTAGTGGGAGCTGTAGTCGGAGCGGTTTCGATTAGTTTTGCAGCACCATATATGCCATGGGCTCAAAATAATGGAGCACCAGTATCATCATTTAGTTCGGATTCAAAAGTAGAAGGTACTGTAGTTCCTGTTGTAAATAAAGCGAAAAATGAAACTGATTTACCTGGTATGATTGAAGGAGCGAAAGATGTTGTTGTAGGCGTTATTAATATGCAACAAAGCGTTGATCCATTTGCAATGCAACCGACAGGTCAAGAACAACAAGCTGGTTCAGGATCAGGTGTTATTTATAAAAAAGCAGGAAATAAAGCATATATTGTAACAAACAACCACGTAGTAGATGGAGCGAATAAACTTGCTGTAAAGCTAAGTGATGGTAAAAAGGTAGATGCAAAGTTAGTAGGGAAAGATCCTTGGTTAGACTTAGCTGTTGTTGAAATTGATGGGGCTAATGTAAATAAAGTTGCAACTTTAGGTGACTCAAGTAAACTTCGTGCGGGTGAAAAAGCGATTGCAATCGGTAACCCACTTGGATTTGACGGAAGTGTAACGGAAGGTATAATCAGTAGTAAAGAACGCGAAATCCCAGTTGATATTGATGGGGATAAACGCCCAGATTGGCAAGCACAAGTTATTCAAACAGATGCAGCGATTAATCCTGGTAACAGTGGTGGTGCATTATTTAACCAAAACGGTGAAATAATTGGGATTAATTCAAGTAAAATTGCACAACAAGAAGTTGAAGGAATTGGATTTGCTATTCCAATTAATATCGCAAAGCCAGTTATTGAATCACTTGAAAAAGACGGAGTAGTAAAACGTCCAGCTCTTGGAGTAGGTGTCGTTTCGTTAGAAGATGTGCAAGCTTATGCAGTCAATCAATTGAAAGTACCGAAAGAAGTAACTAATGGTGTTGTATTAGGTAAAATTTACCCAATATCACCGGCAGAAAAAGCTGGTTTAGAGCAATATGATATTGTCGTAGCATTAGATGATCAAAAAGTAGAAAATTCACTTCAATTCCGTAAATATTTATATGAAAAGAAAAAAGTAGGCGAGAAAGTAGAAGTCACATTCTACCGTAACGGTCAAAAAATGACGAAAACAGCTACTTTAGCAGATAATTCAGCTACAAAGAATCAATAATCGAAAATAAAGAAAGTCTCTTTCATATTGAAAGAGACTTTCTTTATCGGCTATACTAAAGGAATAGGAGGGATTAATTATGACAATTGAAAACCCAACTCGTACGGAAATTGGTGAAGTGTTAAAGAAAAGCAAAACAATTGCGGTTGTTGGATTATCAGATAAGCCAGAACGTACATCGTATATGGTTTCAAAAGCAATGCAAGATGCTGGATACCGCATTATTCCAGTTAATCCAACAGTAAATGAGGTGCTTGGAGAAAAGGCAGTTTCTTCACTAAAGGATATTAAGGAACACGTTGACATTGTAAATGTATTTCGTCGCTCAGAGTTTTTAATGGATGTTGCAAAAGAATTTGTCGAGATTGATGCAGATGTTTTTTGGGCACAATTAGGAGTACAAGATGAAGATACATATAAACTTTTAAAAGAAAAAGACTATACTGTAATAATGGATCGTTGTATTAAAGTAGAACATGCGATGACAAAATAGTATAGACTTAAAGTTAGAAAGATTGATTCAGCCCTCATTATAGATAAGTAGGGCCGATGAACGAGGTGTTCATCATGAGATTTATTAAAGGCTGTTTTTGGGGATTGTTATTTGTAATCCCATTTTGGATTTTGATCATTTGGATCATAATAAAGGTTTGGAATGTGTAATCTTGGAATACATATCCATTTCTCGTTGACAAACGATTATTTTTCTGAAATAGTAGCCTAGAGGAATCCTTGTGAGAAAACAAGGATTTTTCTATTGAAAATGGTATATAAAAGAGATAAGATAACTTGCCAAAACTATAGTCGAGGCGTTATTCTATAATAGAAACATATGTTCTGATTTTGGATTAGGAAAGGGGCAAGGAGTTTGGCGAAGCATCAGTTCCAATATAATGAAGATGCGATTCAAGTGTTAGAAGGACTTGAAGCCGTTCGAAAACGCCCGGGTATGTATATCGGGAGTACGGATAGCCGTGGATTGCATCATTTAGTATATGAAATAGTAGATAACTCCGTTGACGAGGCGTTAGCGGGATTTGGCGACGAAATTTCTGTCGTAATACATAAAGATAATAGTATTAGCGTTATAGATAAAGGGCGAGGAATGCCTACGGGAATGCATAAACTTGGGAAACCTACACCTGAAGTTATTTTAACTGTACTTCATGCAGGTGGTAAGTTTGGTCAAGGTGGCTATAAAACGAGTGGTGGTTTACACGGTGTTGGGGCATCAGTTGTAAACGCCTTGTCAGAATGGTTAGTAGTAACAATTAAACGTGATGGTAACATTTATGAACAACGCTTTGAAAATGGTGGCGTTCCTGCAACAACGTTAGAGAAAATCGGGAAAACAAAAGAGTCTGGTACAACAATGCATTTCAAACCAGATACAACGATTTTTAGTACGACAAATTACAATTATGAAACATTATGTGAGAGATTACGTGAATCTGCATTCTTATTAAAAGGAATGAAAATCTCAATAAAAGACGAACGTAATGATTTAGAAGATATATTTCATTATGAAACAGGAATTGAAGCTTTCGTTTCATATTTAAACGAAGAAAAAGATTCAATTCACCCGGTTGTATATTTCACTGGTGAACAAAACGGGATTGAAGCAGAACTAGCATTCCAGTTTAATGATGGTTACTCAGAAAATATTCTTTCGTTTGTAAATAACGTACGTACAAAAGATGGTGGAACACACGAAGCTGGATTTAAAACAGCAATGACGCGTGTGTTCAATGAGTATGCTCGTAAAGTTTCATTATTAAAAGAAAAAGATAAAAATTTAGAAGGTACAGATATTCGTGAAGGTGTAGCGGCTATCGTTTCTGTACGTGTACCAGAAGAAGTACTGCAGTTTGAAGGACAAACGAAAGGGAAACTTGGTACAAGTGAAGCTCGTTCTTCTATTGATGCCATTGTATCAGAGCATCTAGCTTACTTTTTAGAGGAAAACCCGGATGTAGCTACACTTCTTGTGAGAAAGGCAGTTAAAGCAGCGCAAGCACGTGAGGCTGCTCGTAAAGCGAGAGAAGAAGCACGTAGTGGTAAGAAAAAGAAAAAATCAGAAGGTACTTTAAGCGGGAAGTTAACACCTGCACAATCACGTAACCCTCAGAAAAACGAATTGTATTTAGTAGAGGGTGACTCGGCTGGCGGTTCAGCAAAGCAAGGGCGAGATCGTCGTTTTCAGGCGGTACTACCATTGCGTGGTAAAGTAATTAATACGGAGAAAGCAAAGCTTGCTGATATTTTTAAGAATGAAGAGATTAATACAATTATTTATGCAATTGGCGGCGGTGTAGGAAATGAATTCGCTGTTGAAGATATTAACTACGATAAAGTTGTTATTATGACCGATGCAGATACGGATGGAGCTCATATTCAAGTATTGTTATTAACGTTCTTCTACAGATATATGAAGCCACTTATCGAAGCCGGTAAAGTGTTTATCGCACTTCCTCCTTTATACAAGGTAAGTAAAGGGAAAGGTAAGAGTGAGGTAATTGAATACGCTTGGTCAGATGAGGAATTAGACGGTGTAACGAAAAAAGTTGGCAAAGGCTATATGTTACAACGTTATAAAGGACTTGGTGAAATGAATGCGGATCAATTATGGGAAACAACAATGAATCCTGAAACGCGTACATTAATTCGCGTGAAAATTGATGATGCAGCAAGAGCAGAGCGTCGCGTTACAACATTAATGGGCGATAAAGTAGAACCGCGCCGTAAATGGATTGAACGTAATGTACAGTTTGGTATGCAAGAAGAAGGAAATATTTTAGAAAATGAAATGATTATGGAGACGGAGGTGGAATAACATGCAAGCAGAGAAGTTTCATGACCTCCCGCTTGAAGACGTGTTAGGTGACCGCTTTGCACGTTATAGTAAATATATTATTCAAGATCGTGCACTTCCAGATGCACGTGATGGCTTAAAGCCAGTACAAAGACGTATTTTATATTCTATGTATGTAGAAGGTAATGTACATGATAAAGCGTTTCGTAAATCAGCTAAAACAGTAGGTAATGTTATTGGTAATTATCATCCACATGGAGATTCCTCTGTATATGAAGCAATGGTTCGCTTAAGCCAAACTTGGAAAGTACGTAATGTTTTAGTTGAAATGCATGGTAATAACGGTAGTGTTGATGGGGACCCAGCGGCAGCGATGCGTTATACGGAAGCTCGTTTATCACCAATCGCATCTGAATTATTACGTGATCTTGATAAAGAAACAGTTGAATTCGTGTCAAACTTTGATGATACGAGTGAAGAACCGGTTGTATTACCAGCAGCGTTCCCGAATTTATTAGTAAACGGATCTACAGGAATTTCCGCTGGTTATGCAACAGAAATTCCTCCGCATCATCTTGGAGAAGTTATTGACGCTACAATGATGCGTATTGATAAGCCAAATAGTACTGTTGATGATTTATTAACAGTTATGAAAGGACCAGATTTCCCAACAGGCGGTATTATTCAAGGGATTGATGGTATTAAAAAGGCGTATGAAACAGGAAAAGGTAAAATTATTATTCGCGGAAAAGCAGAAATTGAAACAGTGCGCGGTGGGAAACAACAAATTGTAATCACTGAAATTCCTTACGAAGTGAATAAGGCAAACCTTGTAAAGAAAATGGATGAATTACGTCTAGATAAAAAGTTAGATGGCATTGCTGAAGTACGTGATGAGACGGATCGTACTGGTTTACGAATCGTTGTTGAATTAAAGAAAGAAGTAAACGCCGAAGGTATTTTAAATTATTTATATAAAAATACAGATTTACAAATTCCATATAACTTTAATATGGTAGCGATCAATAATCGCCGTCCAACACTTATGACATTACCGAAAATTTTGGATGCTTATATTGGACATCAAAAAGAGGTTATTACGAGACGTTCACAATATGAATTAAGAAAAGCAGAAAATCGTCAACATATTGTAGAAGGTTTAAAGAAGGCATTATCGATTTTAGACCAAGTAATCGAGACAATTCGAGCTTCAAAAGATAAACGTAATGCGAAAGATAATTTAAGTGCAAAATTTGGCTTTACAGAAGCACAAGCAGAAGCAATTGTATCCTTGCAATTATATCGCTTAACGAATACAGACATTACGGCGTTACAAGAAGAAGCAGATGAGCTTAATAAGAAAATTCTAGAGCTACAGTCAATTTTACAAAGTGAAAAAAGATTACTTCAAGTCATTAAAACTGATTTGAAGAGAGTTAAGAAAACATATAGTGATGATCGCCGTGCTATTATTGAAGAACAAATTGAAGAAATTAAAATAGACGTAGAAGTGATGATTCCACAAGAAGATGTCATCGTTACTGTAACGAAAGAAGGATATGTGAAACGTACTGGATGGCGCTCACATAATGCATCAAACGGCAAAGACTTCGGTATGAAAGAGGGTGACATCTTACTTGAACGATTCGATACGAATACGACTGAAACAGTTCTTTTATTCACAAGTAAAGGGAACTATATATATCTTCCAGTATACGAAATGCCAGATATTCGTTGGAAAGATTTAGGTCAGCACGTTGCAAATATCGTTTCACTCGACCGAGATGAAACGATCATTTGGGTAACGGTTGTACCGAACTTTGAGGAAGAAAAACGATTTATCGTATTTGTAACACGAAATGGTATGATAAAGAAAACAGAATTAAATCAATATAAAGTTCAGCGTTATTCAAGGGCATTCGTTGCTGTAAACTTGAAAAAAGGTGATGAAGTTGTCGATATATTTGCGACAGATGGAACGAGTGATATCGTTCTTGCTACACATGGTGCATATGCACTTATTTTCCATGAAGATGAAGTAAGTCCAGTCGGTGTAAGAGCTGCTGGTGTGAAAGCAATTAATTTAAAAGAAGATGACTATGTCGCTTCTGGTAAACCGTTAAATGGTGACAAAGATCAACTTATTCTCGTAACGCAGCGCGGTGCTGTAAAACGTCTAAAAGCATCAGAAATTGAGAAATCAACGAGGGCGAAACGAGGTCTTGTTATTTTCAAAGAGTTAAAACGTAATCCATACCGCATTGTCGGTATTGAAATTGTTCGGGACGATGAATTAGTTTATATGAAGACAGAAAAAAATATTGTAGAAGAGATTGATCCGAAAGCGTATCGAAATAAAGACCGGTATAGTAATGGTAGCCTAGTGCTAGATGTTAATGATACTGGTGAAGTAGTAGAAACGTGGACGAAAAAACGACCGGAGTAAAGTGAAACTATAATCAGTGGGGATTTTGTTCATCCCCACTGATTATTAGTTGAACCAATCGGACTTTAACGGGCAGTTGGTCTCCCATCTAACTCCTTCGCGGTCGGGAGCCTTACTGCCCGTTAAAGCGGGTTAAAAAAAGCATCTTGCTATGAATAGTAGCAAGATGCTTTTTTCTAGGCAATTTATTATGTAAATAATAATAATCTTGTTATAATAACTGAATGAAATCGTTCTCATAAAGTGAAACTTTAATCAATGGGGATTTTCTTTATCCCCACTGATTATTAGTTGAACCAATCGGGCTTTAACGAGCAGTTGACTCCTCATCTAATTTCTTAGCTTTCGCTGGATTTTGAGTTAGGAATCTTACTGCCCGTTAAAGCGGGACAAATGGAGGGGCAACATGAAAAAAATAGGTGTAGGGATTGTAGGATTTGGTTTTTCTAGTACGACATTTCATATCCCACTATTACAAACAATAGAAGAATATGATATTCGTGCTGTATTATCCTCAAAAGAAGAGGTAGTAAAAGAAACATTACCAAACGCTAATGTTGTTAGTACAATTGATGAATTGGTGAAGCGAGCTGATGTTGACTTAGTTGTTATTACATCACCTAATACAACTCATTTTCCATATGTAAAAGAAGCAATTTTAAACGGTAAGCATGTTGTTGTAGAAAAACCATTTGTTGTTTCAATTGAAGAAGGGGAAGAGCTTATTTCATTAGCAGAGCAGCATAATGTAATGTTAAGCGTATATCATAATCGTCGTTTTGATAATGATTTCTTAACAATTAAGAAATTGTTAGGAGAAAACAGAGTAGGGAATGTATACGCATATGAATCAAATTTTGATCGTTTCCGTCCACATGTGCGTGATCGATGGAGAGAAAAAAATCTACCAGGTTCCGGTATATTATACGATTTAGGATCGCATTTAATTGACCAAGCGTTATCAATATTTGGGAAACCAGATGCGATAAGTGCAGATGTAATAAAACAACGACCAGGTGCAGAGGTGGATGATTATTTCCACATAGTACTGCATTACGGAGCTAAACGTGTCATTTTACGTAGTAGCAGTTATGTGAAAAAAGCTGGACCGCATTTTATAGTGCATGGAGAGAAAGGTTCTATCGTGAAGTACGGTATGGATTCGCAGGAAGAGCAATTAAAAAATGGAATGAAGCCAGGTGATAATGGTTATGGAGTAGACGATGAAGAGAATTTTGCTACTTTAGAAACAGAAGAAAGCTTAGAGCGCATTCCAACAGAAGTCGGTTGTTATGATAATTATTATAAAGGTGTACGAGATAGTATATTAAATGGTGAGAAACTACCTGTAACAGCAAAAGAAGGCTTAGATGTTATTAAACTGATTCAATTAGCGATTGAAAGCAGTGAAAAGGGTAGAGTCATTTCTATAAAATAAAAAAGACACGAAATTCGTGTCTTTTTTATTAGGAATATGTGAATATGATTAATTATTTAGTTTAGTCGTTTATCATACATTAATTGGATTTGTATGCCATAAGGATCTTCAATAATACCATATGCTTCACTAAATATATTTTTTTCTAGGGGAGAGATTATTTTCACATGCTTATCGGAAATTAAATTATTATAAAACCTTTGTATTTCTTCTAAATTAGCGCTTTGAATGCAAAGTGACATGTTATTTCCAACGTTATAACGTTCATTAGGCTTCATTGTATCTTCTGCTATCATTAGCTTTGTATTCCCAATTTGTAAAACAGAGTGAGCAATATGATCTTTATTTTCACTTTTAATTTTAAAAGAACTATCTCTTTTCGCCAGTTCTTCATACGTAACAACCATTAACTTTTTGGCTTCTAAATGACGTGTATAAAAGTTAATCGCCTCCTTTGCTTGCCCATTCATTGAAAGAAAAATAGCTATTTCTAATGTCATAAATATATAACTCCTTTATTAGTTGATAATTATAATATAGATTAAAAGGGTTTCAATACATGACACCTTTTTGGGAGGGAAATATGAAAAAAACGGAACGAATAAATGATATGCTTATTTTCTTAAATAATAAAAGATATTTTAATTTAAAAGATTTAATGGTTAGATATGATATTTCTAAAAGTACCGCTTTGCGAGATATTCAATCATTGGAAGAAATAGGTGTACCCATATATTCTGAATTGGGTAGAAATGGAAGTTATAAAATTATAGAAAATAGTGTTTTATCACCAATTTATTTTAGTGTGGATGAAATGTATGCCTTATATTTTTCAATTCTTACGCTAAATGGATACAAGACAAAACCATTTAATGTAGAAAGTATTGCGCTTGAAAATAAATTTAAACATGTATTACCTGATAATGTGAGTAAAAATATTTCAATTATGGAACGAACGCTTTCCTTTGAAGTAACAAATCATAGTAATTTTAGTCCGTTCTTAAAAGAAATTTTACAGGGGATTTTTGCTGAGCGAGTTTATCATTTAACATATTTAAAAAAAGGTGAGGAGAAAGCATTGGTTGCCCAATTTATTCGAATAGAATCTAAATTTGGCCAGTGGTATGCTAAAATCTTTAATTTTGAGACGAATAATGTTCAAATAATTAGATGTGATAAAATTCTTTCTATTGTGGAAACGAGCAATATTAATCCAAAAAATCTTGAAGAATTATTAAGTTATCTTACTACTTTTCACAGAAAGCCTGATGCAATTAATTTTAGTGTCATTGTTAATCAAAAAGGAAAAGACATTTTTGATAAAGAGAATTACCCTTCCATGAGGATGCAAAAGGAAAATGAAAATTACATTATAACAGGCTATTTTAACAAGCAAGAATTTGATTTTATTTCAAATTATTTTCTGAATTTCGGTGAAACGATTATTTCAATTCAGCCTGTTATGCTAAAAGAGTTAATCTATAATAAGGTGTTATCTATAAAGAAGCATTTAACTTCTTTAAGATAAAGTTAGTTTTAGACATTTTTTGATATGAAAAAGCCCTTGCGATTTAAATATCCAAAGGGCTTTTTGGTAATTCTATTTGTTCTTTAGAAAAATTATTTTTCTGGGACGGAGAGTCCATAAAAGAACATCGTAACGATATCTTGTATATGTTTTTCACGATCTCCTTCAAGAAGTTGTGCTCCAAATTCATCACCTAATTTTGTAAACATTTGAATGTAAAGTAACATCATTTCTTTAGTAAGGTGAGGATTAATTTCGTTTTTGCGCTGCGCTCGTTCTAATATTTCTAAATACCAGGGCAGGATTTTTTCATTTTGATAACTATAAATAAACTTCCGGAGTTCTTCGTCCCTTTGCATCATTTGTAGTAACATATCAGGTTGAAATAACCCGCCAGTATTCATTTTTCTTACAATCATTTTTTGCATCATATCATGAAAAGGTAATTTTTCTTCTGCAAGCTCTTTATAATATTGAAATTCAGATATGATAAATTCTTGTATAAGCTCCCTAAATAACGCATCTTTACTTCCGAAATGATTATAAATTGTAACTTGAGAAACGTTCGCTTCTTTTGCGATATGTTCTATTTTCACTTCATTAAATCCACGTTCTGAAAATAATACGAATGCTGCTTCTTTAATGGCACGTTTTTTCTTTTCTTTTACTCTTTCAAATCCGTTCAATGCAATCACCTCACTTAAAATATACAAGAAAAAATAATGGAAAACAATAATTTTGAAATATGGACTAATAAATATTTCAAAAAGTTGTTGCGAATATGAAAGATGAGGAGTACAATGATTTTGAAATATCACATATTAAATATTTCAAAAAATGAGGTGGAATTATGATTTCAGTTCAGGATGTCACAAAACAGTTTTCGAATGGAAAAGGTTTGTTTCATATTACATTTGATGTAAAAGAGGGAGAAGTATTCGGTTATTTAGGACCGAATGGTGCCGGGAAATCAACGACGATTCGTAATTTAATGGGATTTATAAAACCGACAGCTGGTAAAGCGACAATTTTTGGATTAGATTGTTGGAATGAAGCAGCGAAAATTCAAAGGGAAGTTGGTTATCTACCGGGTGAAATTTCTTTTATTGAAGGAATGAACGGATTAGAGTTTTTAAAATTAATGCAAGGAATGCGTGGATTAAAGGATACGAAAAGACGAGATGAACTGATAGATCGTCTGCAATTTGATGTGAAAACACCGATTCGCAAAATGTCTAAAGGAATGAAGCAAAAAGTGGGGATAGTTGCTGCATTTATGCACGATCCAGAGGTGTTAATTTTAGATGAACCAACATCTGGACTTGATCCACTTATGCAGCAAGTATTTATAGAATTAATATTAGAGGAAAAGCAAAGAGGAAAAACAATCCTAATGTCATCACATATTTTCACTGAAATTGAGCGTACGTGTGATCGAGTAGCGATTATTAAAGATGGTCGACTCGTAACGGTTGAAAATATTCACGATTTACAAAGTATGAGACGACAGGTAATAGATGTAACCGTATCATCGCAAGAAGAGATTGAATCTCTTACAAAGTGTAATTTGCAATTTGAAGTGGTAAAAGGTAGAGAGGCATCTATCATTGTACAAGGAAACTATCAAACTGTTTTACAAACAATTTCAAACTATAATGTAACGGCACTTCAAACGAGAGCGATGGATTTAGAACATTTATTTATGCATTATTACGATAAGAAAGAAGGGGTAACGCATGAATAAGCAATTATTTTTAGCTAGTTTGAAAGAAACACAAAAAAATATTTTGAGTTATGCGTTTGGTGCGGCTTTATATTTGTGGTTATTAATTTGGATATTCCCGTCAATGGTATCAGCGAAAGGGCTAAATGAACTAATAGCTGCCATGCCTGATAGTGTGAAAAAAATCGTTGGTATGGAAAGTCCGATTCAAAACGTAATGGATTTTTTAGCTGGTGAATACTATAGTCTATTGTTTATTATCATTTTAACAATTTTTTGTGTAACAGTTGCAACACATTTAATTGCTCGTCATGTAGATAAAGGAGCAATGGCATACTTGTTAGCAACACCTGTATCTAGAGTGGAAATTGCTATTACACAAGCTGCTGTTCTCATATTGGGACTTCTGATTATTGTATCTGTTACGTATGTAGCTGGGTTAGTAGGTGCAGAATGGTTTTTACAAGATAATAACTTAAATAAAGAATTATTTTTGAAGATAAATGTAGTCGGAGGGCTCATATTTTTAGTCGTTAGTGCGTATTCATTTTTCTTTTCTTGTATATGTAATGACGAAAGAAAGGCACTAAGTTATTCAGCGAGTTTAACTATCTTATTTTTCGTATTGGATATGGTAGGTAAATTAAGTGATAAGTTAGAGTGGATGAGAAGTCTATCATTATTCACGCTGTTTCATCCGAAAGAAATTGCTGAAGGAACGTATAATATATGGCCGGTAAGTATAGGTTTAACTGCTGGAGCACTTTGTATTTTCATAGTAGCAATTGTAGTTTTTAAGAAGAGGGATTTACCGTTGTAAAGTAGAAAGTCCACTGAGAAAGTGGGCTTTTTTTATTTGTAAATTAAATCTAGTATGTTTATTACATAACACTTATAAAGGATATTTATCTTTTTATTTACAAAAATATTCAAAAAAATGAACCTTTTCCTAGGTTCCTACGTCTAATACATGTAAAGTTAAATTTGAAGTGAGGATGAAACAGGAGGAGCAATTGTGAAAGTAATCCCTTTATATAAAATGATTATAAAAGAAGAAACCGATGTTTCTTTAGCGAAAAAAGGCGATCATGAAGCCTTTATAACGCTTATACATACAGAAAAAGTGAAGATGTATCGAATAGCAAAGGCGATGTTACGTGATGAGACAAATATAGAGGACGCGATACAGACAACAATTTTAAAAGCTTATGAAAATATAAAAAAACTAAAAAAAGAAGAGTTTTTTCAAACTTGGTTAATTCGAATTTTAATGAATGAGTGTAACAATATTATTAGAGCGTATAAAAATGTAATTGTGACAGAAGAGAATGATTACAATATGAGTGCGTGTGATCAGTATGAAGATATAGATTTGTATAATGCGATTCAATCGTTACATGAAGAATTAAGAGCTGTTACGGTGCTTTATTACTATGAAGATATGAATCAAGATAGTATTGCGAAGCTGTTAGAAATACCGAAAGGAACAGTGAAATCAAGATTATCGCGTGCGAGGGAACAACTACAAAAACGATTAAAGATGGAATAGGGGGTGTAAAGGGTGGATAGTGAAAAATTATTTGATGAGAAATTAAAAAAGAGAATAAAAAATGAAAATGTTATAGTATCTCCAGAGTTAAATGAGAAGATTAATGGTACACTACATAATCTTCAGGTAAAAAAGAAGAGTTACAAAATCCATATGATGATAATTAGTGCAGCGGTTTGTATACTTTCAGTGGTATCTATGTCTGAGTTTTCTATACAAAGTTTTGCGCAAAACGGTGGAGTATTTGAATATGTAAAGAAAAAAGCGTTTTCTGATTATGAAAATGAAGAAGAAATAAAATCAAATGTACATTATCCAGATAAAGAAAAGATTCATCAAAAGATGCTAGATTCTATTGATTATTTTAAAAATAGTTCAGGACAATTTGAGGAATATTCTAGCTCATCAAGAATTGCTACAACATATAAGTATGCAATTGATACGGAAAAACAAAGAGGTATCTCTTCGAAAGAAGATAAACTAGCGAAAAAACGAACAATTATATATAACGAGGGCAAGAAAAAAGAGTTTGATGATGAGAAGTATACCTATAAAGAGACAAAATGGAACCCGAAAGAAAGAAACAATGAATTATTAAAGTTAAATCCTACGGAAAGGTTATTGAGAAAATCAGGTGAAAAAAAGCGATATGATGATGAATATGTAGGACTAGCGAAATATAGTATTCAATCAGAATTCGCAGATTTGTTAATTCGATATAAAGATTGGAATTATAAAGAAACGAAATATCTTGGATTAGATTGTTACAAAATTGAAGGAGTCATCAATATAGAGATGCCTGTTAGCACCTCTGAAGATTTAAGAGGGAAATTCGAAATGGTTGTGGAGAAAAATACAGGGATTATGTTGAAATTTCTTAGTTTTCAAGAAGGCTTGATTCAATATTCACTTACGACAGAATGGATACAAATAGATAAGGGATTGAAAGAAAGTATGTTTCAAAAGGATAGCGCTAAATATGAAAAACATATTGGATGAATAGAAACAGGAGGAGAGTAAATGGGGAATCATTCATCTTTAAGAGAAGAGAAAAATAAGCAAAAATATAAAAAGAAAACGATAATAAGTTTACTACTAGCGGTATTGCTATTTGGTGGAATTGGCTATGGAGCCTATGTATATATGAAAACTTCTAGTCTCGTACAAAAATCTAATTTGAATTTAGCACGAGGTGAAAAATCCAATTTACGTGAGAAATCTGTAAAGCCAATTGCAAATCATGTTTCACTTTTAATTATGGGAATTGATGAAAATCAAGAACGACAAAAGGAGTATAATGGTGCATTTCATACAGATGCATTATTGTTAGCGACTTTTAATAAAGACGATAAAACAGTGAAATTAACGAGCATACCGCGTGATACATATACATACGTTCCAGTTGAAAAGAAAAAAGATAAAATAACCCATGCATATGGAAGTGGTTTCGTTAAAAATGGTAAAGATGGAGGACCGCAAGCTTCTGTGGAAGCGGTAGAAAAATTGTTACAAGTGCCCGTTGATTATTTTGTGAAATTTAATTTTGGTTCCTTTACTAAAATTGTTGATGGGTTAGATGGTATTGAAGTAGATGTCCCAGTTGAATTTACGGAGCAAAATAGTAAAGATGAACCTGATGCGATTCATTTGAAAAAAGGATTGCAAAAATTAAATGGGGAAGAAGCACTTGCACTAGCAAGAACGCGCCATATTGATAGTGATGCGATGAGAGGGCAGAGGCAACAACTTGTTATTGAATCGATTTTAAGTAAATTAAAAAGTGTAGGATCGATTACGAAGCTAGAAAAAATAGTTGAGGCAGTTGACGACGATTTTAAAACAAACTTAGTAATGGATGATATTTTATCTTTTTATAAATACGGTTTAAACGGTTCAGTTGAAAAAATACAACTAGCTGGTGATGATTTATATTTACCTAATGGTCCAAATGGGCAACGTGTATATTATTATAATCCTAATAAAAAAGATTTGCAGAGTTTGAGTAATACTCTTAGAACACATCTAGGGTTAAGTGAAAAGCAAATTGAGGAGAATTAAAGCAGACGTAATGTCTGCTTTTTATTGTGTATAATAGTATGTCATTTATTCTTAAATGTTATATACTATTTTCGAATTAAAGATAATAGTGTAACATAAAATTGTGGTTTAAGTTAAATAGCAAGGGGGCTATCACATAGAATAAATGTTATTGCTTAAAATAGTTTGGGAGAAATGAAAATACAGGGGAGTAGCAAAAATGAGAATTGCAAAGAATTTAACATTCCAAGTTATTGTGGCCATTATTTGTGGTATTGCAGTAGGGGCAATTTGGCCGAGTGTTGGACAACAAATGAAGCCAATTGGTGAAACATTCATCAATATGATTAAAATGGTTATTGCACCGATTATCTTTTTAACAATTGTGCTTGGTATTGCAAGTATGGGAAGTATGAAAAAGGTAGGCCGTGTTGGTGGGAAGGCACTATTATATTTTGAAATTGTTACAACAGCGGCTTTAATTATTGGTATCATCGTAGCGAATGTTGTGCGTCCCGGAGACGGATTAGATCCCTCAAAACTAAAGGGCGGAGATGTTTCGCAATATGTACAAAGCGGACAAGAAATGAAATGGATGGATTTCTTTTTACATATCGTGCCGTCTAACATGTTTGAAGCATTCGCCAAAGGTGATATTTTACAAGTTCTGTTCTTCTCCATTTTATTCGGCGCAGGGTTAACGATGTTAGGGAAAAATGGACAACCGGTTATTGACTTTTTTGAAAGATTATCGAAAGTATTTTTTAACATTTTATCAATTGTAATGAAATTAGCACCGGTTGGAGCATTCGGTGGGATGGCATTTACAATTGGGAAGTATGGTTTAAGCACGCTCATACCACTTGGCAAATTAATGATTTGTGTATATGCGGCAATGGCATTATTTGTTTTTATTGTTTTAAATTTTATTTGTAAACTGTACAAATTTAGTTTGTGGAAATATTTAGCTCACATTAAAGAAGAATTACTCATTGTTCTCGGGACATCGTCATCAGAATCAGTACTGCCGCGAATGATGACAAAGATGGAAGACTTGGGATGTTCGAAGCCAGTAGTAGGTTTAGTCATTCCGACAGGATACTCATTTAATTTAGATGGAACGACAATTTATTTATCGATGGCTACTATATTTTTAGCTCAAGTCTTTCATGTCGATCTTTCACTAGGTCAACAATTAACTATAATAGCTATTTTATTAGTTACATCTAAAGGTGCAGCAGCAGTAACAGGTGGAGGCTTTATTGTATTAGCATCTACGTTATCTGCGATGAATGTTATTCCATTAGAAGGGTTAGCACTATTGCTTGGTGTAGATCGTTTCATGTCAGAAGCACGTGCTATCGTTAATTTAATTGGTAACGGTATTGCAACTGTAGTTGTTGCAAAAAGTGAAAATGAATTTGATGATGAGAAGTATACGAAAGTAATAGAGGAAATGAAAAGAGAAAAAATAGCCGGGTAAAAAGTCAGTTTTGCTGACTTTTTTTATTTTTGTAGGAAAGGAGTTTCTAAAAATATACATTATTTATTAACAAGAGCTGATAGATATTTAATGTGTAAATATGATAAATACCATTAAAGTGGTACATTTATATGAAAGAGAAATAGAATTTGAAGATCATATGGAATTTTTATGAATATTACTGTAAGAAAATAATTTTTTAAAAATTTTCAATAATAATACTTTACAAATTTTAAAAAATTAGTAGAATAAGAAGTAGTAAGAATCGTCTGATAAATATATAGAGAAAAACAGAATTATCAGAAAATTCTTGAATAGCTATCGTTTAGAATTAGGGAGGGTACAGAAAATGAAAAAGAAACAAATGAAAAAACTAACAGCAGTTGTAGCACCGGTTTTAGCAATGAGCATGGCGTTAACAGCATGTTCTACATCAGGTGGAGATAAGAAGACAAGCACAAATTCTAGCTCTGGTGGAGATAGTAAGTCAGGGGAAAAATTAGCAACGAAACAAGTGCTGAATCGAACAGTAACACAAGAAATTCCAACTATGGATTCTTCTAAATCAACTGATACAGTATCTTCACAAATGCTTGGTAATACGATGGAGGGTTTATATCGTCTTGATAAAGACAATAAGCCGATTCCAGCAGCGGCAGAATCTAGTACGAAAAGTGAAGATGGTAAAAAATATACGTTCAAACTACGTAAAGATGCAAAATGGTCAAATGGAGATCCAGTAACTGCAAAGGATTTCGTATATGCTTGGCAACGTCTGTTAGATCCAAAAACGGCTGCTGAGTATGCATTTATTGCATTCCCGATTAAAAATGCAGAAGTAGTAAATAAAGGAGAAAAACCTGTAACTGAATTAGGTGTGAAGGCGGTAGATGATCTTACACTTGAAGTTGAGTTAGAGCAAGCGGTACCGTACTTCTTAAATTTAGTAGCATTCCCATCATATTATCCATTAAACGAAAAGTTCGTTAAAGAAAAGGGCGAGAAGTTCGGTTTAGAGGCTGATACAACTGTCTATAACGGACCGTTCGTTCTTAAAGATTGGAAGCATGAACAAGGATGGCAATTAAAGAAAAATGATCAATATTGGGATAAAAAGACTGTAAAACTTGAAGAAGTTAACTTTAGTGTTGTTAAAGAGGCTGCAACTTTAGTCAATCTATATGATAGCGGTCAAGTTGACTTTGCTTTATTAAATGGAGAGTTCGTTGATAAATATAGAAGCAAGAAAGATGAATTTGGCACATATTCACAAGTGAGTACGTATTTCATTCGTATGAACCAAAAACGTGATGGACAAGACACTCCATTAAAGAGCAAAAAATTACGTGAAGCAATTGCGCTATCAATTGATAAAAAGAATTTAGCAAATGTAATTTTAAATGATGGATCAAAAGAAGCTGACTTCTTAGTACCAAAAGGATTAGCAACGGGACCAGACGGTAAAGATTTCCAAGAAACATTTAAAAACGGTTTGAAACCAAATTCTAAAAAAGCTGCTGCAGCTTGGGAAGAAGCGAAAAAAGAACTTGGAAAAGATCAAGTTACAATCGAATTCTTAAACTACGATACTGGTAATGCGAAAAAAGTTGGCGAATATATTAAAGATCAGATTGAGAAAAACTTAAAAGGTGTAACAGTTAATATTAAACTTCAACCATTTAAGCAAAAACTAAAATTAGAAACTGAACAACAATATGATATTTCGTATGGCGGATGGAATCCGGATTATGCAGATCCAATGACGTTCTTAGATATGTTTGAGACTGGACATTCACATAACCAAATGAGCTTCTCTGACCCTAAATATGACGGCATGGTGAAAAAAGCTGGGACGGAATTAATGAGTGATGCGAAAAAACGTTGGGAAGAGTTAGGAAAAGCTGAAAAAACATTACTTGAAGAAGATGTAGCGATTGTACCTTTATACCAACGTGGAGATTCTTATGTTTTACAACCAAATGTAAAAGGTGTAGTAAAACACAATATCAGTCCAGAATTCAGCTTTAAGTGGGCATATGTAACTGAAAAATAATAGAGTTGAAAAAGCATTTAAAAGTGGCTTAGCTACTTTTAAATGCTTTTTTTGTGAGCTTAAAATACTAATTTTTAGTATGGTTAAATAGAGGAGAATAAGGTGTATAGTATGTACATATAGTAGATAGAAGATAAATCCTACTAAATAAAAAACAGAATATTTAAAATAAACCTATTTGCAATTACGGAAAA
The DNA here is from genome assembly GCF_001429475.1 of Bacillus sp. Root131. Lineage (NCBI taxonomy): Bacteria > Bacillati > Bacillota > Bacilli > Caryophanales > Bacillaceae > Bacillus > Bacillus sp. Root131. The sequence continues at coordinate 1,751,113 of NZ_LMJQ01000001.1, forward strand.
AAGAGTAGAATGACATTAGTTGTAATCTTCTAAAAAAAAGTCTTTAGTAAGGGTTCTCTCAAGGGTTGGTAATGTACATATAATTAGGGAGGGTACAAAAATGAAGAGAAAAAAATGAAAAAGTTAACGGCAGTTGTAATACCAGTTTTAGCGATGAGTGTTGCATTGACAGCATGTTCTGGATCAGGTGGGGAAAAGAAAACGACTACTACATCAAATAGTGGGGAAGAAAAAAATCTGATATTAAATATGCAGCGAAACAAGTATTAAATCGTACGGAAAACCAAGAAATTCCGACGATGGATACTTCTAAATCTACTGATACATTAGGTGCGCAAATTTTAGGGAACACGATGGAAGGCCTATATCGCCTTGATAAAGATAATAAGCCAATTCCTGCTGCGGCAGAGTCTAGTACGAAAAGCGAGGATGGCAAAAAATATACATTTAAACTACGTAAAGATGCAAAATGGTCAAACGGTGATCCTGTAACAGCGAAAGATTTCGTATATGGATGGCAACGCTTACTTGATAAAAATACAGCGGCAGAATATGCGTTTATCGCTTTCTATATTAAAAATGCAGAAGCAATTAATAAAGGTGAAAAACCTCTAACAGATTTAGGAGCAAAAGCGGTAGATGATTATACACTAGAAGTAGAATTAGAAAAGCCAGTACCGTATTTCTTGAATTTAATGGCATTCCCATCGTACTATCCTTTAAATGAAAAGTTCGTAAAAGAAAAAGGAGATAAGTTCGGTTTAGAAGCAGATACAACGTTGTATAACGGACCGTTCGTTATGTCTTCATGGAAACATGAACAAGGTTGGCAGCTAAAGAAAAATGATAAGTACTGGGATAAAAAGACTGTGAAATTAGAAGAAATTAACTATAGTGTAGTAAAAGAGGTTGCAACGAAAGTAAACTTATATGATACAGGATCAATTGATTTTACATTACTATCAGGAGAGTTTGTAGATAAATATAAATCGAATAAAGATGAGTACGGTGAGTATGCGGAATCAAGTACATTCTTCTTACGTTTAAATCAAAAACGTAACGGACAAGATACGCCTTTAAAGAGCAAAAAACTTCGTGAAGCAATTGCATTATCAGTTGATAAAAAAGGCTTAGCGAACGTTATTTTAAATAACGGTTCAAAAGCAACAGATCAATTAGTACCAAAAGGGCTTGCGACAGGTCCTTTTGGTAAAGATTACCAAGGTGCATTTAAAAATGGTCTAAAATATGATCCGAAAAAAGGTGCAGCAGCTTGGGAAGCAGCGGAAAAAGAACTTGTAAAAGATCAAGTTACAATTGAATTGCTAAGCTATGATGATGGAACTGCGAAAAAGATTGCTGACTATGTAAAAGATCAAATTGAGAAAAATTTAAAAGGTGTAACAATTAATACAAAAATTCAGCCGTTCAAACAAAAATTAAAATTAGAAACTGCGCAAGATTATGAAATTTCTTATGCAGGTTGGAGTCCAGACTATGCGGATCCAATGACATTTATTGATATGTTTGAATCGAAGAGCCCGTACAACCAAATGAGTTATTCAAATCCAAAATACGATGAAATGGTAGGAAAAGCAGGTAGTGAATTAATGAGTGATGCGAAAAAACGCTGGGAAACGTTAGGGAAAGCTGAGAAATTATTCCTTGAAGAAGATGCAGGGTTAGTTCCTTTATATCAAACAGGAAGATCGTACGTAATGAAACCGAATGTAAAAGGAATTGTGAAACATAACATCAGTTCAGAATATAGCTTTAAGTGGGCGTATGTAACTGAGGATGGCGGAAAAAATAAAGTGAAATGCTTTTTAGTATGTATAAGGGAATAAATCTCGTTAGCCTATTGAGAATCGGATAGGTAATAAAGAAGGTTCTATCCGAGGAAATTAGAGAGGTCAGTAAGTAGTAAGAAAGATGAATGATAGTAAGAGACCTCATGCTAATAAGAAAAATATAGAACGTAGTAATAGAGTGGAATAAGGGAATGGATGTTTACATATAGTAGACGGGGGATAATTCATATAGTAGTTAAAACAACAAGTTACTATCATAAAAAAATAAATTTTTAGAAAATTTACAAAAATACTTTACAAAACTAGAAAAAACAGTAGAATATTAATTAATAAGAATTTTCTGATAACGAAAGTTAGTAGGGAATCTCTAAATGTTAATAGCGTACATATAATTGGGGAGGGTACAAAAATGAAGAGAAAAAAGATGAAAAAATTAACAGCGGTAGTAGCACCAGTTTTAGTAATGAGTATGGCATTAACAGCTTGCTCTGGATCTGGGGAAAAAGATAAAGCAAGCACAACACCAAAAAGCAGTGAAAAAGAAGGCGGAAAGCTAGCGGCGAAGCAAGTGCTTAATTTAACAGAGTCTCAAGAGATTCCATCTATGGACTCTGCTAAAGCGACAGACCAAGTATCGTTTCTCGCTTTAAACAACGTAATGGAAGGTTTGTATAGACTTGATAAAGATAATAAAGCAACACCAGGGGTTGCTGAATCATATAAAAAGAGTGATGACGGTAAAAAATATACATTTAAATTGAATAAAAATGCAAAATGGTCAAATGGAGAGCCTGTAACAGCAAAAGATTTCGTATTCTCTTGGAAACGTGCGGTAGATAAAAATACAGCAGCGGAATATGCATACATTATGTTTGATTTAAAAAATGCACAAGCGATTAATGAAGGAAAAGCTGAGCTAGATACGTTAGGAGTAAAAGCTGTAGATGACTATACGTTAGAAGTAGAATTAGAAAATCCAGTTCCTTACTTTGTAGAATTAACTTCATTTGGAACATTTTATCCATTAAACGAGAAGTTTGTAAAAGAAAAAGGAGAAAAGTACGGTTTAGAAGCAGATACAACGTTATACAACGGACCATTTACATTAACAGACTGGAAACATGAAGAAGGTTGGAAGTTAAAGAAAAATGCACAATACTGGGATAATAAAACAGTTAAGTTGGAAGAAATTAACTTTAATGTGGTAAAAGATAGCGGTACACGTGTCAATTTATATGAAAGTGGACAAATTGATCGCTCAGGACTTACATCTGAATTTGTTGACAAATATAAATCAAGCCCCGATTTCTTTACACAAAAAACACCGTCAACGTACTTCTTACGCTTAAACCAAAAACGTGGTGGGCAAGATACAGTGCTAAAGAGCAAAGATTTACGTTTAGCGATTGCAAAAGCGTATGATAAAAAAGGCTTAACGAATGTAATTTTAAATGATGGTTCTACACCTGCAGATTACTTAGTACCAAAAGAATTTGCTAAGAGCCCAGATGGAAAAGACTTCCGTAAAGAAAATGGAGATATTTTAAAAACAGATGTGAAAAAGGCAAAAGAGCATTGGGAAAAAGCGAAAAAAGAACTTGGAAAAGATGCAATTACAGTAGAACTATTAAACTATGATGGTGATGGTGCGAAAAAAGTAGGAGAGTTCTTAAAAGGAGAACTTGAGAAAAACTTACCAGGCTTAACAGTGAATTTGAAAAACCAGCCATTTAAACAAAAGTTAAAATTAGAATCAGATCTAGATTATGATTTATCTTACGCTGGTTGGGGCCCTGACTACTTAGATCCAATGACGTTCATTGATATGTTCGTTACAAATGGGCCTCATAACCAAACAGGATATTCAAATCCTAAATATGATGAAATTGTAGAAAAAGGTAAAGGTGAGCTATTAACGAAAACGAAAGAGCGTTGGGATAGCTTACTGAAAGCTGAGAAAATGTTACTTGAAGATGCAGCAATTGCACCATTATATCAACGTGGTGATGCAATTGTTCAAAGAGCAAAAGTAAAAGGAATTGTTCACCACCCAGTTGGTGGAGATTACAGCTACAAATGGGCATATATCGGTGAGGAAAAATAAGCTGAGGGGGCGCGTGATGCGCCCTTTTTTTATGCACTTTTCATTCTTCCTTGAATATATAAAATAAAAAAGGGAGAATCCCATGGAACGAAATACTTACATCGATTTCTTAGCTTATTACGGAATAGGAAGTGCTCATCCTGGTGGTTTTACGTTAACAAAACAATTGCTAGCACAACTGCCTCTTAGACAAGGAGCGGATGTCCTTGAGATAGGTTGTGGTACGGGGAAAACAGCGGCTTACATGACAAAAGAATTCGGTTATAAAGTAACAGCGGTTGAAAAGAATGAAATTATGATTCAAAAAGCGAAAGATAGATGGTTGTTTGAAAGATTGAATGTACAATTGATTCAAGGTGATGCAGAGCGATTACCTTGTTTAAATGATTCATTTGAGTTTGTGCTTGGGGAATCGATACTCGCTTTTACAGATAAAGAAAGGGTTATATCAGAGTGCTATCGTGTATTACAGAAGGATGGTAAGCTTGTTGTCATTGAAATGATTATTAATACACATATTGAGAAGAGTGAGGAAGAAAAAATTGCCCAATTATATGGCATGAAAGAATTATTAACTGAGAATGAGTGGGTACAACTATTTCAGAAAGCAAATTTCAAAAGAATTACAATTGCTGGCGGTGGTACAATTGCAGAAACGATATCTAGCTATATAGAAGAGCCGGAATGGAATGTATCAACATATATTCCGAATGAGTTATATGAGGCATGGGTACAGCATGAAAATGTACGGCTTATGTACCAACATATTTTAGGGCATCGTATTTTTATATGTGAAAAATAAAGAAAAAGAGTTGGCTAAAGGTAGTCAACTCTTTACTATGTTAAATGAAAAATAATGCAGCTAAAGTAATTCCGAAGATGAAACCAAATCCAAGTTCAACGCCCCAGCCACAACCGCCACCACAGCCGCCGCCACCACAATTACCGCAACCACGACCGCCACATCCACAGCTACTGAATCCACCACTGCAACCAAATCCGCAACTATCACACCTGCTAATGCCGCCGCAAAGATCACAACCACCGTTTGCATATGCGTCATAGTATCCGAATCCTGTATCAAAAGATGAGCGCTGTTGCATTGGTTCGATCCATACAGATTCATTTGTCACATCGATTATTTTGCCTAAATGAATGCGACCATCGCGATCTTCAATTCGAACAACTTTACCGAAATAACGTCGGCACGTATCATAACATCTTTGTCTATGCATGTTCTGTCCTCCTTCCCCCTTACAGTAATACGATATGTAAGGGGGACAAGTGCGGCTTGTACGAATGACCTACCTATCATAATTGTTATATGAAAGGGGAAATATAGAGAAAGGATATAGTAAGGAGGGAAAGGCAATGAAATCTACAGATCAGTTTCAAACATACGAAGTACCGTGGAAAGAATTTATAGAAGCATTGCGAGATGAAATGAAGAAACAAGTAGGAGCGGATATTATTGATACAGTAGTTTGCAATTTAGAGGATGGATTTGAAGTGTATACATATATACAGGGGGATTTAGAGTTTGAATATAAAGAAGCGCTTGAAAGAAAATACGGAAGTGATGCTAAGACTCCTAATTTGTTAACAATTATGCTATTAGCCAGCATTTATAATACGAGTGAAGCGAATATACGCTTACATGCAGATAACAAAGATAATCCAATTGTTGAAGTATATGTGAAGCAATGAAACACGCTGTGAAAGGCGTGTTTTTTATTTGTATGATAAAATGTTAGAAAATTGAGAAAGAAGGTGGAGGATTGGGAATTAAACATCTTAATTTAACAGTTACAGATGTAACAGCATCTAGAGAGTTTTTAGAGAGGTATTTTGGTTTAATTTGTAGTGGAACAAGGGGGAATGCCTTTGCAGTTATGCGTGATAATGATGGATTTATACTAACTTTAATGAAGGGAAAAGAAGTTCAGTATCCAAAAACATTTCATGTAGGATTTCCACAAGGAAGTGAAGAACAAGTAGATAAGATAAATCAAAGATTGAAGAAAGATGGATTTTTGGTGGAGCCTCCTAAGCATGCCCATGCATATACATTTTACGTTGAAGCACCTGGTGGATTTACAATTGAAGTAATGTGCTAATTAAAAAATCAAACTTTTTGTTGTGTGTTTTTAATATGAAAAGTAGGAAAAGTCTGTTTTAAGTATGAAGCTTAGACAGGCTTTTTTGCTTATATAATTGGATAGAAAATGCTATAAAGAATATTACCAAGTGTATATATATGTTTACATAATAAAGTTATGGTGGGTTAGTTGTCCTAAAATACAAGTCATATATCTTGTTTCCTCTCATAAATTTAAACATAGGAATTTGTCTACAAAGGTGGCGAAGCCTCATCATGAAAATTCGAATTTGTGCCACATTCATGTTGTTTCTATTTATATGGTTACATCCTTATTGGACTTTTGCAAAAGGAGAGGAGGCAAAGGAAAGGGTCGTTTCACTTGTATATGATGATTCGGGCAGCATGAGAAATAACGATCGCTGGAAATATGCCAATTACGCTTTGCAAAGTTTAGTTGCGCTATTAGATGAAAAAGATACATTTTCTTATGTTCCAATGAGCAAGCCGAATAATCCGTTAAACATTTCGTTAACGAAGGATAAAAGGCAAACAGAAATTGAAGGAATTGGAGCGTGGAAAACGTATTTAAATACTCCTTTTAGCGCAGTAGAGACGGCGATGCAATCTATAAAAAAGGAAGCAGATATAGATGGAAAACGTGAATTTTGGCTTATTGTATTAACTGACGGGGCATTTAATGATCTAGAAAAAGATAAAGTTGGCGGAAAAGAACAAATTACAAAGAAACTAACAGACTTTAAGAAAGAAATGGATGTAAAAAAGATATCTCTACATCCTATCTTAATTACGATGGAAGAGGATTTAGGGCAGCAAGAAAAAGAACAATTAAATACGTTTAAAGAAATATGGAAGAAAGAGATAAACGGAGTTACGATGCCGTCAAGCGGAGAGGATGGCATTGTAAAAAGTGTAAATCAAGTGGCAGCATTAGTTGCGAATCGTGATCCATTCTCCTCCGTTGAATCGATTGTAAAAACGAAAGTAGTAGGAAAGAAAGTAGAGATTACAACGCCGTTCCCATTAAAGCGTATGACGCTTGTACGACAATCGCCTTCGCTGTCTAATTATCAGGTCACACAAATTTCGAAACCATTACAGTTACAGTCTTCTTTTTCCATACATGCACCCGGAGAAGCGAAATTATTCGGAAATATAGTTCATATAAGCACGGAAAATCAGGAAGTCATTAAACCAGGAACATATACGATAGAAGTGGATCGGGATATTGAGAAAGAAGGATTGCAAGTACTTGTTGAACCAGCGCTTAACTATACGGTTTCTACTTATGACAAAGATGATAATAGTCAAAAAAATGTTGAACAAATGTACGAAGGTGTTACTGCTGTTATTGAAGCAAAGCCTACTGAGTTACCAATTCAGTCTTCTTACTTTCAAGCAGAAGTAGAAATAGACGGAAAACAATATCCGATGAAGTGGAACGATAAGAGGCATGTGTTTTATTACGAAACGAAGATTGGTAAAGGGTTAGTACGTGGAAAAGTTCATATGAATATAAAGGGATTTTACAGACAGACGAAAGAATTCAAAATTGAAACAACAGAAAAGCCAAAATTATCACTTCAAACTGTTACGAAAGATTATGAAGAAAAAGTAACGAATTTAGAGAATAGTAAACCGTTTATTTTACAACCAAAGTTAGATGGTAAGCCGATGACAGAAGGGGCTGTAAAGAAACTATTAAAATCTACTGGTGTCACATCTAAACAATCAATCAACTATGAAATAAAACAACGTGGTAATCAAATTTACGTTTATCCTCGTCCTTATTACTCCGACACATTCAATTTCACAGATACTGGCACCGTAGAAGCTACCATCGTTATACAAGATGCGAAATTACAAGAAGTAAAGAAGCAAATATCACTCCATATTCAAAGTGCGCCGTTTTATGAAAAGTATGCGCTTATTTTTAAGTTTGTCATTCCTATCACTTTATTGCTGCTAGTAGTAGGCATAATCGTTTTAGGATGGATTGTTCGTCCAAGATTTCACCGGAAAGCGCTATTGTATTACGAATGGGATCAAGAAGTAGCGAAAGATTGGTTATATCAATCTGAACCAGAATTACTTCGAAATAAATGGTGGAAACATTATTTTGGTATCCCATTTCGAGCAGAAAGAAAAACTGTGCAATCCGTTACGTTTATAGCCAAGAAAGGTTCGAAATCTGTCTTTGTAGCGAAAGAGTCACAAGTAGTAGGAATGATTATTGATGGGATGTTTATAACAGAGGAAGAAGTAGGAATGGAGCATAAGACACTATATCCAAATGAACTTTTATTAATTGATAGAGGATATGGTAAGGAGATTTACAAATATGAATGTGAATAGTAGGTAGGGATAAGAGGGGAGTCTTAGCTTTCTTTCCCTTTCTTTTTAAACAAGCAAGAATAGGAAGGTGGTTCACATGACATTACAAGTTCCAACGATATTAATTGGATTAGGTGGAATCGGTAGTACTGTGACGCATCAAATATATGAAAAACTGCCTGAAGAGCGCCGAAAAAAGGTAGCGATGCACGTATTTGATACAGATGTGAATACATTGAGTAAATTTGATCATATTCGAAAGTTTAAGACACAAACGAGTTCAAGTAAAACGCCTAGAGAGTATATTGCAGGAGATCCAACGATTCCAGAGTGGTTTCCAATGGATCCAACTATACTTGATAAACCATTAACAGAAGGAGCAGGACAGTTACGCGTCATTTCACGTTTAGCGTTACGTGCTGCGATGAAAGAAGATAAATTGACGTCCTTTTGGCAAGAAATTGAGAAGATTTTTCCGGTTACAAGTGATCAAACGGAATATGGTGTGCGAGTTATTATTGTAACATCACTAGCAGGTGGAACAGGTTCGGGGATGTTTCTGCAAATTGCATTATATTTACGTGAAATGCTTCGGAAAAAACTGCAGCATCATAACATTTTAATACGCGGTGCATTTTTAATGCCTGATGTGTTAGTGAAGACGAGAACGGTTAGTGCGAAAGAATTTGAAACGGTGCAAGCAAATGGTTATGCGTCTTTAAAAGAATTGCATGCCATTACGCTCGGTTCAACTGGAGAATTATCAAAACGCGGTGGTGTAACGATTGAATTAGAATACCGTCCGGATCAAGTAGATGAGGATGGAAGAACGAATCATACGATTAAACAACATCATTTACCGTACAATTATTGTTTCTTATATGATTACGAAAACTTACATGGACACCATTTACACAATTTATCGGATTATATGGAGCAGATGGCAAATACGATTTATTTACAGTTATTTAGTCCGATGTCCACAAGTCATTTTGCACAGGAAGATAATCAAATTCAGCAATTGGCAGAATCAAGCGGGAAAGGACGATATTGCGGGGCAGGAACAGCAAAGCTCATTTATCCATATGAACATGTGTTAAAATATTGTGCTTTAAAATGGGCTGTGCAAGGTTTAGACGAATCGTGGCTTCATTTGGATCAACTCTTTCAAGAAAAGAAGCAAAGGTACGACCAAGATGTAAAACGTGGGATGCAGCGTGAAAAGCCGGAGAGAGGTAAAAGTTATTTAGAGGACTTGGAACATCTTGCTACCCGTCCAGAGCAAGCTCATATTTTCTATAGACAAATGTACAATGAAACGCGTGAAGGAGCAGAGGGTGGTAAGCTCGGAGTTGCGAAATCAAAACTGTTTTTAGAAGCTGTAGAAAGTTATGTACAACGCACGGTGCAAAAAGATGAGGAATTAAATCGTCTGCAACATGAGTGTAAAATTTCAGCTGCGAAGCTGAAAATGATGGAACAAATGAAAGGTGAAGTGGCAAGAGTGGATCATGCGGTGCGTTTATATGCGTATGCGATTCCGAGCCGTGTACATGAACATGTAACGACACTTTTATATGACATGATTGAATCAGACCGCTTTTCACCAAGTGGTTCTGAAGGGCAGTCCTATCAATTAAATACATGGTTTTTAAAGAAAACAGATCCAGTTCACCCAGTAGCAGCACGTTTTATGTTATATGAAATTCGAAAGCAGTTAGTAGAAAAAATGAATCGACTACATGAAAATAATGAACAAAAGCGTAATGTAATTCAAAACTACGATAAAAAATTTAATGTGGGTAATATCGATGGAACGGTAACGGCTGTACGCCGAGTAGAAATTGCTCAACAACAAGGCTGGTTTGGAAAAATGATTAATAATCAGCAACGTTTATTCAAAAGAGAATTTGAAGACATCGTAACGCAATATGTACACAAATTAAATGAATATCGAAAAGAAATGCTATTAGAACTTGTGTATCAATCGCTATATCAAACAGTTAATAAAATGATTCAATATTGGGAAAGGTTTTTTGATAATTTACATGAAACACGTGAAAATTTATTGTTTGAAATCCAAAAGCGCAGTAAGGAATTTGAAGGGAAAACAAACCCGACGAATGTATATGTATTAGCTGAGGAACAGCTGCAAGAAAAGATATGGCAAGATATGCAGCAACATTTAAATTTAGGTGTACTACCGAAAGATATATCAGCGGAAATTTATATGAGTTTGTACGGGGAATATTGTCGTGATGCGAAAACAGAAGAGATTCAGTCGAAAAAGGTAGAGGATTTCTACCGAGAACATATACTGAGCTATTGTTATGACGAACTGCAAGTACGCTATCGTGATAAATTAGAATTGAATATTATTGAAGCATTGCGAAAAGAAGCAGATTATAAGAAACGTGATCGCAATGAATACGTGCGTGAAAAAATTGAAGACCTGTTCCATTTAGCAAGTCCGTTCATTCCGAAAGTTGCTCATCATAGGGAATTACAATATTGGGGTATACATCCTTCTTTAAAGAAAGAGCTGCAAGAGGAATTAATTCAAGAAATGTTTAAAGAAAAAGATACAGTACATGAAGCCTTTTCGCCATTTGAAGTGATCTGTTATCGAGCACATTACGGCTTATCGCTGCAAGACTTTCCTAAATTATCATCAGGACATATTTCAAACGGATTTATGAATGATAAAGGTGACTATTTCCAATCGTATTATCGCCGTGTAAACAAATTAAATAGTAAAAAATCTAGTTTAACGCCGCATTTAGATAAGTATTGGCACTTACCAGCCTTTATGCCAGATTTAAACGCGACTCAAACAAAATTAGATTATGATAAATGTAATCGTGCATTACTATACGCATATATGTATCGCTGGATTAGTTTAGTTGCTGTTGATGGACAGTTTGTGTATCAATATAACGGTGTGGGACGTAGCTTTTTAATTCAGTCGATGGGGAAAAATATTTCAAGCGAAAGTTATAAATTACACAGAGCATTGCTTCATAATCCGTTTATTTATGAAAACATCTTGTCACGATTTGAAGAAGAGCAAGAAAAGGCGATGATACAAGGTGGACATTTATATACACATCCGTTCGTATTAGGAGCCCAAGATGTAAGATGGCTTAGAAAAGAACATGTCCACAATCTTTTAGACATGATTTTAATGTATGACCGTGAAGCGAAGTATGATCCGACGTTAGAAGAAACATCAGATGAATTATTAAGACTATTCCTTGATGAAATCGAGTTGTATTTCCAGAACTATTACGGTACAGGTGCCGATATGGTGGCAAAGAAAGAGAAAGAAATGTTTATTAAACAATTGTGGGATCGCTCGCATGCAAAAGGATATGTAGATCCAAATAGCGCTCCGTATAAAAAATGGCAAAATTTATTAAGTGTTCAAGATGAAGAAGAAACGCCAAAAACGAATGTATAATGAATGAAAAGGGAATCCTTAAAAGTGGCAATACAACTTTAGAAAAGAGGGATTCTGATGCCGTTTTTAGGAAGTGTATATCAAATATTTGGATTATATCCAGAAATTTATTATGGAATGATTTCAGCTGAACTTGCGGAGCAGCAAAGGTTGGAACAAGCGGAAAACGAAGAACCAGAAACAGAAGCGTAACTGCATAAGCTTCAAAATAAAAAATGATAACACGCTACTTGCTCTTTAAACGTATAAGAGCAAGTAGCGTGTTTTTTCTATTTAATAATCCCATTTTCTAAAATTTTAATAGTTGGTGCTACTTTCACATTAGCTTTTGAAAAGGCACGTGGCCAATCATCTTCAACTTGTTTCCATTCTTTATAGTGAAATGCTCTCGCATAATCACCAAATCCGAATGGATCGAGTTGCTGTTTTTGAATTTTGTAGATTAATTCGTTTAAATCTTTGTTTAGTTGTTTTGTAATAAGAGAAGTTAATTTCTTTCTATCTTTATCTATATCCATGTTGAATGTAAGTTCAGATACGGCAATTTTTAAATCCATTTTAATATTAAATTTGAAGCGGTTATCGCTATAGTCTGTATCGATATCATGATTCATACTAAGAACGTTTATTGTTATGAAATCGTCGCCTTTTGTATCTTTTAGATGGCTATTACTTTCAACTAAATTAGAGGGGATTTTCATTGTAAGTGAAACGGGTATATTAGCTTTCTTTTGCACCATAAGAAGAAGGGCACTTTCATAGCGATTTAAAGACATCTTATAAGTTCCACGAGAAGTTAATAGTGCCGAACCGGTAACAATAACATCTTTCTTCCCTTTTTTTATTTCTGAAATAGCAGGAGTTACGCCTTTATTAAAAGTTTGTCTATGAAATTCATGGAATGTCGTAAACACGGTCCGATTGTATAGTTTGTTCGTATTAATTAAATCTGTTAAATATTCAGGAAGAGCAGGCTTATCTTTGAAATTATTATATATAACAGAAGAAATGGGGCCATCTACTGCAACCATGCGCATATTTCCTGTATTTTTAGGATCGCGATACCAAACATCCAGATAAGGCATAGCTCCTTCTTGTTTTAAAAAATTTGTGCTAAACAATATGAGCTGTAACTTTTCTGTGGACACTAAACCGCTGCTTGAACTGTTAAACGTATCTTTTGCTTCTCGGGGTGTATGTACTTTCGCTTCATGAATTTCGTACTTTTTCTCTACATCTTCATTAAAAATAGGGTTTACGTGATACACAATTAATTTTCCTTTTGGTTTTGCGTCAAAACCGTAAATTAATGAGATGGATTGTTTTTCTAAATCAAGCCGATCTTCACAGCCTACTAAAAAAATTATGAGGAAACAAAATATAATAAAATGAATACAACGTCTCATTTAAATTTTTCTCCTTTTCCAATGCTGATAAAGTGTCATGTATAAGAGAAATACCACTGGGAATAGAAAAACGATAAAATAACTAGCAGTTCCCCAAAATTCCCGCAACGCACTTATCTGATAAGAAGAAGGGATATAAAAGAATAAGATGAAAATACAGCCGAATAATAAAAAATAAATAGGTAATGAACTGCCTTTTTTGTTAAGTAATTGATTAATTCCATCTGAAGCAGTGAAAATATAAGGAATACAGGAATCAAAAATAATAAAGAGATAAAATGACAAAAAGATAATTTCAAATCGCTCAAGAAATGAGAAGTGAAACGGTGTAACAAGAGAAAGTGTCGGCCATAAAAACTTTGTTATACCATCTGGACTAAAATAAATAAAAGAAACGAACGTGATTTGAAGATAAATAAATAACGTAATCAAATTCGCAATAACGATTCCTTTTTTTGCAGATGCTTTGTTAGTTAAATAAGGATAAAGGACAAACGAAAACTCGAATCCGAGAAACGCAATGATAGTTGATTTCACGGTGTTTATAATTGGTAGCCATCCTTCCTTGATAAGAGGAAGTAGATATATAAAATGCCCATCTTTAAGAGGAATAAATAATAATAATGGCATCCAAAGTGTAAAGATGACAGTGAAAACAGCAAAACGACTAATAATAAGTGCTCCTTTACATGCAAGCATAAGCATTGGAATAGATAGCAAAATCATAATTAAAGACATAGGAGATCTAGGTAAAATCCAAATATGAATAACGTATAAGAGGGAAAAAATTAAGGAAACAGCTGCGAGTACAGCATATAAAATCCAAAAAATCATTACTACTCTTCCTAGCCATTTTCCAAGATAGCGTATCAGCACATCAAGTAAAGTATATCCTGGATGTTTTTCCATAATTTTTACAATACATAGACTGACTAAAGTAGTAATGACACATCCGATAATAATAGACATCCAGCCATCTGTATTCGCCCCTTGTGCAACTTCACGCGGGAGTGTAAGTACGCCAAATCCGACTTGAACACCACTAATAGTTAAAATGTATTGAAATAAAGTGATTTCCCTCTTTGCACGTTTTGTCACTTATTCTCCTCCTTTTCCTCAACATCGCTTTGCCGGTTATTTTGTTTTAATTGTAGAGATAGTGGCCGTTTCTTCATGATTTTCCATGGGAAACGTACAAGGGTATCTTTTAAGTCCGAAGCATATGACGGAGAAAAAGGACTACCATATGGCACACCAAGTGATTCCATAGAAAGAATATGGATGATAATGATTGCCATTCCAACCATAATTCCAATGACGCCAAATAAAGAGGCTGCTATCATCATTGGGAATCGAAGAAGCCGAATTCCTGCTGACATTTCTAAGTTAGGAATAATGAAAGAGGCAACCGCAGTAATTGATACGACGATAACCATAACGTTACTAACAATCCCAGCTTGAACCGCAGCTTGTCCAATTACAATTCCTCCTACGACGCCGATTGTTTGTCCAACAGGCCCAGGAAGCCGAATCGCTGCTTCTCGGAGCATTTCGAGAACTAATTCCATTAATAAAGCTTCTAATATGGGGGGGGAAAGGAATTTTGGCTCGAGATTCTCCAATCGTTAACAACAATTTGAGCGGAATTACTTCATAATGGAAGGAAATCATAGCAATATAAAGAGCAGGAGCAAATATTGCAATAAATAGCCCAGTGAAACGAAGAAGTCGTATAAAAGATGGAATCATAGGTCTGAAGCTGTAATCATCTATCGTCTGAAAAAAGGATGAAAAGGTCATAGGTCCTATTAATACGCCTGGTGAGCGATCTACAACAACAGCGATTCGCCCATTCAAAATATGATGTGCCGTTGTGTCAGGACGTTCAGTGATAGACAATTGTGGGAAGAGAGTATAGGAATTATCTTCAACAAATCCTTCTAATTCACCGGTAGTAAGAATAGCATCTACTTTGATTGATTCGATGCGGCATGCCATATCTTGTACAACATCTTCGTTTGCAACATCTGCAAGATAAAGTAAAAAAACTTTAGAGGTTGCTCGTTCGCCAACAGTGAATTCCTTCACTTTTAATTCGCGATTTGGAATATAGCGACGAATAAGTGCGATACTATCACTTGCCACTTCATTAAATCCTTCGTGTGAGCTTTTTATGGAAGTCTCTGTTGTAGGTTCTTCAATACTCCTTTTTGGCGCCGCTTGTGTATCTAGTTCTAAAGCTGATAATTGACCGTTTATAAATAAAATACTTTTGCCATGTAAGAGAGATTGCTCAATGTCTATCCACTTCTGAACTTTTTTAATATTCCCTATAGAAACAGAAGATTTCCAAAAATCGTCTTCATTCCATTCTTTAAATAAGAGAGGCCGAAGAATATCTACATTAATAACAGTTTTATCTACAAGTCCTTCCATATATATAAGAGCAGCTTCTTTTCCGTTTTTTAACGGGAAAGTGCGTGTAATTAATTCTGGAATACCACTAAATAATTTGGATAAGTGTTTAAGATTAAGCGGCATGGAGGAAGAAGTTTCTTTATGTAATACAGTTTCAGATTGCTCGTGTGTAAAGAAAGATTTTTCGCCCCTTATCCATTTTCGAAAAGAACCCATATATTCACCTTATTCCTCGTTGAACTTTATATGGGTTATTATGGATAGTTACATACAGACATATGCGCAGTTTAAAATTTATATTGTATATTTGTACATTTAACGCTATAATTATAGTGTTAAAGATGGAATCGTGATATGACCTGTTATGAATCTATCGTTTTATTTATGAATAAATGGATTGGTATTTTAGCAAGATGTGCTAATAAACTACTCCACCATGATAATAGCGTGCCAAAAATGTGGTGCGTATATTTTCGTGGTGGAGTTTTTTTATTCTAAAAAAGGGGGAAAGACCATGAATGACAACATGGTTCATATTACAATTGACGGAAAAAAGTATGCAGCGGAGCCTGGTTCAACGATATTGGGTGTGATTAATGAGAACGGGATTGAACATCCGCAAATTTGTTACGTGCCAGAAGTAGATCCTATTCAAACATGTGACACTTGTATTGTAGAAGTTGACGGAAAGTTAATGCGTTCTTGTTCGACGATAGCAACGGAAGGTATGGACATTGAACGTGCTTCTGTTCGCGCAAAAGAAGCACAAACAGAGGCGATGGATCGGTTACTAGAAAATCATTTATTATACTGTACAGTATGTGACAATAACAATGGGAACTGTAAACTGCATAATACAGCAGAATTAATGGAAATCGAACATCAAAAATATCCTTATGAACCGAAAGTAGATGTAAGTGAAGTTGATATGACGCATCCGTTTTATCGCTATGACCCTAATCAATGTATTGCATGCGGTCAATGCGTTGAGGTGTGTCAAAACTTACAAGTAAATGAAACGTTATCGATAGACTGGGAAGCGGAACGCCCACGAGTTATTTGGGATGAAGGAGTAAATATTAATGATTCTTCATGCGTTAGCTGTGGTCAATGTGTAACGATTTGCCCTTGTAACGCTTTAATGGAGAAAACGATGCTCGGTGAAGCTGGATTTATGACGGGATTAAATACGGTATCATATATACCTAGGGTTTTAGAGCCCTTGGTGACACTTTGGTAACTTTTTTGCCAAATCGTCTTCTATAAAGGCGAGTGCCTCTGCTTGTTTTGACGGATATAAGTGACTATAAGTATTCAAAGTTGTTGCTACATCAGAATGACCTAGTCGTTGTGCTACTACAAGTGGACTTACACCTTTATTAATTAAATAAGATGCATGTGAATGTCTAAATTCATGAAGTAAAATTTTTTTCACTCCAGCAGTAGCCACATATTTCTTGTATCGTTCATCTAGCGTGGAGGTAGCAATACTATTATAAAACTCACCGAAAACAACATAATCATTCTTTACTGGTGCTGTTAATGTAGCATGTTCTTTTAATTTCTTCAATAAATTAATGATAAGTGTAGGCAATAAGATGATTCTATTCGATGATTTTGTCTTTGGTTTTGTAACTTGACGATTGTATTCAGTTTTGTTGATGTTAATCGTTTTTCCTACAAAATCAACATCCGCCCATGTTAAAGCTAATAATTCACCTTTCCTAGCGCCGCTATAATAAAGTGTCGAAAAAAATGCATTGTAAAGTAGATCATCTACAGTATCGATGAATCTTTGAAATTCATCGAATTCCCAATAACTCATTCGTTTATTTGATTCTAATTCAAAGTTTCCTGCAATACGTGCTGGATTGCTAGTCAATCCATAAAATTTTATCGCAAAATTGAATATAGCGGATAGTATAGTATGAATTTGCTTTAGAGTATCAGCGGAGTAGTTATTTAAGAGTTTATTTTGATAGTTCATTACATGTTTTGCGGTAATGGTATCAATTTTCATTTTACCAAATTCTTTTAGTAAATGATTATAAATTGCATTTTTTATGGCGTTAATCGAAGACTGTTTCCTCCTCTGGCAATACCAATCAAAGTAACTATCCGCCACTTGAGCGAATGTTAAGCTAGAGTTCGTTTCTTTTTCAACTAACATTTTCGCTTCGGCTTCACGCGCTTCCTTTTTTGTTTTAAATCCACGACGTTTTACTTGTTTTTGAGTACCATCAAACTGACGGACTCTGACAACGAAAAAATATGTTCCTCGTTCTTTATCTTTGTAGATCACCATAAGAATCCCTCCTGTATATGTAAAGATTGATAATTCAATTTATTGAGTAGATTATAACTTGTTTGTTACCAAAAGAAAAGACGCTCAACATAAATTGAGCGTCTCACTTTGACTTGAACCACTTTAATTTTAATAACATATTACCTACATGAAAATAAAATTGCCGTTTAAAACATTATAGCATATTTAAATTCGAAAATACTCAAAAAATAAAATTCCCCACTAATGTTAGTGGGGAGATTGGTTAGGGAAACCAATCAGGACGATACCTTAGTAAGGATAAAATCATATTACCATAATAATGTCGTGACTGGTATTGAGAAAGTCCGACATTTGTTTATAATAATATCGTAATGTGTTTTTGGATTGGTTGGGTGTGATTGTAGAAAAATGGCTGGTTTCCACATTGATTTGAGTGGAATAGAATGAAAAATGAACCAATGTTCATTACGAATGTAAAATGTGTGAACCTGTAGTCGAATAATCTCAAGATTTTTCTTTAACGTTATATTGAGAAATAAGTTTTAGAGTGGAATAGAATGCGAGCCCGTGCTAAAATTGGCTCTGTATACAGTATATGGGTTTCTGTCATATTAATAGACAGAATAATCGTAAAAAACAAAATAAACAAAAACATAAAAACTCGCAGAGCGTGTGTAAGAGGTGCCCGAACAAAGCCCCTCACACCGTTCATCCTAGCTACCTTAGGACAAACACTTGCATCATACGAGTTCCTCGTCAGTGTAACACACGACTAGTAATTTTAAAATGTGTCCTGAGTTGAGAAAATTAAGGGTGGGGCTTTTTATGTTATCGGATGGAGGGAAGAATACTTTGAAGCCGCTACATGTTGAAATTTGTGAATTAATTGACAATAGCCCAGAGCTAACATATGGGAGTGTTGCTGAGGCTATTGGAGTAAGCCCCCAATATATGTCTAAGTTCAAAAAAAGTGGGACAGTTAGTTTTTGTAGTCTCTTGAAATTGTCGCAAGTATTAACGTTGCCTGATGAAAACTACAAAACTATAATGCGTGACTTTTGCTTGAAAGTTGATACAACAGAACTAATCAAACAAAGCTTTGAGTACGCTTCAATTACTAGGGATATTGAATTGTTAAAACGTTTGATAGGAAAATATCGAAAAGATAAAGGGAGTATTCAGGAGTTTGTGGATGTGTATGAAATATTGTATCAATATATAGTGAATGAGATTGATGGTAGATCACTAATTGATAAATTGTGTGAATTAAGGCAACCAACGGATTGTTGTTTACGAATATTAATCGATATCATGAAATGTTATAATTATTACTTTTCTAAAGATTTTCCAATGATGATTGGATTGGGTAAAGAAGTAGAACAGAGGCTTAAGCAGTTAAGTGGTGGGCGTAAAGATTTTATTCTACATTGCTATTTCCACAAGGTATATGAGGTTCTAGCACCTGTTCATTTAAGATTAAATAATAAAGAATTAACAAGAAGATATGCTACTATCTTAAAAAGTGTGAATATTAGCGCAAAGACAGTTTCAGATGCAACGTATTTAATGGGTATGTCTTATTTACTTGAAGATAAGCAAAAATGCTTATCACTACTAAAAGAGAGTTATGAGTTATCTAAAGCGATTGGGGAGGAAATTTTAGAAACTGAAGCATTGTATAACTTGAAATTGGTCGAATTGTATTACGAATCAGACAAGAATGAATCCGTTATCGCACTAAGAGAAATTGATAAATTCTCATCAGTATTTTATCAGAAAGAAAATGAAGACTTTATTGTGTTATTTAAGGCAATGCAAGATACTTCTAATAAGAGTTTACATAAATGTCTTCAGCAATTCTTTACTCAAGGTAATTATTTTTTTTCCAGTTTGAGTGCAAGAGAATTGTATAAGCGTGGGGAAGATTCTGTTATACTTGAATGGATGATGGACTATAAACCAGAGGTGGGAGTGAATGAATTTGAAGAAGATAATGTTGATATTTTCAATGATGTTGACTTTAATGATAATACCATTCGTTGCTAATAAAGGATTAGAAGAAAAGGCTTTGGATAAACAGATTAATTATTATATGGATATTAAACCTGGGGGATGAATATGCTGGACCTACTTAATGAAGTTAATTAAGTGGGTCTTTTTTATTTGTCAATATATTTTGCTAAAAAAAAGCATTTTGTTTTTTGGCTAGTCTTGAGACCTCTATCGAAAATAGTAATAAAATTATAAAAAAGGTGCTAATTTACAATGGGTGATGAGACTATTACTTATAGGAGAGATTAGACAAATGAACAAAATAAATGCAAAAAAAATTAAACAGGAAAACACTGAAGATAAAATTAAAAAGATGTTAATTTTAGAACAAATTTTTAGCGAGGATGAAGAATACATACTTGCAGTTAGTAAAATTAAAGCCATGATTAATAATAATTAATCATGGCTTTTTTCGTGTATTTTAAGTAAGTCATCAATTAAATTAATAATGGTTTGTTTTGTTTCTGACGGCATATTATCAAGACGTTTCATAAGTTGAGCAGTTTCAGAATGGATGTTGTCAGTTTGAAAAGAAGGATCTGTTTGTAAACCTAATAAATAATCTATCGATACACCTAATGCGGTAGCTATTTTATAGGTATTTTCTCTCGAAGGGCTTTTTCTATTGGTTTCGTATAAAGATATTGCAGAGCGATTAACATTTAAAATGTCCGCTAATTCTTGTTGTGAGATATTTTTTTTTGTACGAATAAATTTTATACGGTCTCCTAATGTTACCATTACTAACACCCTCCGGTTAACTGGATTAAACATTTCTATGATTATAATAACTAAAATAAGTAAATGAAGCAATGCTTTTTTTAGAAAACCATTAAAGTACATAAAAAAGGTTTACAGAAGACTTTATTTCATTGTATGATGTTAACACAAGTAACTAAGGGGGATAAAGATGAAAAGATTTGATGGTAAGAAACTGTATTTATTAAGGAAAAATAGAGGATTTTCGCAGAGGGAATTAGGAGAGTTATTAAATTGTAGTCACTCTTTAGTTAACCTGATGGAAAATGGTAAGCTTCAACCAACAACTGCCAAGTTATTAGGTATTTCAAGTATCTTTAAAGTTTCTATAGATGAGTTGTTTATAGATTTTTTTTGACCGTTAAGTTAACACAGGTAACTATACGTGCGAAATCTAGAAATTATTAAACAAGGAGCGATACCATGCACAAAAACCTATACATAGCCAGAAAAGAGCGACGTATTACACAAGTGGCTGCTGCGAACCTGATAAACATATCGTCTAGATCTTATCACTCAAAAGAAAACAGAAGAACTGATTTCACCCTAAAAGAAGCTCAAAAACTAGCAAAGTACTTCAAAACAACAGTGGACGAGCTGTTTGAAAAATAATGAAAGGATGGTAAAAGAAAATGACACCTGAAAAGTTGTTCGAAGAGAAAGAGTATTTAGTAATCGCAGCGATCAAACAAAGATTTGGAAGTATCGCAAGAGCAAGACAAATTGCAGAAAGGAACAATATGGAGTTGGACGATTTAATTCAAGTAGGTCGCATGCATTTATGGGCGTGTTGTGTGAAATATGATGCAGAGAGAATAGATACATTCCATGCATACGTGATGAAAGGTATGAAATGGGCCATGAGTGATGAGCTGCATATGAAAGGAATGCCTTTTAAGGTAAGTAGAAAAGTGAGCCATGAGGAAAGGAATCAAATCAATATTCATTCGATTGATTGGCATCGAGATGAGGATTCAGTAAATGAATTTTATGCAGTTTCTCCTATAAATGTGGAAGAAGAAGCGCTGTTATCAGTTGAATTTGAAGAAGTAACGAGTGTGCTGGAAGAAAAAGAGAAATTAATCATTCTGCATGTGGGTGAGGGATACACCGAAAGAGAAATTGCAGTGAAACTTGGGATGGGTAGATCCACAGTAAATACAAAGAAAAATGAAGCATTTTTAAAAATTAACCCTGATTATAAACCGTTAAATGTAAGAACATTTTTCTTGGGCACAAGAAGAAACATGAGAAACCGCCAGTTGGGGCTGACGGTCTAATAAAAACACATGTTGAGGTCATTATAGCATGAAATGACCTCATGTAAAGGAGGGCAAGCATGAAAAACGGTAAAAGGCCAACCAAGAGAGAGAAGATACATATTAATGCATATAATTTAAATTCTGATAACTGGTTGATTTATAAGAAAGCAGATGGGCAACTACATTTAGTGCATCGTCATACGAACTCAACACGAGTCATTCCGAGTGCATAGGGATAAAATTCTCACTCCCCAATTTTGGAGAGGTAATTATTCATACAAGGAGAGAAATAATCATGACCAAATCAGTTCTAACAAAGGACCTCGAAAAGAAACAAATACTCGATGAATTCTTACAGCATTGCGAACAACAACAAGTTAAAGCGCTACAAAAAAATGACCCATATCTATTTTGTATCTGGATTAAAGAAGCCCGATTAGCCCGAAGGGAATTGGCAGCACTCTACCGTGCTAAAGAAAAGCATGATGAGGAACGAGCGCATATTCGTGGGATTGTTCACCGCTTGAAAAGTATCGGTGTGAATGCGGATGTTGTGGAGAGGGTGCACTATATTACGCTTGCTGAGGAGGTCAGTTAGGTGAAAGTTTTAAAAAATCAAACGCTATTCCAATGTGATCATTGCGGGAAGCGCCTTCTCACAAAGTATGGCGCAAAAATTCATGAAGAAAAGTATTGTTCAGTGGTTTTAGAGCAGAAAAAGAAAGAAAAACAAGCTAAATGTAAGCATAAAAACATTGATACACATTACGAATACATTCCAGGTGAAGCAGTTATGCAACCGGCGTACGATTATTGCGTGGATTGCGACAAACAAATTGGATGGGGTGAGAGGAATGATTGAAAACCCAAACGTTACAGGAAACCCACACAATTCACCACGAAAAGATTTCGAACACTATTGTAGTGATTGTGACGGTGAATTGTATTTCGGTATGACGTATTACGTGTTTGAAGGTAGCCTCATTTGCGAGGAATGTAATGAGAAATTTTTAGAGAGACATGGTACGCGTTTTGTGGCAGGAGAATAAAAAAAGAACTCACGGGAATGAGTTCTCAATAAAATTTAAGGTGAAGCTAGTATACCACAGAAGGTGAGTGAAAGAAACATGCATGCAAAGGTGTTGGCAAATACATTACATATGGATCGTAGGGCATGGTTAGAAGCGCGTAAGCAAGGATTAGGTGGTTCTGATGTGGCAGCCATTGCTGGCTTAAGTAAATGGAAGTCGCAAGTACAGGTGTTTCTTGAGAAAACACAAGCTATCGAGCAAGAAGATATACAAAGTGAAGCCGCTTATTTTGGGAATGTATTAGAAGAAGTAGTTGCCCAGGAGTTTGCCAAACGTACGGGACTAAAGGTACAACGTAGAAATGCTATCTTGCAACACCCAGAGTATCCTTGGATGCTTGCAAACGTGGACAGGCTCATTGTAGGAGAACGAGTGGGGCTTGAATGTAAAACAGCTTCAGAATATTTAAAAAAGGACTGGGAAGGTGAAGAAATACCGGTCGCTTACCTTCTCCAGTGTCAACACTATATGGCTGTGACAGGCTATGAAGCATGGTGGATTGCCGTATTAATTGGTGGTAATAAGTTTGTCTATAAGAAGATTGAGCGTGATGAGGATATTATTCAATATCTTGTTAATATGGAACGGGATTTTTGGCTGAATCATGTCGAGAAAGATGTACCGCCTATGTTCGATGGTTCTGAGGCATCTACGCAGCTACTCAAGCAAATGTATCCAGAATCTATTGAGGACAGTTCTATCAGCCTAGGGAAGCAAGAAGAGCTACTCATCGAAGCGAGGGACCAAGTAGATAGAGAAATGAAGGTACTACAAGAACAAAAGGCAGAGTATGAGAACAAGCTGAAAGCGAAACTAGGCTCTCATGAGAAAGGGACAACGGAGAATTACACCATTCATTGGAAGTCCTATACAAGTAATCGTTTTGATAGCAAACGATTCAAAACAGAACATCCTGATTTACATAAAGAATATACAAATGAAACTATATCAAGAAAGTTTTCAGTGAAATAAAAAATAGGGAGTGGATTAGATATGGCTACAAATGAAAAGTTGAAAAACCAGTTAACAAATCGAAAAGAAAGTGCGCCAGTTACACCGGAACAAACAGTAGAAGCATACATGAAGAAAATGGCGCCTAGAATGGCGGAAGTATTACCGAAGCATATGGATATGAACCGTATGAGTCGCATTGCCTTAACAACAATTCGAACGAATCCAAAGCTTCTCGAATGTGCAGTTCCTTCTCTTATGGGGGCTGTGATGCAAGCCGTACAGCTAGGATTGGAACCAGGATTACTAGGACACTGTTACATCTTACCGTATAAGCGTGAAGCGACATTTATCATCGGGTATAAGGGGATGATTGACCTCGCAAGACGGTCTGGTCATATTCAAAGTATTTATGCCCATGCTGTACATGAAAATGACGAATTCGAATATGAGTTGGGGTTACATCCAAAATTGGAGCATAAGCCATCACATGGGGATCGTGGCGCATTTATTGGAGCGTATGCAGTTGCTCATTTTAAAGACGGTGGGTATCAAATGGAGTTTATGCCGAAAAGTGAAATTGAGAAACGCCGAAAACGTTCTGCAGCCGCTAATTCTAGCTATAGCCCTTGGAGTAGCGACTATGAAGAAATGGCGAAGAAAACCGTGGTTCGTTACATGTTTAAATACTTACCGATTAGTATTGAAGTTCAGACACAAGCCCAGCAAGATGAAGTGGTGCGAAAAGATATTACAGAAGAGCCAGAGTTTATTGAAGTGGATCCAATTGAAGGAGAACAGGTAATAACAGAAGATGCTGGACAACAAGAATTCCCGATTGAAGGATGAGCAAATCAAAGGTGCTCCTCTCCCATAAATTATGGGAGAGAGCGCAATCCAAAGAAGAACTAAAGCATTCTATTGCAAGATATATACAGGCTGGGTATCCAGGTTATCACATAGAAAAAGTTATTTTAGAAAATCAATCGTACATTGCGGTTTGCAGAAGGGAGTAAAAAGGGATGGGAATATTTCGAGTAGCTAAAGATACAAATTATTCAATCATACACAATACACCTTTACATGATTCTAACCTCAGTTGGAGAGCAAGGGGCTTACTCGCTTATATGCTTTCTTTGCCAGATGATTGGACATTTCATATCTCAGAACTGAGTGAACATACCAAAGATAGTGAAAAAATAACTGCAAGTATTGTAAAAGAGCTGAAGGAAGCGGGTTACTTAAAGCGGTATCCCGTTCAAAATTCTGAAACGGGGAAAATTTCACGTTGGGAAACAGTGGTGTATGAAGTCCCAACCATAGATACCGAAAACCACCCCCTGGAAAATCCACCTAGTGGTAAAACCATCGAGTGGGAAACCACACAGTGGAAAAAGGGGGACTACTAAATACTAATGATTTACTAAGTACTAATATACCAAGTACTAATCTAACTAAAGATGATGATGTAGATAAGCACCCCTTGATTGACGAAGCATTTCAGAAAAGTTATCAGTATTTACTGCAGAACAATATTCCGCTAAGTGAAACAGCTCTGCAAGATTTGGGAGAGTTTTGTGATGTGCTAGGAAGCGAAATGGTGTTAGAAGCTGTGGATCGAGCGATTGACCAAAATGTAAAGCGCTGGAAATATATCAGCGGTATTTTATCCAATTGGCAGAAAAGCAATGTCAAAACAATGGCGGATGTCATGCAACTGGATGAATCATATAAAAATCAAAAAGGCGGTGGGGAACATGTAACACGTTGGAGACGCAATGGAGGAAATTATCAAACGGGCAGAAGCTATGAGGAAGAAGTTGCAAGCCGAGAACGAAACATGCCAAGTTACATCAAACGAGTATAAATGCTCAACATGCCAGGATACGGAAGTACTGTTTTACGAGGAAGTCAATGAATTTGGAATGAAAGTATCTGTGCAGAAGGATTGTTCGTGTAAAGTGCAACGAGTGATAGAGCGAAGGTTGAAGAATGCAATGATTCCAGAAGAGTTTGCACAAGCGAGATTTGATTCTTACAAACAAAAGACAGAAAACCAAAAAGTGTTGTATGAAACCATCGTAAAATATTTGCGTAATTTTGAAGAAATAAAGGGGACGAAACAAAATAGCTTAGGCTTTATCGCAACGTTTGGTGAGCTCCGCATTAAACAGTTAGAACCATCCAAACGGGCACAGGCAAAGCGGGAACATAACAGTTTTGGTCTTGGGAAAACACATTTGCAAGTGGCTGCAGCAAAATATCTCATGAAGCAAGGATATAGTGTATTACTGATTTCGGACGGGACGTTCATGGATGACCTCATTGCAGCAAAGATGATGAACGATGACAAAAAAGAATTCAATCGCTTATTACATTCTGCAAAGCAAGTAGAAGTTCTAGTGTGGGATGACTTAGGAAAATCCAAATGGTCGGAAGCAAAAGAAAATTTGTACTACCAGATCATTGATTATCGATATCGTCATAATTTACCGATTCTGTATAGTTCAAACGAAGATGACGAGACGTTAGGTGAAAAGATAGGTTTTGCAGCAAATAGTCGTTTAAAGGGTATGAGTAAAGATTATATGGTCGCTGTAGAAGGTGAGGATTATCGCGAGAAGGAGTGAATGATATGAGTAAAGTGTCGGTTGAGAAGAAGTTGGAGTTCATCGAATGGGTAGTTGAGAATCTAGAACGGAAAATCAGAAGAGGGTTTGCTTCCTTGGTCACGTTTAGTGATGAGAGATTTATAAATCGGATTCATTTCGTAGAAAATGCTAGTAAATATCCGTATGGTATTGAGGTTACGGCGGCATGTGTGGAAGGGAAAGCATCTGCATTTTATACACCTCATGGTGTGTTCAATAGCTTGACAGCACCATACGAGCATTTTGTAGAGAATGAGGATCCAATTTATATCCAAATCAATTTCAGAGAGAAATATGAAAATATGCAATACCTAGATGTACTAGAAGACGATGAATGTTCCTTGCAGACGTATTTAGACGGGGAAGATCATGATGAAATCGAAAATCTCCTCACAAAACAACTCATCGATTATGCACTCGACATGAAGGATGAAGCACTATTTAAAAAGCTGGTTATGAAATAAGGGTGAGAGGAATTGAGCAAATACAACAACAAAAAAGTGAACCTCGATGGCTACGTATTTGATTCACAAGCGGAAGCAAATTATTACGAAGGCTTAAAAATACGCAGTGCAAGAGGGGAAATTCAAGGGTTTGAACGGCAGCCAGTATTTAATCTACAACCTGCATTTAAAAAACAGGACAAGAGCTTTCAAGCCATTACATACATAGCGGACTTTCTGGTGTACTTGCCAAATGGTGAGGTGGAGGTCATAGACATAAAAGGCATGATCACCGAAACTTTCAACGTGAAACGAAAGTTATTCGAGTATAAATATCCACACTTACAGCTGATTTTGCTGAAGCATGTGAAGAAATACGGTGGTTTTATCACATTGGATGAGTACAACAAGTTACAACGAGCGGAGAAGCGAGCAAAAAAACAAAATGAAGCAGAATAAAGGGAGCGGATCATAATGGCATATATCGAATTTAAACCAGTGTTAAAGAAAGTGAACTTAAAACCTGATGGGAAGAAAGAGATTGTGTTAGAAGTAACAGATTCCTCGCTACAAGGGAAATTGGATTCTCTGTCTGAAATGATTGATGCAAAAGTATTTGTTTCGCTAGAGTCTATGCAAGTCAACTTTAATGTCACGATTAATGCGAAAACAAATGAGCCGGTTACGCAGTACGAAGTCGATGAGAAAGGAATGGTACAAGAGGTAAAATCAACATTCGAGCAAATAGAAGCGGATCTAGATATGCCAGAAGAAAAGATTCAGACTCGTGAAGAAAAAGAACAAGCGGACCGTGAGATTATCGATGCTTTTATCATCAGCGGTTTAGCACCGAACTTTGAGGGTATGCCAAATAAACTTCCGGACATCGTGAAACGTCGTCTAGAGGGAGAATCGTACTTGAAATTGGCGAATGAGCTGAGCATGTCCTCGGGTCAAATTATTGAGGTAATCGATGAATACCGTAAGCGTGTAGCACCATTAGCGATAAAGTGGCATGAGTGGAAAGAGCAGCAGCCAGAACCAGCAGAGGAGACAAAAGGGGAAGAAAAACCGGAAATGGAGAATCAAGTCTCGGAAGAGTTCGAAATAGCGGATGAGGACAAGCCTTTCGATGAAGCTTGATAAGAAATCCATCCGGATTCAAATATTAGATCTACAAGATGAGAAATGCGCGGGATGTGAAAAAGTGCCAGCATACAGGAAGTCAGGGAATCGTAAGACTTCCTGGTGTGCGGATAACTGTAGGGTTGGGAAGCGAATCAAACAATTAGGCGGCAGCTTACTGGAAGGGAGAAATGAAACGATGGCAGAGCAGATGGCTGAAGAGAGAAATTGGGATGTATTATGTGAGAAGGCGGAGAAGTTACGGGAACAGAAATTATCTTGGGCAAAAATTGCAAATCGTCTTGGTGTGAGTGAAAGCACATTGTATCACAATGTTGCAAAACGACGAGAGAAAAAAGAGGGGGTTAGGAAGTGCGCTAAGAGGTCGGGAACGAAAAAGAGTGCAAAACCATTGGTCCAGGGTGCAAAAGTTATTAGGGAGGAAAATGAACATTCTGAAGAGAGAGATAATGGGATGCATCAAATGGAATTAAAAGCGGAACTTGAAAAGTTAAAAAAACAATTTCAAAATCGTGAGGAAGAATACACAATGTTGCTTGGTGAACGCAACCAATTAAGCGAAAAGAAATGGGAACTGGAAGCTGAATTACGTAAAGTACAAATCAGAATCAGCGCGGCAGAAGAAACAGCAGAAATGGAACGGAAACATCGCTTGGAATTACAAGCAAGAGCGCAAGCATTAGGGATCGCATTAAAAGCAGTATTGTAGGTGAGTAATGTGAAACTCACCAAGGAAGAACGCATACGACTCACCTATCAAATTGGAGATATTATTGAACAGAAATGTAGGCGGTGTTATTACAATCGCTCAGATGATGCGAGCTTCAGTATCAACATTTGTGCAAAATGCCCGACTGGTCAAACATTACGTCAGTTGGGTAGATATTTTGATACAGAGCCGAGAAGTCGCGGAGGGAAGACTGGAAATATGCCGGATGGATTGACACCAGCGCGTGTGAGAGAACTCAATGACCAGGGGATTCCAGATAAAGAAATTAGTATCATGTTTGAGCGAAGTCCATCCTACGTTGGGAAAGTGAAAAATAGATGGAGAAAGCAAGGGTTATGGCAAGGGCCGAATCAGGTGCCGAAGAAGTCAAGTAAGCGGAAAAGGAGAAACAGGCATGATGAAAGCGATTGAAGATGTGAGAGCGATGCCAGATGAGGAGTTTATGAGTAAGTATGAAGATTTGGTACATCACTTTATCTGGAAGAGATATAAGGGCATGTTAGAAATAGTTAAAGCGAATACAGGTTTGGAGATAGAGGACTTAGTGCAGTACGGGATGATTGGTCTCATAAAAGCGAGAAGGGATTTTAATCATGAGCTCGGTTATCAGTTCTCTACGTACGCGATACCAAAAATTCATGGAGAAGTTGGAAAGTTTATTATGAATAGTCACAAGATAAAGGTGCCAAGAGCTTTATATCAACTGAGAGGGAAAATGATGAGGCAAGGATTGATGGAGGAAGATGGAGAGACGATTTGTAAACAATTAGAAGTGGCTCTTCCAGAAGTGAAAGAGGCATTACAATATCAACCCAATACAAAATCTCTACAGGATGTAATGTATACATCGGCGGGTGGTGGTAGTGAAGAAATTCTGTTGGAAGACATGCTGGAAGATACACAAGTAATCGAAGAGACAGAGCAAGTCGAGAATCATATGGTCCTTCAATCATTTTACCAAACACTTGAGCATCCAGAATTAATCGTGTGGGATATGCATTCGAAACATAAAACGCAGCAAGAAATTGGGAATAGAGTGGGGAGATGTCAGGTTCAAGTTAGTCGAATATTAAAACGAATTCAGCAAAGAGCCGCTGAGTTTGGGAAAGAGCAGGGATTAGGGAAATGAAATATACCAATGCATGTCTCTTGATAATGTTAACAAAATAGTTATAGCAGAAAAAATAAAAGAACCCGCTGTTTATAAACGGATTCTTGGTAACAGGAGCACCAGGAACACTAGGAGCTGGTCCGAAGCAACCTGAGTATTCACTTGGATGATAGTACTATATTCGAAGGAGATATAAAGGTGAATGGGAATGAAATAAAATATTTATTCTTACAGAAGTGAGGTAGATGTAATGGAGCCATTTTTATGGATAGCCATCTTTATTTTGCTTGGCCACATTGTTTTTACAAAGTTGGATGTAAAACAGCTAGAAGAACGTTTAGATACTTATAAGGAAACGCTGGATATACAAAATGAAAAGATTGATGACTTATGGAAATATATTAATAAATGTTAACCAAAAATCTATTTTAGCATGAAAATTTAAAAGGACCCACTGGGGATGGGCCCTTTTAAGGAAGCTAAGTATATGGATACTACCTATATATTACCAAAAAAAGAGTCTTTGTTCTATATGCTGGTGTTGAGAAAGTTTTTCATGATAATTTCATTTTGCAGAGAAATGAGGATGAAACGTGGGAAAAGTTGAATTTAATCAAGATAGTTTTGGACAACAGTTAATTATTACAGGTTTAGCAAGATTAGTTGAGGCGGAAGGTTTAACACCGCATGAAGCGTTTGATGTTTTAAGGCTCATTCAAACCAATACATTTCATGCGTTAGCTGATTTACACAAGGAATACAAAAACAACAAATAATAACGTCACTTTTGTAGAAAAGGGGAAATGAAAAATGACAAAAATGCAAACATTCGCACATAATATGTTCGGAAATTTAGAGGTTTTTATCAAGGATGGAAAAGAGTACTTTCCGGCGACAGATGTTGCAAAAGTATTAGGATACACTAATCCGCACAAAGCAATTAGGGATCACTGTAAACAAGAAGGGGTGAACGAAACGTTAGTCCCTACTAATAGTGGCAAACAAATGAAAAAATTCATTAACGAACCCAATTTATATCGTCTAATCGCTAAATCCAAACTCCCACAAGCGGAACAATTTGAAAAATGGGTATTTGAAGAAGTGCTCCCAAGTATTCGAAAACATGGTGCATACATGACACCGCATACGATTAACGCCTTACTACAAGACCCAGATTTACTGATTGGTCTCGCGTCCCAACTGAAACAAGAACAACAGGCAAGGCAAGTGGCAGAACAAAAGAACCTTATGTTGACACAGCAAGTCGCAGAGCATGCATCTAAGATTACATACCTCGATCAAATTCTTCAGTCAAAAGATACCGTAACAGTATCACAAATTGCAGCCGATTATGGTTTATCTGCAGTTCGATTAAATAAAATTTTAAAGGACGAAAAAATACAGTACAAAGTAAACAACCAATGGCTGCTGTATGCCAAACATCAAAACAAAGGGTATACGAAATCGCAAACAATTGATGTGACACATTCGGATGGTAGCAAATCCGTAAAGATGAATACACGCTGGACGCAAAAAGGAAGATTATTTATCCATGATATGTTAACGAAACGAGGTATTATCCCGGAAATGGATAAGGAAGCGGTTTAAATCTTATATTAGAAAAAATGGCTTCATAAAACAGGTTGAATTCGCGTTTGAATCTTTTTAGAATGTCATAGGTATCGGGTGAGTAATAACGTGTTGGAAAGGAGAATAGGAAGCTTAAATTAGAAGTAGGAATTTAAATAAAAAAAGAGGAACCCTTTTGTAAGGGTTCCTAAGGTAGCTGACAAGCTAACAAGAAAAGAAATAATAATGTATATGTAGTATAACGTATTAACGCAAATGTATGCAAAATAAAAACAGCTAATTTTACTTAGCTGTTTTATGGGGAAATTTTCTCATGCTTGCTCACACTTGTAATGGTGTAGAAACAAATCCTATAGATGGCGTATTTATAGTATGAATTAACTTTTTCTTTTTATACGTAAAAAAATAAAACGAGCACTTGTGCCAGAGTGCTCGTTCTTGAAACCTTAAATCATTATTGTTATGTGTGAGTCATGAACAAGTAATGATTGGAAAAGTAAGGATTCAAGATAATATATGTACATGAAGTGAAATGGTGACAACAACAAAAGCGGTTAGTCTTCTAACCGCTTTTTTGCCTGAAAAGAAAGCAAGTAAAATGAGGATTACAGTGTAAAGAGAAAAGCTGATGTCAACAGCTTACAAATAGTATGAACAAAGAAAACTATTTTATGCAGGAGGGATACGATGAATCAATTATCTCTTTTTACATATGTCAACGAGAAAGAAATACGCCCTTTTGTGATAGAAGAACTGAAAAAGTATAAGGTATTACGTGTACGGTTTCAAAATCAGCGAGAACGGATGGAATTAGGAGCAGATCTTTTGTTTCCAGAGTTGAGAAAGTTGAATGTTCATGAACTTAAGTACAGACAATTACAACGAGCGTTTGAGCATGCGCTAGATCAGGATGAACAACGAATATTAGAAATGAAATATATGAGTGCGACAGAGTTAAATGATGATTACATTTATACGGTACTAGGGATGAAGCGAGGTAAGTTCTACCGGAAAAGGAAGTCAGGTATTCTTAACTTTGCCACGGCATTAGAGATGATATAAGAAAAGAATGGAACTTTTGGGGTACTGTTTGAGGTACTAAATCGGGTACTTTTTTATAGGGGAATCAAGGGTACGATATTTTTACAGATACTGTTTGGAAGACAGTGTGCTGTGGGGATAGCGTATCCACCATCATGTGGAGTGATGTGAGTGGGCCCCATTATCAAAACGTTACCGAAGAACGGGCATGGGCGGTAGGAACCCGCGATAGGACGAAAAGACCAATGGAATTTATTTTATATTCATATACCAAGTTGGCTGTGATTCTGTGTAGAAGAGCGGTCAATTTGTTTTTATATTATGATTTGAGGAAAGGAAACTCCTTGTTCTTATCGAATGTAAGCTATAGGAGGATGATAAAATGAAATATTTAGAGATTTGCATGAATGGTGGATATAAACATCAGGTCCATATGCCATTAGAAACATTTGAAAGTTGGATTACAGATAAAGACGGGTTATTACTCAACAGATTACTCCTTGTTGGAGATGTTATGATAAACCCAGCTAATATATCTATGGTCAGGGTAAAAACAAATGATAATTTTGAAGTACCAGAAGTATATAAGCCTAAATAATGTATGAAAGCAAAGCATCCTTAATGGGTGCTTTTCCTATGTCACCTTTTGATACAGACAAGCATATATTAGAGCATGGGACAACCCTCCGTTGTTTCATATTCAATCTCATATTAACTCCTTTTTTAGAGCATCTACTGGCGCAGATGCTCTTTTTTTGTCTGATTGCAAACATATTTTACGCCTGAATAGGAGGTTTGGTACATATGATGTATACAGCTATTTTAAAACGCAATGTTAAGTTTTGACCAATGATGAAATGATTGCGGAAGAGGAGGAATCGTATGGTGAACGTAAAGGATTTAACTACAAAAGATTTAAGTGAGGAATTAGCGAAACGTGAAGGTGTTACAAAAATAGAAGTAAATGTATATGAAAAGATTGAATTTGGCGGAATTGTCGTGGAAGGACCAGCGATTATCTTGGTGAATAAAGATTAGTTAGTTTAGGTTCGGTGGACAACGTAGACATCTAAAAAAGAAAAGTGGTGAGGTGAGAATTTTGCATACCAAAGTTACGTTTTTTATGAAAATGAATGGGGAAAATAAAGATGCGACTGCTTATGTAAACTGTATGACAAAAGTGGCAGCTTTTTTGCTAGCTAACACGGATAGACAGGTAATTGATAAACTGTTAACGCAGGTTGATGAGGAAGAAAAAGTATTTATCAAAGCCAATTTAGCTGGATGGAAGCATCATTCTCAATGAATATAGTGTCTCACAAACTGTTGTTTATGAGACGGTTACACATAGAGCCTAATAGCAACGTTCACTGTGTATCAAAACTATGTATTAAAAACTATTGATTTTGATACATGAAATTGATACAATGAAACCATCAAAGGTAAGGGGATGGTTTTATGATATTTGGATATGCACGTGTTTCAACGAAAAAGCAAAGTTTGGATATGCAATGGGACGAATTAAAGCAGTATGGATGTGAAGAAATAGTCACAGAAAAGGAAAGCGGAGTGAAAAAAGACAGGGTTGAGCTTCAATCCCTTCTTGGAAAGCTTCGAAAAGGTGACACATTGGTTGTCTACAAGTTAGATCGTTTAGGAAGAACGATGCATCAGCTTGTGAACTTGCTCCAAGAATTTCATGAAAAAGGGATTCACTTTGTATCGATTAAAGATGGGATTGACACCTCGACAACAATGGGCAGGTTTTTATTCCATATATTCGGTGCGATGGCTGAAATGGAGCGAGAGGTAATCAATGAACGTGTGGTAAACGGTGTGGCTGCAGCAAAGGCAAGAGGACGTGAAGGCGGTAGAAAGAAAGCTCATACGCCACAACAGATTGAAGGTATGATGGAAATGCTGGAAGCTGGTAAAACAAAAGTGGAAGTATGTGAGATGTTTGATGTAGCAAGAGCCACTTTATACCGTTATATAAGAGAATTCGAAGCGAATAACACGCAGTTAAAGTAGCAAAATATTTGCTGCTTTTTTATTTTTAGTGAGGTGATACATATGGGGAAAGGGAAAGCACACCCTTGGCTGACAAAAGAAGGGTTACTAAAAATAGAAGGATGGGCACGTGATGGACTGGTAGAAGAACAGATTGCCCATAACATGGGTGTGAGTCGTTCTACGCTGAGCAATTGGAAGAATAGACATCCACTGATTATACAAGCGTTAGCAAAAGGAAAAGAAGTATCAGATCGTGAAGTAGAGAATGCATTATTTAAGCGAGCGACAGGTTACACGTATGAAGAAGTCACTGTGGAAAGGGAAAAGGTGGACGGTGAGTTTCAAAGCATAGAAACCAAACGAGTGAAACGACAAGTCCCACCTGATACAACAGCCATTATCTTTTGGCTCAAGAATCGAAAGCCAACTGTGTGGCGTGACCGACGTGAGATTGATCACAGTGGTGAGATGAAACAAACCGTTGTACAAAAGCCAGAACTTAGCAACCTGTCTGTGGAGGAGCTGAAACAAATTGAGTCAATCCTTACCAAACCTACCGACAGTGGAGGAGATACAAAGRGAAATAGCACGTCGTGATTACTATGAGTATGTGTGTTATGTACATGAAGGTAGATATAAGAAAGCACCGCATAGTGAGTTTGTTGGTGGTGTCATTCAATAAAAAGAAACAAATGAATGCAAGCGAGATTCCAACCACGAACCAATACATTGCTATCAATATGCCACCACGTCATAGTAAGTCGATGACCATTACGGAGACGTTACCATCTTATTATTTAGGAAACTTTCCAGAAGATAGAGTAATTGAAATAAGTTATAGTGACACATTTGCTCGCCGTTTTGGTAAGAAGAATAAAGAAAAGGTCAAAATGTATGGTACTGATTTATTCGATATCAAAATATCCAAAGAAAGCTCGGCACATGATGAATGGTTACTGGATAATGAAATAGGTGGCATGATCTCACGTGGTGTGTTATCAGGTATCACTGGTATGGGTGCTGACTTAATGATTATCGATGACCCGATTAAGAACCGTGAGGAAGCTGATAGTGAAACGCATCGAGGTAAGATATGGGATGAGTGGATAGATAGCTTCTCTACTCGTTTACATCCGGGTGCAATTGTCATACTGATTCTAACAAGATGGCATGAAGATGATTTACAGGGTAGGTTGCTAAGTAAGGAATATGGTGAACCATTACCTTGGCAAGTGTACAATCTTCCATTAGAAGCCGAGGAAGATGATGTAATAGGACGAGCAGTAGGCGAACCATTGTGGCCAGAACGATATGGGTTAGAGTTCATACAAGAACGGAAACGATATCCAAGTAGCTTTAACTCATTGTATCAAGGCAGACCAACCGCAGCGGAAGGGAATCTATTAAAGCGTAAATGGTGGCAATATTATGATACGCTGCCGAAGATGGTTCATACGATTATGAGTATCGATGCAACATTTAAGGATGAAGCAGACAGTGACTTTGTGTGTATTCAGGTGTGGGGGAAGAATGGGGCGGATATGTATTTGATTGATAATTTGAAAGCACGTATGAACTTCCCAACTACCCTACAAGCCATTCGCAATATGGTACGAAAATATCCGAAAGCCCATGCCAAACTAGTGGAAGATAAAGCGAATGGCCCGGCAATTATTTCGATGTTAAAGAATGAAATCGGCGGTATGATTCCGGTGAATCCACAAGGTGGTAAGGTTTCGCGTGTGAATGCAGTCTCACCATATATTGAATCAGGTAATGTGTATTTACCAAGGCAAGCACCTTGGGTGCATGATTTTGTGGAAGAGTGCGCATCCTTTCCGCAAGGAAAAAATGATGACCAGGTAGACGCAATGTCACAAGCATTAAACCGATTTATCTATTATCATGCGAATGAAAAATTCATTCCAAAAGAGCCAGTGACATTAGAAGAAAAGGTACATCGCCACATTATTAGACTATCGAGAGGGCGAAGGAAAGGAGGGCAACTACAATGACGTATGTTGTCTTTTTTANCCAGTGACATTAGAAGAAAAGGTACATCGCCACATTATTAGACTATCGAGAGGGCGAAGGAAAGGAGGGCAACTACAATGACGTATGTTGTCTTTTTTGTATTATTTGCAGTCATTGTATTTCTTGGTGTGTTTGCATATGAAATGGAGCGTGTACATCAAGGGGAACGTGATGTGTGGCAACAAGAGCGTAAGGAATTGTATGATCGTATCCAAGCCTCCTCTTTTGCCGAATACAAGCAGGGTGAAGTGAAGATGGTGAAAGCACAGAAAGAAGAACAGCCTGTACCAATATACCATTTAGAATAGGAGTGGCCACGATATGGCTAGAGTGTTTCATTTAACGTTAGGTAGTATTGAAAAATTCGCGGTAGCGGATGATTATGAGGAAATGTATGAAAAGAGAGCTGAAATTGACCCGACATTTGCCTATACACCTGTAGAGATAAAAGAACTGTGTGTGGAAGGATATGAAATCAAAGCGGAAAAGAAAGTGTCGAAGTCGAAAGTAAAGAAATCTTAAAAGGGCTTGCGTATCAAAACGTATAGGCTCTTTTTCATGTAAAGGCGGTGAGAAACATTGTTTGGTCTCAATAAACCAAAGGAACAAAAGCAAGAACAGAAAAGTCCTGATGATTGGGTGTCTCTTGTGGAAGAACGTATTACCCAAGCCGAGGACTGGGAAGAAAAACGTCAAATGATGGCACAAGTAAACTATTATCGCGGTAATCAGTGGCTTGTATGGAATCCAACTAGTAAAAAGATGATCACTGCACCTCTTGAAAATGGAGAACAACGCATTACAGTGAACCAAATTAGACCGCGTATGATGGTCAAGCTCGCGAAACAAATTAAAAATCGCGTGAAATTCGATGTTGTACCTGATAGTAACGATGAAACACGCATTGAAATTGCGAAAGCAGCATCAAAATTTCTTAAATATTGGTGGGAACAAACAGGAATGGATCGTAAAACACGTGATATTTTCCTGAATAACGGTGTAAAAGGCTGGTGTGCCGCAAAAGTATATTTTGATGCGGAAGCTGGTCAAGATATTACGCCAGGGGAAGGCGAAGTTGGTTTTGAGGAAGATATGCAACGTTTATATACGGGTGAAATTCGGTGTCGTATTTGTGACCCGCTCACTGTATACATTGACCCCGCCGCTGAAATGGACGAAGAGATTCGTTGGATTGTGGAAAGAAAGCCACGTGATATTGATTACATTAAAGAGCGCTACGGAAAAGATGTCGCTGCTGATGAGAATGTAGGGTTTGCGGCTGCATTTGATGTGACACCACAAAATGGATTCAACTCGACTAGTAAAAAACGCCCCAACATGGCAATGGTGGATGAAATGTGGGTAAAACCGTGTGGTAAGCATCCAAATGGATTGAAAGTTACGATTGCAGGTGGACAATTGCTGGATATAGACGAAAATGCTAAAAGCGGAAGCATTTATTAAAGATATGTTGCCGATTCAGCGTGAAATCAATATTATGCGCTCTATGTTTGCCACACATGCAAGGAAAATGGGGAATAGTATGTGGCTTGTGCCCATGGGGTCAAGTGTGGATGAAGATGAAATTACAAATGAAGAAGGTGGAATTGTTCACTATACACCGATAGAGGGTGTGAGACCGGAAAGAGTTGGTGCGCCAGATATCCCGTCCTTCTATGATCGTATCTTAAATAATCATGATGCTGATATCGACGATTTATCAGGTGCGCGTGAAATCTCACAAGGACGTTTGCCGTCTGGATTAGATACGTATAGCGGATTGTCTCTCATGGTAGAACAGGAGAATGAGAAGCTTGCCGTTTCTTCTCAAAACTATGAGCATGGGATGAAGCGTTTATTGCAACGTGTACTGTTGCTGATGAAGAAACATTATACAGAGGAACGTATGGCCCGTATTCTTGGTCCGGATAATGATATTGAATTAGTAAGCTTTACTGGGTCTGATTTAAGCGGTGGAGAGGACATTAATATTATTCAAGGTTCTTCTCTCCCTGAAATGAAATCGGCGCAACAAGACCGCATTATGACCATGTGGGATAAAGGGGCAATTGTTAAGAAAGACGGCTCACCAGATACCCAAGGATTTTTAAAATTAATGGGTATGGGAGATAGTAATGAGCTGTTTGAAATGCAGCAGCTTGATGAAAACAAAGCAAAAATGGAAAACAAGCAGTTCGAGGAAATTGCACAGAATCCAGAGTCGTTACAAGCATTGCAACAATACAGCATCCAGCAACAACAGTTTGAGGAGCAAGCCCAAGCGATGCAAGCGCAAGGTGTAGACCCCATGCAGGCTGGCATGCAACCTCCACAACTACCACTGGCGACACCGCAGGTGCGTGATTTTTATGACCATGAAGTGCATGTATATATTCATAATGCATTCCGAAAATCAAGCTTATACGATGAATTACCGCCTGAAGTGCAACAGTTAGTTGATGACCATGTACAGCAACATATGGAGGCACTCAATGCGCCAATGGAAGCGGATAGAAGGCAGCAGATGGAACAAGAACAACACATGCANCAGTTAGTTGATGACCATGTACAGCAACATATGGAGGCACTCAATGCGCCAATGGAAGCGGATAGAAGGCAGCAGATGGAACAAGAACAACACATGCAAGAAGCGCAGAAAGCTATGAAAGAACAAGACTTACAGTTACAACATCGTAAATTAGATATTGAAGAAAAGAAAGTAGAAAAACAAGTGCAGAAGGGTGAGAGATAAATGGATTTAACTATTGGTGATTTTGGTTGGGCATGGCATCGGTTAAAAGAAGGAGAAAGGGTATTTCGTTCCGGATGGAATGGTAAAGGGATGTTTCTGTATCTGGTTAACGGGAACGATTTTTCTACCGCGTTTAGATATGGATATGGAGAGTATGCAGGGGAACCGCGATTTGAGGATTCAATTGCTATTAAAACCGCGCAGAATACAATATCCGTAGGTTGGAAGCCAACCAACTTGGATATGTTCGCAAATGACTGGGAGGTTGTAGAATAATGACTTTTGGCCAAGCGCTTGAAGCATTGAAACAAGGTAAGACAGTGGCTCGTAAAGGTTGGAATGATGTAGGTATGTGGGTAAGACTCGTAAAGCAGGGGGAGTTTGATATCTCTTTTGAGGTGGTAGGTGGTAACAAATGCAAAGGACTCCTCCCCTGGATTGGTATGAAAACAGTTGATGATACATTTGTTCCTTGGTTAGCATCACAAACAGATATGTTAGCAGAAGATTGGGAGGTTGTTGAATGATGAAATTCGGACAAGCAATTGAAGCAGTTAAAAAAGGGAATAAAATTGCACGTAAAGGTTGGAACGGGAAATGTATGTTTGTTTATTATGTGCCTGCTGCATCATATCCACCAGCTACAGATATTATGAAAGAAGCATTTGGCGGAGAAAATGTCCCGTATCGTGCATATCTTGCATTGAAAACAGCCCAAAACGATGTTGCTACATGGTCCCCTAGCACTTCTGATGTGTTAGCAGAGGATTGGATGGTGGTTGAATAATGAAAAATAAAATTACACAAGAAGATATTAACGCTATTTTAGATAAAACACAGTGGACGGTAGAAGAGTTTCACGGTAAATGTACAGTAGTTGTTGCTAAATTACCGAATGGTTTCATTCTGACGGAATCCAGTGCATGTGTTGACCCTACTAATTATGATGTAAACATTGGAATTGAATGTTGCAAAGAACGAATTGTTGATAAGATTTGGCATTTAGAGGGCTACAGATTGCAATGTGAATTAGCTAAGTAAGTCGCTATAAAAAGCGGCTTTTTTATATACAAAAATTCGGGCGTTGAATGTGGACTTGCGCCCACCCACAGGAGGAAAGAAATATGTTAAAACCATTTCGTTTACGTTTAGGTAATTTTCAATAAGCAGTAATTGAAACTGCATCTTCTGGCGTTGAAGGTGGGGAAAGCGCACCTCCACAAGGTGCAGGTGAGGTCACAAATCCACCTGAACAAATTGAGCAACCGCCAATAGAAAATAATCCAGAAGGGCAACCACCAGAAAATATTGAACAATCTCAAGCTTTTGCGAAGAGATTACAAGAACGTACACAAGCGGCTCTTATGGAAGAACGTCAGCGTTGGGAACAAGAAGTTTCTGAACGATATGGTAACTATGACAAGTATGATCGTGCGATTAACTTTTTTCAACAACAAGCAGGGTACAACGATCTTGATAGTATGATGCAAGCAATTGAACAACAAGAYTTATTACAACGTGCTGAAAAGTTTGGTGTGACGCCTGAAATTCAGCAGAAATTAGAGAGTCTGGAAGCAAAGGCACAAAGAGCAGAAGAACTGGAATATCAGCGTGAACAGCACCAATTATCACAACGATTCACTCAAGCGTTAGGGCAATTCGCGCAAGAAAAAGGCGCAGATGCAGCAGCGTTAGAACAATTTATGGTGGAACAAAATGTTCCTAATTTTGAAGTGGCGTATAACGCCATGCGTGCGCAGCAGTTAGAAGAACAGCTTACTTCAGCAAAAGAAACGGCCATTCAAGAATATTTACAAAGTAAGAAAGCGCCGAAGNTTATTACAACGTGCTGAAAAGTTTGGTGT
This sequence comes from Bacillus sp. Root131, assembly GCF_001429475.1. Lineage (NCBI taxonomy): Bacteria > Bacillati > Bacillota > Bacilli > Caryophanales > Bacillaceae > Bacillus > Bacillus sp. Root131. The sequence continues at coordinate 1,792,543 of NZ_LMJQ01000001.1, forward strand.
GACGCCTGAAATTCAGCAGAAATTAGAGAGTCTGGAAGCAAAGGCACAAAGAGCAGAAGAACTGGAATATCAGCGTGAACAGCACCAATTATCACAACGATTCACTCAAGCGTTAGGGCAATTCGCRCAAGAAAAAGGCGCAGATGCAGCAGCGTTAGAACAATTTATGGTGGAACAAAATGTTCCTAATTTTGAAGTRGCGTATAACGCCATGCGTGCGCAGCAGTTAGAAGAACAGCTTACTTCAGCAAAAGAAACGGCCATTCAAGAATATTTACAAAGTAAGAAAGCGCCGAAGGTGGAAGGTCCTGGTGTAACAGGACTTGTCTCGGATGAACCAACTACAGATTTTAAAGTGGCGCGTGAAAGAGCATTACAACGATTACGATCAGCAAACCAACAAATTTAAGGAGGTATCCTACTTATGGGTGCTACATTAACGACATTAGCGGATGTTTTAAAAATCGATTACTTGCCAGGGATTAAAGAACAGATTAACAATGCGAACTACATCGTTTCACAGTTAGAAAAGAAAGTGGAAAAGATTAATGGTGATGGTTCGAATTTCTTAATTCCTCACCACTTTGGACGTAACACGGGGGTTGGRGCAGTTGCTGAAAATGGTAACTTACCAACAGCGGGRCAACAAGCGTATAAGAGCTCGACAGGTACAGCACGTATGGTGGCTGGTCGTTTAGAACTTACCGTACAAACCATTGAATCATCGAAGAAAAATGAAACGTCTTATCTTCGTGCAGTAGAATCTGAGGTAAAAGGTTTAACAACGGATATGAAGAACTTCCGTGCACGTGTTACCTTCGGTAATGGTTCAGGACGTATTGCGAATTGTACCGCACAGGCGACGGCTGCGAATGCACTTGTGGTAAGTAGTGTGAAGGGATTCTTCGTTGGACAAAAAGTAGATATTGTCAATGCGACAGGTAGCGTGACAACMAGCAATCGAACTGTTACAGCAATTGATCGTGCAGCGACTACCRTTACGATTGAYGGTGCTGCAGTTGCAACCGCGGCAACAGATGGCATTGTGTCAGCTGGGTCTTCTAATTTAGAGCCAATGGGGTTAAATGGAATTATTGATGATAAGCTCATCTTACAAGGGTTAAATCCTTCCACATATACATGGTGGAAAGCAAATATGTTTGCSAATAATGGAACGGCTCGTCCGATTTCCGATGCGCTACTACGTTTAGTGATGGATGAAACATCTATTGTGAGTGGRAAAGAAACAGACTTYCTTATGGGTTCGCAYGGTGTACGTGCAGCATACGAGGCTGTACTGACTACAAATAAACGCTACACAAATGTAATGCAGTTAGAAGGTGGCTATTCTGCATTAGAGTTTGATGGRAAACCATTCTTAGTAGACCGTTATATGCCGGCAGGTATTGTGTGGGGAGGAAATTATGACGATTTAGGATTATACCGTGTAGCGGACCTTCAGTTCATGGAAGAGGATGGTTCGATGTTCTCGCGTGTACCGAATAAAGCGGCATATGAAGCGACCGCGTATATGTTAGAAACAATGGTATGTCACGCACGTAATGCCTTCTGGCAACTGTCAGACGTGCAAGAAGCAACTGGATATACSAAATAAATTGAGAGGAGCGACTAGCTCCTCTTTTTTAAACTTCACGGAGGTATAGATCATGGGCGTGTATGAACGACGTGGATTTCAGCGAACATTTTTAAATGATATCTATCATGTGGAAGAACAGTTACAATCCTATGATCCCCACTTGTATCTTATGTGGAATCCTAAAAATGGGGAACATGTCATTATGGATGGACTATTAGATATGTCGATTATGAAAATTCCACAAATCGGATTTGANCACTTGTATCTTATGTGGAATCCTAAAAATGGGGAACATGTCATTATGGATGGACTATTAGATATGTCGATTATGAAAATTCCACAAATCGGATTTGAAGAATTAGATTCTCGTACGATAGACCACATCAAGAGAATCCATACAGTGAACGGATTCTCCGCTGTTCAAACTGTGGAAGATACTGAGAAAAAGAGACAAAAAGAAGAAGAAAGAAAACTGAATGATCTAGCGGAAGATTATGCGAGAGAATCAAAAGAAGCATTTTGGAACGCGCATGCATATGGCCGTGTGGATGGCGTACAAAAATATGTACAGGGTGTAAATGTGGGGGGGAATCATAGTGAATCTGCAAGAACTAATCCTGCAAGTGAACCGGGATGTTGACGACATTTTTGAAAATGGAGATATTCAACATTGGCTCAATCGTGCATTAGATGATATCACCCCGATTGCAAGGATAGAAAAGAAAGCCACTTTAACATATCCATACAAATTACCAAATGACGTACAAGATATAGAACGAGTGATGCAAACGAACAAAGTATTTCCGCGTATACCTGTAGGGGAAGAAAATCAGCAAGGGTATTGGGTGTGGGGAAATGAATTGATGTTACAAGGCGGGAGTCAACAACCTATTGAGGTCTATTATTATAAAAAGTTAAGTCATCTAAAAGGAATGGAAGATGTACCTGAAATTGATAGTCCCTATCACGATTTATTAATTTTATACGCTGTTGGACATGGAAGATGTACCTGAAATTGATAGTCCCTATCACGATTTATTAATTTTATACGCTGTTGGACAACTACAGTTTATGGATGGAGATTATGCGGATAGGCCAGATCGTATGCAGCGATATGAACAACGTAGGCAACAATATGCCGTCTTTCGTGAGAAACGGAAAGTAAAGAGGTCAGGTGTGCGAATGAAGACCATCCACGAGTATAGTGATGCTCCTACCTTCCTTGCGGATTGAAAGGGAGTGATGAGGAGTGAAGGATACTGCTGAATTCAAAGATTTTTCAATGGGATTGAATGATACAGTGTATGCAAATGTAATTGGGGATAAAGAACTAAGTAAAATAGAAAATGCAGTGATTGGTGTGGGGGAAATTCGGAAACGAACAGGTTATAAACAAGTTGCTTATGTAGGAGATAAGATAACAGGTGCCTATACATTTCTCAAGTCGGATGGCACAAATGAGCTATTGATGATGGGTGACCGTTTGAGGAGATGGAATGGGAAGTTCTTTGTTGATATCCCAGGTCCGCCCTCTACTGGTGACAGAGCGAATTTTATCACGATGAAAGACCGAAAAGGAAACCGTGTTGTTTTAGTTGCCAATNTTCTTTGTTGATATCCCAGGTCCGCCCTCTACTGGTGACAGAGCGAATTTTATCACGATGAAAGACCGAAAAGGAAACCGTGTTGTTTTAGTTGCCAATAATATTTCTCTAAAAGTGTATGCTGAAAATCAATTGTCATCTGTAACAGCATATGTACCTACGGCGGATGAACAAAGAAATCCAGGATTGAATGATATAGGTTCTTTATTTAACTGCAAATACATGGCTTTCTTTGGCGGGCGGTTATTTGTTGTGGGTCATGACATAAAGAATCGGGTTTCATTCTCCCACATCGATCCCAAACTTGGATACGCTGTATATGATTATTTTCCCGCCATTAATTTTTTTGATGTGGCAAGTAATGAAAATGATGAAATCGTAGGGCTGGTAACGTTTCGAAATAGTTTAATTATCTTCTGCCGGCATTCCATATGGGCTTTATATGGAAAAACAACATATGATTATGAATTAGTAAAGATCAATACACCAACGGGCTGTATGGCACCTGAGAGTATTCAAGTAGTTGGAAATCAAATTTTTTATTTGAGTGATACACATGTATATGGATTATTTGCGAATGACTTTAATATGGTAAGTGCACAAATTATAACCAAGCAAATAGAATCGACAATGCGTGCGATCCCACTTACAGAAAAAAATAAAGCTGTTGCAGGTTATTTTGAAGGGAAGTACTATCTATCTTTTCCAAATGGAAAAACACTTGTCTATGATGAATTGCTGGTGTGTTGGACTGTTTATTCGAATATCAAAGCGGATGTATTCGTAAACTATGATGGGAATTTTTATTTTGGAAGCAATAAAAATGCGTATGTCTTTCATCCTGAATATCATGATGATGGAAAGCCGATTCCTTTTCGTATGGAAACCAAGTATTTTGATTTTGGTTTGATGACACAAGACAAAAAGATTCATCGGATATGGTTGCATAGTAATCAACCCAACGGGTATCGGTTAGGAGTGTTGGACTGTTTATTCGAATATCAAAGCGGATGTATTCGTAAACTATGATGGGAATTTTTATTTTGGAAGCAATAAAAATGCGTATGTCTTTCATCCTGAATATCATGATGATGGAAAGCCGATTCCTTTTCGCATGGAAACCAAGTATTTTGATTTTGGTTTGATGACACAAGACAAAAAGATTCATCGGATATGGTTGCATAGTAATCAACCCAACGGGTATCGGTTAGGAGTGAAATTAGATTTTGAAACCAANGGTTTGATGACACAAGACAAAAAGATTCATCGGATATGGTTGCATAGTAATCAACCCAACGGGTATCGGTTAGGAGTGAAATTAGATTTTGAAACCAAGCAGGTAAATGGTACAAGACCAAATGCTGCGAATGTTTCCAATTGGGATGAAGCGATTTGGGACCAGAATACATTTGATAGAATCGAAATGTATATTAATCGCCTACGGGTAAATAATCGAACGAAAAAAATAGGCATGATTATCGAGGACGTAACTCATATACGTCCTTTTGTTGTATACGGCATCGGGGTTCAGTATGAATTGAAAAGAAGAAAGGAGACGTCCTATGGTACAAATTCAAAGAAAATATAATTTTATGCCAGGTACAACCATTTCATCTGGGCAAGTAAACCAGTATGAATTGAAAAGAAGAAAGGAGACGTCCTATGGTACAAATTCAAAGAAAATATAATTTTATGCCAGGTACAACCATTTCATCTGGGCAAGTAAATGAAGAATTTACGAATTTAATTAATGCYCATAATGACAATGATGGGATTTTACAAAATTTAAATGAGTATGGGTTCTATAAAAATAACATACGAGTGGGAAAGACAGAGTTTATTCAGATAAGTCGTGGGCAAACGTTGCAGAAACAAATCTTATTTACTCCTGCCTTTTCCCAAATTCCGTTTGTTACAGTGACAGCGGCGAATGGAGATATTGGAACAGGAGACATCGTGGTATATCTTTCACAAGTTACGGTAACTTCTTTTACACTTACTTTGCACAATAAGAATACAACAAGAGATACTTCACTGGCTTTTCATTATATGGCTATTTCAATGGGATGAGGTGAGTTTGTATGACGAATTATCCAGTGTTTACAACGCCAGAACGGCGTAATTTAAGTATGCAAGATGCACGCTTACAAGCGAATGACGAGCTRGGTTCTTTATATGAAAGAGCATTGCAAAACATGCAAACGAGTGTAGCGGATAGTCAAACRCAAGCAGCAGAACAAGCAGCYGCAAGAGGGATGGGAAGCTCGGGTTTATCACAAGATGCGATGAATAAAATCGCGATTGCAGGTYTATCACAAAGAGGAAATTTAGAAGCAGAGCGTACACAAAAAGTTGCTTCTTTAGCTCGCCAACTRATGGAACGTGACCAAGACCTTGGTTTCCGTGAACGCCAACAGGCGTTTCAGGAATGGAGTGGAGAACAAGGAATGAAGATGGATCAAGACCGYTTTGCCTATCAACAGAAAAATGATTTACGAAACCATAATTTTGATAAAGAGCGCTTCRATTATCAACAGAAAAATGACACGTTAAATCGTGATTTAGAGCGTGATAAGTTTGATTATACGAAAGACAAAGATTGGAGAGATTATCAATTCGATAATAAACGATTTGACCATCAAGTGAAAAATGATAATCGAAACTATGGTTTAGAACGAGACCGTTTTGATCATACGGTTCGAAATGATGATAGAAACTATGATCTGGATATAAATCGTTTCAACCACACCGTGAAAAATGATGATCGAAATTATGATTTAGANATTATACGATTTTTAATGATGGTAGAAACTATAGTCTTGATAAAAATAGATTTAACTATCAAATGAAAAATGATGATCGGAATTATAATTTAGACCTGARTCGTTTTAATTATGGAAAGGARAAAGACTTRCGTGATTATAAYYTWGATGTGAGCCGATTTAATCAYTCCGTAAATAATGACAATCGAAATTACAATCTCGATTTGAGTCGTTTTAATTATGGGAAACAAAAAGATACACGTGATTATAATTATCAAGTAAGTCGGGACAATGTATCGGATAACCGTTGGCAGCAAGATTATAATTACAGGGCCGGTCGCGACAGTGTAGCCGATAATCATTGGCAACAAGATTATAATTATCGCTCTGGAAGGGATAGCGTATCGGACAATCGCTGGCAACAAGAATTCAATTATCGTTCCGGAAGGGACGGTGTATCTGATAGCCATTGGCAACAGGAGTATAACTTAAAAAAGCAAGCAGCCGCCTCTAGAAATAGTGGTGGAGGTGGCGGTAGTTCTTCTAGCAGTTCACCAAGTATAAGCTCAAAATCTTCATTGAATGATTATACACGCGATCAAATCAATTGGTACAGTAACCCAAATAATGCCCCGTATGCATATGGACAAAAGAAGGAAGAAGTAAAGAAAGCACCATCTTATGTGGAGTCGCTGTTATTGAGGAAACCATGGGAGTCTTCTTCTTTGTTGAAACAGTTTGGGCCGAAAGGATTTTGGTAAGGAGTGTGAAGGATGCCTCGTAAAAAGAAAAGCGATATAGAAAGAGAACAAGCGTCTTCTATGGTGAAGGATTGGGAAAAAGACAATGGTGGTCTAGATGATAATCAGCGTGCTACGCTTCAACGCATGATTGAACTCAATTCCAATACGGCCCAGCAAGATATTCGACGTGTGGATTATTATAGTGGGAATCAAGATAAATATGAAAAAAATACGCAATCCATTCAAGTTCGGAATGAAAATACAGGTAATCTTGTAAAAAATAAAAAAGAAATCTTTGCTTTGAAAGAAGGACAAGAGGAAGAACCTTTAGAGAATGTCTATCAAAGCCTTGCATTTGACAAAAATAATGAGGACCATAGAAAGCCACCAGAGAGAAATCCGTTTTTAGATCAAATAAAAGCAGCGAACAGTATTTCACAATCCACATCCACAGACTGGATGAAACAACAGGAAGAAGCTAGTCGTACCAATCGTATGATGAGTACGATTGATCGTATCGCGAAACAGCCACCTCAGGAAGGTGGTTTTTTTGATGATTTGAAATTCGGTGCTAAAAAGTTTGGTGAAATGATTAAGCCACCTGAAGGTAAGACCAGACAAGAAGTTTGGGATGAGTATATGAAAGATGGTGGGAAAAGCAGAGGAACGAAAGAAGTCAATCGCTTTGCGAATCGTACTATGGATTCTACGTTACTCAATGCGCCAAGTGCGGCCATGAAAAAAGTAAGAGCACAAGATTCGGTAGATTGGCAAGATCACCGTGAAGGTGTAGGAGAAAACATTGCTGACTTTGTATCGACGGGGATTGGCTATGTACTTCCTGGTGCAGGGGCTGCGAATGTAGCGGGGAAACTGGGAATGGCTGCGAAGGTTGGTGAGAATACTTCTAAACTCGGAAAAATCGGACAATACGCAAAAGAGGGCGCAGTAACAGGTGCCCTTATTGCAGGTGCAGAAACACCAGCCAAAGCATATGTGAATCCGGAACAGACGGTAGGAGACCATTTAAAACGGATTGGCGTAGAGACAGCAGCAGGGGCAGCTATTACGCCGCTTGCCCACGGTTTGATGAATGCGGTGCAAAATTTGCGTAAGACGAAGGGGAATACTTCTACTTCTAACGTATCGGATGATGTCATTCAGCAGGAAAGACAACAAAGGGAATTCACCAATCAAGCTGCGGAAGAACAAGCATTACAAGATACACGTATCAAAAACGAACCGGAATCTTTACCAATTCAAGCTGCATCAGAATCCGCACCATCGTTAGAACAAGCAATCGAAAGTGTGGCCAAACAGAAAAAGAAAGCTTCTTCAAATGGAGAACTTCCTGATGACGTACAAGCGATGCGCCATGCACCTCCGGTCATTCAATCCGCTATGGCGCCAGATGGGCGGACCATTACGCAGAAAAAGTTAATGGATAGTTTCCGTGATAATGTGGGTATCACACTTCGTACGGGACGCATGGGATTGGGAGACGATGCTGTTTCGGGTATTTATAAGAATAGTCCCGAAGTCATTCGTACGCGTGATTATGGGGACTTAGAAACGTTAGCGCATGAAACAGGTCATCATTTGGATAAGAAATTTGGATTGAATGACCCAAAATTTGATGACGAATTAATGAAACTTGGTTCCCANCTTAGAAACGTTAGCGCATGAAACAGGTCATCATTTGGATAAGAAATTTGGATTGAATGACCCAAAATTTGATGACGAATTAATGAAACTTGGTTCCCACACCTCCGGTCAAAATTATACGCCTGAACAAATTCGTCAAGAAGGTATGGCGGAATTCATGCGTCGTTATTTACTCAACCCAGCCATGGCAGAACAAGAAGCACCTGCATTTATGAAGCATTTTCAAAATACCATTCCGGAAGATGTACAAAAGGGATTGAAAACAGTACAAGAAGATGCGCAAATATGGGCGAATCAAGGGGATGAAGCGCGTTTCCGCGGAAAAATTAATGTGAATGAAAAAACTAAGGGTCTTGAGCGTGTGAAGCAAGTGCTGCAAAAACTACCAAATTCGAAAGAAGAGTTATATACAGATGTAATGGATAGACTTTATCCGATTTCTAAAGCAGAGAAAGAAATACTTGGTGGAGAATTGGCGGATGCGTCTGTTTCTCCTTATAAGAAGGCAAGGCTTGCAGCGGGAACGCCTAAAAAGGCGCAAATGAAGGTAGAAGAGTTCCGTAATATCTTTGGAGATTCAAAGGTTGATATGGCAGATATACGGGATTATGTGACCGCTACACATGCAAGAGACTTAGAAAAACAAGGCATTAAAACTGGGTTTACTCCGGACGAGATAGAGAAAACAATTGCGAAGTTTGATAATCCTGAAATACAAGCNCATGCAAGAGACTTAGAAAAACAAGGCATTAAAACTGGGTTTACTCCGGACGAGATAGAGAAAACAATTGCGAAGTTTGATAATCCTGAAATACAAGCGGCACACAAAAAGATTAAAGCCTACAATGACTCTTTGCTAGATATGTTGGTTGAAGGGCAAATGTTATCTAAAGACGCTGTTACTGCCATGCGTGAAAAACACCCAAACTACATGCCATTCAATCGTTATTTTGATGAAGAAGGCATGGGTGAAGGTTTCGGCGGAGGAAAAGGATTTGTAGATTTAACCAATCCTGTTAAGCGTATAGAGGGTTCGAGCCGAAATGTCATTGATCCGTTTGAAAGCATTGTGAAAAATACCTTCAAGTCTATGCAAGCAATTGAAAGAAATAAAGTTGGCCTAGCTCTAGCAGATTTAGCGGAAAACGAAGGCGCAGGGAAATGGATTGAAAAGCTTGCTGGTGATGGAAAAGAATCGGTAGCGAAAGAGAACATTGTAACTGTTTTTCGAAATGGGGAAAAACAACAATATCAATTAGCGCCTGAATTATATCGTGCCGTGAAAGCAATGGACAAGGAGGTTACAAATAAATTTATATTGGCCGCATCAAAACCGAGTGATTGGCTACGCGCCGGGGCAACCTTAACTCCTGAATTTGCCTTGAGAAATCCGATTCGTGACCAGTTTGCAGCTTATGTGGTAAGTGATACAGGGTACAATCCTTTCGACTTTGTAAAGGGACTTAAAGAAGTTGGGAAGAAAAAGTTCGGGAAAGGTTCAGAGGTGTATGATGACTGGGTAAATCAGGGTGGTGCATATGGTGGATATTTATCTGCCGATCGTGATTTGTTGAAAGAACAGTTATCAGGATTAGAAAAACAAGAATCTGGACTTCCAAAAGCGATAAAGGCTATTACCGCTCCTGTCAATCCTAAAAATTGGCTGAAAGTATTACAAAATATATCTGAAGTATCGGAAGAAGCAACAAAAGTCGGGGCTTATCATAAAGGATTGAAAAAGGGATTAACGCCAGAAGAATCAGCTTATCAGGCGCGTGATTTAATGGATTTCAACCGTATGGGGAATTCCATGCAATCTGCGAATCGAATTTTTACGTTCTTAAATGCAAACGTACAAGGAAAAGACAAATTAATTCGTGCCATGAAGGAACATCCAGTTCGAACAAGTGCCCGTATTGCAGGTTCAACCTTACCACCAAGTGCACTAGCCATCGCAAGTTATGCAAATGCAAATGATAAACAAAAAGAAATGATGGACAATATGCCGCAACAAGAGAAAGACACGTATTGGTCATATGCCATTCCTGGTACTGATAAAGTGGGACGGATTCCCAAGCCTTTCGATATCTCATTACTAGCTAATACAGTAGAAAGAGCAAATAAATATAGAGAGGGAAATCAGTATGCGTTTGATGGATTTGATAAAACTGTAAATGATGCGGTGAAAGTACCATGGATACCGACTACGTTACAACCAATTGTCGAGAATATGGCAAACTATAGCTTTTTTAGGGATGGTCCAATTGTTCCAAAGCGTGATGAGAAAAATTCACCGAAAGAGCAATATGGTCCAAATACAAGCTTAACAGCTCGTGAAATGGCGAGTGCATTAGATAAGGTTGGAATCGAAGCTTCTCCATACAAAATTGATAATCTATATAAAGGATATACGGCTGGATTAGGTCAGTTTCCATTGAAAGGATTGGATAGTGCGATTTCATTAATATCTAATAAAGGTGTACCTACACCTATTGCACAGGAATGGAATGAATCGACACCAGGTGCAAAAGCATTCTTTGTAAATGGCCAAGGTGGTGGTAAGGTCATGGAGGATTACTACAACATCATGGATGAACAACAAGCGATTCAAGCGGATAGTAAAAAGAATGAAGAAGATGCATCAAATGCCGAAGAAATGAAAGTATTTAATAGAATTGATAGAGATATGGCTAAGTTACGTAAAGAATATTATGTTGTAAAATCGGATACTGAGATGAACCCAGAAGTAAAACGAAGTGAATTAGATCGTCTGGATGAAGAGATGCGTGCACTTGCACGAAAAGGAATTACAGTCTTTAGACCTGATTATAAATAAGGGTTCCACATACTCTGTTTGAATAAGAACATCTTGTCCATTTTTAGAATAATATATCTAGATGCTTCGTAATTTAATTAGAACAAGGGATGTGGAAACATGGAAGACATCAAGAAAAAAATAGAGGAGTTGACTTTGGAGCAAAAAGAAATCATGCGAGAAATAAGAAAGGGATGTGGAAACATGGAAGACATCAAGAAAAAAATAGAGGAGTTGACTTTGGAGCAAAAAGAAATCATGCGAGAAATAAGAAATTTAGAGATGCGTACTACGATAAATGAAAAAGATATTTCTACAGTTAATAAGCAATTAGAAAAAATCAGTTTAAATACAACTTGGATTTTACGAATTGTTATCGGGGGGGTTGTAACAGGGGTTTTAGGTCTAGTAGTTAAAGGAATAATGTGAAAATCGTATCCAAAAGAGCTCCTAACAGGGCTCTTTTTCTATTGCCATGACAAGGGGATGAGAACAATGGAAGAACAAATCTTCAATTCCATGATTCAACAGGGAGCATTCGCAGCGTTATTCGTGTGGATGCTTTTTACGACGCAAAAAAAGAATGAACAGCGTGAAGAACAATATCAAAAGGTCATTGAAAAGAATCAGGACGTTATCACAAAACAAGCAGAAGCTTTTGGGGATTTATCAAAAGATGTTTCTGAAATTAAACAAAAAATCTTAGGAAGTGGAGATGTTCAATAATGGAAATCCGAAAAAAATTAGTTGACCCAAGTAAATATGGTATAAAGTGTCCGTATACAATGAATCCTGAATTCATAACGGTTCATAACACTTACAACGATGCTTCAGCGGAAAATGAAATCGCGTATATGATTCGAAATAATAATGAAGTGTCCTTCCACATCGCAGTAGATGATAAAGAAGCGGTACAAGGAATTCCTTTAGAGCGTAACGCTTGGCATTGCGGTGATGGTGGAGGTAACGGAAATCGTAAATCTATCGGGGTTGAAATTTGCTACTCTTTAAGTGGTGGAGATAGATATTATAAGGCGGAAAATAATGCGGCTATTATTATGGCTCAATTGATGAGACAATATAACATTCCAATCAGTAAAGTTCGTACACATCAATCATGGAGTGGGAAGCACTGTCCACACCGTATGTTGGCAGAAGGACGTTGGGGGTCTTTCATTGAAAGGGTGCAAAACGCATATGACGGTGGCGGCAATACAGCACCATCCACACAACCGTCTAACAATGGTGTAGGTGTCGTTACCATTACAGCGGATGTATTACGCGTTCGTACGGGACCAGGAACGAATTACGACATTGTGAAAAAGGTGTACCGCGGAGAACGCTATCAATCTTGGGGCATTCAAAATGGCTGGTACAACGTTGGTGGAGACCAATGGGTATCAGGGGAGTATGTGCGGTTTGAGGGGTAGGATGGAACGGTTTTGAAGAGTATGCATAGTATGCAATTACCAAAAGGTTTTATATATGCGTAAAATAGGGCAGACAAAAAAGCATTCCTTGTGAGAGGGGAGTGCTTTTTTCTGTATAGATTGGCATGTTGTATGACATAGCCGGAGCAATTTAATATATGCTTCTAAAGTGCTTAACATGCTTTGAAAACAAGAGACACCTTCCTCAGTTGAAGGTGTCTCTCGTGTGGTGATTCTCCAGATGCATAAACAGTATATGCAATAAGAATTAAAGATAGAACAGGTTCTTGACTGTTGTATCTAAATGTATTATATTTTCAATTGAACATTCTATTTACCCCAATACTCAATATATCGAAGAAATCCGTCTCCTTTTGGAGGCGGATTTTTTATTTGTGTACTTTAGAAATAACGATACTGCTTTTATACATCTTATCTACTTGTTCTTTGCTATATCCGTATAGTAGCGTTTCTTTATCATCTACAAATAAGCAGGTCCCCATGTTAAACCCTCGGCAACCAGCCAAAATTTTAGGAAGCTTAGGAATGTAACCTATAGCTTCAATATCCATGAGAATAAATTTAATTGAGTTTGTTTTTTTATTCTGCTGGATATTTTTCAGTAGATGACTCATAAACGAAAACAGTTGCTTCCCCATATGAGGTATAAACTCTTCTTTCTGTTGATCTCGTTCGTTATATGTAAAATAAACAATTATTTTTCGCTTTAACAGTTGTAATAAATCTTGCTTTGAATTTGAATGAATTTCTGTATAAGGAAGCAGTAGTGTTTCGTAACCTTGATCATATTTTTGACCGGATGTTTTTTGATACAAAATTCCTTTGTAATCCAGTACAAATAAAGATTCTTCCTCATGTTCTACAATAAACTTTGCAACCTCAGATAATCCCTTTCCTGGATGATAGTATCCTTCAACGATTTGATTTAGTGTTTTGAATGGTGGTTTTTGCATTGTGTTACTCCTCTTCAAGTATCCATATTTCTTCAATAGGTTTTTTTAGTTCTTTACAAATCATATATGCAGTATCAAATCTTGGCTGAGTTCTATTCCGAACAATGGCACTAAGAGTCGAGCCGTCGATGCCGATTTTTTTAGCAAAGTCACTTTGTTTAATATCCATTTCTGCAAATATGATTTTCAATCTACATTTAAAATTCATACGTGTTCACCTCAAGAAATCAATTTCTACAAGTAATTTCAAATACCTGCAAAAAAAGTACAAGTAATAAGTGGAAAAAATGATGAGGACATGCAAAAAACAATTTCCACGTCATATACCTATATTACTTCCATATGGAAGCCCACGAAGAATTCTACTTGGAATTTCGTATGGCACTGTAGATATCAAGAGAGGAGAGGGTTACATGCGTTCTCATTATAGTTATCTCAATGTAACGCCGTATTTATATTCATCAAAAGAATTACGCCACATGTATAACGAGTCAAGATCTAGAAAAGAGACGGAATCAATTCTTACTCACATGAGGAACCATGAAGTATTTGATAACAAAGAGTACAAAGGGTATTTCAGTTTATCACAAGTCATTGAAGAAGATTTATATGGAGAAGAGGAGGATATATTGAATTGGCAAGATTTAATGGAGCGGTATCAGATTGTAGCTACTAAATCGGGGATTAAATTTCGTGAAAAAGAAGAACTGACCGAGGAGGAATGGTTATGACACTTGCAGGAGAAGCAGTCATTATTTGGACAGCAACAGGTTTGTCTGTAATCGCGATGAATGTAGCTGAAAAAATGGGGAAGAGTGTTCCACATTGGCTTCCACGTATAACCTTGTATACGACGCTTACGGGCTCGTTCTTATATCTTCTACGTTATGTTCTCGTTATGTTTCTATGAAGGAATATGATGTGGAAGAGAGGGACAGTAGAAATCATAAGCGAAAATGCTTGTTCTGTCTTCTTCCAACAAAGTGCAATGATATCCTTATAGGATATCTAAAGGAGAAATGTTTATGCTGGAATTACTATTGGTCCCGACGACAGCTTTAACTATTGCATTCGTAAGTGATCGTTTTAAAAATAAAATAGATGATAAAAAGAAGATACAAGTATTTTTTGAAGTGTCAGGAATTGCAATTAAAAAAGATGATAAGATTCATTATCCAAAATTTAAAAAGCGAACTCATGATGATAGAAGTACAACATACGTGTATGAGTTGCCTGTTGGTATGCCAAGTAAAATTATTCGAAAGGTTGAAGATGTTGTAAGTGAAGGGTTAAATAAACCTGTTCGAATTCAGTATGACAATTATAAATTGAACATTCGTGTATTCGACCAAGAAATACCGAAGAAGTGGGAATGGTCAAACAATTTAATTCAAGGTGGAAAATGGCTTGTGCCAATAGGGCAAAGTTTAGAACAATTGATTTATCACGATTTTGATAAAACACCACATATGACATTAGGTGGTTTAACACGTATGGGAAAGACTGTATTCCTAAAGAATGTGATGACATCTCTTATTACTGCACAAGCAGAATATACGCACTTGTTTATTATTGATTTAAAAGGAGGATTAGAGTTCGGACCATACAAAAATGTAAAACAGATTGAGTCGATTGCAGAAAACCCAATCGAAGCTTTTCAGTTATTGAACATGGTTTTGAAAAAGATGGAAGAGAAAATGCTTTTTATGAAAGAACACCATTATACCAATGTGGTAGAAACAAATATAAAAGAACGCTATTTTATTATCGTGGATGAAGGCGCAGAACTTTGTCCTGATAAAAGTATGAATAGANTTTACATTATTGATTTAAAGGGTGGATTGGAGTTTGGACCTTACACGAACGTAAAACAGGTAGAATCTATTGCGGAAAAGCCAATTGAGGCCTTTCAAGTATTGAGTATGATTTTAAAAAGGATGGAAGAAAAAATGCTTTTTATGAAAGGACACCATTATACCAATGTGGTAGAAACAAATATAAAAGAACGCTATTTTATTATCGTGGATGAAGGCGCAGAACTTTGTCCTGATAAAAGTATGAATAGAAAACAACAAAAGTTATTAGGAGCTTGCCAACAAATGCTGTCTCATATAGCGCGTATAGGTGGAGCATTAGGATTTCGATTGATATTTTGTACACAGTACCCTACTGGTGATACTTTACCACGTCAAGTGAAGCAAAACAGTGATGCAAAATTAGGATTTCGATTACCAACTCAAACAGCTTCTCAAGTTGTCATTGATGAAACGGGTCTGGAATCGATTGAAAGTATACCAGGGCGCGCGCTTTTTAAAACAGATCGATTAACAGAGATTCAAGTCCCTTATATCTCAAATGAGCAGATGTGGGACGTATTAAAACAATACGAGGTGAAAAAAGATGCATATGCAGACACATATCAAAATGAATCGTCAGATGATGATTTTGACCTCGATTAGAAAGTTGAAATTCGCCACTAGAAGACATTTGATGGCCATTCACGATATGGGAGGAATACGGAATGCGAATCGGATTCTAAAAGATTTAAGCCCATATGTGAATAGTACCGTTTATAAAAAAGAGCATGTATACTACCTCAATAAACAAGGACGTGCGTTATTCGATGATGCAGAAAAGGTTGTGCCCACCATTCGATTAGCACACAGCCTCATGAGAAACGAAGCGTGGTTGCATCTATTTTGTCCCGAAGACTGGCAGATAGAAGCCCCTATACGTTATAAAGTGCATGAAAATAAGAGAACGATTATTCCAGATGTAAAGTACCGGGATAGTGACGGGATTTTAAACGCAGTCGAAATAGATCGTACACAAATGATGAATGTGAACAGTGAAAAAATGAATAAGTATGGTGAATTCACCTTGTATTATAAAAATAAATATAACGGGAAAGTTCCTATTGTTCACTTCTTTACAATCACACCATATAGGCAAAAGACGCTAGAACAATTTGCTATGCAGCATGGTGTATATGCAAAGGTATATGTGGCACCTGAAGTGTAAAGTGAAATCAGGACATCTGCTCTATTCAATATAGCCCCATTCCATCAGCTTCTTCTTTAGAGATTTTATAATATACACCTGGAGCAAAAGAGCTGTCTATTGTCTTTGTGGAAGGTATTTTTGAGCCATCAACCTCTAGCCAATTATAAAATATCCCATCACTAGTGCATGCACTTGTCTTACGATTTGCAAGATTATGTATCTCTCTAAAGTTATCAATGTAGTTATAGACCATCCTTTTGAATGTTCGAGTAAAGTATCCAATAGGATTTTTCATCAAATTTCCGTTATGCTCGTACTTATGTGTTTTAGAGTACAAAACCGAAGAAGCATTCGCAAGAAGGTTGTGAAATATATCTGTATCCCCTAGTAAATTAAATTGTTTTGCAGCCTTCTTCGCAATATTTTTGGCATTTTTGAAGGATTCATTAATAACATTTGATGAAAAAGAAGTTTGTAATTCCATACGCATAGATTGTGGCACACGATAATCAATGAAGTCTAAATCATGTCGAAAAGATTGCGAAACTTCCTCTTTACGTTTATTTATATCTTTAATCCTTTGTTTTAAGATTTTAGTAGTTGTTTTCTTGGTGTGACAAATTTCAGCATTTTTAGTAGGGTCTTCTGTGACAAACTCTTCTTTTGTGATGATTGGCTGGATTACAATAATGTTACTTGTTTGTCTCATATCACTTTTACGTTTCATTTCTAGTTGTTTGATGATACCAAGTAATTCTAAGTGTTGGCATGCACGAATAACTGTTCTACGACTAATATGAAGTACTTCAGCAATCTTCTTTTTGGATTTAAAAGAAACGCCAAAGTATTTAGAAGAATGGCTGTGTAAGTGATTAAGTACAGCCAATTGGTTTTTATTTAACTGATTAGCAAATTGTTTTTTATACGTTCGAACGGTATCATTCAATTCTGTAAGAGTTTGAAAGGATGCTAAGTTTTCATATGTCTCTATGCTAGCAAGAATGGTAATTGCTTGTTTCTTTTTCATAAGGCTTGTCTCCTCCTGAAATAAAAAAGCAACAGTATGCCACAAAATGTAAGCAAACTGTTGCGGAGGAACCCTTATGTACGATAAAATAAGGTACATAAAGAGTTACAGCAGGTGTTTGCCTAGTTACGTTAGGCGGACGGTTAATAAAGTGGTTGCACACTTTATTAACACGCTGTGCTCTTTTATTTTTTATTGGTTTCATTTTGATTTTTTTCGGTAACGAATTTGGTCACGAATAACCAGAAAAGTGTTGCCATTTATAAATTTAGGTAAAGTACAAAACTGCTTAATATAGCAGTTTTATGCGGTTTTAAGAAAATAAGGTTTTGTAAGTTATTTATGACGGGATTAAAACCAGATATTCTTGAACCGATGGTAGATTTAATTAAAGAAGTTGAGCCTGGATATAGCGGTATTTTTGCGGTATCAGAAGTGGAAGCGGCCATGCGTGATACTCGTACGAAGAAAACGAAAACAGTATGTACATTTTGTGGTGTAGGTTGTTCGTTTGAAGTGTGGACGAAGGGGCGTAAAATCCTTAAAGTACAGCCATCTTCAGATGCACCAGTTAACGCAATTTCCACTTGTGTAAAAGGGAAATTTGGTTGGGATTTCGTAAATTCTAAAGAACGAATTACAAAACCTTTAATTCGTAAAAATGGAACGTTTGTTGAATCTACATGGGAAGAAGCATTGAATGTAGTTGCAAGTAAATTAGGATCGATTAAAGAAGAGTACGGTAAAGATGCTATCGGTTTTATTTCTTCATCTAAAATTACGAATGAAGACAATTACGTTATTCAAAAACTAGCCCGACAAGTATTTGAAACGAATAATATTGATAACTGCTCACGTTATTGCCAATCACCAGCAACGGATGGTTTGTTCCGTACAATTGGTATGGGCGGTGATGCAGGAACGATTAAAGATATTGCGCAATCTGGTCTTGTTATTATTGTAGGATGTAATCCGACAGAAGGTCATCCTGTTTTAGCTACACGTATTAAACGTGCACATAAATTACACGGACAAAAGTTAATTGTAGCTGATCTTCGTAAAACAGAAATGGCAGAGCGATCAGATGTCTTTATTAGTCCAAAACAAGGAACAGATCAAGTATGGTTAATGGCTGTTACGAAATATATGATTGATCAAGGTTGGCATAATCAAGAATTTATTAATGAGAATGTAAACTTCTTTGAAGATTTCAAAGAGAGCCTGAAAGAATATACACTTGAATATGGAGAAGAAATGACTGGTATTTCAAAAGAAACACTTATTCAAATGGCTGAAATGATTCGTGATGCAGATGGTACATGTATCCTTTGGGGGATGGGAGTAACGCAAAATACAGGTGGCTCTGATACTTCCGCTGCGATTTCAAACTTACTTCTTGCAACAGGGAACTATCGTCGTCCAGGAGCAGGTGCATACCCACTTCGAGGTCACAATAACGTACAAGGTGCTTGTGATATGGGTACTTTACCAGGATGGCTTCCAGGATATCAGCACGTTACTAACGAAATGGAACGTGCGAAATTTGAAACTGCTTACGGAGTGAAAATTGATAGTGAACCAGGTCTTAATAATATTGAAATGCTTCACGCAATTGACGAAGGAAAAATGAAAGCAATGTATCTTGTCGGAGAAGATATGGCTCTTGTAGATTCTAATGCAAATCATGTACATGAAGTGTTAACGAGCCTTGATTTCTTCGTTGTGCAAGATGTTTTCCTTTCTAAAACTGCTCAATATGCAGATGTTGTATTACCAGCAGCGCCATCTCTTGAGAAAGAAGGTACTTTCACAAATACAGAGCGCCGTGTCCAAAGATTATATCAAGTTCTTCCTACGCTAGGAGATGCGAAACCAGACTGGTGGATCGTCCAGGAAGTTGCGAATAAACTAGGTGCAAACTGGAATTATAGCCACCCAAGTGAAATCTTTGCTGAAATGGCAAGTTTATCACCATTGTTCTCGCAAGCGAACTATGAAGTGCTTGAAGGATGGAACAGTTTCCATTGGGGAAGTTTTGATGGAACGAATACACCACTTCTGTTCCAAGATGGATTTAACTTCCCAGATAAAAAAGCTCGTTTTGCGATTGCTGACTGGGTACGTCCAGCTGAATTTCCAGCCGAGTTTGACCTTCACATTAACAACGGTCGTATGCTTGAGCATTTCCATGAAGGGAATATGACAAATAAATCAACAGGTATTCAAACGAAAGTACCTGGTGTTTTCGTTGAAATCTCTCCAGACCTTGCAAAAGAACGTGGCGTAAAAACAGGTTCGTTAGTTCGTCTTGTCTCTCCTTTTGGAGCATTAAAATTACGTGCACTCGTTACAGATCGTGTAAAAGCGAATGAGTTATATTTACCGATGAACTCTACAGATAACGAAACGGCAATTAATTTCTTAACAGGTCCTGCTGTGGATGTACGTACGAATACACCTGCGTATAAACAAACGAAAGTACGTATGGAAGTGTTAGAAGTTGATGGCGAAAATCCGATGCCAAAAGCGAACCCACGCAATAAAAAACGTCACCCTCAAGCTGGAATTGAGGTACATCGTAAGTGGGCACGTACAGGGTATGTGCATTTAACGGATAAGTAGGAGGAGAAAACTATGGCTGCACCTATAAAAATGATTCAAAAACAAGAATTAACTGAGGAAGAAATAAAACAGCAAAAGTTAGATGATTTAAAAGAGCTTCTAACTAATAATGAAGAAGCTCTAAATCAGATGTTTAATATAGTAGGGGAATTAAATGACATTGGAATGCTAGAAGCTGCAAATTCTATGCTAAAAGCGAAAGAACCAATTGCGAAGATTGTTCTAGGTCAAGTAACTCGTGAGCCTGTTACAAATTTAATTAATAATATGATGGGCGCTGCAGGTGCGTTAACTGAACTTGACCCAGAACTTACGAAAAAGCTTATAGGTAGTTTATTAGTCGGGCTAGAAGAAGGTAATGAACATCTAGAAAGTAATAAAAAAGTAGGGGTATTCGATCTTATGAAAGTATTGAAAGACCCAGATATTAACCGTGCGATCGGGTTTGGGCTTCATTTCTTAAAAGGAATGGGGAAAGGGTTAAAAGACGAATAAACTTCATGAAGTGAACCTTTTCGCCCAAATATTTGTACGAAATAGTTTGGGCGGAAGGCTCATTTTGGTAAAATATATAATAAAGTAAAATGAGGCTTTTGGGAGGTATAATTGTATGTCAAAAAAAGTACATGAATTTAATGATATGATCCGAAAACTTCGAAAGGAACTTTTCGGAAAAGGACCGGAACGAATTCATACTGTTTTTGCAGAAAATATGGCTATAGCGACTCTTTATGGAAACTTAACACCTACTGAAAAATTTATTTCAAGTACGATGGACGGTGCGGAAATGGTTCATCTGGCTAGAACAAAAATGATTCAAGAAGTGTATGCTGCGAATTCCCGTGAACATTTGGAGGAACTTGTTGGCGCGAAATTAGTGAATTTGTTTTCAGATATGAAAGTAGAAGAAGATATTGCAGTTTCGGTATTTGTTTTTGATAAAAATATAACGTGAGAGAAGGATACTGATCGTGAAACCGATACAGGTAGAAAGAGAAATCTTTCGTTATGAACAAGAGGTATTTAAGCATATAGAGGACAGCATTGTAACAGAGTTTCCTGTCACCATTAAAATGAACGGACAGGAGTTTGTTACAATGGTTAGTACTCCAGAATATATAGAAGATATGGTAATAGGCTTCTTAGCATCTGAAGGAATCATTCGAAAGTATGAAGATATTGATAGTGTATGGGTGCAGGAGAAAGAAGGATTTGTACATGTAACAACGACAAAAGTAAATCCGTATTATGAACAAATGCAAAATAAACGATATATTACGTCTTGTTGTGGTATGAGTAGGCAAGGATTTGTTTTTGCAAATGATGCACTAAGTGCAAAAAAGATGAAGGGTGTCCATGTACAGGTTGCTGCCGATGATTGTTTTCGGTTAATGAAAGAAATGCAGCAATCTGCGGATACGTTTCATCATACTGGCGGGGTTCATAATGCAGCTTTATGTGATGTGAATGGTATTATTTTAAGCCGAATGGATATTGGTAGGCATAATGCACTAGACAAAATTTACGGTTATTGTTTAAAAAACGATATTTCTATAAAAGATAAAATCATTGTTTTTAGTGGTCGTATTTCTTCGGAAATATTATTGAAAGTTGCAAAAATCGGTTGTGAAATTATACTATCAAAATCAGCTCCAACTGAGTTAGCTTTGCAACTAGCGGAAGATTTAGGTATTACGACAATAGGATTTATTCGTAATCACTCCTTAAATGTGTATACCCATCCAGAGCGTGTTTTAAATATAAAATAAAAGTGAGGCAATGAAGATGAAATCAGTTACATTAGACAAGTTGCAACGTCCGTTAAAGGATTTACGTATTTCAGTTACTGATCGCTGTAATTTTCGCTGTCGATATTGTATGCCAGAAGAAATATTTGGTCCTGATTACTCGTTTTTGTCTAATGACAAAATTTTATCTTTTGATGAAATTGAAAGGATAACACGTATTTTCGTTTCTTTAGGTGTGAGAAAATTACGGATTACAGGCGGAGAACCGTTACTTAGAAGAGGGCTTCCAAAGCTTATTGAGCGGCTTCATAAAATAGATGGTGTAGAAGATATCGGTTTAACAACCAATGGATCGTTACTTAAAAAATTTGCTCCTGATTTATATAAGGCGGGACTATCACGTGTAACAGTTAGCTTAGATTCCTTAGAAGAAGAGCGGTTTTTCTATTTAAATGGTAATAGGAGCAAAGTGCAAAGGGTTCTGGAAGGAATACAGGCTGCAGCTGAAGTTGGAATGAAAATTAAAATAAACATGGTCGTTCAAAAGGGAAAAAACGAACAGGACATTTTGCAGATGGCGCAATACTTTAAGGAAAACAAGCATATTCTTCGTTTTATTGAGTATATGGACGTTGGAAATTATAATGGTTGGGATTTAAAAGAGGTCGTCTCTAAACAAGAAATAGTAGATACGATTCATCAAGTTATGCCGTTAGAACGGATAGAAGCAAATTATTCTGGTGAAGTGGCTACTAGGTATCGTTATATAGGAAGCGACGAGGAAATAGGTATTATTTCATCGGTAACAGATTCTTTTTGCTTATCATGTACGAGAGCTCGTATTTCTGCAGAAGGAAAATTATATACTTGCTTATTTGCTTCTAAAGGAAATGATTTAAGAGAATTGCTTCGTTCTGAACATACAGATGAGGACATTACAGATGTAGTACGCGATATATGGAATAATAGGGAAGATCGTTATTCAGATGAACGCTTAAATCATAAAAATAAGAATACAATACCTAAAATTGAAATGTCACATATCGGTGGTTAATATATAAAGCTAGCGTCATAGTGAAAAATGGGGAATTTACAAGAGTTGTGGATTTTCTATTTTATAGTAAAAGTGATGATTGATATCTCTGTAAAAGATGTGCAGAGAAATTAAGCAGCATTCAAAAACCTTTATTTTGAGGAGGTTTTTTGAAGCTGCTTTTTTATTTGGAGAAAATGGAGGAATGGGTAATGGCATTTCATAAGCCGGAACAAATTGCTGAGCTTGTCATTGAGGCCGGTGTTCAAAAAGTAAGACAGACATTGCCAGCGATGCTTATTCTCGGTTTTTTAGGAGGAGCGTTTATTGCGATAGGTTTTTTACTTAACATTCGAGTTTTAGGGAATTTACCTGAGCGCTGGGGGAGTCTAGTGAATGTTTTAGGAGGAGCGGTATTTCCTGTTGGACTTATGCTCGTAGTATTAGCAGGAGGAGAATTAATTACGGGAAATATGATGTCACTGTCTATGGCGCTTTATGCAAAGAAAATTACATTGATAAGTGTACTGAATAACTGGGTTTGGATTACTCTCATGAATTTTATTGGGGCAATTTTCGTTGCGTATTGCTTTGGACATCTTGGCGGATTAACAGAGGGAGAGTATTTAAATAAAACAGTAGCGATAGCGGAAGGGAAGTTACATGAATCATTTGGAAGAACTTTAATTTTAGCAATTGGTTGTAATTGGCTCGTTTGTCTTGCTCTTTGGCTCGCTTACGGGACGAGTGATTTTGTCGGAAAAATCATCGGAATTTGGATTCCAATTATGGCATTTGTAGTGATTGGATTTCAGCAAGTAGTAGCAAATATGTTTGTCATTTCCGCTGTTATTTTTGCTGGTCATCTAACGTGGATGGATTTGGCTAAAAATTTTGTTCCTGTTTTTATCGGAAATGTAATTGGAGGAGCTGGGTTTGTTGGTTTTGCTTACTTTGCTTGTTATCAGAAACAACATTCTAATATGAAATAGAGTTCTTGAGAGGAAGGGTATGTAATGGCTGATCGGTATTCACGACAACAGTTGTTCAAACCAATTGGGAGTAAAGGACAAGAAAAAATTCGAAATAAACATGTGTTAATTGTAGGGGCAGGCGCATTAGGAAGTGCAAGTGCCGAAAGTTTCGTACGTGCAGGTGTTGGCAAGTTGACGATTATTGATCGTGACTACGTTGAATGGAGTAATTTACAAAGGCAACAATTGTACTCTGAACAAGATGCGAGAGAGAAAATGCCGAAAGCAATTGCTGCAAAAAATCGGTTAGAACAAATTAATTCGGAAGTACAAATACATGCTTTCGTAATGGATGCAACTTCAGAAAATATGGAAGGTCTATTAAAAAATGTAGATGTAATCATTGATGCAACAGATAATTTTGATATTCGATTTGTAATAAATGATTTATCACAAAAACATAATATTCCTTGGGTATATGGTTCTTGCGTTGGATCGTATGGTATGAGTTATACAATTATTCCGCAAGAGACACCGTGTTTACATTGTATGCTGAAAAATATTCCTGTTACAGGTGTGACATGTGATACCGCTGGAATTATTAGCCCGACTGTTCAAATCGTCGCAGCATATCAATTGGCAGAAGCACTCAAAATTTTAGTGGAAGATTTCTCAGCAATTAGAAAAACATTTTTCATGTTTGATATATGGAGTAATCAAAATCATTTTATAAAATTAGGGAAAATAAAAACAGACGCTTGTCTCTCATGCGGTTTGAATCGAACTTATCCTTATTTATCATACGAAAATCAAACGAAAGCAGCTGTTTTATGCGGAAGAAATACAGTTCAAATTAGAACAGTAGACAATAGGAAATACAATTTTGATGATATAGAAAAAGTATTACAAAAACTGGGGAAAGTAGATCGGAATCCGTATTTACTATCTTGCCAATTCGATGATTACCGCGTGGTTGTTTTTCGAGATGGTCGTGTTTTTATTCATGGTACAAATGATATTTCGAAAGCGAAACAACTATATTATCGCGTATTCGGTTAATAGAGAGGGTGTCAACAATGGAAAGAAGAGTGCCAATTACGGTTGAAGAAGCTGTTCGTAAAGTGATGGGATTTGCTGATAAAGGCTTAAAGGAGCTATTACCAATTGAATTAGCTTATGGACGTATATTAGCAGAGGATTTAATAGCTGACCATGATGTACCGTCATTTAATCGTTCGCCGTATGACGGATTTGCTATTCGAGCAGAAGATACTAATTTAGCAAGTTATGAAACGCCAATTGTATTTGAAGTAGTGGGTGAAATTGGTGCAGGATCGCTATTCCATGAGAAAGTAGGTCCGTTTCAAGCAGTTCGAATTATGACGGGAGCACAAATTCCGAATGGGTGTGATGCGGTTGTTATGTTAGAGCTGACTCGTCAATATGAGAAGAATGGCAACAATTATATGGAAGTGAAGCGATCATTCAAAAAGGGCGACAATATTTCTTTTCAAGGTGAAGATGCTCGTAAAGGAACGGTTCTTGCAAAGAAAGGATCGTACATTAATCCAGGTATTTCAGCTCTTCTTGCTACATTCGGTTATAGTGAAGTGCCAGTTGCGAGAAAGCCTGTAATTGGACTGTTAGCGACTGGGAGTGAATTGCTTGATGTCGATGATTCATTACAGCCAGGGAAAATCCGAAATAGTAATACGTATATGATATTGTCTCAAATTCGAAGAGCAGGCGGCAGAGTAAAATATTTTGGGAAGTTTAGTGATGATTTTAATACATGTTTTACAGCTGTGAAAGAAGCGCTTGGGCAAGTGGATATGTTAATTACAACGGGCGGTGTATCAGTAGGAGATTACGATTATTTACCAGCTATTTACGAAAAGTTAGGTGCCTCTGTTCTTTTCAATAAAGTTGCAATGCGGCCAGGGAGTGTTACGACTGTAGCACAATTAAATGGCAAGTTATTATTTGGTTTATCAGGAAATCCATCAGCTTGTTATGTAGGGTTTGAATTATTCGTAAGACCGTGTATTCGGGCGTATATGTTTAGTGAAAAAGTACATTTAAAAAGAGAAAAAGCATTATTAGGAGAAGATTTTCTAAAACCGAATCCATTTACAAGATTTGTACGAGCGAAATTGCAATATGATGAGGGGAAATTAATAGCTTATCCATCAGGTTTTGATAAATCTAGCTCAGTTTCCTCATTGGCAGAATCAAACGTGTTTATCGTATTGCCGGGCGGGACAAGAGGATATAAAAAAGATATGTTTGTCGATGTTCTTTTATTAGAAGATAACGAAGGTAGTGAATGGCCTTGGACATTTCATAAAGTGAGAGGTGGTTCTAATGGGACAAGTGTTATTTGAGATTGTAGATAATCCGATTTTAGTTGAAGAAGTAACGAATAAAGTCGCAAGAAGGGAAGTGGGTGCGATTACAACATTTATTGGTACCGTGAGAGAACTTACAAAAGGAAAACGAACGCTACATTTAGAGTATGAAGCATATAAACCGATGGCAGTAAAACAACTTATGAGAATTGGTGAAGAAATTAGTGAAAGATGGCCGGATGCAAAAGTAGCAATTACGCACCGTGTAGGGCGGCTAGAAATCATGGATATTGCGGTAGTCATTGCAGTTTCATCACCGCATCGTAAAGTAGCTTATGAAGCGAATGAGTACGCGATTGAACGTATAAAACGAATCGTTCCAATTTGGAAAAAAGAATTTCGGGAAGATGGAACGATGTGGGTTGGAGATCAACTTGAAAACACACCATATCCAGAAGGAAAACCAAAGAAGGAAGAATGAGAAAATGATTACAATTTTATTGTTTGCAAATTTGCGTGAGGAAGTCGGATTGGATCAATTAATAATTTCAGAAAAACAAGAAATGACTGTTGGGCAATTAAAAGAATGGTTGAAAGATAGTTATCATTTGCAATCCTTGGATACAGTAATGGTTGCAATTAATGAAGAGTTTGTAACGAATGAAGAGATGATAAAAGTAGGAGATATAGTCGCATTAATCCCGCCCGTTAGCGGAGGGTAATAAGCTTTTTCAACAGATGAAGCGCCGAGAAGATGTTGTATATAAATTAGAATAAGAGAAGGGATGAGTTCTATGCTTACTCAAGAACAAATAATAAATGCATTAAAACATGTAGAGGATCCAGAGTTACACAAAAGTGTTGTAGAATTAAATATGGTTAGAAATATACAAATGAACGGAACAGAGGTTAAACTTGAAGTAGTACTAACAATACAAGGTTGTCCGTTAAAAGCAAAAATTCAACAAGATATTGAAGAATCACTTCACGCAATTGGTGCCTCTAAAGTGGATGTAACATTTGGTTCTATGACACAAGAAGAACGTGCAGCTTTAACAGAGAAGTTAAAGAAAAATAGTAGAACAGAAACTGGTATGCCGAGCATGCTTCGCCTTGATTCAGGAGTACGGTTTATTACTGTAACGAGTGGAAAAGGTGGAGTTGGAAAATCAACGGTGACAATTAATCTTGCAACTGCACTAGCTCGTATGGGCAAAAAAGTGGGGATATTAGATGCAGACATATATGGTTTTAGTATTCCAGCTATGATGGAAACGAATAAGAAACCAACGATGATTGATCAAACAGCAATTCCGGTCGTTAGTCACGGTGTTAAAATTATGTCGATGGGATTTTTTACGGAAGGAAATAACCCGGTTATGTGGCGCGGACCGATGTTAAATAAATGGATTCAAAATTTCCTTGCGAATACGCACTGGGGAGAATTAGATTATTTACTTCTTGATTTACCACCTGGTACAGGAGATGTTGCTATTGATGTTGCAGCAATGATCCCGCAGGCGCAAGAAATTATCGTTACAACACCACACAATGTAGCTTCGTTCGTAGCGTCTAGAGTAGGAGTTATGGCAAAGCATACGAAACACGAGATTTTAGGGATTGTAGAAAATATGGCTTATTATGAAGAGCAAGATGGATCGAAAAACTATCTCTTCGGAAAAGGTGGCGGCGAAATGCTTGCAGAACAATTGCAAACAGAAGTGATCGCGCAAATACCTTTTGCAAAACGAGAAGAAAATAACGGTTCATCTGTATATGATGAAGACTCTCTTGTAGGAGAAGTGTTTACATCGTTAGCTGAGGATATTATTTATAGAGGATAGAGGGGGAAGTTTAATATGGCATGTAACATTGATCATTCTATTGAAGATGTGATGAATAAGCTTGAAAGTCAAAAGAGTTTTTTACCTGAAGGGATCTTTAAAGAGTTAAAGAGTTTTTTGCAAGGTATTCATTCACAGAAATTATTAAATGATGTTTTTCACCTCCTAAAAAAGTATGATTTAGTCAGTGAGGAAGAACGAGAGACGAGAAACGCACAATTATTGTACATTTTGAATTAAGTACTCTTTGGCTTTAGAATTTTTTCAGAAGGGGTGAATGTAATGAATATGAAAAAGATGATTGAAATGGTAGAAGCAACTAAAGTGACTGACGAAGAATTATCGATTTCTACTTTACATCAAAAGCTTGTGAAGTTGTATAGTCAAAAAGATTGTGCAGAGTATACGGAGTTATTAAAATATATTTTATCATTATCCGTGCAGCTGAAGCTGAATCTCGTATTGAAATATTTTGG
Source organism: Bacillus sp. Root131 (assembly GCF_001429475.1). Taxonomy (NCBI): domain Bacteria; kingdom Bacillati; phylum Bacillota; class Bacilli; order Caryophanales; family Bacillaceae; genus Bacillus; species Bacillus sp. Root131. The sequence continues at coordinate 1,821,208 of NZ_LMJQ01000001.1, forward strand.
TGTGCGTCCGGTTGTTGCTGCAGACGAGCGTATGCAATTTCAAGAGATATTTAAATGCTTAGCTAAGAAAGATGAGAATGGGGAATGGTTTCTAAATTTTGTTTCTTTATATGTAGGGCTAATTGTAGTTCTTCATTTTGATGAGAAAGTGATTGAGAGCAATTTTTTTGATGATATGGTAGTGGGTAAATGTAATGAAATATAAGATTCTGCTCATAACGTTTTTCTATTTAAATGCTTTAATTGCGATTTTAGTTGGTTATATAAATATGAAGGCAATTAATTAAGAAAAAGGAATGAAACTAGTTGGATAAAAAGAGTTCTTCAGTTGTTTCCGTCGTTTTTTCGTGTTACTATTAATCGAATTTTTCATAAGGAGAGAAAGCGATGAAATGGATTTATTTTCTTATTATTAACGTTATAGCTTTTAGCCTTATGGGGCTTGATAAACGAAAAGCAAAGAAGAAACAGTGGAGAACGCCAGAAAGTACGTTGTTTTTATCGGCGGCAGCTGGAGGAGCAGTTGGAGCTTGGATCGGCATGTATATGTTTCATCATAAAACTCATAAAAAGAAATTTGTTTTCGGCATACCGTTACTTGTTGTAATAACGGTATGTTTATTATTCGTTGTATGAGAAATGTCGAAAGAAATGCAGATTGATTATTGGTAAAGTGAGCATGTGAGACCGTATAATGGAGAAAAAATGAGAAGAGGAGAAAAAGGAAGATGGGGAGTCAATCAGCAGAGCAAAAAAAAGGAATACTATATGCGGCTGGTGCTTACACGATGTGGGGAATTCTACCGATTTATTGGAAATGGGTTGAGGAAGTTCCAGCAGATGAAATATTAGAGCACCGCATCGTTTGGGCATTTGTTTTTATGTTACTTGTATTAGGTGTTACGAAGAGGTTTCGCCAGTTTATTGGGGAATTTGTGAATCTTTTTAAACGACCTAAATTATTAATGTCATTAACAATAGCTTCAGTCTTGATTAGCGGAAACTGGTTTGTTTACATATGGGCCGTTAATCATAATCATGTTATTGAAGCGAGTCTTGGCTATTATATTAATCCGCTTATTAGTATTTTACTTGGTACAGTCGTTTTAAAGGAAAAGTTAAACTTTTGGCAATATGTTGCAGTTGGTTTAGCAGGAGTAGGGGTTGTCATTTTAACAGTACGTTTCGGATCTATTCCGTGGGTTTCTCTTTCACTTGCCTTTTCATTTGGATTATACGGATTAACGAAAAAACTATTAAACTATGATGCTACAATTGGACTTACGATGGAAACCATGTTAGTGACGCCGTTTGCGATCATTTATCTTGTTATGACAGGAGCACATGGTTTCGGCTCATTTGGATCTATTTCAATGTTATCAACGTTACTTTTAATAGGAGCAGGTATTGTAACAGCATTACCACTATTTTATTTTGCAAAAGGAGCACAACTTATTCCGCTTTATATGGTGGGATTTTTACAATATATTGCGCCAACAATTAGCTTAATTTTAGGTGTATTTGTATTTGGTGAACATTTCACATCTACACATATGATTGCATTTTTCTGTATATGGGTTGCTTTATTTGTATTCTCGGTAGCGAAAACAAAGTTTTTAGTGCAGAAACAACCGAAATTTATAAAAAATAAATCAGCAAAAGTATCATAATGCGTAGTATTTTCTACGCATTTTTCTTTATACTTATATTATATAGAATTTCCATTATAGTCAGTAAGGAGCTGAGAACATGGAAACAATTTTACATAATGATCCGCTTATGGCAGCTGTAATTTCATGGTTTTTAGCACAATTAACGAAAGTAGTCTTTAAATTAGTTAAAACGGGTGAATTTGATTTTGCAAAGTTTTTTGCTTCAGGTGGGATGCCAAGTTCTCATGCTTCAACAGTTACAGCGCTTGCTACAGGAGTTGGAGTTGTGGAAGGTGTGGAAAGCTCGATGTTTGCGGTTGCTGCTATTTTTGCCATTATTGTTATGTATGATGCTTCAGGAGTAAGGCTTGCAGTAAGTAAACAAGCAAAAATATTGAATGACTTTTTTCACGGTAGAGAAACAGAATATAAGAAGTTAAATGAACTTGTTGGGCATACACCGTATGAAGTAGTAGTCGGTGCTTTATTAGGGATTATTGTCGGAGTAGGATATTGTTTATGAGCAGAACATTTTATATGTTCTGCTTTTCTTTGTTTTCATACATATTCAGCTACCTTTTTGAATATCGTTATACGGATTTCGAAAGGGTGGGTGAGTAACTTGTTATTATATGAAAAAGTGTATGAAGAAATAGCGAGAAGAACAACTGCACTTCAAACGATGCAACGGCAAGATGGTACGTGGCGGTTTTGTTTTGAAGGAGCGCCACTAACAGATTGTCATATGATTTTTTTATTAAAATTATTAGGTAGAGATAAAGAGATAGAACCGTTTGTAAAAAGATTAGCATCACTCCAAACAAATGAAGGAACATGGAAATTGTATGAAGATGAAGTGGGTGGTAATTTATCTGCTACAATTCAATCTTATGCTGCCTTACTTGCATCGGAAAAATATACAAAAGAAGATGCGAATATGAAGCGAGCGGAAATGTTTATAAATGAGCGCGGGGGGGTGGCGCGTGCTCATTTTATGACGAAGTTTTTATTAGCGATTCATGGAGAATATGAATATCCTTCTCTCTTTCATTTGCCAACACCAATAATGTTTCTGCAGAACGATTCCCCCCTCAGTATATTTGAATTGAGTAGCTCAGCACGTATCCATTTAATTCCGATGATGTTGTGTTTAAATAAACGATTTCGAGTAGGGAAAAAGTTATTGCCAAATTTAAATCACATTGCAGGCGGGGGCGGAGAATGGTTTCGGGAGGATCGGTCTCCAGTTTTTCAAACGTTATTAAGTGAGGTGAAGAAAATTATAACGTATCCACTTTCTTTGCATCATAAAGGATATGAGGAAGTAGAACGTTTTATGAAAGAGCGTATTGATGAAAATGGAACATTATATAGTTACGCAACTGCCTCGTTTTATATGATTTATGCTTTACTTGCATTAGGGCATTCTATTCAATCGCCAATTATTCAGAAGGCTATAACGGGAATCGCATCTTATATATGGAAGATGGAGAGAGGGAGCCATTTGCAAAACTCTCCGTCAACTGTATGGGATACAGCTTTACTCAGTTATGCTTTGCAAGAAGCTCAAGTTCCGAAAGCAAGTAAAGTGATTCAAAATGCATCAGCGTATTTACTAAGAAAACAGCAAACGAAGAAAGTAGATTGGAGTGTACATGCACCGAATCTATTCCCAGGTGGTTGGGGCTTTTCGGATGTGAATACGATGATTCCAGATATTGATGATACAACTGCTGTGTTAAGAGCACTGGCGCGAAGTAGAGGGGACGAAAATGTAGATAATGCTTGGAAGAGAGCGGTTAATTGGGTTAAAGGATTGCAAAATAATGATGGTGGTTGGGGAGCTTTTGAAAAAGGGGTAACGAGCCGTATATTAGCAAATTTACCAATCGAAAATGCAAGTGATATGATTACAGATCCTTCTACACCAGATATTACAGGAAGAGTGCTAGAGTTTTTTGGGACATATGCGCAAAATGAATTGCCCGAGAAACAAAAACAAAGTGCGATAAATTGGTTAATGAATGTACAAGAGGAAAATGGATCATGGTATGGGAAATGGGGAATTTGTTATATATATGGTACATGGGCAGTGTTGACTGGTTTACGGTCACTAGGAATACCATCTAGCGATCCATCATTAAAACGAGCAGCTTTATGGCTTGAACATATACAGCATGAAGATGGTGGCTGGGGAGAATCTTGCCAAAGTAGTGTGGAAAAAAGATTTGTTACTTTGCCGTTTAGTACACCATCACAAACGGCATGGGCGTTAGATGCTCTCATTTCTTACTATGAAAAAGAAACACCAATCATTCGAAAAGGTATTTCATATTTGCTCTCCAACCCTTATGTAAATGAAAAATATCCTACTGGAACAGGTTTACCAGGTGGGTTTTATATTCGTTATCATAGTTATGCTCATATATATCCGTTGCTTACTTTGGCTCATTATACAAAAAAATATAGAAAATAAACCGAGAGATGTCTCTCGGTTTATTTTGTTGGGTAGTAGGTCCCTTTTGAAAAGAATAAGGTTGTGATGTACCTTATTTTTCGGTTGACTGGCGTTTTTGACGTGCATCAGCGGCATTTGCACGTGCGTTTGCTTCTAAGTCATTGTGGTCAGCGAGTTCGCGAGAGAACTCAACATCAATGCCATCAGTTGCTTTGCTTTGTTTGAAATTCTTTTTGTTCATTCGACACAATCTCCTTGCGTTTATGCGACGTTGCAAAGTTAGTTTGACACAAATAGACTTTTTTATACAAAGAGGAATTGGAAAGCAAAAAGCCGAAATATACAGTATAAGTAATAGAAATGGGGGATAGGAATGGAGTTTTTAAATGGGAAAACAGCTGTTGTAACAGGAGCTGCACAGGGAATTGGAAAAGAGATTGCAAGGGTTTATGCAAAACTAGGGGCGAAAGTATTAATTAGCGATGTAAATGAAGAGAATCTACAAAAGACGACACGTGAGTTATCAGATGAAGGATATGAAGTGTGCTCATATCGATGTGATGTGAGTAATCAAAATGAAGCAAAGTCGTTAATTGAATATGCGGTTCAAAAATTTGGTACATTACATATTTTGGTGAATAATGCTGGAATTACAAGAGACGCAATGTTACATAAAATGGAGAAGTCTGCTTGGGAACAAGTATTACAAGTGAACTTAACTGGAGTTTTTTATTGTATGCAACCAGCGCTTCTTTACATGAGACAACAAGGGTATGGACGCATTATTAACATATCTTCAATTAGTAGAGAAGGAAACATAGGTCAAGCAAATTATGCGGCTACAAAGGCAGGAGTTGTAGGATTAACAAAAACAGCAGCGAAAGAAGTTGGAAGTTTCGGTATTACTTGTAATGCGATTTGTCCGGGGTTTATGGATACAGATATGACAAAAACGATACCAGATAAAGTGAAAGAAAAGATGGTGGGCGCTATTCCAGTTGGTAGAATTGGAACGCCAGAAGATATTGCGAACGCAGCAGCCTTTTTAGCATCAGAATACGCATCTTATATTACAGGTGAAGTATTAAATGTGAGCGGAGGACTGCAAGTTTAAAGGAATACATAATGAAAAGAACCTGACCAGGTAAGTCAGGTTCTTTCTCATTAATTTAAGTTAAGCCAAACGCTCTTCACTTCTGTATAGTTATTTAATGCGTAAGATCCCATTTCACGGCCGAGACCAGATTGTTTAAATCCTCCAAATGGAGATGCTGCATCAAAGACGTTATAACAGTTTACCCATACTGTACCTGCACGTACTTTACTTGCAACATAGTGTGCAGTTTTAACATTTTCTGTCCATACACCAGCAGCTAAGCCAAATTGAGATTTATTCGCACGTTCAATTACTTCATCAATATCGTTAAACGGTATTGCAGAAATAACTGGACCGAAAATTTCTTCTTTTGCGATCGTCATTTCGTCATTTACGTCAGCGAATACTGTAGGAGAAACGAAGTAGCCTTGATCGAATGGATTATTTCCTCCGCAAAGTACTTCAGCGCCTTCTTCAATCCCTTTTTCAATGAAGCCCATTACACGTTTTTGTTGTTCTTCGGAAACGAGAGGACCGATTGTAGTTTCTGGACTTAGACCAGCGCCTTGATTTAATTTTTTAGAATAAAGGACGAGATCAGCCATGACATTATCATACATTTTCTTCGGAACAAATAAGCGTGATCCAGCAGAGCATACTTGTCCTTGGTTAAACATAACACCAGAAAGTGCACCAGGAATCGCGCGAGATAAATCAGCATCTGGCAAGATGATATTTGGTGATTTACCGCCTAACTCAAGTGTAACGCGTTTTAATGATTCGGATGCTTGTCGCATAATTTGTTTACCGACAGGAGTAGAACCGGTAAATGCAATTTTATCAACGAGTGGATGATTAACGAGAGCTTGTCCAGCTGATTCACCGAATCCAGGTACGATATTAATAACACCTTTCGGGAATCCAGCTTCTTCAATTAATTCAGCTAAGTATAGAGCAGATAGTGGAGTTTGTTCTGCAGGTTTTAAAACGATTGTACATCCTGTAGCAAGCGCTGCTCCCATTTTCCACATTGCCATAAGAAGCGGGAAGTTCCAAGGGATAATTTGACCAACGACACCAACAGCTTCATGGCGTGTATAGTTAAAGTAATCACCGGAAACAGGAATTGTTTGACCAACGATTTTCGTAGCCCAGCCAGCGTAATAGCGCATATGCTCAATTGCAAGTGGTATGTCTGCTGCCATTGTTTCACGGATTGGCTTTCCGTTATCTAATGTTTCGAGCTGTGCAAGCTCTTCTTTATGTTCTTCCATTAAATCAGCTAACTTGTACATGAGACGGCTTCGCTCAGCAGTGCTCATACGAGACCAAGGACCTTCGTCAAAAGCCATACGAGCTGCGACTACAGCTTTATGAATATCTTCACGACCAGCTTCAGAAACGACGGCAAGTGTTTCACCAGTTGCTGGGTTAGGTGTTTTAAATGTTTTTCCGGAAGCGCTTTCAATGAAAGATCCATTCACATATAACTTTTTTGTACCTTGAAGAAAATTTTCTACCTTTTCATGAAGATTTACAGCTAGTTGACTCATTGTATAACCCCCTTGAAAATATAATGTAAACGCAGTACGAGACGGCGCTTATTCCGAAATCAAGGATGTGGAAACTAGATGGAAAGCCTCTAATTAAAATCATAATTAATAAATACTGAAAATTCAAATTTCATTTGTGTTACAATTGTAAAAAATATGTAATGTAACAGAACCTTCTATATGATTGTAAAAAATCCTGCTTGTTTTTGCTTTCTAGTAGGAAAAACTAGAAGAACAATGGTACAATAATACATCGTGAGAGGAGGGGGAAAAATGAAAGATTATCATGATGATCCACGCTTTCGAATAGCCCATAGAGAAGCGTTAATTGGTCTTGGACTTGCTATTATTAATTTTATAATATGGTACGGATTCGCTTATGGGCTTGGTAGTAAAAATCCGAGTGAATATACATATGTATTCGGTTTTCCCACATGGTTTTTTTATAGCTGTATCGTTGGATTTATCGTTATGGTTATTTTACTTAGTTTAGTTGTTCGTTTTGTATTTCAAGATATTTCACTCGATGAGGAAGAAAAAAGTGAGGAATAATAGATGAATTGGTATGTAATCATTCCAATGATAATTTCGTTTATCGTTGTATTTTTAATTGGTGTATATGCTTCAAGACGCGTGCAAGCAACTGCTCATAATAAATTTTTACAAGAATATTTTCTAGGTGGGCGTGAGCTAGGCGGTTTATTATTAGCGATGACAATGATTGCTACGTACGGTAGTGCAAGTAGCTTTATTGGTGGCCCTGGTATTGCTTACAATATGGGGCTTGGATGGGTACTGTTATCTGCGATTCAAGTTGTAACAGGGTATATCGTTTTAACGGTTATCGGTAAAAAGTTTGCAATTATCGCTAGGAAGATGGAAGCAATTACTCTTATCGATTATTTAAAAGGGAGATACAATAATAAAGCAGTTGTTATACTCTCTGCGTTATGTATTATTATCTTTTTATTTTCGGCGACAGTAGCCCAGTGGGTCGGCGGTGGACGATTAATTGAGTCACTAACGGGTCTATCGTATACAACAGCACTATTTTTATTTACTTTTTCTGTACTTGTGTACGTATTAATTGGTGGATTTCGTGCAGTCGCGCTATCAGATACATTATTAGGAATCATTATGTTAGTTGGAACGACAATCATTTTAATTGCTACTGTCATTGCTGGTGGTGGAATTGAAAAGATTATGCAGGAACTTGTTCAAATTAATCCAAATTTAATTACACCATTCGGAGCAGATGGCAGTTTAACGAAATCATATGTTACATCATTTTGGATTTTAATTGGAATTGGCGTTGTAGGTTTACCGCAAATTAGCGTGCGTGCCATGTCTTATAAAAATTCAAAAGCTATGCACCAAGCTTTAATAATTGGAACAGTTGTCGTTGGTACAATTATGATCGGTATGCATTTAACAGGTGTATTTGCAAGAGTAGTACTTCCAGGTATAACGGTACCAGATAAAGTAATGCCGCTACTTGCGATGGAAGTGTTGCCACCGTGGTTAGCTGGAGTTTTCTTAGCCGCACCAATGGCAGCGATTATGTCTACAGTAAACTCTTTATTATTACTTGTAAGCTCGTCAATTATTAAAGATATATACGTAAATTACATAAAGAAAGATGCAGCAGACAGTACGATAAAAAAAGGAAGTTTGTGGATTACTGGTATTGTAGGACTACTCGTTTATGCAGCGGCGATTAAACCACCAGATTTTTTAATATGGCTAAATTTATTTTCTTTCGGTGGATTAGAAGCAGCATTCATTTGGCCAATCGTATTAGGGTTATATTGGAGGAAAGGAAATGCTACAGGAGCGCTTGCTTCCATTTTCGTTGGAGTAGGTTCATATATGTGTATTCATCTTTTCTATCCAAATCCGTTCGGTATACATACAGTTGTCTTCCCAATTTGTTTTGCGTTTATCGCTTATGTTATTGGAAGTATGAGTGCTGTAAAAAAAACAGTATAGGTTAGCTGAAGAACGTAGTCCTTATAGGACTGCGTTTTTTCGTATGAATTTGTTCTTTTTTATTCTGTATATCCACGTTTATTCATAAATTAATAACAACTGAGGGGATGGAGTTGAGGTCGATGAAAAAAGTGTTATTTTTAGGAGACCCAGGCATTGATGACTCTTTAGCAATTATGTATGGATTGTTGCATCCTGATATTGATATTGTTGGGGTAGTAACGGGATATGGAAATGTAACACAAGAAAAGGCGACAAGTAATGCCGCATATTTATTGCAAATGGCAGGACGGGAAGATATACCTGTTATTAATGGTGCGAAAATTCCTTTATCCGGAGATGTTACAACGTATTATCCAGAAATTCATGGGGCAGACGGTTTAGGGCCAATTAAACCTCCAAAAACTTTTTTGCCAAATATAAAGCCTTTTTGTGCATTTTTTGATCTTCTTGAAAAATATAAAGGGGAATTAATAATAGTCGATGCTGGTAGATCAACAACACTAGCGACGGCATTTATTTTAGAAAAGCCGATGATGAAGTATGTGAAAGAATATTATATAATGGGCGGTGCTTTCTTAATGCCTGGCAATGTAACACCAGTCGCAGAGGCGAATTTTCATGGTGATCCGATTGCGTCGCAATTAGTTATGCAAAATGCTAAAAATGTGACATTAGTACCACTTAACGTTACATCGGAAGCAATTATTACGCCGGAAATGGTAAAATATATTACGAAACACTCTAAAACGAGTTTTAATAAGTTAATCGAGCCGATATTTACGTATTATTATAAAGCTTATAGAAAGTTAAATCCGAAAATAAAAGGAAGCCCAGTACATGACGTCGTTACAATGATGGTTGCGGCAAATCCACCCCTTTTAGACTATGTATATCGTCGTGTCGATGTAGATACAGTTGGAATTGCAAAAGGAGAGAGTATTGCTGATTTTCGGCCGCAACCTGATGCAAAAGCATTAAAAAATTGGGTGCGAATTGGTTGGTCGTTACATTATAAAAAGTTTCTTGAGGATTTTGTGAAATTTATGACGTAGACATAATGGGAGCATACAAGTTAAAATAATGGAGATGGTTATTTAAATGACCATCTCCATTAATTTGTTTTTTAATGATAAATAGAGAAGAGTTACACAATAGGAGAGGAATTTTACTTGAAAAAAACTATAGTATGCGCAGTAATTGTGGGTATTTTCGTTTTGCTAATATCGGGTAACTTTTTAGTGAAAAAAGTATGGAGTTCAAATAATGATGATGCACAGTATATTGCATCTTTTATTGAAGAACATAAAGATGAAAAAAATAGTGCACTTCTAGTAAAGAGAAATGATAAAGTTGTTTATTCTGTAAATCCCAATGTTGTATTGCCAGTCGCTAGTACGATGAAATTAATTGTGGCGCTTGAATATACGAAACAAGTTACTGAAGGGAAAATTGATTCGTCTAGTTTCGTTTCGATTAATGATGTGAATCGTTATTATGTTCCGAATACAGATGGAGGTGCACAAGATAGATGGCAAAAGTATTTGGAGAAGACAGGCAAGATAACTGAAGGAGCGGTTTCTTTAGAAGAAGTGGCAAAAGGAATGGTTAAGTTTAGTTCGAATGCGAATGCTGAATACTTAATGGAATTGTTAGGATTAGATAACATTAATCGGAATTTACAAAGTTTATCACTTCCTGCACATCAACCACTATTTCCAATCGTTTCATCTTTATATATCCCGGGATATTTGCATAAAGAATTGCATGTTCCAAAATATAAAATAGAAAAAAAGTTAAAAGAAATGTCTCAAGAGCAATATCGTGAATATGCGATGAATATTCATGAACGCTTAAAGAAGAAGGGACCATTATTACAGAAGGAAATTCCGCTTTATTTAGAGGAACGTTACGACAAAATTTGGTCAGATAGATTACCAGCAGCTTCCGCAAATGATTATATGGTATTACTTCAAAAAGCAAACCATAAAGGCGGCTTGACAGAGGCTGAAGAAAAAGTATGGGCAAATATCGTTGAAACAGACATGAGTGCCAAGAAATACCGTAAAACATTTAGACATGCTGGGCAAAAGAATGGTTACACACCATGGACGGTGACAAAAGCAGTTTACGCTATGGATAAACGTGGAAACTGTACAGAAATTGTGTTTTTAGCGAATAATTTAAATGAAGACGATAGTGCAGAAATACGGAAACATTTAGCAAACTTACATTTCCAAGTGTTGCAAAGTGATAAGTATGATGCGACTTTTATTAAATAAACTCGGTGCAGAGAGCACCGAGTTTATTTTTATGTACAAGCACTTTTTTTCTATCTCTGGGTATGATGGGTAGTAATACTTAGGTGAGAGGGGAAAAGGTGATGAAACAGAGTAAGGAAGAGTTTATAAAGAGTGAAGGCGCTGATTTCCCTGGAAAAACATATGTGGATTGTGTATTACAACATGTATTTGATTTTCAACGAAATTACTTATTGAAAGATATGTTTCAAGTGCATAAAGCACATATTACGATGTTGACTGAAGAAAGTTTAATGAAAATAGAAGAAGCTAAAGTTATATTAAACGCACTTAGAAAAGTAGAGCGAATACCAAAAGATAAATTGGTATATACAGAGCAGCATGAAGACCTCTTTTTTTTAGTCGAACATTTAATTTCTCAAGAAGCGAAATGCGATTTTGTAAGTAATATGCATATTGGTAGGAGTAGAAATGATATGGGTGTAACGATGTATCGCATGAGTTTAAGGCGATATGTACTACGGTTAATGGAGCATCATTTGTTATTGCAAGAAAGTATATTACAACTTGCCGATAATCACAAGGAAACGATTATGCCAGCTTATACACATACACAACCAGCACAGCCAACAACATTTGGTCATTATACTTTAGCAATTTATGATACGATGCAAAGAGATTTAGAACGAATGAAAAAAACGTACCAACTTTTAAATCAGTCTCCAATGGGGGCGGCTGCACTCTCTACAACAAGTTTCCCGATTAAACGAGAACGAGTTGCTCATCTACTTGGATTTACAAATGTAATTGAGAACTCATATGATGCTGTTGCCGGGGCGGATTATTTATTGGAAGTTAGCTCGCTACTTATGGTAATGATGACGAACACGAGTAGATGGATTCATGACTTTTTGTTGTTAGCAACGAAAGAATATGACGGTATTACTGTTGCAAAGCCATATGTACAAATCAGTAGTATAATGCCGCAAAAACGAAATCCAGTTTCAATTGAACACGCTCGTGCAATTACGAGTGGTGCTTTAGGAGAAGCATTTACAGTATTTCAAATGATCCATAATACGCCATTTGGTGATATTGTCGATACGGAAGATGACTTGCAGCCGTATTTATATAAAGGAATTGAAAAGACCATTCGTGTTTTTTGTATGATGAATGCAGTTGTTCGAACGATGAAAGTAGAAGAAGAAACGTTGAAAAGTCGTTCCTATAAACATGCAATTACGATAACTGATTTCGCAGATGTTTTAACAAAAAATTATGACATTCCATTTCGGCATGCTCATCATGCAGCAAGTGCTATTGCAAATATGTCATTGGAGCAGAAAAAAGAACTACATGAATTACACTTCAAAGATGTAAATATGTATTTGCAAGAACATTTTAAAATAAATTTATTAGAAAAAGAGTGGAAAGAAATTATATCGCCAGAAGCTTTTATTCAAAAAAGAAATGTATACGGTGGACCGAGTAAAAAAGAAATGGAGCGCATGATTAAAAATCGAAAAGAGTCATTTCAAAATGAAGAAGAGGTATTTGAAAGGGAAAAACAAAGAATTTTACAAGCTGAAACGAATTTGAATTCATTAACTTTGAATATTGTTGAATCGTAAAAGAGGAATTTAGTGAATTAATCGCCAATACTTTATGAAACTATAAATAGAGAGAAGAGATTGTCGATGATTCAATTATATGTATATGAAGAGATTTTTCATTTTAAAGAAGATGTTACAACATTTCTAGAAAAGAATGAGCAGGAAAACAATCTCATATTAGGTGTATTACAAATGGTCCAAGAACCGATATTTATGGGGATAGCGAAACAAGGAGAAGAAATTGCCGTTGTATTTCTGCAAACAGAAGAGAAGAAACAAATCATTGTTGCAACTTCTGAAATTGCAGGAGTAGCTATTGAGGAACTTGCAAAAGAGTTAACGAAAGTATACCCGGATATTCCTGGATTGATCGGTAATAAGAAAATTGTACAGAAATTAGCGGAAGAGATTGCGGTATTAGAAAATAAGAAAACGAATGTTGCAATGGAGCAAGGTGTGTATGAGCTGAACAAAGTAAAGAAGAGGTGTAATGCGAACGGACTTTTCCGGGCAGTAAATAATGATGAATTACCATTAATAGAACAGTGGATATATCAATTTTGTGAAGATGTAAAGCTTCCTACTACGAAAGAAGAAGCAAAACAAACTGCGCATACATTAATAACTACAAATCGACTGTTTGGTTTGGAAGTGGATAGGAAACTCGTTTCTGTAGCTGCAAAAACGAGACCAACTAAAAATAATATAACAGTTAATTTTGTATATACGCCGAAAGAAGCAAGGAAAAAGGGATACGCATCTAATTGTGTAGCGGCACTTAGTCAATGTATGTTAGATGAAGGGTACAAGACGACTACGTTATATACTGATCTAGCGAATCCGACATCTAATAAAATTTATCAAGAAATCGGTTATGAGCAAATTGCGGAGTCTGTGCTTATATTTTTAGAGAAGTAGAACAAAAAGGTGTGCTAAAATAGCACGCCTTTTTATTATTCATCAATCCTAATAACCTCGCCTTGAGGGAAGTCCTCAGTTTCTAGTAAGTTACGAATAGCTTTCGCAACATATTCAGGTGATAATAGTTTTCCTTCTTCTTTTAATGCAATGAAGCGGTCCAAATTTATAAAATCTTCTTTATTTGTTTCACGAATTTTTGATTGCATATTTGTATCAACAACACCAGGTGCAAAAGCGACGATTTTTAATGGATATTCTTTTTCTACTTCTTCAGTTGCTACGCACTGTGTAAACATATTTACACCAGCTTTCGTTGTGCAATAAGCGCCCCAGCCAAAGTAAGGATTTTTTCCTGCGCCAGATGAAATGTTAATAACGCGTTTATCTACTTTCCAGCCTTTCGTATGCTTCATAAACGTAGATGTAAGAATCATAGGTGCAAGTAAATTAATGTGAACGTTCGTAATGAATTGTTCGCTTTCAGCTTTTTCAATTGGCTTCATAGGTGCAACTGTACCCGCATTATTAATTAAATGAATAGAGGATACATTTTCTTTTCTAATAGATGAAATGATCTCTTTAAAGTTAGTTTCTAAGTTATGTACATCTTGAAGATCTAGGGAATGAAAAATGCAATTGCTGTTATATTGTTCTGCAAGTTTAGTAAGCTCTTTATTTTCTCTTCTAGAAATAGAGATGACAGTTGTATTTTTTTCTAATAATTGCGTGGCAATAGCTTCCCCTAAACCTTGTGAAGTTCCTGTTATAATAACATAGCGCATAGTTTTATAAACTCCTCTCATATGTGCGGAATTTTGTTGGACAACGTACATCCCATAGGTTGTCTACATTTTATAGTATAGAGCACTTTTTACTATAAATGAAATGAGATGATTGTGTGCCTTTTATAAATCGTTTTACGACAACAGTACCTGGTGCCGTCACGTTCACTGGGAATACACTGGGACTTAGTCCTACATCACCTGCACCAGGTAATATTTTTGGTACACTTGCTGTGTTTACGACAGTAAATACAGCATTGCAAGTACCAGGATTCCCAGCAGGGACAACAGATGAATGGGAATTGAATTCTTCAAGTGCAATTTTAAATCTTCCAGCGGGAAGCAGTGTGTTATATGCAGAATTAGTTTGGGCTGGTACGTTCCGGACTGATACGGAAGATGTGTTACCATTTTTAAATGATAACATTACATTTACAACGCCAGCAGGGACGTTTTCTGTTACGCCAGATCCTGTTACCGCGCAGCAAGGTTCAGTAGGAAACCAGTTTTATTATGCTCGCTCTGCCAATGTAACGAATCTTGTTAGTGCAGGTGGAGCAGGAACATATACAACGGGTGCTGTGCCAGCTGCAAGAACTTCAGCCGACCCAACAATCAGTCGTTCAGCTGGATGGACGCTTGAGGTTGTGTATCAAAATGCCAATTTACCACTTCGAAATTTGTCAGTATATGCAGGTCAAGAAATTATTGATGCTTCATCACCACCAGTTGATGCCACTATTTCAGGATTTACTACTCCAGCTACAGGAGCTGTAACAGGACGAGTGCTCGTAACTGCTCAAGAAGGTGATTCTAACATTGTTGGAGATCAACTTCGCTTTGGACCGAATGCAAATGCTACAGTTGCATTATTCGGACCGAGAAATCCTGCGAATAATTTTTTTCAGTCACAAATTTGTAATGACAGTGGAAATTTAGATACGAGTGGCACGTTTGGAGATTTGAATCAGCCGTTAGGGATAGCTTTGGCCGTCCGAAGACAGGGGTGGGATATTACAAATGTAGATGCCTCCTCATCTTTAGTAAACAATCAAACATCAGCAACGGTTCGATTCGTTACTAATGGAGATGGATACGCTGCAGCTGGTTTTGGGGTTCAAATTGATGCAACGGGGCCAATTATTAATCCTGTTAAATCGGTCAATAGAACAGTTGCAGGAGTTGGAGATATTCTTACCTACACAATTACAGTTCCTAATACAGGTACAGGAAGTGCAGAAAATGTTATATTACAAGACAGTATTCCGAACGGAACGACGTTTGTTACAGGTAGTGTAACAGTAGGTGGAGTAACACAGCCGAATGCGAACCCTGCTAATGGAATTAATTTAGGCACAATCCCAAATAACACGCAAAGAATTGTTACATTTCAAGTACGAATAACATCGTTTCCGAACCCAAATCCTATTCCAAATCGTGCAATGGTGTCATATCAATTCCGTCCTTTCGTTAGTAGTCCTCCTATTACAAGTACGTCTTCTTCAAACACAGTACAAACGACAGTGAATCAAGCGACTATAAGTATGCAAAAATCTGTAGATTTACAGACGGCAACGCTTAATGATGTATTAACGTACACAGTTAATGTCACAAATAATGGGAACGTTACTGCAAACAATGTTATTTTTGTTGATAGTATACCTGCTGGAACAACATTTGTTCCAAATAGCGTTACAGTGAATGGAGTAGCACGCCCAGGAGCGAATCCAGCAAGTAGTATAAATCTTGGAAGTATTAATGCTTCGCAAACGACTATAGTGCGCTTTCAAGTTCGAGTAACATCTAATCCTCTTGTCAATCCAATTCCCAATCGTGCAAGTGCTACATTTACCTTTACTCCAGTGCCTGGTCAACAACCAGTTTCAGGGCAAGCGACAAGTAACACTGTAGTTACGACCGTTAACATAGCTGATATAAGAACGAGAAAAACAGTGGATAGAGCTTTTGCGACGGTAAATGATGTTCTTACGTACACTGTTACAATTGAAAATACAGGAAATGTACTTGCGACGAACGTTATTTTTCAAGATCCGATCCCAATTGGAACGACATTTATCGCAAATAGTGTGACTGTGGACGGGGTTTCACAACCTGGGGCAAATCCAGCAACTGGGTTTACAGTAGCTAATATATCTCCTGGCGGAAGTAGGACTGTTACATTTCGAGTACGAGTTACATCTACACCATCGGGAGGTACGATTGCGAATCGCGGAAATGTGTCTGCTAATTTCGTCGTTATTCCGAATCAGCCACCGATAACAATTAATAGACAAACGAATACAGTTGTGACACAAGTTAATACAGGCGGTTTAAATGTAATAAAAGAAGTGAATACAACGCAAGCGGCGGTAGGGGATACTTTAACATACACAATTGCCGTCCAAAATACAGGAAACGTTCCGTTAACAAATGTATTTTTCCAAGACCCTATTTCTTCTGCTGTTTCATTTGTTGCAAATTCTGTAACAATTAATGGAGTATCGCAAAGTGGATTGAATCCGAATACAGGATTTTCTCTTCCGAATATTCCTGCGGCTCAAACAGTTGTAGTCACATTTGACGTATTAATTGTACAGGATCCAGAAAATGAAGATATTTTAAATCAAGCAAATGTAACAGCAAGTTTTCAAGTGAATCCGAGTGAACCACCAGTAACCATCAATGTTCCGAGTAATGTTGTGAATACGACAGTACAAACAGGGAACTTTGAAGTTGTGAAATCAGTGAATACGGCTGTTGCAACTGTAGGGGATATTTTAGTATATACAATCGAAGTTATAAATGCAGGTAGTGTACCAGCTACAAATGTATTTTTCCAAGATTCAATTCCACAAGGGACATTATTTATTGAAAATAGTGTAGTTGTGAATGGTGTTTTACAAGAAGGGGCAGATCCAGAACTTGGATTCCAATTAAATGATTTGCCTACTGGCGCGAGTGTTATTGTTACGTTTGAAGTATTAATTGATGAAATTCCCCAAGGGAATAATGTCGTAAATAATGCGAATGTAACTGGAGATTTCCTTGTAAATCCAACAGAGCCACCGATTACTGTAACAGTACCAAGTAATACTGTTATGACGATTGTGAATTCTTCAGGGTTAAATGTAATGAAAAGTGTAAGTGCTACTGAAGCCGGTGTAGGAGATACGTTAACGTATACAGTTCGTATACAAAATAGTGGAACGGTGACAGCGACAAATGTATCATTCCTTGATCCGATTCCAGTTGGAACCACTTTTGTAGCGAATAGTGTAACAATAAACGGGACACCTCAACCAGGTTTAAACCCGACAATTGGATTTCCACTTGCTAATATTCCAGTAGGAGGTATGGTGACGGTCACTTTTCAAGTGGCAATCACGAGTGTACCACCAAATAGAGTTCTTCCGAATAATGCGAATGTAACTGCTGATTTCCAAGTAAGTCCTCTCCAGCCACCAATTACAATTGTAACGATTAGTAATATTGTTGTGACGCGAGTGAATGTAGGATCACTTAATGTAATGAAGAGTGTAAATACACCACAAGCCGGTGTAGGAGATACGTTAACGTATACGATTCTTATTCAAAATACAGGAACTGTTCCTGCAACAAATATTGTTTTTCAAGATCCAATTCCGTCTGGTACTGCGTTTGTAACAAATAGTGTGACGATAAATGGAGTTGTTCAGCAAGGTGCGGATCCTATGCTAGGTTTCCCGGTACCAAATATTCCGGTCGGGCAAACGGCTACGATTACGTTTCAAGTTACAGTGACGAGTGTTCCGAGCGGTGGAAATATAAGAAACCAATCGAACGTTACTGCAAGTTTTCTTATAAATCCAGCAAACCCTCCAATAACGACTGTTACAAATAGTAATTTTGTTGTGACGCAAGTAAACACAGCACAGTTAAATATACAAAAATCTTCATCTGTACAACAAGCAGCACTTGGAGAAACTTACACGTATTCTGTTGTCATTCGGAATAACGGTACAGTAACAGCAACGAATGTCTCTTTCCTTGATCCAATTGCTTTAGAAACAACATTTGTAGCAAACAGTGTAACGATAAATGGAACGCTACAACCTGGATTTGACCCAAATGTTGGTTTCCTGCTTCCTAATATTGCTGCTGGAACATCATTGACAGTAACGTTCCAAGTTACGGTAGTTGCACCGTCTACACGTGGAGCAGTATTAAATACAGCATCTGCTACAGCCACTTTCTTATTAAATCCTTTACAACCACCTGTAACAACCACGAATTCAAGTAATACAACGGTAGTTACAATACCGTTACCTCCTCCTGGTGAAGTAACAGCAACAAAAACAGTTGATGTTGCAACTGGGGCCGTTGGGGATGTATTAACGTATACTGTGCTCATTTCAAACGTAGGAATTATCCCTGTTACAGATGTGTTCTTCCAAGATGTCATACCAGAAGGAACGACGTTTGTTGACAATAGTGTAACGATAGGTGGAGTGCAGCAACTTGGTTTAAATCCAGAAATAGGATTTACAGTTACTCCATTATTAATCGCTGGTGGAAGTATTGAGGTCACATTCCAAGTGACGATTACAGAAATTCCAGATAATGAAGTCATATTAAATGATGCAGATGTTACATTTACTTCACAACCAAATCCGCAGGAACCACCGATTACGGAAACGATATTAACAAATTTAGTCGTTACGACAATTAATATAGCGTTTATTTTTCCATTGAAACTAGTAGATAAAGAAGTAGCGACGGTAGGAGAAATATTAACGTATGATGTATTGATTTTTAATTTCGGAACAGTGCCAGCGACGAATGTTCAATTTATCGATACTACTTCCGCGGGTGTAGCATTTGTACCAGGAAGTGTGAGCATAAACGGGGTACCAGCACCAGGATTAGATCCTTTCATTGGTTTTACAGTTCCAGATATACCTGTCGATGATTTTGTACTTGTCACATATCAGGAAGTGGTTACAAGCATACCAGAAGGTGGAACGATTGTTAATTTTGTAGACGTTACAGCTACATTTGCTGTAAGTGAAACAGAACCGCCTATTACGGAAACAACGACAAGTAATACGACATTAACAGAAATCAATGAGCCTGGTTTGAATGTTTTAAAATCAGTGAGTCAGCCGGTTGTTGCAGTAGGCGATACAATCACATATACAACAGTAGTTCAAAATACAGGAACAGTGCCAGCAACGAATGTTCAATATAGTGATGTATTACCTTCCTCTATAGCATTCGTGCCGAACAGTGTAACGATAGATGGTGTGTTACAACCTGGATTCAATCCGAATAACGGATTCCCGCTTCCAGATATAAATCCAGGTGAAAGTGTAGAAGTCACCTTCCAAGTAACCGTTGTTAGTGCGCCATCAAACGGAACAATTGCCAATACGGCAAATGTAACTGGAAGTTTTGTATTAGTACCAGGAGAACCACCAGTTATAGTAACAGAGCCGAGCAATACAACACTTACAACTGTAAATAGAGGGCAATTTAATGTTATTAAACAAGTAAATAGGGTTGCTACTCTCGTTGGAGATATATTAACGTATACGGTTCAAATAACGAATACAGGAACAGTAACAGCTAATGCTGTTCAGTTTGTTGATACCATTTCAGCAGGGGCGTCATTTGTACCAAATAGTGTAACGATAAATGGAGCCTCGCAACCAAACTTAAATCCAATTACTGGATTTGGAGTTGGAGATATACCGGTAGGTGAAACAGTTATAGTGACGTTTCAAGCGACAGTTACAAACATCCCGTCATCAGGAACAATTACGAACGTTGCAAATATAACAGGAAGCTTTACTTTAGTGCCAGGAGAACTACCAGTTGTAGTAACAGAGCCGAGTAATACGACGATAACTAGAGTGAATAGAGGACGATTCAGCGTTATAAAATCTATAAATAAAGAAGCGACACGATTAGGAGATACGTTAACGTATAGTGTGCAAGTTACAAATACGGGAACGGTAACAGCAACGAATGTTCAGTTTATCGATGTTCCATCACCTAGTTTAGAATTCGTTCCTGGAAGTGTACAAATAAATGGGGTTCCGCAAGTAGGTTTAGATCCATTTGTAGGCTTTGCATTGCCTGATCTTGCAGTAGGGGATAGTGTATTAATTACATTTGAAGTAAATGTAATCGCAGTTCCGCCTTCTAGTAGCATTATGAATACAGCAAGAGTAACGGGAGATTTCGAATTGATTCCAGGAGAACCTCCGTCTACAATTACAAATTCAAGTAATACGACGGTTACGCCGGTAAATAGAGGCAGCTTAGATATGTTAAAAGAAGTAGACCATTCAGTTGTTGGTGTAGGAGAAACGGTAACGTATACTGTTCGTATATTAAATACTGGTACTGCTGATGCAATGAATGTTCAATTTATCGATGTGCTATCTCAGGAAGCTGATTTCATTCCAAATAGTGTAACGATAAATGGGGTTCCGCAACCGGGGTTAAATCCGCAGATTGGATTTACGATACCTGATATACCAGTTGGTGAGACGGCACTTGTAACATATGAAGCTACGATTACAAGTTTTCCGGATGGTGGAACAGTAGTAAACGTTGCTGGAGCGTTAGCAGAATATATTTTAGTACCAGGAGAGCCGCCAGTTACAGTGATGGACACGAGCAATACAGTTATTGTAACGGTAAATACTGCAATCTTATTTGTTGCAAAAGGAGCAAACTTTGAAGTAGCAATGATAGGGGATGTTGTCACTTACGGAATCGCTGTTATAAATGATAGTACAGTTCCTGTGACCAATATTGTGTTAACAGATATCATTGATCCGAATACGCTATTTATAAATGGTACGGTAACGGTAAATGATGTACCTCTTCCATTTGCTAATCCGAATACTGGTATTCCGTTAGGTGATTTTCAGCCAAATGATGCAGCAATTATTAATTTCCAAGTTGTAATAACAGGAGGGCAAGTAAATAATTTAGTTACAAATACCGCTACAGCGAATGGGCTCGCAACTGTAAATCCGAATGAGCCGCCAGTAGTAGTTGAAGGTGATAGTAATACAGTTGTTATCCCGTTTATTCCTCAAAATGTCTCAACGACAGTCGTAAAAACGGCAGATTTACAGGCAGCAACAATTGGAGATGTCATTACGTTTACGACAGTCATCACAAATACGGGTGATACTGTAATGCAAAATATTCGTTTTCAAGATATGTTAGATAGTAGTGTTCGATTTGTTCCTGGAAGTGTAACGGTTGATAATAGGCCAGTGCCGAATGTAAGCCCGGCAGTAGGGTTTCTTATCGGAATTTTAAATCCTGGTGAAGCAAGGACAGTTTCGTTCCAAGTAGCAGTACAGAGCGCGCCAAATGGCTCAGGAAATTATATAAATCAAGCGAGTATTCGTTTTGAACATCAAGTAGGCACAGTATTGCCACCTGTTACACAAATAGTAGAAAGTAACATAGTTGTCATTCCATTTGTTCCAACGATTGAACAAATTTGTGAAACAAACTTTAATTGCTTAGATAAAATTCCATTTCAATGTTCTCCGTGTAATCATTTGCATGGACATAAAAAATAAAAACAGAAAGAGCATCCTGAAAAATAATTGGATGCTCTTTCTGTTTTAATCATATAGATTCATTTTCGGGTGAGGTGAAAAATTCGTCGGTTTTGTCGGAGAGTAGTAATGGAATGGCTCCTTTTATAACAGAAATGTCCCAGTCCCACCATGCGAGATTCTCTAGTTTGTCAATCGTTTCTTGTGGGAAACGATATCGAACAAATTTTGCAGGATTACCAGCTACAATTGCATACGGGGGTACGTCTTTTGTAACAACGCTTCTGGCGCCGATAATGGCCCCGTTACCAATTGTAACACCAGATAAAATGCAGGATTGATAACCGATCCATACATCATTGCCGACTACGATATCACCTTTTGAAGAAGGGTGACCAGTAATATGTGCTCCTTCATCAAAAAGTGCATTAAATGGATAAGTTGTTATCCAGTCTGCGCGATGTTCACCGCCGAGTATGAAAACGACTTCTTCTGCTAATGAACAAAACTTACCTATTTTTAATTTTGTTTCATCGTTCCAAGAAAAAATGGTTGGCCCTACTTTACTATAAGTATAATCACCAATATCATATTTATTATATTCAGGTTTTTGATTTAAATATAACATGCTTCTTCAGCCTCCTTTCTCAATTAAGCGATACGTATGGAATATTATATGCAAGATGTAGTAATGTGAACTGTATTAATAGGTGAAATGAAAAAAAGGGAGTGGGATGTATGCGATACGAAATGGGTTTATATAATAAACCGTTTCAGTCAATTCAATCAGGAAAAAAAGTATATGAAGTACGCCTATACGATAAAAAACGTCAACTAATAAACAAAGGCGATGAAATCGTATTTACGAATCTTACGACGACAGAAATGATGACGGTAAAAGTAACGGAAATAAAGCGATACGAGAGCTTTAAATCTATGTATGAACAAATTGATAAAAAATTATTGGATTGTGAGAATGATAGTTTAGAGGAAATGTTAGAAAGTACATACAAAATATATACGAAAGAACAAGAAAAAGAGTGGGGAACAGTCGCGATTCGTATTGAGGAAATAAAATGATAAGAAATCGCGGGGCGGCTATCATTGTACAGGAAGGGAAAATTGCTCTTATAAAACGTATTCGAGAAGAGGAAACATATTATGTTTTTCCTGGCGGAGGGGGTGAGGAAGGTGAAACGCCTGAAGAGGCAACGAAAAGAGAGGTATATGAAGAATTAGGGCTACATATAAAAGTGGAGCACCTTATTGCAAAGGTAAAATATAAAGGAAATGAATATTATTATGGTGCCTATATTACAGGCGGAGTGTTCGGAAGTGGAACAGCTGAGGAATTTCAGCGGGAAGGTAGAGGAAGTTATATTCCGTTATGGCTACCGATAAACGAGTTGGAAAAAGTGAATATAAAACCTTATGAAGTGGTCGGAAATATATTTAATCATTATAAAATATAACGTCTGACAACATACAAAAAAACCCATTGACATAGGCTTCTGATTTAAGTATTGTATTCGAGTATGTTTATAATCAGGAGGTTTATATGAGCAATCAAACTACTACACATCATGTGAAAATGACAACAGCGGATCCATCTGGAATTGGTCTATTTGGATTAGCAATGGTAACACTTGTAGCATCATCTCAAAAGTTAGGCTTAACAGATGGCGTTTCACTTGTATTACCATGGGCAATCTTTTTAGGAGGATTTGCACAAATCTTTGCTTGCATTCACGATGCAAAGCATAACAATACATTCGGTACGACAGCATTTGGTGCGTACGGCCTATTTTGGTTAGGTGTTGGAATGACTTGGTTAATTCAACTTGGAGTATTTGGCGAAAAATTAGCACAAGCTGCAGATTCAAAACAGCTTGGTGTAGCCTTTATCGGATATTTGATTTTCACAATCTTTATGACGATTGGTGCAATGGAAACACATAAAGTATTATTTATGATCTTTGTCCTTATTGATTTCTTATTTATTGGTCTTTCATTAAGTACTTTAGGTGTTATGCCGCACGCAATGCATAATTTAGCAGCATATTCTGAACTTCTTATTTCATTATTATCTTTCTACGGTTCAGCAGCAGCAGTGTTAAATACACACTTTGGAAAAGTTGTTTTACCAGTAGGAAAGCCTTTTGGTATTTTTAAAAAGTAATAAAAAAGCACAGATGATTGTATAGTCATCTGTGCTTTTTTATTTATCCCGCTATTTGCCGGGCAGTAAGACCCCCCACCTCAAAATTCAGTGGAAGCAAAGAAGTTAGGGGAGGGCCCTGCTGCCCGTAAAAGTCCGATTGGTTCAACTAATAATGAGTGGGGGATGAACAAAACTCCCACTCATTAAAATTTCACTTTATTTGAAATAAGTAATATAAATAAAAGTAGAAAAAATCAATTGAAATTGATTCTCATTATTAATATAATGAGAATGAGAATCATTTATTGTTAGAGGGGGATGCCAAAGTGGCAAAAATTTTAATAGCTTATGCAAGTATGTCAGGAAATACAGAGAGTATTGCTGATTTAATTAAAGTTAGTTTAGATGCTTTTGATCATGAAGTAGTATTGCAAGAAATGGAAGGCATGGATGCTGAAGAATTATTAGCTTATGATGGAATTATTTTAGGATCTTATACGTGGGGCGATGGTGAATTACCATTTGAAGCGGAAGATTTTCATGAGGACTTAGAAAATATAGATTTAGCTGGGAAAAAGGTAGCGGTATTCGGATCAGGTGATACGGCGTATGAACTATTTTGTGAAGCGGTAACGATATTTGAAGAACGTCTTGTAGAACGCGGTGCAGAGCTTGTACAAGAAGGGCTGAAAATTGAATTAGCTCCAGAAGATGAAGAGGATGTTGAAAAATGCAGTAATTTTGCAATTGCATTTGCTGAGAAGTTCTAAGAATGGGAGTGTCAACGTGGAGACAATGTTAAGTGCAACTGCTATTGCAAAGTTAAGAGATGGAAAACTGTTGTTAGCTACTACATATAATGGCTTATTTATTGAACAAGACGGAGAATGGAAACGAATTTTAAATGGTTTTCAAAAACGAATTAGGGATTTACATAGCGAAGATAATGTAGTTTATGGTGTAGGTGACGAAGGGATTTTTATTCGTAGTATGAATGGTGGGGAGAACTGGACAATTCAGCGTTTTCCAACAAAAGCAACGAGTTGGAATGTATGTAGCAATGTACAAGGAACTGTCATTGCTCATGGAGAAAAAACGCTGTATCTTTCTAATAATTTCGGTTCGACATGGGAGACTATTCATCCGTTTCTTGAGTATGGCAGTGCGGCACCGTCTATTCGATCGTTATTTTTATATAAGCATTACTTATTTATTGGTACGAAAATACATGCTAAATATGGTGGTGTTTGGCTCTTTGATTTGAAGACACGTAAATTAAAGAGGATTAAAATTGCGATGAATCAAATGATCTCCGCGTTGACTTTACACAATTCTTATTTAGTAGCGGCAAGTGGATCGTGCAAGGGAGTTAGCGGGAATATTTCTTATTGTAAAATAGATGAAAGTATTGCGAGTGAAAAAATATATTGGCATACATGTCAAAGTGAGCAGAAAGCAAGTAGTTATTTAGACTTAAGTGTAGATCAACATGTTTTATATACAACTTCAACACAAAATAAGGCGGGTATTAGTAGTGTGTGCCGTGTGCTTCTTGACGAAGGTATTGTTACAGTATGTGATTCAGTTAAAGGGCACGGATGGCGCATTGTTAATCAAAAAGATGGTTATGTAGTAGCCGGATCAGGCGAATTAAAAGCAATGCAGTGGGAACAAAAAATAATTTAAGAAAAAAACTTTACTTTTATTATATTGATATGATATAGTATATTTAAACCATTTTACTTTTAATAATATAGAGATTTAAATGAGCTGTAACTTCCGAGGAGGATAGCAATGTTAAATCTCCTCAGGGGTTGCAGTTTTTTAATATCTGGCTTATTATTGTAAGGTGGTTGAAAATGAATATGTACATATAGGTACATTGTAGGAGGATTTTTTTCATGCAAAACGGTAAAGTAAAATGGTTTAACTCAGAAAAAGGTTTCGGTTTCATCGAAGTTGAAGGCGGAGAAGACGTATTCGTTCATTTCTCAGCTATCCAAGGCGAA
This sequence comes from Bacillus sp. Root131, assembly GCF_001429475.1. Classification (NCBI taxonomy): domain Bacteria; kingdom Bacillati; phylum Bacillota; class Bacilli; order Caryophanales; family Bacillaceae; genus Bacillus; species Bacillus sp. Root131. Next base: position 1,847,271 of record NZ_LMJQ01000001.1, read on the forward strand.
GGCTTCAAAACTTTAGAAGAAGGTCAAGAAGTTACTTTCGAAGTAGAACAAGGTAACCGTGGACCTCAAGCTACTAACGTAAACAAGAAGTAATTTTTGAAAAAAGAAGGGCGAGCCCTTCTTTTTTTTGCATTTTTATAGATGTCCTCCTACTTACATATCATAACGAGACTGAATTTTCATTTATTTATTCGGAGTATTTTTGTATAAAGTACATGAATAAATAAATACTGAAAATAGAGTGTTTGTGTGAAAAGGAATTTAGAAAGAGGTAAATAAATTGAAAAACGCTACACATTTCATTGTGTTTGATATTGAGAGGAATTTCAGACCGTATAAATCAGAAGATCCGTCAGAAATAGTTGATATCGGAGCTGTAAAAATAAAAATAGGTACAATGAAGATAATTGAAGAGTTTTCGGAGTTAGTAAAACCAAGTGCACGATTAACTCGTCATACGACAAAATTGACTGGAATTACAAAGGAAGATTTAATTGGTGTAGAAAAATTCCCTCAAATTGTAGAGAAATTTATTCAGTTCATCGGCGAAGATTGTATATTTGTTTCATGGGGAAAAGAAGATTATCGCTTTCTATTTCATGATTGTGCATTACATGGTGTTGAATGCCCAAGTATAGAAAAAGAAAATAGAATTGATTTGCAAAAATTTGTTTTCCAAGCGTATGAAGAATTATTTGAACATACGCCAAGTTTACAATTTGCAGTAGAACAGCTCGGTTTAACATGGGAAGGGAAACAGCACCGAGCTCTAGCAGATGCTGAGAATACAGCAAATATACTTCTTAAAGTATATAGCGAGAGAGATATTCATAAACGGTACAAAAGACATGGCGAACTGGAACTTGTAAAGGACGGGAAACTAACGGAAAAAGCGAAAAAAAAGATGCGAAAATGGGTGTTTAAAGAACTAAAGAAAAATACAGAACGCTCTTTTGAATGGAGTACATTTGAAAGTAGTGACACGTGGGAAAGTATTACGGAAAGATATTATATAAGTGAAAATACAGTAGAACTGCTGAAAAAACATTTTCGTACGGCAGTGCGAAAAGCAGAACGGCAGATTAGGTATTTGGCTGAGATGGAGGAGAATGTAGAGGTTAAATGACATTCTCCTTTATTTCTAGCTACATAAATTTAACATCATTATATTGATGGATGAATAAAGTATTCATATTAAATAGGAATTGATTTGTTGTGATTGGGCCATTATAATTACTTTGAAAATTAAGGGGCGGTAAGAATTTTTAAATACATTCATAAAATTAGAGCCCATAGAAATGAAAGAGGATACAGTTAAATGGAAGCAATCTTCAACATTGTAACAGTTGTAGTTTTGGGGATAATATTTACCACGCTATCAGCAGTAATTATACTTCCTTTCATAGCAAAGAAGAAGAATTGGAAAAAGCTTAATATATCTTTAAAGCGTGGTGTATTAAAGATTAAAATCGAAGAGTAAAATATGAGTTTTATACAAGGGAGGTGTGATAGTGATAGACTTGGATATTAAAGACGTCACCGTACAGATGGAATTAAACGGTGTCTTTTGGAATGAGGATGGGGTTGCTGAAATGACGGTGACTACAAAAGCTGAGCATTCTCTTCTTCTTCGTTTAGTAGTTGACTTGAAAAGTAAAACTATTAGGGCGACAAGTGCCGACATAGTAAATGGATTCTGCCCTCTGTGCAAACAGAAAAAGGACAAATGTAGTGAACTTAATGACTTGCAAAACAAAATGGAAATTTTAGAAGAAGCCTACGATTGGGTGAGAGAGCATCCGGAATATCGTTTTCAATTATCTTTTTACGAGTATAATAAATTTGAGGTAGTGAAGTGAAGTTTTCATTTTACCAACATACATAGTGACTACTCTAATGGAAATACGCTTGCACAACAAGGAAGGAATTTACTTGATTCTGCGACAATTGATATCTTGAATCAATAATAATTTTTAAAAATAAGCATATTTTTGTTATAAATCAGGAAAAACGATTCTATTAAGAATCGTTTTTTAATATAAACATCAACTAAGCTCAAAATAAAAGAGCGCTTATTAAAAGCGCCCAATAAAAACAGATATATGGAAGGATTTATTCAATCCCGTTCGGATCATACGAATACTGTTGCTTATTCTCAATCCGCTCAATCACATCTTGCAGCTCATCTGGCTTCAGAAACTCAATAGGAGAGAAGCCCTTTTCAAATGTAAGTGTGTCTGCTTCAATCATAAGTACATATCGGTCATTTACCTTCGCAATATGTATTTGATCCCCGAAATCAGCAAGTAACGCCTTCACAGAAATATGGTCTGCTTTTAGCTTTAATTCCACTTCAGGAGCATGCTCAACGATTTGAGCGGTAGCTTCCATTACTTCTTCGGTTGAAAATTGTTCCATAATTTCGCGTTTCGGACTGGCAGCCCATACTTCCATCGCTTGGTCGAATTGTTCGCGTTCTTCTGTACCTTCTTCAAATACATCTTCAATTTGGTCGTATACCATGTCCATTACTTGTGTTTTCATAATTTCAGGCATAGAGCGTTCATATTCGACGAATTTTAAGAAGTCTTCAAAGTAGCGGGCGTGTGATGCTTGGTGAATTTTTAATTCGCCCACTTCGACCATACCTTCTTCAGGCATGTACGGATATTGGATAGATTTCATATTCTTTGTTGTGATGGCCATTTCAACGTTACGAATCAGTGTTGATTCATCAGAAATAGAAGCCACCTTTGGTTCGAAGTCGCATTTCATTACAAATACGAATGGATCATCAAAGTATTTGCGTAGTTTTGCCTGAGCAATTAAAAATACACCACCGCGTACAGCGCTTGTGTCAAGATATGTATAAACGAGAGGTTCGCTCATATCTTTAAAGTTTTCCTTTGTTTCTGCAAAGCGAATACGATTAAAAAGGTTGTAATGAGGGTTTGAATCAAGTTCGTGCCCTTCCTCTACAATAAAGCGACCAATTTTTGTTGGGGCTTGTTCTGTTTTTGCATGACGTTCTACTTTTCGCTTCGATATTTTTAATAACTCACCATTCAAAAATTCTTTTAAGGAGCTATCTTCATATTCTTCAGCGTCTAAAGTTTGAAAATGTTTGTAGCGTTTATCAACTGCTTCACCTTTTCCTTCTACTTGTACAACATAAAAGGAAAGATAATTTATTTCAAAATCCATATTTATCACCTTGTTTCATTTCATTAACTCTTATCAGTATAGAGATGGAAAAAACTTTCGTCAATTTATATAAGGAAGGGGGAGCCCCTTCCTTTATATAATTTTTATCCCGCTATTTGCCGGGCGGGCTGCCCGTAAAAGCCCGATTGGTGAAGGTTGATTAAAGTTTCACTTTATTTTCTCGATTAAAATCCGTCTTCTAATGCTGCGAATGGAATGTTTAGTCTGTTTTCTACTGTGCGTAAACGTTGGTTTAAGCGGTTTAGTCTACGTGTATGGCGCTCAACTGTATTTTCTAGTTGACGTACTCTTTGTTCAAGCTCATTTACGCGTCTTTCTAATTGACGATTTCCAGTGCCAGGAAAAGAGATTGGAAGTTGGAATTGTCTATTTTGGTCATATGGATTCGTTTGCTCTGCGTGATCTATATAAGATTGGTATTGTGCTTGTAAGTCATACTGTGGTTGTTGGTACGCATATTGATTATATGGATCATATGGATTGTAGGGATACATAATAACATCCTCCATTTCTTTAAAATAGGTTGAATTCACCATAATGTATGTGCAAAAGCGGAGCGGTGGCACGGCAAATACCTATTTATGTTGAGGGATTTTTCTTTATAAAAAATAGCTTGAGGGTTTTTGATTTGTATTTCTTTTGCTTAATGGTATATACTGGATAAAAGGGAGAGTTTACATAAAAGTTACAATTCTATCAAACTCAAACTTTTATGTAAATATGTATAGACATTTGTAAAAGAAAAGAGTAATTTATATAGAGTGAAAAATAACTTGTAACATTTTATAAACATATTGTAAAATGATTGTAACAAAACATACATAAAAATGAAATAAATACATAATAGTGATGTTGGGGAAAGGGAGAGAGTATATTGTTCCGTAAAGTAAAGGGTATATTAGTTGGGGTGTTATGTGTAGCTGTAGTGAGTGGCTGTGGTACAAAAGTAAGTGATGTTGCATTGGTAAGTGATATTGGTGGGCACACTGTAGAGGCTAAAGCAGAAGTGCAGGATACTATTAGTTTAGTTGATGGTCGAACTGGTACTGAAGTGAAAAAATTAGATTTATCTGGTTTAGGCTATTTTGAAGATGAAGCGAAATTTAAAAAGTCTGTAACAAAGGTTGTTGGTGAGGTTGGAAAAAGCGTCGACAAAAAAATGGTTCCTTCACGTATAGCACCTGATGGAAGTTGGCAAGAAGGAAAACCTTCTTATGAATTAATGGAAAAAGAATTAGTAGATAAATTGTTAAATGTGGGTATGTGGGATGCTACGTATCAGTTGCCGATCGTGGAGAAAAAACCAGTCGCAACATTAAGTGATGCGCAAGGAAATGGTACGGTAATTGGTAGATATGAAACGAACTTAGGCGGTTCAACAGGTGGCCGTATTGAGAATATTCGTTTGTCAGCAGCGAGTATAAATGGAGTTGTGTTAGCAAAAGGAGACCGTTTCTCTTTTAATTCATTAATCGGTGATACAACACCAGACAAAGGATATCAATTAGGGAAAGAAATAGTTGATGGTAAATTAGTAGATGGATACGGTGGTGGTGTTTGCCAAACATCTTCAACTTTATACAATGCAGCAGATCAAGCTGGCCTGAAAATGGTGGAGAGAACTACACATTCTAAAACGGTAGGTTATGTTCCTCAAGGAAGAGATGCTACAATTGCATATCCATATTTAGATTTAGTATTTGAAAATACGAATGATGCACCTGTGAAGCTTTATATGGGCATTCAGGGTGGAAAGCTAGTTGCTGAAGTACATAAAATGAGATAAGCGTTAAAAAGCCCCCTTTTCTGAAAGTTAGAAAAGGAGGCTTTTTTTATTATGAAAATAAAAATGTATGTAAATTCTGACTTTTCTTATTTACATAGGATGATTTTAGTTGTATCCTTCATAGTAACGGTTATATGTAATGGTAAAATATAGGGATAAGGAGATGAAGTTATTCATGGTACGAATTCATCCGAAAACACGTATTGGTCATGTTGAATTTAAAGTGAAAGATTTAGAGCGTCAAATTGCTTTTTATGAGAATGTTGTAGGATTAGAGGTAATTAAGCAAGAGGGGAATAAAGCATATTTAGCAGGAAAAGGTAGTAAGAATACATTACTTGTTCTTGAAAAGATAGAGGACGGGGTACTGCAAGAACCGCGTACGACTGGTATATATCATGTAGCCTTTTTAGTTCCGACTCGTGAAGCTTTTGCTTCTGCGCTATTTGGGGTTCTTCGTAATAAGAATGTAATTGACAGCCCAGCTGAGCAAGAAGGGCGTTATACATATTCAAATGAAATTTTACCAATCTCAAGGTTTAACAGTGCAAGTGATCATACATATAGCGAAGCGTTTTATTTGCAAGATCTAGAGGGGAATGGTATTGAAATTTATGCAGACCGTCCGCGTGATCAATGGGGAGAAGGACCAGGAGGAAGTACGCCACTAGATTTAAAAGAGCTGGCAACACTCGTTGATTATGAGGCTGATGGATTACCTGCTAATACTGTCGTTGGGCACGTACATTTACGAATAGCTGATGTAGAGAAATCACAAGAGTTTTATGTAGAGACAGTAGGGTTTGAAGTGCAACAACGTGAAGATGACTGCTTATTCATTTCTGCAGGAGGATATCATCACCATATCGGTGCAAATACGTGGAACGGAGTAAATAATCCACACCCACCAGTACATGCAACTGGACTAAAGGTATATACAATTGTACTACCGCATAAAGAAGCGTTAGATGCAGTGAAAGAAAGATTAATAGAAAAACAACATGAAATAAATGAAACTACAAATGGGTTTACGGTAGTAGATCCAAGTGGTATTACAGTGCAGTTTGAAATAGAAGCAGTGTAAAATAAGCGAGAAAGTGTATAATCACTTTCTCGCTTATTTGTGATCATTCATAGCTCAATCCAATATCTTCTTACTACATTCCCATCTTCCTCAGTGAAATCATCATCACGAAGCCCGCCGTTATGTAAAATCGTTTTTTCAGAAGCGGTATTCACTGCGTCGCAAACGACAAGTACTTTCGTGATGTCTAATTCCTTCGTTTTTTCTAATGATAATGCTAGTAATTTCGTAGCATAACCTTTTCTTCTTTCAGAAGGGCGAATGCCATAACCGATATGACCGCCAGCGTTAAATAGATGTTCAGTTAAACTATGACGTATATTAACAGCTCCGACAATTCTATTATTATTTGTAACGAGCCAATATGTAGAATCTGGTACCCAAGTTTCAGGGATATTTATTCCGTTATGCGCATCGAGAAGTTCTTGAACCATAGCTGGGAAGTTAGCAGGATTTTTTGAGATAACCCACGGGATCATTGTTTCACCGCTATCTTTCCATTCGATATAGAAATCTAAGTATTCTTCTTGTAAATCAGTAGTAGGTGTAAGTAACGAGACGTTCATTGTTAGTAAGCTCCTTTGTTTATGTAGTATTTATAAAAAAATTATGACACAAAATGAAAGCGTTTTCTTAAGTTTCTCAACCTAATTTCATGTAATTCACCTTTGATTTTTTAGAAAATTAGTGAAGATTTAAAATTAGAAGTTATTTATTTTATGTTAATATTTTAAATATTAACATAAAATGGTCGGAGTATTAAGTGTATTTTAGTGGTATTCCTTCATGTTGATAAATGGATGTTTGTGATAATTTTTGTTTTATCTATCTATAATGAATGAAAGGGGGAAGTGCCCGTGAGTGTAGATTTTGATTTTATTATACGAATCGGTGTTGCTGGCTTGTTAGGAGCAATGATTGGTATTGAAAGAGAAATTCGATCGAAAGAAGCTGGATTAAAGACTCATTTCCTCGTAGCGGTAGGAAGTGCGTTAATAATGGTTGTTTCGAAATATGCCTTTTCAGATATTGTGTATGAAGAGCATACGTCTCTAGACCCAAGTCGGATTGCAGCACAAGTCGTTAGTGGAGTTGGTTTTTTAGGTGCAGGCACAATTATTATTCAAAAGCAGGCGGTGAAAGGATTAACGACCGCGGCTGGTTTATGGGCTACTGCCGGCATAGGATTAGCAATTGGAGCGGGAATGTATGTAGTAGGGATTGGAGCGACGATTCTCGTTTTAATTGGTTTAGAAATTGTGAGTCGTATTTTTAAGGTGCAATTTTTATTTCCACAAAATATAACGGTGCAAATGTGTATAAATAAACATGAAGCGGTACAACAAATAGTAGAAACGCTACAAGTGAAAGGCATTCCAATAGTTTCATATGAGGTGGAGGCTTCACAGCAAGGTACAGAAACTGTTTATAAGGTAGGGATGCAACTGAAAAATATATCGTCAGAAGAAAAGAATGAGTTTATTCAGTATATGCAAACATTACCGGAAGTTACGTTTATAAAGTTAAAATCATAGTGTTGAAAACGAGGATAGATGTAGCAGGAATTTTGCTATTATCTATCTTTTTTGATATAAAACGCACATAAAGTCAAGTGCTAATTTTGCGCAGCAAGGATACATATGTGAACGTTCCCTTATTTTTTCTCAATACAGGACAAAAAGTAAAATTAGTAAAATAATGGAGCGGGACACTAAAAATGTAAGGTAGGGGAGAGTATGAAAGGCTATTCAAAAAAAATGTTAGTAGGGGTAAGTTTTGCTAGTTTAATGTTAGGGAGTTTTCAAGGGGTAAGTTTGGCAGAAGATACTAAGGGAGAGCAAGTTTCTTATCGAAATGTACTCAAAATGGAGCCAGTCGGTGTACAACTACCAGTACAAGAATTAGCTCATTCATCGAAATTGCTCGAAAGCAAGTCTTTTGAGCAAAGGATACAATTTGCTGATTTATCACAAAGACCGCCTGAGGTAAAAAAGGAAAGTAAGCAATTAGCTGTAGCGAAAACTTATACAATTGCTGAATTAAATCAATTAAGCAATCAGCAGTTAGTAGATTTACTTATAACCATTGATTGGGAGCAAATTACGGGGCTATTTCAGTTTAATACAGACAGTCTAGCATTCTATCAAAATGATAGTAGAATGCAGGCGATTATTAATAAATTGAAGCAGCAAGGACAAGCCTATACGAAGGATGATTCAAAAGGGATTGAGACATTAGTAGAGGTATTACGTTCAGGATTTTATTTAGGATTTTATAATTCGGAACTTAGTAAATTAAATGAACGGAGTTATCATGATAAATGCTTACCTGCATTAAAAGCGATAGCTAACAATTCAAATTTCAAGCTGGGTACATTAGAGCAAAATAGAGTGGTATCATCATACGGAAAGTTAATAGGAAACGCTTCGAGTGATGTGGAAACGATAACATCGGCTGCAAAGATTTTTAAACAATATAATGATAATTTCTCTACATTAGTATATAATCTTTCAGCTGGAAATGCTATTTACGATATTATGCAAGGTGTTGATTACGACATTCAATCGTATTTGTACGATACGAGGAAAGCACCGAAAGATACAGTATGGTATCAGAAAATAGATAGTTATATTAATGAACTAAGTCGTTTTGCATTAATGGGAACGATTACCGCAAAAAACGGTTGGCTTATTAATAATGGCATTTATTATACAGGTAGGCTCGGTTCGTTCCATAGTACAGGAACGAAAGGATTACAAGTTGTAACAGATGCGATGAAAATTTATCCGTATTTAGGGGAGCAATATTTCGTAGCTGCTGAGCAAATCGCGACGAATTATGGCGGAAAAGATGCAAATGGTAAAGTGGTGAATTTAGATCAAATAAGAGAAGATGGAAAGAAAAAATATTTGCCAAAAACGTATATGTTTGATGATGGGGCAATTGTTTTAAAAGCTGGAGATAAAGTGACAGAAGAAAAAGTAAAACGTTTATATTGGGCGGCAAAAGAAGTGAAGGCACAATTCCATCGTACGGTTGAAAGTGATCAACCTTTAGAAAAAGGAAATCCTGATGATGTATTAACGATGGTTATTTATAATAGCCCAGCAGAATATCAGTTTAATCGTCAATTGTACGGATATGAAACGAATAATGGTGGTCTTTATATAGAAGGAACAGGTACGTTCTTTACTTATGAGCGTACGCCAGAAGAAAGTATTTATAGTTTAGAAGAATTATTCCGACACGAGTTCACGCATTATTTACAAGGTAGATATGAAGTACCAGGGTTATGGGGTCAAGGGAAAATATATGAAAATGAAAGATTATCTTGGTTTGAAGAAGGGAATGCTGAATTTTTTGCAGGGGCAACGAGAACGGATAATGTTGTACCGAGAAAGAGTATTATAGGAGGATTATCTTCAAACCCAGCAGAGCGTTATACGGCAGAGCGAACGTTAAATGCAAAGTATGGAACATGGGATTTCTATAATTATTCCTTTGCTTTACAATCGTATATGTACAATAAGAGATATGATATGTTTGATAAAATACATGATCTTATTAGGAAAAATGATGTAACAGCATATGATGCATATCGCTCTACATTAAGTAAAGATGCGAATTTAAATAAAGAATATCAAGATTATATGCAAATGCTATTTGATAATCGTGAGAAATATAACGTACCATTAGTATCAGACGATTATTTAGCAAATCATGCACCGAAACCAGTTTCAGATATTGCGGCAGAAATAACGGCGGAAGCAAAATTGAAAAATGTATCAGTGAAGAAAAATAAATCAAAGTTCTTTAATACATTCACACTACAAGGAACATATACAGGAACTGCAGCAAAAGGAGAATATGAAGATTGGAAAATAATTACACAAAACGTTAATGATACGTTAAAACGTTTAAGCGCAAAAGAATGGACAGGCTATAAAACGGTAACAGCATACTTCGTAAATTATCGCGTGAATGCATCAGGACAATTTGAATATGATGTTGTGTTCCACGGTATTAATACAGAAGAAGGTGCAGAGAATAAAGCGCCAGTTGCGGTTATAAACGGTCCGTATAGTGGAAATGTGAATGAAGCAATTTCATTTAAAAGCGACGCATCAAAAGATGAAGACGGGAAAATTACTTCATATAAATGGGAGTTTGGAGACGGTACTGTAAGTAATGAGAAAAATCCAACTCACGTATATACAAAAGAAGGAGCGTATACAGCGAAATTAACAGTAACAGACGATAAAGGAGCAACTAATACTGCTACAGCGACTGTAACTGTTCAAAAGAAAGAAGATAACAGTTTAGAAAAAGAACCGAATAACTCATTCCAAACAGCAAACAAACTGCAGTTAAATCAAGTTTTACGTGCTAGTTTAGGAAATGGAGATACAAGTGATTTCTTTGAAATTAATGTGGAGACTGCTAAAAATCTTCAAATTAACGTAACGAATGAAAATAATATCGGAATGAACTGGGTACTTTATTCTGAAGCAGATTTAAATAATTATGTTACGTATGCTCAGCAACAAGGGAATAAACTAGTAGGTAGTTACTACACGTATCCAGGGAAGTATTATTTACATGTGTATCAGTATGGTGGTGGAACAGGGAATTATACGGTGGAAGTAAAGTAGTAAAAGGGGAGTTGTCTTTTTCAATGAACGGCACAAGGTCTGTACTTTAATGAAAAAACAACTGTAGGAAATGTCCCTAACGATAATAACAAATTAAGTGTCGAGAGATGCTATATTTACATTAAACAAATCTAATTAGTAAAAGAGATAAACTATTATTTCATCCAGATGTAAGAAAAGTTATAAATATTAAGTGCGTTTACTGTAATTAAACTAAAGGATCAGAGTGTATCTGTAACAATAGATAAGCTCTGACCCTTATTATTTTATAAATTTAAGATAATTAATAAGTAAGCTAGCTAGCGGGATTCTTAAAATTCATTTATATAATTAACTAAACAGAAAATTTTTATCACATTGGCAAGGGATACTAATAGAAAAGCGTGTCCCTTTACCTAATTCACTCTCTATCTCTATATCTCCGTTTAATTCTCTAATAATACTATAAGCAATCATAGTACCAAGCCCAGTTCCTTTTTCTGTTGTTGAATAGAATGGCAAAGCAATTCGTTTTATTTGTTGAGATGACATCCCAATTCCTGAATCAATAATATCAATTATGATATTTCCTTTTACTTTTTGTATATTTATTTGTAATAATCCACCATTTTTCATAGCCTCAATTCCGTTTTGGATGATGTTGTTTAGACAGAGTTTGAATTTTTCGGGGTCCCCATTTATATAAAAGGAATCTGTACTATTTTGTTTGATTTCAACTTTGTATGATAGAGCGAGTGGTGAAATAGTATCTTTCACCTGATTTAAAATGTGATTAATATCTATTTTCTCTTTTAGGGTGTTCTGTGGTTTGGTTAAAGATAAATAGTTATTAATAGTAGATTGTATTTGCTGCATTTCAATTAACATGATTTCTAAGTATTGATCCTGAGATAGCTTAGAGGCATGTTTTTCATTTAATAATTGAGTGAATCCATGTACCGTGGTTAGTGGATTGTGGATTTCGTGTGCAATTGACGCCGCTAGTTCGCTAGCTATATAAAATTTTTCAGCCCGTTGCAGTTTTTCTTCCATTTTATATTTCTCAATCATTCCCTCTATTAAATAAACTGATAATAATACTGTGAAAATATTAATGACTATATAATTTAATAAAAATTCTATGAGAGTAGAGTCTATTTTCCCTCCTGTATTTATTTGAGTTACAATACCGCAAATAGAAAGTGAAGTTGTACATACTAAAATAAGGAGTAAGCTTAATAATACTTTTTTTTCTTTAATATACATAGGTAATAGGTAACGAAAGAGCATTGTTATACCAAAAATAATAGTGAAGATAATAAATGATGGAAGAACGCCATTTCCGCCTAAGTAAAACCGATAAGAAAGATATAAAATTCCTATAAAAATAATGTTTTTTGTATTTCCATATAGAAAAACTAATATAATAGGAATAAAACGTAAATCATAAATAAATCCCACATGTAAATGAAAAGGAAAAGTCATACAAAAAATAATAGCAATGGAGGAAAGGATAGAAAATAACATATTATTACATGTTGTTTTTTCTTTAAACTCTAGCCAAAATACGTGATAGCTAAGGATACAAATTATTATAATAAAGGTATTTAATAAAAGAGTAGAAATTCCCATAGTTTTGCATCTCCGATAGTTTGTAAGTAGAATTATGTATGAGTTGGACATAGATGTTTAGTATTAGTAGACTTTTTATCTAAAAAAGGAAGGGTACTTGAAAAACATGCTGTTATATTACTCGTATTAAAATTGATAAGGAAAATAGAAAAAATCTATTTAAATTTATGTACATATGAAATTATCAACTAACTTTTGTATGGGTAAAATCGGGATTTAGTTACTGATAAAATAAGGTTTTTAAAGTATGAATATTCTGTGAAAATGATATGCGTGGTGACTTCTGTTTTGTAGCCTCCGTTATATTAACATGGAATATATCAAATTACAAAGTGAAATTTTAGAAAAATTTTATTAGTACATTTTATCTGAAATAGAAATGCTATTTATGTGAGTATTTTGGTACTTACTCGTATAAAACTTTGTTAGAAAAAGACTTTAAAATTTACATGTTTTTTATGAAGCGTAATATTGTAGCTTTATCTATGTGGGGTTCTCAATAACTGTTAATACAAAAAGTTAAGATATATAGTTTTATAGATATGAATTATTACATAAAAACGCACTTGGAAAAGGATGTATGATGGTAATAGAATACAAACATCAAGGGGGAACTTAAAATGAAGTTAAATAAACTAGTGCTTAGTTGTGGAGTAGTTTCAGCATTAACACTTGGTGTGTTAGGGAATAATACTTATGCTGAAGAAGTACACAAAACGAATGATCCAATTCATGTAGTTGAACATGTTTCTGCAGACTTATTATTAACCCAAACAATGGATTATAGTGGCGAGGCTGAAACTTCTTTCGTATATGATGGGAGTACTGACTTAAGCTTCTCTATGAAAAATAATGGTCAAAATACAATGGGATATAGTGTAAAAGGTCCAAATACAGAGCTAATTGTTGGTGGTTATATAAAACCTGGAGAACAACAAATTAATGTTACAAATGTACGGAATGCTTTATCTCCATTACCGAATGGAACATATAAAATTTACGTTTCAAATGATGATGGTTCTAAGGGGCAATTCCAAGTTTCAGTAAGATCTATGAATTAAATTTAAAACGCTTTGTTTTTAAGTTAATTTAATCTTTACTTATTGGAAAGAAGCTAAATTGAATTGAGAATTACCGATAAAAATGAAAACGAGCACCTTATCTAATTGTGAGAGGGTGTTCTTTTTTGCTATTAAACAGAAAACAATTACTTCCAACCACCTATAAATATATTTTGATATTTTCATTGCTAATCTACTAGTTTGTGTCAACGAGAGAATGTCTACTATAAAAGATATTAAAATAAAGATGATGTAACATTCAGCTAAATTATATGGGGAAATAGAAAAACCACTCTTATATGAGTGGTTTTTAGTAATTATTTTTAGGTTATACATTTAAAATTAGGCTAAGTTATAGAAATAATAAACATTTAATCCCGCATTAACTGGCAGTAAGACTCCCACCTCAAAATTCAGCGGAAGCAAAGAAGTTAGGTGGGGGTCGGGCTGCCAGTAAACGCCCGATTGGTTCAACTAATAATCAGTGGGGGATGAACAAAACCCCCACTGATTAAAGTTTCACTTTATCCGTTGTGATTATTTTGGTTCTGGATAATGATTGTAGTAAGAGATTCTAATAAATTCTTGGTAGACATTTGTTAATTTGGCATCTCTAAGAGCATCGTTGAATTTTTGCATACGTACACTACCTTGAGCGTAGCCTCCACCTGGGGCATAAGGGTTTCTAGCTTCAAAGTCATCCAAAAATACTTTTAATTTTTTATAGTCTTGAGATTGATAGAAAGCCACGGCCTCTTCAGGAGTGACATCAAAGTAAGAGGATGATGTTGAGTTATAAGAAGCTGCTTGAGCAGTAGGTGCCTCTAGCATAGTTGCAGCTCCACCGAACATAGTAAGCGCCATAGAAGATACAATAATTTTTTTAAACATAATAAAACCTCCATGTAGAATATTGGACTAATAGCAATCCTGTAATCATTATAGTTACATTAAAAATGATTATCAAATGCAATGTTGCATAATGTATCCTGCTATTTGTGGGCAGTAAGGCTCAAAGCAGAGAAGTTAGATGGGGATCGGGCTGAATAAAGTTTTACTTTATTCTTTGAATGAAGAGTCACCCTTATATCTCAATGAAGGAGCGTAATAGAGAATTAATAGATTAAAAGAGGTGTATAAATTACTCGGATTAACAAGAAAATGAAAAGGCTATTTTTAATAAGGGGAAGGTTAATAGAAGATTAATAACTGGAGCAAAGGAATTGCTATTTATATATTTAACATACATATTTGTCTTTTAAATTGTAGGCGTGTTTTAGAATTTGTATATAGTAAATTCGTTAAAAAACTTGATAAATAATAAAATGTGTAAATTTTTTGACTATTTCATTAAAATTATTTAATATTTGTAATTTATTGTTTTATAATGATAATCGGGTCGATCGTGAATGTTTTAGATATTGCGATATATACTCGGATTAATTTATTCTAGGGAGGTTACAAAATTGGGTAAGAGAGTCATTATAAGAGTTTTTACATTATTATCAGTACTGGCATTATTCCTTAATGTATTTTTACCTAGGGCTAGTGCAGAGGTTATGACGCACGAGAAATATTCAATGAACTGGAGTTATAGTAATAGTTTAGGAAAGCACATTCGAACTGAAATGATTAAAAATTCAAGTGGTCAAATTGCTTATTGCTTAACTCTTGGACTAAAATCACCAAATGGTGAAGATCTTCCTGAAATGGGGAAAACAGATAATGTAGTATATAGGGTCCTATTAAACGGTTTCCCGCAAAAAAGTGTTCAGCAGTTGGGAGTAGCTAATCAGAATGAGGCACACTACGCAACTCAGCTTGCAGTTTGGAATGCATTAGGTCAACTTGATGTAAATGAATTAAAACATGAGAATAAAAATGTTGAAAAAGCAGCTAAGGCTATTATTAGTAATGCTAATAATAGTGAGGAGACTCAAGATGTTTTTATGAATGTGATTCCTGCTGAAAAGCAAAAAGCAGAATTAAAGGGTGAATTCTTCGAAACAAATCTATATTCAGTACAAACAAATGCTAAGGGTGGTTCTTATAAAGTAGTAGCAAAAAATGCACCTAATGGAGTAAAAATTGTTAGTGAAAATGGTGAAGTGAAAGATCAACTTTCAGTTGGAGAGAAATTCCGTATCCAAATTCCTAAAAATACTAAAACAGGTGAATTTAATCTAAGTGTTGCTGCAAACTTAACAAAAGTTCAAGCAATTGCTTACCGTGGTACGGATACTGTTCAGAATGCTACAGTACTATTAGAAAGAAATGAAGAAAAGCTTAGTAGTGATCTTGCAGTAAATTGGGAAGCAGCTGGTTCTTTAAAAATTAAAAAGGTTGGAGAAAATGGAGAAGTTTTAGCTGATGCAGTATTTGAGGTCTTTAATGCAAATAATGAATCAGTTGGAAAAATCACGACTGGTGCTGATGGTATAGCAGAATTAAACAACTTACCAATTGGTACTTACACATTAAAAGAAATTAAAGCACCAACAGGCTATGTTTCAGATGATAAACCACAAACTATTGAAGTTAAGACAGGAGAAACAGGAGCTGTCCAAATAGTAAATAACAAAGTAAAAGGTAACATCGAAATTAAAAAGCTTAGTGATTCAGGAAAGGTTTTACCAAATGTTGAATTCACAGTCTTCACTGAAGATGGTAAAGAAGTGAAAAAAGTAGTAACAAAAGAAAATGGAATTGCAAACGTTGAAGGTCTTACGTATGGTAAATATTATTTCTTAGAGACACAAACACCTAATGGATATATTGGAAATAAAACAAAGTATCCTTTTGAAATTAAAGAGCACAATAAAACACTTACTTTTACAGTGGAAAATACAGAAGTAAAAGGTAGTGTAAAATTACTTAAAGTGGATAATGAAGATGTTAGTAAAAAATTAGAAGGTGCAGAATTCGAGCTAAAAGATGCAAGTGGAAAAGTAATTGGTGAATATAAAACAGATAAAAATGGTGAGATTAACGTCAAAGATTTAGCGTATGGTAAATATTCATTTGTAGAAAAGGCTTCTCCAAATGGTTATGTTCTTGTTAAAGAACCAATTATGTTCGAAATAAAGGAACATGGAAAGATTATTGAGTTATTGGCAGTTAATCATCTTATCAAAGGTGATCTAGAAATTACAAAGGTAGATGTAGCTGATGGAAATAACAAGCTTCCAAATGCAGAATTTACGATTTATAACGAAGCAGGAAAAGAAGTAGTAAAAGGAAAAACAGACGATAAAGGAATCGCTAAATTTGAAAAGTTACCATTTGGAAAATACACATATAAAGAAACTGTTGCACCAAAAGGTTATGTATTAAATGAAGAAACGTTCTCTTTTGAAATTAAAGAGAATGGTCAAATCATTAAACACATTGTCAAAGATGAAAAGATTCCTTCAATAAAAACAACAGCTACTGATAAAACAGATGGTACAAAAGAAATGCACACGTCTAAGTCTGTAACAATCCAAGATAAAGTGGAATACAAAGATCTACAAGTAGGTAAAGAGTACACTGTAAAAGGTAAATTAATGAATAAAGAGACTAATAAACCATTAGTTGTAAATGGTAAAGAAGTAACTGCTGAAACGAAGTTTACACCAACAGAAGCAAATGGTTTTATTACACTAGATTTTACTTTTGATGCAACTGGTTTAGAAGAAAAAGAAGTAGTAGTATTCGAAGAGTTACTGAAAGACGGAAAAGTTGTTACGACACATGCTGATATCAATGATAAAGGTCAAACAGTTAAGTTCGTTAAGCCATCAGTAAAAACGACAGCTACAAACAAAGCTGATGGTGGAAAAGAGATTCATTCAAAGGATTCTATCACTATTCAAGACAAAGTGGAGTATACTAACTTAGTTGTAGGTAAAGAGTACACTGTAAAAGGTAAACTTATGAACAAAGCTATTAACAAACCATTATTAATTGATGGAAAAGAAGTAACAGCTGAAACGAAGTTTACTGCAAAAGAAAAGAACGGTTTTGTAACATTAGACTTTACTTTTGTTGGTGCTGAACAGCAAGGAAGAGAAGTAGTCGTGTTTGAAGACTTATTACATGAAGGTCAAGTAATTGCAACTCATGCTGACATTAATGATGTAGGTCAAACAGTTCGGTTTGTAGAACCTTCTATTAAAACGACAGCTACAAATAAAGCTGATGGTTCTAAAGAGTTAGACGCTTCTAAATCTGTAACAATCCAAGATAAAGTGGAATACAAAGACTTAATCGTGGGTAAAGAGTACGTTGTAAAAGGTAAACTAATGGATAAAGCAACAAACAAGCCATTATTAGTTGATGGTAAAGAGGTAACAGTAGAATCTAAGTTTACTGCTAAAGAGAAGAATGGTTCTATCATACTAGATTTCACATGTAATGCTTCTGCATTACAAGGTAAAGAAGTAGTAGTATTTGAAGAACTGTATCAAGATAATATATTAATAGCTATTCACGCTGAAATTGAAGATAAGGGACAAACAGTGAAATTTAAAGAGGTAAAGCCGGAACAACCTAAACCAGAACAGCCGAATTCGGATGAAAATACTCCAACACCAGAGCAACCTAACGAGCAAGTAAAAGAACAACCACAACCTAAGAAAGAAATCCAATCTAAAATTGGATGGTTACCACAAACAGGTACTAATCTTACAAGTTGGATCTCTATGGCTGCAGGAGCATTACTGTTAATTGTTGGTGGAGTGATTTTCTTAAAACGTAAAAATGCATAGAAATTAAAAATAAGCACATCTGTTTTTATAACAAGATGTGCTTATTTTTATCATTTTAGCCAAGAAAACTCCTATATTTAAGTCTGAATGGCATTTAAAATAGCAACTTTATTTGTAGTAAATAATACATAATTTTGTTTTACTGTTTTAATTAAAATACGGTCTGTTGTCCCATAAGCTGCTCCAATACGTATTACATCTACGTCTTCAACACCAGCATAGGTAGCATCTTCGGTAACCTCAATCACATCACGTAATGGAATTGTAATCTCCGCCAATTGCCATGAAATAATTAACTCTTCATTTGTTTTTTTTACATTAATGCCTAGCATTATACCAAGACCCTTCAACAATAATATGCTACACTTCTAATCTCATTATATAAATTTTTAGATTTTTTATCTATATGTAGCCATAGAATTTATTTATATTTGTGAGCATCTTAATGATGTCAAACAAATAGAAGGATATACAGTCTTTCTATTAAGAAATATGTTAAGAACAAAAGTTCACTTCAAATTAATATGAATTTGATATGGTTGAGATATTATGAACGAGAAACAGTAAGAGTTGCAGGAAGGAAATGAATAATGAGACTTAAATTAGTAGGGATTTTCAGTTGTGTAATTATGATGTTAGGTATTTTTATAATTTACACCAATCAATCTATTGGTAAAGAACCAGATAAGACGAACTATGAATCTCGTGAAAACTCCATAAATAAAGAGAAAGATAGTAGAGGAAAAGGGCAATCAAAATACAATGAAAGTTCTTTTGCTAGTATACAGGCTGTAGTTAATAAGGAATATGGATTACCCGAAGACTATAAACCAGAGGATTTAGTTGTACCAAATGTACCATTCTCATTTAGTGGAACGGTAGAAAAGAGCCACCTCCGTAAAGAGGCGGCAGAAGCACTGGAAAAGTTATTTGATTTAGCAAAGCAGGAGGGGATTCAGTTAAATGCTGTTTCGGGATTTCGTTCCTATGACTATCAACAACGACTGTATGCGAACAATGTGAAAAGAAAAGGACAAGAGCATACGGATCGCTTCTCGGCAAAACCAGGACATAGCGAACATCAAACAGGGTTAACAATGGATGTTTCTTCTAAAAGTGCGAACAATGAATTAGAGCTATCTTTTGCTAATACGAAGGAAGGAAAATGGCTGAAAGAAAACGCGCATCGTGCAGGGTTTATCATTCGTTATCCTAAGGGGAAGGAAAGTATTACAGGTTATGCATATGAACCTTGGCATATTCGCTATGTAGGAGATATTGCTGAAAATATATATGAACAAAAGCAGACTTTAGAAGAATACATGAATCTATGAAAATAGAATTGAAGAATTAAACGGGCTATCAATAGACGTGAGATTGTAAAAGGCAGGGGATATAAATTAAGGTGTTTTTTAATTTTTTTAGTGAAGAGGGAAGGTATCCCTCTTCTTTTTTCATTCCTTGTAAAATTTGAGGATGTCTTAGGGGAGTGAAAAGATGGATTGTGTAGGTGTATTAATAAAGGCTACTTTCGATGGCTTCTGGAGATGTTTTTTGAGGGAATATATTCATTGCAGCAATTGACTATATTATAGGAGCATTCACGTTGGGATATAACAGAGAATTATAGAGTAAAGTAGGATTCAAAAGCATTGTTAACAATGTGGGTGTTATAAGTTATTTTCCTATCAAAACAATTAGTTTTTGTTCAAAATTTAAGAGTGTTATTTTATTATATCTAGTAACTATTTATATTATTTAATAATTACTTGATTTACTATTAAGGTGATTATCTTACAAAATTGTAAGGTTATTTTAATTGACACTCGTATGTATAAGTAACTATACTAGTTACAAAATGTTGGTGAGTATATTTAATAATCTTTATCTATAAGTGTATGTCCGAGGATTATTTTTGGAGCAATAATTCGATTTTAAATTTATTATCTGATATATATTAATATAAACAACTTAATCTATTCTTTATTCAAGGTCGTATTATTTAAAGATTAATTATAAATGATATATTTACCAAATTGTAATAATTTGATAGAGGTGTTACATTTTGAAATACAAATTAATTGCTACAGGAATTCTTGCTGGAAGTCTATTAACCTACTCATCTAATACATTTGCAAATACTCATAAGTTCCCAGATGTTCCTGCATGGGCGGACAAATCCGTTAATTATTTAGTTGATAAACAGGTATTGAATGGCTATCCAGACGGAACGTTCGGTTCAAATGACTCATTAGACAGAGCTTCGGCTACAAAAATTATGACAAAAGTTTTAGGTATACAAATTGACTCTAATGCAAAACCATCATTTACAGATTCACAAAACCACTGGGCTACTCCGTATATTGCTGCTGCTGAAAAAGCTGGTATTGTTAAAGGTGAGGGAAATGGAATCTTCAATCCATCCGGAAAAGTAACTCGTGCTGCTATGGCTACGATGCTAGTAAATGCATATAAACTACAAAGCGCAGCAAATCATAATGAGCAGGTTAAATTTGAAGATTTAAAAGGGCATTGGGGAGAAAAATATGCCAATATTTTAATCGGTTTGAAAATTTCCAATGGTACTGAGAACGGTTGGCAACCAAATAGATTTATAACACGTGCTGAAGCTGCTCAACTTACTGCAAAAACAGATATGATGCAACATCGTCCCCAAAACCCATTAGAAAGCAAAACAATCATTATTGATCCTGGACATGGTGGCGAAGATCCTGGGAAATCCACAAAGGGATTACCTGAAAGTAAGATTGTACTAGACACTTCTTTACGTCTACAACAATTACTTGAAAAGCATACACCATTTACAGTTTTATTAACTCGTCAATCTGATAATAGACCGGGGCATGATCAAAAAAGTTCTTTACAGGAACGTGTTAAATTTGCTAAGAAAAATCAGGGTGATATCTTTATAAGCGTACATGCAAATGCTTTTAATGGTAATGCAAAAGGGACAGAAACATATTACTATAAATCTTCTAAATCCGAAAAAACAAATCCTCATGTGGAAGAAAGTCGTGTTTTAGCAGAAAAAATTCAAACACGTTTAGTAGAGGCACTTCAAACACGAGACAGAGGAGTTAAACATGGAGACCTTCATGTAATAAGGGAAAATGACATGCCAGCTGTGTTGACGGAACTGGCGTTTATAGATAATGGTATTGATTACAGTAAATTATCTACGGAAGATGGCAGACAAATTGCAGCAGAAGCCATTTATGAAGGAATTTTAGATTATTATGAATGGAAAGGAAATAATGTATCTGAATATAGGCTGTAATAAGTAATTGAAAATATAGTAATTCTCGAAATGAAGAATTCTATAATTTTTTTGTATTTTTTTAAACAATAATTTTAAATTTGTATTTTATGTTTTAATATTATTGATAATAGTTATCAATAATAGTGAGAGGAAGATTAGTGAAACATGTGTTTTTAGTTAGTGTCATAAAAGTTAATGAATTTCTATATTGTATGGCTATGAATCTATCTCTATTTTTGCGAACTAGAAATAATATATTTATATCTTTTAAATGTTTAAGAAGGAGTGGCTGTCTGTATGAAAAAAGCAAAAGAAATAGCTAAATGTGTTGCGGTAGCGTCCGTTATTATGTCTGGATCATTTAGTTTACAAGCAACATCTGCATTTGCAGATTCTAAAGGAACTGTAGAAAATCTTCAAAATGGTGGGAAGGTCTATAATAGTTTTAAAACTACTTATGACATGAAGCAGAATATCAAAAATTCGATAAAGGTTTCTTTTATTGAGGATCCTTACGCAGATAAAAAGATTGCAATTGTGACCACTGATGGTAGTAATATTGATGCTAAATATACAGTTAATAGTGGATACTATAACGCAGGCTTAAAATGGCCATCAGCTTATCATACTGAAGCAGAAATAACAAGTGGTGATAGTGCTCAGTTCCATAAAGCTGCCCCAGTTAATACAATGACTTCAGCAAAGGTCACTTCTGAGGTAGGGTATACACTTGGTGGAAGTGTTAAAGTAGGAGTAAATGATAAAGGGCCAAATGCCGATGCAAGTATCACAGGTAGCTTTGCTTGGAAAGAAAGTGTATCTTATGATCAAGTAGATTATAAAACGGTATTAGAGACTCACACAGATAAGAAATTAAATTGGAAAGTAGGATTCTTTGTGAATTAAGCAATATCAACGGTTAGAATAGTGTTGGTAACATCTTGGTAACGATTATACCAAATCGTTCTCCATAAAAGCAACTACTTCCGCTTGTTTTGATGGATATAAATGACTATAAGTATTTAAAGTTGTTGCAACATCTGAATGACCTAAACGTTGTGCTACTATAAGTGGACTAACACCTTTATTTATTAGATATGATGCATGAGAATGTCGGAATTCGTGTAGCACGATCTTTTTTACTTGGGCGATTTTTATATATTTTATAAATTTTTGTCGTAAGGTACTCGAAGATATACTATTGTAAAACTCACCAAAAACTACATAATCACTTTTAACTGGTGCGTTTAGGGCGGCAGTTTTTTTTATGTCGTGTAACATATCCATTATAAAGCTAGGTAACATTATTATTCGATTAGATGCTTTTGTTTTAGGTTCCGTAACTTGCCGATTATATTCAGTTTTGTTAATGTTAATTGTTTTCTCATCAAAATTAATGTCTGACCATGTTAATGCCATAAGCTCTCCTTTTCTAGCTCCACTATAATAAAGTACTGAAAAAAATGTTTTATATAATGGATCGTCCACAGCTAAAATAAATTGTTTAAACTCTTCAAATTCCCAAAAATTCATTCGTTTATTCGATTCTTTTTCAAAATTCCCTGTAATTTTTGCGGGGTTATTTGTTAAACCATGAAATTTAATTGAGAAATTAAATATAGCAGAAAGGACTGCATGAATCTTTTTTAGATGCTTAGCTGAATACTTATTAATAATCTTATTTTGATAATTCATGACATGTTTAGGAATAATCTGCTCCACCTTTAAATTTCCAAACTCTATTACTAAATGATTGTAGATTACATTTTTTATTGTTTCTATTGATGATTGCTTTCTTCTTTGCGAATACCAATTAAAATAGCTATCAGCAGCTTGAGAAAAAGTTAAACTTGAAGTTGTCTCCTTTTCCACTAACATTTTTGCTTCAGCTTCCCGTGCCTCTTTCTTTGTTTTGAACCCACGACGTTTTACTTGTTTTAGTGTTCCATCGAATTGTCGGATTCTAGTGACGAAGTAGTATGTTCCACGTTGTTCATCTTTATAGATTACCAAAGGAATTCCCCCTTGTATGCGTATAGAATTATAAATAAATTAATTGTTTAGAAAATAGTATAACATTGTGTTTTATAAAAAGAAAAGACGCTTCAATTAAATTGAGCGCCTATTTCAAAAATATATGGCATAGAAGAGTTAGGAATACCATTAAATAATACCATATTTAGGTTTTTCAGAACTTGAGAAAACTTCCATATTATTAAGTATCAAAAAAAAGATGCTCTAATGAGAACATCTTAATAATCGATTTAAGTTTGAAGAAATAACAATTGGTAAACGGCTAATTTTATGTTATGCCATTTGTTAATAAAAGGAGACAGTCCAATAAAAAGAATCCGCTACAATCTGCAACGGATTCTAGTCTTAGAAGTTTGAAGCAACTAAGACGTTTTGTGATGGAAATTCGAATATAACATATGACGTTTAAAAACCAAATGGACCTTATAGGATTTGAACCTATGACCGGACGGTTATGAGCCGTCTGCTCTGACCAACTGAGCTAAAGGTCCTTGTATGGATAGTATATCAGCGTGTATAAAAAAAGAAAAGGCACAATCAATATGANGGTTATGAGCCGTCTGCTCTGACCAACTGAGCTAAAGGTCCTTGTATGGATAGTATATCAGCGTGTATAAAAAAAGAAAAGGCACAATCAATATGAAAGTGCCTTTTCTTTCAGCTTAATATTTCTTTAAATAAATAGAGGTGTACCTCTTTTATTGGGATGTAAACACACCCTATAAAACAGAATCATCTTTAAATCCAGATTGTTAGCACACACAATAAAAAAGAAGCGAGGTAAATATTTAGATAAACGCTATGTCACTAGTGCGATTGACATATTACGCTCTTAATAATAAGAGAATCTGCTTTATAGAATATATCCACGTTTTTTATTGTACTACTTTTATTATGCACATGGTTTATTTTTTGGTGATTATGCAAAATTGCATTATTGCAGTTTCTATAAAACAAAAAAAGACATCCAAATAAGGATGTCTACGAAATTAAACCATCTTACTTTTAATAACAGAAGAGTAAGGGAACTCAATTATTATTAAACCATCATATTGATAAAAACAGAAAGGATACTTTTATATTATCATATAGTGCTATCTGTTAATATTGATAAAAAATAAAAGGGGATTTTTGGGGAATGGATAGAAATTAATGATTGGCTGGTTGTGAATTTTTCGTAATGGCTGGTTTTTCACCTTTAAAATTAAAATATAATAACAAAACAATGGGGGAATGGGAAACAATTGTCATTTTAGAGGAACAATTGTTGAAAAAATCAAAAAAGACAATTATTTTAAAGGGAATTGTGTTATATTGGGTGCGTATATCCAATTATGGAAGAGAATTTGCAGTTTTGAAAGTTTATGAAATTAACAAAATAATATTATTGAACATAAATAAAGACCCATAGAAGCGCGTGTAAGAGTGTCCTACCACAATTACACCGTTCCTTAACCCAGCCTTAGGAAACACTTGCCTCGTATGAGTCCATCTTAGTATATCACATTTACGCAATGTTCCTTATTGAAAAAATTGTTAGGATGGAAAATTTATGTTCGGAGAAGGGGGAAGTAAGTTTGTGAAGGAGTTAAAAGAAAGGACGATAAAAAATTCTAAAAAACATCTACAAAAAGAATTTAAGTACAATTTGATGAAAGAACTAATGAAGAAGATAAAGCAAGATATGGATGATAAAGGATTTAAGATTCGTCCATTAGCAAAGAAAGTAGGTGTGGATCGTTCTGTTATTACTGACGGAATTGTAACTGGTAAAACAGCTGAAATGAAATTAGACACATTTATGAAAATTATGGATGTTGTCTATGAAAATTTAGAAGAACGGCAAGAAGTGATACGGAAATTTATTAAACTTTCTCGAAATGATCTTAATATTCGTAAATCTTTGGTTTATTGTCAAGGTACTGGTGAGTATGATGTAATAGCAGATTTGGTGAAAATACATCAAGGAGATCGTTTATTAAATAAATATATTCGAGTGTATGAGTTATTCAACAAACGTAATCAAAACATAAAAAAAGGACAACCATTAATCGAAGAGATGGATGAACAGTTATTCTCAAGTGATGCAGAACTCCAAGTAGTAATCAATATATTATACGCTTTGTCTATGCATGACACCTTCAATATAAGAGCGATGAATCCGTATATGGATAAGGTGGAAAAAAATCTAATTGAGGTTCATGATAAATTTATAAACAATTGGTTAACAATGTTTTTCGATGAAAGGATGGCATATGTTAATTTGTTTGATGATAATTTAGAATTATGTCGTCAAAAATGTGAAAAGTTACTAAAAGAGGCTAATAATGTCCCACTAATTTATACGACTAGTATGTGTTGCATTGGCGAAAGTTATATGTTTGATGACAAATTCCTTGCTGAGAAGTGGATTTCGGATAGTATTGCTTACCTAGATAAACATGGAGTATCTCGCGAAAGCAGAAAGTATAAAGCTTTTAATACTACGCTAAATTACTTATATATCGAATTTGGTTTTAATTTAGACAAAATTAATTTCGATTACATTGATACTTCAGAATTAGGTTACTATATAGGATTGTATGAAGATAAGGAAAAAGGGTTAGAAATGATATATAATTTAGTTAAAGAACGTGGTAGTTCACCGTTTACTGATTACTACATCGCTAGGATAAATGAAGATTTAGAGGGCTTGGAAAAGGCTCTTATACGCTTTGAGCGGGTTGCAAACTACCATTATGCTAAAGCGGTACGACGTACAATTCAATTGTTAAAAAATAAGCAGGAAGAGGTCGAGAGAGTATGAGAAAAGTTGGTATACTATTGTTAAGTGTTGTCGGTGCGTTCGCACTAGTATTAAACACAGGGGTATTGGAGAAAGACCAAGCTGTTAGTAAGCAAACAAATAACGAATATGTACAATATATGAGTTCAGAACCCGGAGGGTCTTGAGTTTAATAGGAATAAATGGGAGACGTTGCCAAATGGCGACGTCTTTCGTGCTTTCTAGGCCTGGTTGATTATATGTACATGTCCAAAAAAACAACCGTAAATTTTTACCAATATAAAAAGGAGGGGTTTTGATGCTAAAAACAGTAGGAGTAGATGTTAAAGAAAAAATAAGTGAGTTAGTTGAACTTGCATATAAAGGAAATCAAGAAGCGATTGAGAAATTAATCAAAATAAAAAAAGAACTTGGTGGAAATTAATCTGCCAAGTTCTTTTTTTATAAATCATTAATCATGTTTATAATTTTTTCTCGTTTATCCGCAGGGAGCTGATTGATACGTTTCATAATATCTTCAACATCATCTATTATTTTTTTTGATGTTTCTTTATCAAAAGTTTTATGCTTTGAAAGCCCCATAATATAATCAGCAGAAACGTTTGTAACACGAGCGATATTTTCTACGGTCTCCCTACTAGGTTCGCGTTTATTTGATTCATATAGCGAAATCATTGTGTAGTTTACACCGACAGCATCTGCAAGTTCATTTTGTTTCATTTTTAAAGATTTACGAACCTCTTTTATACGACTACCCATAGTTTCAGACATTATTAAACCTCCTTTTAACTTTACGTTTATTTCTCTCTTTGTTATATATAATGTACAATAAAACTTTGCTTAAAGACAAGTTTTTTTATTTTTTTTTAGAAAAATACTTTGCAACAAGCAAATTTAATTGTACAATGTGTTTAACAAAAGAAAAATAAAGAGAAAAAGATAAACAAATACTTTGCAACAAGCAAATTTTATTATTAAATACTTTGCTTGTAGCAAAATTTTAGGGAGGTATATAGTGTGGATAATAAAAAAGACTTATCTGCTCGAGAAGCAAAAAAGGCTTACATGCGAGCCTGGAGAGCAGCTAATAAAGAAAAGGTTAAAGCAACTCAGGAACGATATTGGAAGAAAGTGGCGCAGAAAATGAATATGAAAGAAAGTGAAATTAAGAATGATTACAATCGCAATTGGTATCAGAAAAATAAAGATAAAAGAAATGATTACATGCGAGATTATTACCAAAAGAAAAAACAAAATTCTTAAGGTAACTGAAAGAAGGTGATAACAAAATGATAGAGGAAAGCAAGTTTTCATTAATGATAGTTGCAATCTTGATTTGTATAGTCTCTTTAGCAGTTTGTTTTTTGGATGAGCCAATTGAAAAGTTTATAAAGGATGATGATAGAGATGTATAAAAACCTATTTATTGTTCGAAGAGAACATCGTATGACGCAAGAGGATGCTGGGAAGTTAGTAAACATATGCCAGCAAACGTATTACCTAAAGGAAAAAGGAAAACGTGATTTTACTCTTACAGAAGCAAAATTACTCGCACAACATTTTAAGACAACAGTAGACGACCTATTTGCGAAGTAACTGGAGGGGAATTTTAATGAAAAACGGTAAAAAATTGACAAAGCGTGAAAAAATGCACCTTAAATCATACAAATTGAATCCTGAAAGCTGGTTAATCTTTAAGAAGGTAGATGGCGAATTACATTTAGTTCATCGTCACACAAACTCAATACGAGTCATTCCAAGTGCATAGGGTGGTGGACTGGACAAGCATTATTAAAATTTAGGAGGGCTTTACATGGATGGATTAACAGTAGCAAACGAACTGGTATTTGCAAGTAATGGTGAGGTAGTAACAGATAGTTTGACAATTGCTGAGATGTTTGGAAAGGAGCACAAAAATATAAAACGAGATATCTTAGAAACAATTTCGAAATTAGCAAGTCTACAACATAATGCTGAAGTGGATGAACTAGGTATTAATTTTAATACGCTCAAATTTGAGCCCATTGAATATCGAGATAACCGCAATCGAATACAAGAAAAATACATTTTAAACTTCGATGCGTTTATGCTCGTAACTATGAGTTATACAACGCAAAAAGCAATGTTGCTAAAGGTAAAATACATCAATGAGTTTAACCGTATGAAAAACTATATTCAGAGCCAGCAACAAGTTCCTACAGATCCAATGAGTATCTTAAAGCTTACTTTTGAAGCGCTAGAAGGGCAAAAGCAAGAACTCCAGCACATCAAATCAGATGTCAAAGATTTAAGAGAAAATGCTCCGTTATTCGCTGTAGAATGCGATGAAATATCAAATGCAGTCAAGCGTCATGGCGTTGCGCTATTAGGTGGTAAACAGTCTAATGCGTACCAGCATGCGGGGATTAGAGGTAAAGTCTACCGTGATATCTATAAGCAGCTGTATCGTGAATTTGGAGTAACAAGCCATAAAGCAATTAAACGTGGTCATTTAGCACTCGCAACAAAGATTGTTGGAGAGTATACGTTACCTATTGTGCTGAGTGAGAAAATTAATATAGTAAACTCTCAAATTAAGTTTTCTGAGATGTAGAGCAAGCCGAAAGGGGGAGATAACCATGATGGAAGAAAGTATTGTATCACTATGTATTGTTGGGTTTGGCATCTGTGGGCTTTTATTTGCTGTTTATGCTCTAGATAAACCAATCAAAGAATTTACAAAAGATGTGGAATGAATTTGAGGGGAGAAAGCGCTATGACGTTATCAGTTTTAAAGAAAGATGTAAAGAAAAAACAAATACTAGATGAATTCTTGCAGCATTGTGAAAAGAAGCAAATAGAGGCAATTCAAAAGAATGATCCATTGTTACTTTGTACTTGGATTAAAGAAGCAAGATTGGCTCGAAGGGAGCTTATAGCGCTATATCGTGAGAAAGAAAAACATGATACCCAACTTGAACGGGATCGTAAAAGCATTCTAGGGATTGTGGAACATTTAAAAAGTAGAGGTATTAATGCTTCAACTGTAGGGAGGGCACATCATAGTACGCTTTCTGAGGAGTGCTATTAAAAGTGAAAAAGCCCTATAGAATAGGACTTCTTCTGTACATAGGTCATACTACTTGAAGTGCACTGACATTCATCATAAATAGTATATCAGATATATTCTGAATTATCTTCATGTAAATGCTTCCAAAATGACGAAAAGACCTATAATAAGGTCTTCTCATCGGCAATATCAGTCTAGAACAGTATACCTAACAGGAGTGAGTTAAGTAACCGGAATGCTTTTATAGTATAGCAAACTATTATATCTAAAAACAAGAAGGGATGGTAAAAGAAAATGACAGCAGAAGAATTATTTAAAGAAAAACAATATTTAGTAATTGCGGCAATCAAGCAACAATTTGGAAGTATCGCAAGAGCTGGACAGATTGCAGAAATAAACAATATGGATTTGGAGGATTTAATTCAAGTTGGCCATCTGTATTTATGGGAGCATTGTGTGAATTATGATCCAGAGAGAGTAGATACATTCAATGCATACGTGATGAAAGGTATGAAATGGGCAATGAGTGATGAGCTTCACTTGAAAGGAACGCCTTTTAAGATAAGCAGACGAGTTGGTCATGAGGAACGAAATAAAATGAATATTCATTCGATTGATTTACATCGAGATGAGGAAACAGTAAACGAATTCTACGCAGTTTCTCCAATTGATGTGGAAGAAGAAGTAATGTTATCTATTGAATTTGAAGAAGTAACAAGTGTACTTGAAGAAAAAGAAAAGTCAATTATACTGCACGTTGGTGAGGGGTATACCACAGAAGAAATTGCTATCAAATTAGAGATGAAAAAATCTACTGTTCATACAAGAAAGACACGGGCATTTTTAAAGATGAATCCAGATTATAAGCCACTAAAACAAAAATCCTTTTTCTTAGGGAAAAGAATGATAAAGAGAAACCACCAGTTGGGGCTGGTGATTTAATAGAAACATATATGTTGTCCATAGTAACACATGTTGTCCACGAGATGCAAAAAAAGACCTGTTATAGCAGGTCAAAAGTCAGGGTATTTCGTGAAAGAATACAACTTATTCATCATTCTAACAGGAAAAAGTGAAAAGTAAAAGATTGAAAATAAAAAAAATTAAATCTTTTTGTTGAGAAATATCAAATACCCTAGCAGTAAAGATATATTGAAAAAATGTTAGATAGAGAAGGGTGACGGGGATGAATACCAATGTAATAAAAGTCGCAAGAATAAACCTGCAAGGTAACACTTTAGACCAAGGTTGGTTTAAGTATCTTACTTTAGAAAATGGCAAGCCCTATATGGTTGCGATTACAATACTTAGCGAAATTTTTTATTGGTATAAACCAACTGAGATAAAGGATGAAAGAACAAATGAAATCCAATATAAACAAAAATTTAAAGCAGACAAACTGCAAAAAAGTTATCAACAATTGGCTGATTCATTTGGTTTTACCAAAAGACAAGTACAAGAAGCATGCAAAGACTTAGTAAAAAGAGAATTAATTGCAATTGAATTTCGTACGATCATAGTTAACGGAACGAGGCATAACAACGTTATGTATGTGGAACCAATTGTGAAGAACATCGAAAAAATTTCTATTTTATATCAAGACCCTATCACATCAGAAAGTGACACCCTCCCACATTCTAATGAGAGAGACTCCCACATTAAAACGAAGGAGGCTCTCACATTGAAACGTGGGACAAATACAAAGATTACTACAGAGATTACTACAAATAAAAAGACTTCTTGTCACAAGTTTGAAACTTGCGACATGGAGCATGCCAAATTGTTATTTCAGTTAATTTTAGAAACCAATTCAGAACATAAAGAACCGAACTTCGAGAAGTGGGCCAATGAATTTCGCTTAATTCGTGAAAGAGACAAGAAAACAAATCAACAAATTGTGTATCTCTTGGAATGGTCCCAGAATCATTCCTTCTGGAAAAAGAATATATTGTCACCTAGTAAGTTGAGAAAGCAATGGGACAGGCTGGTGATTGAAGCCAAAGAAGAACACGAGGTGAAGAAAAATGAGCAGATTCGCAAGCATAGCGGAAGTCATGGCAGATTTGCAAAAGAGGGCTATGAAAAACTGCCAGAGCCGACAAGAACGTGGAGAGAGCTTACAGAAAAAGAACGAGAGGAATCACAACAAGAATATGAAAATAACATTGAATGGCTCGGAGAAGACGCTTAATGATACCTGTCCGTTATGCAGTGGAACGGGAATAATCTTAAATGGATGGACAGGTAAAATGTGTGATTGTCAAAAGAAACAATCTGAAATAGCAAGGTTGAAAAATGCAATGATACCAGAAGAATTTGAAGAAGCACGTTTTAAAAATTATATTCGTCATACCGATATGCAAAAGAAAATGTTTAACAGCATGATGGAATACTTAAAAAAGTTTAATGAAATCAGGGATACGAAGCGCAATAGCTTTGGATATATCGCTACATATGGCGAGGCAAGATTAAAAGCTTTATCCATCGATGAACGAGTTGAAAAAATGAAACTTCACAACAATTACGGATTAGGTAAAACACATCTACAAATAGCAGCTGCTAGATGGATCATACAAAATGTTCAAACTGTAAATAAAGACATTGTAAATGCACAACCGAGAGGGTGCAGAGTAGTTTGTATAAGTGATGTCACTTTTATGACAGAGATTATGTCGGCAAAGCGTGATGATAAAAAGGAGTACTTTGAAAAGCTTCATACCGTCGTAGATTATGCGGATGTGCTGGTTTGGGATGATTTGGGTAAGAGCAAACATACAGAATCCCGTGAAGAAATGTATTACGAAATCATTAATGAGCGATATAAGCGTAAAGCGCCCATCATTTTTAGTTCAAATGAAGATGAATATACCTTACCTGAAAAAATTGGGTTTGCAGCTGCTGATAGATTGCTAGGGATGGCAAACGATTATTTGATTGAAGTCGAGGGAGAAAGCTATAGACGGTAAAAGAGAGAAATGAATCATTTTGCGGGAATGGAGTTGAGAGCATGGAACAATTAACTTTTGAAGACATCGTAGGAAACATGGACTATACAGCACATAGTACGGCTGCGAAGTTCCTCTCTAATCATTCAGTAACACCAACTTATGCAGTAGAATTTTTTGATCGGGATAAAAAGCAGAAGTTACGTTGGTTTGAAGTTAATACAGAGGGTGAAGCAAAAGAAATGGCCGAAGAAACATACGGGAGAATTCAAATTATAAAAGTATATGTGTCCAATCGAACGTTGAAAGAAATTATGGAGCTGGACTAAGGGCATTTTCATCCAGAAAGCACATGCATTTCCTAAAATGGACAAGCCTATGCAAAGGAGAACGAACATAGATGAAAAGAGAAATAGACATGAAAACAAACGGCATCTACATTGTGGTGGATGGGAAAATCAACTTTGAAGAACCCCCAAAGAGCGGCTACGGACAGCAAGTCTTATATTGGGTAAAGGGAAAAGTGTCTCATACACAAACAACGATTACGAAGAAGTTTAAATAAAACGAGGTGGGAAAATAATGAATATACAAGAAGCTACTAAGTTAGCGATGGAACAAAATAAATTTATTTCACGATTACACTTTATGAAGACCTTTAAGGTCAAGATTAAGCCAACAAATACGTATGAGTTGTGTGGAAATTATCCAATTTATCCTAACGAATTTAAACCGCGCAGGGCGTGGAATCCCTGCGCAGATGATTTAATTGCTGATGATTGGATAATTGTTGATTAGGATAACCATGATCTTGCTTCTTTTGCAAATTTGTATCCGGTTTTAAGAAAATTATTCTCTTCACAATATGCAATCCCTTGTGGAAGTAAGACAGTGTTATAGGCGACATTGTCTGCTGCATACACAGAGACTAAATCTTCATCTCGCAAACGATAGAGTGCTTTCGAAATAAAATCATCAGTCTCATTTTGGTACAACTCTTTAAATGTTTCAAAAGAGAACATATCTGTCCCATGGTTTTTATACTCAGTTACCATGTATTTTAGTAGTTTTTCTGAAAGCTTAGTTATTTTCATTAATTACACCTCCCCTCTATGGGGAATTATATCAAGAAAATTACAATAAATGAGAATTTTATGGAGAATTTAGTCGGGAAGCAAGTCAAGCACGTGTAGATATAAAGTAAGACAAAATTTGAATTTTATTAAATATAGCTAAACCAATTGTTGGATTAGGACTTCTTGTAAGGATTGGAAATGAGGTCGTTTTTCCAGCGCCAGTTGGTCCTGGCAGTCCAGTTCCAACAAGGTTAACGACCTATAGAGGTAACAATAAGTTAATTCCTAAATAATGTATTACGCTTTGAATGTTATAAGAAAAGCGGAGGATGGATTAAATATCTTTAATACATAAGCGTTTGTAACTGTGGATCTTGTGATAAAAGGAGAATGGATATGGACAGAAAAATTACATTTAAAGCTAAGAAGGATATTTTTTGGGAGGACTGGGGGCATTTAAGATTGGTCTTTTCAAGAGGGAATGTATATCCAGGTATTCTTCATAAAGATGGAAGTGTTACAGCAGAGACACCTTATTTTGAAGGCATTTCTGATTACGTAGATATAGACTCTATAGAAATAATTTAAACCAAAGCGTTATTTTAATCGGAATGGCAGGTAATTGACCAAATCACCTGCCAAGTGCCTAAACAGTCCGGAGGGGTAAAGCTCCGTTTTGAAAGAGTGTAGCTGACTTGGAGATAGTATTTGTAATGTAAAAAAAGATTATTCGTAAAGGAGAATGAAAAATGAATACAATCACTATTAAATTTGGCCAAGGTACAGAAGCTTGGAAGGATATGCAAGAAGTTGTTAAGGTACTACATGGTAAAGGATATATCGCTCAGCCTTATGAGGACATTGGAACAGTTAAATTAACTAAGGAAATCAATGACGAGTTAGTAGATAAGAAAAGGCAATTCAATTGTGATCTTTGTTTTCAAAACAAGATTATTGAGGAGAAATCAATTTATCAATTCGATGAAGATGGTGACATTGTAGCATGTGTAGAATGTGAGAAAAAGGCATTTGAACAATTAGGAAATCAAACAAAATAGTTATTTGAATAGAAAGGGCGAATAAAAATGAGATATCAATTTAGAGTTTGGAATGTAATGAGTAAAAAAATGATGGGATGGGGAGAGATTTTTGATTTACCTGCATGGGAGATCTTCCCCGGAACTCCGGAACAACGAGCGTTTAATGTAATGCAATACACAGGCTTAAAAGATAAGAACGGAAAGGAAATTTACGAAGGTGATAGTGATGGGTTTTACATTGTGAAAAACGGAGAATTTCCAGTTAGATGTCACGAAACAGGTGAGATTATCGATAGAGCGCACGGTTGGTATTTAGATCCGATAGATAAATCAACGGAGCCTTCTAGTTGGGAAATACCTTTGAATGATTTCTATATAAACAGACTGGATGCATTTGATAAAAACATTTATGACAATCCAGAGCTACTAGAAAACTAAACAAAATTCTTATTTTGAAGCGTCAGGGAGGGTATTGGATTTGGATAAGTACCGAAAATTACATTTGATACTTAAAGATACAAATCAAAAGTTATTGGTGTATAGCCAAGAAAGTTTTAATTCCATTATGGATTATTTGAATGAAGATAAATTTATTATGTTATTCGAGCTAGAAAATAATTTGTATCTTCCTTGTGCAATAAATACAGCAGATATTATTGCTATTTCAAGAGTTGAAGATTAAAACAAAATCTTTATTTTAAACTAAAGAGCGCCTTGTAAAGCACCCCTAATACCTAATCATAATGAAAATAATGAGCTCATATAGGGAGGTATTTATAACAATCATGGATCATCATGTTCCAGCTTAGATTTCTCGGCTGGAGGAATAAAATGCTCACGAACAAAGTTTTGATAAATCATACCGCTTATAAATGTAATATAAAACACTACACACAAAAAGATTAAAATATATTTAAATAACTTCTTCAAATTAGCACCACCCTAAAAGAGAGTTTTCATAGGATGTGTAAAAAAAGGTACGCTTATACAAGGGCGGAGCGGTTAGCAAGAATAAAATAAAATCGTTATTTGAATAAGGACGGTGAAAAATGAGTTTACTACAAACATTATTAGAAACAATTAATCAAGAATGGTCTAGTCAAAGTACGGATGTATTTGGAGAAGTTGATAACGTTCTATCGATAGCATATATTGCTCCTGTTTTAGCAAAATACATTGAAAGTGAAGGTGATAAGGTCCCAACGGAATTTGAGCCTAATAAATTTAACTCTGATAAAGAGGGTAATTATTACACGGTAGAAATCAAAGTTTGTACAGATCAAGATACATTGATTGAATTTTATTATGAGTAATACGAAGTCTGGAAGAGAACAAAAGGCTATTTGATCAATTATTTTACAAATAAAAAGAGCACATTAATATATGTGCTCTAGGTAAAGGTCTTTAAAAGAGGAGTTTTAAAGAATTTAAATTGACAATATAATATATGCTTGTCTTTAAAAAGTGTGACTGAAATAAAACCTTCATTTTAGAAAAAAGGGGAGTTGGAACGTGAGCCCAAAAGTGTACGCCGTTTATAAAGGTGAATCACTAATATGTATTGGAACTGTACAGGAGTGCGCTCAACATTTGGGAGTGCTTCCTAAGACAGTATATTATTACAAGTCATCATCTTATAAAAAAAGAGTGGCTATTAGAAAGAACGCTCGTAATTATTTAACTGTTATAGCCTTAGAAGAAGATTAACATAAAAATTTCATTTGGGTGGAAGTGAGGTGTAGGGGATGGAATTAGTTTTTTGGATGGTTATCTTCATTGTACTGGGCCAAATTGTTTGTACAAAGATGGATTTAAAAGACTTAAAAAAACGTTTAGATACTTATAAGGAAATGCTGGATATGCAAAACGAAAAGATTGATGACTTATGGAGATATATTAATAAGCGTTAATTAGTAGAAAATATTTAAAAAGAAGGACCCACATTGAGGGGGTGGGTCCTTTTAATGAAGCCAAGCATATATACTAAGCATATAGAGATTAACTATATATTACCAAAAACAGATTGAGATTTCTATGTGTTAATTGTTGAGAAATATTTTTTAAAAGTTTCATTTTTTAGAAAATCAACAAAATAAAACGAGCACTTGTGCCAGAGTGCCCGTTTTATAAGATGACATCATTTATTATGTTATGTTTGTGAGTCATGAACAATTAAATGAGTCGAAAAGTAAGGTTCGAAATAGTTTATGTACCTGTTAATAAATAGGTGCTTGTACTAAAAAGAAGTGAAAAAATACAAGGGAGGATTATTTGAGTTCAGGCTTATCGCCCATGTATAGTATGTGCTATGCATGAAAGGATATTCAGATTTGCAAAAAATAAAAAGAGCACCTTCGAACAGTGCTCTTTCCCGGAAGTGTATATTGCATGGACTTGCAAGAGGTTTTTAAGGAATAAAATGAATAAGCTCGCTCCTGAAAGGAAGAAGCCATACAATAACATATGAAAACGTCGTCGCAGGAGTGACAATGAAAGTATTTAAAACGCAACAAAATGATTTTCTTAAGTGGTATTTGAATGTTTTTTTGTAATTTCATAGCGAAAAATATTTTATCAGAATTGGTAGGATGCACAAATTTACTGTCGAATTGATACATGAACTAGAAGGAGGGAGACAGTATATGCTATATCATTTGATAAAATTAGGGGAAGCATTAGAATCTGAAGTAAAGCAATCTGAGGGTAGATTATATTTTGATTCAGTTAATTTTGGAGTTTGGGTGTCAAAAAGTATTTTGTATATCGAAAAGTATCATAAAGATTCTTTTATAGTAAATCAAATGAAGCAAAGTTATAAAGAAATAGATTATACAAATAATTATACATTTTACAAATTGATGTTAAGTACATTGAAAGTAATACAAGAAGAGGAAAATGAAGAAAAAGAGGAGGCTAAAGCATAATTTATAATCAATTGAAGGGAAAATCATAAGGTTATCATATAAGTTTTGAGTAGAAGAATGGAATAAAGTCCGGCTAGAAAACTAGAGGACACCAATTCATTAAAGCAGCAATTCAAGCTGTTTTAGGAATCGGTGTCCTTTTTATTTTGAGAAGGGAGATGGGGAGATGAAGGTGTTGAGAGATCAATTAAGTGAATGGAAAAGCAATCAAACAAAAAAGAAAACTAAGAAAAAAACGAAAAGAGAAGTTAAGCACTCGTAAAATTGAGGATTTAATGGAGGGGCATAGACCTTGTTATGAACGAAGATATGGAGCAATAAGAGAAAAGTAATTTAAAAATAAAAAGGAGTGGTCTGGAATGACTAAGCAATTATCTTTCTTACCAAAAATTGATAGAGCAGCAACACAAGAGAAATTAGAGGGCATTCTTGAAAGTGTACGTATATATAAGCAATTTGGAATGATGCGTAAGGAAATGAAAGTCACTCCTTCTTATGAAAAGAGAGAGCATGGTCCTACACATGCAGTTGGCAAACCGTTAGAAGATGTAGCAATCTCTAATATCCAACAAAGCAAACGTGAGGAATGGTTAGAGAAAACGGCATTTCGAGTTGAACAAGCATTAAGTCGATTCGGAAACAGTACAGCTGGAAAAAATCAGAGGGACATTATAGTGAAACGATATTTAGAAGACGAAGATGTATGCGATTATATGGTGTATAACGAAATTGGCATGAGTGAACGTACGTATCGACGTGTGAAAGCTAGAGCGTTTTATAAATTGGCCTTTGCTCTTAGATTAGAAGTATATGAAACTGAAGAAACTGGAGGGAATGAATCATGAATTTTGTCCAGCCCATACGTGATCCAGAGCAAATACAACAAATCAAAGAATACTTAAAAGAAAAGAATGCACGTAACTATATTTTGTTTGTAATGGGAATCAATACAGGGTTACGCATAAGCGACATTCTAAAACTGAAGGTAGGAGATGTACAAGGAAGTCACATCTCAATGCGTGAAATCAAGACAGGGAAGCAAAAACGTATTCAAATTACACCATCTTTAAAAAGAGAGCTGAAATGGTTCAACGAAGGAAGAGAAGTCGAAGAATATTTATTAAAGAGTAGGAAAGGGAAAAATCGTCCTATTGGCCGTAGTATGGCATATAAAATATTAAAAAGTACAGCTGCGGAGTTTGGATTGGATGAAATCGGTACACATACACTCAGAAAGACCTATGGGTATCATATGTATATGCAGACGAAGAATATAGCTTTGTTAATGGAGATATTTAACCATTCAAGCGAAAAAGTAACATTACGGTATATAGGAGTAAACCAAGATGCAATGGATAAAGCAATGAGCAGATTTAAAATCTAATCATTGCTTTTTCTTTTTATATTTCTACTAATTACCCATAAATTTCGTACTGTGTAATTGAGAAAAGGAAGTCTTATCAAAACAGTGATAACAAGGGATGTAGCGTTTTGGTGAATGACACACAATTAAACATATGGGTAATTCATTTGCTGGAATCATAGTATGAAATAATGAATACAAATAAATGTAGAACATAAGGGGAGGAAATCTAATTCATGTTAAATGAAGAATTATTAGAAGCGCTAATTAAATATCGAAAGTTTAACGGGAAAAATCCTGATATCTTACAAGTAAATCCAAGGTATTTTAGAAGCCTTCTAGAAGAATTGAATTATCCAGAGTGGCTTATTAAAAAGAAAGAAGCAGAAACAGGAACGAAAAAAAGTTTATTAGGAGTGGCAGTTGAGCTAACAGATACAGTAGAAAAATTTAAACTATGAAAAAAGTTGGCAGAGTCGTGACCGCTTTTTGGCAGGAAATGTGCCGGTTGTTTTGGAATTATCGTGTTATATTTGTATTGTGAGAAGTGGCGGAAAACACAACTCATAAAATTTCTTTATAATATATGTTGTTTAAACGGTTTCATAATGACGGCACATAAAATCCGAAACCAGCAGATGGTCTTGATTGAGTGGTACTGTTGGTAAGAAAGAGCATCCATTTGAGATGCTCTTTTTTGTATTAAGAAGCAAACCAAACAACTAGCAGTATGAGAAAAATGAAAAGAAATAACAACCAGCTTGCAATCTTCATAAAGCACTTCCTTTAGAAATGGTATGTGTTAAAAGTGCAATTAATTTAATATAAATGTTAAAAATAAGTATACAGTATTAGGGCAGTCATTTTATGAGGTAAGGGTGGTAATTAGGATGAGTGGCTATTCTAAACTTATTTTATCCAATGGGAATGAATATATTGTGCCAATTCACCCGAGTATTTTAATTGAGAAGGAACTTACAAATAAGAATGGGGAGATTTATAATAAGTTTATTCTTGTTCCACAAATAGATACAGAAACAGGGAGTAAGATGCAATTTAATTTAAATCCTCAGCATATAGTAACAATTGAAGAATTTAGCATAAGAAGACAAAAGACCGTTCCTTCCGTATTTAGAGTGGAAACAAATAATGAAAGATTGAAGGGAAAGCATCCATAGCGGTTGCTTTTTTTATTTCGGAGGAGGATGAAGGATGGAATCTATAACAAAAATAATTGCTAATTTAGAAAGAAGTGTTAACGGTTTACAAAGAGATAATGATGGTATGAAACAAGCATTACTTAATGTTTCAACGAGTGTAGAAGCATTGAATAGAAAAGTCAATATGTTAGAAGAAACGTTAGCAACGAAAGCAGATATAATTCATGTTCAACGATTAATCAAACAATCTGGGGAGGATTCACAAAATGGCTAATAACAAATTAATTATTGAAGTAACTGCGGATACAACTGAAGCATTAGAAGGGATTAAGGAAGTAACAGAAGCTGCTAATGAATGTGCATCTGCATTAGAGGATTTGGATAAGGTTATGGGTAGGTTTACAAATAAGAATGAACAAGAAGATATAAAGTTTGTCATGACTTTAGGTGAGAAAGTATTGGTTAAATCTATGATTGAACATACAGCTGATTCAATCCGAGTTCGGGTAATTAAAGGAGAAGAACTTAGGAGTGAGAAAAAATGAAACTAACTAAACAAGAACAAGCGGTTGCAATTGGTACATTCATTTCAATGCTAGGACAAGACCTTGTAAATGAACGCATTGATAAACAGAAATTAGAAAATGTACTTCCTATCTTTAATGAAATGCAAGATAATACAACACCAAAGCAAAAGAGAGAAGCAATGATTAGTTTGCTTGGTAAAGCGGTGGATGAATTCTTAGAAAAATAGCTATAAAAAAAGAAAAGCAACTCGCTTGGGGGGCGAATTACTTTTCCAAATGGCAATGTTAACTCTATTATAACAATTTGTATTTATTTGTAAATATATAATCGGAATATTCTTTTAAATGAGGTGAGGATAGATGCAAGTCTACTGTTCTAACTGTAATAAAGATTATGATATGCAACCACAAGTAGCACAGCTTTCTAATCGCATTGAGAAGTGTTACTTCACATGTCCTCATTGCGAACATGAGCATGTCGCTGCATATGTGAACGATAAGATTCGTAAGCATCAAGCGGATATAACTAAGTGTCATGAACGGATTAATAAAAAGAATCTAGCCATCGAGGATGAAATGAAACGATTGAGGAAGAGGATGGAAGGTGCCAAGTAAACCATTCAAGCCGTGCAAGTCATTAGGTTGCAATGAACTAACACGGGATAAGTATTGTGCTAAACATACCGAAAAAGAAAAAGAAACTGTAAGATATTACGACAAACATATTCGAAACAAAAGCTCACGTTCATTCTACAACTCAAGACTGTGGAAGGATATGCGTGAGCTTATTTATCGTAGAGATCATGGCCTATGTGTTCAATGTAGAAGCAAGGACATCATTAAGATAGGTGATGTAGTCGATCATATCATTCCTATTCGTGTTGATTGGTCGCAACGATTAGAACCGACTAATTTACAGACGCTTTGCCATGCTTGTCATAACAAGAAAACAAAAGAAGATGAGAAGAAAAACAAAAAATAATTCGAAAGAAAAAATTCATAAACACCCCCCACCATGAAAAAGCAAAAGGCGACTTCCTGGAGACCGCCGCCTAGCTTTCCGTGCAAAAAGTTCGTTTTATTCCATAAAAGGGGGTTCAGCCGAGGGAGGTGGCTCACATAGGAAGGAAAGCGAAGCCGATTCATTTGCATTTATTAGAAGGTAATACAAATCGATTGACAAAGGATGAAATCGAACAGCGATTAAAAGCTGAAAAACAGTTACAAGCAAAAAAAGACAAGGTAAAGCCACCAACGTGGTTAGATTCAGTTGCAAAGAAAGAGTTTAGGAGAATTGCTGGTGAATTATTGGAGCTAGACGTAATCACGAACATAGATGTGAATGCATTGGCAACGTATTGTGATGCTTATTCTGACTATGTTGAATGCACCAAAATTATCCGACAAGAAGGACTTCTTGTTGAATATACCAATAAGGCAGCTGAAACAAATAAAGTTCCACATCCACTACTTACAAAGAAAAAACAATTGCATGAACAAATGAAGGCTTTGGCTGTTGAGTTTGGTCTTACACCAAGTGCAAGAGCGAAAATTGTCATTCCAAATAGTAAACAAGGTCCGAAAACAAACGTAGAGAAGGAGTTTGACGTATAACATGATCAGACAATGGATGTTGGACTACTGTGATGATGTATTACATGGTGAAGTTGTTGCTTGTCAGAAGCATAAACAAGCTTGTAAACGATTTTTAAGAGATATTGAGCGTGAAGGTTCTGAAGACTTTCCATATGTTTTTAAAGAAGAAAAAGCGCTTCGTTTCTTAAAGTGGATGTCTCTTTTTAAACATACAAAAGGAAAGTTAGCAGGTCAGAGAATTGAACCACATTCGATACAAATTTTTGTGTTTAGCAATATTTATGGGTGGGTTCATCGTAATACGGGATTACGTCGATTTAAAAAGGCGTATTGGCAAGTCGGACGTAAAAATGCTAAATCCCAATCGTTAGCGTGCGTGGGTTCATATGAAGCGATGGCCTTTGGTGAAAATATGTCGGAAGTATATGTTGGTGCCACAAAAACAGAGCAAAGTAAAATTGTTTGGAACGAAATTAAAGCGCAAATGAATGGGTGCGAAGACCTAAAAGAAAAATTCAATATTGCGTATGGGAAAATCGAACATCTCAAAACAGATTCTTTTATTTCCGCGCTCTCAAAAGATGCGGGGAAATCTGGTGATGGACTGAATGTTCAGTGCGGGATTATCGATGAGTATCATGCCCACCCTACTTCTGAAATTTATGATGTTCTGGTTTCAGGTTCGGGCGCTCGTCCGAATCCACTCATGATGATTATAACGACAGCTGGTTTCAATTTGAGTCATCCTTGCTATCGTGTGGAGTATCAATATGTTTCTAAGATTTTGGACCCTAATATTGATATTGAAAACGAAGAATACTTTGTCATGATTAATGAGTTAGATAAAGATGATGAGATTACGAATCCAGAAGTGTGGGAGAAAGCAAACCCAATCCTATGTAGTTATGAAGAAGGACGTACTTTCTTAAAGGGAGAACTTCAATCAGCCCTTGATGTACCTGAGAAAATGCGTAATTATCTCACGAAAAACATGAATAGATGGGTAGATATGAAAGAAAATGGCTACATGGATATGCAAAAATGGAAAGATTGCAAAGAAACGGTGGAATTATCAGAATTAAAAGGGTTGGAATGCACAGTAGGTGTCGATTTATCAGCAAAAATTGACTTAACAAGTATTTCATTTGAATTTAAAAAGGATGATAAGTATATCGTAATTAGTCATAGCTTTATGCCCGAAGATACGTTAGCTGAAAAGAGAAAAACGGATAAAGTTCCTTATGATCTGTGGGTACAACAAAAATGGATCACAACAACACCTGGTGCAGTAGTTGATTACGAATATATTAAAACGCATATTAGAAATATGGAAAAAGACCATAAATTTAAGATTAAAGAAATATGTGCTGATCCTTGGAACGCAACACAATTTATGCAAGACATGGAGACAGAAGGGTATACCATGATAGAAATACGCCAAGGGATGGCAACTTTATCAGGCCCTACAAAGGATTTTCGTGAACAAGTGTATCAAAAGAATGTCATCCATAATAACAACCCTGTGCTGAACTGGGCAACTAGTAATGCTATAACAAAACAGGATGCTAACGAAAATATCATGTTGGACAAGTCGAAAACTACAGAAAGAATTGATCCGATAGCGGCTGTTATTAACTCGCATGTTCGATGCATGCTCAATTCTGGTGAGATGGACTTAAATTCCTATATATTAAGTCAAGATTTCTCATTTTAGGAGGAATTACATGCGATTCTTGTTGTTTTTTATAAGTATTTTAGAAGATATTCTATTGATTTCGGGGTTGTCCATTATTGTAGGGACGACTTTTTTTGTTAACCCGATTTATGGATGGTATCTGTTAGGGATTATTCTCACAATGTTGGGGGTGGTGATGATAAGAAGATAGAAAGGAGGTGAAACTTTTGATTTTTCGGCAGTTATTTAGAAATCAGGATACGACAGATTTAAAAAATCCTTCTCCTTGGTTTAAAAGTTTATTTGGATATCAAGCCGCAAGCGGTGAAAAGGTAACGGTTGAATCCTCTTTAGGTGTTCCGACGGTTTATCGATGTATTAATATCCTTGCAAATAGTGTTGCGATGCTTCCTTTTCAAACGTTTAAAAAGACAGCGAAGGGAAGGGAACGGGATAAGGCACATCAAGTATCGTTTGTTTTGGAAAGACGCCCGAATCCTTACCAAAGCCCATTTAAATTTAAACATTTAATCGAAACACATCGAAATACATGGGGAAATGCCTACATCAATATTCATTGGGGTGTAGATGGAAGGCCAAAAGAGTTGTGGGTATTAAATCCAGCTGTTACAACGCCCACGGTGGACTTAAAGACCAATAAACTATGGTATTTTACGAGCTTGCCAGACGGTACACCTATAAAAATACCTGATGAAGACATAATCCATCTTACTACACTATCTACTGATGGTTTAAGGGGGAAACCTCCTATTCAAATTGCAAGAGAGTCTATAGGTAGCTCACAGGCGGCCCAAAAGTTTAAAGGTAAATTCTTTACAAACGGTGCAGCGCATAGCGGGATATTAAAAACAGAACAACCTTTAAATAAAGAGGCTAAAAATAAACTTCGTGATGCCTGGGAAGAAGCAAATACAGGGTTAAATAATGCGCAAAGAATAGCTATTTTAGATGCTGGACTAGAGTTTGAAAAGGTTGGAATGCCTTTGAAAGATGCTCAATTTATCGAAGGTATGAAGTTTGATAAAGGTGAGATTGCAAATATTTTTAATATTCCTTTGCACATGATTAATGAGTTAGA
This sequence comes from Bacillus sp. Root131, assembly GCF_001429475.1. Taxonomy (NCBI): domain Bacteria; kingdom Bacillati; phylum Bacillota; class Bacilli; order Caryophanales; family Bacillaceae; genus Bacillus; species Bacillus sp. Root131. The sequence continues at coordinate 1,891,991 of NZ_LMJQ01000001.1, forward strand.
TCGTGCTACTTTCTCCAATATTGAGCAACAAGCGTTGGATTTTATTCAAAATACATTGAGTCCAATTCTTATTCAATATGAAGAAGAGTTTTCTTATAAATCATTTTCGTTTCATGAACAAAAACGATATTACTTAAAGTTTAATTTAACAAGCTTATTACGTGCTGATTCTAAATCACGAGCAGAATTCTACAAAATTATGTTAGATGCTGGTGCATTTTCAATTAATCAGGTGCTGGAACTGGAGGATATGGACGGGATTGGGGAATACGGTGATAAACACCGTGTTGACTTAAACCATGTATCTATTGAAATCGCAGACGAATATCAATTGACAAAAGCAAATGGAGGAGTTTTACAGAAGGGAGATGAGGACGATTAAAGACGTATTTACAATTAAAAATCAAACAGATTCTTCAGCTGATCTATTCATTTATGGTGACATCATAAACAATACCGGATGGAAATGGGACGATTCCGATGTGATGCCGGATGATGTGAAAAATATTTTAGGGCAGTTGGATGATAAAAGTAATTTAAATATCTATGTAAATAGTGGTGGTGGTTCTGTATTCGCTGGTTTAGCTATTTATAACATGTTGAAACGTAATAAAGCGCAAAAAACTGTTTATGTGGACGGTGTTGCAGCTTCTATCGCTTCCGTAATCGCCTTGGCTGGTGATCGTGTTGTTGTCCCTTCTAATGCTTTTTTAATGGTCCATAAACCATGGACTGTAAGTAGAGGGAATGCAAATGTACTTCGTAAAATGGCAGAGGACTTGGATAATCTTGAGGCTGGAATTATGAATGTATACAAAGAAAACTTGAAAGAAGGCATCGAAATGGAAGTAATTCAGCAATTAGTAGATGCTGAGACCTGGTTAAGTGGTGAAGAAGCTGAAAAATACTTCAATATTGAAGTTGTGGAAGCAAAAGAAGTCGCAGCTTGTAGTAGTGATTACTTTGATAAATATCAGAAAACACCTAGTAAAGTAGTAGCAAAAGCTCCTTCTATTCCAAAGAAAGACAATAATGAACAATTAAAAATTCAAAACGCACTAGACCTGTTAGAGCTATAGGTCTATTTTTTGTGCCAAAACAAGGAGGAAATACGGAATGGATAAACGTGAACAAGAGTTACGCCAAAAAGTTGCAGATTTGAAAGCGAAAGCGGAAGAGTTTAATAACAGCGGTAAATATGAAGATGCAAAAGCGAAAATTGAAGAAGCGAAAAACGCGAAAAATGAATTAGATAACTATCTAGCAATGATGCAAATTCAAGTTTCTGACCCTGTAAATTCACAAGCAAGGGTTTTGCCTCCATCATCAGTTAAAAATGAAGATTCATCGTATAAAGAAGTGTTTATGAAAGCTATACGTGGTCAAAATTTAAGTCATGAAGAAGCAAGCGTTATGCAGGAATACAAAGCAGCATTATCTGAGAATACAGGTAAAGACGGCGGTTATATTGTTCCAGAAGATATTACGACAACGATTAATCAATTAAAACAAACGGTTGATAACTTAGAGCAATATGTAAATGTGCAACCTGTTTCAACGAATAAGGGCGCTCGCACATTAGAAAAACGTGCAGCATCTACACCTTTCGCTCCATTATCTGAGTATGGAAACCCAAATGCAATGCAAGAAATTGCTTCGCCACAATTTGATCGTTTACCGTATGTTATTGAGGATTATGCAGGATTTCTACCTGTACCAAATGATTTATTAAATGATACGGATCAAGCGCTAGAAGCTTATTTACGTCAGTGGATTGCGAAGAAATCTATTGCAACTCGTAATTATTTAATTTTACAAGAAATCAACAAATTAACAAAAGTTGATTTAAAGGATTATAAAGGCATTAAAACAGCGTTAAATGTCACATTAGACCCAGCTTTCTCGGCTGTAGCAAACATTATTACAAACCAAGATGGATTCAATTATTTAGATCAATTAGAAGATAAAGATGGCCGTCCACTTCTTCAACCAGATCCAACAAATCCAACACGTAAGCTATTATCAGGAAAGCCCGTTATTGTTTTATCCAATAAGACAATTGCTACAGATAAAGATGGTAAAGCACCATTTATTGTTGGGGACCTAAAAGAAGCAGTTGTGTTATGGGATAGACAGCAGTTATCGCTTGATATGACAAAAGAGGGTGGAAGTGCTTGGAGAGGTAATACAACAGAATTCCGAGCAATTGAACGTGAAGACGTTACGTTATGGGATACAGAAGCGGTTGTATATGGCCAAATTACAGTTACAGCTAAAGCTTAATGATGTAGGAGGGGTTCTTCTTGGTACTAACATTAGAAGAAGCAAAAAAGTATCTTCGTGTGGATGGTGATGAAGAGGACAATCTCATTACATCTTTCGTAATAGCAGCTGAAATATATATTAAAAATGCTACAAGTAAAAATGTAGATTTGAAGAGCGAGCTTGCTAAATTAGCAGCTCGTATTTTAATTGCTCATTGGCATGAAAATCGTGAAGCAGTTGGAAAGGCTGAACAATTAGCATTTAGTTTGCAGTCGATATTAGTTCAGTTGCAATATTGTGGTGGTGATTCAAGTGAATCCAGGTAAATTAGATAAACGTCTTACATTTCAAGTGAAAGACGAGGAAGCAAAGAGCCCGGACGGTGATCCAATAGAAGGTTACAAGGATTCCTTTACTGTATGGGGCTCTTTTATTTTTTTAAAGGGAAGAAAATATTTTGAAGCAGCGGCAGCTAATAGCGAAATTCAAGGTGAAACAGAAATCCGATATCGTGCTGATGTGAATGCTGATATGAAGATTAAATATAAGAACGTAATTTATGACATTGTTTCAGTTATTCCAACTGAAAAACACACTTTATCAATCATGTGGAAGCGTGGTGGAATGAATGGCTGATGGTGTTGATTTTTTAGGTTTTGATCGCCTGATATCTGAATTAGAGCAAATGGGTTTACGTGGAGAAAAGATTGAGGATAAAGCCCTTGCAGCAGGTGGTGAGCCTATTCGAAAAGCTATTTCTGAAATAGCCCCAAGGAGTGATAGCCCTAAAAAAGCAACAAAAAGCGAACCGTGGCGAACAGGACAACATTTGGCTGATAATATACGGGTTACAAAAGCAAAAATGGAGGGCGGCATAAAAACAATCAAAATTGGTATAGATAAAGCGGATCGTTCCCCCTATTTCTATGGAAAGTTCTTAGAATGGGGAACTTCTAAAATGCCAGCAGAGCCATTTATAGAACCTGGATTTAATTCTTCAAAAGAAGCGGCAATTCGTGCTATGACAGACATCTTGAAGAATGAAATGAGGTTGAATGTATGATAAATTTACGACCTGAAATCGTGCAAGCTCTTGAAAATAATCAGGAGCTTGTTTTTTTATTGGGTGGAAAACGTGTTTATTATCGTAAAGCTAAAAATGCTGAAGAGTTTCCGCGTATTACGTTTTTTGAACTAGACAATAGACCAGATGGATTTTCGGATAATGAAGAAAGTGAAAGTGAAATCACATTTCAAATCGATATTTGGTCAAAAGGTAGTACAACAGCAATCCATCAAAAAGTAAATGAAATCATGAAAAGTATTGGTTTCTCACGTTATGCGGTTGCTGATTTATATGAAGATGATACACAAATTTTTCATTACGCGATGCGATTCGCAAAAGGAGTGGAGTTATAGATGGCCGGAGAAGTGATTAAAATTAGTTCAACTGTCGGTGTAGATAGCCTTGTTTATGCCAAGTTATTGAAAGATGATGCAACAGGTGTTGACTATAGTGCAGTGAAAGAAATGGAAGGCGCTGTAAAGATTAAAACTTCTAAAAAGGTAGCTTCGGAGATTATGTGGAGCGATAATAAAAAATCAGAAATTGCTGAGTCTGATGGGGAAGTAGAAGTAGAGATTGAACTTCGTAGTATTTCATTATCAACCAAAGCAGATATTGAAGGGTATCCAGAAGTGAAAGACGGTGTGTTAGATGAGAGACGCGAAGGTGAAAAGCCTTATTTAGCAATCGGATGGCGTTTCTTAAAGGCTAATGGAAAATATCGATATGTTTGGTTATTAAAAGGGAAGCTTTCACAAGAGGAAGAAGAAGGCGAAACGAAGAAGGATAAGCCTAACTTCCAAACAACCAAACTCAAAGGTTCATTTATTGAGCGTGATTTTGACGATAGGCCCAAATTTACGGCAGATGCTGATGAACCTACATTTACAAAAGCTGTGGGAGATAATTGGTTTAAAAAGGTGTATGAGAAGCCTGTAGTACAACCACCAGCAGGAAAGTAGGAGGGAGCAAAAGCTCTCTCTTTTTATTAACTACGAGGAGGAATAGCTATGAAACTAACTTTACAAATTGATGGGGAAAAGAAAACTTTTCATTTACCGGAATTCATTCCAGCTCGTTTAATCCGTCAGGCGCCTGAGCTTGCTGATATTCCAAACAATCCAGGTCCTGAGGATATGGATAAAATGGTCCAATATGTAGTAAAAGTTTACGGTGAACAATTTACATTAGATCAATATTGGGACGGCGTGGATGCTCGTAAATTTTTATCTACAACTTCAGACGTAATTAATGCAATTATCAATGCAACTGTGGATGCGGCTGGTGGTACACCAGCAACTGGAGAAGAAACAAACCCAAACGTGTAGAGGGAGGGGGGCTAACGTTCAGTGAGTTTATGGACGAACTCTACCTCTCTTTATTACGTCAGGGGTATAAACACCATCATATCGATAACGAAATGGATATCTGGCATTATTTAAGGCTAAACCAAAAATATCGTGAACAAGATCATTCAAATAGTGGAAATCAGAATTCAAATGAAATGGAAGTTCCAGCAGAAAACATTATCTAATAAGGGGGAAGATGATGGCGAATGAAATGAATAATTTAGTCGTTAGGCTGTCCCTTGATAATGTGAATTTTCGTCAAGGTATAGCCAATTCAGGTCGTGCGGTTAGGACATTACAGAATGAGCTGAAATCTGTAAGTACAGGAATGGGTGGCTTCGCAAATGCTAGTCAACAAACGCAAGCAAAAATGAATACACTCAGCAGGCTTATTGAGGCGCAAAAAGAAAAAGTTAGAGCTTTGCGACAAGCCTACGATCAAAATAAGGCTAAGTTAGGTGAAAATGATGCAGCAACCCAGCGATATGCTTCGCAAGTGAATAAAGCAGTTGCTGATTTAAATAGATTTGAAAATGAATTAAAGCAAGTAAACCGTCAAGCTGAACAAAAAGGGATGGATAAGTTAAACAACTCTTTAAAATCTCTACAGGCTGAATTTCAGTCTATTACAACAGGCATGGGCGGTTTTTCTAATGCGACAGAACAAACACGAGCTAAAGTAGATGTTTTATCTCGTATGGTAGATAAACAAAAAGAGAAGATCAGGGAACTTCAACAAGCCTATAATCGTGCCAAAACTGAAGAAGGTGAAGCAAGTCAGTCAGCACAGCGGTACGCCGAACAAATTCACCGGGCAACAGGTGAACTAAATCGATTTGAAAACGAATTACGTCAGTCGAACCATGAATTAGAACAACAAGGAAACCGTTTATTAAACTTTGGTAATCGTATGGAGACATTAGGTAATCATTTGCAAAATGCTGGTATGCAAATCGGTATGGTGTTTGGTGGAATGACTTACGCAATAGGTCGGGGGTTAAAATCAGCTGTAGAAGAATCCATGAATTTTGAGCAACAAATGGCCAATGTGAAAGCTGTGTCTGGCTCTACTGGAGAAGAAATGAAGAAATTAAGCGAATTAGCTGTCAACATGGGAGAAACAACAAAATACTCTAGTGTTCAAGCAGGACAAGGTATAGAGGAATTAATAAAAGCTGGAGTTAGTTTAACAGATATTATAAATGGCGGGTTAGAAGGTGCTCTTAACTTGGCGACAGCAGGAGAACTAGAATTAGGTGAAGCGGCGGAGATTGCATCCACAGCCTTAAATGCATTTAAAGCAGATCATCTTTCTGTTGCGGATGCAGCAAACATTTTATCTGGAGCGGCTAATGCTTCAGCAACAGATGTACGGGAGTTAAAATACGGTCTTTCAGCTTCATCAGCAGTAGCAGCAGGAGCTGGCATGACTTTTAAGGATACAGCTACTACGCTCGCGGTATTTGCTCAAAATGGTTTAAAAGGTTCTGATGCAGGTACGTCTTTAAAAACAATGCTTATGCGCTTAAATCCAACGACGAAAGAAGCGTATAACCAAATGAGGGATTTAGGATTAATTACTTATAATGCACAAGCTGGTTATGATTTTCTTGTTAAAAACGGTATACAACCAGCTTCAAGGAGCGTTGGTGATATTGAGCAAGCTTTAGAAGGCTATGTCATGAAAATAGAAGGTGCGAAAAAGTGGAATGACAAATGCGATACGACATTCCGTGAATTAGCTACAAGTTCAGCTTTCTTATCTTCAAAATTCTATGATCAACAGGGGCATATTCAAAGTCTAGAAAATATTTCAGGAACCCTTCATGAATCGATGAAAGATTTAACAGACCAGCAACGAAGTATGGCTTTGGAAACGTTATTCGGATCGGATGCTGTACGTGGTGCAACGATTCTTTTCAAAGAAGGTGCGAATGGGGTAAACAGCATGTGGGATGCGATGTCAAAAGTGACAGCAGCTGAGGTTGCAGCCACTAAGATTGATACATTAAAGGGACGTCTTACATTACTAGATTCAGCGTTTTCGACAATGAAAAAGACAATTGGTGATGCGCTTGCCCCTGTGGTTAGTGTTTTTGTAGCTGGTTTGCAAAAACTTGTAGATGGATTCAATGCTTTACCTGGTCCGGTACAAAAGGCCATTGCAATTACAGGTGGTATTGTTCTTGCGCTAACAGCGGTTGCTACTGTTATTGGAGTAATAATGGGGGCAATCGGTATGGTTGTTTCAGGTATTGGTTCTTTAGCAATAGCAATGGGTGTAGCTACAGCAGCTACTAGTGTAACGGGTGCAGTTTTAGGAATATTAACCGCAGTTTTAGGACCAGTAGCAATTGCTTTAGGTGTGGTAGCGGCCGCTGTTGGTGTTGGGGTATTAGCATATAAAGGGTATCAAAAAGCAACTGAAGAAAGTATTGCTTCTGTAGATCGCTTTGCTACAAATACAGAAGGGAAAGTAAGTTCTTCTACAAAGAAAGTTCTTGGTGAGTATTTCAAGCTGTCTGATGGCATTAGACAAAAGTTGACTGAAATTAGATTGAACCATGAAGTGATAACAGAAGAACAGTCGCAGAAGTTAATTGGCCAATATGACAAGTTAGGTAACACGATTATAGAAAAAACAAATGCAAGACAACAAAAAGAAGTTGAGGGACTTAAAAAGTTCTTTGCGGATTCTTATGTGTTAACCGCGGAAGAAGAAAATAAACGGATCGAACAAATGAATCAACACTATGAACAAGAAAAGTTAAAAACGCAAGAAAAAGAAAATAAAATCAAAGAAATTATACAAACGGCAGCAAATGAAAAGCGTGAATTCACTACATCTGAAAGGATTTCTTTACAAGCTTTACAGGACGAAATGGATATGACAGCTATCCAGCATATGTCTAAAAATCAAATGGAACAAAAAGTTATTTATGAGAATATGCGAGTACAAGCTAGTGAAATTACAGCTAGACAAGCAGCAGAAGTCGTTGAAAATAGTGCCAAAGCAAGAGATAAAGTTATTGAAGATGCGAAAAAGACTCGTGATGATAAAATAGCATATGCGATACGTCTACGGGATGAGTCAGGAACGCTTAATAAAGAAGAAGCGGATGCAGCTATTGCAGAAGCGAATCGTCAATATAATAGCACAGTCTCTACAGCAAAAGACAAGCATAGGGAAATCGTGGATGAAGCTAAAGCACAAGCTGGTGAACACGCAAATCAAGTAGATTGGGAAACTGGTCAAGTAAAGTCAAAATATCAGGTTATGAAAGATGACGTTGTTCGAAAAATGAAAGAAATGTGGTCAGATGTTACCAACAAATATGAGGATATGAAAACATCCGCAAACAGTAAGGTGGATGAAATAAAAAATACAGTTTCAAAGAAATTTGAAGAAAAGAAAAAAATTGTTACAGATAAAATGGAAGAAATAAAACGCGGCATTGAAGATAAGTGGAATACAGTTGAAAAATTTTTCAAATCTATAAATTTACGTTCCATTGGTAAGTCAATTATAGAAGGCCTTGAAAAAGGGTTAGATGATGCGACAGGTGGTTTATATAGTAAGGCGAAAAGCATAGCTGGAGAGATTAAAAATACAATTGCGGGAGCATTAGATATAAACAGTCCATCAAAAGTTATGATTCCTTTAGGAAGTGCCGTTCCAGAAGGTCTTGGTGTTGGTATAGATAAAGGACAAGTATTTGTAGTAGACGCTGCGAAACGAGTTGTAGGTGCCTTGAATTATCAAATGAGCAACATTGGATCAGCATTTTCAGGTATGGCATCCGATGGCTTACGTAAAATTTCGGAAAGTGATATATTCCAATTTAATGGGGATGATCCGCTATCGAAATATTTTAATGCTATCTTTGTAGACGGAGATTATCTAAATGATTGGCTTACACATATACCAGAAAGTATGCATGACGTTGTGAAAGAAATTGGCCTTCAAATGGAACGATTTGAAGGTCTTTCAATCAATGAGGTTAGAAGCTTCCCTAGATGGAGAGAAGTTTTATCAGATAATCCAGGAGAAGTTTGGTATAGACCACTAGAATCATCTGAGCAACGTAGTTATGCGAATCAAATTGAAAAAGAACTAAATCTCACTTTGAATATGACCAATGTTTTAGATGGAAAAGAGTTGGCAAATGGAAGTTACACTTATACTACAAAGCTTCAAGATCGTGAACAAAAAAGAAGAGCGGAATTTTAAGGGTGGTGAACATGTTGGGGAAACTCAGTTTTACTTTTAATAAGATTAGAAAAGATTATGTTCAAATGCTAGTTGGAAGAAAGCGCCCTTCATGGGCTCCGATAAAAAGAAGATTGGTAAGAGTCCCTCATCGTGCAGGGGCTCTTTTTCTTAATACCGAAACGGGTGAACGACGTATTGATGTTCCTCTTGTGATTAAAGCGAAAAAAGATATGGCTGATTTACAAAAGGTAAAAGAAGATTTGGCGGATTGGCTATATACAGAGCAACCAGCTGAACTTATTTTTGATGATGAGTTAGACAGGACTTATTTAGCATTAATTGATGGTTCTGTAGATTTGGACGAATTAGTGAATAGAGGTAAAGGGGTTATTACTTTTGTTTGTCCAATGCCATATAAATTAGGAAAACAAAATACTCATTCGTTCTCTCAAAATGGTTCTACTGAAGTCACTGCTTCTTTTGTCAATCAAGGGAATATAGAAGCACCTGCAATTATTGAAATCGAAGCACAGAAACCAAGTACATTTTTAGATGTGTGGTTTGGTGAGTATCCGTATAATCGAGATTACTTCAGAATTGGTTATCCTTTGAAAACAGAGCAATTACCCGTAGAAAGAAATCAAAGACTTATATGGGACGAAATGGCTACCACTGTAGGGTGGAGTAAAGTCAGTTCAATGGAAGATGGCAATCCGATTGGTGAAATGAAGTCAGATAAATATCAATTTTATTGTTCTGATTTTGGTACTAGTACGGGGAAAGGGTGGCACGGTGCGGCTGTTAAAAAGAATATCCCTGGGGGTCCAGTAGAAGATTTTATTATGCAAGCCTATGTTACATGTAAGAGTAAAAAAATTAATGAAATGGGCCGTGTTGAGATAGCGATACTTGATGAAAATAGCAAGGTTCTTTCCAAAATCGCTATGAATGATCTTTTTTGGCAAGCAGAGCAAAATTTCGGAACAATGGTAATTGGATATGATAATAAGCCAGGTAAAATAGGTTTGATTTATGAGAGTGGTGATTATCCGAATACATGGAATCAGTATTTTGGACGATTGTGGATAGCTAGAACGGGAAATGTGTGGGAGGCTTATATTTCGAAATTCCTTCCCGGGACGGAAAGAGATGATTCAGAACGATTTGCAAGGTGGACGGATGAAAAAAACGATCATATGGAAAAAGCAGCACAAATTCAGATTAGTATTATGCAATGGCAAGATGTACCACCAGTAGAAGCAATGACCGTTTCAGATTTAAAATTCTGGAAAGTGAATTTAAATACTCAAAATAATCCGCCTTACATTTTTGACACGGGAGACAAGATTATTATTGATACAGAAAAAAGTCTTGTAACCATTAACGGTAAAAATGCAATTAATTTAAAAGACATTTTTAGTAATTTTCCAGCTGTAATACGTGGGGAGAATCGTATTGATATCATGCCACCAGATGTGAAAGCAACTGTTCGTTATAGGGAGAGATACAGATGAGAACACCAAGCGGCATTTTGCATGTTGTGGATTTTAAAACAGATCAAATCGTTGCAGCTATTCAGCCGCAGGACTATTGGGATGATAAAAGGCAGTGGGAAATCAAAAACAATGTTGATATCTTGGATTTTACTGTTTTTGATGGAACACCTCATTCGGCTACTTTACAACAACAAAATCTTGTTTTAAAAGAAGTTCGTGACGGAAGAATTGTACCATATGTTATTAGAGAAACAGAAAAGAATTCAGACAACCGATCCATTACCACATATGCTTCAGGAGCTTGGGTTCAAATTGCTAAGTCAGGTATTATAAAACCGCAAAGAATAGAAGGGGAAACGGTAAACAAATATATTGATATGGCCCTAGTAGGCATGAAATGGAAACGTGGGAAAACGGATTATGCAGGATTCCATACGATGACCATTGATGAATTTATTGATCCACTAACATTTTTAAAGAAAATAGCTTCTTTATTCAAATTAGAAATTCAGTACCGTGTTGAGGTTCAAGGATCACAAATCATTGGATGGTATGTTGATATGATTCAAAGACGTGGTCGAGACACAGGCAAAGAAATAGAGCTCGGGAAAGATTTGATAGGCGTTACACGTATTGAACATTCAAGAGATATTTGTACAGCACTAGTTGGATTTGTGAAAGGTGAAGGCGACAATGTAATTACCATCGAAAGTATCAACAGGGGACTTCCGTATATTGTTGATAATGATGCATTTCAACGATGGAACGAACGTGGTAAGCATAAGTTTGGTTTTTATACGCCAGAAACAGAAGAGTTAAATATGACGCCAGAACGTTTAATGACGTTAATGGAAATAGAATTAAAAAAACGTGTTAATTCTTCCGTTTCGTATGAAGTAGAAGCACAATCGATTGGACGTATTTTCGGACTAGCACATGAACTAATTAACGAGGGTGATACTATCCGAATCAAAGATACAGGGTTCACACCTAAGTTATACCTTGAAGCGCGTGTAATTGCCGGTGATGAATCTTTTACGGATCCTACACAAGATAAATATGTGTTTGGTGATTATCGTGAAATTACGGATCCGAACGAGGAATTACGAAAGATTTACAATCGAATTCTTAGTAAATTCGGTGAAAAACAAGAAATGCTGGATCAGCTAGATAAATTGGTGAAAGAAGCGAATGAAACAGCAAGTAACGCTAAGAAAGAATCAGAAGCCGCGAAAACACTTGCCGAAAAGGTACAAGAGAATATTAAAAATAATACTGTTGAAATTATAGAAGCTAAGAATTCGCCAACAACAGGGCTTAAACCTAATAAAACGCTTTGGCGTGATATTAGTAACGGAAAGCCCGGCATTTTAAAAATATGGACAGGTACAGTTTGGGAATCGGTTGTACCAGATGTTGAATCAGTTAAGAAAGAAACACTTGAACAGGCTAATAAAAATATCGAGTCCACAAAAGCAGAATTAAACAAAAAGGTACAAGAAGCACAGAATCAAGCTACAGGACAATTCAATGAAGTACAGGAAGGTTTACAAGGTGTCAGTCGTACAATTTCTAATATCGAAAATAAACAAGGTGAAATCGATAAAAAAGTAACTAAGTTTGAACAGGATTCTAATGGATTTAAAACTTCTATTGAATCGTTAACAAAAAAAGATAATGATATCAGCAATAAATTAAATACAGTCGAACAAACTGTAGAAGGTACAAATAAGAATATTTCTGATGTGCAGCAAACAACAAGTGAGCTCAAGAAAACAACAACTGACATTAAAGAAGAAGCTGGGAAAATCAGTGAGAAGTTAACGAGTGTAGAAAAAAAGGTTAATAGTGATAAAGCTGGTGGACGTAACCTTTTATTAAAATCAAATGTTAAATATGAAAAAACAGACTATCTAATCAATCAATATTCTCTAACTGAAAATTTCTTTGCGAGTGAGGAATATACCTTTGTAATGAAAGGGAGTGTCCCGCAAGGTCAGAAATTTGGAATTTGGCAGAATGGTGGGTCTAGCAATGTTGGATATGCAACAAGTGTTTACGCGAATGGAATAACGTATGTAACCTTCAAAGCTGTTGCGGCTACAAGTGGAAATGAACGAAAGTTAAGCTTATATAATTATCCGAGTAGTAATACGAAATCTATTGTGGAATGGGTTGCCTTGTATAAAGGGAATAAACCGCAGGATTGGACAGCACCGCCTGAAGAGCAGGTAACAACGGATGAGTTCACCCAGAAAACAACTGAAATTACAAAAAGTGTGGATGGAATTAAAGAAACAATTACAAAAGTGGAAAATAATCAAAATGGGTTTGATAAACGTGTTGCTACTGTAGAAAAAGATGCAACTACTATTAAACAAAATGTCTCTTTCATACAAAATACGCAGACAGAACAAGGAAGACAATTACAAGAGGCGAAAGCTGGATGGGAAAATACTGCGAAAGCACTTCAAGGTAAAGTTGAGCTTAAACAAGTAGAGGATTATGTTGCGGGATTTAAGATTCCAGAGTTGAAGCAAACAGTTGATAAAAATAAACAAGATTTGTTGGGCGAATTAGCTAACAAACTTGCAACGGAACAATTTAATCAGAAAATGACTATGATCGACAACCGTTTCACTATAAATGAAGAGGGTATCAATGCCGCAGCAAAAAAGAAAGAAGTATACACAATAGAGCAAGCAAATGGGCAATTTGCCACATCATCTTATGTAAGAGATATGGAAACCCGTCTTCAGTTAACTGAAAAGGGCGTTAGTCTATCTGTAAAAGAAAATGATGTAATCGCAGCATTCAATATGAGTAAAGAAAACATTACCTTGAATGCGAACAGGATTAACTTAGTAGGTTTTATAACAGCAAATCATATTAAAGGAAAAGTTTTAGAAGGAGTAACACTTAAAACGAGTGGAAACAGATTTGTTGAAATAAATAAACAAGACATGAAGATTTTCGATTTAGATAAGCCACGTGGTTATATAGGATTTATGGAGACAAATGATGGAAGTATTCAACCTTCATTAGTCCTTGGTTCTGATAATAGAAAATACGCTGGTACAGGATCATTTTATATTTATCAAGTCATGCCGCGAATTAATGGAGTCGATCAACCTTCTAAAGCGTATGCAAAATTTGGGGTTTCTAAAGGAGAAAATGCAGAAGGAACTAATATTTGGTCAAATTATATTCAAATGCAGAATGACGGTGGACATCTGAGTGTATATTCAGATGGACAATTTCGTTTTCAAAACTTGAATGATATTATCTTTGAATCTGAAGGATGGGCTCCAGGATATGGTTACTTCTCTGTAACTACAACTGAACCACATATTTTTACAAATAACGCGGGGCAGTTTACTTTCAAAAGAAAAGGCAGTGACTATAAAATACATTTCGTAAACGGCGCCACCGATCATGATTTAATTATGGGTAATGCAATGATAAGGTCAAGTTTTGTACAAGGTTATAACAATGGCTTGCAGATTAAAGATATGATGGGTAAGGGATGGAAAGATATAGAATTAAGAACATTACGAGCGCAAGAGAATATTAGCGCTACAGGGCGTATGTGGGCGCAAGAATTTATCCCTAATTCTTCTCGTAAGCTTAAAACGGACATAGAAGACCTTCCATTCTCTGCTTTAGATAAAATCAACTCTGTAAACATCAAACAGTATCACTTTATAAGAGATGTTGAACGCTTCGAGTCAGGGGAGTCTATTACACTTCCAATTAATTACGGTATGATTGCGGAGGACTCTGACGATGTATTCACCACACCACAGAAAGACGCTGTAACACTTTATAGCTCGGTTGCAATTTCTATTCAATCAATACAAGAAGTTGACTTTAAAGTTAAAAATCTTCAATTTGACCACGGTATGTTGAAGCAGGAAGTTGACACTCTTAAAGAACAACTTGAAGCAGAAAAACTTGAGAAAGTTTCAATGAAAGCTGAAATTTATGAATTAAAGTTATTAGTACAACAATTAATAAATGAGGAACCAAAGCAGCCATAAGCTGTTTTTATTTTGCACAAAATAGGGCTTTTGTATAAAATTTTTCATGCATTCACTCAGAAAAGGTTTGTCTCATAGTATATAGAGATTGCCTTATTAAGATTTCAAAAAGGATGTGAATGTATGGAAGACATATATGTAAAAATCGAAAGCTTAAAAGCAGAGCAAAAAGAAATCATGCGAGATATTCGTAATTTAGAAACTCGTACAACGATAAACGAAAAAGATATTTCTACCATCAATCAGCAATTAGAAAAAATCAGTCTAAATACCACATGGATTTTACGAATTGTTATCAGTGCAATAGTCATGGCAATTCTAAGTTTGGTATTCAAAGGTGGGATTTAGATTGTTCATATAAAAGTATTTATGAAAGAGGGACAAGCGTCTCTCTTTTTTTATCTGAAAGAAGGAGGAAAGAATGTGGATCGTATCGATGTAGTAGCAAAAGTTTTTATTGCCACTTTTGGTGGATTTTGTGGGTATTTCTTGGGAGGATGGGATGCAACATTGAAAATCTTAGTGACAATGGCGGTTATTGATTATGTAACTGGCATGATAGCAGCAGGATATAACGGAGAATTAAAAAGTAAAGTTGGTTTCAAAGGCATCGCCAAAAAGGTGGTGCTTTTTCTTTTAGTTGGGGCAGCAGCGCAATTAGATGCAGCGTTAGGAAGTAATAGTGCAATCCGTGAAGCAACAATTTTTTTCTTCATGGGTAATGAGTTACTTTCACTTTTAGAGAATGCCGGAAGAATGGGCATTCCACTTCCGCAAGCTTTAACAAATGCAGTCGAGATTTTAGGTGGAAAACAAAAACAAGAAGAGAAAAAGGGAGATGTTCAATAATGGAAATTAGAAAAAATTAGTTGACCCAAGTAAATATGGTACAAAGTGTCCTTATACAATGAATCCAAAATTTATCACAGTTCACAATACGTATAATGATGCGCCAGCTGAGAATGAAATTGCTTATATGATACGAAATAATAATGAGGTGTCATTCCACATTGCAGTAGACGATAAAGAAGCTGTACAAGGCTTACCTTTAGAAAGGAATGCATGGGCTTGTGGAGATGGGAATGGTTCAGGAAACAGAAAGTCGATTAGTGTGGAGATTTGTTATTCTTTAAGCGGCGGGGATAGGTATTATAAAGCAGAAAATAATGCAGCTATTGTTGTAGCGCAAATCATGAAACAATACAACATTCCAATAAGTAAAGTTCGCACACACCAATCGTGGAGTGGAAAATACTGCCCGCATCGTATGTTAGCGGAAGGGCGTTGGAATTCTTTTATAGAAAGGGTGCAAAACGCATATAACGGTGGTGGGGATACAGGTTCTACAAAACCATCTAACAATGGTGTAGGTGTTATTACAATTACAGCGGATGTCTTACGCGTTCGTACAGGACCAGGAACAAATTATGGCATTGTAAAGAATGTGTATCGAGGGGAACGCTATCAATCTTGGGGCATTCAAAATGGCTGGTACAACGTTGGTGGAAATCAATGGGTTTCTGGGGAGTATGTGAGGTTTGAGGGATAGTTGATTGCACGGATGAAAAACTATGTGTATAGGAAGTAATAAGAAGTGCTCCTGACCAGGGCGCACTTCTGTAAAAAGGAGAAAAATCCAATGACAATTCATTCTATGTACAATAAGACGTAAATATACAAAAAAAAGAACATTCCTGGTTGGATGGGAGGAATGTTCTTTTGTGGTTTCTCTTGAACCACTTTATATGTATGCACCAGAATCATGTTATATGACTTCAGAAATAAAAAAAGCAATCCAGGTGGTGAGGCCGGAATGCTTTTTCTGTATATAGAAAGGTATCATGCTAGGAGCAATTTAATATATGCTTCTAAAGTGCATAATGTTCCATCGAAATAAAAAGACGCCTTCCCCAGTCGAAGGCGTCAAAAATGTGGTGATTCTCTAGATGCATAAATAATATATGCAATAATAATGAAAGATAGAACAGGGTCTTGACTGTAAAATGAATGTAATTTATATTTTAAATACGGTCTCTAATCTACCTATGTATAGTGAAAAATCTGTTTCTTTTTGGAGACGGATTTTTTGCGTTTCACCTAGAAATTTATACAAAAGAATAGTTTTATAAACAAAAATAAGAGCCGCATTTGACGGCTTTTTATTTTGAAATTCTTCTGTTGAAAAAGAAATATAATTTAGTAAATATGTATTGAAGCTCTTTTAGATTGATTTTTAAAGTGTAAGTTTTATATTCTTTATTTAAAGTCTCGCTGACATTTATAACATACTTATTAATTATCTGTACAGATAAGTTTCGATTAGCATTATTAACCACAGTGACAATTCTGTTTTCATCATCTTCTAGCATGGGCTCATATGTGTAAAATAAAGTATTATCATTCTGTAATCGACTCTGCTTTTTTAATGAATCATGCACACATTTTTTTACTAACTCTTCCATTTTGGTACATTCATCATAAGTCATATTAATTTCATTAATTTCTTGATTTTTAAAATATTCTTGAGTAATTTGAATTGATTTTTGTTCTGAATCAGCTTCTAACATTATTACTTGATAAGTATTTTTTTTGAATATACCTTTTCTATGCAATATGATCACCGCTAAATTTATATTTTTATAAATTTGAAATTCTTCTAACTTGTTTTTCTTTCTTCTTAAAATCCCTCTTATACTGTTTGAAGTCTTGTTTATAGGCTCTAAATTTCTCCCCAGTAGCAACGTTTTTAACTAAATATGTTGTACGCTTAAATTCTCTAATGTAATAGATGACTTATCCAACTAAAAGGGATATACACATTGTTGCTGGGATAGCTAAAATACAAAGAACGATAATGAGTGCAGAAATTTTATCTGATTTATAAACTCTTTTTAACACTATGCGTTTTCCAGAAGCAGCTTGCGCTTGTTGTAATTGTTGCATGCGTTGTAGCGATGCGACGGTATCATAACTCATGTGTTCAACCTCCTGTTTTAAGTTGTATTAAATTAATACATATTTATAGTATTTTATTTTGATATAACTACACTGTTTTTGTACATTTTGTCTACCTGTTCGTTATTATATCCATATGTCAGTGTCAATCTGTCATCTACAAACAAACAAGTGCCTACATTAAAACCTCGACACCCAGCCATAAATTTTGAAAGTTTAGGGATAAAACCAACTGCTTCAATATCCATTAAAATAAAACGTACTGGAATTGCTCTTTTATTTTGCTGTGCACCTTTTAATATATGACTCATAAATGAAAAGAGTTGTTTTCCCATATCTGGGACGAAATCTTCTTGTTGTTGATCATTTTCTGTATACGTGAAATAAACAATTATTTTACGCTTTAATAGTTGTAGTAAATCTTGTTTAGAATTTGAATGTAGTTCTGTATAAGGAAGCAATAAGATTTCATAACCCTGGTCATATTTTTGGGAAGATGTTTTTTGATACATGATTCCCTTGTAATCTAATACAGATATTGATTCCTCATCACATCCTATGATAAATTGTTCTACTTCAATTAATCCATTTTTAGGATCGTAATAATTTTCAATAATTCGATTTAATGTTTTGAATGGTGGTTGTTTTGACATTGTAAGTACTCCTGGTTATATTTTTTCTCTTGATGTTTTTCAGTGGCTAATTTTTCAGGTGTTCTCCTTCTAACCTTAATTTCTATCCCATAAATTTTTTCGTAAACTTCTTCAAAAACTTCTTCTATTTTTCGTTCCCCAAAAGTTTCTTTGATAGTGAAGCCTTTATATTTAATTATTTTATTCAAAAACCCTCACCTTCTTCAACCCAAATATCCTCTAATTTCATCTCTAACACCCTAGCTATTCGATATGCCACAGGTAAGGTAGGGAGTCCACCTTTTAATAAATTTGTCATTGCAGAATTGCTAATTTTCGCTTGTTTTGCAACGTGAGAGTATTTAATTCCCCTTTTATCTAATATTTGTTTCAATTCACTCTTCATAATTTACACCCCCACTTATAAATTTTCGCTTGTCTTTATTAATAATTTTCTATGGACAGGCAATAATCCTTCTTCTCGTTCATATACCTATATTACTGCCATACGGAAGCCCACGAAGAATTCTACTTGGACTTCCGTATGGCATTGTAGATATCAAGAGAGGAGAGGGTTACATGCGTTCTCAGTATAGTTACCTCAATGCAACGCCATATTTATATTCATCAAAAGAATTACGCCACATGTATAACGAGTCAAGATCCAGAAAAGAGACGGAATCTATTCTTACTCACATGAGGAACCATGAAGTATTTGATAACAAAGAGTACAAAGGGTATTTTAGTTTATCACAAGTTATTGAAGAAGATTTATATGGAGAAGAGGAAGATATATTGAATTGGCAAGATTTAATGGAGCGGTATCAAATTGTAGCTACTAAATCAGGGATTAAATTTCGTGAGAAAGAGGAACTGGTTGAGGAGGAATGGCTATGACACTTGCAGGAGAAGCAGTCATTATTTGGACGTCAACAGGTTTGTCTGTAATTGCGATGAGTGTGGCTGAAAAAATGGGGAAGAGTGTTCCACATTGGCTTCCACGTATAACCTTGTATACGACGCTTACAGGCTCGTTCTTATATCTTCTACGTTATGTTCTCGTTATGTTTCTATGAAGGAATACGCTGTGGAAGAGAGGGACAATAGACCCTGCAAGCAAAAATGTTCGTCCTGTTACCTTCCAAAAAAGTGCAATGATATCCTTATAGGATATCTAAAGGAGAAATGTTTATGCTGGAATTACTATTGGTTCCGACGACAGCTGTAACTATTGCATTCGTAAGTGATCGGTTTAAAAGTAAAATAGATGATAAAAAGAAGATACAAGTATTTTTTGAAGTGTCAGGAATTGCAATTAAAAAAGATGATAGGATTCATTATCCAACATTTAAGAAGCGAACTCATGATGATCGAAGTACAACATATGTGTATGAGTTGCCTGTTGGTATGCCGAGTAAAATCATTCGAAAGGTTGAAGATGTTGTAAGTGAAGGGTTAAATAAACCTGTTCGAATTCAGTATGACAATTATAAATTGAACATTCGTGTATTCGATCAAGAAATACCGAGGAAGTGGGAATGGTCAAAAAATTTAATTCAAGTTGGAAAATGGATTGTGCCAATCGGGCAAAGTTTAGAACAATTGATTTATCATGATTTTGATAAAACACCACATATGACATTAGGTGGTTTAACACGTATGGGAAAGACTGTATTCCTAAAGAATGTAATGACATCTCTTATTACTGCACAAGCAGAATATACGCACTTGTTTATTATTGATTTAAAAGGAGGATTAGAATTCGGACCATACCAAAATGTGAAGCAGGTTGAGTCGATTGCAGAAAACCCAATCGAAGCTTTTCAGTTATTGAACGTGGTTTTGAAAAAGATGGAAGAGAAAATACTTTTTATGAAAGAACATCATTATACCAACGTGGTAGAAACAAATATAAGAGAACGCTATTTTATTATCGTGGATGAAGGTGCAGAACTTTGTCCAGATAAGAGCATGAATAAAGAACAACAAAAGTTACTAGGAGCTTGTCAACAAATGCTTTCTCACATAGCGCGAATTGGTGGAGCATTAGGATTTCGATTGATATTTTGTACACAGTACCCTACTGGCGATACTTTACCACGTCAAGTGAAGCAAAACAGTGATGCAAAATTAGGATTTCGATTACCAACTCAAACAGCTTCTCAAGTTGTCATTGATGAAACTGGTCTGGAATCGATTGAAAGTATACCAGGGCGTGCGCTTTTTAAAACAGATCGATTAACAGAGATTCAAGTCCCTTATATCTCAAATGAGCAGATGTGGGACGTATTAAAACAATACGAGGTGAAAAAGGATGCATATACAGACACATATCAAAATGAATCGTCAGATGATGATTTTTACCTCGATTAGAAAATTAAAATTCGCTACCAGAAGACATTTGATGGCCATTCATGATATGGGAGGAATTCGGAATGCAAACCGGATTTTAAAAGACTTAACCCCATATGTAAACAGTACCGTTTATAAAAAAGAGCATGTATATTACCTCAATAAACAGGGACGTGCGCTATTCGATGATACAGAAAAGGTTGTGCCTACCATTCGATTAGCACACAGCCTCATGAGAAACGAAGCGTGGCTATATCTGTTTTGTCCTGAAGATTGGCAGATAGAAGCCCCTATACGTTATAAAGTACATGACAATAAGAGAACGATTATTCCAGACGTAAAGTACCGTGATAGCGATGGGATTCTAAATGCAGTCGAAATAGATCGCACACAAATGATGAATGTGAACAGTGAAAAAATGAATAAATATGGTGAATTCACTTTGTATTATAAAAACAAATATAACGGGAAAGTCCCTATTGTTCATTTTTTTACAATTACACCATATAGGCAAAATACACTAGAACAATTTGCTATGCAGCAAGGTGTATATGCAAAGGTATATGTGGTACCCGAAGTGTAAAAGAGAGCATCACATACCAAATTCGGGGTCAAAATAATATTTGTTCATCAAGTTGTTCACGATACCGTTGAAATAAGCGAACTTCCCCTTTTTCATCTTGACTCCATTTTTTACCTTCATCGCAAATTCTTTCATAGCTTGTACACCAATTTGTAGTTCTTGATCTTTGTCAAACGCCGTTTGCCCTGTTGTATGATTTATCACACGATTGCATTGTTTTACAACCTTCCAAAACTCTTGGATTGTTGTAGCTTTTGAGTAAAAAGCAGAAGTTAGGGAAGCAAAACGTTCTGGAACCCAATCAGCCACAAATTCAGCGCATTTAATGTTTTCTTTAGGTACAGTATTATTATCATCATTACCTTTACGTTTATTTATATCTTTACTCTTTTGTTTTAAGATTTTAGTATTTGTTTTAACGGTAGGACACTTCTTAGTCATTTCAGTAGGTTGCTTGTGGGACACTTCATATACAATTGGTTGGATAATAATTGCATTAGAAGTTTGACGCATATCTTTTTTTCGCTTCATAGCTATTTGCTTAATTATTCTTAAAGTCACAAGTTTCATCATTAAACGTTGTACAGTTTTATATGATACGCTCATTATCTCAGCTATTCTATTTTTACATAGGAAACTAACACCTATGTATTTGCAGCTATGACGCTTTAAAATTTCAAGTAATGCAATTAGTTTAGATTGTACATCCGCACGTTTAATAGACGTTTTAATTACATCTCTGTATACTCTAACCGTTTGATTTAATTCCTGTACATTTGAAAATGTTGATAAATTATGATAGGACTCTGGTTGAGCTAATACATCAATACGTTTTTTCATAACGGTTTGTCTCCTTTTTGGAAACAAAAAAGCAACGTCACCTATTTATTGGGTAAACGTTGCTTAATAAACCTAATATGAGGTACAATACTCATGAGAGGATAGCAAGTGTTTACCTGGTCAGCTCAGGTGGACGGTATATAGAGTGTTGACGCACTTTATATACACGCTGTGCTCTTTTGCTTTTTATGGTCACATTTTGGTAACGAATGAATAAAATTTAGAGTTTATTCATGATTTTTGAAAACATACAAACCGTTGATATATAAGCATTTTATTTGATTTTTAAAACGTAGATTTCAATGATTAATAGAAAGTAGGATTCCAATCATTTAATTTCCCAGAGTGGGGAATTTATAATCGTGATTCATTCAATACTTTCTATGGTAATCAACTATTTATGAAATCACGTAGTTATAATGAAGGGACGAATAATTTTGTTTCAAAAGATACAGTACCAGCTTTAACAGGATATGGTTTTTCTCCAAACGTAGTAGCGGTTATTACTGCTGATAAAACAGAAACTACATCAGATTTAAAAATAACAAATCGTAGAATTTCAGATCAGTACAATATTGAGTGGGTAAGTTCAAAATGGTGGGGAACAAATAATAAAGATACATATAATGAATTCTTTACGAACCACTATAAATTAGACTGGAAAAACCATCAAGTTACTCTTGATAACCAAAAATTCCTTGAAGAACAAATGAATAGTATCAACAGCGTGAATGATAAACTTAACAAAGGAAAAGGGAAGTTATCTCTTTCAATGAATGGAAATCAACTCAAAGCTACGTCTAGCAATGCTGGTTATGGTATCAGTTATGAAGATAAGAATTGGGGTATCTTTGTAAATGGTGAAAAGGTCTATACTTTTAATGAAAAATCAACTGTAGGCAATATATCTAATGATATTAACAAATTAAACATTAAAGGACCTTATATCGAGATTAAACAGATCTAGTCAGAAAATGATGGACGATTGATGGATAATTCTCTCATCAAGCTACGAGTATACTAGTTTATCCCGCTATTTGTGGGCAGTAAGACCCCTCACCTCAAAATTCAGCGGAAGCAAAGAAGTTAGGTGGGGGCCCTGCTGCACCTAAAAGCCTGATTGGTGAGGGCTGATTAAAGTTTCATTTTATTTTAAATCTGTATAATGTAACGAAAGGACCAAAGTTTATCTATAAAATGGATAAACTTTGGTCCTTATTATGTTTTTATTCGCACACGAAATTAAGATAAAATTAGATGTTTTTTGTCTATTCTTTTACTCAATTAGAAAAGAGCGTAAAGTATTTGAAAACTATTGATGCTACGCAAGGGGATATTGTTTAAAGTAATCAGAACTTCATCGGTTGTTAAGTTACCACTTTAAATATATAATTAAATTTCATTAAAAAGATACTCTATTCAAAGTCCTTATTGGGTTTTTGAAGTGAAATATATACTATTTGAGGTGTGTGAAATGGGGAAATCTCGAGAGCAGACGATGGAAAATATCTTAAAGGCTGCTAAGAAAAAATTTGGAGAGCGTGGCTACGAAGGTACGAGCATACAAGAAATCGCAAAAGAAGCGAAAGTGAATGTTGCTATGGCCTCTTACTATTTTAATGGGAAAGAAAACCTATATTATGAGGTGTTTAAGAAATATGGTCTTGCTAATGAGCTACCCAATTTTCTTGAGAAGAATCAATTTAAACCTATCGATGCCCTTAGAGAATATTTAACGGTTTTTACTAAACATATAAAAGAGAACCCTGAAATTGGATCATTGGCATATGAGGAGATTATTAAGGAAAGTGCACGATTAGAAAAGATTAAACCGTATTTCATAGGTAATTTTGAACAGTTAAAAGAAATATTACAGGAGGGTGAAAAGCAAGGAGTTTTTCATTTCTTCTCCATAAATCATACGATACATTGGATCACTTCTATTGTTTTATTTCCAAAGTTTAAAAAGTTTATTGATTCTTTAGGGCCAAATGAAACGAACGATACAAATCATGAATGGATGCCAGAAGACTTAGTGGACAGGATTGTTACTGCATTAACAGATAAACCTAACGTGTAAATTATTCAGTATTTATGAATTCTGTTATTACTATTTAAAGCCTAATTTCTCAATGTATTGTAGAGAAATTAGGCTTTTTTCAACACGTCATTAAGGTTTTTATAGTTCAAGGACTCAAGTTAATGATTATATTTTCAAGTATTCGTTTTGAGCTACATAGATATAGTTTTTGTTGCAACTGTTTGTTGAAATGCTTTATCATGCTCAACAATAACCATTGTGGGATTAAATTGTTGAATAAGTTCTTCAATCTGCATACGGGAATAGATATCTATAAAATTTAGTGGTTCGTCCTATATATATGGGCTTTTTCACATAAACTTTTAGCGATAAGCAGTTTTTTCTTTTGTCCACCAGAATAATGAGATATATCTTTCTCGAATTGAATTCGATCAAAGTCCATCTTACTTAGGATGGATTTAAATAAGGTTTCATCAATCTTGTGCTCTTCAATGAAGTCTGATAGCGCCCCCTTCAAATGAGAAGTATCTTGTTGGACATAGGAAATGATGAGTCCTGTACCTAAAGTAACTAAGCCTGTATGCTGTATCGGATGTCCTAGAAGTAGTTTTAGGATACTACTTTTTCCGCTCCCATTCGTTCCATCAAGTACAATTCGGTCACCTTGTTCAACTATGAAGCTAATCGGCTCATTCACAATTTGGTCATTGTACTTAACGGACACGTCAACCAAAGTAACCAATTCATTTGATTTAAATTGCAATTGTTCCAATTTTAATGACTCAGTTTTTTCCACATTTTTTAGTAATTTTGACTTTTCCTCAATAGCTTTTTGTTGCCTTGATTCAAGGTTTTTTGCTCTTTTCATCATCTTGGCTGCTTTATGTCCTACAAACCCCTTATCCAACTTAGAGCCTGAATTCCTCGTTCCATTTTTTGAAGCTTCCACGTCATGAGACCAACTTGCTGATCGTTTGGAAGACTGTTTTAATCTCCCTATGTCTTTTTGTAGACGCTCATTTGTAGCCTTCTCGTGCTCTTGCTGTCTATCAAAATTTAACTTCCAAGAAGAATAGTTACCACTTTGAATTTCAATATTTGCTCTATTAATAGATAGGATATGGTCAACGCACCCATCTAAAAAGATTCTGTCATGTGAAATTAAAATAAATCCTTTTTTCTTCCTTAGATAATTAGAGACTATCTTTCGTGCATCTGTATCTAAGTGATTTGTTGGTTCATCAATTAATAGGAATTGACCCGCATTTAAAAACAGTGCAGCAAGCAACACCTTTGTTTGTTCCCCATTTGATAATGTTTTAAATGGTCTGTACATGACCTCAGCATCAACATTTAAATAGGATATCTCACGTAGAAATTCCCAATCTGCGGCTTGGGGACAAATTTCTTCAAGGATTTCATGAGTGAATTTGTTCCTATCTGAAACAGAGTAGGGGAAGTAATTGAATTCTACCGAAGCAAGGATTTTCCCGCTATACTCATAATTCCCTAACAATAAATTAAAGAATGTCGTTTTACCTCGTCCGTTTCTACCAATAAATCCTAGCTTCCAATCCGTATCTATTTGGAAGTTTACACTTTCAAAAATATTATCAAAGCTACCTGGGTATGAAAAAGTTAAGTCTTGGACCTTTATCATTGACATAATAATTCCTCCTTTATATATCGAAACGTTTCATATAAAGTCGGAACATCCATCCATTTTTTAATTCCTCTATATAAGTTTGATGGATATTAACGACTTATATAGAGCATTACATGTGTAACAATAGTGTCTGAAGTACTCATTTTTCTCGCTCCTTTATTTGTGAAGTACATTTAACAATTAGTAAGTTTCAACTAAGCTAAACGGGAATAAAAAAATCCCCCAATTTGTAATCGGAAGGATTAGTCTTTCGTCTATACTTAATAAGTACTTATTAATCATTTGAATCATGACAAATAAAGTATGAACTGAATTTTAAAAATGGATAGACTAACCCTATATTTTGTAGTTTGAAGTTATAAAATTCAACTTAAAATATAAATTAGTTAATCATTATTCATCCATCATTCCTTTCATAATTCTATTTTTAGAGTAACATTCTTTTTAGGGAGATGCAATATTAGCTTCAATTTCATCTAATCCTAGATCATTTATAATTCTTTGAGTAAGGAGATAAAATTTTACCTCTCTTTTTATAAACATCAAATTTTTGTTCAATAGGTCATGTCTTTTGTCCGTTAAAAAGGGAGGATATGAAATTGACATCAACCTTTGTTGTAACTATAATAGTTACAGTATGTTCCGTAAACTAATTCGAATTGCTATGTTAATGATAGTATATTTTCATTCCTTTTTAAGTGTGACAGGTAGCAACTAACTATAATCCAATAGAGGATTAGATTCTATCTCATATTTAAAGGGTAGATAAGTTGTACCCGCCAAATTTACGATGCGCAAATACTTAAAAAACTACATTTTTCAGCTTATCCTTTTTGGAATCCTCAGTATTGATAATTGTAAACATCTACAAAAAGTTAGCAAGACTGTTGTATGTAGAAAGAAATCTTTTAAAAAGGTCATAATATGGATAATAGGTAACACACATTTAAATTTAGTAGGAGTTGTGCCACTATCAAGAAATTTTTTTAATAAAAGTATAGAAAAAACTCAAGAAGGTGAGTCCATTGCGTAAACATGCATATGTGCAATTTTATGTATTGATATTGGCTTTAATAGCTTATATAAGCTTTTGCTTTATATTTATATTTGTTTTTCCAAGTCTTTATTTCGTATCAGATTTTAATATCCGACTATCATCTTTAGTTGTTGAAACTACTGTATTTATCTCACTACTGTATTCTATATTATCCAGAAAAATTAAGTTAGGAGTATTCTGGGTGTGCATTATTATTGCGATAGGTTGTTTCTTGATAGGGAATTTTATATCTGCTTTTCAAGTACTTAATGTAGAATTACCAATAAAAAATTTTAATATCTCTGATGTATTTTTGTTGCTTTTCTTATTCTTCTTTCTCTTTGCGTTCTTTTATAAAATCATGATGGAATGTAATAAATGGGAGAAAGCATATTTGCTTTGTGATTTATGCATTGTTGTTACTGCTATTTTTACATTAGAGTGGTATTTATTTAATAAACCTTCTGCAAATATCTTATTCTTATCAATTGGAGATGTTTTTCTCTCATTTATTTTTCCGATTATAGATTTATTACTTCTATTACTTGGAGTTACACTAATCTTTCGACCTGCTATTTTCAATGCAAAAAGCAAATTGTATATTTTTATCCTAGTATTAACTGGATTAGCTATTACGGACTATTTGTATTTTTACTTACAAGGTGATTTGTCAGAGCGTTCAGTTATATTTTTAAGGTGTTTGTATAGAGTTTTCCTATTATTTATTGCTATTGCTGCTACAATTCCAAAGGATGCTTCTTCTAAAAGAAATTATTTTATTATTAATCCGACATTTGGAGAGAAACTTCTTGGCATATTCCCTTATCTTGCAGTTGCAGTCTTAATTGGCTTTACTTTGAAAGAGCAAACGTCTTCAGCTACATTGATTACGGGAAATTGTATTGCTTTTGTATTTGTACTGATTCGTCATACAATCGTACGAATGCAAAACAAAGATTTAACTGAAACATTAAAAGTGTTTAATAATCAATTAGAACAAACAGTATCTCAAAGAACAAGGGATTTAATAAACAAATCTAATGATTTGGTAAAAAATCAAGAAAGATTTAAGTCATTATATGAGTATCATCCGGATCCTATTTTAACGATTGATTCAACTGGTATCGTATTAAACATAAACCAGGCTGGAAGTATGTTATTAGGAAAAGACAGTGCTGTATTAATAGGGAAAGAGTGCTTCTCTATTTTTTTAGATGAAGATAAATCTGAATTGGAAGCGGCTATAAAGAAAGGGAGACGATGTAGTTCATCTTCACTACAGTTGCGTGTGAAAAATAACAATGAGAAGGACATGCTGTTTTGGTATGTCACTATAGTTCCTATTATGATAGAAGGTCAAACTTTTGGGAGTTATGTAATGGTAAAAGACATAACGAGGATGAAACAACAACAGGATGAGATAAACTACCTTGCATTCCATGATACGGTGACGGAGATTGGAAATCGTATATTCTTCCAACAAGAATTAGATAGATCCATTAAGCGTGTGCAAAAAACACAGGATAAATTTGGGCTCCTGTATATTGATTTAAACCGCTTTAAGACTATTAATGATACACTGGGCCATTCCATTGGTGACAGGGTTTTAAAAGAAGTTGCCAAACGTTTTAGGACATGTCTTTCACCGACAATTCCTCTAGCAAGAATAGGTGGTGATGAGTTTGCAATCATTGTCCATAACCAAACAGAGCAACAGCTATTGAATTTGTGTAAAACTCTATTTCTTATAACTGAAGAACCATTCGTAGTAAATCAGCATAGTTTTTACTTATCTCTTAGTATAGGAATAGCAGTGTATCCATTTGGAGGAATAAATACTACTACACTTTTACAACACGCTGATATCGCTATGTATAGCGCAAAGGAAAAAGGTAACAATGCTGTTTGTATGTATGACGAGAAATTATCTCAAAAAGTAACCCGTCGATTACGATTAGAACAGGATTTACCAAATGCAATTGAAAATAATGAGTTGTTTTTATTGTATCAACCACAAATTGACAGTAAGGAAGGTAAGGTTATTGGTGCAGAGGCTTTAATACGTTGGCAACATCCAGAACTTGGGCTGATTTCTCCGTTTGAGTTTATACCTATCGCAGAAGAAACGGCGCAGATTATTTCAATTGGAAAGTGGACGTTACAGAAAGCGTGTCGACAACTGAAAGAATGGCATTCTGCGGGCTTTTCAAATCTAAAGATGGGGATAAATTTATCAGCTATAGAGTTTGAACAGAAAGATTTTGTTCAAACCATTATATATACCATAGAAGAGATAGGAGTACCTGCTAATTCGATTAATTTGGAATTAACAGAGCGAATCGCCATGGTAGATGAAAAAGAAACTTTATCAAAGTTAAAAGCATTAAAATCATTTGGTGTACATTTATCAATTGATGATTTTGGTACAGGTTATTCCTCATTAGCGTATTTACCTCTTTATCCAATTGATACTTTGAAAATTCCAAGAGAATTTGTTAATAGGATTGGAACTTCTACTGATGGAGGTGAAATTATACAGACCATTATTTCACTTGCTCATACTTTAAACATGAAAGTCATAGCAGAAGGGGTAGAAACGAAAGAACAATTAACAGTGTTACAACGTAATGCATGTTATCTAATTCAGGGCTATTACTACAGTAAACCTGTAAATGATGATGAATTTATTGTTTTTTTAAGTACAATACAAAATGAATAAATGAAAAATCAGTATATGTATGAAATAAAGTGAAAAGAGGTTCTATCCATATGGATTTGAACCTCTTTTCACTTTATTTTCAGGAGTTATGCAGCAAGGTTTCAGCCTTTGAAAGTAAAATAAGTATCTATATTCCTTGTATTTTGGGTTAATGGGATATGAGGTGAAAGTTGCTTCTTGTGAAAAAGAATTAGAGCCAGCTTGTATATTCTTAAAGCAATTTGAAAAAGGATTAGCAGTTTGTATGGAATTAGGAAATGAAGAGTATGTATATCATTTCAATATTTTACGTTCTCTTAATGAAGATGAAGCAATTAAACTCTTAGAAGAAGTGAAAAAAGTATTTCTTACTTCGAAAAGCAAGGTTTATGGGATTTCGTAGAAGAATATGCAGATCTAAAAAAGGAAGAAATTATACAATAATCACATGCTATCATTTTTAATAGCTAATTAACAAAGGGACTCCAATTATGGAGTCCCTTTGTTAATGGGGTAATGCTTTGGTTTATCTAATTATAGAAATATTTGTAAAAAGTGTAAAGGGGTCCTAGTTTGGAGGGGGAATTATTTAATCTTTTTTATTTAATAAAAGGGATAATATTTAGTTATCTGCGCTTCTTAATTATGTTTTCTATCACAATTTGAAGTGAATTTCAGTTAATCTTATTTATTTTATGGGAATTATAAGGTATACTAAAAGTAGGTGCAAAATGTACCATTTGAAAAAGAGTGAATTGCAAAAAGGAATCCGTAAAGGATTCCTTTTTTGTTTCTTTGAAAATGAAGCAATGTTCTAATTATCTCATTCATTTTTATGAATACGCTGCGATCTTATAAACTAAAAAGGCTTTTATGGAAATTTGCCATATTCCTGTAACAAAACAAAGGTATGTTATGTGTGTTAAATATAAAGAGAAAGAAGGAAAAGTTGTGAAAAAAATTTTGCCAATTGTTGCGTTATTAGGCATGATGAGTTTTGGAGTACAGGAAATGAATGTAAGAGCTGATACATACCACAAGGGCGATTCGAAAATTAGTTTTTGGGATTCGAAAAGAAAGGGTACTAATTTCATGAATAGTACGTCATTACCTGAAAACTATAAAAGTGCAAAAGAAGCTAATATTGAATATGTACGTTTAGCACCTGATAAATGGGCAAAAGATAAAGATTTTCTATTTGAGGATAAACCAGATACTTCTGGAAAGGATTTTCTGATAGGTAATGCAGATAACTATCAGGGATTAGTAAAGGAGGATTTAGAAAAATTAAAGGCGGATTTAGATGCCGCACAATCACAAGGAATGAAAGTTGTTCTTACAATGTTATCG
The DNA here is from genome assembly GCF_001429475.1 of Bacillus sp. Root131. NCBI lineage: Bacteria > Bacillati > Bacillota > Bacilli > Caryophanales > Bacillaceae > Bacillus > Bacillus sp. Root131. The sequence continues at coordinate 1,922,573 of NZ_LMJQ01000001.1, forward strand.
TTACCTGGTGATCGATGGCGCCAATTTAATAATAACAAGAATGACGACAGAATATGGGAAGAAGAGAGGTATCAAGAACAAGCAAGTCAATTTTGGAAGGACCTTGCTCTGGAATTAAAAGATTATCCTGCGGTGGTGGGTTATAATATTATAAATGAACCACATCCAGAAACAGCTAAAAATAATAGATATAATGATTTTTGGACAGAAGATTACGAGAAATGGTATGCAAAAGTGAAGGGAACGACAGCGGATTTAAACAGATTGTATCAAAAAGTAATCAATTCCATTCGTGAAGTAGACCAAGAAATACCAATTATTTTAGATTCAGGTTTATATGCTACTCCATGGGCTTTTAAATATTTAAAACCAGTAAAGGATAAAAAAACGCTTTACGCATTTCATATGTATGAACCATATGAATTAACGAGTCAAGGTGAAAAGAAAAATAAAGAATATCAATATCCAGGATTAGTAAAAGTAGGAGACTTAGAGAAACCTGTAATGTGGAATAAGCAGGGATTAGAGAAATTTTTGAAGCCAATCCAACAATGGTCTAAGAAAAATCATGTATCATCTAATCGAATTATTGCAGAGGAGTTTGGAATTAACCGTACTGTTCCGGGAGCTACCCAATACATGCAAGATCTTATTTCTATCTTCAACCAAAAAGGTTGGCATAAATCATTCTATGCATTCCGTGAAGACACATGGACAGGGATGAATTATGAATTGGGAACAGGAAAAATAAAATGGGATGAAGAGGGTAAACCGGTGCCTCAAGATAATTCACTCTGGGAAGTAATAAAAAAAGATTTACAACCACATAAATAGTTTAGAATATTTGTCCTAAGGACTAAATGTAAGCATCTAATTCAAGTAGAATTAGATGCTTTTTTTCAAAAAAGGTGGAAGTTTAAACAAATATAGTTGCAATTGAATTGACCTTTAAACTGAAAAATTTTTATGAATTTTTTGTGAGATTCCAACCCTTAAATGTTGAAAATTATTTACTGATTTCTCCAATTGGATATATTTCTCCAATCGGATGGAAGTTTAGAATACAGAATCAAAACATAATAAGTTGTTATCGATGAGTTTATCGTAAAGTTGTTATTTAATGTGTCATCAAATAACATTTATATACAATAATAAATAAAGAAAAGGAGATGTTTATGAAAAAATATAGAGTAATAGATACAACTTAAATAGTATGAATAGTTTAGATTGTAAAAACATGAAGAAGAAAACAAAAAATCCTTAAGAGTACTAAGGAAAAATGAAGGAGATAATATGGGGAATAATTCAAAATATAAAACTAGAAAAATACTTGCAGCTACTGCTACAGTAACTATGCTTGCGACTGGAATGATTTCTTCATCAGATGTCTTTGCGGAGCAAAAGGAGCAGCAAAAAAATTTATCGACATCACTGCAAAGTGAAAAATCAGTTAAATCAGAAAATAGAACATTTACAGTCCCAGGAAAAGGGGATGTTGAGCTAATAAAACAACAGGAAAGAAAAAGTATGGCATTTAGTCCATATGAACCAACTGGTTTATATGCAAAACCAAATGAACAAATAACGATTAATGTAGAAGGTAATCAAGATATTCAGGTATATATTGGAACGTATTCATATGATGCTTCTTGGAGAGAAGATTCTAAGATAAAATCATTTACATTAAAACCAGGTATAAACACAATCCAATCTCCAAATGGGGGGATGATTTATTTTTATAATAAACAACAAGGTGGTACCATTCGAACAACAATTACAACAGGCGGAACGACTACGCCTTTCTTTGAACTAGGAAAGCATACGAAACAAGATTTAATTAACATGCTGGACCAATATCCAAATGCACATGCAGTGGAGTTAAAAGGAGAACGTGTATTAATTACGGCCAGTCCTGCACGTATTAAGAAATATTTGTTGGGTTCTAATACAGATCCTGTACAACTCTTAAAAAAGATGGATGAAGCTACTCGAATTCAAGACAAAGTAGCTGGATTATCTGAAGAACAAGTAGATAAACATTATGTTCATTACGTAGAAGAAAATCATTCTCCTNTTAAGAAATATTTGTTGGGTTCTAATACAGATCCTGTACAACTCTTAAAAAAGATGGATGAAGCTACTCGAATTCAAGACAAAGTAGCTGGATTATCTGAAGAACAAGTAGATAAACATTATGTTCATTACGTAGAAGAAAATCATTCTCCCGATTATTATATGTATGCGACTTCTTATCGAACTGCATATGTAGGAGATGCAATTCAATATGTATTAGATATTAATAAATTTATAAAAGATGGTTGGGGTCCATGGCATGAGGCAGGGCATTTGAGACAGCAATCACCTTGGAAATTTTATAATATGACAGAAGTACAAAATAATATATACAGCCTTTCTGTAGAAAAAGCATTTACATCTAATCAACCTTTTAGATTGCAACAAGAGGGTGCTTATACTAAGGCATTTCAATACTTAGAACAACCTAATAAAAATTATGACGAAGTTAGTGATGTTTTTGTTAAGCTTGTTATGCTTTGGCAACTACAGCTAGCATATGGAGAGGATTTCTATCCTAAATTGCATCAATTGTATAGAGACATGCCTTCAAGTGAACTTCCACAAACTGATGAAAATAAAAAACAATTATTTATCATTTCAGCATCAAAAGTAGCCAAACAAAATTTGATTCCTTTCTTTGAGAAGTGGGGATTACGTCCAAATAACGATACTATTCAAAAAGTAGCTGCATTAGGATATCCAATTTTAACAGCAGAGATTTGGAAGAGTACGGATTCTAATCCAATTAAACCAGATATGCCTAATGAAAATAATATTTTAGAAGGAAACCAGTTTGCATGGTCACTAAAAGGAATTAGTGATTTCGAGTTTGCAAAAGTCAATTTTAATAAGTCGACAGAAGAGATGCAAATTGATTTAAAAGCAGGCGTACCACATCATTATTTTAATGAAACATATGCGAGTATTAAAGTACAAAATGCATCAGGAAAAGTAGTATACAATAAAGATATTTATGGGAACAAACAACAAAATGCTGAATCGCAAAAAGTTCCAGTTAAAATAGGGGATTATGTTGAGCTGACACATCTAGAAGGTGTGCATAGAGCTACTTTAATAAATGTAGGTAACAGTAAACAAGAAAGTTTTGGAAAAAAAGGCATGTACGAAGTTACAAAAGAAGGCTTGAAGAAAGTAGAAAAAATGCCAGAAACAACGGTTTTAGATGGAAATCATTTTGGGTGGTCTTTAAAAGGATATAGTGATAGAGAAATCGCAAAAGTAGATTATAATAGGACAACAGAGAAAATGCAGGTGAATTTAGAAGCAGGCGTACCACATTCTTACTTTAATAATACGTATGCAAGTATTACAGTAAAGAATTCAAATGGTGGTGTTGTGTACAATAAGGAAATAGTAGGGAATAGACAACAAACTGCTGAAAGCCAAACCGTGCCCGTAAAAGTGGGAGATTACATTGAGTTTACCCATATAGAAGGGGAAGCAGTAAAGGAAAAAACACGCGCTACACTTATTAATCTTGAGAATAATAAACAAGAATATATGGGCAAAAAAAGAACCTATCAAGTTACTTCAACGGGATTAAACAAAATAGATTAACATGAAAAACATTCTAAGTATTAGTTGGATGCAAATAGTCGTTCATTATGAACGGCTATTTGGCTTTTATTTAAAGAAAGGTGAAATGAAAATACTCTCTCTTTTGTATATACTTTCGTTTCCAAAAATTTCTACGTTTTTTTATCAGGGGGAAAATAATTTAAAAAATGTGCTTGAGAATTGATACATGTTTAATTGCTATAGATTTGAGAAAAAAGAAACAGAATAGTAAGGTATTTGTTGATAAATCCTCTCAAGTGTTACAAAATTTTACATATTTAGTATGATATATATGAGTTCTATGTATATTAAGGGAGGAATGGGAATGAAAAGGTTCATAACACGTGCAAGTGGTAATACAATCTCAAAAAGGTTAGTTTTAATGGTGTTGTCGATGGTTTTAATGATAGTGATGATTACACCATCGAATGATGTATCGGCAGCCAATCTATCAAAAGCAGGTTCACTAAAAGGCGTGAATTTATTTAATGGAAGTTGGACAGTTGCTATACAGGCAGCAAATTTACAATATGTTTCGGCTGAGCCTTCGGGAAATATAATAGCAAATCGTAATGCAGTTAATGAATGGGAGAAATTTGAATTAATTTCGACTGGGGAATTATATACGTACGCTTTAAAAGCTAAAAGTAATGGGAAGTATGTTTCGTTTGAGCCAAATGGTAGAGTAGTAGCAGATCGTACATCAATTGGTGCATGGGAAAAGTTTATCTTATATAATGGTGGAGACAATAGGATATATGTATTACAAGCACTAAGTAATGGTAGATATATATCAGCAAATGGTGGTAGAGAATTAACAGCTACTAGTTATGTAGCTGGAAGCTGGGAAAGATTTGTTATTGTATACTTCTAAACTTTGAAGTGTTATATATCTAAATGATAATAGCATGTTTAGTTTGTATAAATACCTAATACAATAAATTGTTAAGTATGTAATACAAGTGTATATTAACGTGTAAAAGGGCTGCAAATAATTAGCGGGCCTTTTTGCATGTTAAATAAGCACTTACTGAGGTTATAATGAAAAGAAAAAGAACCCTATAGGGTTCTTTTTCAAGGCATATTAACAGTAAGGAGAATCATGAAATGCTACTTCAAATCTTTATTAGGGGAAAGATTTTGAATAAGCTTAACATACATCTATTTTTACATAAATGTAATATATAGTAAATTGATAATGTTTATACTTACTATTACTAATATTCAATTAAGATAGTTAGCACTATTTGTATAGTGTTAATGAAGTGCATATTTAGAAAACTAATAATGGCCACAAGTTGGTTATATATGTCTAATATTATATTTTATTTACTAAAAGAGCTTATAGATATATTATTTTAAAAATTAATTAACATTTAAACAATTTTAACTGAAATTGGGTGTGTATTAACTAAAAGTAAATAAAATAAACAAAGACCCTGTAATGAATACAGGGTCAAATACAGGGTTAAGGGAACGCATAGTTTCTCAAAATCATAATAGCATATATTCTTTGTATAGCTACATGAGGATTTTGACAGAATTAAGAAAAAGACAGAAATCTGTAAGAAAGCAAATATATTGCTGGAAATTTGATTTGAAATTAAACTATAAGGCATATTGAAATAGATGGAAACTCTTGAGTACCGTGATTAAATATGAGGTTTAGATTAGAGGGATAATTGGATCTTACTGAAAAGGCAAAATGTTTTTTAGATTAAAAGAAGAAAAGGCACTTTTGGGTGCCTTTTCTTTAGGTAAACAGTTTACATATTGCTGAATTATACACGAAACCATAATTCGACTATGAAGTAAATCTTAATATAATTCTAAATAGAAAAATATGTAATATTATATTTGAGTTTTTAATTATTTTATCGAATATAGAGTAGCAATGTAAATAAAAGGGCATGCATTCGTATCTGCAGCCCTTTTTAGGAGGAATTCAAGATACCAATAGGACACGTATTGGTAAACAGGTTCAAAAATAGTATATGTGAAAAGAAAAAGTCCTATACCAAAAGTAGACAGGACCTTATTTTTTACAATTTCAAAAATGACATTCTGTCCTTTTTGAAATTAGTACAACACACACTTGGTTTGTAATAAAGTTAGAAAAAGTATACATGAAAATGGCAGACAACTATTTTGTTGCCTGCCGGTGCTAGTGGGTTGAATGAGTTAGTCAATTCAATAAATTGCTACCCCATTACCAGAAGAGTGAAGCCGCTAGTTCAAACGGCTTATACATAGTTTTCCTAATAAAGAAAAAATTATGAGTGAAGATTTTGTTTGCTCTATATGAAAAGATAAATAGATATTCATTAGACAAGGATAATTTAGCATACCTTGAATAGGGTGAAGGAACGAATTAAATAAAAGGATTTTTGTTTAGGAAGGGACTGACTCAGGAATGGGACTTTCGGACAGGGTTTGGGGGGCGATGATTGCCTTTGGCATTGCGACTAATATCGTTGCTTGTATGATGGCAGTATACATTCAAAAATATGAGCTAATGATAAATCATCTTACAAATATTTTATTTTTAATAATTATCTCTTTAACGTTTATTAAGATGAAAATTAACAGATGGGTGGCTTTAGGATTTACATTTGTTGTAATAGAGAAAGGTATTAAGGCGGGATATGACTTCTACACACATGATTATTATGGTGTCAGCTGGAGTTTAGCTATCATTGTCTATTGCATATACGAGATGAAAAAGTATCATATTGAAATAAATGAATAGTCTCAACAATAAGATGTTAGTAGGTGTAATTTTTTAAATAATAAAAAAAAGACACTACAAGAGTGTCTTTTTTTTGAAAATACTCTATAATTAACTTTGGGGAAGGTAATGTTAGAGTATTCGTTTAGCATTATCTTTATATTTGATAAACCATGAAATCGAAGGATTTTGTGGTTTATTTTTTGAACAATAGATATTACAGTATTGGCAGTGAGCTAGTGATCATTTTAAGCATTAGGAGAGAATGGATTAAAAGTCTAACATCGAATAACGGTTCCGGAATATAGTGTTGCGAAATGATCTCCCATATCCCAAACGGTACTTGCCTGTATATAGCCCTTAAAGCCTTCTGAAGAATAATAAATCTCTTTTGGTATACTTTCTTTAGTTTGGAAATGTGCTTTAGAGTACTTTACATAATGGTTTTTAACAACTTTTGCATCTGGAACAATAGTGTTTTTTTGTTCCAATGTTGGCCTAGCACTAGAAGGTGATATAAATTTTACAGTGTCTTGGTAATTAGGATCTAAGGTGTCAGCTTGTACACTGTGTGACGAAACAATTGTGCTTAAACTACTTCCCGCGATTAAAGTTGCAAATACTAACTTTGAGAATTTTGTTAATCTACTCATTCTATAATCTCCTTTTTATTATTTTGTAAGGTATCTCCTTACACCTCACAGTCTATATCCACTACAAAAGGGTGTACATACATATTGATAGACAAAATTCTACAAAATACCTCATGTTTTTGGGGACGTGTATAATAATCCAATGTTTAATAATTTATCAGAAGTAAAAAAGTAAGTCTTATATAAAAGAAAAAGAATAATTTATGCAGGTAATGTATATAAAATTATTGTTTGAATATTCTAAAACGAGTTGATAAAGATGTGGGATTGTTTTTTAGAAAATAAATGATTCCAAAGATTAAATTTAGAAGTTTAATTCTCTTTGTAAGTTTATTTTTATAATACTATTCACAGGTGTAGATTATTAAGATTTAAATATAAAATGTCTAAAGATTTTTGTACAACCAAACAGTTAAAATATAAAAAAGTGAGAAAAATGATAAACATTCTTCTCACTTTCATCAATTAGGGTGGCATATACATAAATATGCGTTTGGGTAGATTTTTGAATGAAAAATCCACATGCATAGTATAACAAAAAAAATAGGGCTTTTCACATGTAATATTGCATATGAAATATAGTAAAGTTTTAAATTTTAATATTACAAACTTGTATATACGTGTTACAATGTAATTCTCTAATTTATTTTATTCAGCTATTTAGAATTTATGTTTTAGTTAATTTATTATGGTAAGGATTTCATCTGATTGGATTAGCGCTAAACTAGATTTTTATCCAAACAAATCCAATAATTATTTTTAAAATGAAGTATATGTTGTATCCAATTTATTTGGAATAATTCGTAGTCTAATAATTGCTGAATCTAGAAAAAAACATATTCGAAAGGAGGACAGATAAAACTCTGCCTGTGAAATTTAAATCGCTAAATGGTAAAGTGCGGATGATAGGATGTAATTGTGATTTCATTTCGAATGGTACCATAAATGGATATGGAAAAATATAGGATAAAAATTTAAATAAACTATATAAGTAGTAAAAATGAAAAGGAGAAGTATCTAGTGTTTAATATAAAAGAAAGATTGGGACAAATAAAGCTTAAAACGAAGTTGTCTATGGCATTTATAGCAATATTAATTATACCAAGCCTTATCGTAGGAGTATCATCTTATAATAAAGCAAAAACAGATCTTAATGAAACAATTCTACAATCAGCAAAAGATAATATAAGTATTTTAGACAAGATTGTTGATGATGAATTAGAAAATAAGCATACAGATGTCACTCATTTTGCAAAGGTACTCACACAAGGGGATTATAATCCTGAACAATCGCAAAATGTACAGAGTAAATTTGATCAATATATACAGTTACATCCAGAGATAGAAACGATTTATACGGCATCCAGTAACAATCAATTTATTCATGCACCTGTTGGCAAAATACCAGAAGGGTTTAATCCGTTAGAAAGTAGTTGGTATAAGGATGCAGTAAAAGCAAATGGAGAGATTATTGTTTCATCTCCCTATAAATCAAAGTCTACAGGAAATATGGTAATTGCAATTGCAAAGCAAAATGCAGATAAAAGTGGTGTCATTGGCGTAGATTTGAATATTACAGATATCGTAAAAACATCCAAAATGATAAAAATTGGAAAGCAAGGATTTGTATCTATAGTTAGTCAAGATAAAACTATAGTTGTTCATCCATCACTAAAGCCTGGAGAGAAATTAGAGAAAACTTTAGCGGATGAATTGTACAAGACAGAAGATGGAGTAATTACTTATAGCCTCAATGGCGAAGATCGAAACATAAGCTTTAAGACAAATAAAAAAACAGGTTGGAAAATAGCTGGCGTAATGCCTACGAAAGAAATTGAAGAAGCTACTAATCCTATTTTTTATAAAACGTTCACTATAATAGGGGCTTCATTATTGTTAGGTGGAATTGTAATTCTATTCATACTCAGATCTATAATTACTCCACTAAGACAATTAGTCATTTCAGCTCAAAGAATTAGTCAAGGAGATTTAACCGAGAAAATAGATATTCGTTCAAAGGATGAACTTGGTCAATTAGGTGGTAGTTTCAATACAATGGCAGAGTCGTTACGTAATATTATTTCTCAAATTAACACATCTGCAGGACATGTAGCTGCGTCTTCTGAGGAACTAACTGCTAGTGTAGAGCAAGCAAGTGTTGCGACAGAACAAATTACAAAAGAGATGGAAGAAATCTCGAACAGTGCAGAAGTTCAAAATAATGAAGTTGAGTCTGGAGCTGAATTAATTGGTGAGGTAACACGAAATATTCAATATGTAGCTGAGAATGCATCTGAAGTATCGGCTTCATCCATATACACAAAACAAAAAGCCAATGAAGGTGAACAATTAGTAGAACAAACTGTAGCACAAATGCAGTCTATCCATCACTCTGTTTCTCAATCCGATAATGTAATAAAATTATTAGATAAGAAATCGCAACAAATTGGAAGTATATTAGAAGCGATTCAAAATATTGCGGAACAAACAAATTTATTAGCATTGAATGCAGCAATTGAAGCAGCTAGAGCAGGAGAACAGGGTCGAGGGTTTGCAATTGTTGCGGATGAAGTTAGGAAGCTAGCAGAGCAATCATCCGAATCTTCGATGGAAATTGGAAGCTTAATTAAGGAAATACAAGCAGACGTACATGAGACTGTAAAAGCTATGAATGAAGTGGGAGTAGAGGTACAGTCGGGAATTAAAGTTGCGAACGATACAAAGCAAAGTTTTTATGAGATTTCAAAATCTGCAAATGATATTGTGTCAAAAGTGCATGGTATGGTGGAACTATCTAATACAATGACTACTGATGCAATGAAAGTCGATACATCGATTGATCAAATAGCTATGGCTGTAAAAGAGAATTCTTCAAGTATGCAAACGATTGCTGGTTCATCTGAGGAACAACATGCTTCTATGGAAGAGATAAATTCTTCAGCAATACAATTAGCACAGATGGCAGAAGAACTTCAAGAGTTAATTGGTGGATTTAAGATTTAAGTTGAGATTCTAGGAGAGAATGCTAGAATCTTGTTACAGAGTGGAAATGCATAGTAAATAAGTATAATATATACTCTCTATGCGCGTATTGAACAGGCAGAAAACCCATTTAAAAACCCTCCATTTGGAGGGTTTTTAAATACATTTACATTAAATTTGTGGTGGTGCACCACCATAATCGCCAACACTATATGAAGGAGCAGGATAATGCCCATGAGTAGCAAGCTGATCTGTTTTAGAAAACTGAAAAATTCCCACCGTTAATACCCCAATAAAAGCAATGCCTGATAATAATAAGCTAATTTTTTTCATTATTTTAACACTCCTTTTGCAATTGATTTTTGTCTTGCTTGATAACAAATATGGAAATAGTCACTTACTTTTTGGTGGTTCTCTAATTGTCTACATTTTGTGGCAAATAATTCAGCGTATTCGACAACATATTCCCATAATTCTTCTTCCTTAAAGTATAAGATTCCTTCTTGAATGATTTTTTCTAATTCTTCCAATGGAATATTTTCGTTTAATCTTTTTAAAATAGAGAAGTGGTGTGTGTATTCTTCGTTATGAATTTTTCTGCAAATCTGTAATCCCTTATCAATGAGTTGGCTGGCCGTTGATTGTTCTCCTAATTTATAATGTTCCTTAGCTTGTAGGAAGATGGCCTTGAAGTGTGTAGGGATTTTCTCTGTTACTTCTGAAAGGTGACGAATAGCTAAAGTAGACATACTTTGATCAGAATACAGCCACCCCATAGTATTTTTTACATATAACAAGGAATCTTCTTCCCTATTTTTTTGTAGTAAATCAATTGCACAATGTAGATATTCTTCTGCTTGTTCGTACTGTTTTAAATAGATGCAGCAACCACCTAGCAAACTATTACAAAAGGCTGTTTTTACTTCATAACCTTCATACTTTGAAAAGATTGCTCTCGATTTATTTGCGTATTCGATAGAAGCGAGATTGTTATAGGTATGGTGATAGAAAGTAGCAATTCTATAGTAAAATTCAGCATGTTCAATTTCATCTGGTATAGCTACCAATATTTTTTCTGCTAGTTTATAATGTTCTTCTGCCTCAGTATAATTTGATATAAAAGTGGAATGAATGGATTTGAAAAAGTGATAATAGAATCGTAGAAATTGATCTGTAGGCATATCATAATCGCTAATAGTATCAAAACTATTTTGTTGAATACCAAGGCTATCTGTTAAGACCTTGTAACGAAATTCGAGTAGTGAATAGTATAGTAACAAATTTTGATCCTGATGTTCTTGATCCGGTTCAATGCTTAACTTATTAATTTTTTCATCAATTTTCTTTTTTAGATTAGTAGCTTTTATAACTTGTTGAGATAGCATTGCTCGATACCAGTCGTTCAATAGAGAGGTTAATTGCTCATTTCCCTTTACTGAAACACTCATAATATACGCCCCCATTTTCTAAAAAAATCCTAATCCAATTTAATTATAAACATCATAACAAAATAGAAGAAAAAATGGAGTGATATTACAATATTTTTCAAGAAAATTCAGAAAAAATAATCAATTTATGTCGAATATACTCATAATAAAACATCCGAAAATTATCAAAAGATAATATGAGTCTTTATACGTTCTATCAGGTGAACTTAGAAACTGTGATTGAAGATTTATGAAATTTTCTTTTCTTAAAACGGATCAATTACGTATTAATTTTTAAATTATTTTATCGGATACATATAGTATGTATCACCACCAAATGTATAAATCTTGCGTATGTAAATAAGAAAAGAATAAAGAAAACAAAAGAAGAACTTGTAAGAATTTCTACAAGTTCTTCTTTTGGATAATGTAAAAAGGTGAAACAGACTATCTCATTATTTGTAATAGTGAAATTATCTTACTTATGGTTTTGTTTTATAGAAGATGTACTATTATATTGGAAGATTTGTTCTAAATGTTGATTAAAGGAAAATTAAAGACTGGTAGGGGAGAAGTGCATAAAAGAGAAAGCCTTCTTTACTTATTCTGAAAAGATAATTCAAAAAGCAATTTGTGTATAGAATAAGCAATGCATGAATTCATCGACATTGGTGATAATAAATAAGAGAATCATAAGCATGAACTTTAGTGGAATAGCTACAAGAAGGGGATAATTATAAAATTGTTAAAGCTCAGTATAATTCTATAATAGTAGATATAATTATTGGAATTTTCAACTTAGTTACTTTTCGGGTAGGGTAAGTAGAAGAAAATAGGAAGTTTTTCTTTGAAGAAAGCTCTTTTGACAGGAATAGATTTTCTCATAACTAGAACAAATAAATTAATAATCGCATATACTGTATTGTCGTTAAAGCAAGACAGTATTTTCTCATAACAAGGGAATCACTAGAAAAATATGTGATTCCTTTATTCTTCAGTATAATGTCAATAGTTGATTTGAAATAATCGAAGAAATAAAATCTTTGTTAATGGACAATCACATCATTTTAGGTATAGTAGGTTTATAATTTAGACTATAAAAATTAATGTGTCTTTTATTATTTTAACCAAGAAGACTCCCTCCATAAGGAACTCACAGCAAGTATGAGTAAGTGGGAGTAGTTCAAAGCATGCAATATTGTTTGATTTGGCTAATACATAGATTTATCATCTCAGAACTGGTGTAAGAATTATAATGTTTATACCATTCTATTGTATTTTCTAAAGTCTGTTGTAGGGACCATTTTGGTTGCCAATCAAGATTGAATTTTGCTTTGCTAATGTCAAGATTTAGTAAATTTGCTTCATGAAAATTTATTGCGCCTATATTTTCTGCTGTCCAATCCCCACAGCCCCAAATATCTAGTAAACTTGTCACTAATTTTTCTACTGGAACAATATTGCTTAAGGATGGCCCGAAGTTCCATGCTCCTGAATAAAGGATACCATTATTTATAATTTTTTCTGTAAGGAGTAAATACCCGCTTAAGGGTTCTAGTACATGTTGCCAGGGTCTAATAGCAGTAGGGTTTCTAATAATAATCTTTTTGTTTGATTCTAATGCTCGTATACAATCAGGAATAATTCTATCTATTGACCAATCACCACCACCAATTACATTACCAGCTCGAACGCTTGCAATTATTTTCTTGTGGTGAGAAAAGTTTTCTTCTGAAAAGTAAGAATTTCGATAGGAAGAAATTAAAAGTTCGCAGCATCCTTTGCTTGAGCTATATATGTCATGGCCACCCATAGGATCAATTTCACGATAACCCCAAGGCCATTCTTTATTTTCATAGCACTTGTCACTTGTCACCATAATTCCTATTTTAGCTGATTCATGTAATCGAATTGCCTCTAGTACATTCATAGTTCCTACAACGTTTACCTCGTATGTTTCTCTAGGATATTCATATGAATACTTAACTAGAGGTTGGGCAGCTAAATGGAATACAATTTCAGGTTTATAATCTGTAAAAACCTTATTTAATTTATTAAAATCCCTAATGTCTCCACGAATATCAATTATATTGTTTTGAAGGTTAGTAATGTTAAAGTTATCATTTTTATTTTTAGGATCCAATGAATATCCGATTACAGTAGCACCTAATTCATTCAACCATAGGGATAACCAAGAACCTTTAAAACCAGTATGTCCAGTAATTAAAATTGTCTTTCCGTAAAAAGCATTATTAAAGTTTTGATTTAACAATTAGTCCACCTCCTTTAGTACCCTATTTTTAGGGGATTAGGTATAAATGTTTATTATTTTTATACCAATTAACAGTTTTTATAATTCCTTCTTCAATATTAATTCTAGGTTCCCAGGAAAGAGAGTTTTTTATTTTTTGCACATCTGCTTCAGGAACCCATCTTTCATTCGTTCTAGATGGAATTGCACCGTAATTTGGTCTGGAATTGGTTTTCAAATGTTTGAATAATAATTCTACATAATGTTTCAAGGGGTAAATAGTGCCACTCCCAATATTAAAGATTTCATTTTGTACAGTAGTATTCTCTACTGCTAGGATACAGGCATCTATTATATTTTCTATATAACAATAATCTCTTAATTGATTACAGAAAGTTAAATTTACATCTTTGTTTTGTAATACTTGCAAGATTATATAGCTAAAAATTTTATGTGGCTCCTCGCTTTCTCCGAATATGCCAAAAGGTCTTAATGTTATAAGATTAATGCTGTTTTCGCTAGCAATTTGATGGGCGAGTATAGTAGCAGCAGCTTTGGTACTTCCGTAGATATCCACAGGAGTTAGTAACATATTTTCATGAATAGGTTCCATCTTGTTACCGTATTCAGAACTACTCCCAAAATTGATAATTTTTTTACAATTCACCAATTTTGCTGCTTGAATAATGTTACATGTCCCTATAATATTTGTTTCTATAGCATGCATGTAATCTGTATGGGCAGAATTTACACCATAGGCTGCCAGGTGAAAGATATAATCCGGATTAACTTTCTTTATTGCATCCTGTACTTGTTTTCTATCTCGTATATCTATTTCATAGGTTTCAATATTTTTTATAATATCCTTTAGTCTCCAAAAATTTGATGGTGTTCTTATGAAAAGAACAATTCGTGCTTGTAAATTTAAAAGTCTTCGTGCCAAGTGAGAACCAATAAAACCGTATCCACCAGTAATAAGGAAAGTTTTATTTTTAAATGAAGTAATCATAGTGAAAATCTATCCTTTATTAAGATTTATTTTTAAATAAGGAGAGTATCAGTCTTAATTGTAATGAGGGGAGGAGTATTTAAAATAATTTTTTATTGTCGTTGTATCAATTTGGTCAGCAAATAAAGAGGAGGGGGATTTTTGAAAAGTATTATGAAGGGTATGACATGTCTTGTTCAATTGTTCAATATAAGGAATGTATATATAATCTAAAACTTCTGGAGGTAATTCTAAAGTTTCTTGTTTCCATAAATCGAACTCATTTGGATTAATAATTTGCATACTTCCAAAATGAAAAGCTATTAATTCATCTTGATCAATAAAAACTTTTTTATCTGTTTTTGATATAGAACTGCTATTTAAAATGACATTCCAAGGTGCTGCATCAATACCTTTATGAGTCATGATTTTTATATTAGAAAAGATGTTAGGAATGTGATTTAAATATTTTTGGTCACCCCATCTATTCATTTCAACATCATAATGATTATTGCAATATTCTAGGCATTTATCTTTCCACCATGTTAAAATTTCTTTGCTATTTTGATCGTTTTTGAAGCCTACTAAACCAGCTTGATATATACCGTGTATGTTTTCAATTTCAGTAGAGCTTCTTTGAGGGCAAAGGAATACAGAGTATTTCCACCATTCATCAAGAATGATATTAGGTGCTGTAAAGAAATACATATCAGCATCACAATATATAATGTGATCAACTTCCGGATAAAGACTAAGGACATGTAGACATAGGGGCGCTTTTAATGTCCAACAATATTCTTGTAAACTTCTATCATTTTTTATACTGAGGAGTTCATGATTTTCAATATCTTTTACTGGAATTAGTATGGCGTGCTTTAATTTTAATGTCTCTAATATTTGATAAGTTAAATCATCCATACAACAAATCCATACAGTAAATTTAGCGTTGAAATTTTCTAAGGAATAATAAGAGGTCAATCCTTGAATTAATCGTTCTTTACTTATAATCATGGAAAAGTTCATAAAATGATTGGATTGATTCATTTTTCTTCTTAATTGTGAATCTTTATATAAGGTTTGAGCTTTATTTATATCTTTTTTACTTAAAAATTGTTTAGTATCTTTATTGAATTTATTTTTTAATTGATTTAAAACAAATTGAATTCTCTCTAAATACGGAGTGTAAATATGGTTTAATATATTATTGGGTATTGAAATTGCTCCTAAAGACCAAAGATCAAAATCATTTTCATTAAAGATAGTAATACATGCAAAATGGTAAACAACTAGTTTGTCGTTTTCAATAAATACATCGTTTTTAGTCTTGTCAATTTTATAATCGTTATTATATATACAGTTCCAAGGCGCAGCATTTATACCTAAGTTATTTGAAATTTTTACTTTTGGAAAATATATAGGGATATAATCTAAATACTTTTGGTCTCCAAATTTCCCCTCCTCAGCCTCGGCACTGCACCAATCTAGACATTTATTTTTCCACCATCTTACACTTTTTAGTCCATAGAGATCATTCTTAAATCCAATTAGCCCAGCCTGATATTTTCCATACATTTTTTCTACCCAATCACGATCTCTTTGGGGGGTAAGGAAAATAGAGTATTCACCCCATTCCTCAAAAATAATATTAGGATCAGAGAAAAAGCATAAATCACCATCACAATATAGAATAGATGGTAAATCATAATTGAGCAATAAATATTCTATCAAGACAGATTTTAAAGTCCAACAATATTCATTTACTTTTCTTTTTCTTTTAATTGCTTTTAGTTCACTATCTTCTAATTCTTCAACTTGTAAAAGGTTTACATTAATTAAATTCATTTCTTTTAATAGTGAATATGCAAAAGGGTCTATACAACAAATCCACAATGTGAATTTTTCTGAGTACTGCATTAATGATTGCTGTAAAGCAATGATTTTCAAGACATATTCATTACCTACAATGACACAGAAATGATTATTTAGATCATGTTGTTGATTATAGAATTGGGGATTCATTCTTTTTTGAGTATTTTTTTTGGAGAGATTTGAAGCTTTAATTCCTGTTGAAAGCGGGTTAACTATTTTCTCATTAGAGGGGATATACAATCGAGGTAAACTTATTTTTTTATCATTAGAGTTCAATGTTTATTCAGTCCTCTCCACTAAAATTTATTAGGATTCCAACTTTCATCTACAGTTTTTAAATCTTTAGGTGTATCGACACTAGCCCAAAAGTCATTGTGTTCATAGACTGCGAGCTCATTGTCTTTTATTAAATTGCGAAGAGGATCTTCTTCTAGAACACAATCATCACTATCACCTAAATAATCGAATATTTCTTTGTTAAATACAAAAAAACCGCCATTAATTACTTCATCAAGTAATGGTTTTTCTTTAAAATCAATAGCAATTCCATTTTCGACCGTCAATAGGCCATATTGACTATTTTTTTTAATTCCAGTTAATGTAGCAATTTTTCCTTTTTCTTTATGGAATGCTATTAGTTGATCAATATCTATATTTGCTAATCCATCGCCATAAGTTAATAAAAAGGTTTCATCCTGTACAAAGGGTTCAAGTTTTTTTAGCCTTGCCCCGGTCATTGTATCAATTCCTGTATTTATAAAGTGTATATTCCAATTTTCTAATTCCTGAAGTAGCGTATATTGATTGGTTTTAAAATTCAAACTAAAGTCATTCTCTTTCCAGCTAAAGTCCATAAAATATTCTTTAATTTTCTCACCTTTATATCCTAGGGGCAAAATGAAATCAGAATGTCCATATTTTCTATACCAATTCATTATATGCAAGAGGAGAGGCTTTCCTTGAACTCGAACTAATGGTTTGGGAATGTCCTCTAAAATTCCTTGCATCCGAAGCCCTTTTCCGCCACACAAAATTATGACTTTCATAAATTTCTTTCCTTCCTCTCTATATATTTTACTAATTTAAACTATGTAGTTTGTTTGATAAATGTATACACGGTTGTACCATAATGACAATCAACTAAAAAATATATGTTAGATTTATAATTCAAATGCTGATTAAACGTGAAGAATACGCACTGTAGTTTATTCTCAATCTTATGTAAATTAGGTTATTCTAAAATCAATGCTTTATTTTATTTAATACTAATGAAAGAAATTACTTGTTTGTAAGATAAAAGAAGGGGAGGGGAATCAAGGGAATTAAAGAAGCTTATAATGAAAAATCTAAGAAGGAAATTAACTATTTAAAGGAAGAGTGAACAAATATTACATTGTAGATTTTACAAATTTAAAAAAGAGCACCGTATAAAGGTGCTCTAGTGATGGAATCAATTTTGTAAAGAACCATTTATTCAATAAAGAAGGACTTATGAGTTATTATATGAACGGTTTATTAATTAAGTGTGTATCAATTAGATGGGAATTTTATTTCTCTACACCTATTTTAATTTACTGGAAAAATCATGTTAAAAGTAAGAAGAAAAGTATTAAGTTAATGTTATTTTATTTAAAATATAATTCCAATCGGAATCATCACCTTCCCATCTATCCTGATAACGTGGGAGTTCAATTGAACAAACCCTCGATATTCCCCAATTTTGTTCAACGATATTAGATATATCCTCCTTAAAATTGACAATAAGAATATTAAAATCTTTATTTGTAATTTCGGATAATACGTTTTTTAATTCAACCGCTTCATCTCGATTTCCCCAAATCCTAATGAATAAAATTGATTCACTACTATTTATTTTTTCAAGGAATCGATTAATTCTAGTGTCTAATTTAGCTTTAAAAGAAGGATAGGTTGATTTCCAATCCTTTTCTGAGTCAATAGGAAAGTCATGCATTGAAAAACAATTATAATAAGTGTCCTTTATACAATAGGTAATTCGTTCTGCCCATTTAGTTTGATTATCAAATTCTGATTCAATAAGACCGTAACTTTCTGAACCTTCTATGACCATATTTTCCAACTTCATAAATTTTTCAAATCGATTTTGAAGTAATCTGTTTACATCTGAAAGTGATGGATAATAAAACCAATCTAAAGGTCCAGAAAATGTTCTTAAATGGTGCCTTTTGATTTGGTTAGTGACTTGACACAAGCCTCCTAAACTTACAATTACGCCATAGGATTTTTGTATATCATCTAGGTTCATCCTCATCATCCTTTTTAAAAGTAATTTAAATTATCTATTCAGTATATGATGCAATAACATATTGATGTGGACATATATATCAAAGTACATAGAGCTAAGACATTGGTATAAATTTGAAAAGTCAAAATCCCTAAGTTAAGGGGTTATATCTTTAATGTTATATCATTGAGTTGCTATTGGGATGAAAGCTGGTAGGGATTATACTCTCCAGTAACTTAAATTAGAAACCAGTTCTTGATTACTACAGTAAAATTGTTGTGCCTTTAAAAGAATCCTTAGATAAAAAAGAAAAATCTATTGGTTAGCATTTAACCAGTAGATTTTTCTTTGAGTTATTATCTTTTACATAATAATTATAGAAGATGGAAAATTCCACTTAGAAATAATTTTAAGCAGAAGAATAGACTAGTCTAATTTCTAATGGTTCCAGTATCTTTTATTTTGACGTGTGTCTTTACATTTATTTTAGCCTCTGCTAACGCTTGCAACCAATTTCCTTTTACTTTTTTCCACTCTTTATATTGAAATGCTCTAGCATATTGGGATAATCCGATTGGATCAATTTTATTCTGCTGTATTTCATATAACATATTTTGTAAATTATTATTAATTTCTTTTTGAATAGCATTTTTTAAATTATTTATATTTTTTTTATTATCATAGTGCCCTTTAATTGAATTCGGATTGGTTTTTTCTATTAAAGCTACATTAGCGTAAATATCGAGATTAAATACAAACTTTCCGTTTTGAAAATTAACAACTACCTTCCTTGTCGCGTTCTGTACGAATATGGAAGTGTTTGTTTTTTTGTTGGACTTTTTAGGAGGAAGCGCAAGGTGTAGTATCATTCGCCCGCTACTTTTTTGCTTATTTATAAGATTGAAAAATTTAACATCTTTTTTAGGGATATGAGTTAAATATTTCCCTTTTCGATTTAAAAATGCAATTCCTACTGTATCGATTTCATTCTTTGTTTTTTTGATAATTGGAACAGTTTGCGTCATTCCTTCTTCATTTTGTTCTCTCATTAATTGTTGAATTGTAGAAGAGACGGATTGGTTATTTTGAATTGACGATTCGATTACACCATTTATATAAGATGAAAGTGATGGTTTACTAGGCTTATGAATTGTAAAAATTTGTTCTGCAGGTCCATCTACAAGTACTACTTTAGCATTAATGGTAGCGTAAGGGTCACGGTAAGAAGAATCAAGCTCCTGCAACCAATTTGCTTCTTGCGCTAATTTTTTTCCAATTAAAATGATTTCAGCTTTGGAAGCTGTCATAAAGCCCGTTAACTTCGTATCTATCTTACTGAATCCAGTATATACAGTTGATGCTTGTGTCCAATGTTCTATAGTACTTTTTTGCTGTTTATGATGAAAGAGTGGTATGCTTGTTCCAACTTTTATGTCTCCATTAGGGGTTCTATCCAAGCCAATTAACAGGATTAATGAAACCTTCTCAAGAGGAATTCTCTGACTACAACCAATTATATATACACAACAAATTACAATCCATATCCATTTTCGAATCAAAGTTGTTTCCTCCTAGTAATCCAAGTAAAAAGAATACTGTAAGCGAAAAATAAGATTGGTAATAGAATAAAGAAAACGACATTTAAGATATCCATAAGAGAATATATAAACAAATATTGATCCACATCGGGATTTAGGAAAATAAATAGGCCAACTATAAATAACATAAAAGCAAGCAGCGCCCAATTGCGGGCGTTTTTTTGAAGTGAAATGGCTACAGATTCAAAACTGAAAAATAAATACGGATATATCGTAGTGGAAAATACAATTAAATAGTAAGCGATATATATAATTTCTAATCGTTCCATGAAAGAAAAACGAACCCCTTTTAACAGATGAAATACTGGCCAGATTACGTCTTTTATCCCCTCTGGACTAAAGTATATATAAGAAAGAATAGTAACATATAGATAGAAAAACATGGTTCCAGTATTCGCTATTAGTAGTCCTTTTATGGCTTTTTGCTTTTTTTGTAAGAATGGATATATATAATATGCAATTTCTAGGCCAGCATAAGGAGTAATGGTTTCTTTTGTTGCCTTTACAATAGGGTATAATCCTTCTTTAAATATAGGTAGTAGGTGTAAAGGATTGTAGTTAGTCTTTAGTGAAAAAAGAAGAAATAGTGGCATCCAAGTAGTGAAGAAGAAAACAAGCATAGAATAACTAGTAAGAGCCCTTAACCCACTCAGGGTTAAAATAATAAAAGGTAATAGTAATAATATGGTGATTTGATAAGCAGGAGTGGAAGGGAATATCCACACTTTTACAATATCGGTTGCCTTTAATAAAGTATTAAATCCAGCAAAAAATAGATAAAAGGCATATGCAAGAAAAAGAATTGTCCCTATCCATTTACCAAAGTATGTTTTTAAGATTTGTGAGAAATTTTTGTTAGGATTTTTTTGTAACATTAATATAATAAATACCCCGATTATAGAAGTCACTATCCATCCGAGAATGATCGAAATCCAGCCATCTGTGCCAGCATTAGTAGCAAGGGGGCTTGGCATAATTAACATACCAGATGCAAGTTGAAGCGAATGAATGAAAATAATAAATTCGAATAAAGTTACTTTTTGGAACTTAAGATTTCCCATGTTAACCACCTTCTTTTTTCTTTCTTTGTTTCGGCTGTCCTGTACTCGAGCGGGTGGTAATCATCGAAATAGGAAATCTTACAAAAGAATCTTTTAACTCTTGGAGACGAAATGGTGCGATTGGCATTCCATATGGTGAACCATAGGAAGTTAGTGAAACAAAATGAGCAAATAAAAGCATTAATCCACTAACAATACCTACAATCCCATAAAAGTAAGCCAATAACATCATTGGAAAACGGATAAGGCGTATAGAACTTGATAAATCATAATTAGAAACAATAAATGAAGCAATGGCTGTAATAGATACGATAATAACCATAACGTTACTAACAAGACCAGCTTGAACAGCCGCCTGTCCAATTACAATCCCTCCAACGATTCCAATAGTTTGTCCAATTGGTTGTGGTAAGCGAATGCCAGCTTCACGTAGCATTTCTAGTGTAATTTCCATTATAAAAGCTTCCAATAAGGGGGAGAAAGGGACTTTGACTCTTGATGTTGCAATAGAAGTGTATAAGTCTATAGGAATAATTTCAAAGTGAAAAGAGACTATAGCAATATAAAATGCGGGTAAAAAAATAGCTATAATAAATCCTGCAAATCGTAATAAGCGAAAAAATGATGCGATGAGCCAATGAATATTATAGTCATCTGGGGTTTGAAAAAATCCAATCAAATTCATAGGAACAACCATTGCACCAGGTGATCTATCCATTAACACTGCTACTTTCCCATCAAGTATATGATTTGAAATGGCGTCTGGGCGTTCGCTTAAATAAGCCTGTGGAAAAGGAGTCCAATTTTGATCTTTTGTATAATTAGATAGCTCTCCAATACTTAATACCGCATCTGTTTTGATTTTACAGATTCTAGTTTCTATTTCTTGGACTACATCTGCGTTTGCTACATCACCTAAGTAAATTAAATAGACTATAGAAGTGGCTCGTTCTCCAATCGTCAGCTTTTTGATTTTTAACTCTGTAGAAGGAATATATCGACGAATAAGACCTATATTTTTTGTGGCATTTTCAATAAATCCATCATGGGATCCTTTAATAGTAACTTCTGAAATTGGCTCTTGAATCGCCCTTTCTGCCCAGCCTTTTGTGTTTATTAGAAGTGACCGCTTTTCTCCCTCCATAAACAGTACACATTGCCCCTCAAGTAACCCTTCTTTAATTTCATTCCATGTATATACTATTTTGGTATGAGTAGCAATAATATTAGAATTAAATATTTGACTGTCTTCATTTACTTCTTGTAATAATGGTGTAACAACATTGGTTTTTAATGCAACACCATCTGTAAGGCCTTCAAAATAATATAGTAAAATATTCGTGTTTGTTTTTAATTGCAAAGGATGTTCAATTAAATCTGCACTAATATCAAAGATATTATCTAGTGTATTTTTAAGTTGTTTTAAGTTACTTGTTTGAATCTTTTCAATGGTTTTATCTGTCTTAGTTTCTAAGGTCTCTTCATTTAAGGACAAAATTGACACCTCTTTAATATATAACGATTAGTTGTATTTATTATTTTTATATGATTGAATTTTATTCACTAATTTAAACTAATTGGAGATAAGAATTAATAAATTTGATGTGCTATATTATTAATTCAATAATTGAGAGCAAAAAGCAGATGTAATTTGTGTGGAAATTTAAGTATTAAGATAGAATTGAAATTTGAATGATTATAATAAAAAGAACCCTTGATAGGTTCTTTTTTAGTTGGTAAATATGTTGTCAACAATAGATGGCGATAAAGGTAGTAATTTAGATGTCTTTATGTTAATCAGCTAAATTTTGTAGGAAGAATTCATTTTTCATTTATTTGGGTGTTCTAGTGTATTTGAATTTTGCGCACTAACAAATTTTGTTTAGGGACAAAATGCATTTTCTTAATTATCAGAAAAAATAGCGCGACAAAATTCCTATTAATTATTTTGGTAGGTATCAAATATTTCTTTGGCCTTATTTTCTTGATATTACCGTACGTTTATATGTTTCTAAGGGAAAGAAATACTTTCATGTTACCATCTATTGTTTGATTAAGATGGTAACATGAAAGTGAAACGTTTACAACCAGAAAATAAAGAAAAAATATTAAAATGCGACTTTTTTCGACAATTATTCTATGTTTATATTTAATTTTATTATAGGAAAAGGCGGAGGGAAGCGGACCTTTTCCTATAAACTGTTTTGTTGGAATTAGAAATAACTAAAAAAGTAATAATAGCTTAAAATTAAAATGAAATTCAATGATAAAGTTATTATTGAATTTTTGAACCTCAGGTGTCTTGAAAGTATGGTCAAATTTTAATCCACTTTGCATTTCTTCCTTTTGTAACTAGCTTAATATGGCCAAACAGTTGCAAGGAATTTAAAGCCTTACTGATTGTACTCTCTGCAATGTCTGGATAAGTGTTACGAATACTTTCTTTAGTAAAGGGTTGTTTTTGTTTAAGTATAAAATCCTGAATTCTCTCAACTTTAGTATGTTTACATATAGAATCTAGAACTGTGTTATGAAGATCTTTGTAAGCCTCTAATATAATGGTTAAAAACGTTTTTAACCAAAAGCTATTATTATGTTCCTCGCAGTACCAATTCACCGAAGATTTATAAATCGAATTGTAATAATCAGATTCATGTTTCTTAATATATTTATCCAAACATACATATTTTACAAATGTATGTCCACTCTTAATTAACAGCAATTGCATTAACATAAATGCCAACCTGTTATTACCTTGATTGAAAGGGACTATGCAATAAAAATTTAATATAAAACGAGCTATTAATAAAAGTGAATGAAGCCCCTTACTAGTATTTAATGAGTTGTATTGATCACATAATTGCTCCATAAACTGTGGAATAAGTTCATGTGGAAGAATGCGGTAACTATTCAAGTGCATTCCATGTTCTGGAATTCCTGGAATAATAAAAGGTTTTTCACGCCATTTGGCACTGTCAGAGGTAATGTAATGTATTAGTTGAAAATGTAATTCCTGTATAGTTGCTGGATTGATTAATAAAGTACAGGAGTTTTTATGTACAAAAGAAAGTGTTTGATAATAGCAAAAAATAGCATCTTCCGAAATATTTTGAGGTACGATATCATCTAAAATAAGTTCTTTTAATCTTTTATTAGGAACTTTTATATCCTCGTAAATAGTTGTGAAATTTTTTATGTAATGTAGTGGTATAGTTTTTTCTAAGCTATTAAATATGTCCTTGTTTTGTTCCTGATAAGCAGCTAATTTTCCTTTGAATTCGCTAATTTCACTTATTAAATTTATTAACCTCCTTTTCAATTCAATATTTTTATACTTATCATCAAAAAAGTCTCTCATTTTTGTTCCCCCTGTAACCCCTTAACACGTTGTTGCATATATCTTTCCATTCTAAAGGTATTCCACGACATCATTGTAAAATAACGACATTTTCGTTCTGATTTTAAATATATATCAGAATCTATATTTTTATTTAACAATTAAAACATGGAGATTATAAAGAAGAATCGTTAGGATTCAATTTTAATAGGCATAATCCTAACATCAAATGTACAAATGTACAATAAAAAAATAAAAAATATAAAACTATCGACTCTTTTGAAAGATTATTTAAAAGGGTTTTAAGAAATTGTAGGTATAGAGTGCTTTAGTTTAGCAGTAAATATTGAAGTGGTAATAAAGTTTTCATAGGTAATCATAAAGTAGATAAACTATTAATTTGTGACAATTATGTGTCTAATCTATTATATACTTTTATGAGAATTCTAAAATTAAATCCTAAAGAGCTGAATTTTCTATATTTATCATAAAGATCAGAAGAGGTGTGTTGATGAAATGTATCATTTTATATAAAAATATGTATCATTTTATATAAAAATATGTAACGTTTAATACTCGTATTGTAAAATATTTTGACATACGTTAATTTAAATATTAGGTACAGGAACATTTAATAAAAACTCAGTACTAAAATACCCTTTAAACGTTTCACCCTAAAATCGTTCTCAAGCACACTGAAGTTCATCCTTTGTTTCTGTGCCTTATTAGCTAAAAATAACATAATAAATTGTTAAAATGTGATAATTAAAAATGGGATTTTAAATCTTTTCTCTTTTCTTAAACGTTAACAATCTCTTGATAATCTGTTTAAAGTAAGGAAATACAGGATAGAAAATAGCTATTAATAAAGAAAATACAGTTAAGCTAGATACCTTAAGCTATTTTATGAGTAATTAAGCGTTAGTTTGAATTAGTAGGGGTATTATATGTGTTTTAACCTCAAGTGTATATGTTTAAGGTTAAAGGATTTGTGAGTGGTATAAAAGCAAAAAAGTCTGGAAGAAACGGATATAATCGGTTTCTTCCAGACTTTTTTGCTTTTTGTAATATAAAAAATTTATTTTTCCTATATGAGGAATTTTTTTGTTTTAATATTTGAATTTTTTGTGAAATTAAACGGAGTTTTTATTCTTCTTTTAATACATAATGTTACAAAATTGCGTAATTGTATTTACTTTATTTTTTATAGGAGATTAAAAATAATAATAAATGTACCAATTTATGAGAGATATTAATATATTAATTGATGATTTGTTCGTTTATCCTTATATTGCTATTATATTAGCGAAAGCAATATATTGGGGGGACAAAAATGAAATTGAAATTAACATCTAAATTGGAAAGATTAAGAACAAGTAAAAAGGGGATTGGTGCTTGTGTTTTGGCTGCAGGCATGACGGCAATCACAATGGCTCCTCAAAGTGCGTATGCACATGGGTTTGTTGAAAAGCCGAGTAGTCGTGCTGCTTTATGTAGTCAGAATTATGGGGTATTAAATTTAAATTGTGGAAATGTAATGTACGAACCTCAAAGTCTAGAAGCACCTAAAGGATTTCCAGATAGTGGACCGATTGATGGGAAAATCGCTTCGGCAGGAGGGTTGTTTGGAGGTATTCTTGACCAACAAACATCAAATCGTTGGTTCAAAAACACAATTAAAGGTGGAGTAAATACGTTTACATGGAAATATACAGCAGCACATTCTACAAGTAAATGGCATTATTACATTACAAAAAAGGGATGGGATCCTAACAAACCATTAACACGTGCTGAATTAGAACCAATCGGAACTGTGAAACATGACGGTTCGGCTGCATCAAATAATTTAACACATACAATTAATGTACCAACTGATCGTAATGGTTATCATGTTATTTTAGCTGTATGGGATGTAGCAGATACGTCAAATGCTTTTTATAATGTAGTTGATGTAAATTTAGTAAATAATGAAACTCCTGATACAGTAGCTCCAAGTCAACCAACTGAATTAAATGCCTCTAAAGTTTCTGCCAATAGTGTTGAAATAACATGGAAGGCTTCCACTGATAATATAGGTGTAAAAGAATATCAAGTGTTACGTAATGGAGAAGTAATTGATACGGTACCAGGTACAACTTTTATTGATAAAAAATTAAAAGCAGATACGGAATATACTTATACAATAAAGGCATTAGACTCTGCTGGAAACATATCAAAAGAAAGTGAAAAACTGAAGGTTAAGACAACACATACAATCCCCGATATAGAGGCTCCAACTCAACCAAAAGGATTACATAGTATGGGTACAACATCGACAACTGTTGATTTAATGTGGAGTCCGTCAGAAGATAATGTAGGTGTTGACCATTATATTGTATATAGAGAAAGCGCTGGGGTTATGAATAAAATTGGAACAGCGGCTAATACATCCTTTATGGATAAAGATTTGAAGGCTAATACATCGTATAATTATGTAGTGACGGCGGTTGATTTAGCTGGAAATGAATCTAGTAGAAGTGATGTTTTGAATGTAACAACAAAGTCAGAGAATTCCGCATATGAAAAATGGGATGCAAGAAAAGCATATACTAAAGGTGATAGAGTAGTACATGAGGGGAAAGTGTACGAAGCGGTTCAAAATCATCAAGGAAATGGCGACTCAAATTGGATTTTTGCTTTATCGCTTTGGAAGCCAGTTTTGAATAAATGATAAGCTGAAAAAGATAGTTTACAATTTTGGATTGCTCTTTAAAAATTAAGGGCTGTTCCAAATATAATTATCTAATGGATTAAATGATATGTTAATAAAGTGAAACTGTAATCAGTGGAGGTTTTGTTCATCCCCGACTGATTATCAGCCCTCACCAATCGGGCTTTTACGGGCGCCCGTTAACGCGGGATAAAATTTAATCGCTATCCTAATGTTTACGAAATGAAATTAAAAAAAGAATCCCAATGGAATTCCATTGGGATTCTTTTTTTCTAATTTGTAATAGCGTAAATTTTCACTGTGAATTTGCTAGTGGCACCAATTGGACTTGCAATATAATATTTAGTATTTGTGTAAGCTTCAGTCTTAGATTCATGTGAAATATTCTTCCAACGAGTGGAATCTATTCCCAGGGAAACATCAATCATTACATTGAAAGAAATAGTAGAAGGATAATCTTTTTCTGAAGGCTCAATAACCCATTTTAATTCTTTTGTACCTACAGGTAAACTATCAATTTTAAAGTTTTGGCTGGATCGATTTTGTTGCCCTGATAAAGGACTAGATTCAGATGCTATTTGCGAAATTAATATTTCTTTTTCATTTGAATGTATACCATTTAATTTAATGATACTATCAATTAAACCTGGACCAGGAAAATCAGCTGCGATGATACCAGAATGTTTAATTGCGCCTTGTTGTAAGAGTTCGGTCCCAAGTATATTCATCCCCCCATAGTATACTTGTCCGTTTCTATCGCGAGGGAAATCACTCCACGCATTAGTGGAATTCGTTTGAATCAATTTAGGACTACTGTCAGTATTTCTGCCTTCTTTTCCGCTTGCAACAAACCAAGGATATACATTATTTAAAAATGCGGCTGCGCCCCCCGTACCACTAAGATGGTTGAGGTAAATTTTTCCATTATTAAAGTTAGTATTTGTATTTCGTAGATGGTTTTTTATCGCAATCCATTTTGTGTATATTTCGTTTGGTCCGCTTCCAATTTCAAATTTATCTTGTATATTCAAACCTTCGTAATCAATTCCGTACAATTGAGTGGATGTAAAGTTTTGTAAGATTACAATTTTCCCGCGGGTATCTCCTAAAGTAGGATTATTTCTATCTGAAGTTTGTACGGAATTAGGATCCCAAAAATATGAAGCATTAACGTTTTTGTATTTTAAAAATATCTCCTCAAATGATAGAGATCCATTTTCAGGAGTAGTTTCTTCTTTTAAGCGCATTAATATTGTTTCTGTTGGATGAGCTTTTAAAAATTGAATGGTCTCTTTCAATACATCTTCAAACACAGCTTTTTGATTTACAACACCATGATACATTGCAAAAGAATCTTTTACACGTTTAACACGCATATCTACATATCGAATTCCGGAATTTAATTGTTGGGATAAACTCATAGTTTGATTTCTTGTCAAATTTTCATCAATAAAACTTGCTCCATGTAAAGCCATTGTACCGTGAGTCCCTGGAATAGATATTTCACTTATTTTTGTTGAATCTTCTATTTTCGCCATCCACGATGGATTTTGATACCCTATATTGGATTCATAGGAGTAACCTGGATGACTATTAGCTAAAATAGTAGATGGTGTACTTAAACTTGCTAGTGTAATACAAGTAAGGATACTAATTTTAAAGAAATTTCTCATTTTTATTTTGTTCATTTTTTCTCTCCTGACCTTTAAACAATTGTTAGATGATTTTTTACTATATTTATTGTTTTTCATTCTTAAGATAATAAATTTTTGTATTTGAAAATAATTAACAATAGGGGGAGTAAGTTATTTGAGACTTTAATAATTTGTTATTATAAATTGTCTCTAATAGCCAAATGGATTATTGAAAAATCGAAGTATAGCCTCCCAAAAAAACAACTGTTTATTGCATTGAATACAAACAAAACAGAAGTCCTGAAAAAGACTTCCATTTTGTGACATATAATGAATAATAAGGTGGTAAACAAATCAAGATAATGTGATTGAGTGGTAAAAATTTATTAATAGCTGTTTTAGAATCTCTTATAACAAGGCTGATTACAAAAAGCGGATCTCTACACTGCTAATAAAAATTGAAAAATTCTACTCATTAAAACTTAGACTAACTACAGTTGCAATTGATTGGGCTGCATGTTCCCAGCTTCCATCTATAACTTTACCAATTTGCTGACCAAGTGTATTTAAATCATTTGGATTAACTGGAATTCCATTATACGCAGCAAGAATTGATAAAAGTGGAGCGGCAAATGGTGTCCAACCACCTCTATCAATATTAAATACAGGTTTATCTAGTACCTTTCCATCTTGTACTGTAAACTCATAATAAAATTGATCATCTGGACGAAAACTTAAATGATGAGAAATTTGCCCCTTAACATATTTTTTTCCTGCACCTAGGTTTACTACTTCTATTTCTTTTACATTAAATTCATGTTCAAATACTTTAATTTTTTTGACTTCTGGACCATTTAAGGCAGCTTGAACGGCTGTTTCCAAATTATTTTGTGCCAAAGGTTGAATACTCGATTGTGCCTCTTTGTGTTGAATAGGAGCCTCTTTTTCTGCAGCAAACACCGAGGTAGTAGGTAGTGCACCTGTAGCTAACGTAGCGGCAAGTGCTGTTGTCATAATGATTTTTCTTTTCATCTTCATAGTTTTTCTTCCTCTCTTAAAGTTATGATATATAATCTTTTAAAGACTGGCACGGTGCAATTTTTTTCATAATGCACGTAAAAAATTAGTTTAAGAATTATGTGAAATCTTGTCAGAAAATTAAAGTTAATTATATATGTATTTAAGATGATATCTATCTACACATATTTTTTCAATTTTTAGATAAATGAAATAGTAATGACTTCTTAAGAATTAATTTAGCACCTTGTTTATCTAGAAAAGTCCTATAAACACATTTAATTCATAGTAAAAGTAATATATTTGATATTAAATGTCTTGCATAATGCGATAAAAGTTCACAATTTTTTTATCATTATATACAGAAAAAGGTAACGAAACTTAAGCGATATGTAATACTTGTCATAGTTGTGAATTATGTAAATCTATTTAGTGTAACAGCTAAGATGTTAGATCTTGTTTTTCTTAAAAACATTACTTATTCGGATTCATGAAAAGGATTTTAATGGATTAGTTTGATTTGATATAAAAAGAGGACGCATTTTTATTTGCGTCCTCTTTTTATGATAATTTATTTTACAAGTTAAGAAGAATCTTTGATCATCTAAATAAATTCTATCACCCTATTAGGAGATGCTAGTAGAACAATATGGACTTTTATTTAGTTCATTTTCTAACAGTTCGTTTAATTCAATACTATAGGCAAGCATAGTACTTAGTTCAGAACCTTCTTCTATTGTTTTATTGATTATTGATAATACTCTTTCTTGGTACTATTCTAAGTATTTTTCAGCTAGGTAAGAGGGGTATGTTGAAATAGGAGGGCCCATCTTAAAGTAGGATAAATTGGTCTTTGAAATCGGTATACAGTTCTTTAATAAATATAGTTTTTGCAATATATCTTTATCTATGGGATGAAGCATATAATCTGTCATGATGAAATAATTGTGATGGTAGATAAATACTTTTCCTTCTGGTAAAACCGCGTGACGAGATAAATTTGGATAAATAGGTGGTCCATCTGAAAATTGATTTAAACTACGTTGTGAAACTTTAATAATTTCTTGAACTGAAAATTTAAATTTGCGAAATGCAATGGTGTCAATAAATGGACGTTTTTGATTATTTTCTATATAAAATAACTCTCCTTTTTCACTTTGCACAACCCGTAGATTTGGAATTGACTCTGTAAGGGTTATGGGGGGCCCTTCTGTATATTTGTAGATAAATGGATCGGGAATTAAGACAATTTCATTTTGATTATATTTGAAGTAAGAAAGCATATCTTTCGAAATAAGCCTGCGTTTAAAGTTATCAATTAAAAATACTTTACCTTGTGAATTACTAAATAAAATA
Source organism: Bacillus sp. Root131 (assembly GCF_001429475.1). Lineage (NCBI taxonomy): Bacteria > Bacillati > Bacillota > Bacilli > Caryophanales > Bacillaceae > Bacillus > Bacillus sp. Root131. Next base: position 1,954,101 of record NZ_LMJQ01000001.1, read on the forward strand.
CCATTTAAATCTTTTGAAGGGAGGTTAGCATATAGGTTTTGGAAAGAGAATGGTGTTTTAAAAGTAATATCGAGCACTTTGTTAATGGGATAAAAAGGTTGAAATGTATTTAGGCGTTTCCAAAACATTGCATCTCCAGCAAACCAATATAAAGGATTTGTATCCCAATATCCACAGTACTTTTCATAGACTTTTAATAATATTCTTCTAGTATGCATAATTGAACAATGATCTACAACATTAGCAGCTGTATATAAAATTTCCGAAGCTTCTCTCACAAATTCATTTGTAGGTTGTAGGTTATAATCAACATATTTTACGTATTGGGAAGAGTAGACTACATCAATTTCAGGATGTTTTTCTAAGAAAGACAACATTTCAGCTAATCTGTTTGGAAGGTATATAGTATCATCTGTTAAATAGCAAATATAATCCCCACAAGTTAATGGTAGTGCCTCATTGATAAGTGTTGCATATCTTGTAGTTTTATATCGTTCATCATCTTGTATAAAACTATTCGTATAAGTAATTCGAGGATCCTCTAGATAATTTTTTATGACATTTATAGTTTCTGGACAGGAGTTATCATCCATAATAAAAAGTTCCCATTCTTTATAAGTTTGCATTAGAACACTTTCAATAACTTGATTAATTAATGATGGCTTATTATAACTAGTAAGGATAATTGATATTTGGGGTTGCAAAGTCTTCACCTCTATTGAGAATATTGAATGTGTTTTTCTAGTGAAATCTAATAATTAAAGCTTTATCGACACTTTCTTTTTTATACTTAAATAATTTATGACTTTTTCATAGATATGGTATGGACTATAGTGGAGAAAAAAGAGACATGGGTGAATATAAATACTGCTATTAATTTTTTATAGATAAAGAAACCTTTTTTAAAATTATCGGAACGGTTTGTCCTTTCTATTTATATAATAACGTAACTGTTTTTGTATTTATTGATAAGGAGGAGAAAGAGATTTGCCTAAAATTTCAGTTATAATGACAAGTTACAATAAGCCTGCGTTTGTTGAAAAATCTATATTAAGTGTATTAAACCAAACCTTTCAAGATTTCGAGCTTTTTATAATGGATGATGATTCAGATGAAATGACCCAGAAGGTGATTCAACCATTCATAAATAATGAAAATGTACATTTTTATAAAAGTAATGTAGCTCATATTTCTGAAAGGACAAAAAAAGTAAGATATGCCGCTTTAATTAATGAGGCACTTAAGCATGCTAAAGGAGAATATATAACTTATATTACAGATGATAATCAATATGAAGAAGAACGTCTTAAAAAGATGTCTAGTTATCTTGATGAGAATAAAGATGTTCAAATTATTTATTCTGCATCAAAAACGATTCATATAGATGAAACAGAGATGCCTATTAAAACGGTTGAGAGACCTGCAAAAAAAATTACGAATAATGCTCCATGTACAATTGATCATTGTTCTATTATGCATAGAGCATCTGTTTTACCAATTCTTGAAAAAAGGTGGAATTCTTATTGGGATGAAGATCCTCAGTTTTACCGGATAGGAGATGCACGCTTCTTTTGGAGATTAAATCACTATTGGGATTTTTATCCCTTAGATGAAATTTTAGATATCAATTATATTACTCCCCATTCAATACATGCGCAGTTATTTGCAGAAGAAAAAAATGAATTTGTGCAATTATTACCACCACAAAGAACATGCAAAGAATTAAGGGAAGACTTAAGAAGAAAAAGAGGGTGAAAAATTGAGTGACATTTATTTGAAAAATTACTGGCTATTAAATTTAGAGTATATAAATATTTTTTCAAGGTTAAAGCAGTATAATATTCCTTTACCATTACTGAGTAATTTTTATCAATATTTAGATGAAGATATAAAAAATAAAATGAAAGATAATAATTTTTACAAGCAATTGTCAATTGAGCCAATAGCAGAAACACAGTTACAGTTAGAGTTTGAAAAAATAATGTCTGTATTTCAATCAAAAATAAAAAGAAAAAACCAAAATGGAGCAATCCTCCTAAATTCAGATTATCTCCGTTTTTCAGTAAGTAACTTTACTCACTTTAATCCAAATCAAACAAAGATATTAACTAGATCAAAAAAGACCGAACTCTATGGTCTTCCTACAGTTTGTGCACCAGATTATATAAATAAATCTGCTAATACCGCACATGTTTTTATAGAAAAAGCTAAAGAAATCTTTTTAAAGTTTAATAAGCACCCACTATTTTCAAACCTCTTTTTTCAAAAAAAATTACTAAGCGACCTTCCTATCATGATTGAGAAACTTAATATGGCTCATTTTATTTTTAAAGAACAAGATATTTCTGGTGTGATTGTCGGTACTACGGAAGATATAACAAGTAGAGCTCTTACTTTTCTTTCTAGTAGTGAGGGTATACCGAGTTATTGTCTGCAGCATGGTGCAGTAATGGGGGAAGAAGCATACTTTCCGGTTTTCGCAACAAAACAGGTCGTATATGGGAAATATGAAGAAGATTGGTACCTTCAAAAAGGGGTCAGTGAATCTCAAATCGAAATACTAGGGCACCCCAGATATGATGAGATCTTTGATAGAGTATATATGGATAAAAAGAATCTTTTTAATAAATTAAAAATAGACCCCTCTACAAAAGTGGTTTTTATTGCAACCCAGCCATTTAAAACTTCATTTTATACTGAATTGACAGAAAAGTTAGTGGAAGACAAAAATATTACGGTTATTATAAAACCACATCCTTGGGAAAAAGGGCGTAATTTAGTGGGAGAATATATTAAGTTAAGTAACTTATATCCTAATGTTAAATATATAACAAATGAAGTAAACATATATGATGTTATTTTACATGCAAATCTTGTGGTTATCTCAAATTCAACAGTGGGATTAGAGGCAATGTTATTAGATATACCTGTAGTTGTTTATAAATCTTTATTAGAGGAAAGGGATTATAAATATTACGATACATTAGATTGGCTTGTAAATCATTCTATGGAGGATATGACTAGCACGATTAAAAAGGTTCTAAATAATCCTTTACAATCAAATTTAGCAAAAGAATTAAGAAGAAAATTTATTAATGAAAACTATCCGCAAGAAGCATGCACAAAAAGATTAATAAATTTAATTCAAATTGAAAAAGATTAAAATCGTCACCATTTATAAATATTTGAAGTAAAAGATTATATCCTCAGTTTTCAATGATTAATATGTATTTTAAACTTGCAATAGAAACGTATGTTTCTATATCCGGCAAACTAGTTTATCTCTCAACAAATGGATTGCCTATGGAATTACAAACAAGTTGAAGAGAGTTTTTTTGCTAAAATTATTTTTTAATATGAGGAGGTATATATTTTCATGTTTTTTAAAGATAAAAATGTTTTAATTATTGGTGGAACAGGAACAATTGGAAAAAGCATTCTTTCTAATGTTCTACAGGAAAAGCCAAAAGTGGTAAGAGTTTTTAGTAGAAGTGAATACAATCAATTTTTATTACAAGAAGAATTTAGGGATAAAAATCGAAATATTCGTTATTTAATTGGGGATATTCGTAATTATGATCGAGTATTTAGTGCGATGGAAAATATTGATTATGTATTTCATGTGGCCGCGATGAAGCATGTTTCGTTTTGTGAATATAATCCGTTTGAAGCAGTTTTGACCAATATTTTTGGAACACAAAATGTAATAAAAGCGGCAATTGCTCAGAAAGTAAAAAAGGTAGTTTTTACAAGTTCTGATAAAGCGATTTCACCAACAAATAATTACGGTGCAACAAAATTGACTGCTGAAAGATTGATTACGTCAGCGGAATATTCAAAAGGTTCAAGTGAAACGACATTTACAAGTGTTCGCTTCGGAAATGTGATGGGATCAAGAGGCTCTGTCATTCCTTTATTTGAAAATCAAATTAAAGAAAACCAAAAAATAACTGTAACGGATCTTAGTATGAGTAGATTTATGATGACACTGAACCAAGCAACTATGTTAACAATTGAAGCAATGAAAATAGCAAAGGGTGGTGAAACTTTTATATTAAAAATGCCAGTTATTTCATTAAACGATTTAAGTGAAGTGATGATAGAAGAAGTTACAAAGTTATATGGATTGTCCAAGGAGAATATTAAAATTGAAGAAATTGGTTTAAAACCGGGTGAAAAAATGTATGAAGAACTTATGACACATGATGAATCTTTACAGGCTTTTGAATTACCAGATATGTTTATCATTCCTAGCCCATTAAAAAAGGGTACTCAATATGAAAATGCAAAAAGGGCGAAGGCAGGCTTTTACCGTTCTGATAATCAAAATGCTATTTCAAAAGAAGAGCTTAGAAATTTAATATTAAACCAGCAGCTATTAACAGGAGGGGAGAAAATATGAAAATATTAGTAACTGGTGGTGCAGGTTTTATTGGTAGGTGGGTTGTAAAGAGATTATTGCAGGATAAGCATGAAGTATGGATATTAGACAACTTAGCAAATTCAACTACTGCAAATATTACCGAGTTTGCACACGATCTAAATTTAAAACAATGCATTCAAGGAGATATTAAAGATAAAAAATTAGTTGCTCAATTATTTGAAAATAATTCATTTGACCTTTGTTATCATTTAGCAGCGAGTATCAATGTTCAAGATAGTATAGATGATGCTAGAGCAACTTTTGAAAATGATACAATAGGTACTTTTAATTTGCTAGAACAATGTCTTAATTATGATGTCAAAATGGTCTTTATGAGTACTTGTATGGTATATGATAAAGCTACTAATATACAAGGGATATCAGAATTAGACCCAATTAAACCAGCCTCTCCATATGCGGGATCAAAAATTGCTGCTGAAAACATGGTTTTATCTTACTATTATGCTTATAAGCTACCAGTAGTGGTTATTCGCCCATTTAATACGTATGGTCCATTCCAGAAAACAGGTGGGGAAGGTGGGGTTGTTGCCATTTTTATAAATAATAAATTAGATAATGTACCACTGAATATATATGGGGATGGAAAACAAACGAGAGACCTTTTATACGTTGAAGATTGTGCAGATTTTGTTGTGGCAGCAGGATACTCTGCAAAAGCAAATGGTCATATTATCAACGCTGGAACAGGGCAAGATATATCCATTAATAAATTAGCAGAATTGATTTCGGGAAATAAAGTAAGCATTCAACATGTAACTCATATCCATCCGCAAAGTGAAATTCAAAAATTATTATGTAACTATGAAAAAGCAAAAACAATATTAAACTGGGAACCAAAAGTTTCTTTAGAAGATGGAGTTATTAAAACAGAAGAGTGGATTAAATCTTTAAAAATTAATCCTAAGGAGAAAGAGTAATGGTAAGGGGAATCCTCGGTATGCATGGAGGAAAGCCTGTTAGAGAAACTTATTTACCATATGGCCAGCAACAAATTGATGAATATGATATTCAGGCTGTTGTAGATGTATTAAAAGGGGATTTTTTAACAACAGGACCAATGGTTCAACAGTTTGAAGAGGCTATAGCGAAATATGTGGGAGCAAAATACGCTGTTTCCTTTTCAAATGGTACAGCTGCATTGCATGCTGCCTGCTATGCAGCAGGCATAACTGAGGGAGATGAAGTAATTACAACTCCGATGACATTTGTAGCAAGTGCAAATTGTATTTTATACCAAGGGGGAAAGCCGGTATTCGCTGATATTGACAATGGAACATATAACATTAGTCCTAAATCTATAGAGGAAAAGATTACAAACAAAACAAAGGCTATTATTCCCGTACACTTTACTGGGCAGCCTGTAGAGTTAGAAGAAATACAAAAAATAGCAAAAGAAAACAATTTGATTATCATTGAAGATGCAGCCCACGCATTAGGAGCCACATATAAAAATAAAAAGATTGGTTCAATTGGTGATATGACAATGTTTAGCTTTCATCCGGTGAAACATATTACTACCGGAGAGGGGGGGGTAATTACCACAAATAATCCTCTGTTTTACGAAAAACTTTTTCAATTCCGTACGCACGGAATTGAAAAGAATCCTCGAAATCTTCTTGAAAATCATGGGCCTTGGTATTATGAAATGCAATTCTTAGGTTACAACTATAGAATAACGGATATACAAGCTGCTCTTGGCTTATCACAGTTAAATAAATTAGACTCTTTTATTAAAATTCGAAAGAAATATGTAGACATTTATAATAAAGAATTTAGTTGTTTATCTGAAATCATCATACCAAAGCAATTGCCTCAAACCGATTCAAGCTGGCACCTTTATATTATTCGTTTAAATACTAAATTATTAAAATGTAATCGAAAAGAAGTTTACGAGGCATTACAAAGAGAAAATATCGGTGTGAATGTGCACTATATACCCGTACATTTGCAACCGTTTTATCAAAAATTAGGTTATGGAAAAGGTATTTGTCCGCAAGCAGAAAATGTATATGAGGAAATTATTACGCTGCCTCTATTTCCTAAAATGACAGAAGCTGATGTGTGGGATGTAATACAAGCTGTGAGAAAAGTTCTTTCGTTTTATAGAGTTGCTAAAAATTAAATGAAAGGGGTGTTATTAAAATTGCAAAACCAAAAATTGTTAAGAGCAGTTACAAAAGGTGACATTAAAAAAGGAGAGATTATTACAGCTAATAAAGTAACAATGGAATTAAATGTTGTAGAAAATGCGCTGACCGAGCTTGAAGCAGAGGAATTATTACCTCAGGTAGCTGTATATAATTTGTCTGCAGGTACCCCAATAACAAAAGAGGTTATTGAACCTCCAAAGGTAGTAATAATTGTACTTTGCCGCTTAAAATCTACTAGGTTACCTTTAAAGGCAATATTGCCAATACACGGAGTTCCTTCCATTGAACGATGTCTTATAAATACATTAGCTATTCCAGGAAAACACCAGGTCATACTTGCTACTTCAGATATTGCACAAGATGACCCTTTGGAAAAATTTAATTTAGACGGGAAAGTTAAGATTTTTAGAGGTGATCCAGAAAATACCGCTGATCGCATGTTCCAAGCTGCAAAACAAGAAAATGCAAATATTGTCATACGGATTACAGGGGATTGCCCAGCTGTGTCACCTGAAATAAATACTTTTTTACTAGATGAACATTTGAAAAGTGGTGCAGACTATACACAGGCAGAGTTAAGTACGTTACCTGTTGGAACAGCAGGTGATATTTTTACATTAGAGGCAATCGAACGATTACTACAAACCCCAAAACCTTTAACTTATGCAGAATACCTTCCGTTTTATTTTATTAATAATCCACATTTATTTCGTATCAATGTAGTGAAACTTCCTCCAGCAGTTTGTTATCCTACTTGGAGGTTAACATTAGATGAACAACCAGATTTAGATATGTTCAATGAACTTTATAGAGGTCTGAATGTAAAATCTAAACCTTTATTCTTTCATCAAATAAAAGATTACATCCTTCGAAACCCTGAACTTATTGAAATTAATAGTCATGTAAAATTGAAATGGGCAAATCAACAATCATTAGTAGATGAGTTAAATAGAGAAACGATATTATAAATTAATAAATTGTAGTGCTTTTAGTGAGGAGGGAGTATCTTGCTTGAGAAAAAAATTGCCTTTCGCGCCGACGCATCTATTGAAATAGGTACCGGTCATATTATGCGTTGTTTAACACTGGCCCACGAGTTACGGAATAAAGGTGCTCAAGTATATTTCATTTGTCGTAAGCTAGAAGGTGATTTACATCAATATATTTTAAATAAGGGATTTTGTGTGTTTGTATTAGATGAAGATGGTGAAAATACAAATTTCTTAAGTTCAGAACACGGGAGTTATTTTAATTGGCTCAAATATCATTGGTTTGTTGATGCACAGCAGACCAATGATATTTTGTCGCAACTTCCCAAGTGTGATTGGTTAATCGTTGATCATTATGGATTAGATAATAGGTGGGAGTCTGCTTTAAGAAAAACTGTAAGGAAAATCATGGTAATCGATGATCTTGCAAATCGAATGCACGACTGTGATTTGTTACTAGACCAAAATTTATACGATAACCCTAATGATCGCTATAAAGATTTAATACCAGAGCACTCATTAGTAAAATTGGGGCCTAAATATGCTATATTACGGCCAGAGTTTCATGCTGCTAAGAAATTTTCACGAAAAAGAACAGGAGAAATTGAGAGGATTTTTATTTTTTTTGGTGGGCATGATGTAACAAATGAAACATTAAAAACATTAAGAGCTTTACAAAATATAAATCAAGATAACTTAAAAATAGACGTTGTGGTAGGAAGCCAAAATCCGCATAAAGAGGAGATTCAAACTTATTGTAAGAGTGTTTCTAACGCTTCATATTATTGTCAAATAGAAAATATGGAAGAGCTTCTCGTACGAGCGGATTTAGGGATAGGAGCTGGAGGAACAACCACATGGGAACGCTGCTTTCTTGGATTACCTTCTATTACAATTATAACTGCCCAAAATCAAATTGAAGTAACCAAGGCTGTAGCAAAGGTTGGAGCTACATGGAATATTGGTACAGCTGAAAGTGTTTCGGATAAAGCAATTATGGAATGTCTAAACAAACTTTTATCAAATTCTAAAATAGTGAAAGAAATGTCTAATAAAGCTCTTTCTATACAGTGTGCCAGTAATTCAAATGAAATAGCAAAAAATATTTTAGGAGGATAGTATGTTAGATATTGAGGATTTTCAATTGGAAAGGTTAGAAAAGAAAGATTTAGAACTTATTTTAAATTGGCGGAATGCAAAAGAAATACGTTCAGTTATGTATGAAGATCATCAAATAACAATAGACGAACATTTAAAGTGGTATGAAAAACTCGTAATGGATGAAACAAAGGTTGCAAGAATATTAATATATAAAGAAAAACCAATTGGATTTGTTAATTTTACAAAAATAGATGAAATGAATCGAACTTGTTATTGGGGATTTTATATAGGTGAAAAACAAAGTGTAAGACGTGCCGGAACTGTATTAGGTTTATTAGCATTAAATTTTATTTTTGAAATTAAAGACATACACAAAGTATATGCAGAAATAATAGAATCAAACTGTATTAGTTTAAATTTTCATCAGAAACTTGGTTTCCAAGAAGATGGAAGATATGAAGATTATATTTATAGGGACAATGATTATATAGATGTCATTACAATGACCTTGTCCCGTGAACAATGGGAGGAAAGAAAAGAAGCTATAAAAATAGAACTTGAAGGTGAAAAAAATGAGTAATGTATATATCGGAGGTAGAGAGATTGGCAATAGTTTGCCACCATTTATTATTGCAGAAATGTCAGGAAATCATAATCAATCATTAGATAGAGCGTTGAAAATTGTAGAGGCAGCTGCGGAGGCCGGGGCACAAGGATTTAAAATTCAAACATATACACCAGATACAATGACTTTAAATATAGAAAATGGTGATTTTTCAATTCACGATACGAAAAGTTTATGGAAAGGCAAATCACTTTATCATTTATACAAAGAAGCATATACACCATGGGAGTGGCATAAACCAATTTTTGATCGCTGTATAGAGTTAGGGATGATACCATTTAGTACGCCTTTTGATGAAACAGCTGTAGACTTTCTAGAGACATTAAATGTTTCATGTTATAAAATTGCATCTTTTGAAAATACTGATATCCCCCTCATACGTAAAGTAGCCGCAACAGGAAAACCAATAATTATTTCGACAGGTATGGCTTCAATTGCCGAACTAGATGAAACAGTAAGGGCTGCGAGAGAAGAAGGGTGTAAAGAACTAATTCTATTAAAATGTACGAGTACGTATCCTGCGTCTCCAAAATCTACAAATATAGTTACCATACCTCATATGAAAGAGTTATTTAAATGTCAGGTGGGTTTATCTGATCATACACTGGGTGTAGGAGTATCTGTAGCGAGTGTTGCCTTTGGGGCCACAGTAATTGAGAAACATTTAACGCTCTCGAGGTTGGATGGAGGAGTTGACGCTAAATTTTCAATGGAACCAGCTGAATTTAAATTATTAGTAAGCGAAACTGAAAAAGCATGGGAATCTTTGGGGAATGTATATTATGGACCGACTGATATAGAAAAAGATTCTTTAAAATTTAGAAGATCATTATATGTAGTAGAAAACATAAAAGCGGGAGAATTCTTTACAAATGAAAATGTTAAAGCTATTAGACCAGGGAATGGCTTATTACCAAAACACATATCCAAAATTATTGGGAAAAAAGCGAATAAGGATATCGAAAAAGGGACGCCTGTTTCATGGGATTTAATTTGATATCGAGGAAATGAGAGTGTTTATAGAAAGATTTATAACAAAAATACTATTTAAGTAGAGAATAAATTTTAAAGGCCCTGTTTAAAAACAGGGCCTTTAAAAAGGGCATAGTATTTAACAACTGAAGGTACCTTCATATTACCATTATTGGAATATCGATACCATATGTTAGGTGTTGAGAAATAAAAAGTTCATTCGGTACAACAAAGTGGCCAGCGAAGCTAGCTAAACACTTGTTGCACAAAAGAAAATTAGGCCCTGAAAGTAATAGATATGTAACCTAAAGTTACATTTATAGTGTTAACAAGCTTGCATATATTATACGAAAAGGTATCTAGTAAAAAATTTATTTTGTAGAAATAAAAAAGAAATTGTCACCGGATCACCTTTTGATAAAACAGCGTACTTTCAAACATAATATATTCAAATCCTTATGATATATGTAAATAAAAGAGCAGCTAGTGAAAGCTAGCTGCTTAATAAAGAAAAGAGAAGAACTACAGGGACGTTTAAATGAGTTCTGGCTTTCGCCTATCTTTAGTATTGACGGAATGTTTAGTTTTATGCTGAAAAACTTAAGAAGAGCATCTATAAAAAGACCTCTTTAAGGAAGAAATGAGATATTGAAAAGTGAATTAGGTTTTTAAAATTCAAGAAAATATATGACTATTTCATTATAATGTGACGATGAAACATAAAATAGTAGTTAACAAACTGGCCAGTATGGAAGCACAAACTTTGCATTTCAGCAAGGTAGGAACTATTTAATTGGTTTTGTACTGTTAATATTAGTTGCAAGTATTGAGTGGGATCAATGGCAAAATTTATCTTGTCCAATGTATATTATTGGATTTGCATCAATTGTTATATTAAAAATACTACCAGAATCAACATTTACTCCCGTTAAATTGGGAGCAAAAAGATGGTTTCAATTTCCTGTTATTGTTCAAATTCAACCATCGGAGTTTTTCAAAATTGCACTAATTATATTTGTCGCAAATTTAGTAATGAATCATAACGCTAAATATATGATTCGGACATATAAAACTGATTTCCTGTTGGTTGGAAAAATTATGTTAGTCTCAATTCCTCCTATTGCTCTGGTATATAGCCAGCCAGATACAGGGATGGTGTTCTTATACGCAGCATCTATTGTATTTATTCATATCAGGGATTCAAAAGAAATTAATTGCATTTTGTACATTCATTCCGGTAACTCTACTATCTACATTAATATTTACATACGTAAGATATCCAGATTTTTTCTTTAAAGAATTAGTTACTAGGTTAAAACCTCACCAACAATCACGCATTATAGGTTGGCTGAATCCAGCTGAAAATACAGATCAAGGGTATCAAACGCAACAATCTCTTTTAGCTGTTGGAAGTGGCGAATTACATGGAAAAGGATTTGGTCAAGGAAGTGTATATATTCCTGAAAAGCATACTGATTTTATTTTTGCTACCATCGCTGAAGAAGGTGGATTTATAATAGCGGCTCTCGTTGTATTGGTCTTGTTACTTCTTATATATCGAGTAACTATAATTGCATATTCAGCAGAGAATCTGTTTGGTACATTACTATGTGGGGGGCAATTAGTGTTCTAACACTTCGAATCTTCGAAAATATTGGTATAATGCCAGTAAAAGGAATTGCACTTCCTTTTTTATCATATGGAGGAAGTTCACTGTTTTCAAATATGATAATGATCGGGCTTATCTTATCGGTGCATAAAAATTATAAAAAATACATGTTTCAAGTGAAATAAAAGTTAAGAATATGTTATAGATTAATTTGAAGAAATCCCCTTGTGCATCTATATGCACAAGGGGATTTCTATTTTAATAAAGCTGTGACTGTAAAATAGTTGTTATAAAGTGGATTCTCTTATGAAAAGTATGCTGTGTTATCACTTTTGTATGAATTTTTTCAACCATTAATCTTTTTGAAATCGTGTCATCCAAATAAAGAGATACTTTATTTAAACAGTCTTCAAAGCTGTTATAGGATATAATTTCATCTTTATTGAAGAACGATAAAAGATCAGACTTTTCTTCAATAATTTGAAAGCCTTGGCAAGCGGCAATATCAAACGTACGATTATTAATAGTATTATTTTTTACTTTATTTTTATTTTTATTTTGTGGAAATAGATGACTACGATGAGGATTTAAAATAAGACTAGCGTTGTTATAATAGAGCGCAACTTCTTGAGGTGGAATCCATTCTTCTATAATTTTAATTCTTCGGTGATTTTTCCATTTTTTTAATAACTTATTTCTCCAATGTCGGCCAATAATAGTATAGTGATAGGGGGTATTTTCTAAAAGGAAATGTATTAATTTTACTCGGTTTGGATAAGGATAGCCAATGAATAATACTTCACTTTTATATTTTATATTTTTTAGACTAGGTTTAAATACGTCTATATTAGTTGCTAATGGTAAGTGATATACATTGGTATATCCTAAAGCTGTGTAATATTTAAGTGCTTCGCTATCAATAGTAAATATAAAATCAAAGTTATTTAATAGAAGAAGAGAAGTATCTATATAAAATGGATCCTCAGTTAACCAGACAGCTAATTTAATGTTCCATTTTTTAAAATATTGAATTGCTTTTTGTGGTAGATGATTACCTAATAAGGTGAATACAATATCGGGATGAAAAGTTGTTGTAATGAAATCCAATTGTTGTATTAATTCACTCGGTTGTATCGCTAACCATTCGAAATTTTGATCTATAAGTGTTCCTTGTATGCTTTGATCTAGATATTGATAAATTTTTGAGTAACCAGAAGTAATGTATAAGAGTTTCATATTTCAACCCCTGCTTTAGGTTTAAAATATATTATGAGATAAACGTAACACTTTCTATTTCTTTACAACTAATTTTAGTAATACTTGTAGTAGGAGGAGTAACTGAATTTTCCTCTTCTAATGTGACGATACAAGTATTAGGGTTAAAATTTGTAAAAATAGCAGGTCCAATAATATTCCCAGATTTACCAGTCACAGTAACGACTTCGCCTGGCTGTAAATTTTTAAAAATACTACATACTCCACCTGAACAACCAAATAAATTGCATAAGAACAAATTTATTCCTCCTTTAAACAATATACTATATCATATGAAGTTTTGTAGAACGATGTGTAGACAAGTAACCTTTAGAAGAGAAAAAATTTAAATTAAAGCAATTTATTGAAATAATAGGTCAATAGAATGTTACATCTCAGGGGATACTGATTAGATTTTTCATGAAAAAAGACATTCATTAGAATGTCTTAAATATGGATTAAGCTAGAAAAATATGAATCATTTCAAAGAGTGGTTAAAGTAACACTTTCTATATCTTCACAACTTATGAATGTAGTATTGGTAGATGAAGGGGTTATCACATCTTCTTCTTCCAATACTACTGCACATATATTCGGAAAGAACAGTGAAAAAGTAGCAGGTCCAATAATTTGACCTGATCTAGTAGTAATTGTAACAACTGTTCCCGTTGGCCACGAAGAGAATAGAAAACAAGCTAAACCTGTACAATCTGCCATAATAAATCCTCCTAACTTTAAGTTTTAATTGAAGTAATAAAGTCCAAACATTTTATAGTGTATGTGGGAGTAACATGAAGTGCTTGGACTAATAGAAATCACTTTCTGGTTTTATCTCTTTATGATCAATGAGATAACTATTAAATCCTACAATACAAAGGTTTAATAAATACAATATGGTCAGAAGGTTTAATGAAAAAGATATTCTATGATATAGTAATTAGCTATTCCAAGGTCAAAATACTGTGAATAGGAATTATAAAGTGAGGAATTTTTCAGAGTAACAAATGGAAGTTTTAATAATGTAACAAAAATTGAACATAATCTTCATTAAAAAAAGAACACAAATCAGTGCTCTTAGAAAGTAGACTATAGGGCTTTCGGATTAGTATATACTATCATATGCTCGTTTTTTTTAAGGGTGTAAACAAAATTAAATAAAAATAATACATATGAGGTTTTTAAAAGAGTAATAGCTCAACAGGATGGATTTGCATACATATAAACTAAATAACCATAATTTCATTTGTAAATTTATATAAACAAAAATATTTGAAAACAAACTTTTCGCATTGCTAAATTGAATATTCCGGTTCTTATAAGTGACAAAGGATACTTTGAGAGAGTATTGAGACAAGGATAAACTGTAAGGAAAAATTATATAAGTGATTAATTAATATAAAACCATCCTATTATTGTATATGTGGACACTGGATGTTTCTATGTAGTTTGTTTCAAGTGACTTATAATCCAATGTCTATTGGCATGTGATGTAATTAAATGTAGCTAGAATACAGTATAATATTGAAAAATATAAAGTTTGTAGTGTTTGAAACAAATTAAAGAAGTAACATAAGGAATTTACGCATAAAGTAATGTTGATGGTAAAATTAACAGAATTTTCATTTTAATAAGATAAAAATGTGATGTTTTTAACGTATAATAATTTTACTACGATGAAAATACGGCCACAAATTAGTTAATTTAAAAATTAAATTTAGATAGGAAGAGGATAATGAAGACCAGAGATAGTTATAAAATTATTGTCGTTGGTGCTGGGACTGCAGGACTATCTTCTACTGCACATTTATTAAGAAATATCCCCCTATTGAAAGAAAATATAGCGATTATTGATCCGTCAAAAAAACATTATTTTCAGCCACTATGGAGTTTAGTGGGGGGAGGAATTGTTTCAAAGGAAAGTACAATGCGTGATCAAGAATCGCTTATTCCAAAAGGGGCAACGTGGATCCCTAAAAGTGTTGTTAAGTTATTTCCGGATGAAAATAAGATACTGTTAGATGACGGACTGCTGCTTGAGTATGAAATTCTTATTGTAGCAGCTGGTATACAAATAAATTGGGAAGGTATTAAGGGCTTAAAAGAATCTATTGGGACTAATGGGGTATGTAGCAATTATTCTTATACATATGTTGATTCTACTTGGAGAGAAATCGAAAAATTTAAAGGAGGAAATGCGCTTTTTACCCACCCTAATACTCCTATTAAATGCGGTGGTGCTCCACAAAAAATTATGTATTTAGCAGAGGAGTATTTTTGTAATAGTGGTGTAAGAAACAGAAGTGAAGTAATGTTTTATTCTGCAAACACTGACATATTTCAGGTTCCACGATATGCAAATACTTTAGAACAAGTACTAGAAAGAAAGCAAATTATAACGAATTATAATAAAAACTTAGTAGAAATTATCGCCGAAAAGAGAGAAGCAATTTTTGAAGATACGCAAACGCTGAAAAGAGAAACCATACCATATAGTATGATACATGTTGTTCCACCAATGGGGCCACCAAATTTTATTAAAGAGAGTGAAATAAGTGATTATCAGGGATGGATAGATATACACCCTTATACTTTGCAGCATGTAAAGTATAAAAATATTTTCGGACTTGGAGATTGTACTAATTTACCTACTTCTAAAACTGGAGCGGCAATTCGAAAACAAATACCTGTCTTAAAACAAAATATTATGGACGTACTTAGTGGAAGAGATTTGCAGGCTAAATATGATGGGTATACATCTTGTCCAATTATTACAGGATATAAAAGTCTTATACTCGCTGAATTTAACTATAAACATGAGCCTCAAGAAACGTTTCCGTTTAATCAAGCGAAAGAAAGGTATAGTATGTTTTTACTTAAAAGATTTATGTTGCCATATATGTATTGGAATTTTATGTTGAAAGGGATCCTATAGGGGAAGATAGAAAGTGGTTATAAAAATTGAAAAGCAATTTGAAATACCTATTTGGAGGGAATAGCTATGCTTTTAAAATATTTTTATGATGAAAAATTAGCACATGCTTCCTATTTAGTCGGTTGTCAGAAGGAAGGCGTAGCAATTGTAATTGATCCAGGTCGCTATATAGAACAATATATAGAATTTGCTAAGAAAGAGGGAATGGAAGTAATTGCTGCGGCTGAGACTCATATTCATGCTGATTTTCTTTCTGGGTCTAGAGAACTTTCCAATCTTTATCATGCAAATTTATATGTATCTGATGAAGGAGATTGTGATTGGAAATATCAATATCTTAATGAAGGTCGATACAAATTGGTTAGAGAGGGCACAGAGTTTAAAGTAGGTCATATAAAATTTAATGTAATTCACACCCCAGGGCATACGCCTGAAAGTATTTCTTTTTTAGTGACTGATACAAGTCAAAATAATTATACGAATGATAAACCGATAGGGATATTCACAGGTGATTTTATATTTGTAGGAGATATAGGAAGACCGGATTTATTAGAAACTGCAGTCGGTATGAAAGATACTGCAAAAATAGGAGCGAAACAATTATTTGATTCTATACAAAAAATAAAAATACTTCCTGATTATTTGCAAATATGGCCATCACATGGTGCGGGAAGCGCATGTGGAAAAGCATTAGGAGCAATTCCAACTTCTACATTAGGTTATGAAAAGATGTTCAATTGGGCATTTCAGTGTAATGAAGAAAGTGATTTTATATCAACTTTATTGACGGGACAGCCAGAGCCTCCAAAGTATTTTTCATTAATGAAGAATTTAAATAAGTATGGTCCGCCAATTCGTAAGAAGAGAAAAAGTAATGCTATTAATACAGTAGAAGAACTTCAAGAAATTTTGAAGAGCGTTCATCAAATAGTTGATATAAGGGATGTAGAGAGTTTTGCTGCAGGTCATATCGAGAAGTCAATTAACATACCTTATAACAATTCTTTCACAACTTGGTGTGGATGGTTATTAGATTATAAAACAGAAACGTTAATAATTCTAGATGAGGAAAAGGTTAAAGTGGAGGCAATTATTAGAGAATTTGAATCTATTGGGTTAGATAATATTATTGCTTTTGCACCCTTAAAAGTAATACAAAGACTTGATAGATTTGAAAGTTACAAAGAAAAAACATCGATTGAATTATATCCGCATATAAAAGGTGGAAGCGTTAAGGTTATCGATGTGCGTAGTAAAAAAGAGTGGGAGGAAGGACACCTTCATGATGCAATACATATCACTTTAGGTAATCTATTTGAACAACTAGATTATATACCGAAAGATTGTCCAATAGTTTTGCAATGTCGAACCGGATTACGTTCCGCTATAGCAGCTAGTATTTTACAAAGAGCTGGTATAAAGGAAGTAGTGAATTTAAAGGGAGGATTTCTTGCATGGAAAAAAGAAAGGCTTCCTTATACAACAAGCAATCTCAATGTGTAGGAAAATATTATTACAATAGTAAAGAAGGTCGCCATTCACGGCGACCTTCTTTACTATGCGTTATACCCAAATAATTTTAAATCTTCTCCAGACCCTGAAATAATCTTCTCAAATCGTAATCCTACTTTTTCTAAAAGCTTTCCTGAGGCGATGTTATCTATAGAAGTAATTGCTACAATTCGATTCATGCCGAGCTTTTGTACACCGTATTCGATTATTGCAGAAGCTGACTCGTAGCCATATCCTTTTGAACGGAATGTTTCTAAAAAGGCAAATCCGATATCAACGTCTTCTAATGAATCTCTTTTAATAAGGCCACACATACCAAGTGGAGTGAGATCTTCTTTTCGTTCTACTAAGTAAAGGCCAAATCCGAGTTTGTTATACATATCGATGGGACCGTTTACAATATAATTTTTTGCATCTTCTAAGTTTCTAACTCCTTTGTCACCGATAAACTGAATCCATGCAGGATCGTTTACTAACTCAAGAATAAAAGGAGCGTCTTTTATATCAAACCAACGAAGGTTAAGACGTTCTGTTTTAAGAACTATCAATGATTACACCACCTTTAAAAGTTATAACAATTAGTATGGATTGTGTAAAACAAAAGTGCAACATATTTTAATGGGGCTTTGTTTGTTCACATAAAGTTCGTTTGTTTTGTATAGAGAGATATTTTATAATTAGGATTGATTGTAAAGAGTGAGGTGCTTATACAATGACTCCTAGGTGACTAGGAGTTTTTACTATATAACTATCATTATTACTAAATATGACACACTACACATTCTACTCAAGGAGGTACATAATGAAGAAATTATATAATGCATCGTTTACGTATTTGATTATCGGTTTATTATCAGGGATTTTCGCTAGGGAGTATGGTAAGTATAAAGGGATTTTAGGATCTACTTTGTTAAATCTTTTGCATACACATACACTTGTACTTGGCTTTTTCTTCTTTTTAATTGCTTTAGGATTAGCAAAAGTATTCGCGTTTCATGAAGTGCAAGGGTTTAATAAGTGGTTTGTTTTACATAACATTGCATTAACATTAATGTTAGGTTCGCTAGCAGCGAGAGGGCTTCTTCAGTTAAATGGAGCTGACTTTAAAGGGTTAACTTATATTGTAGGATTTTCTCATTCGTTGATGGCAGTTACTTTAATTTGGTTTATGTTGTTAATAAAGAAATCGTTTAAAATGTAGTGAAAAAGAACTTGTAGCGTGTGCTGCAGGTTCTTTTTTGTATGTTCAGGTTTAATAATCTTATTTTTCTAATTATTTTGTATAAAGATGGTATACTTGTTTTAAAATTAAAAAGGAGAGTTGATTATGGAAATAACAATTGAACATGTAGTAAATGAATTAAAAGGCATACTTCCTGAAGATCGAGTAGTAATAAATATGACAGTACGAGAGTTACATAGTAAAGATGAATCTTATCATACTAGTAGTTTACCTGATGTAGTTGTTTTTCCAAAAACGACCGAAGAAGTTAGCGCGATAATGAAAATAGCGATTCAGCACGGAACAGCTGTCGTTCCATTTGGAGTAGGGTCCAGTTTAGAGGGACATGTAATTCCTTACGAAAAAGGAATTACAATGGACTTTTCTCTTATGAACAAAATACTTGAAATAAGAGAAAAGGATTTTCTTGTGAGAGTACAGCCAGGGGTGACGCGCTCTCAGCTTAATAAAGAATTGAAAAAGTATGGATTATTTTTTAGTGTAGACCCAGGAGCTGATGCAACGTTAGGAGGAATGGCTGCTACAAACGCGAGCGGAACGACAGCAGTAAAGTATGGTGTAATGCGTGATCAAGTTCGAGATTTAGAAGTCGTTCTTGCGGATGGAGGGGTAATACATACCGGGAATTTAGCGGCGAAGTCATCATCAGGTTATCATTTAAATGGTATTTTCGTAGGATCAGAAGGAACACTTGGATGTTTCACGGAGTTAACTTTAAAAGTATACGGTATACCAGAACATGTTATGGCTGCGAGGGCATCGTTTCCAACTATAAATGATGCAGTAGAAGCTGTAATTAACATATTACAAGCAGGTATTCCAATCGCGAGAATTGAACTCGTTGATGAATTATCTATGAAACAAGTAAATCATTACAATGAAACAAGTTACAGAGAAGAACCGACACTATTTTTAGAGTTTCACGGCAATGAAGCAGGGTTAAAGCAAGATATTGAATTTACGAAAGAAATCGTTCTTGATCATAAATGTAAAGAAATTGCGTTTGAGACGGAAACAGCAGCAAGAAATAAACTGTGGGATGCAAGGCATAACTTAGCGTACTCTTACGTGCATAGTTATCCTGGTAAAAAGCTAATGAGTACAGACGTATGTGTGCCAATTTCGGAATTAGCTGGCGCGATTCAACATGCGAAAGAGGTATTAGATAAAGTAGGGCTTATTGGCGGTATTCTAGGTCATGTTGGAGATGGGAATTTCCATGTACTCTTAATGATTGACACAAATGATAAAGAGGAAGTAAAGAAGGCAGACGAAATAAACGAAAGTATCGTTCTGTATGCTCTTAAACGAGGAGGAACATGTACAGGAGAACATGGCGTTGGAATCGGAAAACGAAAGTATCAAGAAGAAGAACATGGTGCGGCATTATGTGTAATGGAGAAAATAAAGAAAGCTCTTGATCTGCAAAATATTTTGAATCCGAATAAGGTGTTTCAATTAAAAGATAGGGGCTGATCGGGTGAAAGTACTAGAAGCGATAAGTAATATAGCTGGAAAGTATTTTGCATTTTGGGTTATTTGTATTGCAGCTATTGCATATTTCATTCCCGCGCCATTTCTCGGGTTAACTAGTTACATAACGATTTTACTTGGGGTTGTCATGTTTGGGATGGGATTAACATTGAAGGCTGTTGATTTCAAAATCATAGCTACAAAACCATTAGCAGTTATTATCGGTGTATGTGCTCAGTTTATTATTATGCCACTTGTCGCATACGTACTAGCCTACGTTATGAATCTGCCAGCGGAATTAGCAGCTGGGTTAGTGTTGCTCGGTTCAGTACCGGGTGGCACTGCATCAAATGTTATGGTTTATTTAGCAAAAGGGAACTTAGCGTTGTCTATTGCAATGACTTCAGTATCAACGTTACTAGCACCAATTGCTACACCGCTCATTCTACTATTACTTGCAGGGCAATGGATGCCAGTAAATGCTATGTCCATGTTTCTTTCTATCGTACAAGTCATTATTGTGCCTATTATTTTAGGACTAGTAGTGAAAAAGTTTTTCCCTCATATCGTTAATAAAGGAATGACTGTTATTCCTTTAATATCAGTTGTAGCAATTATCATAATTGTTTCTGCAGTTGTTTCAGCAAATGTAAGTAGCGTTACTTCTTCAGGACTTCTTATCTTTATTGCGGTGATGCTCCATAATGCTTTCGGTTTTTTGCTCGGATATATAACTGCGTTCGTACTTGGACTAGACGAAGGGACAAGAAGGGCTATTTCAATAGAAGTAGGAATGCAAAATTCAGGTTTAGGTGTTGCACTGGCGACAGCGCATTTTGGACCGGCGGCTGCACTCCCAAGTGTATTAGCAGCAGTATGGCATAACATTGCAGGGCCAATATTAGCAACCATCTGGTCAAAAAATGCAAAAAATGAAAAGAATACTTTTAGCGATGAAAATGTATTAATAAATATAGAAAAATAGGAATGATAAATAATGCAAAAACGTATTGTACATTTTGAAGGAATGGTTGTATTTTTAGCCGCGATTTATATGTATTCGATATATGAGTTTAGTTGGATTATATTTTTTGTATTCCTTTTAGCGCCGGATCTATCAATGTTAGCATATGGGATTAATAATCACGTTGGTGCGAAAATATATAATGTATGTCACACATATATCATATCCATATTAATTGTTCTAATAGGTGTCTATTTTAAGATAGATACCGTTATAATGATTGGCTTAATATGGACAGCACATATTGGAATGGATCGAATGTTTGGATATGGATTGAAATATGAGACGGATTTTAAGGATACTCATATTCAGAGGTTATAAGAAAAAGTATTCATATTTAAAGCGGGTCTATTAAAATATTGAACAAAATTCAGTGAATGAATTTTGTTCAATTGTTGAGAAATATATATATAGATAGATACAAATAATCGAATTATGTTATTTTTATGATAATTAAAAGAAGGAGAGTGGATTTGATGAATATACAAATCACTGGCAATGAATTAATTAATAAGATGCTGAATGATTGGTATCGAGATATTAGAGCTCAACGTATAAGTGAAGCAAAAAAATTAAAAGAAGAGATCGATAAAAAGCTTTATATTATCGAATCAGATGTAAAGGTTTCATTTCACTATTATTTGTTAGAATTTCGATATAAAGTGCTAATAGATGGTTTAGGTAATTTGAAAAAAGCTTTTGATAAAATAGATGCATTGCCTAAACCGAATGATGAATATTCTAATTATTATTATTATTATTTATTCAAAGCCATTCATTATACAATTCTTACTAATTATAGTGAAGCTAGCAACTATTTTGAAAAAGCTGAAGGGTTATTAGAGCATATTTCAGATGAAATTGAATATGCAGAGTTTAATTATAGAGTTGCTATATTAAAATACCACTTGCATTACGCATATTCAGCTATTGAATACGCTTCAAAGGCAAGAGATATCTTTGTTAAACAAGCAGGGTATGAAGTGAACATAGCGCTGTGCGAAAATATATTAGGATTATCTTTTTCGGAATTAAAGCAGCATGATAAAGGTGAGGAATATATTGCTTCAACAATAAACATTTTACAAAAAAATGATGCTGAAATGTTAGTATTAAGAATCAGACATAATTTAGGTTTATTGTATGCGAGTCAAAATCTTTCAGTTTTAGCAATTAGACACTTATCTGAGGTTTCTAAAAAAATGCCTACTCATTATAAGGCAATCTTTTTAGAGGCAAGAGAATATTATAAATTAGGTGAAATAGAAAAAGCGAAGGAATTAATTGAAAGTGGATTGAAGGTTTGTGAGGAATTAAAAAATGATGAATATAGATATCACTTTTTAATTCTAAAGGGATTTTGTCAGCATTTAGAGGTAGAAAAAATAGAAAAAATTATTCTTGAAGGTTTTTCTTACTTTGAAAGAAAAAATTTATCGGAGTATATTCACGAATATACCGAAAGTCTGGCATTAGAGTTTCATAAGGTAGGTAATATAGAAAAAGCAGAAAAGTATTTTTTTATGAGTTATGAAATAAAAAAGAGAATATTTGAAAAAGAAGCATTAAAATAAAGAAAAAACTTGGATTATCTATAATGGGAATAGCAGCTGGAGTTATGGGGTTTTATGGTAGAAGGTCTTTGCAATAAATTAGCTCACAGTGGATATGGTAGAATGTTTATAATTATAAAACCTAATGAAAATCCATATGCTGTCTCTGAAGATACAACGATGCCTGCAAAACAAATCTTCTATTGAACGTGGGTAATTAAACAAGTCACAAATTATAATTTGTGACTTGTTTAAGGTTGGATACTAAATGTGTTGCTTTCAATATTGAAAGCAACTTTTAAGTTTGTGATTAATAGTTAACTTAATAAATTTTGGGTTAAAATAAAAACAAATTTTTAATCAAGTCCCACAAAAAGTACGATAAGGGCGATTCGTCGGTGCAGGCGGAATGCAGTATTCTTCTTGATCTGTAGAATACGCATAAGGGTTTGATAAAGCTTCAAGAAGTTTCTCCATTACGCTATAGTCGTCATTTGTAACAGCTGCTTCTAGTGCTTCTTCTACACGGTGGTTCCTTGGGATGATTGATGGGTTATTATTTTTCATCATTTCGTAGGCGTTTTCTTTCGATTGTTCTTGTCTTTTTAATCGAGATTGCCACAGTTTGTACCAATCTTTATATTCAGGACTTTCAAATAGAGCTGTATTTTCAATAGCATCAAGAGTTAATGAACGGAATGTATTTGTATAATCTGCTTTATATTTCTCCATCATTTTTAAAAGTTGCTCAATAAGTGGTTGATCTTGTTCTTCGGTACTAAATAGTCCTAATTTCTTTTTCATTCCAAGGAACCAATGGTTTTCATACTGTACGCTAAATTTCGAAATTTCGTCTTGGGCGATCTTTAATGCTTCTTCTTCATCTTCGTGCAGAATTGGTATTAAAGATTCTGCTAATCGAGCGAGGTCCCATGCGGCCATATATGGTTGATTTCCATATGCATAACGACCTTGTGTGTCAATAGAGCTAAATACGGTTCCTTGATTGTAATTGTCCATAAATGCACAAGGACCGTAATCAATTGTTTCGCCACTAATCGTTATATTGTCAGTGTTCATTACACCGTGGATAAATCCAACAAGTTGCCATTTTGCGATAAGACTGGCTTGTCTTTTAATGACTTCTTGTAGTAATGCAGTATATCGGTTTTCATGAGCTTCAATTTCTGGGTAATGCCTTTTTATCGTATAGTCAGCTAGTGATTTCAGGTCCTCTATTGAACCACGAGCTGCAGCATATTGAAATGTACCGACGCGTATATGGCTACTAGCTACTCTAGTTAAAATTGCTCCAGGTAACTTTGTTTCACGATATGTTGCTTCACCAGTTGTGACAACTGCTAAACTGCGAGTAGTCGGAATATCAAGTGCATACATTGCCTCACTAATGATATATTCACGTAGCATCGGACCGAGTGCAGCACGGCCATCTCCTCGGCGTGAATAGGGAGTAGGGCCAGAACCTTTCAGTTGAATATCGAAACGCTCACCTGAAGGAGTAATTTGTTCGCCAATTAAAAGAGCACGACCGTCGCCTAACATATTAAAATGTCCGAATTGATGGCCAGCATATGCTTGAGCTAATGGATGAGCTCCTTCTGGGAGTGCATTACCAGCGAAAATAGCAATTTCAGCTTCCTTTTTCAGTTCTTCAGGGGTCAAGCCAAGAGATATCGCTAATGAATGGTTTAGTTTAACTAACTCCGGTGAACTTACGGGAGTAGGGGGGATTTCTGTATAAAATGATTGTGGTAAAGTCGTATAACTATTATCTAAATTCCAACCTGTTTCATTATTTTTAGTCATTGTATCTCCTCCTTTTTGTATTTTAAGTTATGTATTTGTACGTATGTATTCTTTGTAAAGTTAACTAAAAGTATAATATAATATTTCCCCTTGCAATCTATTGTAAGGACTTCATTGCACTATGTCTATTTAACAGCAAATTTAAAACCTCCATTTTAAGAAAATGGAGGTTTTATTATTATTTAATTTTTACAATTATTTTTCCTTTTGCTCTTCCAGACTCTGAATATTCCATTGCTTTTTGCGCATCTTCAAAAGGGAAGACTTGATCGATTACCGGTTTGATTTTTCCGGCTTCAATATAGTTTGCAATAGTACGTAATTGATCCCCGCTTGGCTTCATAAATAAAAATGAATATTGAGCATTATGCTTTTTTTCAAGTGCAGTAAGTTTTTTGCTGGCTAATGAAAATAAGAGAGTTTTAAAGAATCCTGAACCAAATTCTTTACCGAAGCGTGCATTCGGCATACCTGAAACGGAAACAATGTTTCCTCTGCTTTTTATAATATTGAATGATTTTTCAAGCGTTGCACCGCCGATTGTATCAAATACCGCATCATAATTTTTTAGTATATCTTCAAATTTTTCTGTTTTGTAATTAATAATTTCATCTGCGCCAAGAGACGTTACTAAATTTGCACCAGCTTCACTAGCAGTCGTTGTAACAGTAGCACCCATTATTTTTGCTAACTGAATTGCGAAAGTACCAACACCACCGGATCCAGCGTGAATTAAAATCTTTTGTCCTTTTTGTAATTGCATGATGTCATGTAATGCTTGATATGATGTTAAGCCAACAAGTGGAATCGAAGCAGCTTCCTCAAAACTTAAATTTTTCGGCTTTAAAGCTATATCATCTTCATGAATGGCTATATACTCCGCGAAAGTACCAATCTTATTTTTTCTTGGACGAGCATATATTGCATCACCAACTTTAAAACGAGTTACTTTTGATCCAACCTTCGTGATGACACCGGCAAAGTCATTACCAAGGATTAGGGGCATTTCATATTTCAGTAACATTTTTACTTTTCCGTCGCGTATTTTAAAATCAATTGGGTTAATACTAGCTGCATGAATTTCTGCGAGCACCTCATACTCTTTTATTTCAGGAGTAGGTACCTCTGCCATACGCATTGGGACTTTTCCATATCTATCAATTATCATTGCTTTCATTTCTTATACCTCCAAGTTTTAATAAAAGTTTTGCAATAGCTTCTCAATATCTAATACAAGATTTTTTAATAAACCTAATTTTGTACGTATATCAATATAATAAAAATTCTTTGTACCTTCTTTTCTCATTAAAATAATGCCAGCTTCTCGTAAAATCTTAAGGTGATGTGATACTGCTGGACGGGAAAGGTGTGTTTGCTTCGTGATTTCTCCTACACGTAATCCTGTTTGACATTCCGTTTCCATTAGCACTAATAAAATAGCTTGACGTGTTTCATCACCAATTGCCAATAATACTTTTTGAGAATCAATAAAATCTTTTTTTATAATATTTAATTGTTCTTGTTTATTCATTTCAATCACTTTGCCTCCTGCTAATTAGTCGAAAGGTTTAAGATAACGAACCATTACTTCGATACGGTAATGCTACATGATTGTTGTATGAGGTGCAATATTGGGAAAGAAAATCGAGACGAATGAATTTTTTATTTTTGAAAATTATAGGGAGATAGAAAAGGGATTGGAAGGACTACATAACACAATAGATGAAGTTTTAAAAACAAAAAATGATGTAACAATAAAATAAGCGGTCGTAACCTTGTATAATCCATAAGGTTACGACCGTTTATAATGTTTTTATTATTTTTGATTTTTACGATAGAACATAGTTCAACGTAAAGTACGTTCTTTTGTTTTACACTTTCATACAGATATAATTCAGGTGGATTATATCTGTATGAAAAGGTAAAAGGGATTTTGGGGCGTAATCTATCTATATGATAATTCAAAATGAAATATAAGTCTATATTTTAATGTTTTTTTTGATTATATTTATGTCACTGAGCTCAGAACAATGATGTGGAGGGTAAATATATGAAATCGAATTATGTACCAGTTTTAATTGTTGGAGGGGGATTATCTGGGTTAGCGTCTGCGTTATTTCTTGCAAAACATAACATTGAGTACTTACTTATTGAAAGGCATCCGTCTACTGCCATTCATCCGAAAGCAGGCGGTCTTACTTTACGTACAATGGAGTTATTTCGAGAATTAGGCTTGGAACAAAGAATTAAATTGGCAGGTAAAGCATTAGAGAACTGCCGAGGAAGAATAGCGGTTCATACAATAGCTGAGGCGAATAAAGAAGAATTGGAACAAATGAGAGCGACGCAATACAGAAACGATGAAGAGTTACTTCAAAAAATAGAAAAGATTAGTCCATCAAAACAAACTGCATGTTATCAAATTATTTTAGAAGAGATGATGTTACAAGAAGCAAAAACGCTAGGCGGGCAACTATCTTTTTATCATGAATTAGTTTCATTTGAACAAAATGAAAACGGGGCAAAAGCAAAGATTCGAAATCGTGAAACAGAAAAAGAAAGTGTCATACATTGTGACTATGTAATTGCAGCGGATGGAGCGAAAAGTAAAATACGTGAGCAGTTAGGGATTAAAACTGAGGGGCGTGGAACCATTGGTGGCTATTATATGAATATTTATTTTGAAGCTGATTTAAGAGAGTTTATACAAGGAGACGCATTCGGTTTTTCGATGGTACTTCATCCGGAGGTTCTTGGTGCACTTATCCCAGTTGATAACGTAAAAAAATGGATTTATCATGTAGCCTACGATCCATTAAAAGGAGAGGGGCTAGAGGACTTCACTATAGAACGTTGTAAACAAATTATTCAAATAGCAATTGGAAGTACAAATGTTGAATCAAAAATATTAAGTGTTTTACCGTGGGAAGCGGCCGAAAGTACAGCGGTGAAATTTCAAGGAAATCGAACCTTTTTAGTTGGAGATTCAGCACATATTATGCCGCCAACAGGAGGATTTGGTTCAAATACAGGAATACAAGATGCGCATAACTTAGCTTGGAAATTAGCGGCTGTTATAAAAGGGAAGGCAAAACCAAAATTGTTAGAAACATATCATGAAGAGAGACACTCTGTTGCAAAATTAACGACAGCTTATGCAAGTAGTTTACTGTTTCGTGCTGCGAATAGAGAGGAAGGCAGTTTGAATAATATGGATGTTTTAGCTGTTACAGTTGGATATCAGTATTGTTCAGAGGCAATTATAGATAATTCAGTCACTCCACATAGAATGGATAGCATAGAGTTGAACGGGAGACCTGGAACACGAGCACCGCATTTATGGGGAACGTATGAAGGAAAGAAAGTTTCTACATTAGACTTATTCGGTAACAGTTTTGTATTACTTACAGGAGTAGAAAATAGTTCTTGGGCTGAGGCAGCACATGCTGTTTCAGCTAAATTAGGAATAAATATAAAAGGGTATCGTGTTGGCTTAAGTGGAGACTTTGTTGTTCCAGAAGATATTTTTAGCAAATTATATGGTATAGAGAATGGAGGTGCTGTATTAATTAGACCAGATGGCTTTATCGGATGGCGTTCGGAAAAAACGGTAGTAAATCCAGATATAGTATTGGAAGAGGTAATGAGAAATTTATTATGTGATTTTTAAGTAACTACAGAAATATTGTTTTATGTGCTTCACTGTACTGAAAAAAATATTCACAAATTTCAATAGGTTTGGTATGATTAAATTCGACAAGTTAATAGAGGCCGGAGATATTTGAGAAAAGCCATAAATTTATTTAGGGATACAGGAGTGTATTCTAAATAATTTATGGCTTTTTTTATTGAATGAATCGTACAAAATAGAGAGTTACATATGAAAAGGAGGACTATAGGAATTAAATAGGATAATACTAGTTTTCTATATTAATAATATAGATAAAGTATATTTGTAAGATTGGAATTTTAATATAGGTCTATAAAAATAATGAAAGTGTGTCTTCTATTTCGTGTAAATCTCATTAGCTTGTTGAAATTTGCAACGTAGGAAGGGTTAGAAGGATGAGAAAGATTATTAGCGTTTTAGTTATTTTCTTTATGACGGGAAGTATCTTTGTTGGGGGAGCTGTTCATGCGAAAGCAGAAGGGAAGCATGAATGGAATACGAATAAGTTTTTAAATATTGCACATCGCGGAGCAAGTGGACATGCACCTGAGCATACTTTTGCTTCTTATGATTTAGTGAAAAAAATGAAAGCGGATTATTTAGAGTTAGATATTCAATTAACAAAGGATGGCCAATTAATTGCAATGCATGATACAGCAGTTGATCGCACTACAAATGGAACAGGCGAAGTACGTGATAAAACGTTAAGCGAAATAAAGAGTTTAGATGCAGGAACGTGGTTTAATAAAGCGTATCCAGAAAAGGCTAAGCAAGAGTATGTTGGGCAAAAAGTTCCGACTCTTGAAGAAATCTTCCAAAAGTATGGAAGAAGCATGAAGTATTACATTGAAACAAAATCACCAGATGTGTATCCAGGAATGGAAGAGAAATTGTTAGCATTGTTAAATAAATATAATTTAGTAGGTCAAAACATGTCATCTAGCCGTGTTATGATTCAATCATTTAGTAAAGATAGTTTGAAAAAGATTCATAGTATGAATGAAAATATTCCGTTAGTTCAATTGCTTTGGTATTATTCAAATGAAAACAATGAAATTGTTGAATGGTCTGGCATTACACATGAACCGAAAAGTGTAACGAATGATGATTTTCAAGAAATTAAAAAGTATGCAGCTGGTATTGGACCAAACTTACGTAATGATAACGGAGAACTAATTATTGATGAATCATATATGAAAATAGCTAGGAAAAATGGACTGTTAATTCATCCTTATACAATTAATGAGAAACCAGATATGAGACTGTTAATCAAATGGGGTGCTACAGGAATGTTTACAAATTATCCGGATCGATTACATAGTGTATTGAAGGGGAAATAAGTGAAAAAGGGTATACCAGTGTTTTAGGTACACCCTTTTTAATTTAACTCCCCGATAAACAGAATCTCTTTTTCGTAGCATTCATCTTCATCATAAATAATTTCTTGAAAGCGAAGCGTTTCGAAGGAATGACAAACTGGAATTTCTAATTTCTCCCAAAAATCAATTTCATTTGAAAGAAGAATCCATTTTTGAAATTCACTATTTCTATTAAAAAAATTATGAAAGTAGTCCTCATTTTTAAATATAATGATTTGCGAACCCCACAAATTATTTATAGAAATTAAAACAACAACTCGATATGTATGTGTATCGCTCGGTTTCATATTTATTAAATGATTTGCTTGATTTAATAAGGTTTGAATACATAATCGCTTTACTTTTCTAGGTGTTTTACGAGAGTCGATAAAAGTTTGCGAAACTGGCAATAGCATATTCCAATATTCATCGTTATAGAAAATAGAAGGGAACGTTTTTGTATGTTCCTCAATTCGCTTTATTAAAGTGTTTGTTTTTCGTTTCATACCACGTATTTTCTTTTCACGCATTGTGAGTCATCTCCATAAATTTTTGTAATGCAGCAGAGTGATATATATCTTTTCTAGTAATAAAAGTAGTAGGAACTTTTTTGAAGCTATTTGGTAAAGGGTTGAATGATATGTCATGTTTATGATCATTTAAAATAGACTTCATCATAATTGCTATGCCCATACCTGATTTTACACATGCGAGTATCGCCTCAATTGTTCCGAACTCTAATACTCGCTTAGGTGAAATTCCTTCTTCTTGAAGCCAATCTTCTAATAAATTTCTATAATAGCACCCGCGACTAAATGCAAGTAAATTCATGTCTCCGATGTCTTTAAAGGAAGATAAAGGATTTTTGCTAATGAGAACTAATTCTTCTTCACGAAATATATTTGTATGAAGTTCAGTATGCTGAGTAGAGCCAGCTATAAACGCTCCGTCCAGTTTTCGTTCTAATACAAGCCTAATCAATTGTTCCGTCGTATTTGATTCTAAAATCAATTCGACTTTTGGGTATTTCTCATAATAGGCTGTTAATATAGATGGAAGTCTTACAGCGGTTGTAGATTCTGTACATCCAATTTTTAAAGTGCCTCTTGGTTCGATCCCATTACTTTGAACTGCTTTAACAGATTGATCTATTAAGTGGATAATTTGTTTGGCGTATGTTAATAAAATCTCACCGTTAGAAGTTAAAGTTACACCTTTTCCGTTTCGGTAAAATAAAGGCACACCTAATTCGTTTTCTAGTTGTTTCATACGCATTGTTACGCCAGACTGTACATAGTTTAAATTTTTCGCTGCGTGAGATATGTTTTTTTCTTTCGCAACTTCGTAAAATACAGTTAAATCTTTTATATCCAAGTATCATCCCTCCATAAAAGGTATCATTTTTTTTGATGGATTACATAATAAATCTTTATTTTATATGATATCAGAACTTTCATACAATGAAAGGGGGATGGAGGGATTATTGTGTTAATGGAAGAAAGGGTGAATAGTACTTATAAGTGGGTTATGTTAATTTTTGCGACAGTTGCTCAAACAACAGCGACACTTATAACGTATGGTGTTGGAGCGTTTGCATTATTTTGGAAAGAAGAATATGCACTTACGAATACGGAGAGTGGATTGCTAGTAAGTGTTGTAAATATAGGACCGCTATTTTGTATGCTTTTTGTCGGGCGGCTACTTGATCAATACAATGAAAAGTTGTTAATTTCGATAAGCTCATTTTTACTAGGAGGTTCATTTTTACTGACTAATATGGTCAATGAATTTAATGGGTTACTCTTTGTACTTTTATTAGTAGGAACGTTTTATAGTGTTTCGCAGCCAGGAGGAAGTAAGGTGATAATAAAGTGGTTCCCAAAAGAAAATCGCGGGTTAGCAATGGGGATTAGACAAGCTGGTATACCGATTGGTGGCACGTTAGCGGGAGTATTGATCCCGTTTCTTACAATAAAATATAATATGGCTTATGCGGTAAATAGTATTGCATGCATTTGTATAATTGGAGGGTTTTTATATTTTATAAGGAACCATATATTCAAGAGAAAGTTAAACAAGAACGTATTAAACTTTCTTTTTGGATGCAGTTAAAAGAAGTGATGTGTAAAAAAGAGTTGTATGCAATTTATATAACTGGCATTTGTATGATTTCATTGCAAATGGTGTTAGTTGCACACTTTATAAAATTTTTAGTATTGGAACAATCAATCACGCCAATTTTAGCTGGAAAAGTATTTTCCGTTATGTTCTTTTCTGGAATGGTTGGTAGGGTTATATTAGCAGCTACTAGTGATTTGTTTTATAAGGGAAATCGGCGCACCCCTTTATTTATAACTGTTTGTATTTCTATTCTCTTCATTCTAATATTAGTAATGAGCATACATACAATAACGAATGTATTGTATGGTGTAAGTGCATTGTTAGGGTTCTTTTCGATTGGATGGTTTAGTCTTTTTATAACTGAAGTTGCAGAATCAGCAAGTGAAGAATCGGTAGGGATGACAGTGAGTTTTGCACTTACATTAAATCAAATTTCCATTATTGTTGCACCTGCTTTATTTGGTTATATTGTAGATAAGAAGGGATATACGTATGCGTGGTTATGCATAGTTGTATTACTAACTATTTCAGCGGTTAGCTTATATAGGAATTATAGAAAATAAAGGAATGTTAGCAATGTAAATTTTTTGTGAAGAAAGTCTAAAGAAATGTTGAATGAGCGACATTTCTTTTTTTATTTGTTGTATAATCAAAATGTAAATGAGATTCGTTTTCAATTTCGTTCATTACCTCTTTTGAAATTACCTGTAATTTTAGCCATAATTAGCTGTTTTTCTTTATCGTTATTTGCATGATTTATTTTATTTAAAAATTTTTCAGCATCATTTCCTTTTAATATCATAATTTGTTTTCCGTAATATTCAATTAATACCATGTTGTTTTTTGTTATCCGATAATGAAACATCTTATCATCTAAACGGTTGCGTTTATCGGTGTTTTTCATATTACATCTCCATTCTTTTTAGTATGTAACAAATGTTACAAAAGAATTTGAAATTATAGTGTAATGCATCCGATTGTATGTTGGAAATTTTGCTAGAAAGAAATACAATAGAGAGTAGTCAAAATTGAAAATGAGAAAAAGGAATCTAGTTTTAACATAGTGAATATTAAATAATATTATAATATACTTGATAATTAAAAGATATAAAATAGAATGGATGTACGTTAAGTGAAACTAGATAAAAGAGGGTTCCTAGTATGTTAAAGAAATGGTTAATCGTTTTCTTTATTTTTGCTGTTTTTTGTGGAAGTGTTGTTACACTAATACATGAAAATAAAGGAAAAAAATATGATGTAAAGGCATTTTTAAATGTAAATA
Organism: Bacillus sp. Root131; assembly: GCF_001429475.1. Classification (NCBI taxonomy): domain Bacteria; kingdom Bacillati; phylum Bacillota; class Bacilli; order Caryophanales; family Bacillaceae; genus Bacillus; species Bacillus sp. Root131. The sequence continues at coordinate 1,987,240 of NZ_LMJQ01000001.1, forward strand.
GTAAGCAAAAAGATGTTAAGCAGGAAGTTGATGCGAATGCGAAAAAGCGTTATGAAATTGCAGCTGGAAAACTAGATCAGTACTTAAAAGATAAAGGATTTAATGGGAGTGTTCTTGTAGCAAGTAAAGATCATGTCATTTTACGAAAAGGGTACGGTTATGCGAATGTGAAAGATCAAGTATTAACAACTCCAAGAACGAAATATCGCATTGGGTCTATTACGAAAACAGTTGTTGCAATATCTATTATGCAACTAAAAGAAAAAGGGAAGTTGAACATTGAAGACAATGTAAATAAATATATCCCATCGTTTCCGGCAGATAAAAACATTACGTTACGAAATTTGTTAACACATACGTCTGGATTACCAGAACAGGGACAAGGTAGTGTTGACGCAGCATCACGGTTAAAATTAGTAACGTGGATTGGGGCACAAACGTTACAATTTCCAGCAGGGACAGGATGGAAATATACAGATTATAATTATATGGTGCTTGCATATATTGTAGAAAAAATATCGAATAAACCACTTGCTGAATATGTGAAAGAAAATATTTTGACTCCTGTTGAAATGCATGAATCTGGAATGGGCGCAACACTTCCAGAGGATATTTTCTTAGCAGAAGGGTATACGAAAAAAGATAATAAGTTAATAGCCACGCCTCGCTTAAAAATGAACTGGCTGTATGGTTGTGGTGAAATGTATACGACTGTTGAAGATATGAAAAAGTTAGATGAAGCTATTATGGATGGTAAACTACTTTCTAAACAAAGTGTATCAGATATGTTTTCTGCATCACCTGCAAGAAAATATGGATTTAGTTTCTATATTTACCCAGATTATTATCATAACCACGGTGTATTAGCTGGCTGGAACACTTTTAATAATTTTAACTGGGATAAACGAACGTTTGTCATATTATTTTCTAACGTCCAAAATGGTATGAATGATGCATTTAATCAAGAATTTAGGAAAATGGCGAATGATTTAATAGAAGGAAAATAATTATAAAAAATCGGTATTGATATGTAATTATCAATACCGATTTTTTTATTTTGTAAAGTTTTACTTACTGCCCACAAATAGCGGGATAAATAGGTAAGAAAGGTGATTGGCATTTGAATAAACCAAAATAGGTAGTTAAATGCTAAGTAATGTAAAGAATAATTGGTAATTTTTACATTGATAAAAAAGCTTGAGCTTCACACTATGTGAAGCTTTACATTATTGGAGACAAGAACAGGAGGTTGAAAAAATGAAAAAAGTAATAAAGTTTTGTTTAATAGCTACATTATCTACAACGATTATTAGTGGATGCTCTTTTGAGGGTAACAATGAAAATGTTAAAGGGGAAGAAGGAGAAAAAGTAGAGGTACAGAAAAATGCTGGGAAATATACGATGCCAGATGAAAAAGATAAACATGAAGGTACATGGCTGCAATGGTCACATGAATACACATATGGTGAAGAGTATAAGCAGGAAGTTGAACCTATTTGGGTTAAGATGGCAAGTGCTTTAACTGAGGGAGAGAAAGTCCACATTGTTGCATATGACCAGGAAGAAAAGAAGAGAATCAATAAGCTTTTAACAGATGAAGGGTTAAATATGGAGAAGATTGATTTCTTTATCGCGCCTACTGATGATGTATGGGCAAGAGATAGTGGACCGATTTTTGTTTATGACAATAATAAAAATTTAAAAATATTAGACCCGGCATTTAATGGATGGGGAAAGAAAACGCCTTACAAAAATGATGCTCGAATACGAGAGAATGTCAGTAAACAATCAGGAATTGAAAGAATTGATTGGGGGAAATTTGTCCTTGAAGGTGGTGCAATTGAGTTAGACAGCAATGGAACTGCTTTATTAACTCGAAGTGCAGTAACGAATAAAAATAGAAATCCTAATTTATCAGAAAAGGAAATTGAAAAATATATAAGTGACCTTGGGGTATCAAACTTTATTTTGTTAGACGGAGTACCTAATTTAGATATTACGGACTTTCATATTGATGGATTTGCTAAATTCCATAATAACTCTACCATTGTAACGATGAAAGAAGATGACCTAGCCGAATGGGGTTTATCTAATAAAGATATGAATACATTGTTAGATGCCAAAAATGCTTCAGGACAGAAATATAAGTATGAATACTTGCCGCTTAGTAAAGAAAAAGTTGCTTTAGAAAATGGAAAAACTCTCGATTATAAGGGATCGTATATCAATTATTATATTGGGAATACAGTTGTATTAGTGCCTAATTATAATGATCCGAATGATAAAATCGCAAACGATACGATTCAGAAGTTATACCCGGATCGTAAAGTAGTTGGCATTGATGTGAGAGAGCTTTATAAAAATGGTGGCATGATTCATTGTGTGACACAACAACAACCAATTGCATTGAAGTAATTAATTGTAATTTCGTTGTGCTGCTATATAGACAAAATAGGTGAAATCTTATCTTTACCTATTTTGTCGTTCCTTATTATTTGTAAAAATAAAAATTAAATATAATGATAATTGAATTGTAGTGTATGTTCGCTTTTCGTTTTATATGGTAAAGGAGAAAAATGTTTGTGTTAAAGAATTTTAAAATAGTGTTTTCGTATTTCCCTATCGTTTTACAGTACATTTTAAATGTAGCTTTAATTTGCTTAGGGGTTGTTCTAAGTGTATTTCTTATGAAAGAAGTCATTCAGTTTATACAAGAACTGAAATTGGATGGTAATGAATCTAGTTATCATTTAATTGATAGTATCGTCGTATTCTTTTTGTACTTTGAATTCATCGTAATGATTATAAAGTATTTTCAAATGAATTTTCATTTTCCATTACGATATTTTATATATATAGGTATAACAGCTATTGTGCGTCTCATCATTATAGATCACGATAGTCCGTTAGATTTATTGTTATATGCCTGTGCAATCTTTGTATTAATTAGTGCGTTGTTCATTGCGAATTCTAAAATGATGCGTCGGGATTTAGAATAGTGAACATTTGTTGTTGAATTAAATAAGATATTTTATCTTTTTGCAAAAAAGGAGTAACGGTATTGAAAGAAATAATCTTAACCAGCCTCATAATGATAGGGTTTATGATTCTATTATTTAATTGTATACTTTCGTGATTTAAAAGAATAAAAGGTTAATAGAGAAAGAGGTTTTTGTAAATATGGTTCATTACAATAATCAAAATAGTTTACATTTATAAGTTTTGCATTCATAGGTATTGAAGCAATAGGGGTTGAAATTGAAGATCCCTTTGGTCAGGATCCAAATGATCTTCCGCTAGAAGGAATTTGTATAGGAGTAGAAGCGCATTTAGTGAATTTATATAATCAAAACGATCTATTAGAAGTAATGGGTTTGAATCGTGATAAAAAAATCATTTAATCATTTATTGTTGTTTTAAAATAGGTTATTTAAAAAACTTGTCAAGAGTCAATTTAAGGCTTAACGTCAGCTTTATATTTTTTATATAAATATATAATATTTCTCCATGCTATAATCCATTCATGAAATATACGCGGTTCATGAGTTGTAATGAAAAGAGAAATGAATTGAGGAATAGTTGGCTTTGTGAAATCAGTTATGTAACTACTATTAAAAAGCGAGGTAAATAATATGGAACAAAAACATAATGGGATTATTTTTACTGCAATACCAGACGAATCGAATGAATATTATCAACCATTTTATGAAGACTTGATTTACTTTAATGAATGTTTAAATGAAAAGAAATCAATGGCAGATCAACTTATATCTTTATCTGTTGAAGAACAAGACTTTCATACGAGCTGTTTTGAGTATGATGATATTTGGCTAAGAGATGTTGCACCGGTTGCCACAAATCATCTAGTTAAATTTAAATATCGACCAAATTATTTGCCAGATGATCAAGGGCGATATTTAGATCAACAATTTAATAAATGGTTGAAAAAGAATGACTTTGAATATGTAAAATCTCCATTAATATTAGATGGTGGTAATCTTATTTGGAATAAAAAAGATACTGTAATATTAACAGAACGCATATTTGATGATAACGATGATTGGACAGAAGAGGAAATTATTGAGCAGTTAGAATGGGATTTAGATGTGAGCCGAGTTATTATTATTCCTGCTGAAGAAGGGGATGTACTAGCACACGCAGACGGAATGGTTAAATTTATTGATGAACATACAATGTTTATTAGTGATTTTTTAGGGGATCATGAATTTAGATATAGTGTTCAAGAGATTATTCAAGAACAAATGCCAGAAGCTGCATTTATAGTTGTTCCTTCATCGTATACAGAGAAAGGACAATATGATCAAGAGATAGCATCGGCAAAAGGATTGTATATAAATATGTTAGAATCATGTGATGCTCTGTATGTTCCTAAGTTTGGACTAGCTAAAGACGAGGAAGTTTTACGATATATTCAACAGTATACGGAGAAACAAGTTATTCAAATTCATGTAGGAGAAATATCAACAATGGGAGGCGCGATGAATTGTTTAACGTGGTATTGTCCAAGTCATTTGTTACCTTCGAAAATAAGAAGATTGAAAAATCAGAATGAAGATTTTTCAATGAAGAAGATTTTTGATTGGTTTTAATAAATAAGTAATGAAAAGAAAATGTATTCAAGGAGTATTGATATGTATACCATCGCTGAGTTTTCTCGGATTTGTAAAATGAGTACGCGGATGTTAAGACATTATGAAAAAGAGGAGATATTAAAACCGGCATATGTGAATCCGGTTAATGGGTATAGGTATTATGAACAAGGACAGCTGGAAGTAGCGTTGAAAATCAAAAAGCTAAGGGAGTATAAATTTCCTCTTCCAAAAATTAAAATTGTTTTGCAGTCATCGGATCAAGATTCGTTTGTTCAACATATACAATCACAAATTATCGAGTTGTCTCAGGAAGTGAAGCAAAATTTACAGGTTATTTCAGAAATGAATGAAATGGTAAAGGTGAATAGTAGTCTAAATACTGCTCGTCATAGAAATTACGATATATTAATGGGAATGAGGAATGAAGTAACGATAATTATTCAAAGAGTAAAAATAGATATGGATGATATGGATGATATGGATGATTATTTTTATGACTTATATGAAGAGGTACAAAAAAATAATTTTCAAATAGTCGGTTCACCATCTGCAGTCTTTTATGATGAAGAATATATTCCAAGTAACAGTGATATTGAATTAAGAATCCCGGTTATGCAGGGGAATGATGAAGACGTAGCACAAGAGTATGAAATGAAAAAACTAAGTCCACATCAAATCGTTACTACTATGCATTATGGAAGTTACGACTATATTGGTTACGCTTATATAGCGTTAGAAGAATGGGTTGAAAAAAATGGGTGTGTAATAGTTAATTCGCCATATGAGGTTTATATAAAGGGGCCTGAATGTGATTGTTTAGCAGAAGAGTATGTGACACAAATTTGTTTTTTAGTTACGAAAATAGAATGAGAATAAGGATTGACATTAACATTATGTCAATCCTTATTCTATGTACGAAAGCAATTTATCATAATAAAAAGGCGAAATAAAGAGTCACCTTATAAAGTTGCTACAAGTAAATGAAGATATTCCTGTTGACCTTAACACGATGTCAAAGTATAGACTGTACGTACATTCATATAAGGGGTGAACACGTATGAGAAATATAGAAAATAGTTTGTTTTATATGCCTGCGGAATGGGAGAAACATGAAGGTACATGGCTGCAATGGCCTCATGATAAAGCTAATAGAGGTGAAGGTTACAGAGCTAAGCTAGATGATATTTGGGTAACGATGGCAAAGGAGCTTCATTACGGAGAAATTGTGCATATTGTTGTATATGATGAGGAAGAAAAAGTACATGTCCAATCGAAGTTAATGGAAGCGAAAGTGGATATGGATAAAATTGATTTCTTAGTTCAAGAGACGGATGATGTGTGGATAAGAGATAATGGACCGATCTTTGTAAAAGATAAGGAAGGCAATCTCTGCTTAACACACTGGGTTTTTAATGGTTGGGGAGATAAATATCCGTATGAAAATGATGCTGTTATTCCGGCAAAAATAAGTGAGATGTATAGTATTCCAAAAGTTAAATCTAGTGTCTGTCTAGAAGGTGGAGGAATAGAGATAAACGGAAATGGAACCTTAATGGCGGCAAAAACTTCTATTATAAATGAAAATCGAAACCCTACACTAAGTCAGGAAGAGATTGAAATGGAGTTAACGAAGTATTTGGGGGTAACGAATTTTATATGGATAACTGGTATTCGTGGTGAGGATAATTATGATGAAGATACGGATTACCATATTGATGGCGCAGCACGTTTTGTAAATGAAAATACAATTCTTTATGAATATGATCCTTTCGGGGAGAGTGAATCCTACCTTTTGGAGGCGTACGAAAAGCATTATCAAGAATTGAGACAAGCAAGAAATATAGATGGAAAACCATTTCAGCTTATACCAGTACCGGTGACAAGAAAAGCTGTAAAAGAAGCAGATTGTAAGGGCTCATATTTAAACTTTTATATTGGAAATGAGGTTGTATTGGTTCCTATATATGGCGATGAGCATGACAAGTTAGCGCTTCAAATTATTGAAGGGCAGTTTCCGGGAAGAAGAATTGTCGGCATTTATGTAAATGAGCTGTTTGCGTATGGTGGCATGATTCACTGTGTGACGCAGCAACATTTAGCATAAAGTAACCGAAATGAAAAAAGCATGCAGAGTATATACTCTGCATGCTTTTTATAATGCTGAAAACTCCTCAACAAGTTGAGTGAATTGTTTCAATGCACTTTCAATCGGTTCTGGCGTAGTTAAATCAACACCAGCTTTTTTCAATAAGTTTAGTGGATAGTCAGAACTTCCGCCTTTAAGGAATTCAATATAATGTTTTTGAGCATTTGGATCGCCGCTTAATAGTTTATCAGCGATTTGAATGGCAGATGCGAATCCAGTTGCATATTTGTATACGTAAAACGGGCGATAGAAATGAGGGATTCTAGCCCATCCGTATTTTACTTCTTCATCAAATACAAGTGAATCACCGTTATATTCTTTAAATAGCTTTTCATAAATTTCACTGAAGACTTGGGCATTTAATGGTTTACCTTGCTCAGCCATTTCATGTGTGATTTTTTCAAATTCTGCAAACATGATTTGTGTAAAGAAAGTACCTTTAAATTTCTCAATAAAATGGTTAACTAAATGGTTACGCACGTTCGTTTCTTTTGCTTCTTTTAATAAATAGTGAATTAATAACACTTCATTTACTGTAGAAGCGACTTCTGCCACAAAGATAGAATAATGTGCAGAAATTCTTGGTTGGTATCCATGTGAATAGTGCGTATGCATACCGTGCCCGCATTCATGAGTAAGAGTGAACAGGCTATTTAAATCATCGTGATGATTTAAAAGAATGAAAGGATGAACACCGTATACACCAAAGTTATAAGCACCAGAACGTTTTCCTGGTGTTTCTCTTACGTCTATATATCGTTTATCTTTAAAACTTTTTAATGTCTCAATATATTCTTCTCCTAAAGGAGCTAGTGATGCAATCATAATGTCAAATGCTTCACTATATGGGATGTCTTGTTTTGCACCTTCTACTAAATCGATGCCTAAGTCGTATTGTCTTAGTTCATCTACGTTTAATTTTTCTTTTCGAATTTCATTGTATGTATGTAATGTTTGAATGTTTTTTTTCGTTGTATCAATAAGGTTTTCATATACTTCTTTCGGAACCATATCGCCAAATAATGATTTCTCTAGCGCTGATGGATAGTTTCTTAGCTTCGAAACGGTAACATTATTTTTAATAGCAGCGGATAAAGTAGATGCGATGGAATTCTTTAACTGAACATATGGTTTGTAATATGCTTTATAAGCTTCTTTACGCTTTTCACGATTCGTATCTTCTATTAACTTTGCATACATTCCGCGTGTTAAGTTCACTTTTTCTCCATCGTCAGTCGTCACTTCACCAAATAATATATCTGCATTGTTTAACATACCAAATGTGTGCTGTGGAGAAGAAAGAGCTTCACCCATCTGTGATAAAATTGCTTCTTGGTCCTTATTCAATACGTGTTTTTTATAACGATATAATTCAAATAAGTCTTCTTTATAATATTGTAAGCCTTCTGTTTCTTCTATGTAAGAATGTAATGTGCTTTCGTCTATGCTAAGTAAGAAGGGGGAAAAGAAAGATTTAGCTGCACTTACTTTCACGTGTAATTGTGATACTTTATCGACAAGAGATTGCGCGTCAGTATCGCGTGTATCAAGGTCAGATTGTAATCGTGCATAAGCGAACATTAAAGATATTATGCTAGAAATTTCTTCACTCTTCGTTAAATAAGCTAATAAACTATTGCCATCGTGAATATTGCCATTAAACTCGTGTAATTCCTTCGTTAATACTTCAATTTTATGAAAATCACTTTCCCAATCTTCAATTGTATGGTAAATGTCTGTTAAATCCCATTTTTCTATATCAGCTACTTGTAATCGATCTTTAAGTTCTGTCATAATCATTTCCTTTCTAAACATGTAGTTATATTTCTATATAACTATGAAATACAACAAATTGCAAAAAATCCCTGCTGAAAATTGAAAAGCCTTGCTAAAATAACAAGGCTTACATACTTATAGTGTAATTCCAAATTTTGAATGTAAAAGGTTTGTAAATTGCATGTCTGTAACGGTTTCTTTCGTTTTTTTACCATTTTTCGCTACTGTAAGGCTATCTTTCGTTAAAGAGGCATGCCCATCTTCAGTTAGTTTTACAATAAGAGGTAGTTTATTAAAGGGTGATCCTTCATGTTCAACGATAATTTTTTGTGCTGTATTTGCTTTTTCTTCATCCACTTCTTCTATATAAAATGCATAGCCTAACGTCCAATCATCAGCAGAAGATTGATCCAAGAACTCATTGTTTTTCCGCATCTCTAAAATGTAGTTTCCCTTTTCGGTCATTTCTTTACGAATACGATAATCTCCTGTAACAGAGTGAATGACTTCACCTGAGAAAGGGACAGGGGCAAGAGGTAAGTATGATCCGAATCCTACTTCAATTAAATAAAGTTCATTATGATGTGTTAAAACGGTTGCAATATGGCCAGAATCAACAGCCCATATGGAGTTTGTAGCGTTATAAACTGTTCCTGAAACGAGATGAACATCGAATCCAGAATCTTTCAAGAAGTAATACATAGTAGGATTGAGTTCATAACAAAGACCGCCACGGTTATTTACTAAAATTTTCTCTTTCAAATTTTCTTTTGATATTTCTTTAAAATTCTTTTCGAGAATATTTAAGTTTTCAAAAGGAACAGTTTGTGCCATTGCGTACATAATGTTAGATAAATCTTCAAATGAAACTGTGTCTTTTTCTTCTATATATAATCGTACGAAAAATTGTTTTTGAAAGTCTGTCATAGAAATCCCTCCGTTATGTTTTTATAGGTAGATTGTAAACAATCTTGAATAGGATGTGAAATTAAAACTACGTTGAATATTTGAAGTGAGATTAAAAATAATGTGGGAGAGTGAGAGATTGCTACTTTACTAACGGTGGAACGAATATTATAATAATTCTGATAAACTATGCAAACGCTTTCTTAGAAGGGGATGGTGTACAGATGTTTAAAAGAGTAACAATAGTCGGATTGTCAGTTGTTATGTTTTTACCTAGTATATATGAGGGGAGTAAAGCATATGCAGATACAGTTAACAATGGAACGTTAATGCAGTATTTTGAGTGGTATGCTCCGAATGATGGGGATCATTGGAAGCGTTTGCGTACTGATGCTGAAAATTTAGCGCAAAAAGGAATTACATCTGTTTGGATACCACCTGCATATAAAGGAACTACGCAAAATGACGTAGGATATGGAGCATATGATTTATATGATTTGGGGGAATTCAATCAAAAGGGAACAGTGCGGACGAAATATGGGACGAAAGCACAATTGAAGTCTGCAATTGACGCTTTACATAAGAAAAACATCGATGTATACGGTGATGTAGTTATGAATCATAAAGGTGGGGCTGATTATACAGAAACTGTCACAGCAGTTGAGGTAGACCCAAGCAATCGAAATGTTGAAGTATCAGGTGATTATGAAATTAGTGCTTGGACAGGATTTAACTTTCCAGGGCGTGGAGATTCTTATTCTAATTTCAAATGGAAATGGTATCATTTTGACGGAACAGATTGGGATGAAGGAAAGAAATTAAACCGAATTTATAAATTTAGGGGCATAGGTAAAGCGTGGGACTGGGAAGTGTCTAGCGAGAATGGGAATTATGATTATTTGATGTACGCGGATCTTGATTTTGATCATCCAGATGTTGCGAATGAAATGAAAAAATGGGGAACGTGGTATGCGAAGGAATTAAATTTAGATGGCTTTCGTTTAGATGCTGTTAAACATATTGATCATGAATATTTGCGCGATTGGGTAAATCATGTTAGACAGCAAACGGGGAAAGAAATGTTTACAGTAGCTGAATATTGGCAAAATGATATCCAGACTTTAAATAATTATTTAGCGAAGGTCAATTATAATCAATCTGTGTTCGATGCACCACTGCATTATAATTTTCATTATGCTTCAACAGGAAATGGGAATTATGATATGAGAAATATTTTAAAAGGAACGGTAGTTGCGAATCATCCTACACTTGCGGTTACTCTAGTTGAAAATCATGATTCACAGCCTGGTCAGTCATTGGAATCTGTAGTGAGCCCTTGGTTCAAACCGTTGGCATATGCATTTATTTTAACGCGTGCAGAGGGATATCCTTCTGTTTTCTATGGTGATTACTATGGTACAAAAGGAAATAGTAACTATGAAATTCCAGCGTTAAAGGACAAAATTGATCCGATTTTGACGGCACGAAAAAACTTTGCATATGGTACGCAGCGGGATTATTTTGATCATCCAGATGTAATTGGCTGGACAAGAGAAGGTGATAGTGTACATGCTAATTCTGGTTTAGCAACGTTAATCTCTGATGGACCAGGAGGGTCAAAGTGGATGGATGTTGGGAAGAATAACGCAGGGGAAGTATGGTACGATATTACGGGTAATCAAACAAATACTGTAACAATTAATAAGGACGGGTGGGGGCAGTTCCAAGTAAGTGGAGGATCAGTTTCCATATATGTTCAGCAGTAATTTTGTGATGAAAAAGGAGAGGTAGACTGAAATATAAGTTTTCCTCTCCTTTTTATATGGTGCATATTTATTTTTCCTGAATCTTTATTGTAATAAAAGAACTAGTCGACCTTTATAACAACAAGAGATGCATTGGAATAAATAATGTCACCCGTGGCTTCTCTTATTCGTAATCGAAGAACATCTCCTTGGTTTAAAGGTAATAGATCAGTTCTGGCGGATGTGGCTCTTACCCCAGAAGCACCACCAACTCGTGTTTCAATTGCGAATTGAATGGAATCGTTTATTGTAAGATTTAATATGCTAGACGAAATAGCTTGTATTACAAATACGATTGAAAAGGATACAGAGTATACACCAGTGGTATCAATTGTAATGGAGTTGTCTACTGGATTTAGAGTAGTTCCACTAACAGGTCCTGGAATGGTAAAGTTGACATTTGTATTAACTACTGCTGAAAAACCGATTCCTACTTCAGAAGTTATTGTTCCAAATACGGGAAGAATCCCTAAACCAGTTGCGCCAGTGGGACCAGTTATTCCAATTCCGGTAGGGCCTGTAACCCCAGTGGGACCAGTTATTCCGATACCGGCAGGACCTGTAACCCCAGTGGGGCCAGTTATTCCGATTCCGGTAGGACCTGTAACCCCGGTGGGACCAGTTATTCCGATTCCAGTAAAACCTGTCGCACCGGTAGGGCCTGTGATTCCAGTAGGTCCAGTAGGGAAAGTAAATGGTGGAATTGATGGTAGTGTGGGACCGATTAAATTTGGTTCCAGAGCAGGTCCATGTAAAGTATTATATTCTTCATTCATATAGTAAACCTCCTATCATTGCTTGTCATAATTATTAAATGTATTAGAGGAAGTAAATGACATTCGCAATAGCGGAGCCGCTTCTATAATTTTTCCTCAGCAAATATAGGTCTAGTTTAAGTGATATTGAAGCGTACAGTTACGTACTACTTAAGTATGACACCTTTACTTCTCACGTAACATATAGTATGATGATTTCAATAAATTAGATTTCAATGACTATAATATAAATTAATGAGAGGTGCTTTTTGTGAGTGCGGTAGGTACTAAATAGGAAAAATTTAATGAAATAAGTCAGATAAGAACAGGGGATTTTTATGTATACCATACCCCTAACTTTGTCATGGATTTATTTCGATACCTATGAAGATACCTACAATACTTTATAAAGCGTGTAATAAGGGACTGCCATCTATTTTTTTATGGCTTATTTCCTCATATGTTATTACACATGCCTTGTAAATGTAAAAGCTGCGGTATCCCCGCAGCTTTTTTGTATATATTTTTAATGTATAAAAATGGTAATTGAATAATGTAGAACTCATTGGAATCTAATGAGTAGGTATCTTCATTTATGATAAAAATCAATCATAGTGAGGAGAAACAAAATGAATACGATGACTTTTGAAAAGTTACAATATAACGAATTAAAGGATATAGTGAAATCTTATTGTGTAAGTGGATTAGGTAAGGAATTATTAAACAAATTAGAGCCGAGTACGAGTCTAAAAGTAGTGAGAAATCGCTTGAATGAAACGACAGAAGCACGAGCTATATTAGATGCAGAGGGGCATGTTCCTTTCTTCGGCATTTCTAATATTGCTAGTACAATTCAAAAATTAGAAAAAGGGATGATTTTAGATCCAGAAGAATTAGTAAGTGTTTCAGACTTTTTACGTGGATGTAGAAAGATTAAAAAGTTTATGTTAGATAAAGAATTTTTTGCACCAGTATTAGCTTCTTATGCAAATTCAATGACTGAATATAAAAGTATTGAAGAGGAAATTAACTTTTCAATTAAAGGAAATAGTATTGATGTAGCTGCAAGTAAAGAGTTAAAGCGAATTCGAAATAATATTGATTCTGTAGATGGGAAAATAAAAGAACGTTTAATGAAATTTTTAAATAGTAGTGCAAATAAGAAATTCATTCAGGAATTCTTTATTAGTAAAAAGGATGACCGTTATACGATTCCAATTAAATCTTCCTATAAAAATCAAGTTGCTGGAAGTATTATTGAAGCCTCGGCAAAAGGCTCTACTGTATTTATAGAACCGCATACGGTTACGAAATTGAATGCAGAATTAGCAGGTTTGAAAGCAGAAGAAGCGGTTGAAGAGTATCAGATTTTAGCGACTTTATCAGGAATGGTGTTAGAAAACATTTATAGTATAAAGATTAACATGGAGCTAATTAGTCAGTATGATATGGTATTTGCGAAGGCAAAGTTTAGTAAATCGATTGATGGAATAGAGCCGAAGTTAAATGATCATGGCTACATTCATTTAGTGAATTGTAAGCATCCGCTTTTAACAGGGCAAGTTGTACCGTTACATTTTAAAATTGGTCAAGAGTATCGTAGTTTAATTATTACAGGGCCGAATGCGGGCGGAAAGACAATTGTGTTAAAAACGATTGGATTGTTAACATTAGCTACAATGTCAGGCCTTCATATTGCAGGAGATAGAGGTACAGAAATCGCTATTTTCGAAAATGTATTCGTAGATATTGGTGATAATCAAAGTATTGAAAATGCATTAAGTACATTTTCGTCTCATATGAAAAATCTTTCTGAGATTATGAGGATGTCAAATAATAATACGTTGCTATTATTTGATGAAATAGGGAGCGGTACAGAACCGAATGAAGGTGCAGCACTTGCAATTTCTATTTTAGAAGAATTGTACCTTGCGGGATGTATTACCGTTGCGAGTACGCATTACGGAGAAATTAAACGCTTCTCAGAAATGCACGATGACTTTATGAATGCAGCGATGCAATTTAATAGTGAAACGTTAGAGCCGCTTTATAAATTAGTTATCGGAAAATCAGGGGAAAGTAATGCACTTTGGATTGCGAATAAAATGAGCGTAAAAGAACATGTACTGAAAAGAGCGAAAGAGTACATGGGAAATAAAGAGTACGCTTTAGAAAAAGTGAATGAAAGTAAAATTAGAAAACCGAAATTTGTACAAGAAAAAAGAGAATCTCATTATGAGTACAAAATCGGCGATCGTGTGAATTTATTGGATTATGATGATTTTGGTATCATCTATAAGGAAAAAGATAATTTTTATAACGTTGTTGTATATTATAACGGTGAATTCGTTGAAGTAAATGTAAAACGTATTACTTTAGAAGTAGCAGCGAAGGAGTTATATCCAGAAGGATACGATTTAAATACACTATTTGTTGATTATAAAGAAAGAAAAATGCAACACGATATTGAGCGCGGATCGAAAAAAGCACTGCGTAAAATTCAAAAAGAAATAAGAAAGAATAGAGGATAAGTTAAAATGGTAACGATTAGACAAGAACAAAAAAATGATTATAGAAAAACAGAAGAAGTCGTAAAAGAAGCATTTTTACTTGAAGAATTTAGTGATAAAACAGAACATGAACTTGTAAAACGTATTAGAGAATGTGACGCGTTTGTTCCGGAGTTATCAATTGTTGCGGTAGATGAAGATATAGTTGGTCACATTATGTTATCGAAAATTACAATAGAACAAGATGGAACTTCTGTAGAATCGTTAGCACTTGCGCCAGTTTCAGTTGCTAGGGGCCATCAGAAGAAAGGAATTGGCGGAAAACTGATTACGGCTGCTTTAGAAAAAGCGAAAGAACTTGGATACGGATCAGTTGTAGTATTAGGACATCCAGAGTACTACCCGAAATTTGGTTTTAAGAAAGCAAGTGAGTGGAATGTAAAAGCACCGTTTGAAGTGCCTGAAGAAGTGTTTATGGCGATGGAGCTAAGAGAGAACGCTCTCCAAGGTGTAGAAGGAGTTGTTCAGTATTCGAGTGCTTTTGCTGAGTAGGAGTAACGGTTAAGAAATGTAATCATAAAAGATGCTATTTTTTTGTATGGATATACAGAAAGATAGCTTTTTTTATTAAGCGGATCTACTGACGTATATTTTGCTCAATGAATAATTGAGGTGGTAAAATTGAGATAGAAACGTAAAGGGAGAGAATAGAATGAATAAGCGAGAAACAGATAGCAATGAGAATGCAGTTACGTTATATGTTACAAGACACGGTAAAACAATATTAAATACGAATCATCGCGCGCAAGGTTGGGCTGATTCTCCATTAGTAGAAAAAGGTGTTGAAGTTGCCACAAATTTAGGAACAGGATTAAAAGATATTCATTTTATGAATGCGTATAGTAGTGATAGTGGCCGAGCGATTGAAACTGCTAATTTAGTATTAAAATATAGTGAGCAATCAAAATTAAAACTTGAGCAAAGAAAAGATTTGCGAGAATTAAATTTCGGTATTTTTGAAGGTGAAAAACTTGAGAATATGTGGGATGTGGTTGGAAAAGCTGCAGGCGTTCCATCACCAGAAGAACTTATGAAGTTTTCTATTCAAGAAGTGATTAATCTTATTAGAGTAGCAGATCCTACAAAACAGGCGGAAGATTGGGAATTATTTTCTACTCGTATAAAAGCTGAGATAGATAAAATTAGTGAAGAAGCTGCTGGAAATGGTGGCGGTAACGTTTTAGTTGTCGTTCATGGGCTTTTGATTACTACCTTAATAGAAATGTTAGACAGTAGCAAAACAAAACTTGGGGTGGAAAATGCTAGTGTGACGAAGATTGTATACCAAGATGGAACATATACAGTCGAGTCGGTTGGAGATATGAGTTATGTTGCAAAAGGGAAAGAAAGTGTGGAAATATAATTAAATCTCCAAGAGATATAAGAAAAGGAAGGTAGAGAAATCTAGCTTCCTTTTCTTATTGGAACGATTATGGAATTAATAAAATCTTCCCTGTACTTTTTCTGCTCTCTAATAATTTATGTGCAAGAGCACCATCTTGTAAGGAGAATGTAGTAGGGCACTCAATGTTTAATTTGCCAGTTGCGATCCAATCGAATAATTGAGTAGATCGTTTTTTACGTTCTTCATAAGTGGTAAGAACGTTCCAAAGGTCTCCGCCAGTTAAAGTTTTTGAAGTATCCATAAGCATACGTGGATCAACTGGCGCAGGATTACCACCAGCCATTCCGTAAAATACGACAGTACCGCCAATTTTAGTAGCGTTAAAACTGTCCTCTAATGTAGAACCTACTGATTCATATACAACATTTACTCCAGTTCCATTAGTCATTTCAAGTACTTTCGTATGCCATTCTTCGTTATATAAAAATACGTGATCGGCACCAGCTAATGTAGCTATCTTTGCTTTCTCTTTTGATGACGTTAAACCAATTACTTTTCCACCATATAGTTTAATCATTTGAACAAGAAGTTGACCGACGCCACCAGCTGCAGCGTGTACTAAAGCTATATCACTTTGTTTTAGTTGATAGCTATCTTGCGTTAAATAATGTGCAGTTAATCCTTGTAATAAGACAGAAGCAGCTGTTTCAAAAGAAATAGAATCTGGTAGTGGGATTACTTTTTCAGATGGAACGGCAACTAGTTCTGCATTTGCAAATGGGACGTCCGCAAATGCAATACGGTCTCCTAGGTTGATAGTAGTAACGTCAGCTCCTACTTTTTCAACAATTCCAGCTCCTTCATAACCTAATACATAAGGCGGATTGCCAGCAAGATGATAATCGCCGCGGCGTCTATAAATATCAGCGAAGTTTAATCCGATTGCTTTCGTGCGGACTAGAATTTCATTTGGATTTATGATTGGATCATGTATTTCTTTATATTGTAGTACATCTGGATTTCCAAACTGTTCGAAACAAAGTGCTTTCATATGGAATCCCTCCATTTGTATTGTTTGTCGATGCTCTTTATCATACAATACAAATATCAATAGGCAAAGAGGATTATTTTGATGAAATCAATCGGAAATATCGATTGAAAAGAGGGATGATAAATGGAGATAAAACAATTAATTACATTTAAAGTAGCAGCAGACACTTTGAATTTTACACAAACTGCAAAGAAATTAAATTTTGCCCAATCAAGCGTAACGGCACAAATTAAAACGTTAGAAGCTGAGCTTGGTACACCGTTATTTGAAAGATTAGGAAAACGCCTTTTCTTAACTGAAGCAGGAAGAAAGTTTCAACTATATGCGGACAAGATAATCGCACTTAGTAAAGAAGCAAAGACGGCCGTGAAAGATGATGAGGAAATAGCAGGTACGTTAATAATTGGTGCACAAGAAAGTCAATGTACATACAGACTGCCTTCTATATTAAAGAGGTTTAAAGCACAATTTCCTCAAATAAAACTTATATTTAAACCAGCACATTCCAATAAAGATGCAAAGGAACAATTGATGGAGGGGAAAGTAGATCTTGCATTTATTTTGGACGAATGTAAAACAGAAGATGTTTTACATGTGGAACCACTTATGAAAGAAGAATTAAAAGTAGTAGCTGCTCCTACGCATCGTTTACTTGAACAACCTTCAGTTTCTATAAAAGATTTAGAGAGTGAAACACTTCTACTAACAGAATTAGGCTGCTCGTATCGGACTTTATTTGAAGAACTATTTCGTACAGAAGATGTGTATCCAGCAAATAAAATTGAGTTCGTTAGTGTCGAGGCAATTAAACAATGTGTTATTGCAGATTTAGGTATAGCTGTTCTACCAGCGATAGTAGTAGAAAAAGATATAAGAGAAGGGACAATAAAAGAGTTACATTTAGAAAATGCAATTTCATCGATTTATACACAAATTGCTTGGCATAAAGATAAATGGATGACAGCACCACTGCAGCAATTTATTGATGTAACAAGGGAGTTTTTTACAACGGATTAAGTGGAGAAATATTTATTTTATATAAAAGAAAAAATGGCAATTTTGTATAAAGAACCGATGCTTGAATATAACAAGTATCGGTTCTTTTATGTTTTAAATATAGAATGCTATAAAATGTGTATTTCTCAACTTTTTTCTTACAAGGATAAGTAAAATTCTTCGTATATTCCAATAATCATCAGGGAATTTACAACGTTTATTCGTTTCTGTAAGATGCCTCTAGGAAGAGTGAAAGGAGGGCTTACATAGCAGTATAGCTTGTCTTTAGTATACGTACTTATTGTGAGGGGGAATTTAAAATGTTTAAAAAGTTAATGAAAGTATGTGTGTTAAGTGCGGCAAGTATAGGTGTATTATTTAGTTTTCAAGGAAGTACATTTGCAGCTACTGATTTAAGTAGTTATTATGACGGGAAAAATCCAGCAACAACGAAAGTATACGGGGGAAGTACAACATGTGATGCAGATGGATTTAATGCAAAGTCTACAGTAGTTTATGAAGGTAGTAAAAAAGTGGGGACAGTGTATTTACGTTACAGTAATAAATGTCATGCAGCATGGGCTAAGTTTGTGTTAGATCAACCAGCACCAGCTGTTTCGGGAGGAGTGTACGCGTACGCTGTTGTAAATAAATACAAAAATGATGTATTCCAAAAATCAGTTACTTCTAATCAGGGGAACGGCACAATAAAAACAGGTCAAACGAGCACTTATACAGGAATGGTATTTGATTTAACTGCTGATTTCGGATACACAGCAGATGCTGAAGCAGTTACGTTTAATAACGGTTACGGGAAAACAGCACGTTACTAATAAAGGAGTGAAATTATATGAAACTTTTAAAAAAGACGAGTGCATGTTTATTGCTATCTTTACTCGTTGTAACTAGTATGTTTAGCACGATTAATAGCGATAAAGCATATGCAGAAGATCATTCATATGATGGGAAAAGTCCTTATTATAATAGTTGTGATCAATCCGCAGTAACGAAAGAGAAGAAATGGATAGATTCAAATTCTTATGTAGAATTAAAATTTAGCACGACGTGTAAGACGGCTTGGGCGAAAGTTACTGTAACTCGTCCAGCAGTTTATAATAACGAAGCTGATGCAAGGGTTGTTAGAAAAACAGATGGAAAGGCATATACTTGCGGAAGTGCTGGAGGAAATGGTGTTGTAAATAAAGGACAAACATCATGCTATACGCCAATGGTATATGACTTGGATCCAAGAAAAGCGCAAGCACAGGGGAAACATGCCATTCCGAATAGCGATGCTTATAATTATGCGGAGACTATTTGGTATTGATGAGGATATGGAGATTGTAAGGTAGAGTATTTTAAGAGCATGTTTAGATTGGATTTCAAAACATGCTCGATTTGTATTCATTCTAATTTTTTCGGTAATCATAAACCATTGAATTAACTAAGGTCAGTATCAGGAGGAGTATATCCAAGGTACCTAGCCATCGATACAATTTGTCCTTTATGATGAAACTCATGAGTCTCCGTATGAGTTAAAAGCCATAGCGGAGTTGTGCTCCAAGGTTCTTTTTGCCACTTTACTTCATTTGCTATATTTTCGAGCCAACGGTCATTGTATTCATCTAAAAAACGTTGTACAGTCTCATCTACTAACTTAAATCTAGCACGGACTTTTTCCACATCTGCATGCTCAATTTCGTAATCGCTAGCAAATGAAAAATCTGCTCTTTTTTGCTTGAATGCGAATGATCCAAGCCAGTATCGGTAGCAATCGGCTACATGAATATGCGTCTTTATAATGCTACCGCTCCCGAAATTAGGAACAGTGCTATGTAATTTTTCTAGTGGGATTTCTTCCAAAAACGAAAATAGAGTTTCTCTTGTAGAGCTAATAAGATCATATTGTTGTTTTAAAACATGTAACATGTAATTGACACTCCTCTATTATTTACTAAACTAACTGTGTAGTAAGTAATTCTATATTTATTAGGGGTGAACCTTTTAATTATTTTTACTAAGCATATTAGATGTTTTTCTTAATCGTTTCTGATAGATTAAACAAGGTGAAACGTTAATAAGTTGAACATTCTTAGTTCATAATAAATTGTACATCAAGAAGGGGAACGATAAAATGAATAGACTAGTGGGTTTAAAACAATTTGAAATAACGCGCGGGGCGTTACTTAAATTTATGGAAACGTTAGATGATAAAACTGCGGATACGCAGCCAGAGGGTTTTAACAATACAATTCGTTGGCATATCGGTCATGTGTTAACGGCAGCAGAGGTTTTCATGTTTGGAAAAGAATTCAAACAATTACCAACTGAATATCCAGGTATGTTTGGGTATGGATCACGACCATCTAAATGGAAAACAGAAGGACCATCGTTAGAAGTATTAACGGCTCAATTAAAAGAACAAGCAAAACGTATTAACGAAATTCCAGCAGAAGCATTTGAAAATAAACTGCCAGAGCCATTCCTAGGATTGGAAACAGTAGGGGAGCTTTACGGTATGATGCTTTATCATGAAGCTGATCATATTGGGCAAATGAAAGCGATGGATCGTATTATTAAAGCTCTTTAGTCTTAATTGCATATAACAAGCAATACAGTTGTAATGTTAAATAATATATACAAAAAAGGTAGATAAATTATTATCTACCTTTTTTGTATAACTTCTTGAAGGATTAGGGATTATCATCGTGGTGCTGATGAAGAAGGATTAGAGAATTTTATAATTTTTTAGGTTGTGATTATTAATTGTAGTATTCCTAAATATGGAATATAAGTATAATGATAGAGAAGAACTAGAAATAGGGGTGAATACTATGATTACATTAGAGCAAAAGTTAGAGCAATATAAACATACATATGTACAGTTAAAGGGAGAACTAAAATGGAAAACGAGTGATTCTCGAACAGGAATGATGATTGCTGCTATGTATGCAGGTAGTGATAAATTGTTTAATCTCGAACGTTTTTTAGAAATTAGTAGTTATATTAAGAATCAGGTAGGGATGTTTTCATACTTAAAGTCTTATCATCGTTTTGTAGTGGCCGCAACATTAGATATTCACTTTACAGATTACAAGAAAGCTTTTCGGACGTTTTTAGATTTATATGAACAATTGGTCACTAGTGGCTTTAGCCGGAGTATATTTACTTATCTCGCAGCAGCTGTGCTTTTAACAGAAGAAAATGAACAGCATGGCGCGCACATTCAGCGTTCGATGCAAGTATATAAACGCATGAAAAAGGATCACCTCTTTCTTACAAGTACAAATGATTATCCGCTCGCGGTTTTATTAGCAGGACAATCAGAGAATGTAGAAACACTTATGGATCGTGTAGAACGTCTGTATCAGAAACTAGCGAAAGCTGGTTTGCGTAAAGGGAATGATCTTCAGTTTTTAAGTCATATTCTTTCACTAAAGAAGGATGTCCGTGAAGAAATGTTAGTTGCAACATGTACAAACATATGGAATTTGTTAAAACAAGAAAAGGTAAAAGTGAAACAGATGCATTATCCAGCAATCGGGCTACTAGCGTTACTTGAAGATGGAGAAAAAGAGATTTATGCTATTAAAGCGTTGATTGAAAAACTGCAGGGGGAGAAATTATTCCGTTGGCATGCAGATGCGAATATTCTTATTGCTATTCAACTGTTCGTAAGTCAGAAAGGTGAGGAAAGTAAAGCTACCAACACAGGTTTACAAACTATGATAGAAGTCCTCATACAAGCACAACAAGCAGCTATGATGGCAACGATTGCCGCTTCATCTGCAGCAACATCTTCTGCTAGTAGTAGCTCATAATATGTAACTACTTTAATAAGGAAGGTAAAAAAGCCCATCACTTTCTAATGAGTGATGGGCTAACTATTTTTACATAATCAGCATTATTTTTTCGACTCTTTCAAATGTTTGAGTTGTGTAACAATCATAATGCTAATAACAACGAGTAAAAACCATGAACTAATTTTGCTTAAGTGAACGAGATTCCACGCTTCCCGTTGATTTGGATATTGCCATGCTCCGAAAAATGTTGCGATGTTCTCTGCAATCCAAATGAAAAATCCGATAAGGAAAAAGGAGAGAACGAGTGGCATTTTATATGTAACGCCTTGTAATGAAAATTGTACAAATGTGCGAGAGAAAACAATGAATAGTAGTAAAGTTAATATCCATCTAAAATCGTATGTAAAGTGGTGTGTGAAAAAATTGAAGTAAATCATAGCTCCTAACGGCACGGCAAAAATAGCTTTCGGCCAATGATGCATTTTTAAATGCAACCTTCTCCACGCTTGACATATGTAACTCGCGACACTCGCATACATAAAACCGCTGTATAGCGGAACTCCAAAAACCTTCGAATATGCCTCTTCGGGATAACTCCATGAACCGAAATGTACTTTATATATTTCTAGTAAAAGGCCGATGAGGTGGAAGATGGTAATTACTTTTAGTTCGTCTTTTGTTTCAAGACCCGTCTTGTACATAATCCACTGCATAAGAAGGCATACGATGAGTATGAAATCATAGCGGTATAACCCTGGGATTGAAACAATTTTTGAAAGGGCTAGTGTTAAGAAAATAACAACCGGGAACAAACAGGATAATGCTTGTTCATAAGTGAAATTGAGTAGCTGTTTTATATAAAACATGTTTTCACCTTCTATAATTTTTCGTTTTAATTGAATAATCTGAAGAATAATTAAGTATACTATAGTTCTAAATGATAGAAAACTATAATTAGTTTGTTTGAAAAAACAAAAAATGTAAAATGAAGTTAATTCAATGTAGAGGAGATGTACCAATGTCAGCGCTTATTGTAAGTATCCCGTTTATAAAGCAGTTTATGGAACTAGGGGATAAATGGGCTGAAACAATTATCCCCATTATGTAATAAAGGGGGATTTTGAAATGACAATGAATCTTTTTCGAAATAAAACGATTAAATTATCAGTTATGAGAGAAAAAGATGTTGAATTGATGGCTATGTGGCAAGAGGATAGTGAGTATTTAAGAAATGTAGATACAGATGTAGCATTCCCGCAATCTTTAAATGAAATAGCAAGTGATGAGTTATTAAAAGGACGGAGATCGAATAGTGTTTCTTTCATGGTAAGGACAGTTCAAGAAGATCGCTTAATTGGTTTTGTGGCGATTCATGGTATAGAGTGGAATAACAGAACAGGTTTATTAGCCATTGGTATAGGAGATGCGAATGATAGAGGAAAAGGATATGGGAAAGAAGCAATACATCTTATTCTAAAGTATGCTTTCTATGAATTGAATTTACACCGCATCGGTCTCGATGTTATTTCGTATAATAAACCTGCCATTGCATTGTATAAAAAGATGGGTTTTCAAATGGAAGGCTGTATGAGAGAAGCGGTTCAAAGAGATGGGAAGTGTTTTGACCGTCTGATTATGGGGATATTGCGGGATGAATGGATAGAGCTGCAAGGTTAGAAAGTACATTCGAAATTATATATGTAGTATGCAGGAGATATAATGGTAATTGGCGAAAATTTACAGTGTGTTGATTGAATTTATAAGGAGTCATGCAAAATGAATTTAGAAAAGGCAAAACCAGTAAATGAAGAGGTCGCCGAATTAAAAGAACTTATTAAAGAGTTACACGGAAGTGTGCACCAACTTCAAAGTGAAGTGCAGCAACTAAGGCACGAAAGACCAGTTGTTGAAGTGAGAAAAGGTGTTCAATTATCACCAACAATTGTCGGACAAATTGGTGGTATGATTTTAGGTGGTTTAGCAATTATCGGTATATTTTGGTGATGAAAAAAGGTTTGCAGCACGGATGCTGCAAACCTTTTGTATTTGACGATATAATTTCATGCAATACAACTTTTACATTAAATAACGTAAATATATATAAGCATGTGATAACAAGAGTGCAACAATAGTTAATGGTAAACCAATTTTTAAGAAGTCCATATAAGAGAAGCCATGTCCTTCACGTTTTGCAATACCAGCAGCGACTACGTTTGCAGATGCTCCGATTAGTGTTCCATTTCCTCCTAAGCAAGCTCCAAGAGATAACGCCCACCATAGTACTTCGATTTGCGGAGAATCGACAGATAGTCCGAGTCCTGTAGCTAAGTCTTGAATAAGAGGAATCATCGTTGCGACAAATGGGATGTTGTCGATTGTCGCAGATGCGATGCCAGATACCCATAAAATAAGTATAGCTGCGAATCCGATGTCACCGTTTGTTACATCGATTACTTCTCTTGCAAGTGAAGAGATAAGTCCGATATCAATTAACCCGCCAACGAGAACAAATAATCCGGCGAAGAAGAAAATGGTAACCCATTCAACGTGGGCAAATACATCTTCAATATCATGTTCTTTCACGCCGATTAACATAAGAAGTGTAGCGCCTGTCATCGCGATAACAGCAGCGTCTACATGAATAATCGAATGAAGTACGAAGCCTAAAATTGTTAGTCCTAAAATCGAAATAGATTTTAAAAGGAGGCTTTGATCTTTAATGTAATCTTTTTCGTTTAATGCCATTAGTTTTTCGATTTGTTCAGGTGTTGTTTTTAGTTTGTTACGATACATGAAGTAAATAATGCCAAGTGTCACGATAGAAATAATAATTACGATTGGAGCTAAGTTAAGTAAAAAGGCGTTAAAGTCTAAATGCTTGTTTGCTGATCCAATCATAATATTAGGTGGATCACCGATTAATGTTGCTGTTCCGCCTATATTTGAAAACAGCACTTCTGAAATCAAATAAGGCACAGGATTTACTTTTAAAATACGTGTAATGGATAATGTAACAGGAACGATTAATAAAACAGTCGTTACATTGTCCAAAAATGCTGATCCGACAGCAGTTAATAGGGATAGTAATAATAAAATGCGAATCGGTTTTCCGCCAGCTGCTTTTGCCGCTTTAATGGCCACAAATTCAAAGACGCCTGATTGACTCGTAATATGTACGAGAATCATCATCCCAATTAAAAGGGTAATCGTTTCCCATTGAATATGTGATGTGAAAGCAGTATGTAAATCTACAACTCCAAAAATAATCATAATAGCAGCACCGAATAGTGCGATTACAGCACGATTCAATTTCTCAGAAATAATAAATCCGTACGTGATTAAAAATACGGCAATTGCAAAATAATATTGCCAATTTGCTACTTCATGTGCTGACTGTTCCAATCATGTCACCTTCTTTAAATTATGTATTCAATTGTCGAAATGTATCTCGCTGCAATAATACGGGATAAAATATATTGTAGCAAATTCAAAAAAGAAAGAAAACTATTTAACAAAGTGAAGGAAAAAATGTATTTTTTACATATCATATAAAAAATATAAAAAACACAGTGCAAATTATTAGGAAAAGTGAGCGTTGTCCTCTAATATAGAGATAGCAATTTACATTATTTTTGCGTAAAATGGTTTAAAGAGGTGAATTCCGATGGAAATAGTAAAAGATAGTTCTCTTATTCAAAATGAAATTGAACGTTTTGTAAATAAAGATGTATATATTCATTTAGAAACGACAAACGGAGCGTATGCATCACACATAAATGAAAAGATGATGACAGTTGGTGCTTTCATTCGAAATGCGATTATCCGTTTTGAACGCGGGAAGATAACTGGAACAAATCCATACCGAGTTGGTCTGAAAATGGATCACGGTTGGGTATATGCTGAAGGTATTACGCACTGGGAAGTAGACGATCAAGAGCGTTTATTATTAGCTGGACATGATAATTTAGGTCGTCTAGCAGTTGCACTTGAGTTAAGCTTAACACCATTTAAGTAAGAAGGAGGGAAACTTATGGAGAGACATGTACTTGTTGTATTTCCGCATCCAGATGATGAAGCATATGCTGCGGGAGGAACAATTCGCTTATTAACAGATCAAGGAGTACCTGTAACATATGCATGTGGTACTCTAGGACAAATGGGACGTAACATGGGTAAGAACGTATTCGCTAACCGTGAAACGATTCCACATATCCGTAAGAAAGAATTGAAAGATGCTTGTGAAGCAATGGGTATTAAAGATTTAAGAATGCTTGGCTTCCATGATAAAACGTTAGAATTTGAAGATGTTGATTTCGTTGCTGACAAAATTGAAGCAATCATTCAAGAAGTAAATCCATCTCGAATTATTACATTTTATCCAGAGCACGGTGTACATCCAGATCATAATGCATTTGGCCGCGCTGTCGTTCGCGCTGTATCACGTATGCCAAAAGAAGAGCGCCCAGTTATTCATGCTGTTGCGATTACGAAAAATCGTGAAGCAGTATTAGGAGAACCGGATGTTGTAAATAACATTAGTGAAGTATTTGATCATAAATTAACTGCATTAGGTGCGCACCGTTCACAAACAGAAGCAATGCTTGAAGACACGCATGCAAAAATAAAAAACAAAGATGCAGCAACATTAAAATGGCTGCAACTTGAACAGTTTTGGACTTATAAATGGGAGTAGGCTAGAAGGATACCTTCTAGTTGCTCTTATATAGAAAAGCGCCGTCACTTGTGATGGCGCTTTTTTTATTGAAGACTATATATTTCTTAGGGGGCTTCAAAATTTTTAAATTAACATGCAGTATAGCCTCCATCAACAAGAAGTGTTGTACCGTTAACAAAACTAGCATCATCACTTGCTAAAAATAAGACAGCTTTAGCGACTTCTTCTGGTGTTCCAAGTCTGCCTTGTGGATGAAGTGAAGCTAAATATTCTTTCTGTTCAGGATTAACACTACCAAGTAAAGGGGTGTCAATATAACCGGGGCACACCGCATTAATACGTATTCCGTATTTAGCGTAGGCAGTACATAAATTTTGAGTTAATAGTTTCACACCACCTTTTGCAGAGGAGTATGCTGTTGGGGTAGGTAATGAAACAAAACTATGAATCGAACCAGCGTTAACGATGACACCACCTGTACCTTGTTTAAGGAATTGTTCAATCGAATATTTATTAGAAAGGAATACCCCAGACAAATTAATATCAATAGTTCTTTTCCATTTTTCATAGGATAATTCATTTGCCGGTGCATCATCAGCAACGCCGGCATTGGCATACATAATATCTAATTTACCGTATGTACTTACTGTCTCATGAATTAGCTGTTTAATATCTGCCTCTTTTGTTACATCAGTTTTAATAAATAACGTATTATATCCATGTGCATTCAATTCATCTGATAGTTCTTTTCCACGTTCAGAAAAGTCAGCAATAACTACTTTTGCACCTTCTTCGATAAAAAGACGAACAGTAGATTCGCCAATTCCACTTGCTCCACCAGTTATGATTGCTACTTTGTCTTTCAATTTCATATAAACCTCTCCATTCATCAATGAATTTAAGTCGAATTTTAAAATCTGATTATATCACTATTAACCTTAAATAGTAAGTAGATAGAAGAAAAAGCTCGCGTTTACTTAATTGTAAAAGCCCGATTGGTGAGGGCTAATAATCAGTGAGGGATGAACAAAACCCCCACTGATTAAAGTTTTACTTTATTGTACTTTTTGATACAGTGATGGATGAAAATATTAATTTGGTCAATTTTATCATTAGATTGAATATTTGGTAAAGAGCTCTCGAAAAGAGCGAGTGCCGATGCTGAAAAATTAAAATAAACATTCAGTATTATTTGTAGGGTAAGGAACAAAGGGGAGAGATGCATAACGAAAAATACTATGCTAGTTAAATAGGAAAAAGCCTTGCAGGGGGGCAAGGCTTTAAACAGGGTATTAAAAATTATTGATTTATTAAGAATAACTTCTTCTTGTGAATAAACTAATTTTAGCATGATAACTCATATATATGTGTTACGAATTTGTGAATAAAAACTCAATGATAAAAGTATGAGTGCAAGGAAATAATGTATTTGAAATATGCATTATTACACAAAGTTCAGTTGAAATAGGGAGGGAAATAAAAAAGCGCAATGAGCAAAATAATTAAAAGACGAATTATACCAAAGATTAGTGGAACGCCTAATACTAAATTACTTTTTGCATTTAATTCTTTAGAATTGATTTTTAATAATGTATGTGAGAAGCGTATATTTTGAATTATTTAATAGAATAATATATATTTATATTGATTTAATGATTTTAGTTTTTTAAAAATGGGGAAATGGATATGAAGGTTAAATTTGCCGTAATAAAAGATGAGAACTTTGATTGTAGTTTATTGGAAACAAAATTATTGAAAACTTTTAAAGAAGTAGATTGTGAAGCAGATATTGTAAAGGTTGAGGATGAAATTTTTGAAAACAATGATATACAAATGCATTTGTCAGAAATAACCATTAATGTTACTGGGAAAAATATCGGATTTAGATCCGTTTCAGCCAGTATATTTATTGTTCTAGAGAGTTTATCAATACAGCTATTTCGTATTCATATTAGTATACTTTAAGCAGTTCAAAAAGTGGATTCTTCAGAAAATCATACTGATTATATTGAGTTGTAAATATGAAAATAATAGAAATTATCGTAGGTGCTCCCGAATGTTGGATTGCACATTGTTTGTTGTTAAATAAACAAGGGATACTTTTTCTAATTTGAACGTATCTTAACGCTAATTTATAAATAGAAGAATGGAAACATGTGAGTAATTCAATTAAAATGTACAAATAATTTGGTACGCGGATATACGGAATGTATTCACAGGTAAGAGGGTTGTCTCATAATATATATAGATTTTTCTATTAAGATGAACAGAGGGTGTGAATATATGGAAGATGTTTACGCTAAAATTGACAGTCTCAAGGCGGAGCAAAAAGAAATTATGCGAGACATTCGAAATTTAGAAACGCGTACCACTATTAATGAGAAAGACATAGCAACAATCAATAAGCAATTAGAAAAAATAAGTACAAACACAACTTGGATTTTGCGAATTATTATTAGTACGATAATAATGTCAGTTTTAGGATTGATATTAAAAGGAATGATTTAGTCTTGTGAAATAGAACAATATAAAAGAAAGAGGGGAGCTCCCTCTTTCTTTTATATAAATGAGAAGCTATAAATTTTCCGTTTCCTTTTCCTTTTCATCTGCATATTTTTCCTCTAAAGAAATTAATAGAGGAATGGATACAGTTACTAGAATGATTAAAGTAGTTATAAAAGATTTAGAAAGAGAAAAAGAACCTTCAATGAAAGGTGATAAAAACTTGAATGAAAGTATACTTGTTATTAAGGAAATTACTAAAAAGCTAAAAAGAGATATATTTTTATTCTTTATAGATGTCTCTATAAAGTCTTTAACACAGGTTATTACGACAAATATAGTTAATATGATAAGAGAAACAAAATAATGTGTTAAATTCGTCATACTAATAGTAGGGTCTTCTATTATGTAAGCAAGTAACTTAGATACTAATATTCCTCCAAACAATAAAATAATAAAAGCAAGTAATCCTTCCAATATATAAGTGCTGAAATTGTCTTTCTTGTTAAAGAGTTTATAGTTTAGAGTAGATTGGGTTATTTGAATTAGGAATAGGGTAATAATCCATACATAATATACAAATGGTAATTCTCCTGAGAATAGAGAAATTAGAAAGTTTACTACTGTCCTTAAAATTTCAATCATTACGAAAGTCCTCCTACTTGTTCAGCTTTATGACATTAGGAATATATGAGTATATCATTTTATAATTAGGTTTATAGATTCAAACTATTTCTAATTATTCCATAATAAGGTGGTTATATCAAGTAGTTATCTTCTATGGCGTGTATTAGTTGTTCACTAATATAGTTAATACTAGAAAAATAAAAGTAATATGTAATATAATTGAAAAAGTATATTTAAAAATCGATGTTAATATTACCCTCCTATAAGTATTAACATACGTAATTGAGGTGTTTTCTTTGTTGTTTTATGACCGGATTTCTATAATGGCCCCTCCTGTTCCGTAGCTAAGGAAAGTCTTTTTATTTCTGGGATTTTCAAAGTTATAGGAGGGTATGAAAAATGAAAAAAGTCTCAGTACCATCACTTTTGTTAATGATTGTTCTTGTCGCATTTCCGCAAATTAGTGAAACGATTTACACACCGTCTTTACCTGATATTTCAAAGGCGTTACATGTAAGTAATAATGAGGTGCAGTTAACGCTTAGTGTGTATTTTGCTGGATTTGCTTTAGGTGTATTTTTTATTGGATGGCTATCAGATATAATTGGCCGTCGCCCAGCAATGTTATTTGGAATTGTAATATATGGCGCTGGGAGTTTCTTATGCTATATTGCAAATTCCATTGAATTTTTATTGGTAAGTCGTTTTATTCAAGCGTTTGGAGCAAGTGCAGGATCAGTTGTGACGCAAACGATTCTTCGTGAAAGTGTAGAAGGGCATAAGAGGCATGTTATGTTTGCTCAAATCTCGGCAGTCATTGCTTTTACACCAGCGATAGGACCGTTAATTGGTGGCTTTCTTGATCAAATGTTTGGATTTAAAATAGTATTTTTAAGTTTAGTAGTTATGAGTATCGGTATTTTTCTGTATACGTTTGTTTCTCTTCCTGAAACAAAAACGGGCTCAGTAACGAATAAAATAAATGTATTTTCAGTCTTGAAGAGGCTAATTACAAATCCGAAAGTAGTAACATATGGGCTATTAATTGGAGGAGCAAATGGTGTTTTATTTAGCTATTATGCAGAAGCGCCGTTTATCTTTATTGAATACTTTCAATTATCGCCTAGTATGTATGGATTTCTAGGAATTGTTGTAGCGTCTGCTTCTATTGTTGGAGCGAAAGTTTCGAAACGTTTACTTGCTACTTATAAACCAGAGAAAATTATATATATCGGTTGTCTCGTAATGACAGGAGGAGCTATCCTTTTATCTGTTATTACGTTTGTTGGATCAAATCCAAACATAATATATATGATTGGATTTTTAGTAGCGATGTTTATATTGCTATTAGGAATTGGAGTAGCATTACCTAATTGTTTAAGTTTAGCGTTAGTAGATTTTCAAGATGTCATTGGTACAGCAGGTGCATTGTTTAGCTTAGGGTACTATGTAATTGTAACGATGACAATTTGGGGAATGAGTCAACTGCATACAGGATCGTTAATGGTGATGCCACTTTATTTTCTGGTTATTGTAGTTATAATGGTAGTGTTTACTAGGGTGTTTATCTTTGGTAAGCAAACTTCGAAATCGATTTAAATATGAAATGGTAAAAGGGTCTCATTAAAAATGAGACTCTTTTATATTTTATGCCTCAAAATTGGACTGGACTAAAGAAGTTAGTAATTTATTAATATATTAAATTTCTGATTGGTATATGAATCTAACGTTTGGGAAATCACGTTATCAACTATGAAGATTGAAGTACATGAGATGTGAAACCGAGGAAGAAATGCCATCCTTGGTTATTTATATTGTAATAATATTCATACCGGAATCATATTGAATAGATGTATTTTATTGTTAATTTAGTTAAAAATTAAGCAGGCTTATGTATAATAATTTATTGAAAAAATAATTGAATTTTTCAGATTAATGAATTAATATAAGGTAAGTAATTTTAAGATTTATAGAATATTGGAAGATGAAGGTTTTGAGAATTTTATTAGGAGCACAAAACGATTTTAGGATAGCTTTAAAGCTAGTGTAAAATGACGTTTGCTTCATCATTTTCAGGGCCGAAAGGAATTAGGGGAAAGCATCTTGTTTTAAAATGCGGCTATGAATCATCTAAGAGGGGGAAGTGAAGTGGCAAACAAAGAATTGAAAAGAGGTTTAGAAGCACGTCATATTCAAATGATTGCTTTAGGCGGAACAATTGGTGTTGGTTTATTTATGGGGTCAGCCAGCACAATTAAATGGACAGGTCCGTCAGTAATGCTTGCTTATGCAATTGCAGGTATTTTTATCTTCTTCATTATGCGTGCCATGGGAGAAATGTTGTATATGGAGCCAAGTACAGGCTCATTTGCGACATTCGGTCATAAGTATATTCATCCGCTAGCTGGTTATATGACAGCGTGGAGTAACTGGTTCCAGTGGGTTATCGTTGGGATGTCAGAAATTATCGCGGTTGGAGCGTATATGCAATATTGGTTCCCGGATTTACCAGCTTGGATACCAGGTATAATTGCCATGGTCATTCTTGGTGCAGCTAACTTAATTTCTGTTAAGTCATTTGGTGAATTTGAATTTTGGTTCGCGATGATTAAAATTGTTACGATTCTATTAATGATTATTGCGGGATTTGGTCTTATTTTCTTCGGAATTGGTAACGGTGGAGAAGCGATTGGTATATCTAATCTTTGGTCAAATGGCGGTTTCTTTACAGGTGGTTTTTCAGGATTCTTCTTTGCATTATCACTTGTAGTTGGAGCATATCAAGGTGTGGAATTAATCGGGATTACTGCTGGTGAAGCGAAAAATCCGAAGAAGACACTTACAAGAGCAATTCAAAGTACAATTTGGCGTATTTTAATATTCTATATTGGTGCTATTTTCGTTATTGTAACTGTGTATCCGTGGGATCAATTAAGTACAATTGGTAGCCCGTTCGTAGCGACTTTTGCGAAAGTTGGTATTACGGCAGCAGCTGGACTTATTAACTTCGTTGTAATTACAGCGGCAATGTCTGGTTGTAATAGTGGTATTTATAGTGCTGGACGTATGCTTTATACGTTAGGGATAAATGGACAAGCACCAAAATATTTCACAAAACTTTCTGGAAATGGTGTACCTTTATTTGGTACAGTTGGCGTAATTATCGGTTTAGCGGTTGGTGTTGTATTAAGCTATATTGCACCGAAAAACTTATTCGTATATGTATATAGTGCGAGCGTACTTCCTGGTATGGTACCATGGTTCGTCATTTTAATTAGTCAAATTCGTTTTAGAAAAGAAAAGGGAGCAGAGATGAAAGATCATCCGTTCAAAATGCCATTTGCTCCTGTAACAAACTATTTAACGATTGCCTTTTTAATTATGGTATTAATCGGAATGTGGTTTAACGATGATACTCGTATTTCACTAGTTGTAGGTATTATTTTCTTAGCTATCGTTACAATTAGTTTCTATGCTTTTGGAATAGGGAAGCGAGCTCCGTTAGACGTTCAAAACAATAAAGAGATTTCAAGTAAATAAAGAAAAGGCTGTTCATCTGGAACAGCCTTTTCTTATTGTTGATATAATTTGATTTGTGATAGATATATTTGAAAAATCGTTGATATATTGTACGTTATGATAGATATATTTGAAAAATCGTTGATATATTGTACGTTATGATAGATATGTTCGAAAAATCGTTAATATAATTTCACATACTATCTGTCACTATCATGATTAAAATTTCTCTAATACGATTTTCCCGATGGTACGTCCACTTTCAAGTAGTGCATGTGCCTTCTTTAAGTTTTCAGCGTTAATCGGTGTTAATGTTTCATTTAAGGTAGTCTTTAAAATGCCTTCATCTAGTAGTTCGCTTACTTTATTTAATAGTTCGTGCTGCGTAATCATATCGCCAGTTTCATACATTGCTTTTGTAAACATAAACTCCCAAACGAGTGTAGCACTTTTACTTTTTAAAATACCCATTTCAAGAGGGTGTTCATTTTCTACGATAGAGCAAATTTTGCCTTGTGGTTTAATAAGGTCACATATTGCTTGCCAATGTTGATCTGTATTGTTTAAGCAGAAAATATAATCTACATCGCTGAATCCAAGGCTTTGTAATTGCTTTTTTAAAGGGGCATGATGGTCAATTGTATGGTCAGCTCCAAGCTTTTTAACCCAGTCTATCGTTTCGCCGCGGGAAGCAGTTGCAATTACATTTAGTCCAGCCCATTTCGCCAGTTGAATTGCAATTGAACCGACACCACCAGCTCCGCCGATAATTAAAATGTTTTTAAATGAGTTCGTATCTTTTTTAGTATGATCAATGCCTAAACGTTCAAATAAACCTTCCCAAGCTGTAATCGCTGTTAAAGGAATTGCGGCAGATTCAGAATCATTTAACGTTTTTGGTTTCTTACCAACGATTCTTTCATCAACTAAATGATATTCACTATATGTACCTTGTCTCGTAATGCTTCCAGCGTAAAACACTTCGTCGCCTTCTTTAAATAACGTACAACCTTCGCCCGTTTGTACGACAATACCACTCGCATCCCAGCCGAGTATTTTTGCTATATCTTCTTTTTTATCTTTCGGAGAGCGAACTTTTGTATCAACTGGATTAACGGAAATTGCGTTAATTTTAACGAGTATATCTCTTCCTGTAGCAACAGGTCTTTCAACTTCAATATTAATTAAACTGTTTTCTTCTTCAATAGGTAAGTATTCATGTAAACCAATTGCTTTCATTTCTATTCCCTCCATTAAAGTAAGAGTCATTTACTCTTTTATTATAGATGGTGAAATGCCATTATGTAAAAAAAGTACACTCTTTTTTATTTATGCTGGTATGAAAGTGTGGAAGGAGTTTATTTCTAAAAAGCAGAATTTTTTATTGTGTTACTTTATCTTAAATTAAATGTAAAGGTGGATACATAATGACAGTAAAAAAGCTTTATTTCATCCCAGCAGGTCGTTGTATGTTAGACCATTCTTCTGTTAATAGTACGCTCACACCGGGAAATTTATTGAATTTACCTGTATGGTGTTATCTTTTGGAGACGGAAGAAGGGCCTATTTTAGTAGATACAGGTATGCCAGAAATTGCGGTTAATAATGAAGGTCTTTTTAACGGTACATTTGTTGAAGGACAGATTTTACCGAAAATGACTGAAGAAGATAGAATCATAACTATTTTAAAGCGTGCAGGGTATGAGCCAGATGATCTCCTATATATTATTAGTTCACATTTGCATTTTGATCATGCGGGAGGAAATGGTGCTTTTTCGAATACGCCAATCATTATACAGCGTGCTGAATATGAGGCGGCGCAATATAGAGAAGAATATTTGAAAGAGTGTATATTGCCGCATTTGAACTACAAAATTATTGAAGGGGATTATGAAGTGGTACCTGGTGTTCGGTTATTGTATACACCAGGACATTCGCCAGGGCATCAGTCACTGTTAATTGAGACAGAAAAATCCGGTCCGATATTATTAACGATTGATGCATCTTATACGAAAGAGAATTTTGAAGATGAAGTGCCGTTTGCAGGATTTGATTCAGAATTAGCTTTATCTTCAATTAAACGTTTAAAAGAAGTTGTGGCGAAAGAGAAACCAATTATTTTCTTTGGTCATGATATAGAGCAGGAAAAGGGATGTAAAGTGTTCCCGGAGTATATATAGTGCAAAAAGTCATGAGCTCGCGTGCTCATGACTTTTTCGTTTAAATAATTTTTTTAAATAAATTATAAACTTTTTTTGAACTATCTTCGTTTAACTGATAGTACGTAAGGTTTACATCATCAGGAGTATCTTGCTGAGCAATCATCACTTCGCTGTTGTGATGATCAACTACCCATATGAAATATTTTTTATAAGTTCCATCTTCGAAAGTAATCCACATATCACAATCTATTAAATCTGATCCTTCCTCATCCAATGTTAATTTGCCTTTTTTTGCGGTATTCATACTGTTAATAAACGTTTTTAACTCATCTGTTTTTGTGAGAAAGATATCCTTTTTTGTTTTAATTGATTCGACATGTATATCTTTTATTTCCTGTTTTCCTAAAAAAACAGGAGGCTCATTTGGATCTCGGGAGCTTGAAATAATAGTAGCTTTCTTTTTCGGCTTATTTGCAGTATACAGATCTTGAATAGATTTTCCCGAGTTTACAAACCATACAATTCCAGAAATAATTAATACGCTACCTAACAATAAAATAATTTTTTTAATAGGATTTTCTCCTCTCTATTACTTTGTGTGAAGAGCTTTTCTATTAATATATGATAGGTAAGCGTAAAGTATTATAGTTGAACTTGGTTATGCTTCACAGTTTTTATCGGGCGATCTATGAGTAAATTGTAAGTGAGCCCAATTAATACGAAAATGCCACCGATAACTTTACCGATAGAGAGTTCATTTGTCAGGAAGAAATCAATAATAGTCCCCGCAAATAATTGTCCGATAAAGATGAGTAATGTTAAATAAAAGGCTGATATTTTAGGAGTAATATAGTTGGATAATGAAATAACGATAACGCCTACTAATCCGCCTAAGTACACGGCGATAGGAATAGATTGCAACGTATGAATAGGGATATACAATGAATCTGAACTGAAAATTAAAAATAACATAGAGAAAAATAATCCAGTAATATAATTGAAAAACGTGCCTTCCCAGTTTCCAATTTCCTTTGCTAAATTCGCGTTAATAATTCTAGCAACGACGATAGAAACACCAGCTAAAATAGCGATCGTAATATATAACATATTTTTGCCCCCATTAATAAATTGTCATGATAATAATCCCAGAAGAGATGAATGCTAATCCAACTAGTTTTTTCTTTTCAAACTTTGCAACTTTCATTCCTAATAAGCCGAAATGATCAATAACGATGGAAGCAATAGATTGACCGAGTAAACTTAATGCGATCGTAATAGAGGCACCGAGGACGGAGAAACTTATATTATTAAAAAGAACAGTGAATACTCCAATCGCTCCAGCGCTATATAAAAAAATCGGAATACCTTTATCGAAATGAATTCTATGTTTGTTTAAGATTAAAATGAAGATAACTGCAATTAAACCGACGAGGTGAATGACAACGCTTGCTGTATACTTCCCAATTAACTCGGATAAAATTCCATTCAATGGGAGCATAACGGCGATGAGCACACCAATAAAGACAGAAAGAAAGTTATACAATGTAATATCCCCTTTATATTTCATATTTGTAATGACTGTATCATGCTGAAATTGTGTATTGTTATGACATATGTCATAGTGGAAGAAGAAAATTTTAATTACAATGGGGATGAGTTGTAAAGGTGGGGGACTATGAAGAAAGTATGTAATTCTATTAAACTAGCAGAGTATATGAAGAAAAATAATATTGATTCATTTTTTAGTCATGATATGAAGCCATATATGGAACTTATATTTTTTAAAAAGAATGAGTTTATTTGTAGAGAAAATGAAGAAATAGAGTATTTATTTTTCTTCGTTGAAGGAAAAGCGAAAGCGTTTAATACATTAAGTAACGGGAAATCTGTATTGCTATGTTTCTATGATAGTTTGCAGCTGTTAGGAGATGTTGAGTTAATTCATTCTCAAAAGACTGCTTCAAACGTACAAGTAATGGCAGATTCATATTGTGTTGCTTTACCTTTAGGAAAAGTGAGAAATCAGCTATTTCATGATGCGAAATTTTTAAGATGTATTTGTGGATCGTTAGCACATAAGTTAAATCGACTTTCAAAAAATAGTACAATTAATTTACTATATCCACTTGAAAATAGACTTGCAAGTTACATGTTAGCAGCAGGGGAACGAGCGGTGCAGCACGGAAATCGAATTGTGTTTAGTGGGAATTTAACGGAAACAGCTGAATTGTTAGGAACGAGTTATCGGCACCTATTACGTACATTAAATATTTTTTGTGATAAAGAGATTATAAAGAAAAACAATGGTTGCTTTGAAGTAGTGAATGTGGATGTTTTGAGGGAATTGGCTGCGGATGTTTATAAATAGGAGATGAAGTTATAAATGATTACACCTATATTTAGAATTTTTGATATTGAAAAAGCAAAACTATTTTACATAGGTTTTTTAGGATTTAAACTGGATTGGGAACATCGGTATGAGGAAAATATGCCATTATATATACAAATTTCGTTAGATGATACTGTGATACATTTATCAGAACATCATGGTGATGCCTCACCAGGTGGTACGATTCGGATCAAAATAGATGATGTAAAGGATTATCATTCTGTATTATTAAGTAAAGAATATGCTTATTCGAAGCCGAATATAGAAAAAACACCTTGGGGTACAATTGAATTAACTGTGATTGATCCGTTTTTAAATAGAATTATATTTTATGAGGAAAAATTGTCGGAGTAGAAAGGATTCATATACAAATATTCATGGGTTAAGTAGTGTAGTTACGTGGTAAATGTAATGAAGAGTAGTTCATAAAGTAGTGAACTGCTCTTTTTCATGTTGTTAAACAGATTGAATTATTGAAAAATAAATCGTATGATAAAATACATGAACAAATGAGCATATATTCATTTGTTGTAAGGAGGAGGGAAAAGATGTTAGATGCAATCATTGTTGGAGCTGGTCAAGCGGGATTGACAATAGGATACTACTTGAAGCAGGCAGGATATAATTTTTTATTACTCGAGGCAGGAAACCGAATTGGTGATTCATGGAGAAATAGATATGATTCTTTGCGGCTCTTTACACCGAGTGAATATAGTAGTTTACCAGGTAGGATATTAAAAGGAGCAAGGAATGAATTTCCACATAAAGATGAAATTGCAACTTATTTAGAAGAATATGCAAGACATTTTCAATTACCGGTACAATTACAAACGGAAGTTCTAAAAATAAAGAAAGAAAAAGAAATATTTGAATTACATACTCCTAC
Organism: Bacillus sp. Root131; assembly: GCF_001429475.1. Lineage (NCBI taxonomy): Bacteria > Bacillati > Bacillota > Bacilli > Caryophanales > Bacillaceae > Bacillus > Bacillus sp. Root131. The sequence goes on from NZ_LMJQ01000001.1 coordinate 2,025,766, forward strand.
AGAAATTTTACAAACGAAAAAAGTTATTATCGCATCAGGTGGTTTTCAGCATCCATTTATTCCCTCAGTTTCAGCAAATCTTTCACCACATATTTTTCAAATACATTCATCACAATATAGATCATCATCGCAAATTCCACAGGGGAAGGTACTTGTAGTAGGTGGCGGAAATTCAGGAATGCAAATCGCAGTAGAACTTGCAAAAACGCATGAAGTTACGGTGTCTATTAGTCATCCCTTAACGTTTTTACCGTTACAACTTTTTGGAAAAAGTATTTTTAATCTGCTAGAAAAAGTGGGTTTATTGTACGCTGAAATAAATACAAAGAGGGGAAGATGGTTTCAGAAGAGAAAGGACCCTATTTTCGGTTTTGAAGGTAAGAAACTTATTCGTAATGGAGCAATCAAACTACAAGAAAAAGTAGTAAGTGCATCAGGAAATAACATTATGTTTCAGAATGGTGATATTTATAGTGCAGAAAGCGTTATATGGTCAACTGGTTTTGTTCAAAATTATAATTGGATTGAAATTGAACAGGCAGTGAATGAGAAAGGGTTTCCTAATCATATAAAGGGAGTTAGTCCAGTAAGAGGATTGTATTATATCGGATTGCCGTGGCAATCTCAAAGAGGCTCTGCGCTTATTTGTGGTGTAGGAAAGGATGCAGTATATTTGCTTTCTGAAATCAAAAAAATAGATCAGTAGCAATAACTACTGATCATCCATATGTACATGAATTAGGAGAGGTCAAACATTTATTAACTTTATTATAATAGATTTTCATAGAATTAAAAACTGAAAATTCAAATTTCGTGTTGAGAAAGTTTTTTGTATCGAAATATATGAAAAAATAGGGATTTTCATCCCACATTAACGGACAGTAAGGCCTCCACTGATTAAAGTTTCACTTTATTAAAAGGAAAAATGATATTTATATTTTAGTAAATTATGATATAGTCTAAATAAGTGTGTTTTTCCATAAATGTAATTATTTTCATTGTAGTTTCGTTTATATAAGGGAAGGAGAAGTAATTATGAAGTTTGATGATCAACGCTTACTAGGAGTCCGATTAGGTTCTGTACTTGTGACAGAGGAAAATCAATATTTAGTAATTAAGAAAAAAGATCATTATGCACTATTAAATATACATAATTTAGAATGCACTCATGTTGAAGTGCAGTTAGAACATTTGGAAGAAATGTTACATGAAGATTTCCAGGAAAGTATAACGGAGATTATCGCACCAGAACATATAAAAATTGTTGCGAAAAATGTTATATAGATAAAGAAGCTGGAAGGAACAGCTTCTTTATTTTCATTATAAGGATAACGTTTTTACAACCTCACCAATGATCCCTTCCATTTGATGAACACCTAAATCGGAATTGGTCATAATAACAGCGCCATTCCCGCAGTATGGATAACAAACCATCATACATTGAAATCCGACGCCCCATCCGAGTGAATAAATCTGTAATTCTTCATTAGAATCATCTAGAAAAACACCTAATCCAGTCCATTTTGAGCAACCTTGAGGAGAAATCATGTCTAGTACTAATTTTTGAGAAAGTTTTAGTTTGCCCTTTCCTTGTAAGGAATGAATGATTTCAATGACTAAAGCTGATAAGTCAGTTGGTGTTGTCCAAATGCCTGAAGCAGCTGCGAATGGATAAAATGGAAATCTCTCATTTGTTACAGTTCTATCTTTATTATGGCCGCAAGCAAAAACATCGGTTTTATCTATGTCTTTTGGAGAGAAGAGTGTACTATTTTTCATTTGTAGTGGCTGAAAGATATATTCTTCAAGTAAAAGGTTAAATGGTTTTCCAGTTATATCTTCAAGTAGTAGTTCGATAATACAAAAGTTTGCATCAGAGTAGTGAAATTCACTTTCTGGTTTATAAGTTATTTCTATTGGTACTGAACAATATGATGTTTTACCAGCAAGGAGTTCAGATAAGTTTGGTCGCCCTTGTGCAAATGTAAAATGTTCAAAACTATTAGGAGGATCAATAATTCCAGATTGGTGACTTAATAAATTTCGCAGGGTGACTTTTTTCTGTGAGGTAAATAGATTGGTAGGTATGTTCCAAGATGTAAGTCTATCATTTACGTCTTCATCTAAATATACGATACCTTGCTCTGATAATGTTAGTACGAGCATTGTAGTGATGAATTTGCTGATAGAGCAAGAATTAAAGAGAGAATTTGTAGTAACAGCTCTAGTTGTTCCATCTTCAAGTGTTCCAAAGGCAGTCGCTTCATCTAGTTTGCCATTACGTATAACAGCGAGGCTTAAACCTGCAACGGAATATTGATTCATTTTTTCGTATATATTGCTACTTTTTAAGTTCATGGTGACTCCTTTCTTTAAAGACAGAATATTATTTTTATTATACAGTAGTAAAAAAAAGAAAACACTTCGTCATTCACCAATGAAGTGTTTTCTTTTTTAGTTAGTTTGAAGTGAACTTTTGAAAAAATTTGTCTCGGTACATGTACATAACCCATGAGGTTGTTATTAAAGAAATGATGATTTGTTTGTTTTTAATTGGTGCATTGAAAACAAGCCAACCCACTATATCAAATAATAAATGTAGCATGATTGAAAGAACTACAAATTGAAGTAACGTATTTAAAAATCTTTTCATAAAGTGTCCCCCTAAAATAATAGGTTTTATTAACAGTTTGATATAGTGGTATTATACAGTAAATGTTTCTTGTGGTGAAATTTACATAAGTTAGTGAAATAAAACAAATGAAAGTTAGTAAGGGGGAACATTCATGGAATTCTGGATGGTTATACCGATAGTAGCCTTTGGATTCATTTATATCGCTGAAAAATTAACTACAATTGAAAAGAAAAATGATGCGCGTTTAAAGAGAATTGAAGATAGATTACAATTAATTACGAAAGAATTGGGAATTGTAGAAAGAGAACCTGAAATTAATAAAGAACTACGCCAGCTTGTAGAAGAAGGCAAAAAAATTACAGCAGTTAAGAGAGTAAGAGAAGCTTTTGGTTTTTCCTTACTAGAAGCGAAGCAATATGTTGATAAATTATAAAAAAGATTACCCATTTGGGTGATCTTTTTCACTGCACCATGCGTGTATTTACATAAGCCGCGATTATAACGTGTCCAATTATAATGATAGGAAATAAGATTTTGGCATTAGGAGTAGTGAAGACACTACCGATTGTCGCAATGACACCAGCAATTAAATTATAAAGACCTACTATTTTTGATAGTGTCACTTTATCAAGCACGCGGCGTTCGTTGAATCCTGATAAGAGGCAAGTGTATTGTTTTACTCCGATGAAATAAGCTAGTGCAAATGAAATGATTGCTACTATGAATAATGATGGTGAAGCGAAGAGAGTCATTGCAAACACCTCCGTTAATGGGCTATAAATAAATTATAGTCTGAATGTTATAATTTAACAAAATACAATTTTGATTTTAAATGTAATAGAAAAATGGAGTATTTGTAATGAGGGGAGATTAAGTATGAATATTGTGGAGTTTCAGATTGGGATGACAAATTAACGAAGGAACTAATAGAAATGGTAGAAAAGAAATTTCAGAAGCGCGTAACGGATTTCATTATTACACATGCGCACGCTGATCGAATTGGCGGAATAAAAACGTTGAAAGAAAGAGGTATTAAAGCGCATAGTACAGCATTAACTGCAGAATTAGCAAAGAAAAATGGATATGAAGAGCCGCTTGGAGATTTACAAACAATTACGAGTTTGAAGTTTGGCAATACAAAAGTAGAAACGTTCCATCCAGGGAAAGGACGTACAGAAGATAATATTGTTGTTTGGTTGCCACAATATAAAATTTTAGCTGGAGGCTGTTTAGTGAAATCTGCGGAAGCAAAAGATTTAGGAAATGTTGCAGATGCATACGTAAATGAATGGTCTACATCGATTGAGAATGTGCTGAAGCGATATGGAAATATAGATTCGGTAGTACCTGGTCATGGAGAAGTAGGAGACAGAGGATTACTTTTACATACATTGGATTTATTAAAATAAGAAATTGTAGAAATACAAAAGAGAGGAGAAATAATTTTCTCCTCTCTTTCTTCTAACTATATTTAAATGCTGAATCTGTCGATTACGCCAGCATGTATTACTGAGATTTTAATTCCAAGTATACAAATACTAGAACTGTCATAATTGCTATAACAACGTAAGTAGCATCAAGCATTATAAGTGTTTTTAAAGTTTCAGTCATTCTAATTCACCCCTGTTATAAAAATATAACATGATCTTTTTATTGATTAGATAAGAGATCATAAAGATAAAATGTATATGAAATTTCTTAAGTAGTTTCTATATAAATATATCATATAAATAATGTAAGTAATGTTAAGATAGTGTAAATGTATTGTAAATAAAAAGCTTTACAATAAAGGCTTTAATAAAAAATGATAGTTCCTTAAAATAAAAAATACGCTATTCTTTCTATTGAATGATAGAAAGAATAGCGTATTTGTATGTCTATTTTCATATGTGATGAATTGCAACTATTTGTATAAGGGTTCAAAAAATTTTCGTTGTATATATTTCTCCAAATTAATTATTTAGCTATTTAAAAGTATCGAAAGATGTGTGCACACTAATGTACATTTTTTAGTGTCAATAAAAATATTATGTCAACAATATGAACTGTCACAAATCTTTATATATTATTGTGATTGATATCACATCACTTTTTTTCAATGGGTATTATGCTTAAGGTGTAATAAATGATTGAGAGAGGGTGGGATGATATGTTTTGTTATCAATGTGAACAAACGCCAACAGGCGGATGTAAAGTGATGGGTGTTTGTGGTAAGAATGAAACGATTGCGAGTTTACAAGATACGATTGTGTTTGGGCTAAAAGGAATTGCAGCTTATCGCACACATGCTGCTCAGCTAGGGTATACGGATGCATTTGTAGATGCTACAACACAAGAAGCTTTATATATGACATTAACAAATTCTAATTTTAACGAACAAGAGCATATTGATATGGCTATGAAAGTTGGGAAATCAGCTTTACGGGTGATGGAGTTATTGGATGAGGCACATACGAATCATTTTGGTGTGCCAGAACCTGTACAAATTACACAAAATCGTGTAGAAGGTAAAGCAATTGTAGTTACGGGCCATAATTTATTTGCATTAGAAGAACTATTAAAGCAAACAGAAGGAAAAGACATTAATATTTATACGCATTCTGAAATGCTACCAGCACACGGATACCCGCAGCTGAAAAAATATAAACATTTAAAAGGAAACATCGGTAAGGCATGGTATGATCAAAGACGCCTTTTTGAAAAATTTACTGGTGCCATATTAGCTACAACGAACTGTGTTATGCCAATTAAAGGCTCGTACTCTGATCGATTCTTTTCATATGACATTGCAGGTTTAGAAGGTGTACAAAAAATTGAAAATGATGATTTTACAACGTTAATTCAAAAAACGCTAGAACTTCCAGAAGTACATATGGAGTCGGATGAACAGTTAGTGACAGGGTTTCATCATAATACAGTATTATCATTAGCTCCAGAAATTATTGACGCAGTAAAAAAAGGGAAAATAAAGCGTTTCTTTGTTATCGCCGGTTGTGATGCACCGGGAAAAGGCGGAGAATATTATCGTGAATTAGCAACGTCACTTCCGCCAGAAACGGTTATTTTAACAACTTCTTGCGGGAAATTCCGCTTTAATGATGTGGATTACGGTGTTGTACCTGGTACGGAAATTCCGCGTTACATTGATTTAGGACAGTGCAATAATTCAATTTCTACAGTGAAAATAGCGGCTGCTTTAGCTGATGCTTTTCAATGTGAAGTGAATGAATTGCCAGTAAGTATTGTCCTATCATGGTTTGAACAAAAAGCGGTTGCCATTTTACTAGGGCTATTTAGTCTTGGGATTCAAGATATTCGCATCGGTCCAAAGGCTCCTGAATTTATTTCAGCTGGCGTGCTTGATGTATTACAAGAAACATTTGGTTTAAAACTAATTACAAATGCAGCAGAAGATATGGCTATGATGTTATCGTAACGGAAAAGATGTTTTCACTTAATTGTGGCTTTATAAATCATTTGTATGTGTGTGAGTAAACGTACATACATACAAATGATTATTAATAAAGAAAATTTGCTATATCTATAAATTTTATAATTTTATAAAGCTTTTAAAGTGTAACACCACATGCCCATCACCTTAAGATTTTAAGTATCCCCAAAACGAAATTTTTACATGAATATCTATAATTTCACCTCTTTTTCATTTGATTTGAAAATAAGCTTTCTATTTTTAAAAACCAACGATACCACCTCAAATTATATGAATAAAATCCATTCATTTATTAGGAAAATGGATTAAAAATAATAAGGTAGACTAAAAAGTAAAATATTATTTATGATAATCATTCTTTTATAAAATTCAAATTGGAAATAGCCCTACTCATTTTCAAAATGGAGGGGCTTTTTTTACTGTAAAATCAATATCTGCAGCTTATTTTTGTTGAAAAAATTCTCATTCTTATTTTGATAGTGATATGGGTACATATACATGCACATCAATCTTTTATTATGAAGTAGCCCTTGAATATATTGTTTTTTATTGACAGACATAAAAATGATTTATTTGCTGTATTGATAATTTATAGACGTTATAATAAAATGTTTATGTATATGTAAACTTAATTTATTTTTGTTTGGTTTCATTGGGAGGTTAGGCAGTGTTAATAACAATAAAATAATGGATATATCACCTGCAAAAAGAATGAAACCAATACGGAGAAGATGATTTCGTTAAAAATTCGAAAAATAAGCGTTATTAGCTCTTGAAGAAAAATGACTAGAAAAATTACAAGCATATGGAAAATAGGGTTATACAAAAAGTCTTAAAGGGGGACGGAATTATGGAGAAAAGAAAGTATTCAGTAACACCACAAGATCGAATGAATTATGTATTAGGTCTTTATTCTGCAGATCAACAAATTAATGCAGTTCTTTATTTTCCTGTAGGTATATCCAAGGAAATACTTGAAGAATCAGTAAGGATAACGTTGCAATTGCAACCAGTTTTGAACAGCCGGTTTGTAGAAAATGATATTCCTTACTGGGAGGAACATTCATCTGACACTAACTCATCTATTTGCTTTTTTGCAGAAGGAAATAATCAAGAACTTGAAATAATGGCAATAGATTTTATTAAAGAACCTGGTGATCGTATACAGGGGCCTATGGTTCAAACGAAATTATTACGGGGCACTACAACAGATATGTTAGTTGTGAAATTATCTCATCTATGTTCAGATGGTGCAGGAGTCAAGGAATATATTAAATTGCTTGGAACAATATATACGCACCTTTCATTGGGACGGTCTAAGAAGCAAATTATAAAGGAATTTGATGAGGGAAATGAGAGTTGTCGAGATCAATCACATGTATTCAAATACGCTGGAATATCGGACATAAAAAGTGCGTATCGTCCTAACCAAGAACAACAGGCATCGTTATGGTCTTTTCCATCTCAACCTAACAAAAATAAATTTCCCCAAATGTCCGTACGGCGATTGAGCCATGAGCAAACTCTACGTTTAACCCAATGGACAAAAGCACAACAGGCTACCTTGAATGATGTAATCATGACTGCATACTTCCGAGCTTTATCACATTTCACTGTGTATGCAGAACCTCGCACTGCAGAAAAAATGATTGGCTTGACAATTGATTTACGTCGATATCTGCCTAATAATACAACTGGTGCTATTTGCAACTTATCCGGTATGGAAATGCCAGTGATTAAAATGGAAGACGATGAAACATTTAAGCAGACTCTTGTTCGAGTTAAACAATCAATGGATAAAATAAAGTCTCAAAATCCAGGTCTTTCTTCAGCAGCAGGAATGGAGCTACTGGCAGAAATGAAGCTATCTACAGTGAAGGAAATGTATAATCAGCAATATGAAGAGGCTGTACAGATGGGGATGGCGTTGCCATTACTGACAAATTTGGGAGTGATCGCTGAGGAACCTATTCAGTTTGGTCAAATTCAAGCTGAGGACGGGTATATGGCATCGCCTATTATGTATGCACCATTCTTTTCAATGGGAGTAAGCTCTTATAATGGAAGACTTACATTTACGATTGGTTATCATGCGCCGGATACATCAAAAGAAAAGGTAGAAAAATTTTTAGATAGTGTTGTGAATCAACTATCAGAAATAAAATAAAAGAGAATATAGAGAACAAATTTCTAACAGAATTGTATTTTAGGGGCTCGTATCATGTACGGATAATCTCTGGGAATTTTCTCTGACCGCACTTGCCTTTATGCTTTATATGCAATGGGAATGGTAGTGAGAAACAATTTGTATCGTGAAAAAACATGATATATCGGTATGAAAACAATAAAGCAGAGCTGATTTAAATTACACTTTGAATCAGCGCTGTTTTACTAGTTTGATGGCCCTTACAACAAAAAAAGGAGACTGTATCCGGTTAGGGTAAAGCGGATTTTTAATTTTTTTGAAAATAAAGTTGACATCCACAACTACTTAGTCATACAATGTAGTTGTAATAAGTAATACTGAATAGTGTAGTTTTACTCAAAAGCTATTCAGTAAAAATTCGCCTTAGTACTCTGTAGTACTGAATATAAGCCAGACAGAATAGGGGGTAAAGGAGGATCAGGACATGGAAAATTTAACTGAAATGCTGAAAGGTTCACTGGAAGGGTGTGTACTGGAAATCATTAGTCGCCGTGAAACGTATGGCTATGAGATTACCCGCCACCTGAATGATCTTGGGTTTACCGAAGTTGTAGAAGGTACGGTGTATACTATCCTCGTACGATTAGAGAAGAAAAAGCTTGTGAATATTGAAAAGAAACCATCAGATATGGGGCCTCCTCGTAAGTTTTATTCATTAAATGAAGAAGGCCGCCAGGAGCTTGAATTGTTTTGGGAAAAATGGGATTTTGTATCGTCAAAAATTAACGTCTTGAAGTCAAAATAGGTTCATAAGATAAAATGTTCTGGCCGATACTTTGAGAATTTCTTGTTCGGCTTTATAAAAAAGGAGGAAAATAAGATGTTAGAAATGTTCAAAAAGTTAATTGGTGATAAAAAAGAGTACAAAATGATGATGGCACGAGTTGAGACTCTGCCAGAGGACTACCAATTTGTATTTAAGAAAATTCAAAACTACATGTGGAATTTCTCAGCGGGTAACGGGATGGATATGTTACACATACAGTATGAATTAATCGATTTGTTCGAAGCGGGTGCAGCGGAAGGAAGACAAGTGCTTGACATTACTGGGGATGACGTGGCTTCCTTTGCTGACGAACTAGTGGCAAACGCTAAAACGTATGTCTCCAAGTATCGTGAAGATTTGAATGAAAGTATTATGAAGAAATTGAGAAAAAAATAAATGCAATTAGTAATACCGACTGATTAGCTGGTTACAAATGTGAATTGCCGCCATCGCTATTCAGTTATATTTTTAAACCAGTACTAAGTAATACAGATTATCAGTGATACTAAATAGAGGGTGTATGTAATCTAATTCTATAAGGGGGAAAAAGTATGAGCAATGCAGCAATTTCTATAAAAGGGTTAAAAAAATCTTTTAAAGATAAAGAAGTCTTAGAGGGAGTGGATTTTGAGGTGCAGCGTGGCGAAATTTTTGCGCTGCTAGGCTCAAATGGAGCGGGAAAGACGACAACGGTCAATATCCTTTCGACGTTAATGAAACAAGATGATGGTGAAGTGAGTATTTGCGGTTTTGACGTCCAGCGACAACCAGATCATGTTCGTCAAAGCATCAGTTTGACAGGACAGTTCGCAGCTTTAGACGGCATGCTTACTGGAAGGGAAAACTTGATAATGATCGCTAAGTTACGTGGTGTTTCCAATCCCGCACAAGTTGCTGATAATCTACTTGCAAGATTTAGCCTGACTGATGCGGTCAACCAGAGGGCAGACCAGTATTCAGGCGGGATGAAGCGCCGACTTGATATCGCGATGAGTTTGATTGGGGCGCCAGCAGTTATTTTTCTTGACGAACCAACGACTGGACTTGATCCGGAAGCGCGGATCGAAGTGTGGGATACCGTCAAGGAACTTGCCGGCAGCGGCACAACGATCTTGCTCACTACTCAGTACTTGGAGGAAGCGGAACAACTGGCGGACCGTATCGCTATTTTGCATGGCGGAAAAATTATTACGACAGGTACTCTTACTGAACTGAAAGAGATGTTCCCGCCAGCAAAAGTAGAGTATATCGAGAAGCAGCCGACGTTGGAAGAAATTTTCCTTGCGATTATCGGTAAAAAGGAGGAGATGTAAATGAAAAGCAAAACAGGGGTATTACTAGGGCGCTTAATGCGCAATATTATGCGTAGTCCGGATACAATTATTACGGTAGCAATTACACCGATTATGATGATGCTATTATTTGTTTACGTATTTGGCGGGGCTATAAAGACAGGAACGGATAACTACGTTAATTATTTATTGCCGGGAATTTTGCTAATGGCTATCGCATCCGGTGTAGCTTACACTTCCGTGCGACTATTTACGGATGTAAAGAGTGGGCTGATGGCACGTTTCATTACGATGCCTATTAAGCGCTCATCGATATTGTGGGCTCACGTTTTAACCTCTTTTGTTGCTAATGTACTTACTATCGTGGTGGTTATTCTTGTTGCATTATTAATGGGTTTCCGTTCCAGTGCTAATATTCTAGAGTGGCTCGCGGTAGCTGGAATACTTGGGATGTTTACGCTGGCGCTAACATGGCTAGCTATCATTCCAGGATTGAAAGCGAAGTCTATGGAAGGGGCGACTGCTTACTCGTACCCGCTAGTTTTTCTTCCATTTATTAGTTCGGCCTTTGTGCCTACCGAAACGATGCCAAAAATTGTTCGTGCGTTTGCAGAGAATCAGCCTGTAACTTCAATCGTGAATGCGATTCGTGCTCTTTTATATGAAGGAACTGTGGGTAACGATATTTGGATTGCACTCGCTTGGTGCGTAGGTATAATGGTCATCTCTTACTTTTTCGCCAGTAAAGCATTTAAACGTCAGTTAGGGTAAGAAACGAGATAAACGAAACCTTCAGGAATAATATATATTTAGAAAAGCACGGGAGATTTTCCGTGCTTTTATTATTTATCATGCTCTCATTGTAGTAAATGAAATGGTATTTAAAAATAGGATAATTATCCAGTGATAAAGCTTAATATTTGAGGCTCACTGCTTATGGAATGTATAAGCACACTCGTTTTTGTAAATCTGCTAATACTTCATCGGGTATTTCTTTGATTTTAATATCCTTCCCTAGAAAAAGCAGCCAATTTATTATTTCCATCACTTCATCGGGATTGTTAACATTGATAAAAGTTTTTAAAATGGCTGTGGATTGGTAAGGATTAGTATAAGATATTGAAATTTTTAAAGGATGGTATTTTTTGAACTGGGCAATTGCTGTCGGACCAAGTTCAAATACAAGGTTAATTGCTTCGTCCTTCTTACTTAGTTTTTCTAAAATCTTTTTCTTATTTAGCCTTTTGTTCGTCGTGTATGGTTCGATATTAATGAGATCATCGACAGGAAACATCATCTTCTTTTCTTCTTTTAAGTCAAAACCTTCAATGATCCAATGGCTTTTTTCTTGATAAAGGTGCAATAGATAAATTGGATAAGACTTGATTTCTTCATCTTCTTTCATAGTAATCAATAAATGGTTATCTAAAAGAAGGATTTGAATGAGTTTTTCTAACATAGGATGGGGGAGATCAGAAAGCTCAAGTAGATCGGGATTATAAGGATTAGTCCCTTGGAAAAGCAAGAGTTGATTTAAAAGAACGAGATCATCTTGCTGGGTTTCTGAGATGAGTCCTAGTAGTTTTTCGGCTAAAGATTGACGACTCTTTAGGTAGGGAAGTTGTTGATTCCTCGTAGCCATAAAGGCAATAAAAAGAGCTTTCACTTCATTATCAGTAAAGCGAACAACGGGCAGGATAGAGTTGTGCATAACAAAATATCCCCCGGTCCTCCCAACTTCAGCGACAAGTGGCATTCCCATAGCTTCAATTTCTCTAATGTCTCTAATAGCTGTCGACCGTGATATGTTAAATTCTTGTATAATTTCAGATATTGTAAAGTGGGAGCGGTTGTTGATATACCGCATAATTGTATTAATCCGTTCAATTTTTTTCATTTTGGTCTCCTAAACAGTATCATTTTTTGACATGGTTTAAAGGTATTATAAACGTATCAGATGAAAAGGTAAATCGTTTGATTAATAAAAAAAGAGGCAGGTTTTGCAAATGAAAAATTATACTATAGAAGAAAAAGATAGCTTTATTGTATTAGGTATTGGAACTGAAATTAAGAGTGAATACACAGACTTTGCTGGAATAAATAAAGAAAAGGAAGACTTTTGGTCGGCTGTTAAAGAAGATGGAAGGCTGGACACTTTAAAAGCTTTAGCTACAAATGAATACATTTTTTCCGTGAGCGAAGCGGTGAATAACAAAATGATGTATTATGCGGGTGTCATGACAGAAGCACAAATAGAAGAAGAATCTAGAGTGATTCAGTTTCCGAGGGGAGAATACTTAGTAGTGAAAGGGGAAGACAAAACGGCTGAAGAGCTAAGTAATAAGCTTACTGGCATCGCCTTCGGTCAAGCTTTACCAGAAGCAAAGGATTTTGCCTATGTTGGTGGACCGAATACAACGGTTGAGATGGGGCAGAGAAATGGCTTAGTATTTGGTGAAATGTGGATTCCGGTTGTTAGGAAGTAAAGTGATAAAAGGTGCGAATATGGAAAGTAGAGGCTAATGATCTTGTATTGTTGGCCTTTTTAACATGAATATAATATTCATATGCTGCTACACAGTATGTTCTGATAAAATGGAATAAAAGGGAATTACTGTAAGGTGGTGGTGGGGAGAATAAAAAAGGCTATTTGAGCTATTCATAGTAACGTTTGTTTTTCTATTCCTTCATGTAAGTACATTTACTAATGAAAGATTTAACGATAAATTGGGATCCTTTACTTTCATTGAGCTACTTCTTATGCTTTCTATTTACACTGCATTTATAGAAAAGTATTTTGATGATATACAAAAGTGGATTCAAAATATTACATGTTGCTTTGCTTTATTCGTAGTGGTTTTAGTAGCTCTATGGATAGGTTATTTTTAGTCCTTACTTAAGAGAATGAGAAATATGTGATTACACTACATTCGATTCGATAATATGACTTAGCTGCATCGGTTTATATTAATCTTTTCTCTCCTCAATCATGATAAAATGTACAAAATGAGAATCCAATTTAATAGATATTATAAGAAAACCATCAATTTGATTATCCTTTTTCAAATTGATGGTTTTTATTTTTGAAATAAATATGTATTTTTTTAAAAAATATTTTTTGACCCCCATAAAACTATGTATTCCTCCGAATATGTATAGTGAAGAAAATAAATAGAAGAAAAATGACTATGAAAGAATATAGAAGCATTAATAAATTTACTAGATTAAGTGGGCATCCGAAATAAAAGGATGAAATTACCAATGATATAGAGAAGAGTTATTCAAGGATTGCAGATAAAATAGAAAAAGAATAAGCAAAACGAACGGTAGAAAATAAGAAAGTAGATAAAAATTAAAACTTAACTTTTGTGCCGAGAGAAAAGGAAAATCATTAAGAAAACGTTAGGAAAAGTTAGAATCGAAAAATATAACTAACAGCAAGAAGACAAGACCGAAGAAAAGTACCAAGAAAATCTGGTTAAATGGTCACTTGTGTAGTGGCCATTTTGCTATTTGAAGGAGGCTGGGAGATTACAAGTGTTGAGTTTAGTAATGAAGATCTTAAGAAAACCGAAAATAGAAGATATCGTATGTAACATACAAAACAACGAAGAAGACAAAGAAGCGTTTATCGTACAGTATCAGCCTTTTATTAGAAAATCAATCTCATCTGTCTGCCGCCGATATATAACAGAACAGGATGATGAATATAGCATTGGATTGTTTGCGTTTAACGAAGCAATTGAACAGTATTCATATACAAAAGGAAAATCCTTTTTAGCGTTTGCTGATCTTCTTATAAAAAGAGATGTAATTGACTATATACGTAAGGAGTCTAAACATAACTTTGTCTTTTTAAAAGAAGATGAGCAAGAGGAAATGTTAGAAATGCAAGTATCGCTTACGGAGTATATGAAAGAGATGGAAAATAGTAACCGTAAGGAGGAAATTCTTCATTTTCAAAGTGTGCTAGCTGAGTTTAAAATCACATTCTCAGAGCTTGCTAAAGAATCTCCTAAGCATCGTGATACACGTGAGCACTTAATAGAAATTGTAAAAATTATTATAAAAGAAGAGGAAATGATGGAAGAGCTGTTCCGAAAGAAAAAGTTACCGCTTAAACATATAGAACCACGTGTTAGGGTAAGTCGTAAAACGTTGGAACGACATAGAAAATACATTATTGCAATGTGTATTATTTTTGCAAACAACTATACATATATTCTGGATTACATAAGAGGGGAAAAGCATGATGAATAAAGGAATTGTGATGGATATAAAAAAGCATAGCGTAGTTGTTTTAACACCAAATGGAGAGTTTATTACGTGTAAAAGAAAAGGGGATTCTTGCATAATCGGGGAGGAAATCTTATTTGATGAGCAAGAACAAAAAGCATCGCATTTTTCGATCCCTTCCTTTTTAAAACCTGCATCAATACTTGTTGCTTGTTTTCTATTTGCAGTGCTGTTTTTCTACAATCAACCAGAAGAAAAAGTATTTGCTTACGTCTCAGTTGATATAAATCCAAGTTTAGAGGTGAGCGTAACAAAGGATTTTCGTGTTATAGATTTGCAGGCTTGTAATGATGATGGAAGGCGTATTTTAAAAGAATTGAAGCAATGGGAAAATAAACAATTGCAAGAAGTAATACGTAGGATTATAAAGCAAAGTCAAGAGGATAAGTATTTAACGAATGATAAGCAAGTTATGCTAACAGCTGTTGCAAAGGACAAGGCACTAGAACCACAGTTGGAAAAGGCGATGAAAGAATTAAAGAAAGAATATGAGCTAAAACATATTACAGTTGAATATCAAAGTAGCACAATGCAAGTACGAGAGAATGCTAGAAAAGCTGGAATTGGCACAGGTGTCTATATAAAGCAAGAGAGTGAGAAGAACAAATCGCTTACGCCTCCTGCCACGCCGTCTAATCCGGTGGAAAACGAAGAAGAGATACAATTGCAGCCGGAGTCATCTCCTGATGCATCACCGGATTTGTCTCCCGTACAAGAAAAAAAATATGAGAAGCCAGAGCATAAAGAACAAAAGAAAACAGAAGAACAGCCATCGAAGCAAATAAAAGAAAACAATGGAAGAGGATCCCAGCAAGAAAATAGAGGGAATCAACAGGAGAATAACAGTAGAGAATCTCAACAGGGAAATAATGGGGACCGACAAGGGAACAATGGAAGAGGATCTCAACAAGGAAATAATGGGAATCAGCAAGGGAACAACGGAAGAGGATCTCAACAAGGAAATAATGGGAATCAGCAAGGGAACAATGGAAGAGGATCTCAACAAGGAAATAATGGGAATCAGCAAGGGAACAACGGAAGAGGATCTCAACAAGGAAATAATGGGAATCAGCAAGGGAACAACGGAAGAGGATCTCAACAAGGAAATAATGGGAATCAGCAAGGGAACAACGGAAGAGGANCAACGGAAGAGGATCTCAACAAGGAAATAATGGGAATCAGCAAGGGAACAACGGAAGAGGATCTCAACAAGGAAATAATGGGAATCAGCAAGGAAACAATGGAAGAGGACCCCAGAAAGAAAATGATGGAAACGAGCAAGGGAACAATGGTAGGGGGTCTCAACAAGAAAATAGAGGCCACCAGCAAGGGAATGAAAAGAAGAATCAATAGAATATGGAAGTGAGAGATTCATTTCAAAGCTAAAAGGATTTCTCTCGCTATTGTGGGCAGTAAAACTCCCATCTCAAAATTTGGCTTGGGCAAAGAAGTTAGGTGGGGGTTGGGCTGCTTGTAAATGCCCAATTGGTGAGGGCTGATTAAAGTTGCACTTTATTATTCTATAGTTCTATTAAGAAGGAGTATGTGAAAAATATAATGGAGAAAAACATTCAACAAGAGAAAGATAAAGAAAAACCTGTTTTTTATGATCCGAAAGGAAGGAGAAACATAGCCTTTATTTGGTTTCTATGTATCTCAATAGTTAGTGTAGGTGTTGTATTTTATTTTTTCTTTCAAAGTATTTTTTCAACACCAGAAATTCCAAACATGAATCCTACTGTAAAACAAGATACGAAACTTGTACCAATTAATCAAAAACTTAGTGAGGAGCAGTTAAAGAACGAAGAATTCAAGCCAAATACCGAAATGAAGGATAATAAAAATTTGGTGAATTCGACAAACGATAGTAAACAACCTAAAGAAGTGTATGGTTTTTATGTAAACTGGGATGAAAATAGTACCGCTTCTTTAAAAGAAAATATCGATTCATTAACCACGTTAGTACCAGAATGGTATCATTTAAAAGAAGATTTAACGATTAGAAGTGAGATAAAACCTGAGATTGTAAAACTAGCAAAAAAAAATCATGTGAAAATTATGCCGTTACTTACTAACTATACAGAAAAAGCTTCTGGCCCTGATAGTGAGCTTATCCATAAGTTACTGAATTCGCCGAATGATGTGAAGACGAAATTTATTAATGATTTAGTAAGCCAAGTTAAAAAGAATCAGTTTTCAGGTATTAATATTGACTTTGAGGCCGTACCTGAAAGTGATAGAGAAAACTTAACAAATTTTATGAAAGAACTTACTACGGAATTTCATGAACATGATTTGCTCGTTACACAAGATGTTCCAGCTAATGATAAGGCTTTTGATTATAGTGCGTTAGCAAAAATAATAGATCGAATGATTGTAATGATGTACGATGAGCACTATGGAGCCGGGGAACCAGGACCAATTGCTTCAAATAAATGGTTCCAACATACATTAAAAGAACTGAATATTCCGTCTAATAAGCTTATAGTTGCTTTCGGTAACTATGGATATGATTGGGAAGTGAATAGTAAAGAAGCTGCGAAGTCTTTAACTTTCTCAGAAGTTATGGCAATGGCTCATGATTCAAATATGAAAATTCAATGGGATAACATGAGTGGAAATCCTTATTTTAGATATAAAACAGGAGAGAAAGAACATACTGCATGGTTCTTAGACGGTGTTACTCTCTATAATCAAGTGAAAATCGCAATGGACAACAATGCAAAGGGGGTTGCGTTATGGAGATTGGGAGCAGAAGATCCTACAATATGGAAAGTTTTAAAAAATCCTATTGAGGCACAAAAAAATCCTAATGTATTACATAAAATCAATAGTTTAGATGAAGTAAATTATTCTGGACAAGGTGAAATTTTACAGATTGAGAATGAAAGAAAAAATGGATTGAGAGATTTTAAAGTAGGCAAAGATGGTTATCTTACAGATGAAGTATATCAATCCTTACCATCTGCATACGAAGTGCAACGATATGGAAAACCGAAAGGGAAACAAGTAGTATTAACATTTGATGATGGACCAGACCCGAAATATACGCCAGAAATTTTAAATATATTAAAAGAGAATAAAATAAAAGCTGCTTTTTTTGTCCTTGGTGAAAACGCACAACTAAATCCTAGTATTGTAAAAAGAATATACGATGAAGGGCATGAAATTGGCAATCATACTTTCAAGCATCCTAACGTAGCTGATACGTCTTTACTACGAACAAAAGTAGAACTTAATACGACGCAACGTCTGATCCAGGAAATAACTGGGCATTCTACAGTTTTGTTTAGGCCACCATACGAAGCGGATGCTAACCCGGATTCCTCAAATGAAATAGTGCCTATTTTACGGGCACAAAATATGAACTATACAATGGTAGCAGAAAAAGTGGATCCCGAAGACTGGGCAACACCATCAACAAATGAATTAGTAAAGCGTGCTCTTAATCCCGTTTATAAGGGAGAGGGAAATATTATTCTTCTTCATGATGCGGGAGGGAATCGTACCCATACAGTAGAGGCGCTCCCAATCATTATTAAAGACCTAAGAAAGCATGGATATAGTTTTGTAACAATCTCGGATTTAATGAATAAAGAACGAGAGGAAATTATGCCTCCTGTTTCTTCAGAGGGGAAGCAATATTTACTTTACAATAAAGCTGTCTTTTCAGGGGCAGGATACTTTAAACATATATTAACAACTATTTTTTATGTTGCTATTGGATTAGGGATTTTTCGATTCTTATTCTTAATTTATTTTGCATGGAAGCAGAAAAGAAAAACGCTATCTCGCTATATTAATTCGTCATATCAACCTTTTGTTAGTGTTGTCATAGCGGCATATAATGAAGAAAAGGTGATAGCTAAGACGATTCGCTCAATTTTGGATAGTAATTATAGAGAATTTGAAGTTATTGTTGTGGATGACGGATCGACAGATGATACGTCAAAAGTAATGAAAGAAACATTTTATAAACACTCTAAAGTTCGTTTCATTCAGAAAGAAAACGGCGGGAAATCATCGGCAATGAACCTAGCGTTTCAACAATCGCGAGGAGAAATCATTGTTACTTTAGATGCGGACACTATTATTGCGCAAGACGCCATTTCTCTAATGATTAGACACTTTGAAGATCAGAATGTAGCAGCAGTTTCAGGTAATGTTAAAGTGGGGAATAGACGAAATTTGTTAACTACTTGGCAACATGTTGAGTATATTACAGGGTTTAATTTAGAACGTAGAGCTTTTGATGAGTTAAATTGTATTACAGTTGTTCCAGGAGCTATTGGGGCGTGGCGCAAGAAGAATGTAGTTGAATCTGGATATTTAAGCGAAGATACATTAGCAGAAGATACGGATCTTACTATTACATTTTTACGTCAAGGGCATAGAATTGTATATGAAGAAAAAGCGTATGCTTTTACGGAATCACCTGAAGATGTGAAAAGTCTTATTAAACAGCGGTATCGTTGGTCATATGGTACGCTCCAATGTCTTTGGAAACATCGAAAAGCTTTGTGTAATTCAAAACATAAAACATTAGGGTTTATTGCATTGCCTAACATGTGGTTATTCCAATATGTTCTGCAATTCATTGCTCCTTTAGCGGATATATTAATGATCATGGGGCTATTTGGTAGCGATCCGCTAAAAGTTTTAGGATTTTATTTTGTATTCTTTTTATTAGATCTGCTCGCATCTCTGTTTGCATTTAAATTAGAGGAAGAGAACCCTAAACCGTTAGTGTGGTTAATTTTACAACGCTTTATTTATCGTCAATTTATGACTTATGTTGTCATTAAATCTATATGTTCATCGCTTCGAGGAGTAGCGGTAGGATGGAATAAACTAAAGAGAATGGGGAGTGTTAAACATTCCACGGAACATAAGGAGGCATCATAAGAGAGCAGACTATCTGCTCTTTTTTTATTGATTTTAGTAAGTTGAATATAGAGTAGTGGTGAGACATTATGTTAAGATTCTCCTTTAGTTTCGGATTAAAGTTTTTTTATATTTTTTTAAAATGACGGACATAAAAACGCATATACCTTCGAATTATATATATGGATAACATAAATATGTATATAAAAGGGGAGAAATAAGATGAGAGAAAAAAAAGAAATGTTTCAAGAAATTGCTGAGGTGTTAAAGGTATTGGCGCATCCCGTTCGTCTATCTTTAGTAAAAATAATGCTTGCAAAAGGCCCTACTAATGTAACAACAATGTATGGGGATTTACAAATGCCTCAAAGTACAATTAGTCAACATTTATCTAAACTAAAAGCTGCTAAAATGGTTACAGGTACTCGGAAAGGATTAGAAATTTATTATGAGGTAACGGACAATCGCACAAAATCAATATTAGCATGTTTAGTTTAAATACTGATTGTCTAGACATTAAGAAGAGGATGCAAAAGTAATTCTTTGACTACAATTTTTAAGATTTTATACAAAAGTAATATGTATAAGTGCATGTGATTTTCTTACTAACATAAGTTGTATGTAGGGTGGTTATTAATTTGTTATACTTCTTAATTAGCTTATTTTATTAAAAATTAGTAAGGTGAAGGATTATTTATGTACACATGAAATATTTTATAAAGAGTACGACTTTACTCCAAAGTTACATTTTTAGTTTTTTATCTATAGATCTAATACTAAAGGGAAAATAACTGAAATATAAATGTAATTGAAAGGAGTGGAGTAACAATGGAGGTAAGCCTTTTTTTAGGATTTTTTTGGGGGTGGATAACGGTTATCATCTCAGGAATACTTTTTGTACGACCATCTATACTACGTGAACTGAAAAAATTAGTGGTAGAAGACAGAGGATTTGGAATTATGTATGGCTTTCTATCAATTTTCCTCGGGTTAGGTACTGTTATCTTACATAATGTTTGGACACTTAATTGGCAGGGACTCATTACACTTATTGCATGGCTCGCACTATTAAAAGGGATTTATGTAATTGCATATCCTGAACCATCCAAGAAAACCGATTTTGAAGTAAGAGTACTATCTACTCGTATAGTGCTTGCTATCCTTGGTGCTTTATCTTTATGGATGCTTTTCATACTTTATATGAAATAGAGACAAATATTTTTGATCATGGGAGTATATAGGTGAGGAGTTTTGGGTAGTCCTTTGGAACGGGATTTTATAGTTAACTGTAAATATAGTGTTTCTTCCCTTGTAGATATGTTTTTATAAATAGTGAGATGGGCAAAACGAAAAGAGTCCTAAATAAATAGGATTCTTTTCGTTTTATAAAAGTGAACTTATTTTGTATCACTAATACAATGGATGATTATTTTTCCGGACTATTCGCAGTTATCTATCTTGGTATACTCAATGGTGGCTATGTGACCATCCGGTCGAATCAAAACGGTATCTATATTTTTTAACTTGGAATCTTGTATTTCTCCTATTATCACCTTTATGTGTGAATCAATATTTATTTTATTTATCTTATCTATATAAGTAGGGTGTATTAATAAAATAAATTTACCATCCTGCATTAATTCAAAGAGTTTATAACTTTTCTTATTTAGAGAAGAAATAGTGAGGTTTGTACATCTTTTTCCTATCAATGGATGCCTTTCTATATCGTGCATCGACGAATACATTATCCCTAAGCCACTTACTCTTTCAGATAAATCTTGATTTATCTCGGGGTATGTAAGTAGGTACGAAAATAAATCCCTCAATTCCATTCCTGCGTTTGAAAAGTGTATCATTAATTGTTCTTGCGCTTGTACTTCCTTGAAAAATTGTTTTCCCACAGCATGTCTTTCAATATGATAACTTTCTAATAGGCTTTCATATTTTTTTTGTTTTATTGCGAGTCCTAATTTCCATCCTATATTAAAAGCATCTTGTAGACCTACATTCAAACCTTGTCCTCCAGCAGGGAAATGAATATGTGCTGCATCCCCAGCTAAGAATACACGCTTATGTTGATAAGTATTTGCTAGTTTGGTTGCATTGCCAAAACGAGAAAGCCATATTGTGCTCTTAATTTGAAGATGTTTACCTGTAATACTATAAATACTATCTATAAACTCTTTTTCTGTAACAGCAACATGAACAGGTATTGTCTGATTCTTAGGGTCAATAATTGCAAAACGAAATACATCAGGTGTAATAGGTACCATCATTAATATCCCATTTATATTAGAAGTAGATAAAAATGGATTATCTGGTATACCTTCTAAAATAACATCACCTAATATAGCGGTAGTTGTTGTGTTTGTTCCATTAAACGGTATATTTGATAATTCACGAACTACACTTCTTGCTCCATCAGCTCCTATTACATATGGAACTTCTATTTTATATATTGTTTCTCTTTGTTCTATTTCTAGTTGTACGAATGTTTCATATTGTTTTAAGTCTTTCAGAGTATGCCCGCGTTTAATGACTACGCCTAATTCTAATGCATGTTCTTCTAATATTTCTTCTGTAATAGATTGGGGAATAAAAAGTGTATACGGAAAATCAGTATTTAAATTTTTAAAGTTTAATCTTGTATCTAAGGCAGCAAAATGACTTGTATTTAATTTCTGTCCTCTAGCTAAAAATCTATCTGCAATACCTCTCATAGCCATCAATTCTAAGGAACGAGGGTGTAGTGTGAGTGCTCTAGAATTTCGTACCCGGTCTAATCTTCTCTCTAAAACAACAACTTTTACGCCTTGGATAGCTAATTCACATGCTGCCATAAGTCCAACTGGACCACCACCAACTACCGCTACATCATAATAATTGTCCATATCATGCCCTCCATTTATTTAATTGTTTAAGAGCTAATGTGAAAAATTGTAAATAGATTAATGATATCTATTGTACATATATAATTATACTTCATTTTAGTTTCTTCGGAAACTAAAATGAAGTTCCTAGGAGAAGTCTACATAGTAAGTGTGTAGTTAAAGCTATATATCGTTTCTGCAGCTTCTTCTGCTTGTGCTATTTTTGCTAAAAATGCTACTGCTGTAGTTCCATATGGGAGTTGTAAAGGTCTTTCCGCTATTCGTAGTTTTAATGAAGTAGTAGTGGTTTTAACTCGACTTCAAATAATTCGCTTTCAATTTCATTAAGTGCATACATTGATACAGGGTGTGGAGAGGTATTAGATAAGACTTGTGATGAAAGAAGTGCTCCTGATGAGGAGTAAAATGTAACAAACACTTGTGAAAATGGAGGTACCATAATGATTACACGGTCAGTTTTTTGTAACGTATTAACCAACTCCAAAATAATATAGTTTTATAAAAATCAAAAAAAAAAATAGATAAATATAAAGATATTATTATGGGTACTTTTCCGATAGTGAATTAAGAAAATTAATAAACTCTTTATTTTATTGTAAATAATTTAAGAGCACACAAATATGCGCGCTCTTAGAATAGAAAGGTAGTTTTCTATGAGTAGGGAGTCCTCATATAATAAAATATGCTTGTCCAATTTAAATGTGAGAAGTTTTTTATAAAAATGCTATTTGGTAAGTCTATGTGAAAAATTACCTTGTACAGGAACTCTTTGCAAAGTATTTTGTCTGCAGTCATGATTATTAAAGTTGATGAGAGCTGTTATTCGACTAATAAAACCACATCTCAAATTGTTGACTATATGTCTAACAACTAGGATGCGGTTCAATTAATAAAAAGTGTCCGAGCAAAATATAAGGTGAAAAGTATAAGATACTTTTGTTATAAAGAGTATTTATAGATGAATGTTATTGTTTTTTATTTCTGAAAGATTTGGGGTTCTAAATTACGAGTTGTTGGAGTCCCTCTAATATAAAATTTCAGTAGAAATATTGAACTACTAATATGAATGTAGAAGATTTAATAAAGACGGTAATGTTTTTTTAGTCATGTAATCTTTTCAATTGATGATCTTTTCCCCATTCACATAGTTCATCCATAATTTGCATTAAAGATTTCCCATATTCGCTTATTGTGTACTCAACCTTTGGTGGAACTTCTTGATATACAGTACGATGGATAATTCCATCAGCTTCAAGTTGCCGAAGTTGTTGAGTCAGAACTTTTTGCGTAATGTTTGGAATTTCTCGTCGGATTTCATTTGTTCGCATTTTTCCATCTATTAAGACACATAAAATATGAACTTTCCATTTTCCGCCGATTACATCGAGTGTCGTTGCAATTGGGCAGTCATCATTTTGATTCATATAACACCTCCACAGGTACTTTAAGGTTCCTATAGCACTTTAAAGTACGTACTTTTCAATTATATGTGACTCATTCATACTAATACGTAAAGGGTTGAATAATTTATAAAGGGGATGAAAAATGATGAAAACACTTGTAATTGTAGCACATCCTGATATTGAAAAATCAAAAATTAATAAAAGATGGATTGAAGAACTTGAGAAATATTCGGATGAAATTACGGTGCATGAATTGTATAAAGTGGCACCGAATTGGGAGTTTAATGTGGAAGAGGAACAAAAGCTGTTAGTAGAACATGACCGATATATATTTCAATTTCCTCTCTACTGGTACAGCTCACCACCTTTATTGAAAAAATGGTTCGATGATGTATTAACATATGGGTTTGCATACGGATCACAAGGAGATAAAGTGAAGGGAAAAGAATTTGGTGTAGCTATTTCTATAGGTGGATTAGAAAAAGACTATGAAAATAGTGGGATTACAATGGATGAGTTGACGAAACCATTCCAAGCTACATGCTTATATACAGGTATGGAATTTATACCTTCCTTTTATTTATATGGTGCAGAATATAAACTAAGTGATGAAGAGATTGATAAAAGTGCACCTGAATATGTGCAATATGTGATAAACAAGAAGTATTCTAATATATAATGAAAAATAGCCATTTACTTGTGAAGTAAATGGCTATTTTATATTCTTCTTATATTCACTAAGTGTAATCTTTAGTAAATTAATAGTTAATCTGGTAAAATAAAAAACCTAACATATATAAAGGGGAGTTTTACTTGAGAACGATGCAAAAATTATTACAAAAAAGAGCAATGCAATCACCAAATTTGGAAGCGCTTGTAGGCGGAGAGAAAAGGTATTCGTTTCAGCAGTATAATGAACGAGTAAATCAGCTTGCACATTATTTGTTACATAATGGTGTGCAAAGAGGAGACCGTATAGGAATACTATGCAAAAATAATCACCCGTTTCCAAGCGTTATGATGGCAAGTTTAAAAATTGGAGCGGTATGTATTCCGCTAAATCATCAGCTTACTGCTTATGAATTAGAAACGATTGTAAAAGAAGCGAAATTAAAAGTATTAGTTATTGATGAAGAATTTAGTGAAGTATTATTAAAGATTGATGCTGTTAAAGAAATCCCTTATGTAATTCAAACGACAAAAGAAGGCTTTGGTTCATTTGAATTAGAGTTGCAAAAACAGCCAACGTCAGAACCGAACGTAGAAGTTCATGAAGAAGACGATGCCATTTACTTATTTACTTCAGGAACGACTGGACAGGCGAAAGCATGTGTAATTGGACATAAAAACTTGCATCATTATTTTGCTGAAATTGCGGGCCAAAGAGAAATCCCAGCAGGTGAACGTTTTTTATCCGTGCATCCATTGTTCCATATGAGTGGCGTGCTTTCTATTTTAAATTGTATTTATCATGGCGTTACGATGATTTTCTTAGCTGATTCGAATCCTGCTATTATTTGGGATAAGATTGAAGAAGAGAAAATTACTACGATGCTTGCGTTCCCAGCTGTTTATAGTTACATGCTTGATGAGCTAAATAAAAAAGAACGTAACATTTCAACCTTTAAAGTAGCACAAAGCGGTGGTACAAAAGTGCCAGAAACACTCATTCAAAAATATATGGAAAAAGGAATATATATGGTGCAAGGCTATGGCAGTACAGAAGGTTGGGTTGTAACCTCATGGCATCCAATGATGGGAAAAGAAAAGATGTCTTCTGTAGGAAAAACACTGAAACATGTAGAGGTGAAAATTGTTCATCCAGAAACAGGTGATGAACTAATAACAAATGAAGTCGGAGAGATTCATGTAAGAAGTCCATACATGTTTAAAGGATATTGGAATAATGAAAAGGCGACAAAGAAGGTAGTGAAAGATAATTGGTTTAACATGGGTGATGCTGGCATGATAGATGACGACGGATTCCTGCATATTATGGGAAGATATAAAGACGTTATTATACGCGGTGGTGACAATGTATATCCAGATCAAGTAGAAGATGTTATTCATGAAATACATGGTGTTTTAGAAGTTGCAGTAGTTGGAGTTCCAGATGACTTTTGGGGAGAAGTTCCAAGAGCTTACATTGTGAAGGATGGCGAAACAACATTAACAGAAGAAAGTATTACTCAGTATTGTAAGGAGAAATTAGCCAGTTACAAAATACCAGAAGTGGTATTCATAGAAGAATTACCGAAAAATGCTTTAGGAAAAGTGTTGAAGAGGGAATTACGAGATGTAGTTCTTATGAAATAGAAAATTATGAAACGATGGAGAACCCAGTTATGTATAAAGCATGACTGGGTTTTTATGTATCAAAAACATAATAATTTACTAGATTTTGTATTTCGTGTAAGATAATAAAGAATATTCAATTAATAATTCGAGGGATGAAATTAAATGAAGCTACCGTTATTAGAAGTAGAGACGGATAGACTCATTATCCGTCCATTTCAAAAAGATGATTACGAAAGTTGGTTAGATGGATTTAATAAGAGACTGCCATCGCAGTATAAATATGACGATGGCTATCAAGTTCTGGTATCATCAACAAAAGCATGGTTCACGGAATGGATAAGAGGTTTTGATGAAGCAGCACATAGAGATGAGATGTATGTATTAGGCATTTTTCGTAAAGAAGACGGAGCTAATATTGGAAAGCTAGAGCTGATAAAAATTTTACGAATGGATTACCAATGGGCGATGATGGGGTATTCCATACATAATCAATACTGGAAAAATGGATATGGCATAGAAAGCGTGAAAGCTGCGTTATCGTTATTTTATAATAGTCTTCATTTTCATAGAATTGAATTACATATACATGTTGATAATGAGCCATCTGTTCGTCTTGCGGAACGATCAGGTTTTTCTTTTGAATGCGAGAGAGAGGCGTTTTCTTTAGAGAATGGTAAGTGGATGGATTTTCTTATTTATTATAAAAATAAAGAAATGAACAAATAAGGAGAAAAGAAAATGAAGACTATAAACGTATTTCATTACGACGCATTTACGAATAAACCAAATAAGGGAAATCCAGCAGGTATTGTATTAGAAGCAGATGGATTAACGGAAGAGAAAATGCAAATTATTGCTGAAAAAGTTGGATATAACGAAACAACTTTTGTTCTTTCTTCAGAAGTAGGAGATATAAGAATGCGTTATTTTACACCTGGTTTTGAAATGGATTTATGTGGTCATGGGACAGTAGGGACGATATATGCTTTGCGCGAAAAAGGTTTATTAGAAGAGAAAAGTAACCTTACGATTGAAACGAAGGCTGGGATTTTACCGATACAAATAGGTGTAAATAAAAATGGAGAAACCTTTATTAAAATGAGACAGGCAGCACCTCAGTTTAAAGAATTTACAGGTTCAAAAGAAAAATTAGCTCATAGTATTGGTTTAGAAATAAATGATTTAGATGTAAGTTTACCGATTGTATATGGAAGTACTGGTAATTGGACTGTAATTGTACCGATTAAAAATCTTAATGCATGCGAGAGAATGAAACCTAATAATGCTGCATTTCCATCAGTATTAAAAGAAATACCTAATGCTTCTATTCACCCAATTTGTCTAGAAACTTATGATGAACTAGCACAAATGCACGGCCGTCATTTTTCATCAGCTTACGCTGGGACGATTGAAGATCCAGTGACAGGAACAGCTTCAGGTGTAATGGGAGCGTATTATGCGGAGTATTTAGAGAAAGATTTTGAACATGAATTGGATTTAATCGTTGAGCAAGGACAGGAAATAAATAAAGATGGTCGTGTAACTGTTTATGTAACGAAAGAGATAGAAAACGAGAAGTTACAAATAGATATTGCTGGAACAGCGGTGTATGTGAAAGAGTTTGAAGTTTCAATATAAAGTGAAACTTTAATCAGTGGGGGTTTTACTGCCCGGTGAATAGCAAGATAAAAAAGAAAGCCCGGAATACATCCGGACTTTCATTATCTGTTCAATACTTCAATGTACGAAGCATTTCCGGTTGTTCTTAAAGCGGAGCGGAAATTATTATTTTCTAACGCCACAGCAACTTGTTGTAACTGCTGTGCATCATCATGATGGATAAGTAAGCTGTCAGCACCGCTTTCTTCTATATGAATGTGTTCGACATTTCCGATAGCATCATGTACAGCTTTTAAAAATTCAGGTTTCATGGTGTCCTCCTATATGTATGTAACGTTGTTATTTAGTATTTCCTTATTTTTGAAATATAAAAGTAAATGAAAGGAGAAATAAAATGAATATAACGCAGTTTAACGAACAGATAACATCATTATTTGAAGAGCATCTTCACAAATATGGCGATGATGAATATGGTTTTACTCATATAAGTAAAGATGAATTTCACAAAATCGGTTACACAACAAATCTGACATTAGAGACGATTGAAGAAGCGTATAAAAATGGAGTCGATATGATAGTTACACATCATGCGCCGTGGAGTTTTTTATTTGGTATGGAAAAGGCTTGTATTGAGAAATTGAAGCAATATGAAATGAATCATTTTTGGATTCATTTGCCGTTAGATTTTGTAAAGTTTGGCACGTGTACGTCGTTATTTAACGGAATTGGGATAGATACAATACTAGAATATTCCACGTATGAGGAAGAAGAACTACCGGGAATAGGAGAATATAAAGAAGCGATTCCTTTTTCAAACTTAGTTGGAAAACTGGAAGAAAAAATGGAAGAGAAAGTGAAGAGCTGGAGAAATCATGATAAACCAGTAAAACGGATTGCGATTTTAACCGGTGCAGGAAACAATACAAATTTAATTGAACGTGCATTAGAAAAAGGATGTGACACGTACATAACAGGTGAAAAAACATTATATACAGTGCAACATGCGAAATTTAAAGGGATTAATTTAATTGTAGGCAGTCATACTTTTACAGAAGTGTTTGGTGTAGAAAGTTTGGCTCATAAATTACAAGACAGAGACCCGGCAATAGAAATTATTAGAGTATATGAAGAGCATTTAGAGTGATGAAATCACATCACATTACCATAAATGGAATGAACTATATGATGGAATATTGAAGAAAGCCATTGTAATAAAATAAAATTGTTGTTTGCTATATTAGGATGGTTGGCAGGATTCCCCTCACGTTTGTCAAATAATAGTAAAGTTGTCTTTTAAATTAAGGGAATATTCCGAATTAAAGGGTGAGAGAATGGAAATTTCAATAATCACTGCACAACTAATTAAGGAAAAAGTTATTTCACATTATCCAAATAGCGTAAAAGCATTAAACGGGGGAACGACAAGTACTGTATATTTGTTGGATGAACAATACGTTGTAAAGTTGAATGAATCGGATGTCATACGTGAAGAAGCTTATTTTCTTCAGTTTTATAAAAAGGACGAATTATTTCCAAAGCTTTTATATAAGGAACCTTTAAATCGCTATATTGTTTACTCATTCCTTGAGGGCACAACGTCTTGCAAACTAGGCCATAAACGGAGTGTTCTTTGTAAACTTGTAAAGGAAGTTATCAATAAGTATGAAGTGGCTACAGAGGTTGATGGCTGGGGATGGAAAGAAAATCTGCTTCAATCTTGGAGTGAATTTTTAACAACAAATGTGATAGAAGCTCATGAAAATGTAAGACGTTACATAAGTGAAGAAGAGTATAGAACGGTTCTTAATTTAGCAAATAGGGATGCTGGAATAAATCAGCCATTTTTATTGCATGGTGATCTTGGATTTCATAACTTTATATTTAAAGAGAATAAACTGCACGGTGTAATTGATCCTTTACCAGTGTTAGGAGATCCTATATACGATTTAATTTACGCGTTTTGTTCAACTCCGGAAAATTTAACAAAAGAAACAATTAATTATGCGATGAAACAGTGTGTATTTCATAAAAAAGACTGTGATTTATATGAAGAAATAGTCATAGGATTATATTTACGTATAGACACATGTTTAAGACACCACCCGAAAGATTTAGAAGATTATTTAATAGCTTGGCGTTATTGGATGGGTGAAATTAAGCCGGCTTTATAGCACAAATATTTTTGGGGGAGATAGTGAAATGAATGTTGCAGAAGCGAAAAAGGATTTAGCAATAAAAACGAAGAGAGGCTTACCGATTATATTAGCCGGCGTTTTATTTTGGATAGTTATGAGTATAACGGGATTTGTTCTTTCTGAAAAACAAGTGGTGTGGGTATATTTAATCGGTATGGGCTGTGTGTTTCCTTTTGGCTTAATGATAGCTGCTATATTGAAAATTGATATGTTTGCGAAAGGAAATCCGTTAGGGGTTTTGGCAGGCTTAATTGGTGGGATAAATGTATTGAATATTCCACTTGTATTACTTGCCTATTTTCAATTTCCAGAATGGTTACCTTTTGTAGTAGCGATGTTAATAGGTGTTCATTTTATTCCGTACGTATGGATTTATGAAAGTAAAAGTTATGGTTTATTGTCAGTAGGGACTGTATTTGTAACGTCAGTTTGTGGGATTCTTTTTGCAGAAAAAGGATTTATTGTAATTCCATTATCGGTTACAGTTGTCTATTTACTTACTTTTATAAGTTTGTTAATTGAAAATAAAAAAGCAGATCATTATCAACAAAAGTCAGCTTAATAAAGAAATAGGGATAGGGGGAATTATTATGGAAAATTTCGTTTGTACAACGTGTGGTGTGCAGTATGCAGCGAGTGTAGAAGAACCGGTGAGTTGTCATATTTGTGATGAAGAAAGGCAATATGTTAACCAAAAAGGACAATCTTGGACGACACTAGAAAGCTTACAAACAGGTGATACATATAAAAATGAAATAATCGAAGAGGAAAATGGACTTTATAGTATTACGACAAAACCAGGATTTGCGATCGGTCAAACTGCATTTCTAGTGAAAACAGAGTCATATCGTTTACTATGGGACTGTATTACGTATTTAGATGAAACGACAATTGAGAAGATAAAAGAGCTTGGTGGATTAGATGCAATTGCATTGTCTCATCCGCATTATTATTCAACGCAGGTAGAATGGGCGGAGACATTTGATGTACCAATTTATATACATGAAGATGATAAAGAGTGGGTAATGCGCCCGAGTAGTCGTATTATTTACTGGTCTGGAGAGTCATTACAATTAGCTGATGGATTAGTCATTCATCGTTTAGGGGGACATTTTAAAGGTGGATCTGTCTTACATTGGGAAGAAGGTAATGATGGAAAAGGGATTTTGTTAACAGGTGATATTATTCAAGTTGTAGCGGATGAAAGGTGGGTAAGCTTCATGTACAGCTATCCAAACTTAATTCCACTACCAGCGAGAAAAGTGGAAGAAATGGTGAATCGAGTGAAGCCGTTACAGTTTAATCGTTTATACAACGCTTTTCATCGAGTAGTAAAAGAAAATGCAAATGAGGCAGTTGAACGTTCTGCTGAAAGATATATAAAAGCAATAGAAGGAAAGTTGTTTCATACGTAAAAGGAGAATAGCTTAATGAAAACGTTAGTATGCTTTGGAGATAGTATTACAGCTGATGAAACATTTTTTAATGGAATGCCGAGATTAACACCACGTTTGCAAGAGGTGTTTCCGAACTGGAAAATAGTGAATGCAGGTATTCCAGGTGATAATACATTTGATGCGTTAAATAGAATTGAAGAAGATGTAATATCATATAAACCAGATTTCGTAACAGTTTTTCTTGGTACGAATGATGCAGTCCCTTTTTCTCAAGTGTCATTACAAGCATATAAAGAAAACTTAGAGAAGATTGTGAACCAAATTTCATCAAATAAAGTACTACTGATTAGTCCTGCACCAGTTGATGAAGAAAGACAGCATAACAGAACAAATAGAGTACTTGGTCAGTATGCAGACGTGGTGGAGGAAGTGGCGAGGGAAACAGGAAGTTATTTTCTAAACGTATTCGCTGAAATGATTCAAGAACGGGATTATAAAAGATTTGTAGAAAATGATGAAAAAGATGGATTACACTTTGGACCAGAAGGTTATGAGTATGTAGCGAAGTTAATTGGTGAAAAGTTAAAAGGGATTTTATAAGGAGCAAAGCACTTAGTGTTTTGCTTTTTCTTATTTCTTTCGCAGTCCATAAACTTATTGATTGCTGTAATTTGGACAAACGTTTTGCATTTGTATGTGCGTAAAAGGCTAGTACTGTTTTAAAGTAATATAAATTTATTTTTTAAAATTTATATTTCGTAGTTGAAAATCAATAAAGGTGTAACTATAATAGTTACAGTAAGTTCGTTGTTTTGAAATGTACACATTGAATTACAAGAATGAAGGGAGTTTTTATGTAAATCAAAAAGTTATAAAAATCTATTAATTTTTATAATGAGATAAAATGTTTTTTGTTCGTACAAATTATTAAATATGTTATTTCTAATAGAAAACTAGAGGTGGAAAAATGAAAAATTTTAAGGGTATGTTGATATCATCACTTGCAATTACAACTTTTGCTGGGGTAGGTACGACATTTGTAACAAATACAGTACATGCTGCTAATAACGATTCTAGTAAAATACAAGTTCGTTCTAATAAGAGTATAAACACAACAACTGGCTCGAGAGGGCCTGTATTATCAGTCAATCCTTATGATGAACCTAGATTTTCGAGACAGGGATATCTTGAAGAGGCACCTTTAGGAATTAATGCTCCTTATGCTTGGGGAATTAAAGGAGGAAATGGTCAGGGAGCAACTTTTGTAGATTTGGAAGAAGGCTGGTTATTAAATCATGAAGATTTAGTCGGTCAAAATATTGAATTTATGTCTGGAAAAATGAGTAATGATCTTTCTCACGGTACTTCAGTTCTAGGTGTTGTTTCTGCAGCTGACAATGGAATTGGGAACATTGGGATTGCACCAAAAGCAAAGGCAAAAGTAATTTCAGTGATCCGAGATAATGGGAGAATCGATGTAAGAGATGCTATTTTAAGTGCCGTAGATTCTTTACAGGCTGGAGATGTTTTATTAATTGAAGAATCCTTTAAATATGATGGATATGGAGATGACCCTTTACCAGTCGAAGTGTATCCTAGTATATTTAACGCAATTCGCAAAGGGACAGATAAAGGCATTATTATTGTAGAAGCAGCTGGTAATGGTGGGATTGATTTAGATGAATTTAAAGACCGTAATGGTAAACAGATTTTAAATCGAAATAGTCCAGACTTTAAAGATTCAGGATCTATTATAGTTGGAGCATCTACTGCAAGAGTTCCTCATAAACGTTTAGCTTTCTCTAACTATGGTAGTAGAATTGATGTATATGGTTGGGGAGAATATGTTGATACATTAGATACATATCAAAATCAAAATAGTAAAGGACAAAAAATTACAGATCAGAACATAATTAATCGTTATACTCCTAATTTCCGTGGTACTTCTAGCGCTTCGCCTATAATTGCTGGGGCTGCTGTATCGATTCAAGGGATTGCTAAAGAACATTTAGGTAAGGCATATTCACCAAAAGAATTGAGAGCAATTTTAAGTAATCCAAATACAGGCACAAAGTCTAATAACCCATCATCTGATAAAATAGGGGTTTTACCAGATTTAAGGGCGATTTTGTCTAACCTTGGATATAATAGTGATTTGACTACCAATGATCCTATGGTATTTCCAGATAACATAGAAAAAAATGAAGGAAAAGAAAATTCAACTTTCGTATTTCCAGGTGAAGAAACAAAAAGAACAGGTGATAAAAATTCAACTGTAACCTTCCCAGAAGAAGATTTAAAACAGGAGGAAAAAGAAGAGGGATTAATTGTTTTTCCTGATTAATAAAAAAATACTACCTTCCATTTGGAGGTAGTATTTTTTATTTCTTGTCATTAACAAGCAGGCATGAAAGTTGTATTTGTTTATCTTTCATAATGAATTTAACCACAAAGTCGAATATTTGACTGTTAATTAACTTTTTCTTCTCAATCAATTATATTAATTAATCTAGAAATGCTTGCTGCAATGCTTTGAGCCCATCGCTGTATATACCATGGAACAGATTAATTGCCTCTTCATCACTAACTTCAACAGGAGTGAACGTACCAGACCACTCTACTAATGATGTGTTACTTTCAGTACCTTTTTTCACCCGGATTGTAGATAAATAATTAGTGACCGGGAACGGTGCATTCATGATTGAATACGTGTAGTAGCGTTCCTTATCATTGAATACTTCTAAGCGTTCTATAATTGTATCACCATCTGGATTAGCTAGATGACGTACACGACCGCCTTCAGTTAATTTACTACTAGGTATATAAGGTAACCAGTCTGGAAGGGAGTTGAAACCTCCGATTAATTGCCATACTTGTTCAGGTGATCCGAAAATTTCCATAGATATAGTAGTATATGCCATGTTCATTACGCTCCTTTTCATCCCGGTATTTACGGGTAAATAATCAGTAGGGGATAAACCGCCCCACTGATTAAAGTTTCACTTTATAGGTCCATAACTTATAGTGAGAATGAATTTTATCGTGGATTTTTTATTTGATATATAATTATAAAGTTAAAACTATATACTTTTAATGATTAAATTATATAATAAATATAGAAACGAAAATTTATGAGCAAGGAAGTTGAAAAATATGACATTAACAATGGGCTTTATTGGATTTGGAAAGTCAGCTAATCGCTATCACTTACCTTATGTAAACACACGTAATAATATAAAAATAAAAACGATTTTTGTACGTCAAATAAATGAAAAATTAGCGGCTCCATATAAGGAAAAAGGTGTTTACTTCACTACTGATTTGGATGAATTGTTGAATGACAAAGAAATTCAAGTGGTGACGGTCTGTACGCCAGCACATACGCATTACGAATTAGCGAAAAAAGTTATACTTGCTGGAAAGTCAGTTATCGTTGAAAAACCATTTTGCGATACAGTGGAACATGCGAAAGAATTATTAGCTTTAGGACGAGAAAAAGGTGTAGTAGTTATGCCTTATCAAAACCGCCGTTTTGATGGTGATTTTTTAGCTGTGAAGCAAGTAGTTGAACAAGGATTCCTTGGTGATATTATTGAGATTGAATCACATATTGATTATTTCCGTCCTGGTTCAATCACTCATGAAGCTCCAAAAGAAGAAGGTTCATTTTATAGTTTAGGTATTCATACGATGGACCGCATGATTTCACTATTCGGCCGTCCAGATACGGTGACATACGATATTCGTAATAATGAAATGGAAGGTGCGGTTGATAATTATTTCGATGTTGGTTTACATTACGGAAATCAGTTGAAGATTAAGCTGAAAACGAACCATGTCGTAGCAAAAGATTATCCACGCTTTATCGTCCATGGAACAAATGGATCATTTATTAAATATGGTGAAGATCAGCAGGAAAATGATTTGAAAGCGGGGATTATGCCTGAGAGTGCAGGGTTTGGTGAAGATTCACCGATGTACTATGGAGTTGCTAAATATCGTAATGCAAATGGTGACTGGATTGAAAAACAAATTAAAACGCCGCTTGGTGATTACGGTCGTTTCTATGATTCCGCGTATGAAACAATTATAAATGGTGCACCAAAACTTGTGAAAGACGAAGAAGCGGTAACGAATATTGAAATCTTAGAAAATGGATTTGCTGCCCCATCACCTTCAGTTTACAAACTTGAGGCTTTACATTTGAATGAATAGAAGAGAGTTTGCAGTATAAAGGAGGTATGAAAATGGCAAGCGGATCAACACAAGTAAAATACCTCGGCATTTATCAAAAGATTAAACAGCAAATTTTAGACGGTGAATATAAAATCAACGAAAAAATTCCGAGTAGCCCCGTCCTTGCTGAAGAATTTGGTGTTTCAGCCCTTACTATTAAGAAAGCGCTGGATCTATTAGTTAGAGATGGCTACATCATCCGCCGGCGCGGAAGCGGAACAGTGGTGCAAGATTGGCGTCAACAGGAAAAGGCACGAATGATTCAAACTTTAACGGGTACGAAAGCTGTATACGGCAGTGAGGTAGAAAGTAAAATTATCGAGTTTGCGATTGTTGGGGCTGATGAAGTAGTTGCTGAGAAATTGGGAGTTTCAATCGGTGATTTCGTCTATAAAATCATTCGCCTCCGCATCATTCACAGCATTCCGACGATTATGGAGCATACATGGATGCCAATTTCGGTTATCCCAGGTGTTGAGGCTTCTGTTTTAGAGGAGTCGATATACTCACATATTCAAAATAAACTTGGCCTTGAAGTAGGGACATCTGTTGTCAGGGTTAAAGGAATTCGCCCAGATGATAGGGAAAAGCAGTTTATGAACTTAACAAATCAGGATTTCCTAATGCGAGTTGAACAAGTAGCTTACTTAACGGATGGACGAACTTTTGAATATTCTTATGCAGATCATCTACCAGAAACCTTTGAGTTTGAAACAGTCATTACGGCAAAAAATTATAAAGAGACATAAAAACCGGTTGAGGCAAGTATTGTCTCAACCGGTTTTTTATCTTGGATAGAATTTACACATATAGTAGGAGCAGTTATTATTCATCGGCTGTAATCAGCATGGATGTGTTCCCGGTTTTTTCAAGATGAACTTCTCCCCAGGAACAGAGGGAATCGAGTATAGCTCCTAAAGACGAACCGTAATCGGTTAAAGAGTACTCTACTTTCGGTGGTACTTGGTCAT
Source organism: Bacillus sp. Root131 (assembly GCF_001429475.1). Lineage (NCBI taxonomy): Bacteria > Bacillati > Bacillota > Bacilli > Caryophanales > Bacillaceae > Bacillus > Bacillus sp. Root131. The sequence continues at coordinate 2,062,307 of NZ_LMJQ01000001.1, forward strand.
ATATTTTCCTTTGGATTACACCATCTTCTTCTAGTTCCCGTAATTGTTGCGTTAACATTTTTTGCGTAATACCAGGCATTAATCGTTTTAATTCACTCGTTCTTTTTGTCCCTTTTTTTAAATGACAAAGGATAACAACTTTCCACTTTCCGCCAATAACTTCTAAAGTCGCCTCTACAGGAATATTGTATGTTTTCATAAAAAAACTCCTTTGATGAATTTAGATTATAGTTTTGAGCCTAAATACGTTGTAATACTAAAATTATTTCTTTTTAGTGCCGATAACACTTTAAAGTACGTACTATTTATTGTGCGAAATGTCGTTCATAATAACTGATGTAAGAGAGAAGTAAGCAGAACTGCACTTTAAAGTGTATATATTACTTTTTAGTACCTATAACACTTTAAAGTACGTACTTTTTATTATGTTAAATATATTCCATAATAGCACTTGTAAGCAAGAAATGAATAAAATGTGCTTTGAAGTGCATTTGAGATTGGTTAGCTGTAATACTATGGGGACATTCATACAAAAGAAAACGATTTGTTGCGTTACAATAATTAATCCAAGACTTAACAGTTGATTAATCGAACTGTAAAGTTTAAAATTACAGTAAGATTTTTAGAAGTGAGTTGTCATCGTCTGTAAAATGTAGTTTCAACAATGTTATAGAAGAAGCATTTTGAAAAGAAATGAATAGTAGAGATAAACGAAACATTACGTGAATTTGATTCTAAACTGTAATTTTTTTTAATACATTTCAATAACCGATATGTAAAATGTACGTTTGATAAAAAACATTAAAGGAGTGAGTTAAATATGGTAATTCTATATACAACAGCAAGCTGTGCTTCATGCCGAAAAGCGAAAGCATGGCTTGAAGAGCATCAAATTGATTATATTGAAAAAAACATCGTATCAAATTCTATGACAGTTGATGAGCTTAAAGCAATTCTTCGTTTAACTGAAGAGGGGGCTAATGAAATTATTTCAACTAGATCCAAAACTTTTCAGGACTTAAATATAAATATTGAGGAGCTTTCGCTTAATGAATTTTATAAATTAATAATCGAGTATCCACTAATGTTGCGTCGCCCAATTATGCTGGATGAGAAAAGATTACAGATTGGTTTTAATGATGAAGAAATTCGCAAGTTTTTACCACGTAGCGTTCGAACATTTTTAAACATTGAACTGCAAAAATTGGCCAATTAATAAGTAATATTTTTTAGAAAAAGTTTTTTGAAAGGAGGAAGCAGAAGATGATTGAAGTATGTGTTACAGTTAATTATAATGATAGAAATTATCAAACAAATGTTATTGTGAGTAAAGATACGATTTGGACAAAAATTAAACAACTGGCAGAAGAACAAGTGAAGAAACAGTGGAGTGTTTAATTTTATTTTCAACTTAAAAAGCTAAATGAAGTTATCGGATATAGGCCAGACCGGATAGAATATAAAGGAATTAATTTTTTATGGTAAGAAGTATTCTATATGTTTTAACGTTCTAACCTATCTGTAATATTTATGGCTACAGTATGTTAATATATGAGAAACAATATTTTTAATCGTAGGAGGAAAACAATGAACAGCGACTTTACCTTGGCCATTCACAGTTTAACTTATTTAGCTTTACAGCCAGACCGGATGTCAACAAGTAATGCTATTTCAGAAAGTGCAGGTGTACATCCAGTACGTATTCGTAAAGTACTAAGTTTGTTAAAAAAACATAAGTTTATACAATCAAAAGAGGGAACTGGTGGAGGCTTTATTTTCGCTCGCGATTTAGGTGAAGTTAATCTTTGGCATATTTATCAGATAACCTCTGAAGGTGCTTTGCAGCCGAAGTGTCCGGAATCAAACGATCAGTGTGTTGTAGGTTCGAACATGCGAAAAGTTCTTTTTGCTATTTTCTTAGGTGCTGAAGAACATCTAGGTGAATACTTAAAGAATTATACAATGAAAGAAGTTGTTGACCTTATTAATCAAGAGCGTTAAGCGGCTTAATTATTATATAGCCGTGAGTTCTTAACACATAAATGTAATGAAAAATATTACAGTTAAATTTATTTTTTTATGTTGTTTATCGTCACTAAAAATAATTTGTAGGAAGGTGAAAGAGTATGATGTCAAAGCATAATCCTGTTTTAAAAGTAGGCGATTGGGTTCGAGGAATATCAGTAGAGGGTGAATTAATACTTGGTTATATTGAATCATTTGATAATGTAGGGGAAGTAGTTAAGGTTAATGTTGTGAAATGTGACAACAGAGATACAATAAATAAAACAATGTCCTTTTTAAGTAAACATGTAAAAAAACTCCCTGAATCAAAGGCAATAAATAAGGAACAAATTCTTTACCTTATAGACCTTGCATTATTAACAGGGGACGAAGAATGGTTTATCGGACTTTCTTCAAAATTAAACTCGATAAACGAGCTAGTTAATGGGGGAGTTTAATTTTTTAGCTTATACCCTAATCAATAATATCCTTTCTTTTGTTGCATCTTAATAAAAGAGGGGATGGATGTTATGAAAATAAGATTAACAATGGTTAGCATCATATGTCTGTTTATTTTTTTATTACCCTGCATTTCTGCTCAAGCAATTGTAAAAAAGGAAAATGATATAAACAGAAATTTTGGCATAGATTTAACTGGTTATAAACTTTATTCGTTTGGTGAATTTAACCAATTAGATTATAAGATAACACCACTTACTCAGTTGTTTTTAGGAATAGTGCAAACAGAAGGTGAGTGGATTAATGAACCACGATTATATATTAAGGGAAATAAAGGTTATTTTCATCTTTTGAAAGCGGACGGTACGAATGTTCTTTATACCGTTGAAAAGAGCGGGGATTTTTGGAGAATTATAGATGTAAAAAGAAAGAAAATCAGCAGAATAACTGTATCAAAACAGCTTTTAAAAGAAGTAGTAATTGAGCTCTTATTGGAGCCAATAAGTAAAGAGGTTGAAAACTATTATAAGGAACCAAAACTTTGGTATCGAGGTTCTGAAAAAATACTTGAAATAAAAAAAGATACAACAAACTATACTTTTTATGTAACTGTTCAAATTCAAACTTTTGAGGGTGCACACAACCCGCCTTATTGAGAGGACACAATTACTTTTCGCATAAAAGGAAATGATCTAAAAACGATTCATTACAAACATAGAGATATTCCTGAAGAAGAGTCGAACAAACTACAATTAAGATAACATTGAAGTGATTTGTTTGTGCATCCTTGATAATGATAATTATGTAAATGAGCTGTCCATATTGGGCAGCTTTTTTGTTTTTTGCTCAATGTAGTTTTTTTAAAGTGTATATGAATTCAATATTAATAATATATATCCCAAAATTTGGTTTTTATATTTTGGAAATCTTTTCTTTTTACCTACATTAATTATTTATTAGAATATCTTTTATGTTTAAAATGAAATTTTTTGATAAAAGGGGATATAAGTATCTCCATCATGAGTTACCTAGAAAGACAATGTATTATTGTATTTTTTTACTAACTAATTCAGCTTTAAGCGATAAAAACAATGGCTACATGCTAACTGTAAAATATTATCCATATAAAATTATTCACCTTTAATATTTCTGAAAATATAAAAATATTAATTTTATAAATATACACGTTATAATGAGGGCGTCGAGAGAAATTTTATTATCTCTGGAGAAAATATAAAAAATGCGATTACTAGTAAGAAAGGTGTGTGATTAGAGGCGAAATGTATGTAAAGTGCTTCAGTGGCTTGTGTAAGCAATATCATCAGTGCTGCCGAAGTTATTAAAGTAATGTATAGAATTGAGAAAGAAATGCCTCGCAAATTAAGAGAGGCCGGTTTAGCTAAAATTACTGTTAAAAGTAAAAAAAGAGAAACCATTAAAGTAATACACTGTTATTAGAAATGTTGCAACGTATTTATGAAGTCTATTCTATATTGTTCTCTTAAGAGGTCTTTATATAAAGAGCGGATATTACGAGTAAACTTTTTTGTGAACGCTAACAATTATATTAGGACGCTAACTAGCGAATGTTTCAATTTGGATTCATTATGATGAAGGACATACAAAGTGGGGCAACTTGTAAGGAATTCATTTTCCGAAAAGGGAATATTTGTTAGGTGCAAAGAGAGATGTAGGAATAGATACAAGGGGGAGTTATTATATGAACGGGAATACTGCAAAGAAAATAGAAGTTCAAGCTGAAAATACCGCACGAAAAAATGAGCAATATGCAGATCCGAAAAAGTGGCATAAGCAGGATACTACATGGGCACTCAGTCTATTTGGAACTGCAATTGGAGCAGGGGTGCTCTTTTTACCGATTAATGCAGGTTCAGGTGGTTTATTATCTTTACTACTAATTACATTACTTGCATATCCAGTTATGTACTACTCACATAGGGCGCTTGCTAAAATGATATACGCTTCTAATTCTGCTGATGAGGGGATCACAGGTACAATTAGAGAGTATTTCGGAAATAAAGCGAGTATCATTTTTAACATCGTATATTTCAGTTCAATTTATACAATCGTACTAATGTATTCGGTTGCGCTTACAAATACTGCAAGTAGTTTTATCGTGCATCAATTGCACATGCCAGAACCTCCAAGGGCTATTTTATCACTTGTATTAGTTCTTGGTCTTATCGCTATACTAAATTTTGGTCAAGATATTACTGTAAAGGTAATGAGTATGTTAGTGTATCCTTTCATAGTTTCTCTACTTTTTATCGCAATATCTTTAATTCCACAGTGGAATACGTCAATGCTTAGTTTTTCAGCTGTTTCAACTGCTTCAACAGGAACAGGCTATTTTGGGACGATATTGATGATTCTACCAATCATCGTATTCTCATTTAATCATTCACCTATGATTTCATCATTTGTTGTGAAACAGAGAGCTACGTATGGAATCGAAGCCACTGATGCTAAATGTGCGCAAATACAAAAGGTTTGTTATATCATGACATTCGCTGTTGTTATGTTCTTCGTTTGGAGTAGCGCATTGAGCTTGACTCCAGATGATATAAAAATGGCAAAAGAACAAAACTTATCAATTCTTTCATATCTTGCTAATGAGCTTAATTCGCCTGTAATCACGATTGCAGCTCCAATTATTGCTTTTGTGGCTATTACAAAGTCTTTCCTTGGCCATTATATAGGAGCATTTGAAGTAATGCGTGACATGATTATTAAGTTCGGTAAATCACGTGGAAAAGATATTGAAGAAAAAACAATTAAGACAGTAATCCTTACTTTTGTTGTATTATCATGCTGGTTTGTTGCTTATACAAATCCAAGTATTCTTGGACTTATTGATTCTCTAAGCGGTCCATTAGTTGCTGCTATCTTATGTCTATTACCGATGTATGCGATTCAAAAAGTGCCAGTACTAGCTAAATACAAAGGGAAAATGAGCAACGTATTTGTTATTATTGTAGGTGTACTTACTGTCTTAGCAAGTATTAAGTCATTATTCTAATTCACTATTATTGGTATTAGTGTAAAAATAGTTAACATGAAAAACTTTTTGGACAAACTTCTCACATTGGAGAGTTTGTCCTTTTTTAGTCATTCTATCAACTTGCCGACAAACAAGCCACCTTCCAGGCAGAAGGTGGCTTGTTTCGGTATTAATTTATTTTAACTATTCATGTCTGAATGGCCCTTTTGGAGCAATTAGCTCTAAATTAGTACCATCTGGATCGGGGAAGTAGGCAACTCCTGTACCAAATCCAGATTTCTAGCCGTCTTCTTGAAAGATAATTGGTTCGTCATATGGTGCTATCCTATGCCCATCAAGCTAACAAAATGGATTGCCTCTGAAACAAAAAATGATTTTTATTACTATAAAAAACGTAAAGTATCTGTTTTTAGAAAAAAATAATTTTTATAAATTGATGGAGATATAACTCAATTCTTTTATATATTTAGTTAAATATGATTGTCAGAATGAACTTAAAGTAATTATGATTTCTAGAAATACGAACTGATGTTTTGAATTGGTTTAAAGTTGCTGGAACAAAATAAAACCAATTGAGCAAAAAAACTTGCAAAAATAAAAAGAGAGATGTATATTAATTGATGTATCAATAATTGATACATCAATTAATATTTTGACAAGAAAGAAAAGGAACATTTTATGAAGGAAATGTTCGTAAATATCAGTGGAGAAGAACGCAAAATACTTATTCATGTTCTATTACAGATACAAAAAAATGTAGAGAATATTAAAGAATAGAGAGTGTAGGGGGCAGAATAGTGTGGAAATAATCGCAGCTATTTTAGTCGGGATCGTAGCATTAGAACATTTGTTTATCATGATCCTTGAAATGTTTTTTATTGATTCAAAAGTAGCGAAACGTGCTTTCAAATTACCGAAGCATTTAGAAGGAGATCGAAACGTAGCCATTATGTTTGCAAACCAAGGTTTATATAATGGATTTTTAGCGGCTGGTCTCATTTGGGGACTTGTACTTGGGCTCAATCCAATTGGTTATATGGTCCAATTATTTTTCGTGATTTGTGTGGTGATAGCAGCTATTTTCGGAGGTTTCACATCTAATAAATCAATTATTGTGAAACAAGGACTTCCAGCTGTTTTAGCACTAGTTGCTCTTTTATGTATGATATAGAATCAAAGTTTCTCAATAAAAGAACTCATTTTTGAAAAAATACGCTATTCTTTCTTTAGAATTATAGGAAAGGATAGCGTTTTTGTATGTCTATTTCTATATGTAGTGAATTACAACTATTCCTTCAAGGGATTCAACTGCTTTTCAGCTTTTGGATATATTTTCATCCATCTTTGTTTCCTCCTATTGTTGGATAGTGTAATAATTGATAAAAATTTTGATGAAATTGGATTATAATGATTGATCAAAAAAGCTAGTGATTAAAAATATTATTCTTTAGTACATACATTTTTAAGATGTTAAATATATTTCATAATAGTCGCTGTAAGATAAGGGTAACTAGAATAGTACTTTTTATAACTTTGAATATCATTCATAATAGCACCAGTAAGAAGAAAACAAGCTTTACGGTACTAGTCACCAAAGATGTTACAGTAGTTTATTTAGAATCAGATTGATTGAAAGGTTGTACTATATGGCCTAATAATTTCGAAAAAATGTCGGTGTGGCATAAAACAATTATGGAGGTTAAAGATATGAGTACTTCAAATTTGAATGAAATAAGTAAACGAATTTTAATAGAGGAGGAAACACTTCAATTTTCCTCTTTTACAAATGAAGATGCACTGCAACTAGGTTTATTTATCGTTGAAACAGCGAAGAAAGAGGGGAAATTGATTGCTGTTGATATAACGAAAAACGGTGTGCAATTGTTTCATTTCAAAATGACAGGGACAAATGAGGAAAATACGAAATGGATTGAGCGTAAAAAACGAGTCGTTTCTCTGCATGATCATAGCTCGTATTATATGCAGATACAAAGTGAAATAACTGGAATCTCATATAATGAAAAATATCTTTTAGATACTTCGGAATATGCTGCGTTTGGTGGCTGCTTTCCTATCAGAATAAAAGACGTAGGGGTTATTGGAATGATAACAGTTTCGGGATTACCACCAGAAGAAGATCACGAATTGGTTATAAGAGCAGTTAAGAATCATCTGAAGCAATAATAAAAAGGCCAAAACGAACAAGAATATGTTCATTTTGGCCTTTTTATTATTCATTTCATGTAATGAACATAGATCTAATCTTTTTCTAATAAATACATGAGTACTAAAAGATATTAGGGAATGAAGAATCTTTAATCCGAGACACTTTTCTTGACGATGATAATTTATGTAGTTAATATGATAGATATAAAATAACTTAATTACTTTTAATAATTAAATTATTTTATATAAGTTATAGTAATTAAGTAGTATGTGGTAAAAATGCTTTGAATTGCCACTATTAATATTGGGGACAATGAGAAAGCGACAAATATAAAAAATTTGAAGTTAAGAAGCAAGAGTGAATCAACAATGATAGTAGCTTCTGTACAATGCATTTTTACTATAGTGACAATGACTATACATCACGAGGGGGACTGAACTTGGAATCAATGACCTTTGTTTTATTTGGAGCGACAGGGGACTTAGCAAAACGCAAAATTTACCCCGCGCTATATAACTTATATAGAGATCAAAAGCTTCCAAAGCAAATATCTGTTATCGGGCTTGGAAGACGTGAAGTGTCTCATATAGATTTTCAAAAAAGAATAAAAGAATCAATAGAGACGTTTTCTCGTCAGAGGGAAGAAGGTACTCCGGAACTCGAAGGTTTTTTAGATAATTTTCGCTATTGTCCATTAGATGTGAGTAAACCGGAAGACTATGAGAGGTTATTACAAGTCGTTCGTGAAAGGGAAGAGGAACTACATATAAAAGGTAATAGAATGTTCTATCTTTCAGTTGCTCCTGAATTTTTCGAGACCATTGCTTTAAATATTAAGGAAAGCGGACTTGATAAAACAGATGGATGGAAACGCCTGATGATTGAGAAACCGTTTGGGCACGACCTTACATCTGCTCGTGAGCTTAATGATAAGCTTAGTCGCACGTTTGAAGAAGACGAGATATACCGTATTGATCACTATTTAGGTAAACCGATGATTCAAAACCTTGAAGCACTAGAATTTGCAAATCCTGTTCTCCAATCGATTTGGAACAAAGAACATATAGCAAATGTACAAATTACAGCTAGTGAAACAGTTGGGGTTGAAGAAAGAGCCGGATATTATGATCATGCAGGAGCCATTCGAGATATGGTTCAAAATCATATGTTACAAATATTAATGATGACTGCTATGAATCTGCCGGAAAAGGTTAATGCGTGTGAAATTCGAGAGGAAAAACGAAAAGTAATGGAGACGCTTCGTAAAGTGAAAAAAGAAGACGTTCAAAGCCATATCATTCGCGGTCAATACTCTTCAGGAGAGATAAAAGGCGGGCAAGTTGTAGCGTATAAAGAGGAGCCAGGAGTAAATCCTTCTTCTAACATAGACACATTTGTTGCTGCTCGTTTGTGGATCGATAATCCATTTTGGACTGGCGTTCCCTTCTATATACGAACAGGAAAACGAATGAAAGAAAAGTCTACTCGTATTGTAATTGAATTTAAAAATACGTTAAAACAGCAATATCAAGATAATAATCCAAATGCAGCACCTAACTTATTAATAATTGAAATTAGCCCAGGTGAGAATGTTTCATTACAGTTAAATAGTAAAAATCCATTGAAAAATGGAGAGATTGAACCGATGCGTATTAACTTTACTTGCGAGCAAGTGGATGTGGGAGTACCTGAAGCGTATGAAAGACTCATTCATGATGCGGTGAGTGGAGACGCTACATTCTTTGCACATTGGAGAGAAGTTGAATTGTCATGGGAATGGGTACAACCAATTCTTGAAGCGTTCGAGGAAAACTTATTACCGCTTCATGAATATGAGTCTGGTTCATATGGTCCAGAAGCGTCTAATGAACTGTTGCAAGAAAGTGGATTTAAATGGTGGTTAGATCAAGAGACGGAAAAATAAGTACTTTCTTTCATGAAAGCATTTAGGGGGACGATTACTATGGCACAAAACATAAATCAATTAGCAGTGAATACACTTCGTACGTTATCGATTGATGCTATTAATGCGGCAAACTCAGGTCATCCAGGTCTTCCGATGGGAGCAGCACCAATGGCTTATGCATTATGGGCGAATCATTTAAATTACAATCCTAATCACCCAGAATGGTTTAACCGTGATCGTTTCGTTTTATCGGCAGGACATGGATCTAGTCTGTTATATAGCCTACTTCATTTAGCTGGATATGACGTTTCAATTGATGACTTGAAAAACTTCAGAAAGTTAAATAGTAAAACACCAGGACATCCTGAGTTTGGTCATACTCCTGGAGTTGAAGCGACTACAGGCCCGTTAGGACAAGGGATTGCTAATGCTGTCGGAATGGCAATGGCAGAAGCTCATTTAGCAGCGAAGTTTAATAAGGATGGTCACTCTATTATAGATCACAATACGTATGCTTTAGTCGGAGATGGTGACTTAATGGAGGGTGTCGCTTATGAAGCGATGTCAATGGCAGGACATATGAAACTTGGCAAGTTAATTGTACTGTATGATTCAAATGAAATTTCACTTGATGGTGAATTAGGCATTGCTTTCTCTGAAGATATTCAGAAAAGGGCAGAATCTGTACATTGGCAATATGTAAGAGTTGAAGATGGAACCGATGTCGATGCTATTACAAAAGCCATTACATTAGCGAAAGAAAATACGGATCAACCTACTCTTATAGAAATTAGAACCATTATAGGTTATGGAAGTCCAAAAGTTGCTGGAACGAATAAAGCACATGGTAATCCGCTTGGAGTAGAAGAAGCGACAGCGACAAAACAAGTGTATGGTTGGCACTATGAGGAAGACTTCTTTGTGCCTGAAGAAGTAACAGCTCATTTTAATGAACTGAAACAAAAAGGTATTGAAAAAGAGAACGAATGGAATGAGCAATTTAACGTATACAGAGAGTCAAACCCTGCACTAGCAGATGAATTAGAAAAAGCGATTACAGGTGAGGTTTTAATTGAAGCGAAAGACATTCTATCTTTTGATACTGAAAAAACAATTTCCACTCGTGTTGCAAGTGGGGAAGCTATTAATCATTATGTGAAATCGATTCCTTCTATTTTCGGTGGAAGTGCGGATCTTTCTCATTCTACGATGACAGATATAAAAGGTGAAGCAGTATATGCAGTAGAATCATATGCTGGACGAAATATATACTTCGGTGTACGTGAACATGCAATGGGCGCGGCAGCGAATGGACTGGCTCTCCATGGAGGAGTAAAACCTTTCGTAAGTACATTCTTTGTATTTAATGATTACCTTCGTCCATCGATTCGACTGGCTGCACTGCAAAAGTTACCTGTTACTTACGTATTTACACATGATTCGATTGCTGTAGGAGAAGATGGTCCAACGCATGAACCAATTGAACAATTGGCAGCGCTTCGAGCAATTCCTGGTCTAACAGTTATCCGTCCGTCAGATGCAAATGAAACAGCAAGTGCTTGGGCGTATGCTTTACAGCAAACGGATGGTCCAGTCGTTTTAGTACTGAGCCGTCAAAATTTACCGGTGTTTAATGAAACGAAAGCGAACATAGAGAATCTCTCTAAAGGAGCTTACGTATTAACACAAACAAATGAAAATCCGGATGTAATTTTAATTGCGACAGGTTCTGAAGTATCCTTAGCTGCTAGTGCGAAAGCAAAATTAGAAGAAGAACAAGTTTCTGTTCGCATCGTTGCAATGCCGAGCTGGGAGTTATTCGATCGCCAATCGAACGAATATAAAGAATCCGTTCTTCCGTCTTCTGTAACGAAACGAGTATCTCTTGAGATGGGTGTATCTCTAGGTTGGGAACGTTATGTAGGACAAGAAGGAAAAGTACTATCAATTGAAACATTTGGAGCTTCAGGAACTGGAGCTGAAGTCATGAATCTATTTGGATTTACGACAGAAAATGTTGTTCAAATTACAAAAAATGTGTTGAATTATTAAGCTATGACTGTGAATACCTTTCTGTACATACTAACATTTCAGTGCTGAAAGGTATTCCAGATTGTAGTGATATGGATTTTTAATAAAAGATGATTTGAGGAGGAATTATATTATGCAAGTAGGATTAATTGGGTTAGGTAAAATGGGATTAAATTTAGGGAAAAATTTAATGGATCATAAACATGAAGTAGTAGCATTTGATTTAAATACGAGCGCAGTAGAAGAAATGAAAGAGTACGGGGCAACGGGTACATCTAGTTTAAGTGAACTTGTTCAGTCATTACAATCACCAAGAATTCTTTGGGTAATGGTACCACACGCTGTTGTTGATTCTGTTATTGATGAGGTTACACCACTTTTATCAAAAGGAGATATTTTAATTGATGCTGGTAATTCACATTATAAAGAGTCTATCCGCCGATATGAGCAATTAAAGAAAGATGGCATTCACTTTATGGATGCAGGAACTTCTGGCGGAATGGAAGGCGCTCGTAATGGTGCTTGTTACATGATCGGAGGAGATCAAGAAGCTTGGGACATCGTTGAACCTATCTTCCGCGATACTGCTGTAGAAAATGGATTCTTATATGCTGGAAAAGCTGGTAGTGGTCACTTCTTAAAAATGGTTCATAACGGAATTGAATACGGTATGATGGCTGCTATTGGTGAAGGATTTGAGATTCTAGAGAAAAGTGAATTTGACTACGATTATGAAAAAGTATCAAGAGTATGGAACAACGGTTCAGTCATTCGTTCTTGGTTAATGGAATTAACAGAAAATGCATTTTCTAAAGATGCAAAATTGGATGAGATTAAGGGTGTTATGCATTCTTCTGGTGAAGGAAAATGGACAGTAGAAACAGCATTAGACCTTCAAACAGCAACTCCTGTTATCGCAATGTCTCTATTAATGCGCTACCGCTCATTAGACAATGATACATTTACAGGAAAAGTTGTAGCAGCTCTGCGCAATGAATTTGGCGGACATGCAGTAGAAAAGAAATAAAGTGAAACTTTAATAAGTAGGGGCTTCATTCCACACCAATCGGGCTTTTACGGGATAAGCATATTAAACATGTAACTCATCAACGTTTAAAAACTGGAGGGAATTAATCATGAAATTTTTTATTGATACTGCAAATCTTGAGGATATAAAAAAAGCATATAAACTTGGAGTTTTAGCTGGTGTTACAACGAATCCTTCTTTAGTAGCAAAAGAGGGCATTAAATTTGAAGACCGTATTGCAGAAATTTGTCAGGCAGTTCCTAAAGTTGAATCTGTTTCGGCAGAAGTAACGCCAGATGCTGTTACAGCTGAAGAGATGATCGCCCAAGCAGAAGAACTGATTAAAATTAACGGTGGCGATGAAAAAGTTACAATTAAACTTCCGATGACGTTAGCTGGATTAGAAGCTTGTCGCTACCTTACTGAAAAAGGTGTGAAAACGAATGTTACACTTATTTTCACGGTGAACCAAGCACTTTTAGCTGCTCGAGCAGGTGCAACGTACGTTTCTCCATTTTTAGGACGCTTAGATGATATTTCTGAAGATGGCGTATTATTAGTTGCTAAAATTGCTGAATTATTCGATGTTCATCAACTAGATACACAAATTATTGCGGCTTCTGTTAGACATCCAGATCATGTAACTCGTGTAGCGATGGCAGGTGCTCACATTGCAACAATTCCTTATAAAGTAATTGAACAACTTGCTATGCACCCATTAACAGACCAAGGTATTGAGAAATTTGCTGCTGATTGGGCGAAAGCGCCTAAATTATAATGAAGTGAAATGTTCACTAATTGCTTTTTTACGAGAGGGTCAATCTCTATGTGACTTCATCCTATAAACTTAATCTTGATTTTGACATCTTATTACGTGAAAACAGCAATATCATATAGAAACGATTCATTTTCAAATTAGTACAATAGATATGAAAAGGCCCCCTTATGAGAGTAAAGTTAGTTAGCACGTAATTCTCATAAGGGAGAGTCTTTTTTCGTATAAACCATGGTGCTCCCAAGTATGTATGCATAATTAGTAAAGAATTGAGAGTGTTCTTTTTTAATGGGATATTCTGAAAGGGGTTACATAGTGAGATCGAAATATATGATCGGTGTAGATATTGGGACAACTAGTACAAAATCGGTTTTGTTTTCAATTGATGGATCTGTTATTGCAAGTCATGGAATTGAATATCCTTTATATTCTCCTACGCCTGAAATAGCAGAACAAGATCCAGAAGAAATCTTTCAAGCGGTGATACATACGATTAAAGAAGTTGTGCAATCAAGTAATATACAAGCGGTTGATATTCTCTGTGTTTCTTTCAGTTCGGCAATGCATAGCGTTATCGCTGTAGACGAAGATGGAAATCCGTTAACGAAATGTATCACGTGGGCAGATAATAGAAGTGCAAGCTGGGCGGAGAAAATAAAGAATGATATGAATGGTCATGAAATTTATTTACGTACTGGGACACCTATTCATCCGATGTCACCACTTTCGAAATTAGTTTGGTTACAGAATGAGCGGGTAGAATTGTTCGCAAGAAGTTATAAATTCATTTCTATTAAAGAATATGTTTTCTACAAGTTATATAAAGAATATGTAATTGATTATTCTATAGCATCAGCGACAGGGATGTTTAATTTGAAATCTTTAAAATGGGATGAAGAGGCTTTACATGTTGCGGGAATTACAGATGACAAGCTTTCTAAACTTGTTCCAACAACGCACAGTTTAACAGGATTAGATGAAGAGCTTGCCAAAGAGATGAATGTACTTGTTTCTACGCCTTTTGTAGTAGGAGCGAGTGATGGAGTACTATCTAATTTAGGTGTAAATGCAATAGACCCTGGCGTTGTGGCTGTTACAATTGGTACAAGCGGTGCGATACGTGCTGTAACAAATCGTCCTGTAACAGATCCAAAAGGTAGAATTTTTTGTTATGCGTTAACTGAAGACCATTGGGTAATCGGTGGTCCAGTTAATAACGGTGGTATGATTTTCAGATGGGCTCGTGACCAATTGGGCACTTCAGAGATTGAACTTGCGAAGCGTTTAGGAAAAGATCCATATGAAGTACTTACTGAAATAGCAGCAAATGTGAATCCTGGATCTGACGGTTTATTGTTTCATCCGTATTTAGCAGGGGAAAGAGCTCCTTTATGGAATGCAAATGCACGGGGATCTTTCTTTGGACTCGGATTGCATCATAAGAAAGAACATCTTATCCGTGCTGTTTTAGAAGGAGTAATTTATAATTTATATACCGTTCTTCTCGCTTTAAAAGAGCTAATTGGCGAACCAAAAAAAATTCAAGCGACAGGCGGTTTTGCAAGATCGGAACTTTGGAGACAGATGATGGCAGATATTTTCCATCAAGACGTATATGTTCCTGAAAGTTTCGAAAGCTCTTGCTTAGGTGCTGCAATCCTCGGTTTATATAGTTTAGGTGAAATAGATACATTATGCGTAGTTTCTGAAATGGTAGGGGCAGATTTTCATCATGGGCCAAACATGGAAAGTGTGGAAAAATATAAAGATTTAACACCAATCTATATTCGTCTGTCTCGTCAATTGGAAGAAGAATATGAAAGTATAGCAGCGTACCAAAAAAAGTGGGTTTAAAAGCTATTTATCAAGAAAATATGGTAACGTATAAAGAGGTACTCCGATTTTTTAGGATACTCTTTCAACATAAAATATTTTAAGAAGTATGATGAACGAAAAATATAGGGAGAGAGGGTTATAAAAATGAAGGATAACAAAGAGTTTATTGGATATGTTGGAACTTACACAAAAGAAAATAGTGAAGGAATATATAAGATTACTTTAGACACAGAAGCAAAAAAAATTAGTAATGTAACACTTGCCGCTAAGCTGGATAACCCTACATATGTAACGATTAACCGAAATAATGAGTATCTCTATTCCGTTGTTAAGGAAGGAGAATCTGGTGGTGTAGCTGCCTATTCAATTGATAGTAAAACTGGAGAGTTAAAGGCAGAAAACAGACAAGTAGTAGAAGGGGCTTCTCCTTGTCATGTGAGCGTTGATAGTGGGAATCATACGGTAGTTACAGCAAATTACCATAAAGGAACGATTGAGTCTTTTGAAATAAATGAAGAAAATGGAACTGTAAATCCTGCTTCATCTATTATGGCGCATGAAGGTTCAGGTCCAAATAAAGAAAGACAAGAAAAACCACATGCACATTACGCGGGATATACTCCTGATGAAAAATATGTGATAGGTGTTGATTTAGGAATTGATAAGTTAATTACGTATGAAATAAAAGATAGTACATTAACAGAAGTGAATAGTTTATCTGTAAATCCAGGGAGTGGTCCAAGACACATTACTTTTCATCCAAATGGAAAATACGCTTATGTAATGACGGAGCTTAGTTCAGAGGTTATTGCGCTAACATATAACTCGGAAGAAGGATCCTTTACAGAAGTACAGTATATTTCTACTCTTCCAGAACACTTTGATGAAAATAGTCAAGGAAGTGCTATCCATATTTCTTCTGACGGCCGTTTTGTATATGCAGGTAATCGTGGTCATAATAGTATCGCTATTTATAGCGTAGATCAAAATTCAGGTCAGCTTACATTTGTTGAACATACATCTACAGAAGGAAATTGGCCGAGGGACTTTGTATTAGATCCCACTGAAAAGTTTCTTGTTGCTACAAATGAAAAGTCACATAATCTTGTGCTATTTTCAAGAGATGAATCTAGAGGAAAGTTAACACTTTTACAATCTGATGTTGCTGTGCCAGAGCCTGTTTGTGTGAAGTTTTTAAATGTTTAAGTTGTGTTCGATATAATTTCATATACTCAGAAAACAATAAAAAGCAAAGCGATATCGCTTTGCTTTTTATTGTTTCTTTTTCGGTCTACGTACTAATTCGCCGCCGCAGTTTGGACAAACGTTGTGTCTTTCTTCTGTACATGGTGCGCAAAATGTACATTCATATACACAAATGTATGCTTCAGAATCTTGTTCGAGCGATTGATCGCAAATTTGACAGTTTGTTTTCATTTGTAGTGCCATAATAAGTCTCCTTTTAGTTAGAAAATTTATAATTTAATTATAATTCATTAAATAAAAATAGTCCTTTTCAATTGAAAGGAAATCGAATGATAAAGTTATGAATTGAAACGAAAGATGCCGGTTTATTTTAAAATTGATTATTTATTACAGTTGGAATATTATGAAATAGTCAAAAGACAACAGGGGGTATAGATTTTGACTAATCATAATGATCATTTAAAAGCAAACTGCGAAAAATGCTTCGGTCTATGTTGCGTTGCATTACCGTTCGCAGCATCGGTAGATTTTGCAGTGAATAAAGATGGTGGTAAACCATGTTCCAACTTACAATCAGATTTTAAATGTAGTATACATAAAAATCTTAGAGGAAAAGGTTATAAAGGTTGTACAGTATTTGAATGTTTCGGCGCTGGGCAGAAGATTTCTCAAGTTACATTTAACGGGGTTGATTGGCGGAAAGATGCTAAGCATGCGAGAAAAATGTATGATGCTTTTCCAGTTATGCATCAACTTCATGAAATGCTTTGGTATTTGAATGAAGCGATTCTTTTAAAGGCAACACAGCCAATTCATAAAGAGCTGAAGACCGCAATTGAGGAGACAGAGCGACTTTCGAATTTAAATCCAGATGAGTTAATGAAAATAAATGTTCCAGTGCATAGGGCAGAGGTAAACATTCTTCTTTTAGAAACGAGCGAATTAGTATGGAAGGAAATGAATACTGCGCGTAAGAAACGAATCATACACCGCGGTGCAGACCTTATGGGAGCAAATCTGAAAAAGAAAGATTTACAAGGTGCAAATTTAAGAGGAGCATATTTAATTGCGGCAAACTTAAATGGAGCAGACTTACGAGGGGCAGATCTCATCGGAGCAGATTTACGAGATGCAGATATTCGCGGGACTGATTTTACAAATAGTATTTTCCTGACGCAAGTTCAAGTTAATGCGGCTAGAGGGGACAAACATACGAAATTACCGAAATTATTGTCTCGTCCATCGCATTGGAGTGCGTAAAGAGTGAGGAGTATTTAGTGTGGATATATTTCAGTATTTAGAAGAGGTGCAAGAGGATGCCTTTTCGTTAGCAGTAGAGCAAATAGAAGCGAAGTATTATGATATTTGTTGCATGTTGGCGTCTACAGAATATGCAGAACGAATTAAAGCAATTGATTTAGAGTCATATAAGGAAAGTATTAGAGTAGGTTTGGATGCAGCTGTAGAAATGGCTACTAATGAAGAAGCAAAGGCGATTTATTTTGAGTATGATCTTGATAACGAGTGGAATAGTCAGTTTTATCCCGCATTAACGGGCAGTAAGACCCCCACCTCAAAATTCAGCGAAAGCAAAGAAGTTACGTGGGAAGTCAACTGCCCGTAAAAGCCCGATTGGTTCAACTAATAATCAGTGGGGATGAAGAACGCCCCCACTGATTAAAGTTTCACTTTATATTTGTGAGGAATATGTTTCAATGGAAGAAGAGGACGATAATTGGGCTTCAGAATGGACATATAATATTGAGGGGCCGGGGTCTGTAGAATTAGCGGATATGTATACTGAAAATGGCTTTGACACAAGTGAAAAAGCAATCGGTATAACTTTATATTTAATTGCTAAAACGCTGTGTAGTTTTATAAGTGTACGTAGTGAAGTGCAAAGTAATATACCGATTTGTATTGGTTTTCACGACCAAGATCCAATTATACGAACAGGCAGAGACTAAGAATCTCTGCCTGCTTTTTATTTCTTTTCAAAAGTAGTAATTAAAACGCTACATATAATGAGAATACCACCAATGAAAAAGTTACTATTTAATGTTTCATTTAAGAGCAACCAACCAAGTAACGATCCAACGATAGGTTGGAAGAAGAAAAATAAGGAACCGATGCTTGCATCCAGTAATTCTAATCCTTTATTCCAAAGGAAAAAGGCACCTGCTGTTGAGACGATTCCTAAGTATAATACGCCTAATATTACGTACGTATTTACTGTTCCGATAGAGGCCGCTTGTAGCTCCCATATCATAAAAGGTGTAATAAAAAAGAGTGAAAAGAAAATTGCGTACGTTGTAATAACTAAGGATGAAAATTGGATTGAAGCGATTTTTACATAAATAGATAGTAAAGCCCACGTAATAGCGGCTCCAACTAAAATGATTGTTCCGATAAAATAGGAGCCGATTTCAATATCCCATCCGATTACGATAATGACACCGATTGTCGCTATTATAGTAGATAAAAGTCTACGAGCAGTTAGTTTTTCTTTCAAAATGAGCGCTGCAAATATAACCATAAATGCAGGTGTAGCTGATGTAACTAACGAGCCTGTATGAGCGTCGGATAATTTTGTTCCGATAAATTGGCATGTGATTGAAATGAAATAGCCGATAAATCCAATCCAAGCGAATAATAGCCAATCTTTTTTGCGAATGGTTGCTTTTTTCTTTTGCTTTTTCTCAGCTATTTTCAAAATGAAATACAAAACAACAAAAGCGATAATAAAGCGTAACCAAACGAGTGTCAGTGGTGGGATAAAATCGAGTATGTATTTGCTAACAACATACATACCACCCCATATACTTGCTGTTAGTGATAAATATATAGCTCCTAAAATTGTTTGTTTCATGTAAAGTACCTCCGTCTATTTTTAGGGTAATATGAGTTCCCTAAGACGAGGCGTAGTGTATGTGCTAAATGAATGCCCGTCTTAGTTTATAGACGGCCTACAGGTTGATCGTTTTCGAATGAAGTGTTGTAGTACATGAGTGCATTCCTCCTTCATATTTTATAATGATATTATAACTTAATTTTCAGTTTATTGTACTGGGTTATTTTTTTAGAAATAGAACGGTATGTTCTAAAATAAGAAAATTTGAAAAGAACAGGTGATTTCATAAATATATTTGGCTAGCACGTAATTAATGAAATTTAATAATTTAATTATATAAGTAGAAACATATTCTATAAGTTTAAGAAAATATATGAAGTTGTGTATAAATTGTGAATAATAAACCGTCACGTTTGACTGTACAGTTTATGTGTTGTATGATGTAAGTAATATAAACAAGGGGGGAAGATCGTTGGGAAGGTGTATCGAATCGGACAGTTGGCTCTCATGGCTCACGTGTCGAAACGAACGATTGATTATTATACGAATCTAGGTATCTTAAAAGCGGAGCGATCTCAATCTAATTATCGCTATTACGACGAAACAGCATTTGAGACATTACAATTTATTGAGAAGTGCAAAGAAATGCATATGCCGCTTTGTGAGATTAAAGAGAAAATCGAGGAGAAGAAGAAGCTGCTCGGTATCAATGAACACGTTTCGAAACAAGTGAATGAAGTGACAGACCATATTCACCGATTAGAAGTGGAGCTTACTGAGTTAAAACCGCTTTTAGATGAATTGACTGATTCACAACGTGAAAAAATATCGAAATCTTTATCAGGTCAAACGACAGCTTTAATACAGACACTTGCTCTATTATTATAGAATAAGTGAAATCCGACCTCTTTAATTTTTGTATCGGGCTATGTTTTCTAACAAACAAATAAGAAAACATTATAGTATACAGGAGGTGGACACCTTAGTTTTTTAACTAAGGGGATTCATTGGAAATATTTAATTTAGTCATGGTTGCGATTTTAATCGCATTTACTGGATTTTTCGTAGCAGCAGAGTTTGCGATTGTAAAGATACGTTCAAGCCGTATCGATCAGCTTGTTGCGGAAGGAAAACGCGGTGCTTTAGCAGCGAAAAAGGTAACAACAAATTTAGATGAATATTTATCTGCTTGTCAATTAGGTATTACAGTTACAGCTATGGGATTAGGTTGGTTAGGTGAACCGACAATCGAAAAGTTATTACACCCGTTATTTGAGAAATGGAACTTAAATCCTTCTATTTCATCAGTATTAACATTTGGTCTTGCTTTTATGATTATGACGTATTTACACGTTGTAGTAGGGGAATTAGCTCCGAAAACGATGGCAATTCAAAAGGCTGAAAGGGTAACGTTATTATTGGCAGGTCCATTAATGATGTTCTATAAAGTAATGTATCCATTTATTTGGGTATTGAACGGTTCAGCTCGTGTGATAACTGGTTTATTCGGTTTAAAGCCAGCTTCAGAACATGAAGTAGCTCATACAGAAGAAGAATTACGTCTTATCCTTTCAGATAGCTATGAAAGCGGCGAAATTAATCAAGCTGAATACAAGTATGTAAATAACATTTTTGAATTTGATAATCGTATTGCGAAAGAGATTATGGTACCGCGAACAGAAATCATTGGTTTCTACCTGGAAGATTCAGTAGAAGAACACATGAAAGTAATCCAAAATGAGCGATACACACGTTATCCGATTTTTGGGGAAGATAAAGATGATATTATCGGTATGGTCAACGTAAAAGATTTCTTTATTCGATATATGACCGAGGATCAAAAAGATTTATCATTTATTCGCTCGTATATGCGTCCGATTATTGAAGTGATGGAAACGACTCCAATTCACGATTTATTACTTCAAATGCAGAAAAAGCGAATTCCGATGGCTGTTTTATATGATGAGTACGGAGGAACAGCCGGAATTGTAACGCTTGAAGATATCTTGGAGGAAATCGTCGGCGAAATTCGTGACGAATATGATGAAGATGAAGCACCACCAATTCAACATGTGAACGAGCAACATATCATTGTTGATGGAAAAGTGCTTATCTCAGAAGTGAAAGATTTATTTGGATTACACATCGAAGAAGATGATGTGGATACAATCGGTGGATGGATTATGATGCAAAATCATGAAATCGAAGAAGGACAACACGTTGAGGCGGAAGGTTATGAATTTAAAGTGTTAGAAAAAGACGCTTACCAAATTAAACGTGTTGAAATTCGTAAGATGGAACAAGAACAAGAAGAAGAGAAAGCAGCAACTGTGTAAGTTGCTGCTTTTCTTCTAAAGTACAAAAAATGAGAACTTAGGAGCGGATATTTTGATTCAAGAAGCCTTACGTGTATATCGATTACAATTGTATGTGATCTTTAGTGGTTTACTACTTATGTGGACGATTACTCCGTTTGGAAAACAAGTGACAGGGTTTGGTATTGGATTAGCAGTAAGCGCCTATTGTCTTTGGTTATTAGCTCGCAGGGTGGAGAAACTCGGAAAAAGTATCGTAATGAAGGAAAAGGCTCCTGGGTTAGGAGTTCTAAACCGATTTGCAGCTGCCATTTTAGGAGCAATCATCATGTATGAAATTGAGCATGAAATGGAAATGTGGGCATTTGGTACAGGCATTTTAGGTGGTCACTTTTTAATGATTGCAAATTTAGCTTATGCGAATATGC
This sequence comes from Bacillus sp. Root131, assembly GCF_001429475.1. Lineage (NCBI taxonomy): Bacteria > Bacillati > Bacillota > Bacilli > Caryophanales > Bacillaceae > Bacillus > Bacillus sp. Root131. Next base: position 2,084,334 of record NZ_LMJQ01000001.1, read on the forward strand.
AGTTAGTGAAAGAGGAAGAGGAAGAGAAGCAAAGGGAACATGCTTCGAAAAACATAGAGCTATGATGAAAGGGGCTTAATGGGGTTCCTTTTTTGTGTTTAAGTGAGCTAATGAAAGGAATCAATTTTACGACAAATATAATACGCTTCTTTTTTTCGTTTTTCAATAGTATGAAAAATAATGTAAAAAAATTTAAAAACCCATCGATTTCTAAAGGTTATGTATGTTATTATGACAAAAGACTTTTTGAAAGAGGTGGATACCAATGTTACAAGCGTTACTTATTTTTGTGCTTCAAATTATTTATGTTCCAATTTTAACAATCCGTACGATTTTGCTTGTAAAGAATCAAACAAGATCCGCTGCTGGTGTTGGATTGTTAGAAGGAGCTATTTACATTGTCAGTTTAGGTATTGTGTTTCAAGATTTATCAAATTGGATGAACATCGTTGCCTATGTCATTGGCTTTAGTACAGGACTTTTATTAGGCGGTTATATAGAGAATAAATTAGCAATTGGTTATATTACGTATCAAGTTAGTTTACTAGACCGTTGTAATGAATTAGTAGATGAACTACGTCACTCTGGATTTGGTGTTACGGTATTTGAAGGCGAAGGAATTAATTCTATACGTTATCGCTTAGATATCGTTGCAAAGCGCTCTAGAGAGAAAGAACTGTTAGAAATCATTAATAAAATTGCACCGAAAGCGTTTATGTCTTCTTATGAAATCCGTTCATTTAAAGGCGGATATTTAACGAAGGCGATGAAGAAGAGAGCGTTAATGAAGAAGAAAGATGAACATGCATCGTAAAGAAAAGGGGGTAGTGCAGCTTTAAAAGCATGGCATAATCCCAAAATAAAAAGAGAGGAATCAAGTTTGAAAAAGATTCCTCTCTTTTTTATGTATTATTTTTTTCTACTCTTTCTTAAATTAACAAGTAACCATACAACTTGAATAATTATTGGTAATATAAATGCAATTAATAAAACGATAAAGGCTATTAATTTCAGCTCAGGTGTTTGAGTAACACCGGTCCCATCAACCTCTCTTAGCAAAATGATAGCTGTCAATATCCCGAAAGCTATAATCCAAAATATGTTACCAATCCACCAATAAATCCATCTTCTTTTCATGCTAGCACCCCTTATATTTACCCACTGTTAAAAGTGAATTTTCGTTCGTTACATTTATAATGAAATGCCTATAAAATTAATTTTTTTTAACTGTATACCTAACTTGTTTAAAGGTTACCATTTCTCCATCTTTATCATCATCTTTTGTTTGCAAAAGTTGAACTTTTGGCTTGTAGTCCGTCCTATGAGCGTGTTCGATATCTTTAATGTTAAGCTTGTAGGATTCACCATTATTAATTTTTTGTTCCAATACTTTTTTATTAGCAACATAAATAAAGGTCACTTTATTTTCATCAATGCCCTCGGTCTTAATTTCTAATTCATTATCTTTTGTTGTAATGGTTGGTGTTAATAATTCCATACTGCCGTTTCCAGTTTCTAAAGAATTTCCTGCAATAGCTGAACATCCGGATAATATGATTCCGGTGAATAGAAGAACAGCTAATTTCTGTTTCATAACATCCCTCAATTCCATGTGAATTTTGATTTTGGTATTGCTAGATTACTAGTGTGGAGCGTAAATGTTTAGTTAGTACCCTTTTAATTGCACCATAATATGTAAATTAAAACAGGATGTATATCCAATTTAAGGGAGATTAAAAAATTTACTGATTGTTGTAAATTCGTGTGTTTTAGCTTCTATTTCAATCGAAATGTAGACGAGAGAAAGAAATTTTTTTATAGAAATTATAATTTTTACATTTTACAATAATGATAGGGAATAGATGAATTCATTTACTTCGGAGGTAGTTATTTGAACATTAATGAGAAGGCAATTGAAATGTTTGAACAAAATAAATATGAGGAAGCAATGGAACTGTTTCAACAAGCAGTACATGAATCTAGAGACGTACAATCTCTCAATAATCTGGCTTGGATGTACTTTTATGAGGAAGAGAATGATGATAAAGCTCTTGAATTAATAAGAGAAGTTGTTAAGTTGAATCCTTCTTCATACTTTCCTTATAACATCTTAGGGGAAATTTACACGAAACAAGAAAAATGGGAAGAAGCGAAAGAAGTATTGCAAAAATCTATTTCGATGCAACCATCGGATGAAGCATTTCACAATGTAGCTGTAGCGCATTATAACCTTGGAGAGTTAGAAAAAGCTTCGGAATTTTTTTTGCGAGTTGCAGGGGATTCGGACTATATAATGTATAGCTATGTAAAATGCTTAATAGATTTAGGGCGAACGACAGAAGCGAAAGAGAAGTTAGATGCTTTTAACAGGAAATCTGATAATTTTTTAGGAGAAATTCATGTAGCAGATTTATATGTTGAGTTGAATTGCTATAACGAAGCAATTGAATGGTTCGAAAAGGGATACAAAGAAGTTTGGAAAAGTCCTAACTGGATTGGTAGGTTTGTATATGCTCTATATAAAGCTAATAATTTCTCCCGTATAAATGAAGTTATACAGGAATCTATCGAAGCGAAAACATCAGAAATAGAAGATGTTCAGAATGAAGAAGTAGAAGAAAACTGGACAGAAAAAGATAAGAAAGAGTTAATTGAGGAATATACAGAAGAGAATAATTGTTATAAAACAATGATAGAACGTATCAAATCTGGATATGTTCCAGGGTTAGAATTTGAAACTTATCATTTAGGGGGGTGCTATTTATTTGGTTGTAAAAGACATAATCATCTTGAATATGAAAAATAAAAAGATTCGACTGTCAAGTATGATGGTCGAATTTTTTTATTATAGGTTGCTTGTCTAAAGGTACCATCTCAATTGTAATGTGTTAAAGAGGTTTCGTCTCATTACATAGGTATATATCCTCTTTAGAGCTCCCTTTTTTAATATTTAAAATATGGAGTGAAATAAAACCAATAACTCCTATTCCGCCGAAAATAAGCCATGGTGTATACATTCCGTTTAAATTGGATGTAAACGATGTCCCGGTATAGTTACCGATGATAAAACCAAATGCGAGTGATAGTTGATAAAATCCGAAGAAAGTGGCTGTATATGATTCATTACTGTAATTTGCAATAGCGATATCAGCGTTAGGTAATACGAGTGTTTCACCGATTGTAAATAAAATTACACAAATAAAGAGCCAATATGGGTGTTGAAATAAAGGAATGAGTAAAAAGGAAATACTCATTAATAAAACACCGTATTTAATAATCGAAAGTGTGTTGTATTTGTGGAATAATTTTCGGAATAATACCATAAATATGACGCCTGTTATCGCATTTATCGTAATAACGAGTGTAGCAAGTTGATTGCTATTACTAATGTTTTTCATATGAAGTGGAAGTGCGACAGTAAGCTGAGTAAACATAATATAGAAGAAAATCATGATAAAGGAAAACAGAAGGAAAGACTTGTTTTGTAAGATGGCCTGTATTCCTAATGTAATAGACGTGTTTTCAGTAGTGACATGGAAGTGATTTTTAAGTAAGTAAAAGATAAAAGCAAATAACAGCATAAGAGATCCTGTTAGAGAGAAAGCGTAGAGTGGATCGAGTAAGAGTAAGAACCCTCCTGCAATTGGTCCGATTATTGCACCGCAATTAAAGCTAAGGTTTAAATATGTAAATAAATTTTTTCTCAAATGAGCTGGCTGTGAGCCAAATATAGCGCGAGCGGCAGGTTCGTAAAATGCAGTTCCGAAGCCAATAAGTGCAGAAGAAATAGAAATTGTATAGAAATCAGAGCATATTCCTAAAGCGATAAATCCGATTCCTCTCAAAAATAAACCAGCTATCATCATAATGATATAGCCTATTTTGTCAGCAATTAACCCTGAGAATAATGGGATAACTCGTGATGTAATTGTCATAACCGTCAACACTGTTCCTACTTGGACAGCAGAAAAATGAAGAAAGGTTAATAGATAAATAGCTAAAAATGCGTATACTGCAAAATACCCAAAAGACATAAAAAATGAAGAAATAAGCATGAAACGTATCGGTGTTGAGAAACTTTTCATAGAAATCCCCCTAATTATGTAACCAGTAAAATTATTTGATGGTTAACTATTTTATACTATAATTATACATAAAGTCAGAAAAAAGTAAATTTTAAGAAGAAGGTGGATCAAATTGAATCAAAACGCTCCAAATGAACTAGAATATATTCGGGAATTTTTAAATACATGGAGAATACCAAACGATACGAGAGAGCCAATTGATTTGCTGCAAACAAAAGAAGATATAAAGCTCTTTATGAAAGAATATTTTGATGAAGAGTTTCCATTTCATACGATAGAGGAATTAAGAAATTTTCGAGAAGATATTCGGATGACAATTGAAGGCGAAGAATCATTGCAAAAATGGTTAGAGAAATACCCATTTCATGTACATATAAAGGAAGATATGAAAGGTATTACATATGAACCAGTATATGAAGAGAATGTGTATACAAAAGTGCTAAGCATTGTGTTAATGTCAATTCAAGAAAATGTGTGGGGAAGGTTAAAAGCATGTCCAGATTGTCGCTGGGTATTTTATGATCATTCGCGAAATGGAAGTAAAAGATGGTGCGGTATGTATGCTGGAGAAGAAGGAGGAAGAGCATGCGGGACGATTGCAAAAGTGAAAAACTACCGGGCGAAGAGAAAAGGGCGATCTGGTTATGATATGTAAGTAATATTAGAGAAAGAAAAATGGATGGGGGGAATGATATGGAAGGCACACAAATGTTAGCTTTAAACAAAAAGTGTTGGGATACAGTTGCACCATATTTCTTTCAAGTGGATTGTTTACCGAAATATGGTCCGTATACGGCGTCTGAAGATGAGATTCATTTGTTCGATTCAATTAGAAATAAAAAAGTTCTTGATATTGGGTGTGGAAGTGGACATTCGTTGCAATATATGGCAGAGCATAGGGCAGAGGAAGTATGGGGTCTTGATCTTTCAAGTGAACAAATTAAAACAGCGAATAAAACGTAAAAGCGTTGGAATCCAAAGTTAATATGCGGAGCAATGGAAGAAGAAGATATTCAGAAAGGGTATTTTGATATTATATATTCCATTTATGCATTAGGTTGGACTTCAAATTTAGGAAAAACAGTAGAGTTTATATATTCCTATTTAAAGCCAGGAGAAAGTTTTATTTTTAGTTGGGAGCACCCAGTATATTCAAACTTACAATATGGTACAGAAGAAGTTGCTATAAAGTCTTCTTATCATGAGGAAACGTCCATTACGTTTGAAACATTTAAAGGAGAAAATGTACAAGCGATATTATATAAGAGAAAAATAAGTACATATATAAATGAGTTAAATAGAGCAGGCTTTATAATTGAGAGAATAGAAGAGCCTGAACCATCGAGCTCGTTTGATGGAGAACTAGCTGAGCCGTCTACGAAATATTATTCTTTATATAAAGCTAGGATGGTACCAACTACTTTTATTATTAAGGCGAGGAAACAAATTGTTTTATAAAAAGAAGCCTATCGTTTCAAATAGTTGAAATGATAGGCTTCTTTATTTTTAAAAAATAAGGTCAGAGGTGTACTTTTTTTAAAAAAATGCATTTCATATAAAAGGTGTAATGATTTTAGGGAAGGGGGATTGTTGTGCGTCATCATAAAAATTGCAAAAAATTCGGAGTGGCACTGCCTCTTCCGCTTATAGGTGCAACTGGTCCAACAGGTAATAGTGGCCCTGTAGGTCCAACTGGAGGGCATGAAGGTCCTGTTGGTCCAACAGGGATGACTGGACCGACGGGAGCAACTGGTCCCCAAGGACCTCAAGGTATCAGGGGAATACAAGGTTCGCGAGGGACAACAGGAGCGCAGGGAATACAAGGAGCTGTTGGTGATACCGGAGAGCAAGGTATAACTGGTCCAACTGGCCTCCAAGGTGCTCAAGGATTAATCGGAAACCAAGGTCCAATTGGTGATATTGGGGTACAAGGATTAGAAGGAACACAGGGAGCTACGGGTCCTGCTGGTAGTCAAGGAATACAGGGCATACAAGGAATACAAGGGGAAGTAGGTGAGCGAGGACAAACAGGGGCACAAGGAATACAAGGAGAGAGAGGGGTAACTGGAGTTCCAGGGGTAACTGGTTCCCAAGGTCCTCAAGGTGTTCAAGGGATACAAGGAGAGCAAGGGGCTACTGGTATACAAGGAGAAGACGGCGCTCAAGGAATACAAGGAATTACTGGAGAACAAGGACACCAAGGTGATCAAGGGGCACAAGGTGTAGTAGGACCAACTGGTTCTACTGGAATACAAGGTCCTCAAGGTATAAGCGGAATAAAGGGAATAACCGGTGTAACAGGCCCTCAAGGTCCACAAGGAGTTCAAGGAATACAAGGAGTAAGTGGATCCACAGGTTTTCAAGGAGCAAAAGGAGTACGAGGGATAACAGGAGCAACTGGTCCCCAAGGAATTCAGGGGATACAAGGAGTGCAAGGTCCAATCGGCCCAACTGGTCCAACCGGCCCTCAAGGTCTACAAGGAATAACCGGCCAGGCGGGCCCAACCGGTCCAATAGGAGCAACCGGTCCGACTGGAGAAACGGGTCCCCAAGGTCCTCAAGGAATTCAAGGATCACAAGGAGAAATGGGTCCAACGGGAGCAACCGGCCCGACTGGAGAAACGGGTCCCCAAGGTCTTCAAGGAATCCAAGGTCCCCAAGGGATAACGGGTCCAACGGGAGCAACCGGCCCGACTGGAGAAACGGGTCCCCAAGGTCTTCAAGGAATCCAAGGTCTCCAAGGGATAACAGGTTCGACGGGAGCAACCGGCCAGACGGGAGTGACTGGTGCCACTGGCCCGACTGGAATACAAGGCATACAAGGAATAACTGGAGCAACAGGGGGAACGGGAGTAACAGGCCCAACCGGCGCCACTGGTCCAACCGGCTTAACTGGAGCAACAGGATCATCTGCTATATCGACAGGTGGTGGCTATTTCTTTTCTACATCAACAAGCACAATTGCAGCAAGTGCCAATATTCCAATTAACTCGGGATCCACTGTATATGGAACTGGTGTATCTTTAACTAGTGCTACAACTGTCACAGTATCGACGCCAGGAATATATTTAGTAAGCTACTATTTCCAAGGGGACGCGACTGGTGGGAATGAAGTAGTATCTGTAAGATTACTATTAAATAGAACACAAGTAACAGGGAGTTTTATACAAAATGTAACGACATCAACTGTAGTATTGGAACCATCTATTTCAAATACGCTTCTTGTAAATGTAGCTAGTGCAAATTCAACGTTTATATTACAAAATGGCCCGCTCGGTGTTGGGCATGTGACTACAATAGCAGGTACGATTACGGCAAGTTTAAATGTAGTGAGAATATTATAAGAAATATAAAAACACAAGGAATGTCTTTTTAGACACACCTTGTGTTTTTGATGTTAAATGAACAATTTTTTATCCTGCATTAACGGGCAGTAAGACACCCACTACAAAATTCAGCTAGAGTAAAGAAGTTAGGTGATAGATCAACGGACCGTAAAAGCCCGATTGGTTTAACTAATAATCAGTGGGGATGCCCCCACTGATTAAAGTTTTGCTTTATCTTTTTGGCTGAAAAATATGTTGAAAGAAGTATTTGTGATGTAAGTTATCTACAATTTTATTTGCTTGATATGTGCGATGTTGTTCGAGTCGAAGTCTTTGCTCCATCATTTTTATTGCGTGATCAGATAAACGTAACATAATACATATCTCCTTTTCTATAAATATAGGTGACTATTTGATATCGATCCCATATTTATAATTAAGGAGGCAAAATGTGTAACATAGGCAAAAAGCACCTTCCTCTCCCATTACGCTTACGAGGTTAGCTGTCGGACTCGGGAAGTGAGAGTTTCCCTACTTAAAAAAAGATTCGCCCCAAGTAGCATAGCTACAAAATTGGTTCCCCCGCTCCAAAATTTGGACTCAGCAAAAGGTATTATAAGGTAAAAGGTAACATAAATAAAACGATTAGTCAAATTATTTTATTTTTTCTGTTTTTTTCAGTTGTGTAAGTACTATTCCATCAGGTAGTTCGGTGTATGTTACTTCAAGGAAGCCGTGTTTTTTATATAATGCGATAGCAGGGGTATTTGCTTTACCTGTTTGTACAATGTATGTCATAGAAGAAGGGAACATGTTAAATATATAAATTAGGAGTTTCGTCGCAATTCCTTTTTGAAAAAAATCGGGCGATACAACTAACCTGTGGATATCAATTAGTTTTTCTTCTTGTACAAAAGAAATAAAGCCGACAAGTTTATTTTCAGAAAAATATCCATAGAATGTTTCAACGCAACTTTGAATATCGTTTACAGTATCATATAAACGGGGTATGGCAGTACTATTTAAGTAGTCCCCTTCAACTTTATAGGCTGGAATTTGAACTTGTAAAATGGATGTTGCTACTTCAAAAGAAGTGGAATTTAACTTAAGAATCATAGATAATGAAGCCTCCTTTGAATATGGTATATTAATATAATTGCTTTATGGGTGAGTTTGACAATATTTTTCTTTTTTGCATATAATATATGTATCTCCATATGTAAAATAGTAGTAAATATATTTCTATAGTGAAATATGATTAGCAATGATAAATACATATGTTTGTATTGAATCATACAAACTATAATAGAAATGGAGGACTAAAAATGGGATGGATTATCACATTAATAGTTGGTGCTATTATAGGTGCAATTGCTAGTTCTATAACGGGTAAAAATTTCCCAGGTGGTATGTTCGGAAATATTATCGCAGGTTTATTAGGTGCTTCGTTAGGTGGTAGATTATTTGGATCCTTTGGGCCATCATTTGGTGGGATTCATGTCGTGCCGGCATTATTAGGTGCAATCGTGTTAATTCTTATTGTATCATTTGTAGTGAAAGCTGCAAGGAAATAGAGATATAGATTATGATGAAGAGCCCTGAATAAGGGCTTTTCATCATTCGAAGAGGTGGTTTCATTGGAGAAAATAAATATAAGAAAAAGAGATAAGTTAAGAAAGTTTTTTAGAGAACAAAATTATTTGGCGGTATTGCTTGGATTTGCGTTATTGTTTATTAATATTTTATTACTAACAAAAATATCATTTGTTTTTACACCGTTTATCGTATTTTTAAAAACAATTTTCTTCCCAGTACTATTGGCAGGCGTGCTATTCTATATTTTGCATCCATTCGTTTCACTTTTAGAAAAGAAAGGTGTTTCAAGAATCGTATCGATAGCCTCAATATACTTAATAGTAATCGGATTATTTGTGTTTTTAGTTGTAACTGTTATCCCTATTATTAAAGATCAAATTGATGCATTAATTGATAACTTACCGTACTTTGGCCATGAGATTGAACAAGCAGCGCGTAGATTCGGGGAAAGTAATTTACTTGGTAAAATTCAGGAGAATTTAAATATTAATGTTGCGAATATGGTAAAAGACTATACAGTTGATTTTACAAAGTCATTATCATCAGTAACTGGGAATGTAACTGGATTCTTGAGTACTGTTACAGAGGTTGTTTTAACATTTGTAATGGTTCCATTTATATTGTTCTATCTTTTAAAAGATGGCGAACAATTGCCGAATCACTTCTTAAAATTCATTTCAGAACAAAGACAACCAGCAGCAATGAGAATACTAGATGATATGCACTATGCGATTAGCTCGTATATTAGAGGGCAAATTATCGTGAGCTTGTTTATCGGTATTATGCTATTAATCGGTTACCTTATTATCGGTATTAAATATGCGGTACTACTTGCGATTTTAGCGATGATTGTAAATATCGTTCCGTACGTAGGACCAATTATTGCTATTACACCAGCGTTAATTATCGCATTTATTGACTCGCCAGCAATGGTGTTAAAAGTAATCATTGTTATGATGGTTGTACAATTAGCAGAAGGTAAATTTATTTCTCCTCAAGTAATGGGGAAAAAGCTAGATATTCACCCAATTACAATCATATTTATCATTTTAACTGCCGGAAACTTATTCGGGATTATGGGCATTATTTTAGCCATTCCAGGATACGCGATATTAAAAGTGTTAGTTACGCACGGTTATAGATTTGTTAAGTTGAATACGTGAAAAAAGAGCTAAAACAGTGGGAACTGTTTTAGCTCTTTTTTATTAACAATTCATTTGCATATTGGCGCGCCCATTGATCCGCTTCCAATATAGCATCTAATGAAGGATCTTTTACGTTATGATGAGCTTCAATTGTTGTGTAAATTGTTTTTTCAATATCGAAAAAGGCAATTTCGTTTTTAAGAAACAGTGCATTTGCAATTTCATTTGCTGCATTTAATACAGCAGGGGTAGTACCACCGATTTTGCCACATTCATATGCGTATTGTAGACAAGGGAACTTCTCTAAATCTGGTTTTTCAAAATGTAAACTACCTAGTTCTAATAAATTTAATTTTTCATAGGAAGAAGGTAGCCGAGTAGGATAGTGAAACGCATATTGAATCGGCATTCTCATATCAGGGGCACCGAGCTGCGCCATAACTGATCCGTCAATAAACTCCACTAAAGAGTGAATGATACTTTCTTTATGAATCATAACATCAATTTTTTTATAAGGAATATCGAATAGCCATTTCGCTTCCATTACTTCAAAACCTTTATTCATTAACGTGGCAGAATCAATCGTTAGTTTTGCACCCATTAGCCAGTTGGGGTGTTTTAAAGCATCCTTCGCTTGTAATGTTTTCATTTCTTCACGTGTTTTATCACGAAAAGCACCGCCAGAAGCTGTAACAATTAACTTGTCAATTTCTTTATTATTTTCTCCGTTTAAACATTGGAAAATAGCTGAATGTTCACTATCAACTGGAATTAAACGACATCCGTTTTGTTTCGCAAGTTCAGTTACAATATGTCCAGCTGCAACTAAAGTTTCTTTATTAGCAATAGCGATATCTTTCTTCGCTTTTAATGCTTCAATTGTTGGGAGTAATCCTGAAACACCGACAACAGAACTTAATACAAGATTTGAATCAGGGTGAGTAGCTACTGCAATTAAGCCATCAGTCCCGTGTGTGATTTTTGTATTTGCTGAAATACGCGTACGAAGCGTGTCTGCTAAGTCTTTTGTCGCAACGCTTACAATACGAGGTTGAAACGTTTTGATTTGTTGCTCAAGAAGATCAATGTTATAATTTGCGGTTAAACCGACGATTTTGAAATGTTCAGGATGAGCTGAAACAACATCTAATGCAGATGTGCCGATGGATCCTGTGGAACCTAAAATGGATATATATTTTACCATGAAAAAACCTCCAAAGTTGTTTTGAATATTTCTGCAAACCTATATAAGATTAGACAATTGAAGTGGAAATTCCTGCTATATAAAACGGAAAATTTAGGTTTATTTGAAAGTTAAATGTGATAAACTGTAAAAAAAACCTAAAAGCAATGAAAGAGAAGAGTACATATTCGAAACTTTTCAGAGAGCTGATATGTGGTGAGAATCAGTAAGGGATGAATATGGAATGGGCTCTGGAGCTTCTAACTGAAATGAGTAGGTAAAGACGGTTACTTCACGTTAAGAAGTTGAAGTGAGCTATAATGATAGCTAATTAAGGTGGTATCGCGGGAGTTTCTCGTCCTTTTTAAGGATGAGAGGCTCTTTTTATTTTGAGAAAGGAGGAGTTAGTGTGAGTGAAAAAATAATGTTAACAGGAATTAAGCCGACAGGTTATCCGCATTTAGGGAATTATATTGGGGCGATAAAACCTGCATTGCAAATGTCAAAGAAGAATGAAGGAAAAGCATTGTATTTCATAGCTGATTATCATGCGTTAAATGCTGTACATAATCCAAGTCAGTTTAGTAATTATACGAAAGAGGTATCCGCTACTTGGTTATCACTCGGACTTGGTGAAGATGTTATTTTTTATCGGCAAACAGAAGTGCCGGAGATTCTAGAATTAGCTTGGATATTAGCTTGCCTAACTCCGAAAGGGCTTATGAATCGTGCCCATGCGTATAAAGCGAAGGTGGAGCAAAATAAAGAAGCAGGTTTAGAGATAGATGCGGGAGTGAATATGGGATTATATACGTACCCGATTTTAATGGCTGCTGATATATTACTATTTCAAGCGACGCATGTACCAGTAGGAAAAGACCAAATTCAGCATATTGAAATTGCTCGTGATATTGCGACGTATTTTAATCATACATTTGGTATGACATTTACGCTTCCGGAGTATGTCATACAAGAAGAAGGTGCCATTTTACCTGGTCTTGATGGAAGGAAGATGAGTAAAAGTTACGGAAATGTAATCCCATTATTTGCAGATCAAGAAAAACTACGAAAATTAATATTTAAAATCAAAACAGATTCTTCACTTCCGAATGAACCGAAAGAACTAGAAACATTATTTATGACATATAAAGAATTTGCGATGGAAGATGAAATACAGTCGATGCGCGAAAAGTATGAAACTGGAATCGGATGGGGCGATGTGAAAAAAGAGTTGTTTCGCGTTGTAGACCGCGAATTAGCCGGACCTCGTGAGAAATACGCTATGTATATGAATGAGCCAAATTTATTATACGAAGCGTTAGAAAAAGGGGCCGAGCGGGCAAGAGGAATTGCGAAGGTAAATTTAGCGGAAATTAAAAAACGGATTGGATTTGAGCGTTCCCTTGTTTTTTTATAAAAAAATCGAACGAAATTTAAATTTGTTACCAATATAGAGTGAGGGAGGGATAGAAATGGTTACAATTCTCGAATTAAAAATGTTACTAGTTCAAATAGGAACAGAAATTGTACCACCTAGTAATTTGAAAGAAAAAATTTTAATTCAGGTTAATTTGGTGAAGGGAATAAAACTTAATAATGTTGAGGTGTATAATGATGAGTGAAGTTGTGTTAGCAGTTCAAGATTTAAGTAAAACATATGAGAGTGTAGATACAAATGTTAGGGCGTTACAAAATGTATCTTTGGAGTTAAATAAAGGAGAACTCCTTGCCATAATGGGGACGAGTGGATCTGGGAAGAGTACATTACTTAACATACTTGGTGCTTTAGACAAGCCTGATGAGGGAGTTGTATATGTAAATGGTGAAGTGCCTAACAATATGTTTGTTGAACCATATGCGACGGAATACAGGCGGGATAACATAGGATTTATTTTTCAGTCATTCCATTTATTAAAGGATTTATCTGTAGAAGAAAATATTGCATTACCCCTCATATTATCAGCTGATTCAGAAGCGGAGATACGAGAAAAAACAAATAAAATATTAGATGTTCTTGGTTTAGTAAATTGGAGAAATCATCGACCAGTTCAGCTTTCTGGGGGACAACAACAACGTGTTGCAATTGGTAGGGCGTTAATAACATCTCCTCCAATTGTTCTTGCAGATGAACCTACTGGAAATTTAGATTTCAATACGTCTAATGATATTTTACGAGTACTAGTCGATATGAAACAAAGATTCAATCAAAGTATGATTCTTGTTACTCATGATCCTCACATTGCTACGTATGCAGATCGGGTTCTCTTCTTTCATGATGGAGAAAATGTTGATGATTATACGTGTACTCATGGAGTAAATGATATGAATATCATTTTAGATAAATTTAAAAAATTACTGGAGAAATCAAAATGATAAAATCAGTACGAGGATTAAGTTTACGCTTTTTTAAGACGAATAAATTCACTGCTATTTCCTCTATAGTTAGCGTTATGTTGGCTGTTTCTCTAATTATTACGATGGTTGTATTTTCGAGTCATGCGAAACAGTCTGTTATAAATGAAGTGAAAAATGTATATGGAGATATGGATTTATCAGTTGGATATAACCCTGATCAAAATAAGTTGATGGATAAATCTTTACTACAAAATATTAAAGAACAAAAAAATATTGAATACATATCAAAAGTATTAGTAAATCATTTGCAAGTGAATAAATTGAATACCGCTATTTATACAGTAGGTGTTCAAAATGATTCGTTATCGAAAAGTCGATATCACTTTTCTAAAAATCTATCAAATGAAGAAGTAACATTAAATCATGGATTAGCAGAAACTCTACAAGTAAACGTTGGGGAAAAGATTGAAATAGAAAATAAATCCTATGTAGTAAAAGAAGTGTTATCTGATATAGAAGCTGGAGGTTCAGCTCCAGATATACTCGTTTTATCGAAAGGTGCGGTGAAACAGCACGTATATGAAAAAACGGGTAAACACAATGAAGCTACTTATGTGTTGATAAAAGTAAAAGCGAATGCGGATGTACTAGCTTTGTCTAATCAAATTCATAAAATAGACAAAGAATTAAGAATCGATATTGCGGAGGAAGACGAGTTTTTAAAAAGTAACTTAGCTTCATTACATATTTTTATAGTTATTTTATCTGTATTAATACTTATTATTACTTCATTATTATTAATGTCTAATTTTGAAGTGTTTTTATATAAATATAAAAGTCAATTTGCGATTATGCGATCAATGGGAGCAACAACGAAACAAATGTTTACAGTTATATTCATTCAATGTAGTGTAATTAATTTCTTTGGTGGAATATTTGGTTTGTTACTAGCTGTAATAAGTAACCGTTTTTTACAAAGTTGGCTAGAGCATTTATTTGCTTTTCAAATTAATTCGATGAGTTTCGACTATAAACTAGCAATTGTAACTGTGATTTGTAGTATCTTTTTTATTGAACTGTTTATGTTATATCCGTCATATAGAAGTTCGAAAATATTGCCAGTAAAGCTTATGCGCGAAAATGAAGAATCTGATTTTTCTAATAATAAAACACGCAGTATTATGGGGAAATTCCTTTTAATTAGTAGCATAGTTTTAACTGCTTTAGGTGGATTTGTAGCAAATACTGGAGATACGCAGGCGATAGTGATATTAATAGGATCTATATTTCTTGTTTTAGGAGTGTATGTTTTATTTCCTATTTATCTTTCTTGGATATTAAAATTATGTCTACCTATGATGAAAAAAATATTTGGAAGGAATACATTTGTTGCTATTAAAAATTTAATTCCACAAGTGAGAAAAAATACATTTGTTATCTTAATGATAAGTACAATGATGGTGATAGTTGTCTTCGGCTCCACTATATTTAAAACGATGCAAAAAAATAATGAAAGATATTTAAAACGAGAATTTCCAACACATATTGTTGTGGAAAATCGTTTGACTAATGATTCAACCATTACCTTACCTCATATACAAAACATATTTAAAGAAATAAGTAGTGTAAAAGGAGCTAGTACAATTAGTACGAACTCACTGACAGAATTAAAACAAGGTGAAAATTATATTACTTTTGACTATAATTTAGGTGATTTAAAGGAAATGGAAAAGCAAGGATTACTGTCAGAAGTACCTGCAAATTTGGAGAATAGTATAATTGTTACAAAAGAGTTAGCGGAGCGGTATAAACTTCATGTAGGTGATATCGTTCAATTGGGTCTATTTTCAGAACAGGAACAAAAAGTTAGACCGACTAGTAAGGTAGAAATCGGATTAATTGTTAACGAGCTACCGAACTCTCCTTCAGTACTTATGGATTGGAGTAATGTAACATATAAACAAGATTATACAGTTTTTGAGCGGGCATTTATTAGTTCAAATAACGAGAGAGAGACGTTGGAGCAATTAAAGAAAGTGAAAGGTCAATATCCACAATTAAAAATAAATAGTTATACTCAATCGTTAAAACAATCTAATTTAATGTTTCAGCAAAGGTGGTCCATTTTCATCGTTGTTATTGTAGTAATTTTGTTTAGTGTAACATTAGGGGTATGTAATACACTTATAAATAATATTCAATCTAAAAGAAAAGAGTATGCTATTTTACGAGCAATAACAGTTAAGAAAAAAGGGATTGTACAAATTATTTTGACGCAAGTTAATTTATATGTACTTATTGGAATCGTACTAGGGGCTGTTATAGGAGCATTATTAACCTATATGGTAAGTATAATAGATCGTACACCTGTATTTTTTGATTTCAAACTTATCGTAACGGTAATAGCGGGGATGTTCGGAATAGTCCTTATTATTTTTATACCTTTTGCTAATAGAATAGGGAAAAGGGACATTGTAGAAGAGTTAAATAAGGATAATAAATAAAAGAGGTTAACCCAAGTTGCTATTCAGCTACTTTTGGGTCAATCTCTTTTTATTAACAATTGATTTGAATATTGGTGTGCTCATTAATAAATGTATAGTATAGCCCCTAAAGGAGAGGATTTCATATGATGATGAGTCTCAATGGTTTTAATGAAAAACAATGGATCAATCATTATATTAGTTAAATGCCACCAAGTAATATCATTAGGTGAAGTAAGAATTCACATTTCCTTTCAAAACTTATTAGTTGCACATATTAAAAAATATGCTAATATAGGGATACTTATTAAACTTGTTTAATAAGTATAATTAAAGTCACTTATTAAAGAAGTTTAATAAGTGGATCTCATTCAATAAAAAAGGAGATGAATGTATGAAAACGGAGAAAGAAAAGATGGTGGCAGGAGAAATGTATATGCCAGATGATGAAGAGTTAGTAGCTGATAGAACTGAAGCAAAACGTTTAACACGCCTTTATAATGAGGCGATGGAGATAGGAGATGAAAAACGTTTTACGTTATTAAATCAGCTTTTAGGTTCTTCAGCTGATGGGAAAGCCCAAATTAATCCTGATTTTCGTTGTGATTATGGCTACAATATCCATGTTGGAAAGAGCTTTTTCGCAAATTTTAATTGTGTGATTTTGGACGTTTGTGAAGTGCGAATCGGTGATAATTGTATGTTTGCACCAGGTGTTCACATTTATACTGCTACGCATCCGTTGCATCCGGTAGAGCGGAACTCTGGTAAAGAATATGGAAAGCCAGTAAAGGTAGGTAACAATGTTTGGGTTGGCGGGGGAGCTATTATTAACCCTGGTATTTCAATTGGAGACAACGCTGTAATTGCTTCAGGGGCAGTTGTGACAAAAGATGTACCTCATAATGTAGTAGTTGGTGGTAATCCAGCTAAAGTTATTAAAACGATAGAAGAATAAAGGGCGTTTTCAACAGTTCGTAAATTATCGTATAGACAATGTGAAAGGTGTTTCATATGGAGAAATATAGTGCGGACAATCATAAAAAGAGATTACTTGCCTCTCGAAATGCTCTTTTTCTCTTATTTGCTTTGCCAGGTGTGGCATTTGCTACATGGATTTCAAGAACAGCAACTACTCGAGATATGTTAGCAGTGTCAAATGCAGAAATGGGCTGGATTTTGTTCGGACTATCTGTTGGTTCAATAATTGGTTTACTGAGTGCAAGCCGCTTCATTGACTGTAAGGGAGCTAGAGACGTTATTATAGGCAGCATGTTTTTTATGATTGTTGGATTGATTTGTTTAGGTATAAATATTTATTTTGTTTCTAGTATGGGGGCTTTTAGTAGCTTACTAGTATTTGGAGTAGGCTACGGATTGGCGGAAGTCGCATTGAATGTAGAAGGTTCTTCCATTGAGCAGAAATTAGGAACAACTCTTCTTCCAAAATTTCATGGCTTTTTTAGTGTAGGAACTTTAGTAGGCGCGCTCAGTGGTTCTGTCGCAGCGTCGCTTCACATCCCGATTCTGTATCAGTTTCTTGTGATTTCGGTCATGTTTCTATTACTTGTATGTATGGTGTATCGTTTTCTTCCGCATGGAACAGGAAAGAAGGAGAAATCGCGGAACAAAAGGAGAGAGAAGCGTACTTCCTTACGTATGGAAAAAAAGGTGCTTTTAATTGGTCTTTTTGTGCTTGGAATGGCATTTGCAGAAGGTAGTGCAAATGATTGGCTACCTATCGTGATGGTAGATGGACATGAGCAAAGTATAGTGGCAGGTTCTATTATGTACGCAATTTTTGTATTAGCAATGACGTTAACTCGTATGTGTAGCAGCTATTTCCTTGATCGATTCGGTCGTGTCGCTGTCGTACGTGCCACTATTATGATGGCGATTCTAGGAATTTCAATCGTAATATTTGGGAGTAATTCGTATTTTCTAGCATTTGGCGTAGTACTGTGGGGGATTGGTGCAGCGCTAGGGTTCCCAATTGGTCTGTCAGCTGCTGGAGATGACCGTGAAAATGCGACTTCTAATGTTGCTGCAGTTTCTATCATTGGTTATACAGCCTTTTTAGTCGGACCACCATTTTTAGGGATACTTGGGGAAGCATTCGGAATACGTAATGCCTTGCTAGCTGTTTTATTATTTGTTCTTTTGTCTGGAATTGTATCGTCTATTACAAGAGAGAATACATCGAGCTAAATAAGGGTTGCATGCAGCGGAAATATATCATCTCTATTGCTTTAGAAAATGATGTATGATATATTGTCAACGCAACTTATTAAAAGTGTTTAATAAGTATGTTGATTAAGGTGGTGAGCGATTTGAGTGAACAATTTGTTACTCAAAAATCAATTAAAGAGACGATCCTTCGCGGCATTCGTACGGCTCTTCTAGAGCAAGGAAGTGCGACGAAAGTTGAACTTAGTAATACATTAGAAATTAGTTTTCCAACGATAAGTAAATTTATAGAAAATATGAAACAAGATGGTGAAGTCACTTTAGTCGGTTTAGATGATTCAAGTGGCGGAAGAAGAGCGAAACGATATGCGTATAATCCAGAATATATGTTAGGATTAGCGATATTTTTAGAAAAAAATGAGACGAATTATACAATTTTTAACTGTTTAGGGGAAGTAAAAGAACAAGGGAGTACTTCAAGTGCATTAATTGATGCGGGACTAAGCGTATTAACAGAACATATAGAAAGTCTTATAGCTATGTTTCCAAAAATAAGTTCTATATCAATTGGTGTCCCTGGTGCGGTCGATAATGGGCGTATTTTCTATATTCCTGGATATGAAAAGTTTCAAAATTTTAATTTGAAAAGTCACTTTGAGGAACTGTTTTCTATACCAGTAGTAATAGAAAACGATATGAATGCTGCAGTGCTCGGGTATCATAAAAACACGAGGAATAATGACAATTCCTCTCTTGTATATTTGTATTCAGGTCAAAATGGCCCAGGTGCGGGGATTATGGTAAATGGAGATGTCGTACGCGGAAGTACATTTTTCTCAGGAGAGATATCTTTCGTTCCGCAGTATGATAATAAAAATTTCTTACAAGCTTTGAGAAGTGGGGATTCGCATAATTCAGAGGAATATAATATAGATGCTATTACTCGTTTAATAGCTACATGTATAGCTATTATTAACCCTCATACGTTTATCTTCTGTGATGATGAAGTGAATCAATTTGTAATAGATCAAATTGTAAAAAGTTGTCCGCAGTACATTCCGGCGGAACATATTCCGAAAATAACAGTGAGTAATTGGAAAGAAGATTATTTATATGGATTAAAAAGTCTTGGACTTGATCTTATGATTACTAGAACGAATAAAGAAAATTAAATGTGCTGGCAATGAAGCATCCAATTGTCAATTGAATAGCATAAAAGAAAAGGTGTCGATTATGAAAATTGAACATGTAGCAATTTGGGTGAATGATTTAGAAGGAATGTGTGATTTCTATAAACAGTACTTCGGTGGTGAAGAAAATAGCTTATATCACAATCCGAAAAAGCAGTTTGAATCTTATTTCATAACTTTTGAAGGTGGTGCGCGTCTAGAACTTATGAGACAAGTAGGGATAGACGATAAAATAAAAACACAAACAGTAGGATATGCGCATATTGCTTTTTCTGTAGGTAATAAAGAAAAGGTGAACGAATTAACTCATACATTAAGAGAAGCAGGGTACCCTGTGTTAAACGGCCCACGAACTACAGGGGATGGTTACTATGAAAGTGTAGTAAGTGATCCTGAAGGGAATCAGATTGAGATAACAATCTAACATTATATTTACTAATAAAAAATAAAATTTTGTTGTTCCCCCAAATGTTTACGAGAAACCTATTATTTCTGCAGAAAGGGGGACATAACATTGAGTGAAATCATTTTTATTTTCTGTATATATCCATTGCTTATTTGTATTTTTTCAATAGCTGTGACATATAAAGTAGGTACATTTTACGCGATGCCAATTGTAACATTTCTTATTTTTCTTATGTTAAGTGTTACAGTGCACGATCCAGCATTTTTCTTTTGGGTTGGCATGTATACTATTCTTTCATTTATTGTTTCTTATATAACTATCCTTTTTATAAAGGGATATAAAGTTGTAGAAAGAGAGCGTTAATATCATTTTGAGGAAATAGGGATTTACGGTGAACGATAACAACCTCATTTCACGTTGTAATGACGGGAAATGAGGTTGTTTTATTTATATTTTTAATTAGAGTGATGAAAATCGCGAAGAATCCCCTCAATGACTGGATGAAGAGTACTAGGTAACTCATCAAACGGAAAGAAACGTAATTCTTTTGACTCAGTTTTATCACATATAAGCTCCCCGTGAAATTCGCGGCAAATATAAACAACGAGTACACCATGTACTTGATCGCCGTTTGGATAGATTTCAAAGAAATCTGGCCCTGAGTATGTACGGAATAGTTCTGGATTTTTAATAATAAGTCCAGTTTCTTCAAATACTTCTCGTTTTAAAGCACCTTCTAACGTTTCGTTATATTCTAAGGCACCCCCAATAATGCCCCATCGGTTAAAATCTGTCCGAAGCTGCAGTAATACTTCATCTTTTTCATTTAATATAATGGCATGTGATCCTATTAAAATAAGTGGATGATTTCCTACTAGATTTCTCATGTCTTCAATGTAGCCCATATTTTTGCTCCTTGTATTTAATAATAGTTAGGGAGTTCTTTTAACATTCTTTCTGTTTTACGCGCTGTAAAAGCTAAGTTATGGTCATCTTTCGTTCTGAAAAATAATGTGCGTAAAAAGGTTTTAATGTTGGCGCATAAAATACAATACTCATTAAGTGAAAGGCGTTTTCTAATTTGAGGAAGCCTTTTTATTTTTTTATGAATAATAGAAATTAACTCGTTTTGAGGAAAATCATGATACAGCATTGCTAGTAATGGAGTAACAATGCGTTCATCTTCATTATTATGAAAAAGGTCAGATGGAATAAAAATTTTATTTAATAAACAATGAATTAATTCTTCGTACCATTCAAAGGTCGTATACGTATTATGAACAATTTCGGTGAAAGCATCAGATACGTGAGCAAGACAATGAGCCCATCCTTTGTTTTCAATATAGCCTCGAAAATCCGTTTCTAAGTTTGTATATGTAATGAGTTTATTTTTTATTTCTTCGATATCCTCCTCTGTACAAAAGTAGTGCGAATTAGCGAATTGGAGTATTAACGCAATTAACGAAACAGTGTAAGAACGTGTGAAAACCCCATCTGTATGTGGGGAGTAAATGTCACAATATAAATACTCATCACTTAAACAAGTTTGCAGAAGTAATTTCAGCTGATCGTCCATAAGGAATTCATGATGAATGAAATGCGCAAAACATTTATATATAAGTTGGTAACGAACGTAGCTATCAGTCGTTCCGATATACTGAAGCATGTTCAAAGTTAACTCATTTACATCTATATGTTGCAGTTGCGTATAGTCATTTTGTTGTATAAGCTCTAACTGTTGTTGCAATGCTGTAATATCCAATGGAGAACCTCCTCCGCACTTTAAAGATGCGATCTTTTCTAGTATTCTATATATTCAAGGACAATCCTGCTCATGCAAGGAGAACGATTAGAAATTCGAGTATGATATAGATGAGGGAAGAATATGACGACGATAGAACAGTTAGAAAAACATTTTAAAATAAGAAGAAGTGCTTCTTCTATTATGATAAAAGAAAATAATGCAGAGATTTTTACAGAAGAGCAATTAGAGGGAATGATGCAGTATTGCGTTACTGAGGCTGAAAAAGAGGGAATAGAAAACTTACATTTTGAAACTTCTTCAAAAAGCCCAAATTATGATGTGTATAAAAAATGTTTCGACACGTATTCATTTGAATATATTACTGAAAACATGATTGTATTTAAAGATATATATGAAGTAGAAGATGTAGAAAGTGAAATTGATTTTAAGCTTATTGAAGAAGTTGGAGAAGAGGCTTTTTATTCACTGTGGAATGAAGCGACGGGAGAACCAGTCGCTCATGATCAATTTGTGCATATGATGCTACAAGAAATTGGTGAGCAATGGAAAGAACATTGTTTAACAGCAAGTGTCGATGAAGAGCCGATAGGAATTGTAATTCCGCATATTGAAAGAGGTACGTTAGAAGAAGGGAAACTTATGTACTTCGCAGTTACTCCAAATATGCGTAATAAGGGATATGAAGCTGCACTATTTGCAGGTGCGATGTTTGTCTTAAAGGAAATAGGTGCATCTTATTATATTGGTGAGACAAATGTACAAAATGAGTGGATGAAGGATGTTTTTGAAAAGAACGGATGTCAGCTGCTGAGTTGTACTGAGCGGTATGTGAGGGTGTTTTAGGAGGATGAATGGTCTATATTCTCGAACTCGTATAGCGGGAGGGGACTATTTATTCGCACCCTGATCGCGGGACAGTTGTATATAAAGATTTAGGTGATGAACAAATTGCATATGTCTTTCGAGGGAATCCGTGTACAACTTATGAACAAGTAAAAGAACTTTTTGCCTCTTTGTAAGATAAAAAGAAAAATGAGAACGACAAAATAGATATTCCTATAATACAATAAAGAAAGATTCGATTATATGAGAAAGCGTTGGTGAAAGAATGGAGCAGCAAAGAAATTGGCTACAAGCAACTGTAGAAAGAATTGAAGATAATACGTTACAAATAAAGTGGGAAAATAATATAGAAGAAGTTCGTATTTATTGGAGTACTTCACCAGATCATATTGAAGAAAATGGAGAACTACTTGCAACGGTAAATGGAGAATTATCATATACAATTGAAAACCCGAGTGAAAATGAACGTCCATATTTTAGATTAGTAGGAAGTAATGGACAAGCAGTAACAGTAGCCGAGCGTAGATTGCCATTACAAGGTGCGTTTAACTTCCGTGATATGGGAGGATATGAAACGACTGAAGGCCGTAAAGTAAAATGGGGCAAATTATACCGCTCTGAAGAATTAGCAGGGCTAACTGAATGGGATATTGCCTATTTACAAAAGTCTGGCTTAAAGTTAATTTGCGATTACCGTACAGACTTTGAAGTGAAGCATAAGCCGAATCCAGAGATTACGGGTGCTCGTCAAGTGTGCTTACCAGTTATGCAAGACTTAGCGAAAGACTTAAATATAAATGAGTTTTTCCAAGTTGGTGACCTTTCTATGTTAGGAAAACCAGGTGAATATCTTGTGAAAATGAATCAAGGTTTCGTAAGTGGTAACGAGGCATTCGTGAGCTTCTTAAACTTAGCGCAAAACCCGGAAAACTTACCGTTAGTAAACCACTGTACAGCTGGAAAAGATCGTACTGGATTTGGTTCAGCATTATTACTACTTTTACTAGGTGTACCAGAAAAAACAGTAATGGAAGACTACTTACTAAGTAACGGATTTCGTGAAAAGCTAAATGAAAAAATGGTGGCCTTTTTAGGTGCGAAATTACAAAACGATGAGAGCAGAGCGATATTAGGTGCAATGTTTGAAGCACGTGCTGAATACTTGCAAGCTGCGATTGGTGAAATTCAAAAGCAATACGGATCAGTTGAAGCATACGCTGAAAGGGCTCTTGGCTTTACGAAAGAGTCGTTAGAGGAAATGAAAGAGTTATTGCTGGAAGATAAGTAAGAAGAAGGGAGGCTGGTTTTAATTAGCCTCCTTTTCTTATTGTTGTTATAATTAAGCTATGAGAATATAGGAGTTGAGGAAAACATCATGAAATACAAAGTTATATTATTCGACGTAGATGATACATTATTAGATTTCCCTGAAACGGAAAGACACGCATTACATAATGCGTTTGTACAGTTTGGTATGCCTACAGGGTATAATGATTATCTTGCAAGTTATAAAGAGATTAGTAATGGATTATGGAGAGATTTAGAAAATAAAATGATTACGCTAAGTGAATTAGCAGTAGATCGATTTAGACAATTATTTGCACTTCATAATATAAACGTAGATGCGCAGCAATTTAGTGATGTATATCTTGAAAACTTAGGGAAAGAAGTACACCTTATAGAAGGCGCAGTACAATTATGTGAAAATCTACAAGATTGCAAGTTAGGTATTATTACGAATGGATATACGAAGGTGCAACAATCAAGAATCGGAAATTCGCCTTTATGTAATTTCTTTGATCACATTATTATTTCTGAAGAAGTTGGTCATCAAAAACCAGCGCGTGAGATTTTTGATTATGCATTTGAGAAATTTGGAATTACGGATAAATCAAGTGTACTAATGGTCGGAGATTCGCTAACTTCTGATATGAAAGGCGGAGAAGACTTCGGCATTGATACGTGTTGGTATAATCCAAGTTTGAAAGAAAATAGGGCAGAAGTTAAGCCGACTTATGAAGTGGAGAGTCTGCTACAAATTTTAGAAATTTTGGGAGTGGCGGAAGAAAAGGTAGCTTCATTTTAATTGTGCTGATATTTGTCGGCAAATCGATGATATATTGTAAGTTGCGATAGATATATTTGAAAAATCGCTCATATAAGTTCATATACTAAGATATAGAACAAAAAATAACGCTACTATACAAGGTCATTCACGTGTTATAATGCGTGAATTAAATATACGTATATAAATAGTTTCTCAGAGTGATGCGATGTCATGTATGATTAGTGTAACAACTAGAGGTGAATGAAGGATGTTAACGTTTTTATTTGAGTTAGACAAGAATCTCCCGCAGAAGGATGAGCCACGGTATGTTGCTTATACAAATGGTTTTATCGAAGGGGATTTAACAATTTGTATGGGTGACAGAGTATTTTTTCAAAAATCATGTATGAAGGTTGCAGAGCTGGGCATTTATTTAGGTCAGTGGATGGAACAAGTTCAACACGGGCAAAACGTGCCTATGAAATATGAAACGGCTGACCGTGAAGAGGTCATTCTTGGCTTATTCTATGAAGAGGATCATAACCAATGGAATGTTTCTTCCAGCTGGCAAGAATTTGAACTTCAAGAGCGTATCTCTACTGAAACATTAGTAGAGAGCGTTCAATGCTATTTATATGAGCTAAATAAGGAACTGCGTGCGATAGAATATCCTGTGACGTTTGATCAGTACTTAAGAGGAGAGCGAATGATGCAGCTTTCTTACAAACGACCGTGTGATAGCAAAGCAGATACGACGCCGATAGAGGTTTATAATGGAAGCGAGCAAGTAGGCGTAGTAAGGGGCTATTATAAAAATACGCTGATGAGAGTGCTGGATTTTATTCCGAAAATTGGTAGTAATATCATTTATGAAATAAAGGATATTAAGAACAATATTCGCGTCATTGCAAAGGATGTAAGTAGGCAGCGCCAAAGAAAGATTTTAGTAACGTACATCGATAATAATGATGCAGAGCATAAAATACTTGTATGTGACGGAAAGTTATTGGATGCAAATTTTATATTTACCTTTACATATAAGGCAGAAGAATATGTTGTTCATAAAACTTCATTTGGAATGGGAAAATTATTACGAAAAGGCTATTTAATCGCAGATTGGAATATTCGTCTTGAGGAAGATATGTATTACATCGAGATGAATGCATATGATGGAGATTACATGGAGGATCAATACTTACTATTAGGCGTATTTCATGCGGTTTTATATGGATAATCGATGAGAAATACCGTCATTCTTCTTGGAAAGAATGACGGTATTTTTTATTTATCCTCAAAAATAAAAATCTCATCAATCGTACTATGAAGTGCCTTCGCTATATCGTGAGCGAGTTGCAATGAAGGATTATACTTACCTTTTTCAAGGTGGCTAATTGTTTCACGGCGTACACCAACTTGCTTCGCTAAATCTTCTTGTGTCATGTTCAATTTTGCGCGGTATTCTTTTATCTTCGTTACGAACGCCATGGTGCATCTTCCATTTCATCAACAGGTTTATCATAAAAGAACATAGAAAAACCGAACGTAATAATGAGTGTGCCGAAAATAAGAGCGATATCAATTTCTTGTAGCGCCGGGTTTGGAAATAACATTTCAATAAATATAATGATAGCGGTAGTTAGTAATGTAACGATAAATGCATTGCGACACGATTTATTGACAATTTGTTCAAACAGTTCATCGTGTTGAACTGTTCTATACGATGTGAAAAAGGAGAAGAAACAGAACATAGTAAACAATCCTTTTTCATAAAAAAATCCGAGGAAACCGAAGAAACCGAGAAATCCTAAATATTTTATCCAAGTTGTTTTCATGATAGGTCCTCCTTACGTTGTTAGAAATAAGTCACGTTATGTTACAAATATATCACAATTGGATAGGAATGGTAATAATAGTTTTCCAGTTTGCTTCATAATAATAGTAAAAAGAGGAAATATGCTGCGAAATAAAGAGGATAATATTGTAAAATGGTTGTAAGGAGGGGGAGGAAGAAATGCTAACTTGGATCATGATCGTTGTATTACTTGTAGTGATTACTGTCATTGCGACGGTGTTAATTGGGCGGAATGGTGATGCAAATTATAGCAAAGCGACAAAGGGGAATATTAAACGATTAACAATGATTTATATTATACTAGCTGTCGTTTTAGTTGTTGGATTAGGGGTGTATATTTATTTTAAAGGTTAAATAAACTGAAAAATGTAAAAATCTTAAAATAGAAGTATGCTATAATATCAATATAGTTATTTGGTAATTAAGGAAAGGATTGGATGGAATGATTGAAATTACGAATGTGTCAAAAAGTTATAATGGGTCTACCTATGCAGTAAAAGATTTAAGTTTATCTGTACCTAGCGGCGAAATCTTTGGATTTTTAGGACCGAATGGTGCGGGTAAATCCACGACAATTAAGATGATTACTGGCATTCACGGGGTGGACAAAGGGACGATTACGATTAACGGAAAAAATATTATGGAAGAGCCGATGGAAGCGAAGAAGACGTTTGGTTATGTGCCGGATAGCCCAGATATGTTTTTACGTTTAAAAGGAATTGAATATTTAAACTTTATGGCTGATATGTATGAAGTGCCGAAAGAAGTAAGACAAGAACGAATAGAGTCTTTAGCGAAGAAGTTTGATCTTTATAATGCATTATCTGATCAAATTCAAAGTTATTCGCACGGTATGAGACAAAAAATCGTTATTATTGGTGTGCTCGTGCATGAACCAGATGTATGGATTTTAGATGAACCGTTAACAGGGCTTGATCCGAAATCTGCATATATTTTAAAAGAAATGATGAGAGAACATGCGGATAAAGGAAAGATTGTATTTTTCTCTACACACGTATTAGAAGTAGCGGAAAAAATATGTGACCGGGTTGCTATTATTAATAAGGGGAATTTGCAGTTTAAAGGAAATTTAGATGAAATGAGAGATCATTTTAAATCCAATGAATCACTTGAAAAAATGTTCTTGGAGATGACGGGCAATGAGTAAAATTTGGACGTTAACGAAGGTACTATTAAAGTTAAATTACGCAGATTTTATAGCAGATAAGAAGAAGCGATGGGCGTATTTATTTTCATTTGCAGCTATTTTATTTGTTGGATTTTTAATATTTGGTTCGATGACGCACGGAATGTATGAAGGTCTGAAACAATTAGGGCAAGGGCCGGGAATGATTATTGCAATGGGACTTGCGATTGCGAGTATATGGGTATTTTTAATGAGTATAACGAACATTTTAACTGTATTTTACTACAGCAATGATATTGAAATGTTACTGCCGTTACCATTAAAACCAGCGCAAATTATTTCGGCAAAATTTTTAACGGTATTAATTACACAATACGTAATGAGTTCATTCATTTTATTACCAATCTTCATTACGTACGGTTTAAAAAGTGGCGCATTTATTACATATTACATATATATGATTTTTATTTACTTACTCTTCCCAATCGTGCCGTTAGTATTAGCTTCGTTACTGATGACAATTATTATGAGGTATACAAATATAGCGAAAAATAAAGATCGAGGAAATATATTTATTGGAATCGTAAGTATATTATTTATTGTAGGAATTAACGTATTTATGCAGTGGAGAAATAAAAGTGCGTTTTCTGGAGATGGGGCTGCGGAATACCTTGTAAATAATCAATCTTCTCTTTTAGTACAAATGACAAATTATTTTCCAACTACATATTTTGGAGCAGTGGCATTAGTAGAAAATGCAAATTGGAAGGGACCTTTATATGTAATAATCTTTGCAGTTATTTCATTTGTCTTCTTTGTGTTGTTTTATTACATAGCAGAGCGTACATATTTAAAAGGGGTTATTGGACTTTCAACGAGTACAGCAAAGAAACAAGTTATTTCGGCGGAAGGTTTACAGAAATCAACAGTACAAAGTTCGCATTTAAAAGCGTATGTGAAAAAAGAATTTAAAACGTTATTCCGTACACCACAATTTTTCTTAAATTGCATTGTACAAACTTTCGTTATGCCAATTATGTTGTTCTTTATTTTATTTGTGCAAGATGGAAATTTAAAGTTTATTACAGAGTATATTAACAATCCAAAGACAACAGGATTTGCAATTGGTGTTGGTCTTTGTGCATCGTTATTTTTAATGGGTAGTAACGTCATTGCAACAACGTCATTTTCGCGAGATGGAAGCTCTTGGTTTGTGAATCGTTATTTACCAGTAAAGGCTTCGGATATCTTTTTTGCGAAAGCAATCACTGCTTGGTTAATTAATGTGATCATTTTAGCAGTATTCGGTATTACGATGGCAGTTGTAGCTGGGATTTCTCCAGTCTTTATGATACTGTGGTTTTTACTAAGTGCGAACGGGTTGTTATTAATTAATTTAATCGGAACACGCTGGGACGCGCAAACTGCAGATATTCATTGGGATACAGAGCAGAAATTATTTAAGAGCCGATATACCACTTTGTGGAATTTTTTAGCTAATATTTTAATAGCTTTAATTATTGTGGGGGGAGTAAGTGTATTATACTTCTTCCTTCATGTCGGACTGTGGGTTATGTTTATCGTTTTATTTGTAATGTTTACGATTGTAAATTATATCTTTATTAAAATGTTAAAATTAGGTGCTGAACGTATACTGTCAAATATTCAATAAGAAGATAGATCCTCTGTATTCATGCAGGGGATCTGTGTATAGATGGAGGAGAAAAAGGTGAAGAAAATAGCAATTGTAACAGGGGCAACTCGTCTGAATGGAATTGGTGCAGCTGTATGCAAGGTGCTTGCTCAAAAGGGGATAGACATTTTTTTCACGTACTGGCCAAAGTATGATAAAGCGATGCCATGGGGAATGAGTGATCAAGAACCCTTTTTGCTGAAAAAGGAAATTGAAAGTTACGATGTTCGATGTGAAATGGCAGAAATCAATTTATCGCAGTCTTATTCGCCAAATCGTTTGTTTTATATGGTATCAGAACGGTTAGGTGATCCATCTATTCTAGTTAATAATGCAGTATATTCTACTCATACGAGAATTGAGGAATTAGATGTAGAGCAGTTGGATAAACATTATACAGTTAATATTCGGGCTACTATGCTATTAAGTTCATTGTTTATAAAACATTATTCACTTAAAACGGGCGGGAGTATTATTAATCTTACTTCAGGACAGTCAGTAGGTCCAATGCCAGATGAACTAGCATATGCAGCAACGAAAGGGGCAATTGAAGCATTTACAAAGTCAGTAGCACCAGTAGCGATGGAGAAGGGGATTACTGTTAATGCCGTTGATCCAGGACCAACAAATACAGGGTGGATTACAGAGGAATTAAAACATTATTTAGTATGGAAATTCCCGCAAGGTAGAGTTGGAGAAACAATGGATGCTGCGCGCTTAATTTCTTTTTTAGTAAGTGAAGAAGCGAAATGGGTTACTGGGCAAGTTATTCACTCGAATGGTGGTTATTCATAAAAATATTATGTTAACAAATGTTGAGAAACAAAAAACGAAAGGAAATTTTATTTTTTTGTATAAATAAAATGTCAAGAAAGATAAAAATTTGATAGAAGAGTATATCGTCATATAAAGATAGTAATTCTTAATGTGACAATATACTCTTTTTCTTTTACTTACGAGCAGAAAAATGAAGTAGAAGAAACTCGAATATTAAAATGAGTTTATCAGTTTTTGTCCGTATTATTATGAAGATTACTGTCGGAAAGATGGTAATTCGTATGAAAAGGGATTTTTTAAGGGGAAATCGAATCGTAAAGGGGAGGATAAATAAAGTAAACATAGGGGGATTTATATGAAAATGAAAAAGGTCGCTATCGCATCGATAACAATTGGTACAATGCTTACTATGGCAGCTTGTAGTCCATCAGCAGATAAAGAGGCAGAAAAGAAAGAGCAAGTAACAGCGCAAAATGAAGGAGAAGCAAAAACGACAAGTGCAGATGAAGCGTCCAAAACAACGAAAGATACTGAAAAAGAAACAAATACTTCTTCAAATGAAAAAACAGATAAAGATGCAAAAAATACGAAAGAATCATCAGGAACAGAAAGTAACGGCAAAACGTCAACTCAAAATGAGAATGTGAAAACAAAAGAAAAAGAAACGACAGGAAAAACGAATGACCAAACGACTAGCGGGAAAACAGCAGATCAAAGCACAAGTACAAGCTCAAACACAAACAATAACGAAAAGACAACGAAAGATCCGAAGAAAAGTGTTGCTGTGAAAACGAACGTTAAAGAAGTTGTGGCATTAATTGATAGCTTGGACAAGCAGTTAGCTGCTAATCCAAAATTGGAAACAGTGAATAAGCTTGGCAAACAAATTAATGAAAAGTGGGACGTGATTGAAAAAGAGCTAGAAGCATCACATCCGACGGATTCTAAAACAATCGGTCAAAGTATGTATCCGTTAATTGTAGGAGCGGAGAAAGAAAAAATCGATATTAATAAAATGAAATCATTAACGACGAAAACGAAAAAAGATTTAAATCAGTTATTGACGAAACTTTCATAGTTTCAAAAGCCTACTCGTGTGAGTAGGCCTTTTTTAGGTTGTTGTAATGTGCACAGTATAACTTATTTATTATCATTTTCAATTACGATGCGAAAGGAACTGAATGCTTGTTGACTGATATAATCTTCTTCGCTAACTTTAAAAGGAAATGGAAAAGCAACGAGTTGAAAATTACTTTCCTGATCCACTGAAGGCAATGTGAAATTAAAGATTTGTCTTGTTTCAGGTGCAACCTTAGTATAAACGACTTTTCTATTGTTAAATATTTCAACTTGTTTCCAATCTTTAAAAGCTACGATTGCGTAAGTCATTTCATCATTCGTTTCATTACCGTTTGATAGGGTTAATTGCTTGCCTTCCTTTTCAAAGAAGACAGTTTGTAAGTTCTCTTCACGGTTCGTAACAAATAATGGTTCGTAAAGACCATCTTTTAAAATAGCATCTGGATCTATAAGGGAGAGTTTTATTTTTTCGTTTTCTTTCTGAAAAGGATGCATTGAATATCGCATACTTAGAATATCTTCTAAAATTGCTGCTTTATTTAAGTTATTATCTTTTAATTTGTATTCAGGTTTTTTAATTATTAAAAAGGTTAATTCATTTCCATTAGGAGAGGTGTGTAAAGAGATTTTCGTAGTAATTGAACTGTTTGGTTTCATATCAAAAAAATAGTGTGATATTTCATTAGTAGTATCTTCTATTCTAAAAGGTTTTTGTTCGTAATCTTCTAGAACAATTAATCCATATTTTCGGTTTTCATTAATAGTATGTACGAATGATAATGTTACATTAATTTTATTATCCTCACTAGTAATTGTACTGCCATTGTTGATATGTTGGCCTTGATTATCCTTCAATCCGTAAGAAATAGTATTGGTTTGTTGCTCTCGTTTATTTTCTATGGAAAGAGGATGAGGTTGTATGATTGAAGTATTGAACAAAATATAAATTGTAAGTAATGAAATAAGTAAAACACCGCTAATAATATATATTTGTTTCATAAATAGCACCTCAATATATGTAAAGTATTAGAGAAAAAAGATATGCAAGATGCATATCTTTTTTCTCTTTCTTACCAGAAGGCTTTTGTTTCGTGATTTACATCATTATAACCACTTAATTTATAGGTATGATTACCGATAGCGTAATCATCTCCATAATAAACGCTTGTGTTGGTCGCTGTAGCATTTACAAAGGATGATTTTTTTGCACTATTACTTTTCGTATTTACTAATGAGCCATCGCCATTGAAAGTTCTTGCTTTTGCATAAACATAGTCTTCGGTCGTAGTTGATTTCGATTTCGCAACTGCATATGGGTTACCAAAAAAGGGAGTATATACGCTAATGTTAGAGTCATTCTTAGGTGCAGCTGCAACAGTCAAACTAGGAACACTAGATGTTTTTGTTGATTGAATTGTATCAAAGTCAACTAAAACGGGCTGCTTGTCTACAGTATCGACCTCTGAAGCACTTGCGTTATTAGTAAAACCAAAACCTAAAACCGCTAACCCTAAAGTTGTCACCGATAAAGATTTTTTCATATTCACTAATTTTCCCACCTTTTTAAATTTTTGAGTTCGAACTCAATTCAAACAATATATGAAAATTTCGAAACTCTCAATGGTTTATCCCATACTTAACTTTTCTTTTACTTTCGATTCAACATGTCTTCATTTGCAAAAAAGCGAATATATCTTCTAATGCTTAGCCAGCAAGGGATACAGGTTTAATTTTATGAAATTCGTGTAAATTTAAATCTATTCATGTCATTATCTCTGTTATTTTTAAGTTCATATGGGAAACTTATTAAAAAAAGGATGGTGACAAAAATGACAATCGATCGAATTTGTACAATTGGACCCGCAAGTAATAATAAAGAAACGTTAGCACAGTTAATAAAGAATGGTATGAAAATTGTTCGACTGAATTTATCGCATGGCACGCATGAAAGTCATAAAGACATCATTCGTTTAGTGAAATCATTAGATGACTCTATTAAATTTTTGGGTGATGTACAAGGTCCTAAAATAAGATTAGGTGAAGTGAAGGGAGAGCAAATTACACTTCAGGCAGGAGATTCTTTTATTTTACATACAAAACCAGTTACAGGGAGTAATACAGAAGCAAGTGTTGATTATGAAGGAATTGCGAATGATGTGAAAGTAGACAGTAGAATTTTGATTAATGATGGAGAAGTTGAATTAATTGTTGAAAAGATAAGTACGGACAAAATAGAAACAAAGGTTAAAACAGGTGGCAATATCTCATCTCATAAAGGAGTTAATTTACCAGGTGCGACTGTTCGTTTACCAGCTATTACAGAGAAAGATAAAAAAGATATTCAGTTTCTTTTAGAAGAGGATGTTGATTTTATTGCGTGTTCTTTCGTACGAAAACCTAGTCATATAAAAGAAATACGAGATTTTATACAACAGTATAAAGAAACTTCTCCAAGTTTAATCGCTAAAATAGAAACGATGGAAGCAATCGAGAATTTTCAAGATATATGTAAAGAAGTAGATGGAATTATGATTGCAAGGGGCGATTTAGGAGTAGAGTTACCATATCAATGTATTCCCCTTTTACAGAAAATGATGATTCGTGAATGTAATCGAACGAATACATATGTTATTACAGCAACACAAATGCTTCAATCTATGGTAGATCATTCTATTCCAACAAGGGCTGAGGTGACTGATGTGTTTCAAGCTGTACTGGACGGGACGAATGCAGTTATGCTTTCAGCTGAAAGTGCATCAGGAGAACATCCAATCGAAAGTGTGAGAACATTACGTCTCGTTTCAGAATTTGCGGAGCATATTAAAAAAGATGGACCTTTTGCGATGAAAGATGTACTGCAATTACTGCGTGAGTCTCTGGATGAGTAATAAATAAAAAGAGGGCGGATATGCATCCGCCCTCATGTTTTTCATTCATACTATTCTTGCTCTTGCTCATCCAAAATCTTTTCAAACGCAGCAGATACTTTATCAAACTCTTCATCATTTTCAATGTATGAAAACTCATTATCTTCTTCTACTTTTAAAAAGAAAATATCAATGTCTTCCTCAGTTTCTGTTTGGATATCTTCAACAAAGGCAACTGCAATATATTCTGCGCCTTCGACATCCATCGCTCCAAGTACTTCTACTTCTTGCTCTTCGTTATTCTCATCACTAAGAGTAAACACTTCGCCAACTTCAATATCAGACATATTCATTCTCCTCCTGTTCGACTCTAAAAAATAGAGCGCTCAAACTGTATACATACTAATATATCTTTCCATGAAAAATCAAATTCATACATAAGAAAAACGACTGATAGTTCTTTAGTATAAGTATCCAGCTATTAGGAGCATTATTTGTGTGTGCTATATTACTTAATCCATTCAACAATTGTATCCATAGTCTGTCTTGTTTTATCACGCTTTGGCTCTTCTTTACGGTAACCAAAGGCAACCATAACTGATGCTTCAAAGTTATCGCCTTGTATAATGCCTTCTTGACGAAGTAAAGAATCTACTTCCTCTTTATCAAATCCTTCTATTGGACAAGAATCAATACCGATTTGAGCTGCGCTCGTCATCATATTACCTAAAGCAATATAAGTTTGTTTAGATGCCCAATCAAATACAGCACGATCGGATTGTAATAAGTTAAAATCTGTTTCCTGGAACTTTTTGAAGAATTCATATCTAATTTTTTGAGTGTCTTCAGGCAATCCAATAATATCGTTCATCATATATTTAATATACTCTGCATCATAGTGCATATCTTTAATGTTTCTTGAAAGAACAATGACGAAGTGGCTTGCTGTTGCAAGTTGCCCACCAGCGCCCCATGAATACGGTTGTAGTTTTTCTCTTAATTCTTTATTTTGTACGACAATAAATTTCCAAGGCTCATATCCAAAAGAAGAAGGAGATAATCTGCCTGTTTCTAAAATGAATTTAAAATCCTCTTCTGAAATTTTGTGTATAGGATCGAACTCTTTACATGCATGTCTGAAATGAAAAGCCTCCATAATTTTCTCTTTTGTAATTTCTTTTGTATTTGTCATAAAAGTTCCTCTTTTCGTTAATTTATTTTGTAAGTAAATTATATTTTTAAAGTAACATAGACACAAGTACGCACATTTTTGTGTTATAGTATCAAAAAAGATACTATTGGTAAGGGAAAGGAGTTATGATGGATTGTTCGAATGAAAATAATATAAATTACCCATTTCTAAATAAATATTCTTGTCCAGTTGAAGCTATGGTTGAGGTTATTGGTGGAAAATGGAAAGGGGTTATTTTGTATCATTTATTAGATGGTACAAAGCGGTTTAATGAATTAAAAAGATTAAAACCTAATATCACACAAAGAATGTTAACACTGCAGCTGAGAGAACTTGAAGCAGACGGCATCATCCATCGTGAAGTATACCGTGAAGTTCCACCTAAAGTAGAATATTCGTTAACTGAGCTTGGTGAATCACTACGTCCAATGATTCTATTAATGATGGAATGGGCGACTCATAATATGGAGAAAGTTTTGGAAAGTAGGAATACGAAAAATAATAGTTAAGAGTTGTAAAAATAAAAGGTGTTTTCCATACGTAAAGACACCTTTTATCCCGCATTAACGGGCAGTAAGATCCCCACCTCAAAATTCAGTGGAAGCAAAGAAGTTAGGTGGGGGATGAACAAAACCCCCACTGATTAAAGTTTCACTTTATTTCTATGTTTTTACTTTTTAACTTCAACTGCTGAAATTGCAAAGTCATTCAAGTTTACAGTTTTACCATACCAATCAGAGTGTTTGAAGACGATACCTTTACCATATCCTTCAGTTGAAGTACGATCCCATAGTGTTGTCGAATAGCTAGCAGTAGGGGATGCTGTACTTACAGAAGAAATTCTATTTTGCCAATTAGGAGGCAAATTTTTAAAACCGCTACTAAGAGAAAAATACTCGCCACCTTTATTTGCATGTTCATAGAAATCTGTACTATTAGGTCCGCTCCCTCCAACACCAAGGGGATTGATTGTATTATTCAACCTTTGTTTGTCTTTTTCAATAAAAGAATCTAAACTTTCTTTGTTCGAAAATCCATAAGATAACCAGTCTCCATTTTGATTTTGTTTCGGTAGAACTACAGTTATTTTTACGTCTTCCTTAGATGGAGCACCCAATTTGTTAAACGAATCTACAGTCTTTTCATCTACAGTTACATATTCAAAAGAGCTAATCGAATAATCCTTTTCGGTACTAGCTGATACTGACCCCAGTCCTCCAGTTAACGACGAAACAGTTAATAATGCACCTGCTACCAACTTTTTCAGCATGGATTCATCTCCTTAAAACTTAGATTTTTTACATAACTAAAATGTATGTTAATTTGAATGTATTATAAATATTTAGAAATTTATAAAAAATAAACAGAATATTCTTTTATTAGTCTTGAGTAAGGAAAGTAATTAAAAATGAAAAAAAGGTTTACTTAAAAAGTAAATCCTTTTTGCCAACCTATCTCAAAACTCTATGGATTAAAGTTTCATTTTATCCATCTATGAATCATACACTTCTTTTGCATTCATAGAAACAGCATCTAATAAAAGAAAAATGGCTGCTATCATATGTAGAAGGATTTCTATATAAGGAAAGAAGGCAACTAGAGTAACGATAATACCTATATAATGAGCGTACGTATTCATGCCTGCTTTTTTAGCTAATAAAATAGTAGTGATATGTAAAGCAATCAATAGTAGTAAAGGTATCCCATCTAGGTTAACAAGACTTGGAAATATATAATAGCAAGGAAGTAATAAAAGATGATAGATCCCTGTAGGCCACTTTAGTGCTTGTATGTAAGTTTTCAAAGTAAATCCTCCTAAAATAATTAATATCTATATATTACCAAAAAAGATAGGTGATTGGATATTAAACACTTGTGGTTTTTAGTATAATATAATTATTTTATGTTAACTAATTGTTTCCTTATCTATAAAATAGAAAAACCACCCAAACGAGGGTGGTTCGTATTATAAATAACTACTTAAAGAAGAAAGGGGAACCTTCACCTCACTACCTTCCTTCATATTCCGCAGCATAACGGTTTCTGTACTAAGTTCTTCTTCACCAATAATAAGCACGTAAGGGATATTCTCTTTATTGGCATAATTAAGAGCACGTTTTAATTTGCGTCCTGCTAGTTCGAGTTCGACTTTTAAGGAAGTGGTAGAACGTAATTGCTGGGCAATTTGTAAGCATTGTAATTCTGTCCCGAGTGGGATGATAAATACATCCGCTGTAGATGATATCGTTTCTTTCTGTGAGAGTGCTGTATAAATAACGTCTAAACCGAATGAAATACCGACTGTTGGATAGATAATATTATCGCCACGGAATGCCCCAATAATATTATCGTATCGACCGCCGCTACCGATGCTAGATGTAATCGATCCATCTTTTAAAAAGATTTCATATACGGTGCCTGTGTACATTGTAAGTCCTCGCGCTAAAAACGGATTGAATATAGCATTTTCATTTATTCCAAGAGCGATTAAATATTGCTGTAATTGTTGCAATTCGTTTACTCCATCGGCAACGATTGGAGTATTGAAAGCGTCTTTAAAGTCATCAATTGAAAGCTTTAGACAAGATAATACAGTATTACATATTGTATCAGCCATTTCTTTAGAAATTCCGCGCTCTAATACATCTTTTCGTACACCATCAATCCCAATCTTTTCGATTTTGTCTAATGATAAAATGACGTCACTTGTTAATTCAGTAGGGATGTTAATGGCCTGAAGAATACCATTTAACAGTTTTCGGTTATTATATTGGATCGTTATCTCTAAGTTTAATGTTCGGAACAGCTCAAACGCCATGCTCATGAGTTCCGCTTCAGCCATGACTGATTCTACACCGACTATATCAACGTCGCATTGTATAAATTCACGAAATCTTCCTTGTTTAATTGGCCCATCTCGAAATACTTTCCCAATTTCATAACGTTTAAACGGAAGGCGGATGTTCGGATTCATTGCCACGACTTTTGCGAATGGAATAGTTAAATCGTATCGTAAGGCAAGGTCACGTTTTCCTTGATCCTGAAGTGTATATATTTCTTTTAATATTTCATCGCCACCACCGTACTTGTAAGACATAAGCTCATACATATTTAACATTGGTGTCTCTAACGGTTTGCATCCGTATCGTTCAAATGTATCTTCGCAAGTTCTTTTAATTTTATTTCGCAGCACTTGCTCCTCTGGTAAATAGTCTTTCGTTCCTTTTACATTTTTCATTTCCATTGTAATCACTCCTTTTTTTAATTAAAAAAAGCTATGCAGGTATAAAAATACCCACATAGCTTTATGAACGCTTCGTGGGTCAACAGGAAAAGCCCTGTACCCACGAAGAAAAATTTTTCTTCGGATACACGGCGTTACGTATGATGATGAAGTTGGAAAGAAGTATTAAAATTTCGCATTGCAAATCTCTCCTTAACGTAAGTTTTTCCAAATTATATCAGATGATTTTTGAATTATCAATATTTTTAGTTTTGAAATATACGTGAAGTTATGTAGGAGAAATGGAAAAGGGTGTATAATAAAACTTAATAATATGAAATAACCTTTTAAGGAGAACGTTATGAAAAAAGATAAAACAAATGCGATGCGAATATTAGATAAAGAAAAGATCGAATATTCGATGATGTCATATGATCCAGACGATGGGAAAATTGATGGCGTATCAGTAGCCGAGAAAATTGGACGAGAAGTGAGAGAAGTATATAAAACGTTAATCGCTCAAGGGAATAGTAAAAATTATCATGTGTTTATCATCCCAGTAGATGAGGAATTAAATTTAAAAGCTGCCGCAAAAGCAGTAAGTGAAAAGAAGATTGAAATGATTCCTGTAAAAGATATTACGAAAGTGTCAGGATACATTCGCGGTGGTTGTTCACCAGTCGGAATGAAGAAGTTATTTTCTACATGTATCGATGAAAGCGCCCAATCACTTGAAACGATGATCGTAAGTGGCGGGAAGATTGGTATACAAATTGAGCTGAAAGTGGATGACTTGGCGAAAGTGGCGAGAGCGCAGTTTGGAGAGGTAACGAAGTAAATATACATATAAAAAGAAGTTCTAGTTTTATGGGACTTCTTTTTATTTTAGGAAGATTTTCATTAACGATTGCTGTAGGATAAACTAGTTTAGTATATATTTTTTTTACGATGTAAGTTATTTGGGAAGGTTATTTTTTTATCGGATTTATCTTTAAAAACGAACATTTTTAAAAACTTAACAAAAAATGTTCATGTTTTAATTGCGCGCACACTAATAGTTTGTTATATTATCCATATAATAATTTTGAATAACATCACTCGTATATACTCGGTAATATGGTCCGAGCGTTTCTACCTAGTTCCCAATGAAAGAACTGGACTACGGGTTAAAGTATTCGGCCGTTCTATGCTAATGAGCGCTACCGATCTATAATTTGGCATTTGTTTTATCTTTTGCTCAATTAACTTTGACTACCGTAGTTCTAGAAAGTAGAGATTCTTCTACAATTTCTAGAACTTTTTTGTTTGGACCAAAAGCATCGAGTATAGAAAACACAACAAGAGAAAGAGGAGAGATTATTTATGAAGAAGAATACGTTGAAAAAATGTGCTGCCCTAGTAACTACTGTTGCATTGTCATTCTCGATACTTGTGGGATGTAATGCGAGTCCGAAACAAGTTGAGGAAAAAAGCAATCAAAAACCTATCTTAATTCAAGGGCCAATGCCGATAGAAGCAGAAA
The DNA here is from genome assembly GCF_001429475.1 of Bacillus sp. Root131. Classification (NCBI taxonomy): domain Bacteria; kingdom Bacillati; phylum Bacillota; class Bacilli; order Caryophanales; family Bacillaceae; genus Bacillus; species Bacillus sp. Root131. Next base: position 2,124,298 of record NZ_LMJQ01000001.1, read on the forward strand.
AGTTTGCGAAAAGGCTAAAAAATGTGAAAGAAGAAAAGTCTGGAACTTTTGTATTTTATAAAGGAACTGTCGACAATTATCCTGTAATCGTTGCGAAAACAGGTAAAGGAATGGAGAATACAGCAGCTGCTACAGCGGTGGCTATTGAAAAATATAAACCTACAGCAATTATTAACCAAGGAACATCAGGTGGACATGATCCAAATTTAAATGTATTTGATATTGTATTAGGAAAACAAGTTGCAAATATAGGTTCATTAAAAACAACAAATATGGATGAGAATCAAGGAATTGAGCCGACAAAATGGATATCTATGGACTTAATGGCTTCTGAAGGAAGTGCAGGAGAAGATCCAAATGCTGAGAAAATCCGATACTACGAAGGAGATAAGGATTTACTTGCAGCAGCTAATGCGGTAAAAGATAAATATACAAAAGGTAAAGTGGTTGAAGGTACTATAGGCTCAGCAGACCTTTGGAATAATGAAGTAGATAGAATTAAGTGGTTCCATACAAAATACGGTACATCTGTAGAAGAAATGGAAGGAGCTGCTGCAGCTCAAATCGCGAAAGCTTATGATGTCCCATTTTTAGGGATTCGAGTATTATCTAATAATAAAACAAACGGCGGGAAATATAACCCAAATACAGCAGCCGCAAATCAAGAATATGTATATGAAGTAGTTAAAAAATATATAGATTCAATGCAAAGTAAATAGTAGTAGTTCTGCTCCAGCATAAACGTCAAGTAACTGTAAATGTTTTCGAGACGGATAAACTTGTCTTAGGAATGGTAGTTGAAAAAAAAAGCTTGTTTCTTATAGAAAATATAAGAAACAAGCTTTTTTATTTAAAATAAATTGGGTAATTAAACTATAACGTCAATATATACCGTTGAATATCATAATAATATAATGGGGGGATGTTATATGGCACTTACTACAGGACCAATTGAAAACGTAGGAAATCAACCTGCTAATGCAAATAGAGTTAGGGTAAAGATCCTTAACCGTACTGCGGGCCCACTTACTGGAGTAGCTAGAGTTTTTAGACTTGACGGTTCATTAGTATTAATTGAACAGGTAAACTTCAATGTGAATTCTAGTGCTTCTACTTTTGCAACTCTAAGTTTAGTTCATCCTGCTTTTGGACAAGCATTTGAATATGAAGTTCAAATTGTTCCTAATCAACCTGGTGGACTATATAGTGTTTATGGACTAACAGCTGACAGTGTTATCATTACTGCACAACGTGTTGTGAACTCAGAATTGACACAGTTTCTTTAATTAAAATAGATTGGTGCCTACATGGTATCCAATCTATTTTTGTACGTATTATTCAGAGAAAGAAAGGTTTTACACAAAAATAAAGACAGTTATAGAAAAGGGAAAAGTCGAGCTATCATCTTGATTTTTATTATTTCTGTCTTAGATTGTATCTGTTTTGTGGCATGGTTTTCTTTGAATGCTTTTTATTCAAACTGTTTTTTAAAGTATTTATCAAATATGCATTATTGCATAAATAAATTTAAATTTATAAGTTAATATTAAACTACTTTTTAATTGTAAAGAATATTTTAATAATCTTTATAAGAGAAGGATATTCCATGTAAAAAGTGAAATTGTTTGGAATGTGAATAAACAAAAAGTTTAGAAGTGATACAGACTGGATAGAGTCGTGTATTAAATAAACAGAAAAGGGGTATGGATTTCTAAAAGGTTTCGGGGGTTAGAAAGCACTTTTTAGTGAATAGCTTCAAATTATATTTTAAAGGGGAATGGGTATATGAAGTTTCGAAATACAAAGATTGCTATGATTACACTATCTTCATTTTTTATTTTAGGTTCTGCATCGCTATCATTCACAGATACTATACACGGTGAAGTAGCTCCTGCATCAGCACAAGAGATTATTGTAAAAAGTTATGACGATACATATTATAATAACGCAATAGGAAAAACGGGGTTAGAATTAAAGAAGGAACTGCATAATATTATTGATAATCATACAAAGTTATCATACAGTGCGGTTTGGGAAGCACTAAGAGATACTGATGAAGATCCAAATAATAAAAATAATGTGTTACTCTTATATACTGGTCGTTCGCAAGGGAAGCTTACGAATGGATCAGGAGTAAATAACTGGAACCGAGAGCATGTTTGGGCAAAATCTCACGGTGACTTTGGAACGACTGCAGGACCTGGAACAGATCTACATCATTTAAGAGCGACGGATGTATCTGTAAATAGTTCACGTGGAAATCTGGATTTTGATAACGGTGGTGTAAATCATTCTGAAGCGACAGAATGTAAATATGATAGTGATTCTTGGGAACCTCGTGATAGTGTAAAAGGAGATATTGCTAGAATGCTGTTTTATATGGCTGTTCGTTACGAGGGGGACAACGGCGAAATAGATTTAGAACTAAATGAAAAAGTGAATAACAATAAAGATGCATACATGGGGAAACTATCTGTTTTATTAAAATGGAATGAACAAGACCCGGTCGATGATTTAGAGCGAAAGCGTAATGAAGTGATTTTTACAAAATATCAACATAACCGCAATCCTTTTATTGATCATCCTGAATGGGTAAATAAAATTTGGAACTAAGATTTTTAAAGGTATTATATTTTGATAAAAGGGATTGATCATTATGATCAATCCCTTCTTATATGTTTACTAGAATAAATGATTTTTATAGGATTGAAGAGGAGAATAGGATAGATATTTTATCAAGTTAAGTATATATGGGTATTTTAGTACGGTCCCCACTCAATATTCACCCCAATAATAAGAAAAACAAGTCCAATGATAAACCAAATGAATGCAAGTGGAGCCATGAATCGAATCCATTTGCCGTAAGAAATGCCGCTTGCTGCGAGAACGCCCATTAAAACACCGGAAGTTGGATTTAAGCAGTTGACTACACCTTCTCCAAGCATAACAGCCTGTACTGTAACTTGGCGTGTAATGTGCATGAAATCAGCTAATGGAGCTAATATCGGAATAAAAATAACCGATTCTCCTGTCCCGGATGAAATAAGGAAATGTAATGCGGCACTACTTACGTACATACCGATAACACCAAATACAGGGCTTTGTCCTTCGAGAGCTTGTGCGAGTTGGTTAACAATTGTATCAAGCAATTTTCCTTGTTCTAAAATGACTGAAATACAACGAGCCATTCCAACGATTAAAGCACCATATATGAGATTTTGGCAGCCCGCTAGAAAAGTAGAAGCGATATCGTTTGCTTTCATGCCACCTATTATTCCGGCTGTAATTGCTATGAAAATAAAAGTAGCGGTCATTTCTGCGTCCGTCCAATGTAGACGAAAAGCGCCTATTAAAAATGCAATTAATGATAAAGCTGAAACGAGTAAAATTAATTTATGACGTATAGTCCAAGGAACTTCTTTTTTCTCTGTTTCTTTTTCGCTTGAAAGAGCGTTACTTGGAAACCAGTTATCGCCAAGAATGCTTCCTTTATTCGATTTTTTCAAGCGCTTTACATACCAATTTATATAAAGGATAGTGGCAAGTAAAAAAGATATATAGATTGCGGTGCGTAAACCAATTCCGGAAAACATCGGAAGTTCTGCAATCTTTTGTGAAATGCCTAAAGGTGAGGGAGATAAAATAGTAGCATTAAAGCCAGCATAAGTACCTAAATAAATAATTGCTACACCGACGATAGCGTCCCATTTCAATGTGCGTGCAACGATGATGCCGATGGGGATAAAACCGATAACTGAATTAACGATAATGCCAGTCGTTCCAAGAATAGAAAAAAGTGCAGCAACGATACAAATGAAAAGTAATTGCTGATTACGAAATTTGTTAATAACATGATAGATTAAACCGTCAAGGGCACCTGTTTTTTCAAGAATTGCAATGGCTCCACCTGTAAATAAAATTAGAAAGATAATAGGAGCAGCAAGTGTCATTCCTTTTTCAATAGCGGTAAAAAAAGAAACAAATCCTACGGGTGATTGCGGAACAGAATGGTAGCTACCTGGTATTGTTGTTGTAACGGTCCCGTTTGTAACCCTTTTAAATTCTCCAGCAGGAACGAAATACGTAGCAATGGCGCAAAGTAAGGCAATAAAAAATAGTAGTACGTAAGCATCAGGCATTTTAAACTTTTGTTTACTAGGTTGTTTTTTTGCCTCAGTTTGTATTTGCATAAAATCCCTCCTTCTTCACTTGGTTAATTTTTAATATTCTGAATTTAATCTGTGAAATAGATTATAATAAAGGTGGCTTCTTAAGGCAATAGTTTTTGTATCCTTTCCCGTACATACAAATTATTGCAATATTAGACAGGGAAACGATAATAAGCCAAGAATATGTTATGTAGAAAGAAAATGGAAAAGAGGGAACAAGATGTGGAAAACTACAGATCTATGTGATGAATTTGAAAAGGAATTACAAATATGTCGCCAGCCTTTTCGGTCTTTTGGGAAGAAAGAACAATTCCACGGGAAAATTGCAACTGTAAAAGTGAAAGATGATAATGTACTAGTGAAGGAAGGATTGCAAACATTACCAGAAGGAACAGTATTAGTTGTTGATGGCGGAGCGTCTAGGAATTGTGCGTTACTTGGTGATAATTTGGCAGCTATTGCGGAAGAAAGAAAGCTAGCAGGAATTATTGTGAATGGATATGTTCGTGATTCTAGTGAACTAAAGAATATTAATATTGGTATTTTAGCGTTAGGGACAATGCCAAATAGAAGTGTGAAAGAAGGAAAAGGAGAACGAAATATTTCATTGCACTTTGGACAAGTGGATTGGAATCCAAATGAATATGTCTATGCGGATGAAGATGGCGTCATTATTAGTGAAAAGAGTTTACATAGTTAAGAGTTAATAAGTTATTATTCTTAGAAAATAAATCCGATAAAGCATGGACAAAATTCTTTGTCAATAGTAAAATAATACAGAAATTTAAAATTTACAGAATGTATAGGTTTATCGTTTTACGATAACTTAAATGGAAGTAAGTTGTGCCGAGAAAAGTGAATGTTATCACAATGATACGTTCATAAACAAAATTATTTTTCCTATACAAATATAGCCGCGAATAATGCGGGTAGGAGGTGTTGTACATTTTTGTTCGACACTTACAAAAAGAGAGTGTCAATCGCACGCCCTTGAAGGGCCTTTTTTTGTGTAAATGGTAGTAAGGGAGGAAATTTTGGGATGGCAATGTTGAAAAAGTGGCTGCTTACGTCGTTAATGGCAGTGACACTTGTATTTGTTTCTTTTGCGAATACAGTACATATTACGTTTGCTGAAGAAAATACAGCAAAACTTGCAATTATTGGGGAATCACAAAAAGGCATTATGTTATGTCCGAAAGAAGAGCAAATTAAAGATGGGGAAACAGCTTTAAGTTTGCTGCAAAAGGTCATGGGGGACAAGGTAGAATCTGAAACGATGTCGTTTGGAACATATGTAAAAGGCATCGATGGTTTAATGGCCGGGGCTACAAGTGCTTGGCTGTATGATGTAAATGATAAGTCTGCAGAAGTCGGAGCAGATAGTTATAAATTAAAATCTGGAGACGTTGTTGTCTTTCGTTTTGTTTCAGACTGGAGCAATATAAGCCAGGAAACATTGAAAGAAACGTTAGATAAGTTCGGAACGTGTAAAACAGAAGAACCTAACGGTGGCAAAACAGAAGAACCAAAACCAGAAGGTCAAGATGATAAAATGCCAGATGAGAAAAACCAAGGTGACCAAGACGGTAAAACGCCAGATGAGAAAAACCAAGGTGATCAAGATGGTAAAACGCCAGATGGGAAAAACCAAGGTGACCAAGACGATAAAACGCTAGATGGGAAAAACCAAGGTGACCAAGACGATAAAACGCTAGATGGGAAAAATCAAGGTGAACAAGATGGTAAAAAACCAGAACAACCACAGCAAGAGAACATTCAAGTTCCAAGTGCACAATTAAACGAAGCCATTTCTAAAACATCAGATAAGATGTTACAAGATGGAATTGAAAGTGATTGGGTAGCTGTAGCGCTTTCTCGTTCTGGAAAGAATGTGCCAATTGAGGCAAAATTAAATTATGTTAAGTCAGTAACTGAAAAAGTAGAAAAGCGTATTAACCGTTTTTCAGCGACAGATTTAGCTAGAACAATTATTATGATGAATGCAATGAGTGCAGACCCTAAAAATGTAGGTGGACATAATTTAGTTCAAAAATTGTATGAGTCAGATAAAGTGAATTCTGTTACAGGTTATGTATTTGCTTTACTTGCATTTGATACGAAGAAGTATGAGATTCCAGTTGAATCAAAATGGAACAGAGTTGCTCTAGTGGAAGCACTGTTAAATAATCAGCATACAGACGGTGGATGGACTTATAATAGTTCAGGTAGTAAAGATAGTGCTAGTAGCGTTGATGTAACAGGTATGGTTTTATCAGCATTAGCTCCTTATCAAGAGCGATCAGATGTGAAACCAGCTATACAAAAAGCTGTTGCGTATTTATATAACGAACAGCTGCAAAATGGCGGTTTTTCAGCTGATGGACAAGAAAATTCAAATAGTACTGCGCAAGCAATTATTGGATTATCGCTTGTTAAAGATGTAGATCAAAACCGTCTTCATAAGGCAATGCAAAACCTATTATCATATCAACTTTCAAATGGTGAATTTAAATGGTTACCAAGTGATCAAAATGGTAACGGAATGGCTACAGAACAGGCTCTTTTAGCATTACTTCAATTTAAGGAAATGGGAAAATCTATTTATGATTGGTCTAATGTAGACGCTGGTGATGTAATTAAGCCAAAACCGGTTGAAGAGCCAGAAAAGGTCGTTGAACCAGAAAATAATGTAGTAGAAAAAGAAGTTATTGAAGAACCGAAAGAACAAAAACAAGTACAACAAGAAACAAAAGCTGAAAATCTAAAAGTAGTTGTAGATAACGAACCGGTTAAGGATAAAAAAATCGGAAACGGTAACAGTCTACCAAAAACAGGAGCATCTTCTCATAGTGCAGCAACAGAAGTAGGTATGGGTGTATTATGTATTGCTTCTGCATATGTATTATGGAGACGTAAAGCAGCTTAACAAAAAATTAGGAGCAATTATTTGCTCCTAATTTTCGTATGAAAGGTGAGAGATAGGATGAGTAAGGTGAAATGGTTCATTTCTTTACTGCTTTCGCTCGGGCTACTTGCCGGATGTGAAGAGGCAGCTGTAAAGCCTGAGAAGAAGGTAGAACCGAAGCAAGAAGAGGTAGCGAAACAAGAAGAACAAAAAGATGAAGCGAAGCCGGAAGAAAAAACAGAAGAAAAGCAAGCTGAATCAGAGCAAAAAGAGAAACAAGAACAAAAAGTAGAAGAGAAGCCGAAAGAGGAAAAGCCGCAGGCACAACCAGAGGTAAAGAAAGAAGAGAAACAACAGGAACAACCGAAAGAACAGCCGGCTGTAAATAAGCAACCAGAGCAGCAACAAGCGCAAGAAGAGAAACAACAACCGAAAGCACCAGAAGTAAAAGAAGAAGCAAAGGTTGTGAATCAGCCGAAAGAAACACCGAAGCAGGAGCAAAAGAAAAAGTCAGAAGAGAACAATAGTGTACCAGCTCCACCAACACCGGTACCACCACCAAACCCAGTGCCACCACCAGTACCACCAGTACCTAAAGCAAAACAAGTAACAATCTCGGTAAAAGGAAATAACGGATATATAATGGGTGCGAAAAAGATGGATGTACAAGAAGGCGATACAGTGTATAAAGTATTGCAACGTACAGGATTAGATGTTGATGCAAGCGGATCTAGAGATAGTATTTATGTAAAAGGTATTAATGATTTATATGAAAAAGATATTGCGGATACTAGTGGATGGAAATATCGTGTGAACGGTGCTTTTCCAAACCATAGTGCTGGTGTAGCTACGGTAAAACCAGGAGATACAATTGAGTGGGTATACGTATTACAATAAGAAAGGCATTCGGTAAAGGGCTATGAAAATAAGTTTTTCTTCTTTACATCCTTTTGTGAATTTTTTCTATTATATCGGGGTGATGATACTATGTATGATGTGTCTTCATCCTCTTTTTTTAATTGGAGCAATAGTATTAATTGTTATTTTAAATGTGATGCAAGGAAATAGCGAAAAGATAAGAAAGATGCTACCGAGCACAATTGTTTTCTTCTTTGTGGTAATTTTATTTAATTCGTTATTAACGCATAGAGGTCGAACTACGTTATTTTGGTTAGGTGATAGCCGTATTAAGCTTGAGGCGATTATGTTTGGAATAGTAATGGGGTTATTACTAGTTGCAGTTATGTTTACCTTTGCGTCATACAATGATATTATTTCCAGTCATAAATTTTTATATTTGTTTTCAAGAATTTCACCGAAAGTTGCATTGTTAACGATGATTACAGTGAGATTTGTTCCTTTGTTTATAAGGCGATTAAAGAAAATCACACTCGTTCAAAAGACGAAAGGTGTGCAGGTAGATTCAGGTTCGATAATTGAACGCGTCAAAAATGGTATGCAATTGCTGCAAGTATTATTAATTTGTTCATTAGAAGATGCACTGCAAACGGCAGATTCTATGCAAGCTCGTGGATTTGGTGTAACGAAGCGTACGACGTATATTCGCTATAGAATGGAAAGGCGCGATTGGTATACGCTCAATTATTTAATCATTCTATTTATAGCTGCTATTGTATGTAGTAATTATAGCGGGGGGAAATTGATTATTTATCCGAAAGTTGAATCGATTCTATTTCAGCAATACGATGGGATGATGTTTGTCGTATTTACGATGTTTATTAGTTTACCAATCATAATGGAAGGGAGAGAATGGATATGGTGGCGCATGCAGAAATAAACAATTTATCATTTGTATATGCTGATGAAAATGAAAAAGCGTTACAGCATATTTCTCTTTCTGTTCAAAAAGGTGAGTTTATTGCACTTGCTGGAGGATCGGGATCTGGGAAGACGACGTTATTAAAACATTTTAAAAAGGAGTTACTTCCAATTGGTACGCGTTCTGGAGAGATATTTTATGAGGGTGTTTTAATAGAGGAAGTAGCTAATTTGTTATCTGCCCAAGAAATTGGGATGGTATTTCAAAACCCAGAAAACCAGATTGTTATGGATACAGTGATTCAAGAATTAGCATTTTCTTTAGAAAATATCGGATTACCATCACATATTATTCAAAAAAGAATAGCAGAGCTTATTAGCTTTTTAGGATTTCAAGATTTATTGCATCAATCTGTTCATACGTTATCTGGTGGGCAGAAGCAGCTTGTCAATTTAGCTGCGGTATTAGTTATGCAGCCGAAATTGCTATTATTAGATGAACCGACAGCGCAGTTAGATCCAATCGCTGCAAAAGAGTTTTTAGGATTATTAAAACGGATTAATGAAGAACTTGGAATTACGATTATTTTAAGTGAACATCGTTTAGATGAAGTTATCCCGCTTGCAACACGCGTTGTTTGTATGGATAATGGCTGTATTATGTATGATGGTAGTCCTAAAACTGTTATTACGAATATGTGGGGAGTAGAAACATTCCGTCCATTTATTCCGCAAATTCCAAGGCTATTTTTAGAGTGGAATGTGAGAGATATTCCGTTTACGGTGCGAGAGGCGCAAATGAAAATGAATAATTTTTCAGCGATATCATATGTAAATGAGCCAATAGCACAAAGTGAAAAGCAAGAGGTAATTTTAAGCGCAGAGCATATTTCGTTCCAATATGAAAAAAATAGTCCGCTTATTTTACGTGATTTATCAGTTTCGATTGAAAAAGGAAAATGGGTAGCGCTCGTTGGGAAGAACGGTACAGGTAAGTCTACACTGTTAACGATTTTAGCGGGATTGCAAAAAGCGAGAAGAGGGAAAGTAAAGTGGAATGGGAAAGTGATACATAAAATTGATTCGAAAGAACGATTTAAAAGTATTGGGTATGTATCGCAGCATCCATATTATCATTTTACATTTGATACAGTGTGGGAAGAAGTGTATGAACGTGCACGTGAATTATACGGAGAACAAGGAAAAGAAATAGCAGAAGATACGCTAAAACAGTTTTGGTTGTATTCGCTTAAAGAACGCCATCCGCACGATTGTAGCGGAGGAGAGCAACAACTTCTTGCATTATGTACGACGTTATTATCAAAGCCGACTTTATTATTACTTGATGAACCGACAAAGGGGTTGGATCCATGGAAGAAAGAAAGAGTAGGAGAACTATTTAGGAAGCTACAAAAAGAAGGTACAACAATTGTAATGGCAACGCATGATATTGAGTTTGCAGCGAAATACGTGGATCAATGTATGATGTTATTTGATGGAACAGTCATTATGAATGATGCACCGAAAGAATTTTTTAGCGGCAACTTCTTTTATACAACATCTATTAATCGATTCATTCGAAAAGAATTGCCATATGCATTAACGTGGGAGGATGTGTACGAAGCGTGTCCAAACGATATGTTGCATTTATAATATGTATCTTTGCAGTAATAATCGGCACATTACTTCTTACGACACTTGTCATGGACGGTTATTACATGTTAAGTAGTTTGTTTATATTAGCAGTTATTATGTTACCTTTCTATATCCGTTTTGAAAGAAAGGCGTTTGTTTCACGTGAAATTGTTCTCGTTGCTGTATTAGCGGCAATTGCAGCAGTAAGCCGGGTGCCATTTTCTATTTTACCAAGTGTACAACCAACTTCTTTTGTCATTATCGTTTCTGCAATTGTATTTGGAAGTGAAACTGGTTTTATGATTGGTGCTACAGCAGCAATCATATCCAATATTTTTTTAGGACAAGGTCCATGGACACCGTGGCAAATGTTTTCATGGGGCATGATTGGTTTTATAGCAGGTCTACTTCGTAATACATTTTTTATGAAAAAGCTATGGGGAAGACTTTTTTACGGAGTAATTGTTGGCTTTTTATTTGGCTGGATTATGAATTTCTGGGGCCTTCTCGGTTTTATACGAGAAGCAACGTGGGAAACTGTCATTTCGTATTATATCGCAAGTTTTTACTTTGATTTGAGCCATGCGATTTCGAATGTTATTTTCTTATTACTATTTAGTACTTCATGGATTACGATTCTTACAAGATTTAAAAAGAAATACGGTATATTAGATGAGCATAACGTGACATAGAAAAGCATACTCATATAAGGTAGGGTCGCGACTTACATATTCGTTTGCCTCTTTCATGCTTCTTACATATTGTAAGGAGCATTTTTTTGTCAAAAAATTGATTTAATATGCATCCGTTATTATATAAAATTATTTGTATAATGGTAGGTGAGAACTTTTTTCAAAAGTGAGGTGTATAGTTAATGAAGTTAGTTATTCCGAAGCAACATGGTGCATGGGCCATGCTTGTTATTCCTTTTTTATTAAGTGTCGTACTTGGGAAACCTACTATTTATCATATTCCATTGTTTTTAGCGTGGTTTTTTATCTATTTAGCCACGTATCCATTTCTTACGTACATAAAGCAAAGACGAAAAAAAGAGTTTTTACAAGCTGCCATTGTTTATTTCAGCATTGCGTTCCTATTTGGGATGATTTCTTTATTATATGAGTGGCGAATTCTTTTATTCTTAATAGTAATGATTCCATTATTTATAGTGAATATGTATTACGCCCGTCAAAAAAATGAAAGAGCACTATTAAATGATATTTGTGCAATCATTGTGTTTTGTATCGGTGGGTTAATTAGTTATTACTTTTCAATGAAGCAAATCGATCATACAGCTTTATTCATTGCACTTATTTCATTTTTATACTTTTTAGGTAGTACGTTCTATGTGAAAACGATGATTCGTGAAAAAAATAACCCGAAGTATCGTCTTATATCTTGGGGATATCATATCTTATTAACGATAATTGTATTTGCGATTAATCCGTGGTGTTCTCTTATTTTTATACCAAGTGTCATTCGAGCAATTGTGTTGTATGGCAAAAAAATTTCTATTATAAAAGTAGGAATTTTAGAAATTGCTAATTCTGTATATTTTTTAATCATAACGGCAATAATTATGAAGTATGCCATTTGAAAAAACTTCCCATCAATAGATGGGAAGTTTTTAATCTTTTTCTAAAATGTGAACGGTGTACTCGCAACGTTGAATAGCTTGTTCAACAGCATAAAGTGATTGTTCAATACGAGCGCGATTAAAATCTTTTTCAACTGTTTCGAGCGCTTCTTCTAAACAATTTTTAGCTTCTTGTAATGATTGAAAAGAATCTTGTACATATCCGCGAGCATTTTGATGCATTTCATAATCCTCCTTGCATGTTCGTATATGGGTAGTATGAACAGTAAGGAAGAAAATATAATTTGTTATATTTATTATATTTGTTTGACAATTAAAGTGGAATTACGTATAGTAAGAATTAAGTGAATATTTTCTTATCCAGAGAGGTGGAGGGACTGGCCCGATGAAACCCAGCAACCGCGATGCAGGTGCTAATTCCAGCAGAACATATTTGTTCTGGGAGATAAGACGAAGATATATACGTAACTTCTTCTTATCGGAGAGGTTTTTTTATTGCAAAAAAACCGATTACGAAAATTTATATTAAGAAGAAAGGGGTTGCGCATTACTGTGACACTCGAAAAATACGTAAAACTGCGTAGTACAGTTTATGAATATATGATAGAGCAAGATAAGCCGATATCATTGTTAGATATTCAAGAACATATCGTTTCGCATCATGAAGGAAAATTCACGAAAAAGATGTTGCATCAATTTTATTTATCAAGATTATTAGACGAACTAAAACTGGATGGGAAAATTACATTAGCTGATGAATATCTCTATGCTGAAAAAGGTGTATTGTATAAGGCGAGAAAAGGGAGCTAAGCTCTCTTTTTTTCTTAAAATAACGGAGTATGTAGAGTAAAAGACTGCTAAAGCAGCCTGATACAGGGAATGGTGTTGAGTGTGTAGTGTCAAAAATTGAATGTGCCTGAAAGAGGCAATTCATATCGGCTGCAAATGAAAAGAGACACCTTCGCCGAATAGGTGTCAGTCGTTTTGTCACGTAGACTTGCTATTTGACAGTTATTAGAATAACATGCAGGGGCTCTAGAAGTCAAAAGGGAATTAAAGGAAGAGGTGTTGTTATGTATGCTTATTTAATAAAAGAACTATATAGGCATATTCCGAAATATATTATTGATAGAGGATATGAATATTATGAAGATGGACATGTAGAAGATGTTGAAGTACATGATAATAAAGTATTTGCTTTTGTGAATGGTAATGCAGGAAATTATGAAGTCGTTATCGACCTCAAAGATTTTTCAGAAAGTAACTGTGAGTGTCCCTATGAAAATTATTGTAAACATATGGCGGCAGTTGTTTATGATATTCAAGGCACTGGTGAGAGTGCAGTTAAAGAGAAACTGAAAGATTTAGAAAAGGAAGAGTTACTTACTGTATTAAACCGTTTATTACAAAGTTCGAAAAACGTGCAAATTGTAGAGAAGTTGTTAAAGAAGGGGAAACTTTAACTTATAGAGGGAGTTGTTATGTAGTGAATGTACTAATTGTATACGCTCATCCTAATCCTTCAAGTTTTAACGCGGCGATTTTAAATCATGTGCAAAAAGGACTACAGGAAACAAATCATTCAGTTACCGTACTTGATTTATACAAAGAACAATTTGATCCAGTCCTCGTGTTTCATGAAGAGAAGAAAAGACGTGATTTAGTAAATGAAGAGGAAACAGCTCGGTACAGAACGTTAGTAGAAGAAGCAGATACACTTCTATTCATCTATCCAATATGGTGGTGGGGGATGCCAGCAATTTTAAAAGGATTTATCGATCGTATTTTCGTAGCTGGATTTGCTTATAAATATGAAGGGGCTCTGCCGAAAGGATTATTGCAAGGGAAAAAAGCATGGGTTATTAATACGTTAGACTCGCCTCTATGGTACGTCGCATTGTTATATCGATCAGCAGATTGGATTATGATGAAGCGAGGTGTTTTACGTTTTTGTGGCATTCGCGATATAAAACGGTCAGTGTTTCAATCTGTGAAAACGAGTAAAGTATCAAAGCGTGAAAAATGGTTATTACAAATAGAAGAAAAGGCTCGTACATTATGAATGAAGTCGACCGTATTATAAACTGTGTTCAGTATGATGGCGAACTTTTTCGGAAGTATGTTACGCGTTTACTTCAATTGAAAAAATGCAGCGATACATTTCAACAAATTCAAATTGAGTTAAGAAATGACTACTTGATAAGAGGAATTTGTGAAAGAGAAGTTGATGAGGTAGTACGGGGAAGTAAAGAATATGAAATGCATTTTCTTCCTAAAGTATTACAGTGGAATTTTTTGAGGGAAAATCCATATCTAATTGAAAAAGTGTGTGAAGATTTTTTTGCGTTTGAGGCATTACATCTTAAGGACGTAGAGTGGAATACAGTTATAAATTGCATGGGAAATAAATGATTTATTATGTAAAAAAACTAGTATAAAACTAGCTTTTCGTTTAAATAAATAAGAAGTATAGACTAAATGATAAAACCCGCATATAGTAAGTTCACAACACAAAATCCCATAATGTCACGAGCACCTAAACCAGCTATCGCTAATGCTGGTAATGCCCAGAAAGGTTGAAAGGAACGGTATTTGAATATTGATCTAGTTGATTAATATGCAGCAAGTGCAAAAGGATTTTATTTTCTTTTGTGGAATGTTATTTATATTTACCTTATTAAAATTTAGAAAGGAGAATATTTATGAAACATTCCTTAATGGAGACAAATTCAGAACCAGAAAAGAAAGAATCGTTGCTTACACGATGTGCAAATATATTTTCGAGATGGTCTCAGAAATATGTCCCGGATGCCTTTGTTATTGCAGTGCTGCTCACTTTATTTACTTTCATTATAGCTTTGTTGATGAATCCCTCAAATCCGTACAAAATCGTAAAATCTTGGGGGGATGGGTTTTGGACTTATTTAACGTTTACAATGCAAATGGTATTGCTAATGGTTACAGGGATGACGTTAGCTTCTGTCCCGTTTATTAATAGAGCCTTGCAGTCTGTTGCAAAGTTAGCCGATACACCTCAAAAGGCCTATACGATGACATTTTTGATCAGTGCAATTGCATACTATATCAATTGGGGTCTAGCCGTAGTTGTGGGAGCTATCATTGCAAAGGAAGTAGCAAAAAAGAATGCGAATGCACATTTTCCATTACTTGTAGCAGCTGCTTATGCTCCGACAGCCTTATATAGCGCAGGTCTCTCCAGTTCTATTGGCCTGACAATTGCCACAAAGGATCATTTTCTTGTAGATATGATTGGAATTATTCCTACCTCACAAACAATCTTTAGTTACTCTACTTTAATTATTTTTTTCACTCTATTCATCACGATGCCAATTATTATTGTACTTATGGCTCCTAAAAGTGGGATTATCAGCTATAAAGCAATCGAAACTGATACAAATTCTTTTGTAAAACCTCCTCAAAAAAGTTTAACTCCTGCGGAAAAACTGGAATGGACACCAGTTTTAGGAATAATATTAGGCGCAATCGGCACGTTGTATTGTGTTTATGAATTCATGAACGGTCATAGTTTAGATTTAAATATCATTAATTTGTTTTTCTTGTCACTTGGTTTGCTCCTACATGGTTCTCTTGGTAACTTTGCACAAGGATTCAAAGAATCTGCGCAATCCATTTCTCCAATTATCTTACAGTTTCCATTTTATGCAGGGATTATTGCTGTTTTAGGTAGTTCAGGTTTGGGAAGCTCAATCATTGAATGGATGGCATCCATTGCGTCAAAGGATACATTTGATATATTTACATATTGGTCAGCGGGGCTGGTAAACTTATTGGCGCCATCTGGCGGGGGGCAATGGGCTTTACAAGGACCACTGCAGGTCCCGGCAGGATTGAAGTTAGGTGTAGATCCGGCTACTATCGCTATGGCGGTAGGTTGGGGGGACGCATGGACAAATTTGATTCAGCCGTTCTGGGCATTACCTCTTTTAGGTGTGCTGGGATTGAAAATTAAAGACATTATGGGTTATTGTTTCATTCTTTGCATTTGGGTTGGCATAGTTACAAGTTTATTGATGTTATTTGTATATTAGCTTTAATAGGAATGCCAATACTATCAAGTAATACTATTAAAATGAAAAAACCTATTCTTTCTATAAATATATAGGAAAGGATAGCGTTTTTTTATGTCTATTCTTGTATCTGATGAATTACAATTATTTGCTTAAGAATTTTAAAGATTGTTATCTTCAAATATCTTACGAGAGATTACTAGGGATGTTGGTTTTGTGCAACAAACAGATAGGTACCAAGCAAGTATTTAGTTACTTTATATGCTTGGATGAGTCAAAATACCACTAAAACTTCTTTCACATGTATGGAATGTACGGTTTTTTTATCCACAAGCTGTTCTTTATCAAGCTCAGCATGATGATCACCATTAACATTATGGTTGAAAGTATACAATATGGTATGGCAGAACCGAGAGTGTTGGAAGTACTACGAGAACTGTTGGACATTATTAATAAGCGACAATAAAAATTTTTTCCTGAACGCAAGAGGAGTTTTTTATTGGGAATAGTAAGGATGAGGGGAGGTGCATTACATATGGGAAAAGGTAGAAGTAATAATGCAGGTAAAAAGCAACCAAATTTCGATGATTCATCTAATTTCGCTAAACAAAGCCAACCGACAGAAAAGAAGAAGAAATAAAAAAAAGGATCTCTCTATATCAAGAGAGATCCTTTTTTACTATATTGACGTTTTAGCACAACAGATCGAGTGTTCAATTGAATAGTCATAACTGTGCAAGGTTTAAACTCCTGCTTCCACTACTGTGGAAGCTTTTCTAAATGATGTGCAATATCAATATACATATTTGAATAAACCGAATGTATTTCATTACTTGGCGTTGCGTTAGAAGAGAAATGAACGATTACCATATTTGCTTTCGGATCGATGTAAAGTGTTTGTCCGTAACTACCTAACACTTCGAAAGCACCTTGTTCATTGTGGGGAATCCACCATTGATTATGATAAGAAATAGAAGCGCCAATACTAATTTCAAGTTCACCTTCTTGTACATTTTTTACACTTTCTGTAATAGAAGAAGGGAGAATTTGTTTTCCGTTATATTCCCCGTTGTTTAATAGTAATTGCCCGAATCTCGCCATATCTCTAGCAGTTGCATTTAAGCCAGCGCTTGCTTGTTCTATTTTCATTTCATCTGTAACGTAATACGCGTTTTCTTCCATACCAATTTGAGACCAAATTCGTTCGCTTACATTTTCAGCTAGTGATTTACCAGTAATAGTTCTAATAATCCAAGCAAGCGTTTCTGTTGATCCGTTATTGTAAGAAAAGGAAGAACCAGGCGGTGCAGTTTCTTCGGCTTCCCGTAACATATCATAAATTTTCATCGGACCGTCGTAATTTTTGCCGCGGGGTAAAATATTGCTAGCTAAATATAATTGTGCATCTTGATTTTCTAGCCCAGGTTGCTCATATCCATGAGTAGGATATTCAGCTGAAACTTGCATGTCCATTAATTGCTGAAGTGTGGCATTACCGAACGGTGTGTTTTTTAATTCTTTTATGTAAGTGTCAGCTGTTTTTTCTAAGTCAATACGTTTTTCTTCAGCGAGAGATTGTATAATTGCCCCGGTAAAGACTTTTGCTAATGATGCCATACCATGAGGTTCATTCTGTTTATACTCATTGAAATATCGTTCGTAAACAAGTTGTCCATTATGTACAACGACAAAAGCATCTGTTTTGTTATCGTCTAAAAGTTTTTTTAGAGGAGTTGTATTTCCGAATCTACGCTCCACAGCAAAATCATCTAAGTTTTGCAATGCGGAAGGGAAGTGAGCAATTTGGTCAGGATTGTTTTTTACGTTATTAACTAAAGTGAATTCTTTCATATGGGTATATGACCAACGTAAGTAAGGGTCATTTAACCAGTTTTCTTTTGTCACATTATGTTTTGATGGGGTCGTTTTATTTTGTTTGAAGTAAGTAAACCCAAGCCCTGTAATTACAAATATGAATGTTAGTATAAGTAAGAGTAGGGGAGATCTTTTTAGTTTCATATATGGCCCTCCTTTTTATTTCTACTATAAGTATACGCTCGTCTTGAAAGAAATACAAAATAAGGAAAGTAAACGGGGAAGTTTACTTTCCTTATTAACGTTAAGCGGAAATTTTTCCGTCTGTAGGTTGTTTCTTGAATTTTTGTTTTCGTCCGTGTAATCCGTAATATAAAAGTAAAGTGAACGCAACGATAATAGCTGCGATAAAATACATATTATGATAACTGGATTTCGCTGCGACAATACCTAAAATGAAAGAACCAAAACCAATACCACTATCAAAGAATGAAAAATACGTAGCTGTCGCAGAACCACGTCTATGGTTTGGGGCGGCAGAAATTGCAATCGTTTGGAAACTCGGAATTAATGTTCCGTAACCTAAACCGATTAGCATACCTGCGCCAAGGAACCAAAATGAAGTTTGTGCTTGGCTTAATATGAACATTCCGATTGTGAAAATAATGATTGCAGGGTAAACGAGTACATTTTCACCGAAGCGATCAAAAATCTTTCCTGTAAATGGACGAGAAATGACAACAACAAGTGCGTATACAATAAAGAAGTAACTTGCAATTTCACTTAAACCGAGTTCTTTCGCATAAATAGGAATAAAGGATAAAATACCACTATAAGAAAAGGCTAAAACAAATCCTGTAAGTGCAATCGGAATAGAAGATGGTTCGATTAAGTCTTTCCATTTCATTTTTTCACGTTTTTGTTTGCTAACAGGTGCTTCGTGAGGAATATCGACAAGTAGCCCTAATAAAAATGCAAGTAATGAAAATACGGAACAAACGATAAATAACACAGTAAACGAAAAATGAGAAATAATTGTTAAACCTAAAAAAGGACCAATTACCATTGGCAGACTCATAAATACGCCGAAATATGCAAGTGCTTCGCCTCGTCGATGAGCTGGCGCAACATCAGTTACAATCGTACCAGTAGCTGTCGTTGCCATCCCGAACCCAATACCGTGTAAGAAGCGAAGGGCAAGTAATAAGAATAAACTTTGCGCACCGAAATACATAACAGTAGCGGCTAAAAATAATGAAAGTGAAATAAATAATATTTTCTTTCTTCCTAAATCATCGAGCCATTTTCCTGTGAATGGTCTACATAAAACAGAAGAAATAAGAAACACAGTTGCAACTAAACCAATTTCCTCAGGTTTTCCTTTTAGGCCGTCTATTACATAGACAGGCAGAGTAGTCATAAGCATGTAAAATGTTAAGAAGAGAAATAGACTACTAAAACAAGTTCCGAGGAAATCCTTCGTCCAAAGTTTCTCACTTTGCATCGTCATCCCTCCAATTTAATCTAAATTTTTAATAATTTGTTGTAACATTTGAAATGCTTGATGTAAATCATCTTCGTTAATACCTTCTAGCGTTTTTTCTTCGAAAGTGTCAACTTCTTCTTGCCATACTGGAATCATCTTTATCGCTGTTTCGGATAAAGAAATAAGCTTCTCGCGGCGATCTTTACCTTCTGTACGAATAATCCATCCCATCGTTTCCATACGTGTTAACGTACGAGTCATCGTTGGTGATTCAACATTTAAATACTGGCATAATTCTGTTTGCGTACAAGAACCAGTTTGATTAATGCGGAAAATAACAGCCCATTGCGCACTAAATAACCCTGTTGGAGATACACGTTCATTAAATTTCTTCGTAAACTTTCGAGAAGTCTGGCTGACGATGTGAAAAAAATGTTGTTTTTCGTCCATGTATTTTGATCCTTTCAAATTAGTTACCTAGCTAACTATATACTTTTTTATAATAATTGTCTAGTAATAGACATGTTGATTTATGTAAAAAATTCTTATAGGTTTTATGTTGCGAACGTATATTCTACGTGCTATTCTTTAATTAAGTAAAGAATTTTCTTTCTATTAAATAGAATGGGGGAACTTGTGATGATTAAGCCTGCAACAATGGAGTTTGTTTCACTATCGAACGGAGAAACGATTGCATATCAGGAAGTTGGAAGGCGAAATACAGATATTCTTGTACTCATTCACGGGAACATGACATCGTCACAACATTGGGATTTAGTCATTGAAAAGTTGCAAGATCAATACCATATTTACGCTCTTGATTTAAGAGGGTTTGGACAATCAACGTATAATCAGTCCATAGATTCATTACAAGACTTTGCAGAGGATGTAAAATTATTTATCGACGAGTTAAAGCTAGAGAAATTCTCATTAATGGGCTGGTCAATGGGCGGTGGCGTTGCGATGCAATTTACAGCGAACCACCCAACTTTTGTAGAAAAGTTAATTTTAGTAGAATCAGTAGGAATGAAAGGATACCCAATCTTTAAAAAAGATACGAATGGGCAGCCGATTGTATCAAGTTTAGTAAAGACGAAAGAAGAAATTGCGCAAGATCCAGTACAAATCGCTCCAGTATTAGACGCGATAAAAAATATGAACAAACTATATTACCGTACAGTATGGAATCTATTAATATATACGCATAACCAACCTGAACCGGACCGTTATGAAAAGTATTTAGATGATATGTTAACGCAACGTAATTTCGTAGATGTGAATTATGCGCTCATTACATTTAATATTTCAGATGAACATAACGGGGTTGTAGGGGGAAGTAAGCAAATTCATCGTATTAAAGCGCCAACACTCGTCATACAAGGTGATAGAGATTATGTCGTACCGCAAGTAGTCGGTGAGGAATTAGCGAAACATTTGCCAAATGCAGAGTTGAAGGTATTAGAAGATTGCGGACACTCGCCGTTTATTGATTGTTTAGATGTATTTATAAAACATGTAGAGGATTGGTTAGAACAGAAATAATCCCCGAAATGAGAAGTGTTGCATATACTATAACATTTGTATGTATAAGGGGAGATTATCAATGCATAAACCATCCTTAATCGCTTATTCGCCATATAATCATCATATCTATACAAAAATAATGATAGATCCGATGTATATGCAAGTTTCACCAGCTGTAGTTCCTTTACAGATGCAGCAGCCACTAACAGCTCATATGCAACATTACTTATATGGACCTTCATTTTATGAAAATCCATATTTTAAACACTTTCATTACAATGTGAAAGCGCAAGTTTGGGAAGGATAGGAAGCTAAAAGGTTCATTCTTTTAGCTTCTTTTTTATTATGAATATTCGTACACGCATTTGCAGAAACAGTTTATAATGAAAAGTGGAAGCGTGAGAAGGAGAGGGAAAGGGATGTCAATGCGTTTTACTTTTTGGATTATGGTTGGGATTGTAGCAATCTCGGGTTTGTCACAAGGAATGCTCTTACCTGCCATTGCAATGATTTTTGAACAAGAAGGGGTTAGTTCAAGTATTAATGGTATTCATGCGACGGCATTGTACATTGGGATATTAGTCATTTCGCCGTTTCTTGAAAAACCGATGCAAAGGTTTGGAATGAAGCCGATTATTGTTATAGGTGGGTTTCTCGTTATTATTTCATTATTCTTTTTTACACAAACATTTTCGTTTTGGGTATGGTTTATCCTTAGATTTCTAGTTGGAGTCGGAGATCATATGCTTCATGTCGGAACACAAACATGGATCACGACAACATCGGACCCAAGTAAAATAGGGAGACAAGTATCGATATACGGTGTATTCTTCGGAATTGGTTTTGCCGTTGGTCCGTATTTAGCAAGCACTGTGCAGTACGGTCTTGCGACACCATTTATTATATCTACTGTACTTTGTTTAATAGGTTGGCTTTTACTACTTCCAACAAAAAATACATTCCCAGCGCAAGATGAAAGAGAAGCGAAGAGTGAATCATCATTTTCTCGTTATAAACAAGTTGTTGGATTAGGATGGATTGCACTGCTAGGTCCACTTGCATATGGCGTACTTGAAGCGATGTTAAACAGTAACTTACCAGTATACGCACTTCGTAAAGGGTGGTCTGTTTCAGATGTATCCTTCTTGTTACCAGCATTTGCAGTTGGGGGTATTATTACACAAATTCCGCTCGGTATATTAAGTGACAAATACGGAAGGGACCGTATATTAACGTGGACGTTTAGCATAAGTACGGGCATTTTTCTACTTGCCGCCGTATTTGATCAATATTACTGGATCGTCTTTGCCTGCATGCTTTTAGCGGGTATGGTTATTGGATCGTGCTTCTCTTTAGGGCTTGGATTTATGACTGATTTATTACCGAGACACTTACTACCAGCAGGTAATATATTATCCGGAATCGCTTTTAGTTTAGGAAGTATTATGGGACCTGTATTAGGCGGCGTATTTATAGAAAAAATACAGTATACAAGCTTTTTTATTGCGGTTATGATTATAATGGGAATTCTCGCAATGTTATATATGGTCTACATGAAAAATCAATTCGCATCAAGAAAAATAGAAAGTAGGTTAGGGCATGACAAAACAACCTAATAAAAAGAAATTTGAAGTACTTGAAAATGAAACAATTACAGACTGCTTAGCACGTATGGAACAAGAAGGCTACGCTCCGTCTCGTCGTATGGAAGAGCCAATCTTTCATGAAGTAAAGAAAGACGGCAAAACAGTAGTTGAGCCGTGCGGTAGGAAGATTGTTTTTGAAGGGAAATTGAAGTAATCCAATAACAAATTCTCTTTATAGTATAGAGCCATCCAATAGTTGGGTGGCTTGTTTTTTTATTAATCAATGAAGGAATTGAATAGAATGAATCTCTCGTTCATTTCTCCTAATTGGCTTCTTTATATGGGGCAAAAGATTGCTACTTTTTTCGTATATTGGTAAAATAAGTTCTTGGGTCTTACTTATTGTTATCGGTATAATGTTTGTCGCTTGAATGAAAGAAATTAGTTACAAAAATTTCGCACTATGCAAAGGGGTACAGCAACGATCCCTTTTTTGGAGGCACCTTAAACATAAAGCGAGAGAAGAGGCTATATGAACGATTCTCCTATCTTGTTTAAATATTAAACGAGTTATTGCAATTGGAATAGGTATATCAAACTAGTCGACATCCTGATGGATTATGTTTTTCTAGTAATCTATTACTTCTGATGGAATCGATAGATTGCTAGAAAGCGGAAAACAATTATTAGTATATTCCGAAGCAGGTGTAACAGAGTGTCCTTCCATAATTAAGGGTAAAACCAAAATACGTTTTTTTAAAGAATGATTTGTTAGAACAGGTTATAAGGAATAAAACAGAAAAGAGGATCACATGTTAGATACTTTACAGAGAAGTAAAAAGTTTTTTTTAGTATGTCTTATTTTTTTAGTGCTTTTAACCGCTTGTGGTAATACTGATGTTAAGACATCTAAAGCTTCATTACCACCGGCTGAATCCAATATAGATACATCATTAAAAGCACCAAATTGGGTAGAGAAAAGTCCTATCCAACAGTCTCCTAATTTTACGGAAGATAAAAAAGTACAATCGGTTGTGAATTTAATAGCTACGGGTGATAATTTATATCATGACGCAGTAATTAAAGATGGCAAACAAAAAGACGGTTCATATGATTATAATTATATTTATGAAAATATCAAAAAAGCTGTTAAATCAAGTGATCTTGCTATAGTGAACCAGGAGACTCCGATTGCCGGGAATAATTTAAAAGTACAAGGATATCCGACTTTCAATACACCTGAAGAAGTAGGCCAATCTTTAGTGGGCACTGGATTCAATATAGTGACGCAAGCGACAAATCACGCTATGGATATGGGTATTAAAGGTGTTGCGAATACAAGAGAATACTGGAAAAAATATCCGGATGTTATCCCAGTAGGCATTAATGAGAGTAAAAACGAGCGTAATGAAATAAAAACGATTACAAAAAATGGTATTCGTTTTGCGTTACTAAATTATACATATGGTACGAATGGAATTAAAATTCCAGCTGATAAGTCTTGGGCTTTAAATTTAATTGATAAAAAAGCGATACAAAATGATGTGGAAAAGGCAAAGAGTAGCTCTGATATGGTGATTGTTATGGTGCATTGGGGAGTAGAATATACCTTNAATTATACATATGGTACGAATGGAATTAAAATTCCAGCTGATAAGTCTTGGGCTTTAAATTTAATTGATAAAAAAGCGATACAAAATGATGTGGAAAAGGCAAAGAGTAGCTCTGATATGGTGATTGTTATGGTGCATTGGGGAGTAGAATATACCTCCACACCTTCAAAGCAACAAAAAGAAGTTGCTCAATATTTAACAGATCTAGGTGTAGATGTAGTAATTGGAAATCATCCACATGTAATTCAACCAATTGAGTGGAAACAAAATAAAGATGGACATGAAACGCTAATCTATTATTCTCTTGGAAATCTTATTTCTGCGCAAGAAAAATTAGAAACATTGGTTGGAGGATTATCTTATGTACAATTTGTTAAGTATGAAGATAAAACTTTTGGTATACGACAAGCGGCAATCGTACCGACAGTAACCGACTACGCTGATGGTAAGAAACAATTTAAAATTCAATTTTTAAAAGATTATTCGAATGAAAATTCTAAAAAACATGGAATTAAAAAATTTGTCGGCCCAGTTTCTTTGAAGGATTTCAAGGAGATTCCTAGAGACGTGTTGGGAAATTGGTATAAAGACTAATAAACAAAAAGGGAATGAGATACAATTAAAAAATTTATAATTTTAGCATTGGTATTAGCAATGGGATGGAGTCTTGCTGCTTGTAGTGGAAAGCAAACATCTCAGGAAACTACTAATAATAACGATAAAAATAAAAATGAAATACATGCGAAGAAAAAAGATGTTTTACCTATCTCTGATGTTAATGATTGGAGAATTATCCTTGTAAATAGAGAGCATATGTTATCAAAGGAACTAGGAATTGAATTAACAAGTATTACTCAAAATGCTAAGCCGAATATGAAAATAGATAGTAGAATTGCAACTTCCTATCAGGATATGGTAGCAGCTGCAAAAAAAGAGGGAATCAATCTTTATTTAAGATCAGGTTATCGAGCTATAAAATTACAACAAACTTATTATGATGCGTCAGTTAAAAGCTATAAATCTCAAGGTTTGTCGGATAAAGAGGCTAGTGCTAAGGCGTTGGAATATCTTCAGTATCCTGGTGCAAGTGAACATCATACTGGATTAGCGTTAGACATTATTTCAGTTGAATGGCAGAATACTGTAGAAGATTTAAATGCAAAATTTGAAACTACCGATGCATTCAAATGGTTAGATAAGAACGCTGCAGAATATGGATTTACTCTCCGCTATCCAAAAGATAAAGAGAATATTACTGGCATTAAGT
Source organism: Bacillus sp. Root131 (assembly GCF_001429475.1). NCBI lineage: Bacteria > Bacillati > Bacillota > Bacilli > Caryophanales > Bacillaceae > Bacillus > Bacillus sp. Root131. The sequence goes on from NZ_LMJQ01000001.1 coordinate 2,149,723, forward strand.
ATGAGCCATGGCACTATCGTTATGTAGGGAAAGAAGTTGCTGTTTATCTAAAAGAAAAAGGGTTAACTTTAGAAGAATATAACGAAAAAATTAAGTCTGGTAAGTAAAAATATGCTTTAATTTTATTAAACATTATGCACTGCTACAAGAAAAGGTGAATCTGAGGATTTGTTAACCTTCCGCCTAGTATTGTAAAAACTGAGTATGATAATTTGAGCACGTACGAACCAGTTATCGTGTAAAAAGATGTATGTATTAAGAAATTAAAGTTAAGGATCTGATATTCATATCAGATCCTTTTTCTATCGTTCTTTTAAGAGCGACTGAGCCAAAATGTTGGAATGAATATAGAAATAAAACAGCCAAAGGAATAGTAAAACGAATCAGGGAGTCTACTCGTACGCTTCATTGGGATTATCCAGAAATAGTTGTTGATGAAAATAAGAAAGAACTGGTCTTACTCTCAAGCAAGGATTTAATATGAATGAATTGGATAAAAGGAAATAATAAATACATAGTCATATTGATTAAAGTTTCACTTTATTGAAGAAAAATGCGAAAGCCATTCATAAAATATGGAAATGTTAAAATCCCTTTGATAAAATAGCAATATGCAAAAAAATTATTTGTTAATTCTTAATGTAATGAATATTCATGTTTAAATATACGGATTTAACTACATAGTTATTGTGCTAAAGGGGGAGAAAGATGTTAGATGAATTGTATAATGCTTTTTTAAATGCGTCTGGTTTTACAGAAAGTGCGAGGAAACGAGATCGGTATGATGATTTACATGATTATTTAAAAGATAAAGAAAGAGAGTTAAAGCAATTCATTCAAGAGGCTGAATCAGCGAAGAGAGAGTATGAGAGTAAAAGTAATGGCTTAGAAGCTAATAAAATTCCGGCAGTTGAATTTGAACAAAAACGTCATGAAAAGGATGAAGACTTAAATACAGTATTATCCTATTTTAAAAGTGCATTAAGCGATATTGGATCTGCAAAAAGTACAGCTTATGCAAAGTATTTGGAATATAAAGCGAAAGCAGAATCGGAGAAAGCGTCAGCATACGCCGCAGCGACCAAGGCTTTTGAAGAAAAGAAAAAGGAAATTGAAAAACTTATCCATTAAGTATACAAAGAATGGAGGGAACGAACATGAGTGGTAAAGAGGTTGAAATTATAGGAAGTAACACTGCAAGTGCCATTTCTTACGCACAAAACATTGAAAATGGTATGAAGGATTCTTTAAACCAAGCGAAAGACTTAAAAGCATATGTCACAGGTGCGAAATGGAATGGAAAAACGAGAGATGCATTTTTAAGTTATCTTGATTTGATCATTCAATATAATTCAGAAATGGTAGAGGCATTTGAAGGACATACGAAAGCTTTGAAAGAGTTAGATAAAAGCATTCAAACGTACGGAGATAAATCGGAAGTAAGGGCGATAAAACAATTGTGATGGAGAAACGAGGGATAAAAGAATGGGGAAAGAAATGAGTTTTGCACCTGCTGAATTATATGTTCTCGCAGGTGCAGCTGGGGTTACCGATATATTTGGATTGCCAAACCGTGACGCAATTATTTTACTTGATGCAGAATGTGTCACGAAAGCAACTACGAGTTTAAAAGAAAAAGGCCTACTTACAAGTGAAAATGGAATTACCCCTGCAGCTTTTCAAATAATTGAACTATTAAAGGAATATGAAAATTGTCATGAATACACGAGAATGAATAATGTATTAATTGGCTTTTTAAAAGAGGATAAAGACCGAGTGGCTGTATTAACAGAAATAGAACCAAATAAAAAATACGAGATCGACTACATACCAAAACCGGACGTATATTTTTCATTATTAACACGCATTCCCTTCTTATTGAGAGAACCGAGGGAAATAGAAGATACATTTTTCTCAAAGAGAATGACAGAGGCAGAACAACAAACATTTGAGGGAAAAGATTTATCAAATAAAGACGTTATAGCGATAGAAACGTATACGAGGCCTCGTAGTAATAGAGGAGGAAAATGGGAATGTTTCTTATATTTCACTGAAGGAGAAGATTTCGTTCAAATTGATGTAGAACGTAATCGATATGACTGGGTGAGTCTCTATGCGGTAAATAAGAAATTGTATGACGTGTTAAAAATGCCGTATAAAAAATTAGTTGATCCGAGACAATTTTCGTTAGGAGGTATTGAATAATGCAAGTATCAATGGGAGACGGTGGTTCTGGTGGTGGAGAAGAAGTATTAGTTAATTTTCAAGAACTACTTGATATAGTAATGAAATTAGAAGATATATATAAAATCCATGTAGACGTCATTGGAACGAATATTGAGAGTTTATTAAGCTGTGATTTTTATCAAAAAGGTGAAGCGATGAGAGTAATTGAAAAATATCCTGATATATTACACAAAACACTAGAATTGGCTGAACACTATTCTAGGTCAGCGACAGTTGTAGGGAATGTATGTGTAGAAATGCTTGAAAAGGACGAACAATTACGTGAAATATTAAGTAAGTTGTAGAAATCACCATACGGCTGGGGGGATGAAAACGAGATGGATGTGAAATATAGACCTGAACCATGGCAAAACATGGGAGATGGTATGAATCGAATTACAAAAGATGCACTCATGAAATTACGGGAAGCAAATGAATCATTAAAAAGAATTGATGGAAGAATACGAGATTTAGACTCGGATGGTAGTATACATTTTAATCCTAAAGATCAATCGCAAAAAATCGGGGAATTACTTGATAGTTATACGACATTACAAAAATATTGCGGAGAAGCAGGGCGATTAGTCTCTGAACATATAGATAAACCTTTTTTAGTAGAAATGGATAAATTCGCTCAAAAAGTGAGAGATACATCTATTCTCAGTTTTGAAACAAATAACCGAATTGGCTCCACAACAACGACAGTATTACCAGGTGCGCATGCGGGCTACGGAAGTGTACCACAAACAATACAGAAGAAGAAAGATAAAATAACAGTAGAAGATATTTTTAAAGATTCACCTGCATTTGATAATGTACTGAGAGAGGAATACAAAGAACTAAAAAAACGAAATCCAGATGCAAAACTAAATTATGAAGAATATAAGAAAGTAGTCCCATCCACACGAGGATTTGAATACAAATCGATAGAAGATGAACAGAAAAAACTAGAAATGGTGCGAGACATAGGAATAGGCGTAGGAATCATCATCACAACAATCCTTTGCCCACCACTCGGGGCCGCTGCCGCAGTAGTATACGGAGGTGTACAAATAAAAAGCGGTATCGACGGAGAAGACTGGGGAACACACCGGAAATTGAGCCAAGAAGAGCGGGTAGGAAACATCATTTTTGGTGGATTAGACGCAATCCCAGTTGTTGGAGCAGTAGGAAAAGGAGTAAAAGCATTCAAAGGGACGAGTGAATTAGCTGATTTAGCCAAATTATTAAAATTCAAAGAAGGAATGCCTGGTTTTAATCCAAATTTGGGTAAAAATGTGGTACAATCGCTTAAGGAAAATAAGACTTTAAAAAATGCACTAGATGCTATGAAAAATACTCCTATTCCAGTAGCAGTTAGGACGGTGGATACTGGAATAGGAATGAAGCTTCCTTATATAGAATCTTCAACTGTTGGAGAAGTAGCTGGAAAGTTTTCAAAGGCAAGTACGGCAGCTAAGGATGATGCTTATCAACTTGCTAAGGGTAGTGGTGGTTCAGGAGTTAGTAAGGAAGGTAGTGTGGCTAAGGGTACGGGTAAAATTGATTATGATTTAGCTAAAGATTATATTAGAGATGTAGAGTCAAAAACAGGATTGAAGCTTCATAAAAACCAAATAGAACAATTAAAGGCTGCTCTAAGGGAACATAAGTATGAAAAAATGACGCCATTGGAAACGTTAAAACACAGAAATAAATTTAACAGTGTGAAAAACAAATTGATAAGTGAATGGGAAGAAAAAACAGGTCAAACATGGCCAAGATATACTGAGGAAGTTTATGATAAAAAAGGTAGAGTAGCAAGGGATATTGGGCAACCCTATGATGCGCATCATATTATAGAGAATAATTTTGGTGGGCCTCATGAATGGTGGAATATACATCCAGCTAAGTTTCCTGATGAACATCAGGCAGGAATTCATGGTAAAGGGTCACCATCAAATAAATTATTTCCAAGGAGGTAGTTTTTATGGCTACATTTGATTTTATAAAAAATAGTCATCATAAGTTTTTTAAATTACAAGAAAATGAACTTATAGTGGCAGAAGAGAGACTTGGATTTACATTTCCTAATGAACTTAGAAATTTTTACTTAGAAGTTGGCTATGGTTTTATAAAAGGAAATAATGTGGATGCAATAAATAGAATAATGGATCCAGATACTATAGCGGATATTACATTGAGAGAAGGTATTTACGAGTTTGATCCAGATTTAGAGGGAATATACGAGGAAGAAGATAAATTAGTTTTTTATGAAGTAAACGAGGGTGTATATTTAACACTTGATTTGAATACACCTCAACAAACTCCTGTATATTTTTTTGAGACTCAAATAGCTGATTCATTGGAGGAATTTATACGAAAAATTAATCAAGATACTGAATACTTTGTGGATATGGTTGATTAATGCTCTATAGTATAGATTAAAAGTCTTCAGTAATAAGTAAACAAACGAGATTGGTTATAGTAGCTTTATAAGTATCATAGTCATCGATACTACTCGATGTATACTTTACACACGAGAATGACAAAGTTCGTGATGCTAAAGTTAAATATACACTGGCACATAAGACAAGCAAACGAAAAAGTACTTTTTTTGAAGTGGACAGAAAAAGAATAGGCTGTTAAAAAGTATATACTCCATGATGGTTGTACCATCATAGAGTGTTATGTGCAATGATAGAATAGAAAATAAAGTACGAGCTTAGGCGAGATGACATTTTACTGGGCGATAAATATAAACACATGGAATGTATATTAAACTAACGAACTCGTACAAACTCGTAAGTTTTAATATAGTATTTGTCATGATGTACAAAGGGTGTCATACTGTTACTACAAAACTTACAAATTTACGCTACTTAAAAACATATGAACTTAAAGCACTTGATTGTCAATTAAAGGCAACAAGTGCTTTTTTGTGTTTTAGCGTAGAAAATGGAAAAACAGCATTAGCATTTTGGAAGCAATATCCGTCACCCTCTTGTTTAGAGGGGGCAAATATAAAGCAATTAACGGCTTTTTTAGTAGAGGTTAGTCACAATACATGTTCGGTAAAGAAAGCAAGCGACATATTAAAACTTGTAAAAGAAGATGGACATACAATGAAGGAATATTAAGACACACGAGACTTTTTAGTGAGAAGTATTATACGGGAGATTGAGTTTAAAAAGAAAGAAATGAAATACATCGAAAGAGAATTAAAACAGCTAGTAAATCTACTAGATTATCAATTAGAGACGATGCCGGGAATAGAACTTGTGACGGCATCAGCATTAATTGCAGAAATTGAAGATGTAAGACGATTTCCAAATGCCAACAAATTAGCACGATTTGCGGGGATTGCGCCTGTTTACTTTGGTTCTGGTGGGAAAGGTAAGACACACAAAAGCAAACAAGGAAACAGGCGCTACACGCTTTATTTTATAATTTAGCAGTGGTGCAGCAAGTGCAAGTAGCAAAAGGCAGTAAGATGCCACGAAATCCAGTGTTTCATGCGTACTATCAAAAGAAGCTTAAAGAAGGAAAAACAAAAGGACAAGCATTGGTATGTATTATGAGAAGGCTTGTAAACATTGTATATGGCATGATGAAATATAAAACGGCATATGAATTGCCGATAGTAGAAGAAAAAGAAGTAGTTTAATAAGGTTTACATGGTTTGCTTTTTTATTGTGAGGGTTTAAGATTACAACATAGGGTACGGGTGATAGTAGTAAGACAAACCCTAACAAAATTAAACTAACCCCGGAAAGAGAAAAATACTATCGAATAAAAATAGATGAAGCCAAAGCACGGGGGGATTATAAGGAAGCAGATAACATTAGGTATAATCGTCATTGTGAAGAAACAAAAGAGCCTTTAGAGCGTAAAGAGTGGGATGTTAAGCGTGAAAATTTAAGGAAAAGTCAAGAGCGAGGAAGAGAAGAAGAAATAAAAGGGAGAAAAGCTTTGGGAGAACACCTAAATCGTACATTAGAGGACAATAACTCTGGCAAGGTTGTTACGTATACATCCAGTGAAGGGCATCTTACGCGTCCAGATAGTATAGGTCGTAATGCTAAGGATGAAATCGATTTAGTTCATGATCACAAACACAAAATAAGTGACAAAGAACACGTTATTCATAATGACAGTCAAATGCGAGCTGAAAGGGAAATGCTCGAAGATAAAAATGGAAGTCATATTGTGACAATATCAAGTGATAAACCCGATTTGAATGGGATACCTCCTCATCCAAGACCAAGTGGGCCTTTAGGAGAAAAGAGTGAGATTTACTATACTGACCCAAGTAGTGGAAAAGTGACTCATAAATGGGAGAACAATACACGTTTACCTGGTGGAGGTAGGTGGAAAAAGCTGTGAATAAAAATTATTATGTGACTATATTTTTTAATATTAAGGGGAATATACATGAAACCAGATTTTTTCACAATTACAATGTATCCTACAGTATCTTTTAACGAAGAAGAATTATTAGGTCGTCTTTTGGATGTGTTTGAGTCAAATGAAAAATTTGCTCCTACTCATTGGGGCAACTGTGAAACGGTACGGGTAGAATATAACCGTCAGGAAATGCTGGAAAAAGTAGTTTCAGAGCGTATAGTATCAGAAGTTTACCTGTATCGTGATAAATCTGTGAACTACACAGGACGTTTTCAAGTTAACTGGAGCCATCGTTCATTTTTAGAGTTTGAGTTTCATAAATCAATACCTAAAAAATTATGGGCTGCTTTTTTTGAGTTATCTGACCAAATCGCAGAAATTGCGAAACCAAGTTATGGAGTAACTCAAATTTTTTGGCCTTTATCATATCCGTGGAATACCGAACATGAACGCTTACAAATGTGGATGGAAATATCTTCCCAACCAATACCAGTTAGGTTTCTTCCTAACGGTCCCTTAGGGATAGGGGCTAGAACATACTTTAGTGGTCATATTTTAGAAATGTTTGATAAGGAATTATTACAAAATAGTCCAGCTGTGGTATCTGAGCTAGATTGGGGTGGCCTTTGTATTGATATTTTAAATAATCCATTAGAGAGTGACAGTGATACATTACTTGATAATTGGCTACAAGTAATGAAGTATTTGGAACCAGCACAAGTAATGGCTATACCAAGTTTTGATGAAGATCAGATGGGTATAACTTATTCTCCAAATGTTGCTTGGAAGGAGTATCTGGAAAGTTAAATGAAAGGAATTTGTAATCATGGATGAGAAAAATAATGATAGAATAAAAGTCATGGAAATATTAAATCGATCTCAATACAATGATGAAATTATAGATGGGCTAGATATGAGCAATTTAGACCTTACTTTTTCTGATTTGTCAGAGGTGATGGCAGAGGGTATCATGGCAAAACAAGTCCATTTAAGAGCTTCTTCACTAATGAGAGCATCTTTTTTTGATTGTGATTTTGAGTTTGCTGATTTCAGAAGTTGTAATTTAGAGGAAATACACATTGCAGATTGTAGGTTTGGTGAAGCTAATTTCTCTAAAGCGAATATGAAATATGCAAAATTGAATATAAGTAGTTGTTTTGAAACATGTTTTGACGAAGTTGATTTTTCATATGGAGAATTAGTTGGAACAATTTTAAATCATGCTACTTTTCGACGAGCAAATTTATATAAAATAGATGCAAAACAGGCCGACTGTACGGGAACGGATTTCAGCAACGCGAATCTTACAGAAGGTAACTTTGAAAAAGCATATTTAGAAGATGCTAATTTATCAGAAGTAGATGCTAGAAATACAGATTTTACAAACGCAGATTTAACAGGAGCAATCCTTTTAAATGGGAATTTCACGGATGCGAATTTTACCGGTGCTAAACTTGACAATGTAGTTTGGAAGGGAGCAAATGTGGAAGGCGCTAAGTTTGACGAAGATGTTAAGGAACAAATCTTAAAAATGATTTAAATATGATGGGAAGTATATACATTTAAGCACTCGAAAACCTATGATTGGTAGCGAGTGCTTTTTTCTTAGAGATATTAGAGATTGATAAATAAGTGAAAATCAATATAGATTATTTTTAAGGATTATTAGATAGATTAAGTCGGGAATATTATATAATTGAAAATACATTAGCAAAAGGTGTGGACTCTGTATCCCCAATCTTTAAAGGTGTAGAAATAATGCTCGATGGAAGTGTCGCTAGAACTGGAACGAACTATAGCGGGAAATTCCAAGAAGCCCATGATGCCTCAAAGGCGAGTATTCAGAGTAGGATTTCGAATTTGGAGAGTAGTGGGGTTAAGGGTACAGGCAAAGGTACTCAAACTATAAAAATTAAACCGACTAATGAAAGAACTGCAGAATATGAAGAAGCTATGACAAAAGCAGCTAGAGATTTACCTCCTTATAGTAGAAAACCTAATAAACCAAGAGATTTTGAAGAAAAAGTAGTAGATGATTCTACAGGAATTACTACTTATACATTTACATCTAAGAAAAATGGGGAAACTTATAAAGTTAAATATGATAAAGATGGTTACCCAATTTTTAATTCAAAATATGAAACATCTTTATCAGAGTCATATCATATAGAGCCTGACTCAGTGCAGTTAAAATATCTCTCACAAAAATTATAGGACGATATAATGAAAGATCCAAACTTAGCAAAACAATTCAGCCAAACAGATATTGAGTTATTTAAATTAGGTAAGAAGCCAAAATCAGTCACATGGCATCATCATCAAGAGACTGGTAAAATGCAACTTGTTGATTACTATGAACATCAGGTTGCGGGTCATACAGGTGGTAGAGCAATTTGGGGTGGTGGAGATGACGGTAGAACAGGTAAACTGAAGAAAATTATTTTGGAGATGATAAAATGAGCCGAGTAACTTGGCTATTTACGGATGGAGCGATAGATGAGCAAGTAATTATTGCTGTGGAGAATTCATTTGGTGTCAGATTTCCAGATGACTACCGTGAATGCATTAAAAAAAATAACGGTGGTTATCCTGAGCCTAATATTTATGATATTAATGATGATGAGGGTGGAGCAGTCTTTGATTGTCTATTAAGTTTTACAAGCAAAGATGCAAATATAGAAGTTGTTTATGAATTAACTTCACTTCCGGAAGGTATTATTCCATTTGCAAGAGACCCATTTGGGGGACTTATTTGTTTTAATTACTGTGATACTAAAGATTCTCCGTCAGTAGTTTTCTATGATCAGGAGTCAGTGAATGAGGATAAAATTAAATTAATATGCGACTCTTTTTCTGAATTGATTGAGAGATTATACTCTGATTGAGAAAAACAAAATGAACAGGAAAGAAGGTTAATTGTATGAGGAATTTAGATTTTGAATATACTTTTACCCCTATTGGCATTGAAGATATCGAAGATTTCGAAAATAAGTATGGTATATTGTTACCTGATGATTATAAACAATTTTTGCTGTCTAAAAATGGAGGGAAAACTGAGCAACGAAGATTTAAAACTAATGATACAACTAAGAAAGGCGTAATAACATCGTCTGTTTCAATGTTTTTTCCTCTATCAATAGAAAATGAAATAAATCTAGAAGAGAAATTAAGAAGTTATAATTTGATGCAAGTGGTACCAAGTAATTTTCTTCCAATTGGAATTGACCCCGCGGGGAGTTTGATTTGTTTATCAATTGATGGGAAAGATAGAGGTAGTGTATATCATTGTGATATGGATTACTTTGAAGAAGATAACGAGTTAAGAGAGGAATACATCCGACTAATTTCTAAAAGTTTCTCTGAATTTGTGGATAATTTATATATTCCTGAAAACTAATGATAGGATTTTATTGATTGGAATTAGTTAATAGTTGGTTAATCTCTTTAATTTAAACGGGGCTTTCTTTATGGTCTAACGACCTAGAGAAAGCCTCTTCTTTTTCCCCGAATTATTTAAAAGTACAACATAGGGGACGGGTGAAGGTAGTAGGATTATTCCTGGTACTCCGGGTATTGCAATAGGAGGAAATTCTACTAAATTAGGAAAAAATATGATGACAGAAATGGGGCTTAGACGTTCAACTAAATGGAGTGGATATCAAGCACAGCATATTATTCCTTCTGAAATGGCAGATAATCCTGTCATTAAAAAGATAGGTATGAACTTTGATGACTCATCAAATGGTATTTTTCTAAGAGTACCAGATGATAATATAAGTACAATGGCTAGACACAGAGGATATCATTCTGTTTACAATGAAGTAGTTGCAAGAGCATTAAATAAAATGGATATTAGCCAAAGTATTGATAGTTTACAAAAGCAGGTATATGATTTGCAAAAAAATTTAAGAAAATTACAGGGGAATGGTTTACCATTGTACCCAAGCCAAGGTGCAACAGTAGAACTCTGGGAAAGAAAGCTAAAACAATTGGAAATGCAAAATAAGTAAATATCAGTAAGGTGGTAAGGTGTAATGGAAAATAAAGATATTAGTTTGCTTGAAGAATTACTTTATAATACAAATAAAGAGGATACAATTAGCCGAATAAAGAATATAGATAATCCAATACTCCTTCATTGTTTTGCAGCAAATTATAATTGGAATAGTGGATTTGATATACCAAATGCAATTCTTGAAAACAAAGATTGTGACTTAGGAACGGGATTACTAATGTTTCATTATGCAGACGGATATCGATTATTAGAAAGTCCAGAGGAAGTTTCGAATTCTCCATTACAAGAATGGAAGGTTTTTATATTAAAACTTCAAAATAAAATTATGAATTTGGAGTTTAAAACACAAAATATATCATTTAGCTCTGAATTAACAAAAATTCAAATATTCAAGTTGAAAAAAAGGAACCCAAGTATTTCAGATATTCTTATTAATGAGTCACCAGGAAATATAATTGATATTCCTAAAATATAAATAAATATTAAAAACTCATTACAGTAAATAAATGAGCTTAGTTATAGTGATTTTATAAACCTTACTATACTAAATTATATTTTATGGACGGATATAATAAAGTTCGTGGTGCTAAATTTAAATACGCATAAGTATATATGAATAAAAAATAAAGTATATGTGAAGTAGATAGAAAAAATAAAAGGTTTTTTGAAAGTATGTACTCCATCATGGTTGTACCATCATGGAGTACTGTGTGCAATGATAGAATAGAAAATAAAGTAAAATCTTAGGTGAGATAGCATTTTATTTGGCGATGAATATAAACATATGGAATGTATATTAAACTAACGAACTCATACAAACTCGTAAGTGTTAACATAGTCGTTGTCACGACATATAAATGGTGTCATACTGTTACTACAAAATTTATAAATTTATACTACTTAAAAATAGATGAACTTAAAGCACTCGATTGTCGATTAAAGGCAACGAGTGTTTTTTTGCGTATTAGCGTAGAAATTTAACAGATAACTATAATTTTATTATGTAAAATTTTTACATAGTTTTCTATACAACTAAAGAGAAGAAAAATGTTCACTATTACTTTCATTTCTGTTATAAAAATTCTACAATAGAAGACAGAACGTATATTTGGTATAATCAAAATATACTATATGAAATGATGTACATGAGTTTGAAATTCATGTAATGAGGTAAGCAATACATAACAATAGCTAATATTTAAAGTTCTTGTACCTATAGAATTCAATTCATGTTATATAAATCAATTGTTAGAAAGGAAAAGATGTAATGAATCAAATTTCATTTGAAGATTTATTTGAAGAAGAAAAAGAAAAGGTGGAGGTAGCTGAGGTATGTAAGGTACCAGCCCCTTTATCACCATTACAAAAAGATATTTTAGAATTAATTGATTCTGAAGAAATAAGTGCGCTTGAGCTATGTGAACGATTAATACGATCTGGTAAAATACCCGATGAAAGATTCACTACGAATAAGCCTAAAGCATATGGACAAGTATGTTTACTATTAGAAGGTTTTGTTACAGAAGGAAAACTTATTTTTATCAAAGATGATGAGAAAAGAGATAGGGTATATAAATTGAAAGAAGAAGTTTGAGATGTATAGGGGGGAGATGAATGATTGGTTCCCTTTAACTTGCAGTTCCGTTAGTCTAGTAATGTCCACTAAAAAGGTGTCAATCTCTCCTAGATTGACACCTTCATACTTTTAACATCTTACATACTTACGCTTGAAACCAAGTCTTCCTCTATCAAGTTCTTTCTGAATACTTTCAGAAGCATTTAACAAACTGCTTTTTTTATTCTCCCGTTTGACTTCAACTATACCAACTTCTTTTGCAATCTCGACTGCTTTTTCATGTAGTGGTACATATGAGATTGCTACTGTGTTTAGGAAATTATTCATAGCGGATTTTGTTCGTTCTGGAGAATGATGAATTGTATCTTTCACCATTTCAAGCATATCGGAAATTTTACTTTCGGAAAATTCATTGTCTTTGCGGTTTCCTAAAAGCCAACAGTAGCAACTCCAGCCTGCAGACATTTTAAGCTCGTCCCCACTTGCAATCCATTTATCAGCAACATCTTGTGCGATATTTGACTCCGATAAAGTTACTGCCACTACATAATCAGATAGCATATAAAAATATGCCCCGTCTATCCAGCGATCAAAATCAGACTCACTCATAGCTTTTGGATCGGCAATAATACCTGCAAAGTACATAGCATCGTAGTTGCCTGTGGCATAAAGCTCTTCAGCTAACTCTTGATTTAATTTTATTTTTTTAGCGATTGGTTTCATAGCACCTGTAGCAACTCCGAATACTGGCTCATGCGCACCGTTAGATATGTATATTTTTTTCATTCGTTCCTTACCTAGAGCTTCAAGTTCTTGCATAACTGTTTTAAAATCCATAGTTGTGCAACTTCCTTTCATCATGTAAAAGCCTTTTTAAGCTTTTCGTATTTCATATGTTAATACTAATTGTATTCAAGAGGTATGTCTACTTTCTAAAAGTATCGAAACTTGGTTTGAATTTTAGATGAAATAAATTAGCTCTTTATTGTAAATAAAGAGCTAATTAAAAGGGTGGTATAATATAGAAAAAGTGAATGATGAAAATCAAATAGGGGGTATTCAATTGGAAATAAAATTGAATCGATTATATAGAGAGATAGCGGAAACGGTTCATGCCATGATTCCAGAAGAATGGGAGAAATTTTATTTTTATGCACAAATATCAGAAGCTGGAGGGGGAACTTACTTTTTCTATAACAACTTCAGAAATAAAGAAAATTATAAGTATAGTGTAGAAATTCCTTTTAAATACGAAGTTAATGAAGAGGAGTTTGAAAGGAAAGAAGATTCTTTATATAAAGTGAGTAAGGAATTAAGAAATGTTTTCAAAGATAATCAGCAAGAGCTTTGGTACTCTTTTACAATGTCTCTGGAACATAGTGGGGAATTTAACATGCATTTCGATTATACCAATTGGCTCGACACAGAATATAGTTTTAGTGATCAAATGATTATTTGGAAACATAAATACTTAGGTGAAGTACCAATTAATGAAAATGATAAAGCGCTAATTAATAAGTATGATAGTGAATTTCCGAATAACCCCATTTAACTAAATGGAAAGAAGAAATGTTTTTCATAAAAATTATGAGTTTTAAAGTAGTCGGTAAGTTATAGAATTGGTTCTGCAAGATAAAAAATAAAGGAGAACTACAATGGAAGTACATGGAATAGTTTCAATATGGTTAGGTAATATGAAAACGCAAGATCAGTTGGATACATATATAGATGTTACGTATGATGAAGAAGGAGACGCTATACCAGCGAGTTTTTTTGTTGATTTTAATATAGATATGATTGATGTAGATGAGGATTTTATTGAAAAGGAAGTGTTAGAAGAAGCAAGTGATGACATTTCTATGTTATTAACGGGATGTTCATATGATGACAAAATACTTTCTCGAATTAACGAAGAAGTTAAATTAAAGAAATCCTACAATTCTATCATATTAATTTATAATTTTCAGTATGACAATTCGGTTAGTAATTTTGAAGGTTTTAATTTTGTAACTACTACAAGCTATCTATAAAGGTAAGAAGGTCACTGTAAGGTAAGGGAGCATGAAAAATATGTATAGTTTTTCCAATAAATATTTGGTATGATGGTGAATGGGAAAAATATACAAGTTTTTAGTGGCTCATAATAGGGGGATTGAATTGAAAAGAACGATTGAATTCGTACTAGGTTTAATTGGTGGCATTATAGGAATTATTATTTCCATACTATTAATAGTTGTAGCGTTTAATATTATGGAAGGTTTTGATTATGAACTTTTAGCTTATTACTCTATTATTTTAACGGTTCAAATAGGATTGCTTATTTTATCATGTTTAGTAAACAAGGTTAATAATAAAGTTTATGGAGTTTGTATGATTGTGATTCCTATAGTTATGTTGTTTATGTCATTATTCTTTTTACTTATTCCGACAATTTTACAAATTATATCTGGTTCATTTGCATTTAGAACATTAAAGTTAGAATCGAATGTAAGCTAAATATAATTATTAACGTCTGAATATTCGGTTTTTTAAACATTTTCGTTTGCAGTTCAAATTAACATAAAGTACAAAGTTGTACGCTTTAGGAGGAGAAATAAATGATTATTTGGTCTGGTTGGGGTTTTTTAGTCGCAATTATTGTAATTATTAATACTCTTTTGGGTAAGGCTATCTTTGGATCTATAACGGGGGACGCTACATATTTTCAAGATCATAGTTGGCCAATGGCGGTAATGTTTATTATATCAGGGGTTATGTCTTGGTATTTAGGTAAATATATTAATAAGCCAGATGGGAAAGTTTATATAGATACCGAAACTGGTGAAAAAGTTATGTTTAACAAAAAGCACTCATTATTTTTTATAAAAATGGAATATTGGGGACCGATTCTAGGAGTTATTGCGATTGTAACTTTAATTACAAGATAAAAAAAGAGGATGGGTATAGCAAGAGTAATCTATTCAAGTAAAAGGAGAAATCAGTCATGAATACAAAGAAACTACTAGGGGTAGCAGTTCCGGTCATGTTGTTATTTGGTTGTGGAGTTTCTGAGAAAACGAACACTTCTAAACAGGAGAAAACAGAAGAGTCTAAAGTAAAAGAATCGAAGTCTAATAGTAAGAAAGAAAAAGTTTCAAAGGAAGACTATCCTAATAAAGTGTATAAATTAGGGATAGAGTTTGATAAGTTGTTTGCGGAGCATAACAATATTACAAGAGAGGTTTTTGACGGTAAGAAAAAGAAATCAGATATAGTAGATAGTGTGAAAGAATTAAATAAAACGTTAGATAAATTCGAGTCGATAGATCCCCCTGCAGAGTATGTAAATCAACAAAAGGATTTTGAAAAAGCAATTAGTTATTTTAGAGAGTCTTTTTCTTTAATCAATGAAGTATTCACCCGAAAAGAAAAAAGAGAAAAAGGCGATAAGACTGATAAAGAGTTAATGGAGAAATCCGAAAAGTTAGTGAAAGAAGGAGATATTTACTGGCTTAAGGCATTCAAAGACCTTGAAGGGGATATTAAAATCGGTGACGGTACAGTATCTGTGAAAGATTTGAAAGAGTTAGATAAGAAAGCTGGAATTAATACGGATAACGTTATGAAGAATGTGAAGGATGGTACGGAATTAATTGGTAATTGGGGATTCAAAGGAACAGACGGTTTCATTATGTCACTTATTTTAAAAGGTGATAAGACATTTGAAACGTATGGTAAAGGTGAGTATCCAAATAAAAAGAATTATATTGAAGGCACTTGGGAATATGATAAGGAAGCTTTTACAATCTATTTACATCTCAATAAACGTTTAGTAGACGGTGTAGAAGATACAATTCAAAAAAAGAAAATAGCATATAAAGTTCAAGATTATGATGGGGAAAATTTGCAATTATTTAATGAGACGTCATTTCATACAATTAAGTATGTGAAGCAAAGTTAAAGTTATGGAGGACTAGGTTTAAATGGCCTGTTCCTTCATTAAAGTGTGGGTATGTAAATAATATGTTATCTTTCGTTCTGTTTACTTAGTATCATGTTATTCTTTAATAGAGTAATAAATGGAGTTTTACATTAAATATATGAGGTTGGTTAAAAATGATAAAGAAATTCACTAGGTTAGTATTAATAGTGGTTATGCCAATCAGTCTTATTACAGGTTGTGGGGCTACTGAAAAAACTGAAGCACAAAAGCCGAAAGCGGTACAAACGGAGAAAAAGGACTATATGGATTATTCATATGGTAGCAAAGGTATATTAGTAAGTGGCAAAGCGAAAGAACGGCAACAATACGAGATTGGATATATGGATGATAATAAGTTAATTGGGATTGACGAAAATATTGAAGACTGCATTATTTTAGATAATAAAGATGAAGCAGGCCTCATTTGGAAACAAATAGAGCGTGGATTTATTATTGAAGTGCAATACGGTAAGGATCGCAATGATATCGTAGGCGTGCAATTCGTAGGAGATCGTGAGCCATACGAAATTAGTGATAAGTTTGATCGAAATACGATAAACGAAATTGTTGAAAACGTTAAAGGGAATTTGTAATAGATGTATTTCGATAGTATAGGATCTCTTATTATGAAATTGTGAATCAACGGCATTTTTTATATGAAAATGCCGTTGATTTGTGTTAAAAAATAAATGCTATTCTATAGTCTTGTAGAAAAACACGTATTAATCATAAATGAATTATTCTTCGTTCAGCTGTGATGATCGCCGCAAGGTTATTATCCAAAATAAAAGAGCACAAGCACTAATAGATACACCTAATATGCATACGCCATCCCAACCATATTTTGCATACGTATTTGTTGAAAGAATTGCACCTGTTGCACTACCGATAGAATAAAAAATCATGTAACTGGCAGTAAGTCGACTTCTTGCTTCGGGACGCACTGTGAACAGCATACTTTGATTGGTGACATGTACAGCTTGCACCGCTAAATCTAAGAGGATAATGCCGAAAATTAGTAATAATAGAGAGTGATTAATAGATTTAATTAGGAGCCATGAAAGTACTAATAAAGATAAAGCTATGCCAGTTGTTCTTTGTCCTAATCCTTTATCAGCTAATTGTCCAGCTTTAGTAGCAGCTAATGCACCTGCAACTCCAGCAAGGCCGAACGCACCAATAGCTGTATGTGAAAGATTATGTGGTGTAGCACTTAGAGGTAATACTAAAGAAGTCCATAAAATACTGAATGAAGTGAAAATGAGCAATGCTAATATTCCGCGAATGCGTAAGAGTCGTTCTTCTATAAATAATAAGAGTACAGAACGTATTAACTTCCGGTAAGGCATAGTTGTCATTCTGCTCTGTCCAAGAGTAGGTAAATTACGATATAACAAAACAGTTACGAATAGTATAAGGGTAGCGGAAGTGAGATAAACGGACCGCCATCCAGCTAAGTCTGTTAATGCGCCTGCAAATGTACGCGCAAGGAGAATGCCTATTACAACGCCGCTTGTAACGAAACCTACTATGCGTCCACGTTCTGCTGGATTTGCTAAAATTGATGCGTATGCGACGAGTGTTTGCGTAACTGTTGCAAGAATTCCTACTAAGGCCATACCTATAAAAAGTACGATGGCCGAGGGAGCGGTCCCAATTACAATTAAAACGATAACGGATAAAACCATTTGAACAATAATGAGTCTTTTTTGGTTTAATAAGTCACCAAGTGGAACTAATAAAAGTAATCCGATTGCATAACAAACTTGAGTAATAGTAATCACAATACCGATAGTTGAATGACTAATCTTAAATTCATTTGATAAAGAATCAAGTAGCGGATGAGCGAAATATATATTTGCCACCGCCATCCCGCAAGCTATTGCGAATAATAGAGTCATGTAGCGGGACATGTTTGTGCTAATAGGTGAATGTAACTGGGGATCATTATGTTTAAGAGTGGTCATCATCTTTTCCTTGCTATTCATAAAATCAGCTCCATTTTGTATTGTTGTAAATAACGTACCGAACGGTATGTTATTTTGTAAGTAAAATATAATCTTGAGTAAATATATATGTCAAGTTTCTTTTGATTTAATTCCATTTTCTTTGACACATCGTTTATAATTTAATACGATATATAATATACTGATTGGTACATAAAGTGTTAGTTTATAATTTGAAAATGTAGAGGAAGGGGATATTTTTAAATGGCTCGACTACGCGAATTTGATGAAGAAAAAGCTTTGGATGCTGCTATGCAACTTTTTTGGGAGAAAGGATACGCTGCTACTTCATTAAGTGATCTAACTGCAAGAATGGAAATACAAAAACCGAGTTTATATTCAGCTTTTGGTGATAAAGAGGGCTTATTTGAAGCGGCATTAAGGAGATACACAAATTTACATGCGGCTCGTATACGAACAAAACTTCAAAACGAACAATCTGTAAAAGAAGCAATTCAGATGTTTTTTGAAAATATGGTGGAAGAGGAATATAAAAAAGAGTTCAGTAAAGGCTGTTTTTGTATTAACACAATGGTTGAGCTTGCTCCTCATAATGAAAAGTTTGAAGTACTGACTAGAGAACACCAAATGTATCTTGCAGTTATTTTTCAAGAATTAATCATGAAAGGAATTCGATCAGGAGAACTACAAAGTGATTTGAACGCTAAAGCATTAGCGCAAACATTAGTCACGTCCTTAATTGGATTAACAGTGTTAATGAAATCACGCCCAGAACGTTCCGTTATAGATAATTCGGTATCTATAATAGTATCGTTAGTAAAATAATTTTTGAGTGAGATGTTAATCAGCAAATTAAATATTAAGAAAGTCGATTCCTTATTAAAATAAGAAATCGACTTGTTATAATTATATATTTTGTAAGTTGTCTTTCCAAAAATTATAGCTATTATCAATAACTTCTTTTAATTTGAAATAATTTTCTCAAGTAACTTGCACGTGGTAGAGAGTTTCTCCATCGTCTGTAAAAATACCTGAGTAATCATCTATATACTTCCACTCATCCTTATTGTTAAAGTAGTACATTGCGAATTGGTTGCCCTCATCATTTAACATGTTGTCTGCTAAAACGCCATCCCAGTTTATATAAATTTGTGTGCCAGTCATTTGTCTAAGTTTAAATTGATTAATTTCGTCTGGAGACTCTTCTTCAAATTCTTGACTAAATAAATTATGTTCAATGATCCAGCCTAAAAACATGCCAGTATGTACAAATGCTTTTGACGGTATTTGTAATTAGTTGTAAAATAATGTTTGTTGACGGATTTTGTAAAAAGTATGTTAGATGAAATTCATCTGTAGGGATGACATATAAATATTTTCTTAATGGTTATAAAATATAATTATTTAAATATGTAAATAAAAAGAAGTCATATTAGAAGTACATAGTAGATTCATATTTTAACAAATTAATGTGAGAATAAAGGGAGGTTGAGATACATACACGGCGGGAATGTGTATGTATCTATTATAATAATGAATAAGACAATCAAACAACAAGTAATCGCACTATCAACAAGTCTAGTGATTTTAGGGAGCGTACCTTTATCAGCATCAGCAAAAGAGTTGAACAAATCTCAAACTGATCAACTTAATATTGCCCAGGGAGAAAATGGAACGAGCGGATTAAATTATTCTAATTTCAAGTTGGAAGTTCCTGATCATGTACAAGTTAACGAAGCAGAAGTATCTGAAAATGAAAAAATTCTTTTAGAAGAATATAAGCATAAACATGATGAAACAGAAGAATTAAACAAAATGCAAGATGCTAAGAAGGGGCAAGTAGCAGAAAAGGAAGCTATTTCAAACATTGAAAAGGCATTTGAATCTGTAGATGGTCGAAATGATGGGTCTGATCGTCAAATGAAACCTGTTGCAAAGCCAAGAGGTATTCAATATAGCGCACAGAGTACGAAGAAATATGGAACACTTGCAGGAGTTCCATTTGTGGAGTGGATTGTTCCAGCAGGAAATCCTGATATTCGTCCTGCAAATCCGATGAAAGCACGTTACATTACAATTCATGAGACCGCAAATACAGCCGCTGGTGCTAATGCTGAAAATCATGCGAAATATTTATACAAGCAAGCAACTGAAGGCACTTTCCGAACAGCTTCATGGCATTTTACTGTAGACGATAAACAAATTTATCAACACTTACCAACAAACGAAAATGGTTGGCATGCAGGAGATGGAGATGGATCAGGAAACAGGGAATCTATCGGTATCGAGATCGCGGTTAACCAAGATGGTGATTACAATAAAGCATTAGAAAATGCAAAACGACTTGCAGGTTATTTAATGAACAAAGAAGGAATTGGTGCAGATCATATTTACAAGCATCAACAATGGAGCGGGAAAAAATGTCCTGACATTTTAATTTCACGTGGTAATTGGGCTGGTTTCGTACAAGGAATTCAGTGGTATGCAAATATAAATGCGCAGATTGATACGCCTTTACAAGATAAAAATGACTCATTTAATCCAAATGAAAATAATCCAGCTGAACCTAGCATGGAACTAGTGGTAAATGGTAGTGGCATCAATGTACGTAGTGATGCGGGTATTGAACATCGTGTTGTACGTAAAGCTTCAAACGGAGATCGTTACAAAGTATTAGCGGTTAAAAATGGTTGGTATAAAGTAGGTAATGGAGAATGGATTTTCTATGACCCAAGTTGGATTAAAATTAACTACAATGTACCAAAGGAAGAAGTACAAAAACCAAAAGATGATATTACAGGTGGCTGGTTTGAAGGGCATATTCGTAAATTAAACAGTCTAGGTATTATGCAAGGCGAAGGTAATGGTGTATTTGCGCCATATCGAAATGTAACGAGAGCGGAGTTTGCGAAATTAATCTCGAATGCTCTTAAACTACCAGAGGGAAATAAGTCATTTGTAGATATTAATGAGGCACATCCATCACTTCATGACGGTATTAAACGTTGTGCAAGTGCAGGAATTATTAATGGTCGTGGTGAAGGGATTTTTGATCCTAACTCACCAATTACTCGTGAAGAAGTATCTATTATGATTGACAAAGCATTACGATATAAAGGAATTACAGGTGAGTTAGTAGCATTACCATTTACAGATAAGCATTTAATAACATACAAAGAATCGGTTCAACGATTATACAGTCTAAAGGTAGTTAATGGTATTGGAAATAATGAGTTTGATCCTAGAGGCACAACAACTCGTGGTCAGGCAGCTGCCTTTATTGTGAAGATGTTAGATTCAATGCAAAAATAAAATGAAACTTTAATCAGTGAGGGTCACTCGCATTGCAATCGAGCAGTTTATTCACCGAATTTTGAAATGAGAGTGTTACTGCCCGCAAATAGCAGAAGAAATTGTATGTAGAAGCTGACATTGGTAGAAGTAAAAAATAAGAAGAATTTGAAAGGAGCTATCCAAAATAATAATTTTGAATAGCTCCTATTTAGTAGGAAGAAAAAATTGTATTTGATAGATTGTAATTAATGTAGAATGCCCTTCCAAGCCCCTCATAAGCCCCTACCAAGTAATAAATCACTAAGAAAAAACAAAAACAAAAACAACTACAAGAACAAAACAAGCACGAAAAAATGAAACCGGCGTTGTAGTAGTAAAAAAATTGTAATTCGAATGCCAAAACCATTCCCGCATGCCTATCTTTATAATGAAGGATTAAAATTTTCCTATTTACTAGCAAAGAGTGGAGGGAAACATATGGCGGTATACCGTAATGTGCAGGTGAACTTTTGGCAAGATGAATTCATATTAGATTTAACGCCAGAGGAGCGTTATTTTTACATATATTTGTTAACTGGTACGAAAACAAAGCAATGTGGTATTTACATATTACCGAAGCGTGTGGCAGAGCTTGAAACAGGTTATAGTATGGAGACTGTTGAGAAGCTGCTAAACAGGTTTGTTGAGTATGGAAAGATTCTATATGATACGAAAACGAAAGAGGTATTCATAATAAACTGGTTACACTATAACCCTATTTCAAATACGAATGTGGAGAAGTGCGTATTACGTGAGTTAAAGACTGTAAAAAGTAATGAGTTCATACATATATTTTTACGTAAATGCCTTGAAGAAGAATACACGATTCCATTATTATTGCAGTATTTTGGTATGCCAGAAGAAGAGGATAATAGTAGTTCACAAGTAGTTATTGAAGAGAAAGAAGAAGCGGAAGAGATAGAAACCATAGAAGAGGGCGTTCCAAATAGTGAAGTTTATAAGTTTTATGAACAAAATATTAGTAGTTTATCCCCATATATTGTGAAGGAATTGAAGAATTGGATACAAAGACTTTCTGGAGAGAAAGTGTTAGAGGCACTTAAAATTGCGTTTGAAAATAATAAGAAAACGTTAGTTTATGTGAAGGGGATTTTGAGGAATTGGTGTAAGAAAGAACGAATAGATTTTAGTGAAGGAATCCATAGGAGAGAAGTATTCGGTTTGTATGATCCATAGTTTGGATAAGGATTTTTTCTAGTCTAAAAGGTTCTTTTACTATAGAAGCGAATAGTGTGAGAAAGGGGTGGTTATATGGAAGTCGTTATAAAGAAGAAACGAAAAAGAGGAAAAAGAATTTTTATTTGGGCTAGTAGTATCGTTCTTTTTTTAGTTATTTCCGCTGCGATTTTTTTGAATATATATACGCTGAAATCTATGCCAAAGATAGATGGAACGATAAAGCTAGAGGATTTACAACACGCTGTTACGGTGAAGCGGGATAGTAAAGGTGTCCCGCATATTAAATCGGAAAATGCACATGATTTATATTTTTCGCAAGGATATGTACAAGCGCAAGATCGGTTGTTCCAAATGGATTTAAGTAGAAGACAAGCTTCTGGTATGTTAAGTGAAGTTGTTGGGGAAGCAGCTGTTGACCGAGATAAATTGTTTCGAACACTCGGTTTACGGCGAGCGGCAGAAGCTTCAGTTAGTCAATATGATGGAGAAGCAAAATATGCCCTGCAGTCATTTGCTGATGGGGTGAACGCTTTTATACGTGAGGCAAAAGTGGAAAAGAAATTGCCGGTTGAGTTTACTATATTAGGTTATGAGCCTTCTGAATGGTCAATCGTGGATTCTTTAACAATTGGAAAGTATATGGCGTTTGACTTAGGAGGACATTGGCATGGACAGGCGTTTCGATATTGGGCGCTGAAAAACCTTTCGAAAGAGCAAGCAAATGAGCTATTTCCTAAATATCCGAAAGATGCTCCTAGATTGCTAGCTGAACTGAAAAATACAAATGTGGACGTAGCGCAAAGTTTTTCAAAAACGATAATTCCCCCGGAGTTTAACGGTAGTAATAACTGGGTTGTGAGTGGTGAGAAGAGTGCGTCAGGTAAGCCGATTTTAGCAGATGACCCTCATTTATCTCTTGCGACACCTTCTATATGGTATCAAACGAGACTTGAAATGAAAGATTTAAATGTGAGTGGCGTTATTTTCGCTGGAGTACCAGGTGTTATATTAGGACACAATGACAAAATAGCGTGGGGCGTTACGAATACGGGGCCTGATGTGCAAGATTTATATATTGAGAAGAGAAATCCTAATAATGAAATTGAATTTCTGTATAACGATAAATGGGAGAAAGCTACCGTTGTTGACGAGTCTATTAAAGTAAAAGGCAGGAAGACAATTCCTTATAACGTTACGATTACGAGGCATGGGCCAGTAATTTCAGAGTTTGCGGATAAGGGGAAGGAGAAAACGAAAACAGTATTTGCTTTAAAGTGGACTGCTTTAGAACCGTCAGCTGAGTTAAAAGCTGTATTAAATATGAACAAAGCAAAAGACTGGACGGAGTTTGAAACCGCTCTTCAAGATTTCCATACACCAACCCAAAACTTTGTGTTTGCATCAAACGATGGCACGATTGCTTATAAAGCGAATGGAAATATACCAGTGCGTAAAAAAGGCGATGGTAGCTTGCCTGTTCCAGGATGGACAGATGAATATGAATGGGAAGGGTATATCCCGTTTAATCAACTTCCAAAAGTAATCAATCCAAAACAAGGGTTTATTTCAACTGCGAATAATAAAATTGTTGATGATGATTATCCGTATCATATTAGCAATACGTGGGCGCAGCCATATAGGCAAATGCGTATTCAAGAATTTTTACAAGAGAAGGAAAAGTATACGGTGAAAGATTTAGAAGAGTTACAGATGGATCAAAAGAATTTATACGGGAAAGAGTTTACTCCTATATTTTTAAAAGAGTTAAATAAAGCATCTTTAAATGAGGTAGAGAAAGAAGGCGTAAACCAATTAACAAAGTGGAATTTTTACGATAGTAAAGATGAACCGGCACCATTAATATTCTATTTATTAATGAAAGAGATTTCAAATACGTTATTTTCAAAAGAAATACCGAAAGATGTAATGAAGTTATTTGAAGGGAAGTCACAAGTTGTTGATGAATTGATTCGAAAAGAAGTAGCGGGAGAAAATAGCGCGTGGTTTACGAAGTACGGAGGTTTCACAAAAGTTGTGCATACATCGTACGAGAATGTAATGAAGAAATTGCAGAAGGAATATGGACCGGATGTTGGAGAGTGGAAGTGGGGCGATTACCATCAACTCGCTTTTACACATCCAATTTCAAAATCATCTAGTATGTTAGCACTACTCGCTTTTAATCGTGAGAAACCAGTCCCGATTGGCGGAAGTCAAGTTACCGTGCAAGCAGCGAGTTACGGCGATAACGGCATTGTAAATCACGGGGCTTCTTGGCGATTTGTTATTGATACGAAAGATATGTCAAACGGTTATCATATCGTAGGACCAGGACAATCGGGACATTTTAGAAGTGATTGGTATCATGATCAAATAGATGATTGGGTAAGTGGAACGTATCATACGACTACATTGAATACGGAGGGAATAGAGGGGAAGGTGCTAAATTTAGAACCGAAGTGATAGGGTGTTTTTGTTTGTGGAGGGACTAGTAATAATCTTTTTGATAATGAAAGCTTATCATTTAGAACATAACCCAGTTCTTAAATAATTTTAACAGCCAGCCTACTATCATTTAATTTGATAGTAGGCTGTTTCCATCTTCGAAATACGCTGTAGCAACTTCTTCAGGATTACGATTATTTCCACATGCTGCAAGTGCTGTAACAAATAAAGCCATTACAACTATTAACATGATTATTCCAGTTTTGAGGGGAATTAGTTAACAAAGACCAGGTATTATTTGCAACAGAACGGTCCCTCTGTACCCCTTGTTTCGTCATTTTTCTACGCCATCCAACTTGACAAATGTTTTTTTATCAAACTACAATGAAAATCATTATCAATAATGTAGGGAGGATACTTTTGTCAATAAATGAAAAACAATATATTTATAGGTTAATAACCAGATCTTGTTAAGTCGTATGTACTATTTTTAGTTTAGCGTTGCCCAGAATGTACACCAATTAATCTCGCGAATTACAAGAAAATTATTATTGAAATGAGGCGTGCATTGTGAAGTTGGACGTGAATGAGTTAGCAGAGTATCTTGCCAATAATCCTTTCCGAGTAGAAGGAGTATATCGTTATGCTAAAAATCCAGGTGTGCCTTGTGCTGAGTCTACAGATTCTTTCCCAGGATTTGTATTTCCACTTACAGGGAAGACGCAATTTCAATTTAATGGTACGCCGTATATCCTTTCCCCAGGAAAAGTTATACATGGGGGTGCAAAAATGACATTAGCCCATAAAATGCTTGGTGAAATAAACTGGGAATATATTCTTGTTTTATATCAGATAAGCAATCCAGAACGAGAAGACTCTGGCTTTACTCATCAGCATTTTGAATTATTAACAGGACAATCTCCTCGTCTTGTCGAATTACTTATGCGTCTTTGGGATGTGTATAATCAGCGTGGAGGCATTTCGATGCTTCAGACCGAAATGCTGTTTCGCGAAGCGTTGAATGAAGCTTTATTAAGTGTTGTCAATAGAGAAAACAACTATGAGTCGCATACTTTATTCGAACGAATATCTAGTTACGTTCGCCAATACTATTATAAAGATATTACAATACATACGCTTACAGAACAAAATAATGTTAATCGAAATCGTCTTTCTTACGTGTTTAGAAAGCATGCAGGTATGGGGCCAGCAGAATATTTATTGAACTATCGTATAAAGATGGCTCAAAAAATGTTATGTACAAGTGGTGTGCCTGTACAACAAATTTCGCAGGCTGTTGGAATTGCAGACCCTTTTTATTTTAGTAGAGTTTTCAAGAAGCGAGTTGGCATTTCGCCTACTAAATATCGCGAGAAGTTCATCAATAATCCATACTAATGTCAACAGGGGTCCATTCTTATTTGAAAATCACTGTTCTATACTTATGGAGAGTTAAAGGAAACATTGGATTGAAAGAACTTTCATTGAAATCACTCCTTTGTACTATCTGAATGAAAAGTTCTGGCCGGAGCATTTTCTTTTTAAGCGTAATGACGACTTTTTTACTTAGATTATTGTAATATAGTGGAAGTTAAAAATGAGGAGGGATTATTATCCATTACCAACCTATTAAACTAAATGACGAGTTATCTAAAATTAACGATTATTGGTATCCACGAGTGATTGGTGAAATGAATGATGATCAAATTCAGCTTTTTAAAGCTAATGGAGATTTTATATGGCATGAGCATCCTGATACGGATAAGCTATTTATTGTGCTTGAAGGGGAGATGTTCATCGATTTCCGTGATGGACAGGTGAAAATTTCTAAGGGCGAGATGTTTATTGTCCCGAGAGGCGTTGAGCATAAACCTTTCACTGAAAAGGAATCCCACATCATGTTGGTAGAGCCTAAAAGGGAAATGGATTGATAATCGTAAAAAGATAAAAAAGGAGCGGAAATCCGTTCCTTTTTTATTTATCTTACTATTTTTAGGGGCTTAGTATGAGTAAGATGTGAATAAAGGATGAATAGCATTTTTATCAATAAAAATTTATTGGATTTTTTGTGGAATATATATGAAACGTTGTATAAAATAATCAAGAAAGCCAAAAATTATAGGGGGAAAGTTGTGAAGAAAAATAAGAGTTTAATAAGTTTTTTAGGAGTGTTTATTATGTTGTTTTCTTTTTGTTTTCAAGGAAATGTACAGGCAGATGTAAATACTGTTCAATCTGGAAAAATCAAATCAGGAAACGTAACAGTATGGGAAGTTGGAAATGTAGCGAAAGTATTAGCGGATGTGGAGCGCTTAAATTTAAATACAGTAAATGTACCGATTCAAGTGGATATCCCAAATGTGACTTCTACTAACATGGTAATTAATCAAGCGCAAAAGCAACAAGCTATTATTTTAATTCAAGAATTATTAAAGCGTAATATTCAAGTTATAGTGGAACCGTTCCCGTATATTCAGCAGGGGAATGTTGGAGAGACAGAATGGAACCCAAGTAACATTAATGATTTCTTCTGGAATTGGAAGACGGTTATTCTGCAAGATATTTTTAATTCCATTACAAGTAAATACAATGTGTATGGACTAAAGATTGCTTCTAATTTCGTGAATATGGAGTATGCAGAAGGATACTGGAGCGATACAATTGATTTTGTTCGTAATCAGTATAAAGGAAATGTTTTGTATCAAATGAACTGGTGGTTAACAGCAAGCTGGGACCCTTCTTATGAAGCGAAGTTTAAAGAGAAAATCAATCGTCCGTATTTAAAAAAGGTGGATATTGTAAGTATTGATAGTTGGTTTGAAGTTTCAGGAAAAAGAAATCCAACATATGAAGAAGTAAAGAAAAGTTTATTTGCGACGACAGTGTATAATCGTGGACAAAATGTTGTTCAGCAATTGGAACAATTACATAATGCAACAGGAAAACCAGTTTACTTCGGTGGGTTTAACGTTCCGGCGCGTGAACTTGGATTACAAAATCCGTGGAATCCAGATGTTTCAAATGTGTTTTCAAAAGATGTACAATTAAATGGATGGCGTGCTTACCGCGATGTATTAGAACCGAAACCATATTTTAAAGGTTTTTCAATTTGGTTTATTGGCTCTAATGATAGTACACATGCGTATCAAATACATAGTAAAGAAACAGAGGCAGTTATTAACGGGTGGTACCGAAAATAATTTTTATAAAATAGGTAAGTTTTAAAGATTACTACATATATTTCTAGTGAAAGGCCTTTCACCATCTTATCACCTAGGGGGCAATCATAATGAAATTTTTGTCTTACCTTACAGTAATTTTGGTGATTCTCGGCGGTTTGAATTGGTTGTTTGTAGCGTTAGATTACAATGTAGTTGAGAAATGGTTTGGTTCTATGCCGGCGCTTGTGGACACTATTTATTGGCTCATTGGTCTTTCTGCTATTTATCAAATTTTTGATCGGTTCTTCACGGACAATTAGCAATTATACTTTATTACTAGAGTGTTAAGTACGATTATGTACTTAACACTTTTTTGTATGTTTATAAAAATAGTTTGCACATGCAAGCGATTCCATTGCGTCTTGCGCCGTAATAATAGAAAACAAATTGACCACGTATTATATTTTGGGTTATAATTCAGAAAGTTTAAAAATTAATAAAAATGAGAAATAGGGAGGTTATGAGGGTAATGGAGAGAGTCTATAATTTTTCAGCAGGACCATCAATACTCCCTTTGCCAGTTTTAGAGAAAGTGCAAAAGGAGCTTGTAAATTATAACGGGACAGGCATGTCTATTATGGAAATGAGTCATCGATCTTCTTATTTTCAAAGTATTATAGAGGAAGCGAGTAACTTACTTCGTGAATTAATGAGCATCCCTGATGAGTATGATGTTTTATTTTTACAAGGCGGTGCGTCATTACAATTTTCTATGATACCACTGAACTTAATGAATACGTATAAAAAAGCTGGATACGTACTAACTGGCTCATGGTCTAAAAAGGCACTGCAAGAAGCCGAAAAAGTTGGGGAAGTACAAGTGATTGCTTCTTCCGAGCAAGAGAAGTTTACTACGATTCCTAAACTGGACGGTTTACTAAGCGATGAAAAACTAGATTATGTACATATTACAACGAATAATACAATTGAGGGGACAAAATATGTGGATATTCCACATATAGAAAGAGTGCCGCTCGTTGCGGATATGTCCTCAAATATTTTATCAGAACGATATGATGTTTCGAAGTTTGGTCTTATATATGCGGGAGCGCAAAAGAATTTAGGGCCAGCGGGCTTAACGATTGCTATTATAAAAAGAGATTTAATTGGGGGAGCAGATCGCTCTTGTCCGACAATGTTAAATTATGAAACTTACAGTAAAAATAACTCCTTATATAATACACCGCCATCCTTTAGTATTTACGTAACAAAACTTGTACTAGAGTGGTTGAAAGAGCAAGGCGGAGTATCTGCGATTGAAGAACAAAATAAAATGAAATCTTCACTTATTTATCATTTTTTAGATGAATCTAAATTGTTTACTTCACCAGTTGACCCTGCGTATCGATCACTTATGAATATTCCGTTTACAACACCGTCAGAAGAGCTGAACAATGAGTTTTTACAAAAAACGAAAGAACGCGGCCTTGTTACGTTAAAAGGACATCGCTCAGTCGGTGGTATGCGTGCAAGTATTTACAATGCGATGCCAGTACACGGTGTACAGCAATTAGTAGATTATATGAAGGAATTTGAGCTTGAGAATAGATAGGGAGATGGGGATATGTTTCGTGTTCAAACGTTAAATCAAATTGCAGAAAAAGGCTTGCAAGTTTTTACTGAAGAACGTTATGAAGTAGGAGATAGAATCAATCATCCAGATGGAATTTTGCTTCGTAGCTACTCTTTACATCAAGAAGAGTTTTCAAAAGACTTAAAGGCGATTGCAAGAGCTGGCGCTGGTGTAAATAATATTCCTGTCGAGCGATGTACAGAAAAAGGGATTGTAGTATTTAATACACCAGGAGCGAATGCCAATGCAGTAAAGGAACTTATTATCGCCAGCCTTATTATGTCTTCACGTAACATTATTAACGGTGTAAGCTGGACGAAAAATTTAGAGGGTGAAGAAGTACCGCAGCTTGTTGAATCAGGAAAAAAACAATTCGTTGGATCAGAAATTGCAGGAAAACGTCTAGGTGTAATTGGTCTTGGCGCAATCGGTGCTTTAGTTGCGAACGATGCGTTAGCGTTAGGGATGGACGTTATTGGATATGACCCTTATATTTCAGTTGAAACAGCTTGGCGTCTTTCTACACATGTGCAAAGAGCATTTAGCCTTGATGAAATTTTTGCAACGTGTGATTATATTACCCTTCATATTCCTCTTACAAATCAAACGAAGGGAATTATTGGGGAACACGCTATAGAGAAGATGAAAAAAGGTATGCGTTTATTCAATTTCTCAAGAGGAGAACTTGTAGATGAAAATGTTCTTCAAAAAGCGTTAGAAGAAGATGTTATTACGCATTACGTAACAGACTTCCCGAATGAAAATGTGATAAAGATGAAAAATGTAACAGCGACGCCTCACCTTGGTGCATCTACGTCCGAATCAGAAGAAAACTGTGCATTCATGGCAGCGCGCCAATTACGTGAATATTTAGAGACAGGAAATATTCGTAATTCAGTAAACTATCCAAACGTAGAATTGCCGTATATCGGAAAGAAACGAATTACAATTATGCATCAAAACGTCCCGAATATGGTAGGGCAAATTACAGGATGCTTAGCGGAACATCATATTAATATTGCCGATATGATTAATCGTAGTAAACATTCTTGGGCATACACAATGATTGATATCGATAACGGAATTGATGATATAATAAAAGAGAATATTGTAGAAAATATAAGCAAAATTACAGGTGTTGTAGCCGTTCGAATGATTGTGTAAAGGAGAGAGGAATGTGGCAAAAATACGACCGTTTCGGGCCATTCGTCCAGTAGAGGAAAAAGCGGCACAAGTGGCAGCTTTACCGTATGACGTATTAAATAGTGAAGAGGCAAGGGAAGTTGTAAAAGGGAATCCATATTCTTTCTTGCATGTTGATAAAGCAGAAATTGATTTAGACCCGGCACTTTCACCGTACGATGATCGTGTATATGAAAAAGCGGGTGAAAATTTAAATCGATTTATACGAGAAGAAGTGTTCATTCAAGACGAAGAGCCAGCGTTATACATTTATGAACTGACGATGCAGGGAAGAACGCAGTCAGGCCTTGTCGTTTGTACATCTATTGATGAGTATGAAGATGATACAATTAAAAAACATGAGAGAACGCGTCATGAAAAAGAGCTAGATCGTATTCGTCACGTAGATGTGTGTGATGCAAATACGGGTCCTATCTTTTTAACGTATCGTACAAAAGAAGAGATAAAGCATTTCATTGCCAGCTGGAAAGAAGAACATGCGCCAATCTATACATTTACAGCAGAAGACGGCGTTAGGCACGTTGCTTGGAAAATAGCTGATGAAGAAGTAATTGCAAGTTTAGTAAACTTATTTGAAGATATTCCTAACCTGTACATTGCAGATGGACATCACCGCTCTGCATCAGCTGCAAAAGTAGGGATCATGCGAAGAGAACAATATCCGAATTACACAGGAGAAGAAGAGTTTAATTTCTTCCTATCTGTATTATTCCCTCAGGATGAATTATCGATTTGGGACTATAACCGAGTTGTGAAAGATTTAAATGGCTTATCAGAGGAACAGTTTTTAAATCAAATTACGCAGTACTTTTATGTAGAAGAAGCACCTGTTTCTCCGTATAAACCAAATGAGCCAAAAACATTTGGTATGTATGTAAATGAGAAGTGGTATAAGCTTACTGTGAAAGAAGAAACATTTGATGCGAATGATCTTGTTAGAGGTTTAGATGTATCTATCCTGCAAGATCATTTATTAAGTCAAGTACTTGAAATACATGATCCGCGTTCTGATTCACGCATCGATTTTGTCGGAGGAATCCGCGGATTAGAAGAACTAGAACACCTTGTAAAGAGCGGTGAATATAAAGCAGCATTCGCATTATATCCGACATCAATGGAAGCTTTATTAGCAATCGCAGACGCTGGAGAAGTTATGCCGCCAAAATCAACGTGGTTTGAACCGAAACTGCGCAGCGGGTTGTTTGTACATTCATTAAAATAAATAGACTTCTTTAGATTGAAAAACCGAAATGATTTGAGTTTCGGTTTTTCTTATTTTGGCTCAGTTAACGTTTAATGTTGATTTTCATGTTAAGATTGAAATATGTAACAGCAGGTCGCTACAAAAAAATGGAGGAAATACGATGAAAATGCATCTTCAAAAAAGTTTTTATGTTGAATTGAAAAATGCAATTCGTTGTCATTATAACGAACTTTTAACTAGGTGCGGTGTTGACACAATATATGGGTACTCCATATTAACAGACGATTGTGTCAATAGCATTGGACCAGTGGCTAATGAAGAAAGACTAATCAAAGTTAATAAATCGGACCCTTTATACAATTATTATAGATACGGAGCTGTTGAGTGGAGCGAATGGGACGATTTTGGAATGTTTGATGAAGTGAAAAAAATTATTAAGAAATATCATAATATTGTCGAAGATGACTTTAACATACGAGTAAATACACTGTTGAAAGAAACATTAAATGTGTTAATGGAACTTGAATCAGAAGGATTGTTTGGAGATAGAGATGATAATCGATTTATTGTCATTTGTGTAACTGATTCTTCGAACGAAATCATGATTGAATCAGCTCGATTGCTTAATACATTAAAGACATACGAAGAATATGCTTCAGAATTTGCATAAGAATAAATATAAGTAAAACTGCTCTCTATAAGAGGCGATTTTCATTTGATCGAAAGTCACCAATTAATAGTAACTATTCGTTGTGACGTAACAATTGAACAATTAGAACCTGATGAAAAAAACGTACAAAGATAATTGCGATGTTTACATGTGTGAATCAAGTTGGAAAAGAAGTTATGAAGGGAAGTTTTTCGGGGATTATTCTTTAATAGGAGAAGTAATGAATAAGTGGGTTCTCCATGCCTCTCAGGCTTAGCGTTTTAATTCCCCCATAACGTATATTCTGTTCTTTTCTTAACTATTAGAAAATAGTTGAATAAGCTCGTCAACAAAAAGGACATTCCGAGTATTACAAGAAATGTCCTTTCTGCTAAAATGTAAGGTATTTTGCTAAAATTCAAACTCTAAAATCAGTTTACTAGTTTGACCTGTAAACTGATAATTATAGGACCCTCTCAGATTTTCTAAGTTACCGGTAGCTTTAATAATTGTTCCTGGGGAATCTAAATTTCCTTTATCAAATATTCCTTGCTCTATAGCTGTGAATGTCCCTTGTTGCCCCTTATAAATTCCTTCAAAGTGTAAAAATCCAGAAATTTTAGCCGTAGCCAAGTGACCATCATTTATATTTGAGTCTACATAATATAATAAGTATTCAACAAAAGCTTTTCCTTTTAATT
The DNA here is from genome assembly GCF_001429475.1 of Bacillus sp. Root131. Taxonomy (NCBI): domain Bacteria; kingdom Bacillati; phylum Bacillota; class Bacilli; order Caryophanales; family Bacillaceae; genus Bacillus; species Bacillus sp. Root131. Next base: position 2,183,383 of record NZ_LMJQ01000001.1, read on the forward strand.
CTCCATCAATATCATATTCAACATGGGCAATATTAATAGGGAAATCTTTTCTAGTATCATCAATTAGTTTTTCATCCCATTTACTTACTGTAAATGTTACTTCCATACACGTAAATCCCCCTTTATCATTAGATAAGTAATCTTCATATCATTTGAAAAGTACCAATTCACAGTCATATCTTATAGAAGTGTTTTTTATTTATTTGAGTCCTGTCATATCGTTATCTGCTCCTCCCCACGAAGGACTTACTGTCGCCACGGTATCTCCTGGCTGTAATCTCTTTGGTTTTTTTAACATGTTAACTCCGCTCCTACATAATGTAATGGACTACGATTATACAAACTGTATCATTGAAAAACATGATGTATGACATTAGTTTCTTCATCATTAATCCGTTTACCTGCTGGGATTCAAGAATTCAGTCTTAGTGTTGAATATAGGAATAACCGATTTATATTTGAAAATTACAGTATGCAACATTGCATGAGAAAAACGGTTGTTATTTTCACTTCCTGTAACTATAATGATTACAGGTTGGTCGATACCAATCAAAAAAATAAAATCATCATGAATGGAGATGTTTCATAATGGGTATGAAAAAATTAATTTTAGCAGGTGCTTTAGGGATCGCAGCATTATCAGGAACAAATTTACCAGGACTAGAAGTAACAAAAGCGAGTGCAGCTTCTATTGAATCGAATTTCTCGACGTTAGAAGGACGAGTAGTAGAAGTAGATAACGGTGTAATTGTTGTAAAATCTAAGCAATATGAGGAACCGGTTAGTGTGTATATTGATTCACTTTCAAATGTGAAAGTAGGAGATGAAGTAAAAGCTACTGGATCTATGATGCGTAATTTTACAGAATATATGGTTGCAACTGCAGTTGAAAATACAACAAACAAGTTAGGTATGCACATGAAAGAAGATGGCTCACCTAATTATGTAATTGGAGAAGTATCAAAAGTAGGAACGATGGAAGATGAGGGAGACGGTGCTACTAAATATGTTGTAGTTGAGTATCCATCGCTAAATGGGAAGAAAGATATTATTGATGTTTTCTTAACAAAGGGACAAGTATTTAATGTGGGTGAGAAAGTGAAAATTGATATGGAGTATGTGGGCTGGGGTGGTATTTCTATTAACTGGAACACAGTTGATCATATTGAAAAAGTTCATGAAGCAAAGACGAACGCTGAAAATAATGATGATGTATGGATTTGGTCTTAATAAGGCGAGTATAGGTCGTTATTTGCAATTTTCTCCAAACAATACATGTAAAAACTAAATGTATCATGCAGTACCCATCTAATTCTCATTGCGTATGACAATTAGATGGGTACTTTTTTATTTGAAATTTGTGCAAGTCAATGTTTAGCATTTCTTTTTAAGAGTAAATTACGGTTGAAATCAAAACTTTATTTGCAGTACATAATAAATAATGTTGATTTTTTATCTTATATTAAAATAAAAACAAACCACTGTTCGATTTGAATATTCCACGATATAATAGTGAGAGTTTATGGCAGAATAAATATTTACATAAGAAGTGAGGTACTGTATGAAAAAAAGAACGACAGACATTATTTTTATTATTATCGGTGCATTTCTTTTTGCGTTAGGTGTTAATTTGTTTGTTATCCCGAACGAGTTTGGTGAGGGTGGGGTAACAGGTATCACGATTATTACGTACTATTTATTTGAATGGTCACCGGGCTTAGTTAACTTAATTTTAAATGCGATTTTGTTAATAGCCGGTTATAAGTTTTTAAATAAGATTACAACAATTTATACGATTATCGCTGTAGTTACGAACTCGCTATTTCTTCATTTGACAGAAGGCTGGACGATTGCTTCGGATGAAATGCTTGTAAATGCCATTTTCGGAGGAATATTTATTGGGTGCGGGATTGGTCTTATTATTCGCGTTGGTGGAACAACTGCAGGTACTACCATCTTAGCAAGGATGACGCATAAATATTTAGGCTGGAGCATTAGCTACGGTCTACTGTTCTTCGATTTAATTGTTGCGTTTTCATCTTATTTCATCATTGGTGCAGAAAAACTGATGATAACAATTATTATGCTATATGTAGCAACGAAAGTGATGGAGTTTGTAATTGAAGGTTTAAATCCGAAGAAAGCCATTACGATTATTTCTGATAACCCGAATGAAATAGCTGGGAAGGTAACTACCTTAATGGGCAGAGGGGTTACTGTGTACTCAGGTCATGGCTATTACACGAAAACTCCAAAGGAAATTCTTTATGTTGTTATTAATAAGCAAGAAGTAGTGAAGCTAAAGCGGATTGTTCAAACTACGGATCCGGCGGCGTTCATCGCTATACACGATGTTCGTGATGTGTTCGGAGAAGGATTTGTTGATATTTCGAAGGCTTAGAAATTATTTTTGATTAAAATAATCTTAATACTAAAACGTAAGAATCTATTTTGAATAATCTTTTTTCAAAATAGATTCTTTTCTAATGGATCTATATTTATAATTAACCCCCATGCACTTTAAGCTCAATCTTTTACGTTCTAAAGAAAACTGCCGATAAAGCCCTCCAGTCTTTTCTTTAATTTTGAAATGTGAGAGTTGAATTACAATGAATTATATGTGATTGTTTAATCTATTCCCCATGAGTTTTGCCATTTGTTTCGCATCTGGATTTCCTTCATCGTACAATTTATCAATAATATTACTATAATCCCTCTCATTCCGATTTTGACTTAATTTATATGCAGCCTGGATGTCTCCTACTTTAATTTTAAACCCAACTATCCCTTTCAGTTCATTTTCTAAGAGAGTGGGGGAAAGTTTATCCCATAATATTGGATTTTCACGATGTTCTTCATATTTTTTCAACATTGTTGTTAATTCATCTATTAATTCCTGTTTATCTAAAATACTTGCTTTACCATATATATGAACGGCTTGATAATTCCATGTTGGAACTTCTTCATTTTCATACCAAGAAGAAGAGATGTAAGAGTGCGGTGCCTGAAACATTACAAGAACATCTTCGCAGGTTTCAAATGTTCTCCACTGGGGGTTCCCATAAGCCATATGTCCAGTAATAAAATAGTCATCACCTTGTTTAGTTAATCCAAAGGGCAAATGAGTTGCGATTGGTTTCTCTTTTTTAGTTGTGACGATTGTTCCAAAAGAGTTTTTTTGAACAAAATCCCAAATTTCATCAACATTTGTGACTTTAAAATACTTTGGAATATACATAATAGCCCACCTTTCAAAAAAAGTTATATGAGTGTTTTGATCATTATAAGGTCAACTTGTTCGTCATCGCCCATATAAAAGGAATGAGAGCCAGCTTGTACAAAACCTAATTTCTTATAAAAAGCAATAGCATTTTCATTTTTCTCCCATACGCCTAGCCAAATATTCTTTTTATTATGTTCTATTGCAATTTCAATAGCATTATTTAGTAGATATTTACCAAGACCATGTTTTTGAAAGGAGCTCTTTATATAAATTCTCTCTACTTCAAGTGATTCATTTCCCATTTCTTCAGACTGAGCATCATCAATATTGACCTTTAAATATCCAGCAATTTCATCGTTAAAGTAGACAAAAAAGAATTGAGAAGAGATATTGGATAATTCTTTTTCTAATTGTTTTAAGTTAAATGCCTTTTCCAAATAGTGATTCATACTTTCGGGTGAATTCTGATGTTTAAAAGTCTCATTAAATGTTTCATAACTAATATCTTGAAGTCTGTGTATATCTTCAAGGGTGCACTTTTCTATATGTGTAGTCATTTGAATAGTTCGCTCCTTTATATAATCAATAATTTCTCTTATTTCCCTTTTTTACAAATTCCCAATCTTTTTCTAAATTTTCTCTTACTCTTTGAAGAAGATTAGAAATAGTTTCCGCTTCTGTTTCCGAAAATCCCTCTAATGCAACAGTATTTGAATAATCGTTTTCTCTTTTAATAAAAGGATAGACATTTTTCCCTTTTTCTGTTGGGAAAAGTTTTTTGATTTTCTTGTTAGATTCATCTTCTTTCTTTTCGATAAATCCATTGATTTCAAGCTTTTTGATAGCACGGGCTGCAGTTGTACGATCTACTTTTATCATCTCAGATAGCTTTTCTTGAATGATTCCTGGGTTTTCACATATTCGCACAAGGTACAAATACTGACCTTTTGTAAGCTCATATTCTTTAAATTCTATATTACTAATAGAATCTAATGCTCTTGCAATCATGCCAATTTCACGAAGAATTTCTTTCATAATGAACTCCTTATCTTTTGTTTTTATTGCAAATGCAACAATTTGAAGTTACATTTAATATAAAATATTTTTATTGTAAATGCAACAAAAATGACGATGAAGAGGTTGATTAAAATGAAGTATGTTTTTTATGTATTAGGAATTTTAATATTAACCCTTGGTATTTCTGTCACAATACAATCAGATTTTGGCACTTCACCTTTTGATGCACTTTTAGTAGGACTTTCTTTAAATGTGGGGCTTACTGTGGGAAGCTGGGAAATAATAATAGCTTTATTATTAATATGTTGTAATTCGAAATTAAAAAGACAAAGACCAGAGGTACTAGGGTTGTTAACAGCATTCATAACGGGTATTGGTATTGATGTGTGGCTATTTTTATTACGCGATTTAATTACACCTGAAATATGGTACAGTAAAATGATTTATTTTGGAATCGGATTAGTTATTACAGGATTAGGAACTGCAATATATTTACAAACAAATTTTGCTCCCATTCCAATTGACCGATTAACTTTAATCATACAAAAATTAACTAGAACGAATATTTTTATAGCACGAACATTTATTTACCTTATATTCTTAATAATGGCAACGATTTTACATGGACCAATTGGTGTTGGAACTATATTAACTGTTTGTTTAGGTGGGTTATTACTGAATTTCTTTATACCACTTACTAAAAAAGTAATAGATCACTTATTCGTACACCAGAGTACGTCATCAAGTTATAAGAAAAATAAAGCAGCTGACCATAATGATAACAAAAGTATCTTCTAAGGAATCCTTTTCTTTAAATTACTTATACATTTGAAGACTGACTGTTTTTGAAACCTTCTTCAATCCACCAAGAACTTATAAATTCTGTTTTTCTTTTTCTTGCAAAAAATCCAATTGTTTCTTAAGGTAAGGATGTAGAAGGATGAACGAGAGAGGGTTTAATGAAGATGATACATATTTTATTAGCTGATGATGATAAACATATTAGAGAGTTATTGCATTATCATTTACAAAAAGAGGGGTTTAAAGTTTTTGAGGCTGAAGATGGAAAGATAGCGCAAGAAGTATTAGAGAAGGAAAATATTCATCTTGCGATTGTAGACATTATGATGCCGTTTGTTGATGGTTATACGTTATGTGAAGAAATTCGTAAGTATCATGATATTCCTGTTATTTTATTAACTGCGAAAGACCAGTTAGTGGATAAAGAAAAAGGATTCATTTCTGGTACAGACGATTATATCGTAAAACCATTTGAGCCAGCTGAAGTCATTTTCCGTATGAAAGCATTACTTCGTCGTTATCAAATGCTGAGTGCTGATATTATTACGTTGCACGGTACAACAATTGACCGAAAAGGCTTTGAAGTGAAGTGTAACGGACAAACGATTTTGCTTCCACTGAAGGAATTTGAATTGTTATCGCAACTGGCTAGTTATCCTGGAAGAACATTTTCAAGGGAAGAATTAATTGAATTAGTATGGGGAATGGATTTTGAAGGGGATGAACGAACGGTTGACGTTCATGTAAAGCGATTAAGAGATCGTTTTTCAAAACGAACGGATGATTTTCAAATTACAACGGTGCGCGGCCTCGGGTATAAGTTGGAGCTGAAATAAGATGAAATCACTATATTCTAGATTTGTATTTATGACGGTCGGCATTATGCTACTTAGTAGTATTATAGGCTTTTTATTAACGAACGTATATTATCAAGTGAAGTTAAAACCGTATAATAGTGAAAAGATTTTAAAGTATGCTGAAGAAGTAAAATCGTTATATGAAAAGCAAAGTGAAGAAAATCAAGAGGCATACTTACGGTCTATTGCGAAGCTAGGATATGAAATTTATATTGTCGATGATCAAAAGAATGGAAAGCGTATCGGAAATGCATTTCGTAAGACGACAATAAGTGATGATACCGTTCATAAAGTATTGCAGGGGGAGACATTTAATGGTGTTTCTACTTATCCAACGCGCCTTTTCATTACAGGATTTTTCGATAATGAATTAATTAATAGCGTCGGTGTCCCGGTAAAACACGGTGATAAACAGTACGCTTTATTCATTCGCCCTGACATTCAGCAACAATTTGGCGAGATGCGAATTTTCTTAGCGGTATTACTTGGGTTTATCGTTTTACTAACTATTATTTTTATAGCGATTGCAGCAGGTTATATCGTTCGTCCCATTCGTAAATTTACGAAGGCTACGCAAAAAATTGCGAGTGGGGAATATGAAATTGAATTAGACGTAAAACGAAAAGATGAAATAGGAACGTTATCTACAAGCTTCCAAAAGATGACGAAGAGTATTAAAGAACTAGATGAAATGAGACAAGAATTCGTTTCGAACGTTTCACATGAATTTCAGTCGCCACTTTCTTCCATACAAGGTTTTTCAAAGACGTTGCAAACAGAAAAGATGAGTGAGGAAGAAAGAAATCATTACTTACAAATTATTGAGGGTGAAAGTAAGCGAATGTCTAGTTTATGTAAACAGTTACTTACGCTCGCTTCATTAGATAAAGAGGAAAAGGTTCTACAAATAAGAGAATTCAATCTACAGAAGCAAATTAAAGACGTCATTTTTATGCTTGAGTGGAAATGGCGGGAAAAAGATATCGCCGTTGAATTTGATGTGCCAGATATCACTATAAAAGGTGATGAAAACTTACTTCATCAAGTATGGAGTAACATTTTCACGAATAGCATTAAGTTTTCAAACGATGGTGGGACGATTGAGTTTTTCGTCGAAGAGTTAGAGTCTAGTGTCATTATCTCTATATCTGATAACGGAATTGGTATGGAAAAAGAAGAGATGGACCGTATATTTGATCGTTTTTACAAAGTAGATACGGCAAGAGCGAGAAACGTAGAAGGTAGTGGTTTAGGATTATCGATTGTGCAGAAGATTGTGGAACTGCATAACGGAGACGTTTCAGTGTATAGCACGAAAGGGGAAGGGACTACTGTTCGGGTGGAGCTTCCGAAATAGATGGAAGAGGCTGTTTGGGAACGGCCTCTTCTTTTTTTGGGCGCTAGTATACGTGTAAAGTGAAAGAATGGGAGTCATTTTAATTACATAATTGGACCGATTTGTGGCATAAGATTAGCAGGAAGTTTATTTAAAAATGTAGAATCTCTACAGAGTTATAAGGATTGTATTAAAACTTGAACCGTGTAGGGAGGAAATTAATTTGAAACGAACTGACTTGTTATTAAACGCACTAGATTCAACATTCGATAAAGAGAGTTGGTATGCACCGTTTAAACATGCTATAGAAGGACTTACAGCCGAACAGGCTATGTGGAAACCATCTGGTGAGGAAACGAATACCATTTGGGAGAACGTTAATCATCTCATTTATTACAAAGAGAGGCTTGCTGCAAACTTGGAAGGTCATGGATGGGCACATAACCTTGACGGTAATGACACTTTTTATCTTACTAAGCAATCTAATGATGACACGGAATGGAAGGAAGTCGTTGAACGTTCTGAAAATGCTCAGCGTAATTTAAGACAGGTATTGAGCGTGATTTCTGAAAAAGAGCTTGAACAAAATTCACTTGAAGAGAAATTACTGGACATCATGCTTCATGATGCTTATCATACAGGCCAAATTATTCAATTAAGGAAAATGCAGGGGGCATGGCCAGCAAAGCGTTAACGGAACGTATTAGTTATTCCATTAAAGGGTGCTATTTTGCATCAAAAAGTAAACAAGCATAACTTCGTTCGAAATTTCGAATAGGGTTATGCTTGTTTGAGCTTTGTAACAGAAAGAAAATATTTTCTTTCTGTTACAAAGCAGTACCTTTCACCTGTTCTTCCTTAAACCGAAGCTCAAAAGTATCCGCCGTAATTTCATCAGCTTTCGGCAAAGCCCGTAATTTTGGATGAAGCAGCCATACGAGGGAGATGAATAAAATCCCGATGCTAGCGAGCGCAAAAATGATTTGGCTACTATATACATTCGCAGTGTATCCGCCAATTAAAGAGCCAAGCGGCATAGCAATTGTGCCCATACTCCGTGTGACTGAATTGATACGCCCAAGATATTGGTTTGGAATTACAATTTGACCAATAGTCGCAAATAATATGTTGGTCGCACCAATTGGTATCCAAGCTAAGCCGAATAAAAAAATAGATAACCATTGAAACGGTACAACCGTAGAGAGAAACCAAAAGAAAGCACCAGTGGCAAAGCTAATAATGGAGACACGGCCAACATTATATTTACCAACCGATGAACTGAATAGTGCTCCAATTAAACAACCGGCGGATATAGCGGCTAAAAAGAAACCATATAATTTCACACCGCCTAAAGAATCAGCGAAAGAAGGGAGTATTGCCATCGTCATACCGATTGAAAAATTAGCGACAACGGAACCGATTAAGAAGACGCCCATCAATGAACGAAAGACGATTGAAAAGCCTTCTTTTAAATCAGAGAAATATTGCTTTGTTGAAAGTGTTGTGTCTGCTTCAGTTTGTTTTGGCATTTTTAATGAAAAGAACAAAAGGGCAGTAATCGCGAATGTAAAGGAGTCGATCACATATAAAGTAATTGCGCCAAATAGTGCTACTAATATTCCAGAAAGAGTCGTACAAATTAAATCAATGCCTTGATATGCAAATGAAAAGAGTGAGTTTCCTTTTAATAATTGTGTTTTATGCAGTAGAAGTGGTAAAGCTTTCGATTGTGCGGGATAGGCGAATTGTTCGATAAAAGCTACGATGGGCATGATGATGAGTAGTAGGTGGACTGTTAGTAGGTCGAAGTAGTGTGTAATTGGAATGATTAAAATAAGAATGCATTGCAAAACTTGTGTGATGACGAGGGTGTTTTTTATTGACCATCTATCGACGAATGGACCAGTAAGAAATTGTAATGCAGAAGGTAATAACGTAAGGGAACCAGCCAATCCAGAATAAAAAGGATTACCACTTAATTTGTATACGAGCCACATTGCTGCTACATAATACAAGCTATCTCCTATGTTTGTAAAAATTCTCCCTAAAAATAATAAGAGGAAATTCCGGTTTTTTAATATGTCCACTTTATCTACTCCTTTATAATAATTTTATTCGGTAAAATAAAATTGACCGTCTCGGTAAAAAAATCGTATTACGATTTTTCTTCTTTTTTAATAAATTGCTGCATTGTTCTCTCGGCGATTTGAAGTGCAGTAGTAGAAATATAATAAGGTTTGCTATTCGGATCTTTATCTGCACCTTTTGTGATTTCGTTTAATTCAGCCATTAATTCATAAAACTTTTTCACCCACACTTGAAATTGTTCTGGCGTAGCATCAAATTCCCAGCAGGATGAAACGTAATTCCACTTAGCTGGATCTTCACTTGCATTTTGTAATGTAAAAGCTTCTTCTGGTGCAGCAAGAATTTGGCTTTTCGTTCTTTCTATCATTTGTAAAAAGATTTGGCGACCTGATTCGCTTAATATTTCTAAATGAGGTAATAGATCTGCGGCAGGGGTGAAGCCTTTAGCGACAGATTGATAAAACTTTTGAACAATGCCATTCTTTTCTTCTGTATAAACAATCTCTATAAGACCATTCTTTTCTAATTCTTTTAAATGATAATGAATTTTCGCCCTTGAAATGCCGAATTTCTCAGATAGTAATTGTCCAGTATAAGGACGTTCGCATAGACGTATCATCATTTCGGCACGTAGTGGATCGCTTAATGCTTTTAGTTGGCTATAAGTGGTTAGTGTTAATACGGGCTTCAACATGATCAACTCCTTTAATAAAATTACTCGGTCAATATTATTTGACTGAATTGTATCAAGGATTCTATTTATTTTCAATACTTTCAGAAAATTTATTTTTTACTCTGTAATCTTCTGTTCATATTCCGTTCATATTTCTTTTTTATGATAAGTGCATAGAAAGAAAGAGGAAGGAGCGAGCATAATGTTTTTAGCTCTGCGTGAATTGAAACAATCAAAATTAAGATACGGATTAATCGGACTTATCATGGTTTTATTATCATTTTTAGTCCTTGTTATTTCAGGATTAGCAAATGGATTATCATATGATAATGCTTCATCGATTCAAAATATGGAGGCGAATAAGTTCGTTTTAGCAGATGATGCGGAAAATAAATTACTTCGTTCACAAATTAAGAAAGACGATGTAGATAACGTAGTAAATCAAGTGGACGAGAAAGAGGCAGTTCCATTTCGGGTGAAAGTTTCAACGTATGAAAAGAAAGATAGTTCGAAAAAGGTTGATATCGCTATTTTTTCAAGTGAACGTGATTCATTTTTAGAACCGAACATTGTAAAAGGTGAGAAATTAGGTACAGCAAATAATGAAATGGTTGCTGATGAATCAATTAAAGAAAAAGGAATCGATATTGGGGATACAATTATCGATCCTGTTTCAAAGAAAGAATTTACAATCGTCGGATTTACGAAAGATCAAATGTTTAGCCATACACCAGTCGTTTATGTAAATGAAGACGTATGGGGCGCTATTTCACAACCAAACCAAAAAGATTATAGTGCAATCGCACTTAATACAGATAAAGAAGTAAAAAATGCACACGTAATTGACAAAAAAGAAGTGCTGCAAAGTATTCCAGGGTTTAAAGAAGAGCAAGGAACATTAACAATGATCATTGCATTCTTACTTGTTATCGCTGCATTACTAATTGGTGTATTCTTCTACGTCATTACACTGCAAAAAACACAGCAATTAGGTGTATTAAAAGCAATCGGTACAAAGAACTCGTATTTAGCAAATAGCTTAGTCGTGCAGGCGTTATTCTTATCAGTCGTTGCGATGGTAATCAGTATCGTTCTTGTACAAGGGTTAGAACAAATTTTACCAGCAGGTATGCCGTTCTTATTAACAACACCGATGATTGCACAATATGCAGCAATCTTTATCGTAATTAGTATTTTAGGAACACTTATTTCGTTATACCAAGTATTAAAAGTTGATGCGCTAGAGGCAATTGGAGGCGGGATGTAATGACTTCATTATTAAAATTAGACAAAGTAAGTAAAGTGTACGGAGAAGGGAATACGGAAGTAACAGCCCTTCATCCGATATCGCTTGATGTGAAAGCCGGAGAATTTATCGGAATCGTCGGTCCTTCTGGATCAGGGAAAAGTACGTTATTATCAATCGCGGGTGCATTATTATCACCATCAAAAGGGGATATTTACATTCGTGAGCAAAATATTACACAGTTATCAGAAAAGGAAATGACAGACATTCGTTTGAAAAAAATCGGCTTCATTTTCCAGTTTGCAAATCTTGTTCCATATTTAAATGTGAAAGAACAATTGCTTTACATTGCAAAGCTGAAAAAAGAAAGTAAACAAGAATCGGAAAAGCGTGCAGATCATTTATTAGCGGCATTTGGATTAGGAGAAAGAAAGAATCATTATCCAAATCAACTATCTGGCGGGGAAAAACAAAGGGTAGCAATCGCTCGTGCGTTCATGAACAACCCAGATTTAATATTAGCGGATGAGCCAACGGCAAGCTTAGACTCAAAACGTGCACGTGAAGTTGTAGAAATGATGAAACGTGAAGTGAAAGAGAGCCAAAAAGCAGCAATTATGATTACACATGATGAAAGAATGCTTGATGTATGTGATCGTATATTGATGCTTCGAGATGGACAGTTAATATAAAAAAAGGAAACCCGTACATGTATGTGCGGGTTTCCTTTTTTTTAATGGATTTATTTAGAGAATAACGTTTTAATTTTATTACGAGTAAGTAATAAAACACCGCCTAATACAGATAGCATTCCTAGAGCCATATTGTTTGATTGCTCGCTACCAGCGTTAGGAAGTTCTTTAGCGTTATTGTTTTTAGTACCATTAGTTTGTTTAGCCTGTGATACTTCATTAATCTTATTATCAACATTTTGCTTCGTTGTATGTATCTCAGCTAATTTGTCATCAATTTTTTTCTCAGTGTGTTTAAAGTCGTTGATTTTAATATCTAAGTCTTGTTTTTTCTTTGATAAATCGTCTGAAACAGTTTGTTTTGATTGTTTAATTTCGTTAATTTTATTGATTAAATCTTGTCTAGCTTCTTGTAATGCAGCTAGTTTGTTTTTCACATCTTGTTTAGCTAGTTCTAAGTTAGCGGAAAGACTGTCTAAATTGCCTTTAATTTTCTTAAGTTCCTCTAACGTGTTACCAGTATTCGGCTTGTTTTCTTTTAACTCAGCAAGTTTGTCCTCAGCAGTTTGTTTCGCTTTTTTTAACTCAGCTAATTTTTCATCTACTTGTTTTTTAACTTCCTTAAGTTCATTAACCTTTTGATCGATGTTCTCTTTATATTGCTTCATTTCATTCACTTTTTCATCGACAGTTTGTTTATGTTCTTTAATCTCATTCACTTTGTTATCGATATTTTGCTTATGCTCTTTTACTTCAGCAACTTTATCTTCTACTTGTTTTTTATGCTCTTTAATTTCAGCGATTTTATCTTCGGCGATTTGTTTGTCTTGCTGAAGTTTTGCATCTAACTCTTGTTTATGTTGTTTAATCTCGTTAATTTTTTCATCAGCAACTTGTTTACGTTCATGTAGTTCATTCACCTTCGTATCAACATTTTCCTTAACCTTGTTAAGTTCATTCAATGTTTGATCCACGTTTTCTTTGTGTTGCTGTAATTTCGCATCTAACTCTTGTTTATGTTGCTTAATTTCAGCTAATCGATCTCCCGTACTTTGCTGAGGAGTAGCATCATTTACTTCCGCATGAGCAGGGTTCGCGCCAGCAATCATTGCTAAAGCTAGTGTAGACGCAGCGATTGTTTGTTTTGTTTTCATATTTTTGTACCTCTTTTCTTTCATATGCATGAACTGTTTTGTGTAAAAATGAGCATATAGAAGTAGATTATCTTATTATTATATACTATGTTAGGCGCTTAGAGGAAGGATTTGCATAATAATCTATGATTATGTAATTTTTATAATCTCTTATTTGGGGGTAGGGGATAAACCTTTAGCTAGATGAACAATTTCTTCTATAGTAAAGCTTACATCTTTATTATTGCGAATAACAAACAAATAATCAGCCTCGTTTTCTACAGGATCTACCACATCATCGTGAAGTGATTCAGTTTGTTGTCGATCAAGTACTTCTTTGAAACTAGAATATCCACCTCTAAAAATATTCGTACTTCGCGTGCTTCGAGCCACTCTTTCGTAAAGTACATCATCTGGAATGTTAAAATGAACTAATATGCGTACATATTCATTCTGTGGAAATAATTCGTTTAGTAAATAGAATCTTCCGCTTTTACTGCGATTGGAATTACAAATAATAAGGTGTAAATTTGTATGTTCTTTCGCATAATCAACAATGAATTTTGAAAGACCGTGCTTAAATGTATTAGCACCTTCAGCCGGCTGTAATTTTTCATAATGCGTGTTAATAAATTCAGCTTGGTTATCTTGATCCATAACGAAAGAGTGGGGTAACTCTTTTTCTAAAGCTTTTGCAAATGTAGTTTTTCCACTGTGTGTTTTTCCAACTGTAATGATGACTAATCTTTTCATGACGCCCTCCATTTGTATTGTTATGAACTGGAATATTCGGTGTAGATCGAAATCTTCCTGCTAGAGATTACACAAATTATTGGAGCGTTAGTAGGCTGAAAACTTGCCAAAAAAACTTATTTATTCTATAATTTACCAATATAAAAATAAGGTGTATAATAGGGTTCTCCTGGCCAGGGGAACCCTATTTTTGTTGTGAAAATGAAGGAGAGTGTATGTGCGTGAAACAAGGTGAAGCAAGTGTAACGTCGTTAGTATCAGCATTCGGAAGGGCGTATCATAGTGAATTTGATAATCCTAAAATCTTTGATGATTATGTAGCTAAAGATTTCATTTCACAAAAAGAACGTAACAATATTGAAACGAACATGGTTCAAGGGATTCACTTTTTCAATACAGACATTGCAGAGCAGTTTCAAGACAATCCAAAAGAAATATTAAAATGGATTACGCAAGTTCAGTTATCACCAACACCTTTAGCACGTGCCGCATATTGTGAAAGAGTATTACTACGTGAAATTATATTAGGAGCGAAACAATACGTCATACTCGGTGCAGGCTTAGATACGTTCAGTTTTAGACACCGAGAATTAGAAAATAAAATAGAAATATTTGAAGTGGATCATCCTTCTACGCAGGCGTTTAAGAAGGAAAGAATAAAAGAAGTAGAACTTGAAGTTCCAAATCACCTTCATTTTGTTTCGATGGATTTTACGAAAGGAATTTCCTATGAACAGTTACAGACTGAAGGATTTGAACATAAAAAGACTTTCTTTAGCCTTTTAGGTGTTACGTACTATTTAACGAAAAAGGAGCTTGCTAGTTTAATAGAGTGCTTGTTTGAGATAGTTCCAGTAGGGAGTTCTATCGTTTTCGATTATCCCGATGAAAACTTATTTACGAAAAAAGGACTGTCCAATCGAGTTGAAAATATGGTGAAAATGGCTGCGGTAGGCGGAGAACCGATGAAATCATGTTATTCTTATGCCGAAATGGAAGCACTGTTAGAGAAGGCGGGCTTACTTATTTATGAGCATTTATCACCAGAGGATATAAATACATTGTATTTTGAAGGAAGAAATGATTATTTAGAAGCTTTTGAGACGGTGCATTATGTGCATGCGGTGAAGAGGTAGAGGTTAGTAGGCATGGAGAGGAATCTCTGTGCTTTTTTGTGGAAAACAAGAGGATAGGGTTTATTGGGAAAGATAATGATAAATATATTGCTATATAAGTTATTATATCTAAATGAACATCAGGAAGAGTTTCGGGTATATTTGTCGGAAAAAATAGAATATTTAACAAAAATCCATGATTATATTATATAATGATTTTAATAAACCATATTTTAGAAATTACCCCCGATTGTGTAGAAGGTATATTTTGTTTTGATAAGCTAAAATGTTTAGCTAAAAGAACTTGTAGTGGGGCTTGCTACAAGTTTTTTATTTGTAAAATTTTTATTGGCTAAAATATGGAAAAAAGGAGGATGCAAGTTTGATAAGAAATTTAAAGAAAGCAGCACTTAATTCGTTAGATGGGAAATGGGGAGTAAGTATAGGGATATCGGCGTTATACTATTTTGTACCAACTTTAAGTGCATCAGCAATCGCTAGTTTTATATATTTAATATTTGGCTTGTTTATTGGGATAATTGGTTTGGATGTTTTCTTTATTTATTCAATGGGTGGGCAACTACAAGTAGATCTAACAGCACTAGTTTTACTTATTCTAAGTTATTTTTTTATAGGACTGATTTGTTTCTTAATTTACAGTGTCATACAAGGTATCTTTAATTATGGGTATTCTGTTTTCACCTTACGCTTAGGTAAAAATGAAGATGCTAAGGTGGACGATGTATTTGTGGGGTTTAGGAAAAATAATTTGTGTAAATCAATGAAATTAGGAGTGTTGCAGGCTGTTTTTCTATTTTTATGGAGTCTGTTATTAATTGTTCCAGGTATTATTAAATATTTTTCTTATTCAATGGCATATTATATTTTAATAGAGAATCCGGATTATACAGCAAGTGAAGCATTAAGGGAGAGTAAAAGAATAATGAAAGGACATAAGTTCAAGTTATTTGTTCTTTGGTTATCTTTTATTGGTTGGTTTTTATTAACTGCATTTATAGGCATGTTTACATTTAATCTGTCATTCATATTCATTTCCCCTTATTACAACACAACTGTCTCGCATTTTTACTTAGACTTAATTAAGAAACAAGATGCTAGAGAAGCGAAGGTAAGTATATAAAGAATATAATTAGTAAGAAAATATGTATAATGTATATTTTCTCGATTGTGGACATGCAATTAAGCATATCCCTTTTTAATGTGATATTGAAAGAAATAAAGAAGCTGCAATTGGATATGTTTTACTTATAATAATTTGGACAAGGATGTTATAACATTGGAGGAATTTAAAATGAGGAAGAGTAAAATGTTTCAGGATTTTAATTTTAAGTTAGTGGTAATTGAAGCTTTATTAGATAAAGAGCCACTATTTCTAAAAGAATTGAAAGACTTAATAGAAAAGCATACAAATTATTTTGAATGGTATTCAGGAGCTGGGCCAATTGTTGAAATCAAAGCTTTTTTAGAAGCGTTAACTTTGGAAATAAGTGATTTGGAAAAGATTGAGTCCCTTTGCTTTGATGGTGGGAATGAAATTTATCATATTTTAAAGCCTGATTGGGACGGTGAAGACAGTTTATTTGATGTTATATCTGTTGAAGGATTTCAAAATCTAAAAAATTTAAAAACAGTGGAATATATTTCAATGTGTTACCCGAAAGTATTAGAACCATTAAAACAGGCTGGAATAGAAGTTGAGGATTAATGAAGAGAATTTAAAATGGTAAAGTACTTTATTGAAATTGTGTAAAGGAAATTAAAACACAACATATTAAACGAAGTGATTTATCGTATAAATTTACATTCAGTTAATATTAGTAGGTTAATAGAAAAATTAGTGTTAATTGTTAAATGGGGCGTGTAAAAAAGACAAAATCTCTTAAAAAACACTTAAATTTTTACTCCATTAATCTTTACAATCTCCCCCTATAATGTGAATTGGACAAGCACCTAAGAGAAAGCAGAACATGTCAGTTTGTACATTCTATTATTAGGGGGAGAATTTGTATGAAAAAGACAGTTGCTTCGTTAGCAGTTATGGCGGCATTATTACCGACGTTTTCAGTGCATGCGGAAGGGAAAGAGCAAGTCCGGAAATCAGCTACAACTTTTAACGTTATTAGTGATATTCAAGGGGATTTAGGGGATTTTGATCATGTGCTAAAAGATATGAACAAAATGACGCCACTTTCTAGAGCGCTTATTATGAATGGGGATATAACGCCAACTGGACAACAGTCACAATATGATGATGTAAAGCGTGTGTTAAATAAAAATAAGCATCCAGAAAATGTATGGTCTACTGTTGGGAATCATGAGTTTTATGCTGGGAAATGGACAGCAGATGGGAAACTCTCTCAAAGTACATGGCCAAATGGTGTAACTGAGGAAACTTTATTTAACCGATATCTGAAATTTAGTGCACAAGAAAAGGTATATCATAAAAAAGAATTAGATGGTTATCCGCTTCTATTTTTAGGAACTGAAAAATATATGAAATACCACGATTCAAAAATGTGGGACGAAGTATATATGAGTGATGAGCAATTAGGTTGGTTAAAACAAAATTTAGAAGAGTATAGTCAAAAAGATAAAAATAAGCCAATCTTTATTTTCTCTCATCACGTTTTACCTGATACGGTATCTGGATCAAGACAATCGCCGTATTTACAAGATTATTTAAACGTGGATAAATTGTACGATATATTAAAAGACTATCCGCAAGTGGTTTTCTTCACGAGTCATACACATTGGGATTTAAACTTACCTGACTGGGCTGGTAAAAAGAAAATTAAAGGCGGAGATGAAAAAGGTTTCACTGTTGTAAATACGGGCGGGATTGAAACAGGCTGGATGTCAGCGGGACCAAATGGAGGAGAGAAAACTGCTCCAGATGGCTATTCATTTAAACAAGGGTTACAAGTGAAAGCATATGGTAACGATGTAATTGTGACAGCTTACGATTACAAACGTGATAAGGATATAAAGAAGTTATTAATTAGTGATTCAAAAATTGCGCAGATGGCACCAAATGTAGCGGCAGATGATAGTAAAAATATAATTGTCGGTGCAACTGAATATATGGAGTATTCTATAGAAGGAACGAATGAGTGGCATACGTATAGTAAAGCAAACCCTCCGAAATTTGATGGGGATAAAGTGGTATACGTACGCCATAAAGGTGAAATGAATTTAGAGCCGGGATTAACACAGTTACTTCTTTTTTCGGTAAATAAGTGATTGGAGGGAGTCTGCATTTGAATGTGTGGGCTCTTTTTTTGATGAGAAATGGGTCCTTGTCTGTCGTTTTTTGTCGTTAGATCGATATATTTGAAAAATCGTTGATATAAATTTCATGTACCGTAATTAAGTTAAAATCATTAATACGGTTTTACTTATCAAAACGAAATTCTAATACATTTTTAACCCAGAAAGATGACTTCACCATTTTTACGTGTAATAATAGTAACGTTATATATATTGTGAAAGAAGTACAAAAGGAGCGTTACAATGAATTTAGCTAAATTCCCGAGAAAAAAATATACAGAGTCATATACACCAATTGAAAAATTAAACAATTTTTCTGAAGTACTTGGTGGGCCGACTATTTATTTTAAACGAGATGATTTACTTGGTTTAACAGCTGGTGGTAATAAGACGAGAAAGTTAGAGTTTCTAGTTGCGGATGCACAGGCAAAAGGTGCAGATACGTTAATTACAGCTGGTGGTATTCAGTCAAACCATTGCCGTCTAACACTGGCAGCTGCGGTAAAAGAAAAAATGAAATGTATCCTTGTATTAGAAGAAGGGCTTGAACCAGAAGAGAAGCCAGACTTTAACGGAAACTATTTCTTATATCACTTATTAGGTGCTGAAAATGTCATTGTTGTACCAAACGGAGCAGACCTGATGGAAGAAATGCATAAAGTAGCAAAAGAAGTAAGTGAAAAAGGGAATACACCATATGTAATTCCAGTTGGTGGATCAAACCCTACGGGCGCTATGGGATACGTTGCTTGTGCGCAAGAAATTATGGCGCAATCATTTGAGCAAGGAATTGATTTCAGTTCAGTTGTTTGTGTAAGTGGTAGCGGCGGTATGCATGCTGGTTTAATTACTGGTTTTGCTGGAACACAAAGCCACATTCCTGTAATTGGAATCAACGTAAGTAGAGGAAAAGCTGAGCAAGAAGAGAAAGTAGCAAAACTTGTAGATGAAACTTCAGCACACGTTGGTATTCCAAACTTTATCTCGCGCGACGCTGTTACGTGCTTTGATCAATATGTAGGACCAGGCTATGCGTTACCAACGCAGGAAATGGTAGAGGCAGTTCAGTTACTTGCGAAAACAGAAGGTATTTTACTTGATCCAGTGTATACAGGTAAAGCGGTAGCGGGATTAATCGACTTAATTAAAAAAGGGACATTTAATAAAGAAGACAACATTTTATTCGTACATTCAGGTGGTTCACCAGCTTTATATGCGAATACGTCTTTATTTGCGTAAGTGTAAAAGCATTGGGTATCCAATGCTTTTTTTTGTTATATACTGGAATATTTGAGTTGCGGATCAATTCTATCACTTTAATTAACTAAAAGAAGAACTTCCCCATCCCGATTAGACTACTAATCATTCCTATTCCACTCATGGTGCCTTTTCCTGCTGTAAGTAAGTTTCCAAGCATTCCTAGCTGACCGTTACCTCCGTTATTTCCCCATCCCATTGGGGCCCACGGACCACCCCATCCTGAAGGATTTCCAAAAACACCCGAGTTATTGGTATTGAAATGAAAAGGCTTGGCTGGCGGCGATAGTAAAGCGGCAAGATGACCTTGTGCAAACATCCCTGTATGATTGAATGGTTGCGCCCAGGGGAAGGGAGGTTTTTGAAAATTAAAACCTGCATGACCTGGTAATGGAGTCCAATTAGCAGGGTGACCTTGTGGTATTATCCCTGTATAATTAATTGGCTGCTGCCCCCAAGAGAAGGGAGGGGGTTGGGGAGTGAATCCCGTATAATTGGCTGATGAATCCCAACTAACTGGATAGACTCGGTAACTCCAATTCTCAGGAATCTTCAAATCATTCATTACCTCAGATTTAGTTATTTCGGGCTGTGAATATAATGAAATTTGGTTAGTATATTGTTCCCCGTTTCCCTTTGAATTCAAATACCAATATTGGTGCATACGCTTATTCTCCTCACTTTAAAAATGTAATGTTAGACTTAGCCTATGTAATATTCCTTTTTATGGATGGTTACATAACTAGATCTACAAGCCTGTATTTAAAGGAATGGGTGTGTGGCCTTGTTGATTTAAAGTTTCACTTTATTTTAGAAGGGTATTTTCAGTCGCTTCTTTTATATATTTCAGCCTAATTTAAATTCCGTTAACAAACGTTTTTATAAAGGTTTAATCAAAAAAAAGATTTTAAAATGTTATGTTGGGCAAGTGGAATTGCTAAAAAGAGAATATCCATTCGAAGAGTTTGGCAAAATACTGCAAGGGTAATGTTTTCTTGTGCAAATATGTAAACGATTTAAACGAATCAATGAAATTTATAATGAAGGGGCAATTAAATATATGAGTGAAACATTACATAAAAGAAAACCACCATATTTAATGCTTGTAATCCTTTTTATTGGGGCATTTGTTTCATTTCTAAATAACTCGCTTTTAAATGTAGCCTTGCCATCAATAATGAAAGATTTAGACATTCAAGATTATTCAACGATCCAGTGGCTTTCTACAGGGTATATGCTTGTAAGTGGTATATTAATTCCGGCATCAGCATTTTTAATAACGCGTTTCTCGAATAGAAGCCTATTCATTACATCTATGGTGATTTTTATTCTTGGTACTGCCTTAGCAGCTGTAGCGCCGAATTTTGGTTTATTACTTACTGGTCGGATGGTTCAAGCGGCAGGCTCTTCAGTTATGGGGCCTTTGTTAATGAATATTATGCTAGTAAGCTTTCCAAGAGAAAAAAGGGGAACAGCAATGGGGATTTTTGGACTAGTTATGATTACAGCTCCAGCAATTGGACCGACACTATCAGGTTATATTGTAGAGTATTATGACTGGCGTTTGCTTTTTGAAATGATTTTACCGTTAGCAATCATTAGCTTACTGTTAGGGATTTGGAAATCTGAGAATGTCATGAAACAAAACAAAAATGCAAAACTTGATTATCTCTCATTACTATTATCTTCTGTCGGTTTTGGCGGTTTGTTATATGGATTCAGTTCTGCAAGCTCCGATGGTTGGACAAATAAAGTTGTCTTAACAACCTTAATCATAGGCGCTATTGCCCTAATTGCTTTTATTATCCGCCAATTAAAAATGGATGAGCCATTATTGGATTTACGTGTTTACAAGTACCCAATGTTTGCACTTGCGTCTGTAATTGCAATTGTCAACGCAGTGGCCATGTTTTCGGGGATGATTTTAACACCAGCTTATGTACAAAACGTCCGCGGTATTTCACCGCTGAGCTCTGGGCTGATGATGCTTCCAGGTGCGGTAATAATGGGGGTTATGTCACCAATTACAGGTAAACTATTTGATAAATATGGCCCTCGGATTCTTGGTATAGTAGGACTTTCCATTACAGCCGTTTCAACTTATATGCTGGCAAATCTGCAACTCGATTCTAGTCACACACATATTATTCTTATTTACACATTGCGGATGTTTGGGATGGCGATGGTGATGATGCCACTTATGACAAATGGCCTCAATCAATTGCCAACGCGCTTAAATCCGCACGGTACAGCTGTTAATAATACAGCTCAACAAGTGTCCGGTTCGATTGGTACTGCTATTCTTGTTACGATTATGAATTCTGTAACAAAAACAAAAGCTGAAAGTCTAATGGCTGATGTAGATCCAACAACCTTCACAGAGGCTACGAAGGCAATGTTAACTCAGAAGGCTTTATTATCCGGAATTCAATATTCATTCTATGTAGCGCTTGGCATGAATGTTGTTGCACTACTATTAGTTTTTTTCGTTAAACGTGTAGATACAAGTGCGGAAGCTGTCGAGAAGTTAAATCGGTAGAGAAGAATAAAACGCTAGATAATGATTCCTACAAGTTTTTTTGCTGCTAAGGCGCCGATATTTAAAGCTGGAAAAGAGCTGAAAGAAGCAGTGAAATAATTATATATAGTGAAAGAGGACCTGACGTTCATATCAGGTCCTCTTTCATTAGTAACACGGTATACTTGCTTATCGTATTGGTTTAACTAAACTACTGATTTTTCGAATACTACAATCTTAAGCTCGTCAACTTCTCTATTTTGGGGTGTTTTAGAAGAAAATAAATCAAAATGATCGTTTTATAAACAAATGCAAGAGATGAGATCCGTTTGCAAATTCTCATAAACATTATAATTTTAGCTTATCTTTTAACGCCAATATTAAAAGGATCCAATTATATTTATTCGCTTCATTTTAATTTAGTATTTTTCTACAATTTATAAATCTAATTGCCAAGCTTATACTCAATATCATAATCATGAATAGTTAGGGAAAAGATAAAATAAGGTAATCAATTACATATCTGTATCCCAGGCAATTAGTTGCTATTTCCTCTTTATTAAATGGGATATGCTATTTCATGCTTTTTTGAAAGGGTGTTTTAAATGGAAAAAAAAGTATCTGCCATTCCCCAGCCGAAAACATATGGACCGCTGGGTAATCTCCCATTAATCGATAAAGATAAACCGACTCTATCGTTTATTAAGCTGGCGGAAGAGTATGGTCCCATTTTTCGAATTCAAACTTTAAGTGATGCCATAATTGTCGTTTCTGGACATGAACTGGTAGCAGAAGTTTGTGACGAAACGCGGTTCGATAAAAGCATAGAGGGTGCTTTGGCAAAGGTTCGTGCCTTTGCTGGAGACGGATTATTTACTAGCGAGACTCACGAGCCTAACTGGAAAAAAGCTCATAATATTTTGATGCCTACATTTAGCCAACGGGCAATGAAAGATTACCATGCCATGATGGTCGATCTTGCTGTACAACTCGTTCAAAAATGGGCACGGCTTAATCCGAATGAAGACGTAGATGTTCCGGAGGATATGACTCGCCTTACGTTAGATACAATTGGTCTATGTGGTTTTAATTACCGATTTAATAGCTTTTATCGTGAGACCCCTCATCCTTTTATCACTAGCATGAGCCGTGCTCTAGATGAGGCAATGCACCAATTGCAGCGGCTGGATATAGAAGACAAACTCATGTGGAGAACGAAACGTCAATTTCAGCATGATATCCAATCTATGTTTTCTTTAGTAGATAATATTATTGCTGAACGTAAAAGTAGTGGAGATCAGGAAGAAAATGATTTACTTTCCCGTATGTTAAATGTACAGGATCCGGAAACTGGTGAAAAATTAGATGATGAAAACATTCGTTTCCAAATTATCACTTTTTTAATAGCTGGGCATGAGACAACAAGTGGATTGTTATCTTTTGCAATTTACTTTTTATTAAAGAATCCGGATAAGTTAAAAAAAGCCTATGAAGAAGTAGACCGTATTTTGACAGATCCTACTCCAACATACCAACAAGTTATGAAACTGAAGTATATACGGATGATTTTAAATGAATCGCTACGTCTATGGCCTACCGCTCCAGCATTCAGTCTCTATGCAAAAGAAGATACAGTGATTGGCGGGAAATACCCAATTAAGAAAGGAGAAGATCGTATTTCTGTTCTTATTCCACAGCTGCATAGGGATAAAGATGCATGGGGAGACAATGTGGAAGAATTCCAACCTGAACGATTTGAAGAGCTGGATAAGGTTCCTCATCATGCTTATAAGCCATTTGGAAATGGCCAGAGAGCATGTATCGGTATGCAATTTGCACTTCATGAAGCCACTCTTGTAATGGGAATGCTTCTTCAACATTTTGAATTAATCGATTATCAAAACTATCAGCTGGACGTAAAACAAACATTAACGCTAAAGCCCGGTGATTTTAAGATTAGGATTCTACCCCGAAAACAAACTATTAGTCATCCTACTGTTCTTGCACCTACAGAGGACAAGCTGAAAAACCATGAAATTAAGCAGCACGTTCAGAAGACACCTTCTATTATTGGGGCTGATAATCTTTCACTTCTTGTTCTGTACGGCTCGGATACAGGTGTAGCAGAAGGTATTGCAAGAGAATTAGCAGATACAGCTAGTTTAGAAGGGGTTCAAACGGAAGTGGTAGCTCTTAACGATCGAATTGGAAGTCTACCGAAAGAAGGAGCGGTTCTTATTGTAACTTCTTCTTATAATGGAAAACCGCCAAGTAATGCAGGACAGTTTGTGCAATGGTTGGAGGAACTAAAACCAGATGAGCTAAAAGGTGTTCAATACGCAGTTTTTGGTTGTGGAGATCATAATTGGGCTAGTACCTATCAACGGATTCCAAGATACATTGATGAGCAGATGGCTCAAAAAGGAGCAACAAGGTTTTCTAAACGCGGAGAAGCAGATGCAAGTGGTGATTTTGAGGAACAGCTCGAGCAATGGAAACAAGGCATGTGGTCTGATGCGATGAAGGCATTTGGATTGGAATTTAACAAAAATATGGAGAAAGAGCGTAGTACTTTGAGTCTGCAATTTGTCAGTCGTCTTGGAGGATCTCCTCTTGCACGAACATATGAAGCAGTTTATGCAACTATACTAGAAAATCGTGAACTCCAATCATCCAGCAGCGATAGAAGTACACGACATATCGAGGTATCCTTGCCAGAAGGCGCTACATATCAAGAAGGAGACCACCTTGGAGTGCTGCCAATTAATAGCGAGAAGAATGTTAATCGAATTTTAAAACGCTTTGGATTAAACGGAAAGGATCAAGTCATACTGAG
This sequence comes from Bacillus sp. Root131, assembly GCF_001429475.1. Classification (NCBI taxonomy): domain Bacteria; kingdom Bacillati; phylum Bacillota; class Bacilli; order Caryophanales; family Bacillaceae; genus Bacillus; species Bacillus sp. Root131. The sequence goes on from NZ_LMJQ01000001.1 coordinate 2,208,216, forward strand.
TGCAAGTGGACGAAGTATAAATCACATACCTTTAGACAGTCCTGTTAGTTTATTGGACCTTCTTAGTTATAGTGTCGAAGTTCAAGAAGCAGCCACTCGTGCACAAATACGGGAAATGGTAACATTCACAGCATGCCCTCCTCATAAAAAAGAATTGGAAGCATTATTAGAAGAAGGGGTCTATCATGAACAAATACTAAAGAAACGTATTTCAATGTTGGATCTTCTTGAAAAGTATAAGGCTTGTGAAATCCGATTTGAACGCTTTTTAGAACTGCTTCCTGCGCTCAAACCGCGTTACTATTCTATTTCAAGCTCTCCACTTGTTGCACAGAATCGTCTGAGCATTACGGTCGGTGTTGTTAATGCGCCTGCATGGAGTGGAGAAGGGACATATGAAGGAGTCGCTTCTAATTATTTAGCTCAGCGTCATAATAAAGATGAGATTATTTGTTTCATTCGAACGCCACAATCAAACTTTGAATTACCTAAAGATCCAGAAACACCAATTATTATGGTTGGGCCAGGTACTGGAGTTGCACCATTCCGTGGATTCTTGCAAGCGCGTCGTGTTCAAAAGCAAAAAGGTATTAATTTAGGACAAGCGCATCTATATTTTGGTTGTCGTCATCCTGAAAAAGATTATCTCTATCGTACAGAGCTAGAAAATGATGAAAGAGATGGATTAATCTCTTTACACACAGCTTTTTCTCGTCTAGAGGGACATCCCAAAACATATGTACAGCATTTAATAAAACAAGATAGTATCAATTTAATTTCGTTATTAGATAATGGAGCTCATCTTTATATATGTGGTGATGGCAGTAAAATGGCTCCGGATGTAGAAGATACCCTTTGTCAAGCATATCAAGAAATTCATGAAGTCAGTGAACAAGAAGCAAGGAATTGGTTGGATCGTGTGCAAGATGAAGGGCGATATGGAAAAGATGTTTGGGCTGGTATATGAATGTTTCTTAATTAGATACGTATTAACTAATGAACTTCTTTCGAATAAATTTCACTTTATTAGTATCGTGTATTTAGCTGAATAATGATTAACCGGACTATTTAGTATCTACTAAATAAAAAACAGGACCTGATATGCATCTATCAGGTCCTGTTTCACATAGACATTATACATGGATATTTTCCACACATTATCAATGTTTGTAATGTAGTTAGCCTTGTGGGTCAGCTATAAAATCAGATATTATTTTTTCAATATCGAAAGGAGTAATCCCTTTATCCAAAGAGAAAATAGTTTCTGCTTCTTCGATGTCTTGAACGAGTTCACCTCTAGCTTCAATATGTAATCGGAACAAGTCATATAAATTCGGTTTAACTAAATTAGTTAAAGCCTTTCCAACTAGTATCATACCTTTTTGATTCGCCTCGATGGTATTATCATAAGTTAGATCTCTTGTAAGAGATAAATCTGTCCAAATCAATTTTCGTTCCTTTAAGTCTAAGATAACTGGAATAGAGATTTGGGTGTCGGCAGTAATATCCACTTTATCTTGAACAGTAGAAGGTTCAAATATTTCACCTGAACCAGGATATTGACGAACCATCCAACCAGTAAAGCATTCTGGTAAATCTTTATATGGTTGGTCTGTGTAAGAAAGCAAAGTCATGACTACATAGCGTCCACCATATTTCAGCACAGACGGAATATCGAAATCAATGAATTCAGATGCCCCCTTTGGTGCAGAAGTAATGTCTCCGCTATGGTAGGCTTTGAAATTTTTTGAACGTAAGTTCGTGAAGGATACATGTTCTTTGTATTGCCAATCTTCGTCGTACATTGCAGCAGACAAATCAATGTCAACGCGTCCTGTATGTTGTCCATTCACATAGCCTTCTTTCCACCATAGGAAAAAACGAATCGTATCTCCTTCTGGCAAATCTACTTTACTTCCTCGAGATAATGTGCGAAGCGCTTTGCTGGCTGAACGTTGAGAGAAGGGAACTAAGTGATTTTTTAACTGTTCATCCAAAAATACTTTTCCGAGACTTGGAAGTTTTGCGAAGCGATTTTTTAAAGTATCTTCACACATTTTTACAATCATTAAACAAATATCCTCTGAGATAAATGGAAGTGTATTTTCAATACCTATAGCTTTTGCTACATTTCCCTTTGGAAAAAAGGTACGAAATTCATTTTTATCATTTCGATGCTTAAAATGAGCTGTGAGTTGAAGTAATACAGGAGTAGAAACGTCTCCTATTATACTTAGAAACTCTTCGAGAATATGGAAAACATCTGTTGACTTATCACTACATAAACGGATTAAATGATCCAAGCGTCTGGCAAATTCCCCAGGGCGAGTTTTTAAAAGATTTTTCGCTGTCATGATATCACGATTCAACAAAGCTGCTTCTATTTTTCCATTAAATGTTTCAACTTTAATGTTGTTGCGAAGAATCTCAAATGCTCGGTGGGTTTTTGGGAAACGAGTATGATATTCTGCTGGATGAAGAATTTCACCTAGACGAATCCAACGTTTTTTGTATCGAAGCATATCTTCGGTAATGTTTCCGCATTGCTCTAACAATCCTAAAAGGAAGCGTCTTTCTGCTCGGTTAAACTTCTTGAATCGAACGGAAGATGCTAAACTCACATCGCCTTCAGATAAAGCAACTGCAAGGCGAAGAACATCAGTTGCTGTTTTAAAATACTTTGCAGCAGCATCGGCTGATATTTTTCTGTTTATTAATAAAACTCCAATTATAAAAGACATATTTTCCTTATGAGGAATTACATTAGGTAGAAAACAGGAAACATCTTCAGTGTGTGTAATAGCCCATTCTACATCTGTCTTATCAGTTGAGGAAATAGAGCTGTTTGCACTAATCAATTGAGAAATCATTTGATTGAAATCTTCTTCACTTCCTAAGTTAATAACTTTCAAATCAACGCTATCTAAAAGAGGAAGTCGTTCTTCTACTTTTGATACAGGTAGGCGCAACGTCACATAATGAATAATAGCATTAATGTATAAATCAGCGTCACTTAAATCCATCATTTGTTGCGGAAAGTTTGGATACATAGGAGCAAACTGAATATGTGCACCAACCATTTCTTTTAAATGTTTTACCAACTCTTTGTAAAACGATGTGAATGTATCAACCGAAAGTGTTTGCAACTCTTCTATTAAAGGCTCGGAAAAAGTAAATCCTAAACTTTCCAAGTTTTTTAAAACAGTGGCTAAATAAATGTTCGGTAGTTTATTTTCTTCTCTTTTTATAATTACTTTCAAACTTCTTCTTATGTAAATAGAATTTTTCATGAGAACGCCAGCTATTCACTCCTTATAAAAGAGGGGAATAGTCTGACTGTCCTCCTTTCAGTGGTAGATTTTTATTTTTACATGCATAAACACACTAATTATAGAGAAATGCACTGAGGGTACATAGCTATTTTTTAGTGGAAAATTAGGGGTATAACATTTAGTTGTTAAGTGGTAATTTGTTAATTAAGAAAAGAAAACCTCTACATCAATGGTTGATAAACTAAAGTTTATTCAATCCCAAAGAAGAAAGAGGTTTTATAGTCTAATTATTTTCATAGGAAATTGACAACTCTAAAACAATTTGAAATTTCTACAAAGAAGGAAGAATTGTCATAGCCTATGTGTTTAGCAGGAAAGTAACATCCCTATTTGGTCAAAGAAGTTAGAAGGAAGGAACATCATAGCCTGCTTTATTAGTATATTCTCTTGCGAAGAGCAATTCAAGTATACTGTCTGATTTTTTATATTTTTCTTAAAGGGGAATTTTCATGTTTATCCCGCATTAACGGGTAGCCCGATTGGTGAGTGGGATTAAAGTTTCACTTTATAAATAGGGAGACCATCACATGCCCTTTTTATAATACTATTACGGGAGGATTTTTATTTTTGATATATTATACCATTTATTTAATGGTATAATATGGTATTAGTTCTATGGAATGGAGTTGAATGAGTATTATAAATACAAAAGGTGAAATTAAAAAAACAAAAAGAAAAGTATTACTAACTATAATTACTATGTTAGTAATTATAATTGGGTTTGGATATTGGAAATTTTTTAGTTTGCAAGGTGTTCCAAAAGGGGAATTAATTCGAACAGTGAAATCTCCAGATGGAAAATATCTCATCAAGACTTATTTTCATAATGCAGGATCATTAAGTGCGGATGCTGTTAGGGGTGAATTAGTTAACCTTGATACAGATTCAGAGAAAAATATATATTGGAATTATCCAGATACCGATCCATATATTGAATGGGTAAATAAGAATATTGTTAGAATTGGAGATCAAACTTTAGATATTTCACAGAAAGAAACCTATGATTGGCGTGATGATGATAAGCACGTTAAAGAAATGCCTAAACAGTTTAGTAGATAAAGCAAGAAAATTTAAATTTATTTAATCTTATTCGTTTAACTATAGATAGGATTATATGAGTAAAAAAGTCCATTTAGATCTTCTAAATGGACTTTTTTAGGTTTCTAGATACGACTACTGATAAAAATGGAACAAACTTGTTACTTAAGTTGTCTATTAAGTATACGTATAAAACAGGTGTTCATGATAATTCGCTCATTTTATCCCGCTATTTACCCGTAAAAGCCCGATTGGTGAGGGCTTCTTGCATTTCACTTTATGAAAAGTGAGATGCAAGAAGAGTGATATCCGATAGACTTTTTCATTGTGTCGGTATGTATAACACCTAGAAAAACTATATATTCTTGAAAGAGGTTGAAAATGTATGATAGTCTTAAACAAGTTTTTTAACATTTTACATTACAAAAAGATGGTACCTGTAGTATTTCTTTCATGTGCAACGCTTATAGGCTGTTCCGATGGTAATACTCAATCTGAATCACTTAAACAAACGAAACAAACAAATCAAATCAAACAAGAAACTACTGGTAATGATTCTTTTGCTAAACTTGAAAAAGAATTTGATGCTAAACTTGGTATTTATGCATTGGACACTGATACGAATCAAACCGTTACGTATCAATCAGATAAACGGTTTGCATACGCATCTACCCACAAAGCTTTAGCTGTGGGAGTACTTTTACAAAAGAAATCAATAGAAGATCTAAATCAAAGAGTTTTGTATACTCGTGAAGATCTTGTTAATTACAATCCAATTACAGAAAAGTATGTTGATAGGGGGATGACTCTGAAAGAGCTTGCAGATGCTTCCCTTCGATATAGTGATAATACTGCACAAAATCTTATTCTTAAACAATTAGGTGGACCTAGCGAATTCAAAAAATCACTGAGAGAAATAGGAGATACCGTTACAAATCCTGAACGTTTTGAACCAGAGTTAAACGAAGTGCATCCAGGAGACGTACATGATACTAGTACCCCAAAGGCATTAGCTACTAGTCTTCAGGCTTTTGCGTTAGGAGATGTACTTTCAACTGAGAAACGGGATTTATTAATAGATTGGATGAAAAGGAATACTACCGGAGACAACTTAATTCGTGCTGGAGTTCCAGGAGGATGGGAAGTAGCTGATAAGACGGGCTCGGGATCTTATGGAACCAGAAATGATATCGCAATTATTTGGCCACCAAATAAAAAGCCAATTGTTCTTGCGATACTTTCTAATCATGATAAAGAGGATGCTAAATACGATGATAAGCTTATTGCAGAAGCAACCAAAATAGCGCTGGGTGTCTTAAAAGCTAAAAATAAATAATAATAGTATTAGTTATTGAAATTTTCCTGTTTTTCCGTCACAATACTGTGACGGTCTTTTTGTGTATTTTACAAAGAATCGTCTTAATTAAAGAAAAAAAGATAGAAACTATCTCTAGTAAGTTTATTAATTAAGTAACAACAAATATATGCTTTATTGTATACTTATTGCATTTAATGTGGAGGAATAATATGGAGTCAAAAATTCTTATTGTTGATGATGATAAAGAGATTAGAAATCTTATCTCTGTATATCTAGAAAATGAAGGCCTAAAAACTCAAAAGGCAGAAGATGCTATACAAGCTTTACAACTGTTAGAAGAAAAGGAATTTGATTTGGTTATTTTAGATATTATGATGCCGAATATGGATGGCATTGAAGCATGTATGAAAATTAGGGAAGATCGCAATATGCCTATCATTATGCTATCTGCAAAATCTGAGGATATAGACAAAATTCAGGGCCTAGCCTCTGGTGCAGACGATTATTTATCAAAACCGTTTAACCCATTAGAATTAATCGCTAGAGTGAAATCCCAATTAAGAAGATTTAAAAAATACAATACGTCCGTAGAACATAATAAAAGCATTCTAGAAATTGGTGACTTAACCGTAAATACAGATACACGTCAAGTATGGGTAAGAGGAAAAGAAACAAGGTTAACTCCAAAAGAGTTTGCTATTCTCGAACTACTTGCCCGCAATAAAGGGATTGTCCTGAGTGTAGCAAAAATATATGAAGCAGTTTGGAAAGAGGTTTTTTATAAATCAGACAATACCGTCATGGTGCATATTACAAAAATAAGAGACAAAATTGAAGAGGATTCTAAACATCCCATTTACATTAAAACTGTTTGGGGAATTGGGTATAAAATATGAAGAATGTTAGTTTCAGAAATAAGATCATTATAAAACTTCTTGGTGCTGTTGCAATTAGTTTTTTTATTTCATTTGGTTTAACAATCCTCATTTTGGCATACGTCATAGATCCATTATTTATAAAACACGAAGAATTTGGTATGTTTGAATTCAATGTCGCAATGTTGTTCTTATTCGCGTTCGCAATCTTTACCTTTATTATACTTTTTTTGATATTGGTTCGAAAGAAAATAGTATATTTGAAGCTTATTTCTGATAACGTGAATGATATTGCCAATGGAAAACTAGGTCTAACAATTGGGATTAAGGGGAAGGACGAATTGACCCAACTTGCTAAAAATATCAACTATATGTCTAAGGAATTGGAAAATACATTTGAACAAGAAAGACGATTAGAACGTACAAAAAATGAGCTCATAACTAACGTATCTCATGACTTACGCACACCGTTGACATCTATTATTGGTTATTTAGATTTATTAAAAAGAGGGCAATACAACAATAACACACAATTACAGGAATACCTTGAAACCACTTATTCAAAGTCACAGAGACTGAAATATTTAATTGATGAGCTGTTTGAATATACTCGTTTATCAGGCATAGATGCTAAGTTAAATCTTAATGAAGTTGATTTATCAGGTCTGTTGGAGCAAATAGTTGGAGAATACATTCCTATATTTGAAAAGGAAAGTTTAATCGTTCAAAAATCAATTACACAAGAAATAATACCTATCTTCATAGATGCAGAAAAAATGGTACGTGTATATGAAAATCTGTTTATGAATGCGATAAAGTACAGCATGAAACCATCCCAATTATTCATATGTCTTGAATTAATGGATAACAAAGCAATTTTAAAAGTATCAAATAAAGTCGAGAGATCGCCTGTTAGCGATCCAAATAAATTGTTTGAAAGGTTTTTCAGGGGTGATAAGGCAAGAAAAAATAATCAAGGAAATGGACTGGGACTTGCTATCTCAAAAAGAATTGTTGAACTTCATGATGGTAATATACATGCAGAATATAAAGATGGCTGGATGTCCTTTATTGTTGAACATCCAATCAAATAGAACGGCTTATGGAATTACAGGTTCCATAAGCTTTTTTTATAAAACTTAAGAATTCTTAAGGATTTTACAGGGTGTTTCCTAATTTTTATAGTTTATCATGGGTGTATTCAAAGTGATGAGGTGAGCAAAGAAGAAAAAAGGAAAGACTTCATTGTAGCTTTAGGGTGAATGCAATATGACTATTTTATTAGTAGTAAACAAACGTAGTAGCTTATTGTAATGAAATAAAAAATGTAGGAGGATATAAATGATAAAGCCAGTTGTAGATGTAAAAAACATTCAAAAATTGTACGGTAAAAAAGGTGAGAATCAATCACATGCATTAAAAGGTGTATCATTCTCAATTCAAGAGGGGGAGTTTGTCGGTATTATGGGGCCTTCTGGTTCTGGTAAAACAACATTATTAAATGTAATTTCAACGTTAGATAAAGCGACAGGCGGCGTTGTTGAAATTGCAGGAACGGATATTACGAGGATGAAGCAGGGTGAACTTTCTGATTTTCGTTCACAAAAGTTAGGATTCATTTTCCAAGACTTTAACTTATTGGAGAATTTATCTATCTATGAAAATATCGCACTCCCACTTTCACTTCAAGGTGTTTCATCTCGTAATATTGGAAAGAAAGTAGAAAAAGTAGCTGATATGTTAGGCATTACAGCTATACTTCAAAAATATCCTTCTGAAGTATCTGGTGGACAAAAGCAACGTTCCGCAGCAGCACGTGCGTTAGTTCATGAACCAGCAATTATTTTGGGAGACGAGCCGACTGGAGCCCTAGATTCTAAAAATGCAACGAGTTTACTTAATGCCATGACAAGCTTAAATAAAGAGCAAGGTGTATCCATTATGATGGTTACGCATGATCCTTACAGCGCAAGTTACTGTCAACGTATTTTATTCATTCAAGATGGTGAGTTATATAAAGAAATTCATCGCGGTAGTACCCGTGAAGAATTCTATAAAGAAATTTTAGATGTGCTTGCAAACTTAGGCACAGAAAAAGCGTAAGGAAGGAAGTTCAATCATGTTATTTAAGCTTTCTATGTCAGGCCTAAAAAGTAAGTTGCAAGATTACATTGTTTTACTTGTTGGTCTTATTGTCTCTATTTCAACTTTTTATATGTTTCAAACGCTAGCATCCAATAAAACGTTCCTTGAATCTAACTCTTCTATTAGGGATATTGTGGCTGTCTTTAAAATTGGTTCCGTTTTGTTAGCGATTATCACATTTTTCTATATTTTATATGCAAACTCTTTCTTATCAGCTCTTCGTCAAAAAGAATTTGGTATGTATATGATGTTAGGAGCAAAAAAGCATAAAGTTACCTTACTTATGTTCATTGAAACAATCATATTAGGTGCCACCTCTCTTTTGATTGGAATTACAATTGGTGTAGGACTTGCAGAAGGTATCGGTCAGCTATTAATGAAACAACTCGAGTTTGCTGGTAAAGGTTATAAAGCATTTTATCTGCCATCAATAGCTATTACTTGCGTCTTCTTCTTTGCACTATTTGTATTATCTGCAATTATGAATAGTATTAAATTATCGCGTATTTCTGTACTGCAACTTGTACATGCAGATGCACAAACAGAACGTGTTGCCATAAAAGGAAAAATGACAGTTGTAATTGCATTCCTTGGTATTCTTTTATTAGGTATTGGTTATGCATCACTGATCTATATGTCATATGCAAATCCGCTAATTGCTTTGGGATTAATGGCCGTCGGATTAATCTCAGCAACCGTTGGTACTTACCTTATATTTGGATCCCTTCTTCCAGTTATGATTAACAAGCTAAAGAGTAATAAAAAACGTAGTGAAAAAGGCCTCAATGCTTTTACTTTTGCACAATTAAATTTCCGCATTAATAGTCTAACAAATGTGCTTGCAACAGTAGCAATTTTAGTGGCTCTTGGTGCTGGTGGAATTGCTTGTGGTATGGCATTTAAAAACAACATTATAAACATGACAGATCAAATGCGAATTTACGATTCAGTCATTCATAATCCAACTGCGGAAGAAAAGACAATTTTGGGTGGTATCTTATTTCAAGAAAAATTTGAATACCATTACAAAGTTGATGATAGGTATGTTTATTATCTTAAAGAAGATGTAGAAAAAAATCGTCCTTTCTTGCAAGGTATGAAAATAGAGAAAGTTTCAGAGGAAGTACCAATTGGTGCATTTTCAATAAAATGGGTTAAAGGAGAGATCGACACAAAACAATGGATTCAGGCTTTCAGAACGATCCAGCCAAATTATATGTATCCTGATTATGAAATCAAAATTGTAGAACAAAACATATACGATGGGTTGAAGGGTAAAGAAAGTACTGTATTCATAGGGAAAACAGATGATTTTGGATCATACATAAAAGAATGGAAAAAACTTGATGAATTACAGATAGCAAAATATAAAAATGTGAAAGCGGAAGAATTGGATAGTAAGTATCAAAAATATATTACGAGTCATGATTTTTCCAGCGGACTAATGTTTATGGGCTTTTTCGTTGGAGTTGCATTTTTAGCAATGATGGCAAGTTGCTTAATGTTTAAAGTTCTGTCGGGAGCATCAAAAGATGTAGCACGTTATCAAATGCTTCGTAAAATTGGTGTTCGCCGAGAATTATTAACAAAATCAATCTATAAAGAGTTATTCTTCATATTCTTATTCCCAGCAATTGTGGGGATTACTCACATATTAGTTGGTATGAACATGTTTGGATCGCTTTTAATCGATCCGTACTTTCGTATTTGGTTACCACTTGTTATTTTTGTAGTAATTTACTCGATTTATTACTTGATTACAGTTCAATTATATAAAGGGATTGTACTCCCGAAAAAAGATTAATGTAATGATGTTATTTATACGAAGTATAGACATAATCGGACCTCGTTTTATTGATTATTTTGAATGGGTACAAGAAATTTAGAAATAATAGGTGGACTAGCACTACAGTCCATAAACTATTTATTTTAGATTTTAAATTAAAAATTTATCTTTTATCTAAGAAGGGGCGCGGCAACGATTACTACTTTTAGGGGCCATTGGCAAGTTTTATTTAATAGGATTAATTTGTATGAGTTTTCTTTAAAGCTTGTAATGCTATAATCTCATAAGTTAAAGTTTCACCCTGAAAATCTATTATTTATAATGAGTAGCCCGAAAGAGAAAGGATTGTTGCCGTGTCCTATCACCATCAAGCAAGGTTGATAGGTATGCGTCACTACGCCATATAGTAAAAATAAAGGCTCAAAAACGGCATTTGTCGATTTAAAAGCTGCACGGATTTGTTTAATTTTATGAAAAAAAGTAAGAATCACCAATATAATTGGCGGTTCTTACTTTTTTTTACATACATATTATTAGCATGATAGCATTAAAAATTTTTGTACGGAGAGAGAGGTTTCTATATGCTCTATGATGAAAATATAAGTTTAACAGGACGTATTGTATCGCCTGGTGAAGCGCAATATGATTCAGCACGTCAGGCGTTCAACACATTTTTTAATAGATTCCCTTTTGTTATTGTCTTTGCACAAAATACTCAAGACGTTGTGAATGCAGTACGATGGTCGTTACATAATAACGTACCTATCCGAGTACGTTCAGGAGGGCACAATTATGAAGGCTTGTCAGTTTTAGATGGTGGTATTGTAATTGATGTCAGTGAGATAAATCAAATAAAAATAGATCCAACATCAAAAACTGTTACAGTAGGAGCTGGTTGTAAAAATCTCCATCTAGCTGAGCTTCTTGGGAAAGAGGGATTAGCTATTCCTAATGGGGTCTGTCCTAAACCAGCTATCGCAGGAATAGCGCTAGGTGGTGGGCAAGGTATTCTTTCTCGACCATTAGGACTACTACTTGATCATGTCGTAGAAATAGAAATGGTTGATGCTAACGGCTGTGTATTGCAGGTTAATGATCAGGAGCATCCTGATCTATTTTGGGCTTTACGTGGTGGAGGCGGAAGTTTCGGTATTTGTACATCTTTTCGCTTTCGTACTCAGGAAATTAAGACTGTTGGTTTTGTTGAAGTTAGTTGGAGGCATCAAGATTTAAAAGCCGTTATACAGGAATGGCAAAAGTATACTCTACCTACTTCTGATAAACGCTTTACTCCTACATTATTATTGTCTTCAGAAAAGACAGCTCCTGTGTTGATGCATGGGATTTTTCATGGATCAGTTACAGACTTACAGAAATTGATACAACCACTTCTCAAAATTGGATCACCTATAAAGGTAGACATAAAAGAACTCTCTTATTTAGAAGCTATAACGTTAATATCCAATCATCAGCTTACAACTCCTTTTCCATTTAAAAGCGTAGCACCTTTTATGGATTCTTTATTACCTGAAGAAGGTATTGCTACAATTCAACATTTTATGAGTCAATCTCCACCTAATTCTACTGTTTCTATATTTTTTCAGGGCTTAGGGGGGACTGTTTCTGCAGTACCCGAGGAAGCAACTGCTTATTTTTATCGAAAAGCTCTAATGAATATGGTGTTATTTTCCACTTGGGACAAACCTGAGGGAGCTGCACAAGGGATTCGTTGGGTAGAAGCTTTTCGTCACGCGTTAATTCCTTTTACGAAAGGTGTCTATGTTAACACACCTGACCTCTCAATGAAAGATTGGTCGGATTTATATTATGGTGAAAACTTTAAACGATTGACTCAAGTGAAAGCTAAATACGATCCAGAAGATATTTTCAATTTTCCACAAAGCATTCCACCTGTTTATAAAAAATAGAAATCCTTTTCTGACCTTAAATTTTGCAATTTATAAAGAATGATAGATAATCCTTTTTGGAAATAACAATTAAAAGAGAGAGATAACATTGATTATTGACTGTATCAAAAGTTAAATCACTTCTTTACAGAAGGAGAAGGAGAATTAAGTCAATCGGATGAATAGTATAGTCCTGCTAATATCCCAGAGTATGTTATAAATGATATTGCCACTTGGGTGCAAGGAAGAGTGAAATGAAATTAGCAACTATATTTTTAAATGACTATTTTCAGAGACAACAAGTGAATTAGGGGGACTGGTTTAGAGGAATCCCCACATGAAAAGACCTGAAACTGTCTTCCGTATAGCGATAATAAAGATGTTTAATTTCTAATATAGAAAACAATAGCGTTGCTACATTCAATATGTAGTAACGCTATTTAAATTTTTTAAAACAGGGTTAAATTTTTCAAAAAAATTACCTATCAAAAATGATATTCAATTAAATTCATAAGTTTATCCCGCATTAACGGACAGTGAGACCCCCACCTCAAAATTCAGCGAGAGCAAAGAAGTGAGGTGGGGCGGGCTGCCCGTAAAAGCCCGATTGGTGAGGGCTGATAATCAGTGGGGGATGAACAAAATTCCCACTGATTAAAGTTTCACTTTATCCTTTACTGTATCTTGTAACTACATTTTACCTTGCTGTAGAGAAACAAAAAACATTTTTCTTATTCAATAATTCCAATTTCTAGAGCCTTTTGAACAGCTTCTTCTTTGTTGCGGACTCCTAGCTTTGTATAAGCTGTGGAAGCATAATTTCTGACCGTACCATTCGATAAATATAACCTTGATGCTATGGTAGTGTATCGAAGTCCCTTTGCCACTAGCTGCAATATTTCTATCTCCCTAGCTGTTAGCTCATAAGCGGTTGCTTTTGATTGTGGTGTCTCTTTTTGCTCATCAAACTTCTCAAATATTTTGTGAGACATTCCCTGATCAATCAGTGTCCCACCTTTGTGAATAAGTCGGATCGTATTAGCTAGCTCCAATGTTTCAATAGATTTGAGTAAAAAACCATCCGCACCGTTGCGAAGGGATTCCAACGCCTGTTCGGTATCCTGAAAAGTTGTGAAAATCAATACGCGGATATGTGGCCATTGTTGCTTGATTTTTTTGGTTGCTTCGACTCCATCCATGTGCTGCATATCTAAATCCATAAGTATAACATGGGGTTGAAGGCGCCCACACAAATCGATGGCTTCATTGCCATCCTCAGCTAAACCGACTACATTTAAATCTTCATATCTATCGAGTAGTGTCCTCAAACTTTCCCGAACAAATGGTTGATCGTCTACAATTAACAAACGAATAAGTCCATCTTTTATTTCAGTTTGTCGCGGTATGGTACATGTAACAAGCATTCCTTCCTCTGGCTTTGTATATACAGACAATTGACCTTGCAAGTTCATTGCCCGTTCTTTCATCGCATTCATACCAAAGCCTTCCTGCCATTCTACATTTCCTTTTCCATTATCTTGAACTTCTAACCTCGTATATTGTTCGTCAAACTGCAATGAAACTATAATTTCAGTCCCCTGACCATGACGTACTGCATTCGTAAGGGACTCTTGTAAGCAACGAATGAATGCGATCTTCGCTTGCCGAGACAGCCGATATTCCTCTCCGAATGTCCTAAAACTTACATTTACCTGAGCGTGCTCCTGAAATTCGGCTCCAAGATTTTGTAGAGATTGAATTAAGGAAGGCGATTGACATGAAGAATCCATTTGATGTAGGTAACCTCTCACGTCCTCGATACTTTTCCGTCCCATTTCAAGCAGAGAGTCTAGCCTCTGTATACCCATTTCAGTAGAAAGTTCGGTACGCAACGTTTCCATCCCCATAATAATAGAAGTATAAGCATGACCAACTGTATCATGAAGCTCACTCGACAGTCTGTTCCGTTCTTCCGCCAGTGTGATGCGTTCAATCTGAGACATATATTGCTCAAGTACCGCGTTTTGTTTACGAATTGATTCATTTTGTTTATGATTGACGATTAATAAATGAAAAGCGAAGCCCATTACATAAGCAAGTCCATAGTAGGTAACCAAAATCCAATAGCTATTACTTGGCGCAACCGCATAGAGAATTCCAGTTGTTATAAAAACTGTTGTTGGAGCTGTCCAATAATAGGACAAATGCTTACTATTCGCAGCAATTAGAAAAGCCGATATCAGAAATGTAACGTTAGCTTCCGGAAATAAAGAGGTTAAATATATACACAGTCCACCATATAGCAGTATTTCTGTGAACAAGTAATATTTGTAATTGAACAGTAAGGCTACCCATGGAATCGAGAAGGCAACAACCTCCCAAAAAATAACAATCCAAAGTGGCAATGTTAAACTATCCTGAAAATCTAATGTGGTTATGGCGATAGAGACACTAACAAGTATACGGACTCCTAACATAATCCAATCGTACCAAAACCAATACTTAACCATATCTAACAAGTCATTTACCCCCTAAATAGCCTACCTTTTTACTTCCTATAGTATAAATTAATCCTTCATGCCTTATTATACTTTTTAATTTAAAACTGCGATACTACTCACAGACTGCAAACTTCTATTGATTTAGTTGCTGAATCATACTACGTGTATAGCCCCCAATTTTCTGTGTCAAACCTTCTACTATTCTAATACTTATGGCGGTAAATACTATACCCATAAACATTACAAAGAGTGACTTGGCAAACGTATCTATCTGTATGAATATAATATTCATATCGATGTATCGATACAGTAGTGGTGCCAACAGGAACATAAGTGGCATTACATAAAAAATGATTGCACTAATAAGACTGAAAATGCCAATCACAAATTTCTGCATTAACCAATAGACAGCAGACCAAGTACAACGATCTGTAAGCACTAATTTCACCTGAGCCCAGTTCGATGTATCCATTGTTATATTTCTATCGTAAGAGTCTGTTGAAATATCTGTATAAATTTTCGTCTGTATGCGCTCGAATTGGATAAAGTGTGTGGTAGTCTGTAGTACGCGCATAATTAATGGAATCCCAACAACAGTAAATGAAAGGGTGAAACTAAATAGCAGAGCTATTAGATAAAAACAAAAATAAAACAATCCTGTAACGAAAGTTAGCAATAAAAAATAACCATTCTGGATGAATTTTGATTTCATAAAGTTCATCGCTCCTATCTATGTAATAACCGAATCATACTGCTTTTTTTGTCATTCTCACTAGTGTAAAAGTGTCATATGACATTTCTAAATGATGCTAAAAAGGGGAGAGCAGCCTACTGCTGGTTAAAAAGATGCTTATATCCCGCTATTTGCCGGGCAGTAAGACCCCCACCTCAAAATTCAGGTGGAAGCAAAGAAGTTAGGTGGGGGTCGGGCTGTCCGTAAAAGCCCGATTGGTGAGGGCTGATAATCAGTTGGGATGAACAAAACCCCTACTGAATAAAGTTTCATTTTATTAATCCTCCACAAAACAATCCCGTTTTTGCATTTGCAAGAACGGGATTGTTTTGTACTTTTATTTAATATGAGATGGGCTTGTTTTTCGAATGTGAAAAATAATATCAAATTGCTCAAGCAATGATTTATCAAAGTATGTCGATTCGTTTGGGAATATTTGTCCCCCTATACTTAGTAATGGTCTTTTGGCTTTAACCCATTTCTCTGCTTGTCCTTTAAGGTGACGGTTATCCAATAAAAACATGTTATATGGTACTTTTCCGAGGGTATAGTTAAAACTATTTACATTTTGTGGAATCGCACGCGTTGTAATCTTACCTCCAGTAGAAGGATCATATTCGCTGTATAAGGTGAAATTCCCCTTCGTAGTTGTACTACCAATTGTGACATAATTATTGTCTAAACGTTCCTTCAAAAATTGCCCCGCAACATAAGGGTATAATTTCTCATCGATAATTCCTTTAGCAATATGAATATTGTGTCCCCATACCATCGTTTTACCACCAAATGTTTCTTGTGCCCACATTGCATGATCGGCCAAGTATTGCTCATGTAGCTTTAACATACTTGGATAGTCGTTAGGAATTAGCATTGTGGTAAATTTCTCTATTGCACTTGCCGTTGCTTTCGCCCAGATGTACTCGGGTGAAACTATTTCTGTGTTGGCTTGTTTATTCTCATCTTTTAGTAATCGAGCTACTCTCTCAGCGTTTGCTTTGAACTTTTCTTTTATTTCAGGAGCAAGGTCCATATATTCCTGTGTACTTCCATTAAAAGCCGACAATTCTTTATAATTTTCTTCTACTTCTGCCAGCAAATTTGGTCGATGCAGCTTTACATAATCAATTACTTTATTAAAGCAACCTTGGTCCAATTCCTTTAAGTCGAGCCCGATAAATTGGATCTTGTTTTTATTGGATGGATCGGCATTATAATCTTTCATCCACTCAATCATGGCTATAATTTCATCAGTAGGATATAACAAGTTTAAAAACTCCCTAGGGTTTCCTTTTCCTGTTTGGATATATTCATTTAGCTTTAAGCCGTTTCCCCAATCTTCTTCCATTGCGAAATTTGTAAAACCCATCTCAGTAACCAAATATTTCACAAGGCGAAATTTCATAGTGAAAATTTCAGAGCTTCCATGAGTATTCTCTCCTAATCCCACATATTGCGCGCTCCCAATCATTTTCTTAAGTGGTTTTAAATCCTCAAATGATTTTGACGGCTCTATCGTTTTTAATGGGTAAGCCTGTGATTGTATGGATTTAACTATATTTTTTTGTATTGATTGACCTGAATTTTCGACTGCTACTGTTTGAGCCTTTCCTACTTCTACACATCCTGTGACTAATAAAGCTGTACTAACCATTGCAATTATGCTTTTCTTATTCATTTTTTCCACCTCAATTGAATTATTTGTAAAGCAAGATTGATTCATTGTACTTGAACGAATCAATTGCCTTAATTCAATTGTTATCTATTCCATATCATATTTTCTAGTTACATATTGTCATAAGGTTAATTGACACAGGTCATAGACTAATCATTACACTTTTGTACTATCGGTTATGACAACTTATAAATAATAATTACATTGATGAGTCGTAAGTAAGACTAGACTATAAATTGGGGAGGGATTTTAAAGATGAATGAATCTGTATACAAAAACATTTTTATTCTAAGTTGTGTCTGTGGAAATGACAAGAAGTAAATTCGATAAACAAGTGAATGAAAGGGGAAGGGCGGATTAAAATGATATTACACGCAAAATCGTTCCACAATAAAGATAAAATCCAACGTGCTAAAATAGGACTTCAACTCTTTTTGAGTATCTTAATCATTACTTCTATTATCCTAAATGTAGTAGTAATAATTACGAAAAGTATGCCGCTTATTGTGGTATATATGTTTACCCCAGCATTATCTTCTATTTTGACTCGCATAATACTGAAAGAAGGGTTTAAAGATGTATCTTTTAGTCTCGGTAACTTAAAGATATGGAAGGGGATTGGGTTTGCTCTGCTAATCCCTATGATTATTTGTGGAATTACTTATTCTATCGCCTGGTTGAGCGGAATTGCGGGGTTTCAGTATCCCGAAGTTGGTATGTTTATTTTAGAACCGATCTACAATATGCTTGGGCTTCAGTATGTAACGGCACCATTCAACTTCATTTATCTAGTAGTATTGAGCGGCATTTTCGGAAGTTTGCTTGGCTTAATCCCGGCTTTGGGAGAAGAAATGGGTTGGCGAGGTTATATGCTCACAAGGCTAGTCGATGCAGAGTTTTCACGGCCCATCCTTATTAGTGGATTGATTTGGGCAACGTGGCATGTTCCAATAGTTATTGCTGGTCTATATGTAGCGGGACCATCTGTCGTTCTTTCAGTACTTGGTATCTATCTTTGTATTGTACCATTCGGTTATATTATAGCTTATTTACGACTTATCACAGGTAGCATTTGGCCTTCGGTTATCATCCATGCTACTTGGAATGCCATTATTCAAGGACCTTTCACACGTGCAAGTACAGGGTATCAAACTGAGATTTGGATTGGAGAATCTGGCTTGATAACCGCTATTATTATCTTGATTACTGCAATAATTACGTCTCGAATCGTAAATTTTACTAAATAGCATACGGATGTGTTTTAAATTCAATTAGTGAAATATGACGAGGCGAAATAAGATGCACCTAAAAATATTAGAAAAAATCTAGTTGAATGGACTCTTACTTAATCTTAGGCTGCTGGATATATGGGAGGCATCAAGCTAAGGGTTTAATTTATAAAAATAAACTTGATTGTCATAAAAACATAATGTTTTTCATTTAAAGGCTATGAGATGAAATTTCATCATCTTCATCACGTTAGACCTTCAGGAAATAAAAAGTTAAACGATTATACAAATACTCTAACTGAAAAAACGATAGTCCTTTTATCAAAAATGTAGAAGGACTATCGTTTATTTTTTTGACAAAATTAGGGGTTGATGTTCATAAAATGGAGAATATAATTCGTATTTTACGTAAAGAGGAAAAATTTTCCGAATAAGATTTAGCTAATTTTCTTGATGTATAACGATTGATTGAAATTTCACTTTATGACTTGTAAAGGGATGTTCAATGCATCGTACCATTAAAAAATCTAAATTTAATCGATGAATTGCGATAAAATGTGGTCGGAAATAATGAAATTTTAGGAAAAATAAGGTACACTAGTCTATGATTTTAGTTGAAAATCGTTTGACGTTAATGCATACGGGGGAAAGATTGATGAACAACAATACAACAAATGAATCAGTTGAAGAAATTGATCAAAAACGAGTAAGATCAAAAAAACGTTATACAAATTGGAAGTTTATCGCAGTGGGTATTGGTGTAATTGCACTTCTTATTGGGGGAATGAGTTATTATCAGGCAACTCACTTCAATTCGAATGTTACAATTAATGACACAAAAGTTGGTGGTCTGAGCGCTGATCAGGCAATACAGAAATTAAAGACATCTGGACTAGCAAACAAAGTCTATGTTGATCAACAACAAATTTTAGATGAAAAAGATACAAAAACGGAACTTACGGAAAAAGATTTGCCTCAAGTTAAGAAACTATTAAAAAGTCAGTGGACATTTTTCCCTTCCTCAAAGGGAGAAAATTATTCATTACTACCAGAGAAGGCAGATCAGTATCGTAGTGAAACGATGAAAAAACTTGTAGAAGAAACGCTCATCTCTATGAATGCAAAATTAAAAGCGCCTCAAGATGCTATGGCGAAGCTAGAACAAGGAAAAATAGTTATTTCGAAAAGTGTTGAAGGAAAACAGTATGACGTTACTAGTCTACTAAAAGATTACGATAAGCAAAAATATAAAAGCGAAATTCACCTGAAGTCTGCATACATAAAACCTATTAAAGAAGACGATCCAATTGTCAAAAAAGAGGAGAAAGCACTACAGAATCTTCTTGGGCAGTCTGTTGAGTATAAAGTGCAGAATGAAGTTTATCCTTTAAAAGCGAAAGATTTAATTCAAAATGCCTCTATGTCAAAGGATATGAAAGTTACAATTGACGCGAGCGACATTAAGAAGAAAATTATTGAAATTAATAATGCCAAATCAACATTAAATAAAGATTTCTCATTTAAAACGCATTCCGGTTCAATCATATCAGTAAAAGGGCAAGGCTACGGCTGGGCACTAGATGTTGAAAAAGAAACTAAACAAGTTCAACAAGCCTTTGAGAAAGGCGAAAAATCGCTTTCTGCTTCTAATATTCATGGAAATGGTTGGGAGAAGGAAGGTATCGGTTATAAAACAACATCGAATAATGGCATCGGAGACACATATGCAGAAGTTTCAATTGCAGAGCAACAAATTTGGATTTATAAAGATGGAAAATTAGTTGTTACAACAAATGTAGTAACTGGTAAACATAGCACGGGTGAAGATACATCACCAGGTGTTTGGTACGTCCTATATAAACGAACACCATACACGCTCAGAGGCAGCGCAGTAGGTAAAGCTGATTATGCAGTTAAAGTAGATTACTGGGTCCCATTCACAAATAGCGGTCAAGGGTTCCACGATGCCGGTTGGCGAAAAGACTGGGCAAATAATGCTTATTTAACAGGAGGATCAGGTGGGTGTGTGAACCTTCTTCCTAATGTTGCAAAAACTGTATATGATAGTTTGAACACTTATGATCCAGTTATCGTGTACTAAAAAATAGCTAAGTATCAAGAAATAAACAAAGCAGGAAATCTTACCTGATGGTATATGAAAAAAACACCTCTTGCATTCGCATACTAAGTGTGCAAATGTAATGGAGGTGTTTTTGTTTGAATATAAAAGTGTATTGCTTATAAGAAACAAAGTAGAAAGAGATTGAGAATAAGTATTCAAATAATCAATAAAATTGACAATGAATATCATTTTCACTTAATATAGAATCGTCGCATTTAATTAGACATGAATTTTTTGTTAATATAATAGATTTCTATTAAGTTGTCATATTTACGAACTATCATTAAATATTTTAAGAATTTAAACGTAGGAAAGGGTAATATAAAATGAACTGGAAAAAAGGCGGGTTATGGGTTATTATTTTTTTCGTTGTAAAAGGCACGATTTCTACACTTTTAATCGTTACAGGTGCTAAATATTTTGATTTATCATTTATGCAACTTATCTTATTAATTCTGACCTTATTAGTGATTTCTCTAATAAGTCGAAAATTGCTGTATAGACATAAACAAAACAAAAAGCAAAAAGAGCTAAATATATAATGGAGCCCCAGAGACCGTTGGATTTCTGGGGTTTTATTTCGATAGTTTTTTCGCATGTATATCAATTTAACAGAATAGGTTGTCCAAAATGATAAAATCGATGATGTTTAAAATGCGTCAGTTATTTTTACATAAGGATTGTAGAGAGCCTTTAAATATCAATTTTTATTTTGAAGCGACAGATGCGCATAAATTATGCTTGTTTTTCAATTGGTAGTTTAAATGTAAAAGTACTGCCTTCTCCTAATTCACTTTCAACTGTAATTTCTCCTCCGTGTAGTTCGACAATCCATTTTACCATAGACAATCCTAAACCTGTGTTTCCGATGTTTGAAGATGTTCGTGCTGCGTCAACTCGATAGAAGCGGTCCCATATTTTAGTAATATGTTGCTCGCTGATGCCTATACCATTATCAGAGACTTTACCTATTATGTTGGTTTCATCACGGAATAGTTGCATATTCACAGTTCCACTCGCTTTGCTATAAGCAATCGCATTCGTTAGTAAATTCATTAATAAACGCATCATCAATGTTTGATCGGCTTTAATAAATAGGTCTTTCTCTATATTAATTGTTATATCAATCGAAGCCTCTTGTACCATTAATGAGAGCTCTTCTACGACGATTTCCGTTAATTCACTCATATTGATACATTCAAATTGGAAAGTATTATGGTTTCCTTGGTCAGCTCTTGCTAATAATAAAAGTTGTGAGATTAGAGTGGATATTTTACGTGATTGCTTTAAAATTACTTCTAACGATTCTTCCATTTCTTTCGGATTATTCTTCTGCGATAAAGCGTATTCGCATTGTGAAATAATAACAGATGTTGGTGTTCTTAATTCATGAGATACGTCAGATGTAAATTGTTTTTCACTTTCAAATGATGTCTCCAATCGCTCAAACATTTTGTCAAAGGTTTGTGCTAAATGATACATTTCGTCTTTCGGTGAACCTTGTAAATTAATTCTCTTCGAAAGGTCTTTACCATCACCAATTTTACTAGCTGAATCACTCATTTGTTGCACAGGTCGAAACGCCCTTTGCGTGATAAAATATCCTCCGAATGCCGCAATAAGAATAAGTAATGGGAATGAGATGATTGTTACCACGATAAGCGTATTCATCGTTGAGGATAATTGGTTCATAGTCATTATTCCACGAACCCAGACTTGCTCATCGCCGCCTGCATTATGGAGAAAATCATATACTATCCATTCTTTATTGCCGTCTTTAATGGTTTGTATTTCATCGGATTTAAGCGATATCTTTTTATTAAAGCTTGTTGGACTATGTCCTACTAACAGCTCACCTTGTTTACTATAAATACTAATATTTACGCCATCTTCTAAGGTTTCAAAATCATCGTCAATCTTTAACTGCCCATGCTTATATTTGATATCTTCCATGCTTTCTTTTACTGTGCTCTTTAATTGATCTTTCATATTAAAAAGCAAAACTTTATCTGAAGAAGTTAAAATAAAAGCTAACACGAGTGCCATAATAATTACAATTAGCCCCGTATACCACAGGGTTACTCTCATTTTTATTGATAGTCTTTTCATGATTCTACTCGCAATACGTAACCAGTTCCTCGTACTGTATGAATTAACTTCGTTTCAAACTGGCTATCAATTTTTTTGCGAAGATAGCGGACGTAAACATCAATAATATTCGAGCCACCTTCATAGTCGTAATTCCACACATGTTGCTCAATTTTATCTCGTGTCAGCACAACTTCTTTATTACGAATCATATATTCTAAAATAGCAAATTCCTTACTGGAAAGAGTGATAACTTGGTCTCCTCGTGTTACTTTATGCATATTGCAATCTACCACTAGGTCAGCGATTTCAAACACATTAGATGTATTTCCTGTTTTTCTTCGCATTAACACTCGAATTCTTGCTAACAGTTCGTCAAAAGCAAACGGCTTTACTAAATAATCATCCGCACCTAAGTCGAGTCCTGTTACACGATCATCAATTGTATCTTTAGCTGTAAGAAGCAAGACAGGAGTTGTATTATTGTCCGCGCGTAATCTTTGTAATACTTGTAAACCATCTATTCCTGGAATCATAATGTCAAGCACAATCAAATCGTAGGTAGCCATGTTTATATAATCCAAGGCATCTTCTCCATTCCCACATGCATCGACACTATAATGTTCTGCATTTAATCGTTTTACCAATATATTTTGTAAGTCTTGTTCATCTTCGACAATAAGAACTCGCATTAACATTCTCCTTTTCTTCTTATTAATATGTATCACTATAATTCCAAAACATTAAAGCAAGATTAGAAACGATTTAATTATATCATTTTATCCAGCATTAACGGGCAGTAAGACTCCTCCTTCAAAATTCGGCGAATGCGAGGGAGTTAGGGGAAGTCGGGCTACCCGTAAAAGTCTTCACTTTATTTTTTTATACATTAATCTTCCTTTAATGTTTGTTCAGTAATATAAAGGCAAGGATAAGGTGCACATGTAAAGGGAGGAAAACAGAATGCGAAAATGGATGCTGATTGGAGCGATATCTTGTGTATTGTTAACAGCTTGTTCTACTCAAGCTGTTAACAATACAGAAGTGCAACAACTGAAAGTGGAAAATGATAAATTACAAAAAGAAGTTGCTCAACTACAACAAGAACCAAACAAAACAGAGCCTGCTACGAATGATACGAAGCAAACACAAGATTTCAAAAACGAAGTCACATCTATTGTAGAAAAGGCAAATAACACGAAACCAGTTGGAGCAAAAGAAGATAACTTAAATATGTACTTGGCAACAAAAAAAGAAATTGACCAATTGGATGACAAGATAGATCTATCTGATAATCAGCTAGAAGCAGATTATCACGCTGGAACGATAACTGTTGAACAATATCAAACGCAAGAAAAAGAACACGATATACTGGAAGATCAATTAGAGCAAGCAGAAAATGCGCTTGAAGCAAGATTTGGAATAGAGGAGTAATCATTAAGGAGTGGATGAAAATGTTAAAGCATAAAAAGAAAATAATTATAAGTGTAATTGCTATTTTAGTAAGTGGTATTGCTATTGTTGGTGGATATTATGGTATGGGTTACAATTATGCAAAAAAGAATGAAAACTACACAGAGAAACAAGTTCGTGAAATTTCTTTAGCTCATACAAATGGAGAAATTATTAATGTGAAAAAAGAATTCGAATTAGAAGATGATAACTTAGCACAATCAAAATTTGAATATGAAGTAGAAATCAAGACACCTGATAATTTGTTAAATATTTTAAAGGTTAGTGCTAGAACGGGTACAATAGAAATCGATAATGAAGATTGAAAAAATATCGACAAATAAAATATTACGTACTTGATTTTTGTTATCGATAGCGAAGAAAAAGACGGTTCCCTAATTTTACAAGGGAATCGTCTTTTTTTTGTTCTATGGATCTATGCATTTTTTATACTTTCCTATCCTGGTGCGGTTTTAGGGTTCTTGTCTCTTATTGGATTAACTGAAAAACTGTATAAAACCTTGTATACCCTTAGTGTGGTTTTTTCCGAAATACTGGCGGTACCCCGTCGCTATCAATCAAAGCTCATACAACGTCAATTATATTAGGGGGTGTTTCAGTTCTCGTTTTATCTTTTTACAATGATGAATATGAAATAATGACTTCCACTTATAAGAATGTGAAGAAGTGTTGATGCCAGTTGGAACTGTGGTAAAGGTTGAGGGTGGAATCTAAGGGAATATTAGAGATGTGCATGAAAGGTTATTAATCCATCTTCTATAAAATCGTGGGATTATATATGCACTTATTATCCTGGAGATTTTAAAATAAAACCTATCTAATTATAGAAGTGATTTGAACGTAAGGAAATTGTAAGAAATGGATAAGAAAAAAGAAATTTTTATTGTGTAGGATACAAATATAGAGAAGCGTAAAAGAGGGAGGGTAAATAGGATACATTTATACGAAAAACAAACTAGTAATAAGAGCATTCTATTGGTGGCAATTACTGAAAGAACAGAATACTCACTACAGTTCCTACAGGAAAGGGAAGAATCAATGGATATGGTCTAGGAATCTATGAAATTATATTTCCTAACGGTGTCCCGATATGGGAACATACAGATGTTATTCTAGGATTTGATACTTTTGCTGGAGGGGCATATGTTGACGGCAATTTGAACAGTATGGGTAGAGCCGAGAATACTGGTCTTTTTAAAAGTATTTTACTTGTTGAATATAGACAGTAGGGATAAAGCCAGAATAGTAGTTTATGTGATGTTTGTAATTGAACAAATAAAAGATGAAATCGATCATTTATCTAAGGAGGAATTTTTCTTATGGAAAATAAATTATCTGGAGTGTTAGCCGCTACCTTAGCTCTAACGATGAGTCTACCAACAGGAGCGATAGCGTCTTCTAGCAGTAAGACTCCGGTTGTATCTAGCCAAGAAGTTGCTAGCAAAGATTTGGAGAAGATTGCTGCAGAGAACGCTGCACTGCTCACGAAGTCCTATGAGACGACTAGTGTACAGTATGCGCTGATTGATAATGGTAAACTTATTTTGTCGGGGCAGACAGGTAAGAACGACATAGAAGGGAAAGAGCCACTAACCAAAGATACTCTATACGGAATTGGTTCAACCAGTAAAGTATATACAGCTGCGGCTGTTATGAAACTGGTAGACGAAGGAAAAGTTGATTTGGATGCTCCTGTTGCCCGCTATATTCCTGATTTTAAAATGAAAGATAAACGATATAAGCGTATTACACCGCGTATGCTGTTGAATCACTCCTCGGGTTTGCAAGGTTCGACGTTCAATAATGCATTTTTATTTAAAGATAATGATGCTTACGCCCATGATATATTATTGCAACAATTGTCCAACCAAAACTTGAAGGCAGACCCTGGTGCGTTCTCAGTATACTGTAATGACGGTTTTACACTGGCTGAGATCTTGGTAGAAAGAGTCAGCGGTATGAGTTTTACTGAATTTCTACATCAAAAGTTTACAGAGCCATTAAAACTGAATCATACGATAACATCGCAAGACAAATGGGAAGACGAAAAGCGGGCTGGACTGTATTCTCCGACATACCAGGGACAGCTACCAAGTGAAATGGTGAATCTAATTGGTACGGGAGGAATCTCTTCTACTGCAGAAGATGTGGTGCGATTCTCACAAATATTTATGGGACAGGGAAAAGAAATTCTCTCTAATAAAGCAGTCAAGGCGATGGAACAAGAAGAATATAAAAAAGGAATGTGGCCGGGAGATAGCGGAAATGTGTTCAACTATGGACTTGGCTGGGATAGTGTGAAACTATACCCATTCAGTGAATATGGGATAAAAGCGTTGACTAAGGGTGGGGATACGATACTGCAACATGCTACATTGGTCGTGCTTCCAGAACAGAAGATGGCAGCAGCTGTATTGTCCTCCGGCGGCAGCAGCATGACAAATCAACTGTTGGCAAATAAATTACTGCTAGCTAGGCTTAAAGAGAAAGGGACAATTAAGGATATAAAGCCAGATAAATCCTTCGGAAAGCCCGTCAAGGCTAAAGTGCCTCAAGACGTGGTAAAAAAAGCAGGATTTTATGGAAATAGCTATAGCCATTTCAAAATAGAAATTACGAAGAAGGGAGAACTGGTTTTACCAACTAAACCGGAAGAAAAATATGTATATACGGCGGATGGAAGCTTTATAAATGAGAAGGGTACTTCCAAGCTTAACTTCGTCACAGAGAAGAATGGAAAAGTTTATTTGAGAGAGAGCACATATGAATTATCACCGGGATTGGGGCAAAATGTGCTGACTCACTATTTAGCCCAGAAATTAGAAAACAATGTGTTACCGAAGAAAACAGCTGCTGCATGGGCGAAGCGCGAGGGTGGCAAGTTCTATCTCGTTAACGAAAAATTTAATTCTATGAACTATCTAGGACAACTAATGCCTCTTAACACACAAATTACGATCAAGGATGGATATTGGGACGGCAAAAAAATTACAGGTCCGAATACGGCGACGCATCAAATTCAAATTCCTGTGATGAATGGGCGGGATACAAAGGAAGCCCATTTCTATACAGAGGATGGTACTGAATATATGGAGATGTCCAGCTTTTTATACGTCAGTGAATCTAACGTAAAACCCCTTGATACAGGTCGATTATCAAAAGTTACATTGCAAAAAAATGGGCATGCGAAATGGTTTACGGTCCCGCAAGAGGCAGCAGGGAAAACGATGAATGTGGAGTTGCCATCAGGAAGTTCATTCGCGGTGTATGATGAGAATGGAGTATGCGTCAATTTTACCGTCGTTAGTGATAATAACAAAGTGAAACTACCAGAGAATGGAACGGTTGTATTTGCTGGCGCACCGAACTCCGAATTTACAGTCGCATTGAACTAGCTACAACTCGGGATAGACTTCAATAAAACAGTGCGACATGGAAAAGATATTTTATTTGTATCTTAAGTATTACCTTATTACAATTAAATTCTTAGCTTAATAGCAATGGGATAGCACCACATGCCTATCAGCCTAAGAAAATAAATCAACCCCATGTCCATCAAGCTAGTAAAAATAAATACCCAAAATATAGTAAAATTGACATCTCCAGAGTAAAAATGTAAAAAATTATTGTTTAGGGGCAACATAAAACCTTAGTTTGATAACGATATGGCGCTACTCATAAAAAAGAAATAGGAGAGAATATCCTATTTCTTTTTATTGATATAATAAAATGTAATGAATAGATCCAAAGTAATGATAATAATTAGAAGTAACAAGTGTATAAGTGCATCAGTTTTTCCGTTTAGTAAAGACTTTACAAAGAAATCCCATTCTGTTTCATAGGGAGGTTCTACCCAATTTCGTTGCAGACCTAATACCATTCCATTTATAAAATAGACAATACTTAATAGAATCCTTCCAACAAATAAGGCAGCTGTTTTTATATTCCAATCCTTTATCTTGATTACATAAAGGATTGGAAATAGTATCAGTATCCAAAAAACAATAATAAAGACTGTATTTCCCATTCTCTCCTCCTAACAAAATGATTGTATTTTTAATCTTGGCAAATTCTTAGGTTGGAGGTATGTTTCATTGTTACTGGTTAAAAACAAGGACCGTAATTCCGGCTCCTTTTCTATCCCGCAAAATAAAGGTTTGTTTTATCTCTCCGTCTCAAAAAACTCAATCCACTCTCCATCAGGACCAGCGAAGAATATGTAACGTGTTCCATCTGGTAATGTTTCGACTTCTTCTCCTAGTAAAAAGGTTACTGTGTGTTTCTTTAGTCTTGTGATTTCTTCTTCTAATGAATCTACCTTAAAGCAAATGTGATGTACTTTTCCTTCTGCCGGAAGAGAAGAATTGTAGCCTTCAATTAATTCAAGTATCGTTTCCTTCGATTCTTCTACACCTAAAAAAGCGAGTTTTAAGTCTGGGTTTGGGTGTCCCATTCGCTTAATGAGCTGTAAGCCAACTACTTTTTCATAAAAAGTAATAGATGTTTCTAAGTTTGCAACCATAAGTCCTACGTGTTCAATTCTTCTAACTGGCATGTAGATTCCTTCTTTCTGAAAATTATATACAATATATTATTGAAAATTAAGAAAATAAGCAAGATAAAAACCTTACAAATTTAAGCGTGTTGTATGGTATAGTGAGAAAGTATGTTTGGGGAGAAGGAAGGAGATTATACGATGAATATACCTACTCAAACTCCTTCATTATCGGAAACGATGAAAGAGTGGCATTATGCATTAGCATATGAAATTAAACATTGGAAAACGATAGGTGGTAGTAAAATTTCTATCATGAACGGTCGTTTTTTATATACAGATTATGAGAATACAGTGTATGTATTTCAGCTTATTTCGGAAGTAAGTTTACCTGAAGGTTCACCAATTCGAATTGAGTTCGATGGTGAGGAAGCGACAGGAGAAGTATTATCTGTACATGGATTAGAAATAGAATTGAAATTAAATGATTATATACAAGGTGAAATAAGAGAAGCGGTTTTATACAGTGAACCGTGGCAACTTTTAGAGCAACTGCAAGAGCGATTGAAAGAAGCACGTAAAGATAAGCTAAAACGTAATCGTATAAAGCGTCTCGTTGATGGGACGAGCAGTCCGAAGCATATTGAGAAGATGAAAAATCCGAAAAATGAACTAGCATATCGTTCGTTTTACAATCCGACAACGTACGTATGGGGACCGCCTGGAACAGGGAAGTCGTACAATTTATCACGTATTATTTCGGCTCATTACCAAAAAGGAAAATCGGTACTTGTGTTAGCTCATAGTAATGCGGCAGTGGACGTATTAATGAGCGAAGTAACGAAACAAATTGAGAAGAAAAAGAAATGGACACCTGGCGAAATTGTTCGTTACGGTTATAGTCAACATGAACATATACGAAATCATGAAACATTACTTACGTCGAAGCTAGTTGAAACGACGAACGGATCTTGGGGAGAAGAAAGACTCTATTTAGAAGAAACACGACAAGATCTTCGTGAAAAGATTTTATCATATAAAGCGACTTCTGCTGATAAGAAGCGTATACAAGAGATTGAAAGTGATCTTCGAAAGCAAAAAGCGAAAATTAAAGAAGTAGAAAAAGAATATATTGAAAATGCGAAAGTAATTGGTGCAACTCTATCAAAATGTGCAATTGATGCGCTAATTTATGAGCGTACATTTGATTTAGTTGTCGTAGATGAAGTGAGTATGGCGTTCGTTCCGCAAATCGCATTAGCTGCTTCACTTGGAAAACGTATCGTTGTTTGTGGCGACTTTTTACAATTACCTCCAATTGCGATGGCGAACCATGAACTTGTTCGCAAATGGCTTGGGGAAGATATGTTTTACCATGCTGGGATTGTTGAGTCTGTTAATAAATCAGAAGCACATCCGAACCTATTTATGTTGCAGGAACAAAGACGTATGCATGCGGATATATCGAAGTTTACGAATTCGTTTATTTATAAAAATAGAGTATACGATCATCCGTCTGTTTCAGAGCGTAAAGAACTTGCGCAATTGCAGCCGTTCGCAAATGAAGCGAGTGTTTTATTTGATACGAGCCAAATGGGAGCTTTTTCGTTAAAAGATGCGGCTTCTGGTTCACGTTTTAACATTATGTCTGGTTTAGTAGCGATGCAAATGATGTTAATCGGATTATTAGACGGTGTTCAGTCGATTGGTGTTGTGACACCTTACAGGGCGCAGTCACGCTTTTTATCAACGTGTATTAGAGAAATGTTGCAGAGAACGAAATATCAAAACATACCAGTTTTAGCGGCGACAGTTCATAAGTTCCAAGGTTCTGAAAGAGATATGATGATCTTTGATACGGTTGACAGTTATCCGCAAGAACGACCTGGCGTATTATTCTTTGATCACAAAAACCATCGCCTCGTCAATGTAGCAGTGACAAGAGCGAGAGGGAAGTTCATTCAATTATCAGATTGCCATTATATGCGTAAAAACCTTTCGAGAAAACAAGCGTTATCACAATTAACAGCTCATATAGAACGTCATGGAGATGTGTATGATCGCACGACATCAAGACAATTGTGGGAACGGAAAATTTCGAAACGTTTACGCTGGTTTATGGAAATGAATCTTGAAGAGCCGAAAGGGTTATTAAAAGATATTTTAGCCGCAAAACGAAAAATTATTATTTCACTTCCAAGTACAAAACAAGTGGATAAGCGAGTATGGCAAGCGTTAATGCGTACAAATGCACAGATAACAGTTTATAGTGATGGACCAGTTCCACTGAAAAATGTAAAGTTACAAAGACAAAATAAAGCATTCCCGTTTATCGTAATTGATGATGAAATCTTCTGGGCAGGCGCACCGCTTACATCTCAAATGATGTTTGAAGGTAGTACAGAATTTCCGTACGTATGTGCCAGACTGCAAGCGCCAGAAACAATTGGTGTATTAAAAGGATTTTTAGATATTCGGTAAATTCGGATAGGAATTCCTTGACTTTTATTTGGAATGAACTTAGAATGAATGTAATTTAATATAATTTTATGAAAATTCTTATCACGAGAGGTGGAGGGACTGGCCCTATGATACCTCGGCAGCGGATTCGTTATGAATACTGTGCCAATTCCAGCAAGGTAACTTGAAAGATAAGAAAGAAGCTCATTTTGATTGTATATACAGAAGCCTCTTTCTATCTTTTAGAAAGAGGCTTTTTTACGTGAAAATAAAAGGAGGAAGAACAATGGGAGCGACAGGAGTAACGTCACAAAGAAAAACAATTGAAGAGAGTATCGAAAGAAATAAGGAAAAGTACATAGAAACAAGTCATGATATTCATGCGAATCCGGAGATTGGAAACCAAGAGTTTTACGCATCCAGAACGTTAAGCTTATTACTAGGTAGTGCAGGATTTCAGCTGCAACACAATATAGCTGGACATGAAACAGGTTTTATCGCGCGAAAAAGTTCAGGAAAACAAGGACCAGTCATTGCATTTTTAGCGGAGTATGACGCTTTACCAGGACTAGGTCATGCGTGTGGTCACAATTTAATTGGCACAATTAGCGTTGCAGCAGCAATCGCATTATCAGAAACGCTTGAAGAAATTGGCGGGGAAGTTGTCGTGTTTGGTACACCAGCAGAAGAAGGCGGGCCAAATGGTAGCGCGAAATCAAGTTATGTAAAGGCAGGTTTATTTAAAGACATTGATGCGGCGCTTATGATTCATCCGAGCGCAAAGACAGCGACAACGAGTCCTTCATTAGCAGTCGATCCACTTGATTTTCATTTTTACGGAAAAACAGCTCACGCTGCAGCCTCACCAGAAGAAGGGATTAATGCATTAGATGCGGTTATTCAGCTTTATAACAGTATTAACGCACTTCGCCAACAACTTCCGTCAGACGTGAAAATTCATGGCGTTATTACAGAAGGCGGAAAAGCACCTAACATTATTCCTGACTACGCCGCGGCAAGGTTCTTCATCCGCGCAGCAACGCGAAAAAGATGTGCAGAAGTAACAGAAAAAGTAAGAAACATTGCTGAGGGAGCAGCGTTAGCAACAGGTGCAAAAGTAAAAATTCATCAATTCCAAAATGAAATCGATGAATTACTCGTAACAAAAACATATAACGATATCGTAGCGGAAGAATTAGAACTATTAGGTGAAGAGGTAAATCGTAAAGAAAGAGTAGGGATCGGTTCAACCGACGCAGGAAACGTAAGTCAAGTCGTACCGACAATTCATCCGTACATTAAAATCGGACCAGATGACTTAATTGCACATACGAATGAATTTAGAGAAGCAGCACGTTCAGAACTTGGAGATAAAGCATTAATTACATCGGCAAAAGCATTAGCAAATACGGCGTATCGATTAATTACGGAAGAAGGGTTGTTAGAGAAGGTGAAGGAGGAGTTTAGAGAGGTGCAGAGGAATCAAGGGTAAGGGATTAAGGTGCTTTTTTCGAATAGCAATCGAATTAATAAGTAGAGATATAAAAAGAACATTGAAAAATCAATGTTCTTTTTTGTTTGCTAGTCATTGATTTTGTTGGTTTTTCTCAAGAAAGAGAAAATTTTACTGTTAGTGAGGATAATAATACGTATCCCTTTATTAGAATGACAATTTCTCCTCGAACTCACTCTTTAAAACAATTAAAGGAGATGATAATCCGAATTGCATTAACGAGTCTAAAAACGCAGCGAGGGAATCCATCGAATCGCTCATGACCTTCATCATATAATTAAATTCCCCGCTAATTCGATATAAATCAGTTACTTCAGGAGCGGCATTACAATATTGGATGAAATCAGAGCATTGGCTCGTTTTAAACATGATGAATGCTTGAATGTTTTTATTAATTTTGGAAGGCTCAAATTTCGTTCGGTAAGCCGCTATAACTCCTTGATCTTCAAGTTTATTAATACGCTCTTTTACAGCAGGTTGCGTCATGGATATAATTCGTCCTATTTCTGAAACAGAAATTCTCGCATTTTCATACAACAAGTTCATAATCTTATGATCGATTTCATCCAGTTTTACTGTGTTTTGCATTGTGTAGCCTCCTTATTTTATTTTCTAAAGTAAAACGTAAGTTATAACTATAATATCATAAGTGAACGAACTGAATTACTTATAAATCTATATTTAAAATTATCGGTGTTTGCATGAAAATATAAGTGTTGGATTTTTTAAACGGAAATTTAGAAAGGATGGAAAAAATGAAGAATCTTGATGGGAAAGTAGCGTTAGTAACAGGGGCGAGTCGCGGTATTGGTCGTGCGATTGCGATGAGATTGGCAAACGACGGTGCATTAGTTGTGATTCACTACGGACGAAATAAGGCAGCTGCAGATGAAACAATTAGTGAGATTGAATCTAATGGAGGAAAAGCATTCTTAATTGAAGCAGAACTCAATTCAATTGATGGTGTCAAGAAGCTAGTAGAACAATTGAAGAATGAATTACAAGTAAGGGTTGGTACATCAGAGATTGATATTTTAGTAAACAATGCAGGGATAGGTACACAAGGAACGATTGAAAATACGACAGAAGAAGTTTTTGATGAAATTATGTCTGTAAATATTAAGGCACCGTTCTTCTTAATTCAGCAAACATTGCCGTTACTACGAGCAGAGGGGCGTATTATTAACATTTCATCAGCTGAAGTACGACTTGGTTTTACAGGCTCAATTGCATACGGCTTAAGTAAAGGTGCATTAAATACGATGACACTTCCTCTAGCTAAACATCTCGGAGAAAGAGGTATAACAGTGAATACAATTATGCCTGGATATACGAAGACAGATATTAATGCAAAATTGCTAGATGATCCGGAAATACGAAGTTTTGCTACGAATTCATCTGTGTTCGAACGAATAGGGCAAGTTGAAGATATTGCAGATGCAGTAGCATTCCTTGCTTCTGCTGATAGCCGCTGGATAACAGGGCAGATTTTAGATGTTTCTGGAGGGTTTTGTTTATAGGGGCACTACTCCATACCCATCAAGCTAATCAAGTAAATTACTAGATATGAAACGATCCTTGTTTCATATCTGGTAATTTATAGAAAGATAGGCATGCTAAAGAAGTCTATTAAAACGTGATTTTTTGGCTAGGCAACTTGAATAAGGGGGCATTTCTTTTTCTTAAGTTGATGGGTATGTATGGTGACCTCTATTAGACGATAGTGAATTAACAATTTCGGGGTTCAGTTCAACTTTATTCAAAATAAGATTTTTTTTGCAGTAAAATCAATGTTAGTGGAACTTTTTTAAACAAACTTTTTTCTAAATTAACATAAATACTTGTAATATTTAAATTAGTACTATATAGTTCTAGTTATGACAAAGGTAAAATTAATGAATCAAAAACGTGTGATTGAAGTAGCTGCAACATTATTTTTAGAAAAAGGGTTTGCTTATACAAGTATGGATGAATTAGTACGTGTAAGCAAAGTTTCAAAGTCTAATGTGTATTATCACTTTTCTAATAAGGAAGTATTATTAGAAGGGGTCGTTGATTATTGGATTGAAATGTATCAATCTGCAATTGATGACGTACTTTCTCAGAACCAATTTTTAGTTGAAGATCGTATCCAACTGTTTTTAAAGCAATTATCACAAGGAGTTCAGTCGAGAGAGTATAAGGGGAGCTGTCCATTTATTACTCTTTATATTCAAAGTCCTAAACAGGCCACGCAAATAAAAGAAAAAATAGGTCTTTTTTTTACAGGATTACAAAAGAAAGTTTCTCTATTACTTAAACAAGGGGTAGAGAATGGAGAATTTAGAAATACGATTCATATTGATGAGGTTGCATCACTTTTTATTACAAATCTTGAAGGAGCGTTATTTATTTCAGAAACATTGAAGGATGCAACTGTAATCACGAAAACAGCAGATCATTTTTTAAAATTGCTTCGATAAAAGAAGCATTTTTTTTAAATCAAATTAGTACTGATTAGTACTAAAAGGGGGATTTTATATGAGAACAGTATTTTTAACTGGTGGAACAGGCTTTATTGGAAAGCAATTAGTGAAAGAATTAGCCAAAGAGGATGTTAAAATTCTTCTTTTAGTAAGGTCGAAAAGTAAAGCAATACGCCTTTTTCAAGAAAGAGGAAACTTAAAAAAGGAAGTTATGGACTTTATTGAAGGTGATTTGACGAAAAAAGATTTAGGTCTAAGTGCTGAAGATAAGGAGAGGGTATTGAAAACGGATGTGATTATTCACGCAGGAGGCCCCATGGATATTCAAGCGACAAGTAAAGAGGCAGCTTCCGTATTTTTAAATGGCGCAAAACATATTAGTGAATTAGCTAAAAGTATTCATCAATTGAAGGGCTTGCAACAATTTATTCATGTTGTAGGTTATATGAGTCCCTTTGATGATAAAAATAGCAAGATTGCAATTGATGTGTTTCAAGAAGGAAATAATTATTTGAAAATAAAAAATCCATATGAGAGAACAAAATTTTTAGCAGATCTTTATATCCGTCAGCAGGCATCAGCAGTAGGTTATCCGCTTTCTGTAATTAATCCGCCAACTGTAGTCGGTAGTAGTAAAACAGGGAGTACAGAGCAGATAGCAGGATTAGGTTTGCTTGTGATGAGTATGCGAAGAGGGCTCATGCCAATGATTCCTGGAGGTAAGGGATATAGGTTACCACTTATTTCAAACGATGAGCTTGCGAAGTTTATTGTGCAGGTTTTCAGATTAGAGCAACCGACTATTCAAACATATACACTTGTTGAAGACAAACAGCACGATCAGAACATTGCTGAGTTATTAAGTATTATGTCAGAAAGTATGAATATGAGGGCACCAAAAATCTCTGTCCCAATGCCACTTATGAAAGCAATTATGAATAGTGGAGTAAGTAAAATAACAAAAATTCCTTCTGATGGACTGAATTTTATTACAAAACGAAAATTTTCAAATGTTTCAGCGAAAAAAATTATGGGAGGAGATTGGTTTAAGGAGACGAGTGTAATGAAATTTTTCCCTGCCGTAGTAGCTGATCTGGATTATCGAATGATGTATCAATATGGCCAGCATAATCATGTATTTAAACGAACATTATGCGATAACAATACCCTTTACCAATTACAAGGAGAGGGTAAACCGTTTATTTTATTACATGGTTTATTGAGTGATGGAGAGGATTTATTTCCTTTAGCACAAGAGCTTCATGAAAAAACTGGTCAACCTGTATGGATTTTGGATCTTCCAGGTTTGGGACGTTCTCCTTTTAAACAAGAGAAAAATCTTCTAGCTATCTATTTGAATGTAGTGAAAAAGTTATTGGAGAAAGCTACGAATGGTGCACATCTAATTGGCCATTCATTCGGTGCATTTATTCTTCTGGAAGCATTGGTACAAGAGTACATAGATAAGAAGTATTCAATTACGTTACTTCAGCCACCTGTTGCTAAAAAAAATGCTAAATTGCTAAATGTTCCCCAATTTATAAACAAATGGACATTAAAATTGGCAACTCCTAATTTGATAGGGCGTTATTTATTAAATAATGGTTTGTTTGAAAGTATGGAGAGCATCCCTGAACATTATATCGAAAAAGTAAGTAACAGTTTTACTTCTCCTAGAATTTTAAATACTACGGTTCAGCTTAACAGTTTACTACTGAAAAAAGATCAAGGTGATTTCAAGGAAGTAACAAAGTATAATCTTCACATTATTTTGGGGGATTATGACAGAGGTTATTCTGCTCCATCGTATCTTGGTAAGGTTGATTTTGTTCCATATGGCCATCATTTTCCTCTTAGCCATCCGAGTGAAACGGCAAGATTAGTAATGAAAAATAGTAATACTAGCAGATGAGAGTTTGGGATAAATAAAAAGTGTGTAGTAAAATCGTTGTGTTTTTGAAATAAAATCGTACTGTGTGGGGGCCCACCCCATCACTATCAGACTAAGAAACGCAAATACCTCAAAACGAAAAAATGAGCATTTTATTACAAGATAGTACAAAATTTCGTTCTGGGGGTGCTATAAAATTTTAGCTTGATGGCGATGTGGTGCTACCCCATAAAGGCCCCTGATACATAATTGATGTTCTGCCATTTGTAGAAAACAATCCACTTATACCATTTTAACAAGAAGAAATATCTCGTCCATGTTGTAATATTGGCTTACGTTAAGCTTGTGAAAAAAACATATTCATGTATAATACAATTGATGTATGATACATTAGTTGTAGGAGGGTGACCTATTTGAAAAGAGAAGATGCCTTAAAACTAAGAACGGATATTAAGAAAATGATTATAATAACTGGGGTTTTTGAATCTCAAAATTTGCCCAATGGACCATTTGAAAAACCTTTACCAACTTCTCAAATGATGGCGTTAGAGGAACTAGAGGTGGAAAAATTAACTGTTTGGCAACTATCCAATAAACTTAGATTAGAGACTTCAACTGTAAGTAGATTGGTAGATAAGTTAGTAAAAAAGGGGCTTGTTTATCGTGAAGTAAATGAAAAAAATAGAAGAGAACTTTTTCTGCACCTCACAGAAAAAGGTCACATAACTGTTAATTGCTTAAGAGAGCAATCCATTACATTTTATCAAAGTATTCTCAATAATTTATCAGAATCAGAACAAAAAATAGTTGTGGATGGTTTTGAATTATTTATTGATTCTATTTCTAAGTCTTTTGATTAGAGTGAGGTAAGTCATAACATTTGGAGGATAAAATGAGTTTGCATTTTGAAC
Source organism: Bacillus sp. Root131 (assembly GCF_001429475.1). Lineage (NCBI taxonomy): Bacteria > Bacillati > Bacillota > Bacilli > Caryophanales > Bacillaceae > Bacillus > Bacillus sp. Root131. The sequence continues at coordinate 2,246,170 of NZ_LMJQ01000001.1, forward strand.
GTCCTATTATTGAATTAAAAGAGAAATTTGATGAATTAAAGAAAATTATGAAAGAAAATAATGTAGATTTATCGTCAGAAATTCATGAATTAGAAAAACGTTTAAATAAAATGCAAGATAAAATTTATTCTAATATTACACCTTTTCAACGAGTTCAAATTGCAAGGCTACGTAACCGACCCACGACATTGGACTATATACCTTTATTGTTTACAAACTTTCTCGAACTTCATGGTGATCGATTATATGGTGATGATAAAGCAATGATAGGTGGTATTGCAAAATTTAAAGGAATGCCCGTTACGGTTATTGGTCATCAAAGAGGTAGAAATACAAAGGAAAGTATAGAAAGAAATTTTGGAATGGCACATCCAGAAGGTTATAGAAAAGCGCTAAGACTTATGAAACAAGCTGATAAATTTAATCGCCCTATTATTACATTTATTGATACAATAGGCGCCTATCCAGGGATAGGGTCTGAAGAACGTGGAATTTCTGAAGCGATAGCTCGAAATCTATTTGAAATGACTACACTTAAAGTGCCAATTGTTTGTATTGTAATTGGAGAGGCATCAAGTGGTGGAGCTCTTGGCATTAGTGTCGGTAACCATATCCATATGTTAGAGTATTCATGGTACTCGGTGATTTCGCCAGAAGGAGCAGCATCTATCCTATGGAAGGACGCTAAGTATGCTCCAGAAGCTGCTGAACATATGAAAATTTCAGCAAAAGATTTAAAACATTTAGGAATTATTGATGAAATCATTCCTGAAATTAAAGGTGGAGCACAAAATGATTTAAAATCACAGGCAAAAATGATTGAATCTGTAATCGAATTATCTCTAAAAAAATTGATACTATTATCCTCAGAAGAGCTTATACAACAGCGGTATGAAAAGTATAGACAAATAAAGAATTATAAATGAAAATATTTAAAGTCCGTATTACATTTCGGAGGATTCTCGCGGAAAAATTTTAAATATTTTGTAAGTAACCTCTTAAACTGGGATATGCTGATACTATTACTCTACAAAAGATGTGTGATTGGTATGGAAAAGGAAAATTTGTTCAAATGGAAGCATTATCACATACCCATCAACTTAAGAAATTGATTGTTCCCCAAAACGAAAAAATGAGCTGAATTCTCATAAATAATTGTAAAAAGGTGAAAATTTCGTTATGGGGGGTATCACAAAAGCTTAGGTTGATGGCAATGGGGTACCGCCACATCGCTATCAAGCTAAGACCATAAAACGTTAATTATAATAGAGGTTGTTTCTTTTTTTTAAAAGCTACGTGTAGGGAATTTAAAGATTTGCATACGAAATAAACCCTAATGGGTTTCAATTTTTTGATTTAAGCCGCTTGATTATCAAACATGGTACAATTGTAAATGACACCTAATATATCAAAGACTGTTTTCTTCTCATATCGATGAGATTTTCTCCCGTTTTGCTGTAGGAGGTTGAACAGGCGAATTAAAATCTTTGATAGCTCTTGGGTGTCTTTCTGTATAGCTTGGAAAATAAGAAGAAAGTAATCTTTAATCATATATATGGCCTTATATTCACTCAGTTCTCGTTTCTTTTTCATAAGAAGCAATTGTCGCATTTGAAACATGGTAGAAGAACGAAGTAAAATGGCAATCAGTTGCCCATACAAATGGCATTCTAATCGTTCTCGTTTTATCTTTTTACAATGATGAATATGAAAGAATGATTTCCACGTTTTAAATAAAAGCTCGATTTGCCAACGTAAAGAATACCAATCATGTACTTGTCCCATCGGGACAATATCTATAGAGGTATTTGTCATATATACATTGATACCGCTAAGTCGTTTACTACGAGCAGAATACTTCATTCCTTTCTTTTTTTCTCTTACAGTTTGATCGTGTAATCGTTTTTGTTGTTGTTCTTTTGTTAGTCGATGAACAATCACACGAGTCGGCACTTTATCAGTCATTCCTACATAAGCGTCAGCTATTTCACATGTTTGTCCTGGTTGAAGAGAGCTCATTAAACCCTCCATATCTATTTGAATATACTCTGTACCTTTCTTAATTCTTCCATCTTGAAAATAATCAGGATTGGGATTTTTTTGATAAATACGTGTATTCGACTTGATACGAGAGATATAGTAAGCCTTTTGGTCTTGTATATGTTTAAGATCTTTCAAATGAAAATACCCTAAATCTCGGATACATAAATCATTCGCTGTCACAGTTGGAACACGCAGGGAACCGTAGGTTCGATCATGTTGTTTACCTGGACCTGTATGGATATGCAGGAACTGGCCACTTAATAGATCATACTCTAGCTGAATCTTCACCCCCGCTGTATGGCTGTATCCTCCTGCACCTGGATAAACAAATGAAAAGGGATCTGGAAGTTGAAATGCAGTTGAATCTAAAATACGAATACGCTTGAAAACAGAAATATATGGAGAAGGAATAGGTATAGATGAGGCCAATTTTTGGTTTAGTAGTTTAGATAATATGTGTTGTAAAAATTGGACAGCCGCTTTATTAAATCGTTGATTCATTCCCTCAGGACTGATGAGCACTTCTGTCGATGCTTCTAAACAGCTAGATAACTGGGTTGAAGAAGTTGTAGCGACATTTTGACTCATCCATACACATAAAGCGACTAAATCTTTTGCTTGGTATTTACTAGTTCTTTGTACAAAACCAACATCTCTAGCAAGATCTCGTAAGATATTTGGAGATAAGAATTTTTGAATTTCTTGAGCAAATAGTTGTAATTCATCAGATACAGAAATAGACATACAAAAACGCCATCCTTTCCTATGATTCTACAGAAAGAATAGCGTATTTTTTCATTTTATGAGGTATTTTGTTTTGGTATCTTGATAGCGATGGGGTGGACTCCCTTTTTAACATAAGGGTAATTTATGTCGTGTTTAGCAATTATTCATTACATAATGCAAATGATTGTTTACATTTTGTTAGTAATCATTTACAATTACAGTAATTGTAAATGAGGAAAGGGGAATTATGATACTAGAAAACAGAGTTAGAGAATTACGAGCACGATTTAGATGGACTCAGCAAGACTTGGCCGATGCAATTGGGGTCACAAGGCAGACAATTGGATTAATAGAAAAAGGTGATTATTCTCCATCTGTCACTATGGCGTTAAAATTAGCTGCTGTATTTCAAGTTACCGTAGAAGAGGTTTTTTATTTAAAGGGAGAGGAACGATTATGATAAAACAGGTTTTAAGATCTCCACTTATAGGGGCCAGTATATTTGTGTTGATTATTGCATTTTTACTATTTTCTCTTATGAATACACAAGTCATTTTAGCTAAGTTATGTTTCGGGATTTTAGTGACGGTTACTTTTTTATGGCTCATTCTCACAAGGATTTATAACCGAAAGAATCCTCATGATAAGATTAGGCTATTTGGTTTTATACCATCCGAATTTCGTGAAATAGATGAAGGGCAGCAGTGGGTAACCTATAAGGCTTGCCGAAATGTGTATATTTACTATAGCATTGCGCTTCCAGTAACGGCAGGGATTTGCTTTCTCTTTTCTCAACATAATTTTGTTCCATTATTGTGCATTGGTTTACTAGGTGCAGGTCAATATATTGTCTATTGGTTAACCACTATTTTTATTTTAAATCGTATTTAACAAAGGGGATGAAACAATATGGTGGAGTGGGCTCAAAATGCGGGGGCATTATGGCAATATGTAGTGTTATTTCTTTTAGCATTTGCCCCATGGATGGATGTATCAATTGTTGTACCACTTGGTATCGCATGGGGATTACAACCATTTGCAGTAGGAGTAACAGCATTTGCAGGAAATCTTATCTTGGTTCTATTACTCGGTTTTTTCTTTAAACAGTATGCAAAATGGCAAGCAGCAAGAAAACAAAAAAAAGGTATAACAACACCTTCTAAAAAAGAAACCCGATCAAGAAAAATATGGGATCGATATGGTATTCCAGGTTTGGCTCTTCTAGCTCCAATTCTCGTAGGAACTGATATTGCAGCCGTATTAGCTTTAACATTTGGATCTAACCGGACACACGTCATAAGTTGGATGACGGTCAGTCTAGCAGTATGGACAGTCATTTTTACAGTTGCTGCGATGTATGGACTTAGCTTTTTAAATATTATTTAGGATATCATAGTGATTTTAGGTAATCTAAAATCGTTCACTACCTAAAAATTATGGAGTGATGAAGTGAGTTCATATGATATTAGGAGAAAAGCTTTGACCAAAAACATTTGAACACTCAACTAGCTGTACGATATGGTCATAGTACCGTAATTCACGAACCTATATGGATAGAGACACATTGCTATCAAACTAATATTTTGAAGCATCCTCAAAATAAAAAATGAGCATTTTGTTACAAGTTAGTACAAAATTTCGTTCTGGGGGGTACTATAAAATTTTAGCTTGATGGGCATGGGGTACCGCCAACAAGACGCGAATTTTGCACGCTAAGCAAAAAAAACAATAAGCTGTCCACATGGACAGCTTATTTACATAATTCTTGATTATCGGTAGCAAGTTTTTCATAGAATCCTTGTTTTTACTAAATTTTTTGTCTCTATGTCTATCTATCACTTATACAAGATTTTATACATCATTGATATAGCGGAGATTCTAGGGATCTTCGCTATTCTTTTTCGCATAAAATCTTGTATAAAAAAGTAGTTAGACTAGTGTGTTTTACTCCAATTCATTTCAAAATATAATTGGAAATTCATCTTTAAATTAAAAAAAGAAGGGGTTACCTCTATATATATTAATAACTTCGAAATATTGTATAACAGATAATTTTTATTGTGCTAACGAATCAGGATAGTGTGGCGACCGACCAACTAAATAGTTGCTTCTCCTCAATTATTAGAAGGGAAGTTCTATCATTTCGCGAATTTATTAGACATAGATGAGTGCTATAATTTTCTATATTTACATAAAGAGGTGACTACGCATGAATCAAAGACCGTCAGAAGAAGAATACGCCGGGAACTCCGGTGAATATATCCGTTTGGTGCCGGACGGTAACATCATCAACATTCTGCTCGCCCAGGAAAAGCAAATGACTGAGCTCCTGGCATCGTTGACCGAAAGCCAGGCTGCATATCGGTATGCGGAAGGAAAATGGACGCTGAAAGAAGTCGTGGGCCACATTGCAGACGCGGAACGCGTCATGACCTACCGCCTGCTCCGGTTCGCAAGAGGGGACCAGACGCCTCTGACCGGTTTCGATCAGGAATTGTTCCTACCTCCTTTCGGAAGCTGGACAACCGCGCAATTGGCCGAAGACTACCGGGCCGTAAGGCAATCAACGATCACATTGCTGCGCGGGCTACCGGCTGAGGCATGGAATCGTAAGGGCACAGCCAACAACCTAAGCATTACGGCACGCGCCCTCGCGTACGGCATCGCAGGACACGAACTTCATCACATGGGAATCATCCGAAACCGGTACTTGAGTTAATCGTCGGCTGAGATCTTTGAAATGGAACAAACACCTCTCATACAATCTTAGATACCGTTCTTATTGGGGTCCCGCCCCATGCCCATCAAGCTAAGATTATATAAATTTAATTTCACGTGAGATTTTTTCTTTTTTTTAAAATCCAGTGTAAGTTCTTTAAAGATGTGCATACCAAATAAACCCGAACGGGTTTCAATTTTTTGGATTACGCTACATGATTGTGTGACATAGAAAAGTTGTATACGACACCTAAGACATCAAAGACTGTTTTCTTCTCATACCTATGGGATTTTCGTCCGTTTTTCTGTAAGAGATTAAATAGCCGAGACAATATCTTTGTTAATTCTTGTGTCTCTTTTTGTAGAGATTGATAAATAAGTGGAAAATAATCTTTTATCATATAAATCGCTCTATATTCGCTTAATTCTCGTTTCTTCTTGATGAGGAGTAATCGGCGCATTTGAAACATGGTGGAGGAACAAAGAAGGATGCTAATTAATTGTCCGTATAAGTGAGATTCTAGTCGTTCTAATTTTATAGAATTACAATGATGAATACGAAAAAATGATTTCCAAGTTTTAAAGATAAGTTCAACTTGCCATCGTAAGGAATAAAAATCGTATACTTGTTCTTTTGGCAGATATTCCAAAGGAATATTTGTAATGTAAAAGTTAATTGCACTAAGTCGCTTACTGCGTTCTTTATAGGTAATTTGTTTTTTATGTTCTTTAGATGCTAAATCTTTTTGTCTACGTTTCATTTGCGTTTCAGTTAATTTGTACAGAATTAGTCTTGCAGGAAGTTTTTGATATATCCCAATATAAATCTCAGGAATTTCATATGTTTCACCGGACTGTAATTGGTCAATGAATTGCTCCATATCTAGTTGGATGTATTCAGATTGCTTTTTTATTGTTCCGTTTTGAAAGTATTCAGGTTCTCTATTCTTCCTATATATACGTGTATTGAGCTTTAATCGTGAAATAAAATAAGCACCACACTCGTCTATCGTTTGTAAATCTCTTAAATCGAAATATCCTAGATCACGTATACATACATCGTGCGGTTGAAGAGACGTTAAGCAAGTAGAACCATAAATTTTATCGTTTTGCTTTCCCGAACCTACATGAACATGTAAAAATTGACCACTAAGCAAATCGTACTCTAATTGAATTTTCACACCAGCACTATGACCACTACCTCCTGAACCTTGATATCTAGAAGCAAATTTATCTGAAACCTGAAAATGTGTAGAATCCAATACACGAATACTACGAAAATAGTTTGTATACAAAGTTGGAATCTTACTAGAAGAGCAAAATTGTTGGTGAAGTAAATGTGCTAAGAGTTGTTGTAAAAACTGCACAGCTTGTAAATTAAAGCGTTGATTCAATCCTTCTGGACTCATAGAAATACCGGTGTTAGCTTCTAATCGACTGCATAGTTGTGTCAATGAAGTATGGGCTATGTTTTGACTTAACCAAATACATAAGGCCACTAAATCTTGTGCGCGGTATTTACTTTTTCGTTTAACAAATCCTACATTTTTAGCTAATCTCTCTAGAGCATCAGGTGACATATATCGTTTTAACTCTTGAGAAAACAATTCTAGTTCATCAAAAATTGATAAGTTCATATCAAAAACGCCATCCTTCCTGTATATTTTTACAAATAGAATAGCGTTTTTTTCATTTTATAGATACAAATTTATAAAGTTTGTTTGTATAGGAACATGCTTGTGTTGGTTTAAAATAAAGTTCGATAATCTATAAAGAGTCTAATCATTTATAATAAGGATTGATAATTTTTAATTTGTTTATAAAAAAGTATATTTTGTAGAGTATTTCTTCGCTCCACAATCTGGCCATATTGTGAAAGATTTTTTCTAAATAGAATTGGATATTTATGTTAAAATAGATGAGGTTGTGAAAAAATATAATTAAACTATAGGGCAGTATGAAGAAGGAGAAAAAGTTAATGTCAAAAAATTATGTGCACCATCTATGTATCCAAACTAATACATATTCAGAAACCTTGACATTTTATACAAAAGCGTTGAGTTTTATAATTGTCCAAGAGTCACCAAATTTTCACAGACGTGCATTTAATACCTGGTTGAAGTTAGGTGCGTTTTATATCGAATTACAAACGGGTAAGCAGGGGGAGGAGCTACCCGTAACCAATTCAAATAGTGAAGGGCTTGTCCATTTCTGTTTGTGGGTAGAAAATCTTCAGTAAGAGGTTGAACGATTAAAAGAATTGAACACCCATTTTGTTTTGAAAAATGGTGAGATTATATATCAAATAGAAAATGGTTACTTATGTAAGTTAAAAGCGCCTGAAGGAACAATTGTGGAATTACGTGATAACAAAGGAATTTAAACTTTATAAACTTATATGAAAACGAGCTGAAAAGCAAATAAATAGTAGTACTATGTTAGTTGTTAGTATATCGATTGTTATAGAAGAGGGAATATTACGAATATTATTTGTGGACAAAAAAGGAAGGCTCTTTAATTTGGAGGACCTTCCTTTTTAAAAATTTATTTTGAACACGCAAATAAGAAAATGCCTTAAATAATTAGGATTCTTTTTGTATACCTTTAACTGGAATATTTAACTGGATTTTACGATTAGTTATATAAACTCCGATAAGTATAAAAACTAATCCAATGATTAATCTCCAACTGATATTTTCATTTAAAAGAATATATCCCCAAAAAATAGCTGATACTGGAACTAAGTATGTGGATATGGATGCGAAGTTAGGGCCCCCTTTTTGAATTAAGTAAAAGTAAAGTAAATAAGCTATACCTGATCCAAATGTACCTATTCCAATTAATGCGCCTATATGATGCCAGGATATTTTAGTTAAAATTTGAATTGGTTCTTCTAAAAATAGAACTATGCCACCACTACATATACTACCAACTAATAATGTACCTAAAGAAATTTGGAACATGGACATCTCTTTAAGATAACGCTTTGTTATATGAGTTGCTAAACCATAGCAAAAAGTTGCTATCAACATTGCGACGAAATTTAATGAATCAACTGAAAAAACATTTGATAAATGTATATCTGAGAGTATTAAAATACCTACGAATCCAATAAATAGACCTATAATTTGGTTGCGATTGGAATGTATACCAAATAATAAGATTCCTAAAACCATTGTCCATAATGGTTGGGTTGCATTTAAAACAGAAGCTAAATTACTAGTCATTTTTTGTTCACTAAAACAAATAAGTGTCCATGGAATTAAAGTATTTAGTATTCCGACAGCAAACAAAGGTATAAAAAAGGTGTTTCCTCTAAAAGATTTGCGAAAAAATGGTATAAGTGCAATAAGTGTTATAGCTCCAAAAGTTGACCGTAAAAATGCTACTACTAAAGGATTGAAATCCGTAACTAAAATCTTAAAAAAATAGAAAGATCCTCCCCAAATAAGGCTTAACATAATGAGTGCAAAGTATAATTTACGTGACATTTTTCTCCCTCTTTACTTATTGATATTTATAGTTTTTTATCACTAGTGCCGTATTAAAAGAAATCGAACCAAAAATTTGTTTATAATAACTGTACCACCTAGTTTGTTAAGTAATTTAGTAGTTACTGTAATGGTTTGCTCCGATATTCGATAATGGTTAACCATATTCCACTCAAAGCAATGAAAAAAGCTAGGATACTAAACGGCACAGTATAACTATGGAAATAGTCAACAAATATACCAAACAACGTAGGTGCAAGTACAATAGCAAATTGATTCAATGTTAAAGCGAAACTAACAGTTAAACCAATAAATTGCGGATCTGATCTTTCCGATACGAAAACGATAAATAAACTAAACCAACCGATAGCAAAGAAACCAAAAAAGAAGCACAAGATTACAAGTATCCCAAAAATCATATAAGTCATGACATAGCTCGTACAAAGGAGCAATAAGACAGTCATAACAATAGTTATTTGTAATGGAATGATGCGATTTCCTTTAAATATGTTATCACTAGCCCATGCTAAAAGGATCCTCCCAAACATTCCACCTATCAATACTATACTTAATAATGTTCCAGCATGATGAAGACTTGTATGAACTTCATTTGTAAGATAACTCATTAGGTGGGAAACGAGCACCATCTGTAACGACATCATTGATATTCCAATTAAAAAGATAGGATAGAGAGAATAGTTTCTTTGTATCTTCTTTAACTTTGTAAAGAAGGAAACCGCTTCTGTTTTTTGAATGCTCGAATGCTCCTCACGATAAAATAGAATAAACAATACCCCCCCACTAATAGCTACAATTGCTTGCACAAGTATTACAGATGGAAGGCCATATTCATAAAAAAAGAAAGGGAGTGTACTAGAAGCTAAAGCACCTCCGATGGGAATTCCAGTTTGACGAATCCCCATTGCAAGTCCTCTGCGCTGAGGAGGAAACCACTTTACAATAGCTTTACTGCCCCCAGGTTGTGCCGTTCCATACCAAATCCCTACAAATAGTAAAATAGCAACTACATATGTATAATTGGTGACTGGATAGGCAAACAACATACTCGCTCCAAGTAAGACAGAACCTCCTCCTACAATCCATCTCTCGCCATGTCGGTCCATTAGGTTTCCAAACAATAACATTGAGAAGATAGGTCCAATATTGACAACTGATACAAGTAATCCTATTTGAAATTGAGATATGTGATGTATTTGCTGCCATAAAGAAGCTAAAGGACCAATCCCGTATGTAACAAACGTGGCACATGTTTGTGAAATAGTTGCAATCAATAAGACAATCCATTTGTAAGAACTAATGGGTTCATTTCTTGTTATTTGTTTCTGCATTTTATCATTTCCTCCTCTTCTCTCTTATTGTATGAATATATATGTATCAAGTAAAATGAATAATAAAGAAGGAAGTTATCAAAAAAAATGATATCACGAGAGGTGAGTTATATGGATATTAAAGATTTGACTGTATTTAAAAAGGTAGCCGAAGAAGGAAGTATATCGAAAGCAGCGAAATCACTAAGCTATGTTCAATCAAATGTGACTATGAAAATTAAACAGCTAGAAGATGAGTTAGGTGTTCCCTTATTTTACCGGAACGGAAAGGGAGTTACTTTAAATTCTAATGGTGAGATTTTGTTAACATATACTAGGAAAATTCTAGATCTAACTGAGCAATCAATCAGATTGGTACAAAGTAATCAATCTAAACCCCTTGGTACGTTGAAAATTGGATCTACTAACTCTACAGTAGCAGTCCGTTTACCTCCTCTTCTAAAAAACTATTGTGAAAAGTATCCTGAGGTTGAATTAGTACTAGAAACTCATAAAAGTACTGAACTAACTCAACTTGTGCTTGAACGTAAACTAGAAGGGGCTTTCATTGTTGAAGATGTTCATCATCCAGATTTAACTTCTTTTTTGTTTTGTCAGGAAGAACTAACGATTATTAGTTATCAACCATTACATACTTTACAAGAACTTGATAAAGTCAATATGTTAGCATTTGGGAACGGTTGTCACTATCGAAATAGAGTAGATAAGTGGTTAAAAGAAGCAGGTATTTATCCAAAGCGTGTATTAGAATTTGGGACAATTGAAGCGATTATTGGTTGTGTGAAGGCTGGCATGGGCATTGCTGTCATGGTCAAATCAATTTTGAAAGACCATGAGCAATCTTTAACCATGGCTGATTTACCTGAGCAATATTCTAAAGTACCAACTTATTTTATTATGAGAAAAGATGTACTTTTTTCGGCAGCTTTACAGAGATTTGTTGAGATGATAAAAGAAAAAACTATGTAACCTAATTTTGATTATTGAGGATGGTTTTAGTGCGGCATAAAATGTAGAACCCCACATCCATCAACTTAAGAATTTTATAACGCCCCCAAATAAGATTTTTACCCGGAAATATCAATTTTACTGTTTTTGGGGCGTTCGTTTTATGGAAACAATTTTTTAGCTTGATGGTATTGGCGGGATATCTGATTATTGAAAAATTTAAGACTCGCTACCACCACTTGAAATCGTTATAATTAAAATGTTTTCAATATTTAAATAACGGGGGCTAGAGAATGAAAATTGGAATAGTCTGTTTTGATAACTTTACTGATATAGATGTTTTTTTACCATGGGATTTATTAAATCGTGTACGTTTAGTTGGCGGTATTTCTGATTGGAACGTCCAACTATTAGGAACGGAAAAAACTCATATATCCGTATCTGGCTTACGTATTCCCATGACAGGAAGCATATCTGATATTCCTTCTGCTGACGCTGTAATATTTGGAAGTGGTAAGGGTGTACAAAATTTATATAAAAATCAAGAATATCTTAATAGTATTCATATAGATCCTCAAAGGCAATTAATAGGCTCTATGTGTTCTGGTTCACTATTACTAGGAGCTAAAAAATTATTAACTGGTAAAAAAGCAACTACATATCCATCAGTTGTAGAACAGCTAAAAGAATTTGAGGTAGACGTTATTGAACAAAGTTTCGTAAACGAAGGAAATATCTCGACTGCTGCAGGGTGTTTTGCTGCTCAAGATCTCTCAGTTTGGATTATAAGAACCCTAATTAATGAAGACATGGTTGACACTGTGTTAGAAACCGTTCAGCCAGTGGGCAAAGGTTTATATTTTTAATTTCAAATCAAGTCAAGAAATTGGGTGTTCCCCAACACGAAAAAATGAGTTGCATTCTCATAAAAAACTGTAAAATAATAAAATTTTCGTTTTGGGGGCACTTCAAAATATTAGCTTGATGGGCAGGGGGTCCCGCCCCACAACCATCAACTTAAGGATTTAGACTATTTTTGAGATTAAAAGCACGTTACTATTCTCTTATGTTAATGAGAAAGGGTGACGTGCTTTTTATGAATATGCACCAAAAACAAGAGTTATCTTTATTTGCCGAAGAGTTATATCGATTTTTCTCATTTGGGGGTATTTGTTTTTCTTAGATTGATGGTAATGGGGCACTACTCTATAATAATCAAATTAAAAGTTAAATAGTTATAGAGACTCCATTACTAGGAAATATTGTAACTATTAAGTTGTAAAAAGAACCGTAGTTTTTCATTTTTGAAAAGGCGATGGTCCTTTTTACTTGTAGCAAAGATATAATGGGAGAAATTTTTTCTAAATCAAAAAACTTGATTAATAAGTTGCATAATAAACTCACTAGCGTATATACTATAAACATCAAAAAAAGTTGATGAAGGGAAGTGAACTACAGTGGCACAAGATTTTCAGCTCTATGAGAAAAAATTTAAAGCGTTGGCGGATCAGAAACGTCTAGAAATCATGTATGAACTTTGTCAGCGAGGACAGACGTGTGTATGTGATTTAACCGAAGTTTTTGAAATGACGCAATCTAAGTTGTCCTATCATTTAAAGATTTTATTAGATGCAGGTTTAATTGTAAAAGAAACAACAGGTACGTGGAGTTATTATGATTTGAATGATGCGGAAGTGAATAATTTATTATCAGAAGAATTGTGTTGTATCTTTAGAAAAACAGGAAAAGGTAGTTGTTGTTAAAATTTTGTACTATTAATCAAAAAAAATTGATTAATGACATATAAAGAGGAGGAATAAGGTATGAGATATGTTCACGTCGGTATAAACGTTACGAATTTAGAGAAATCTATTGAATTTTATGAAAAGGTATTTGGTGTATTACCAGTTAAAGTGAAATCAGATTATGCAAAATTTCTATTAGAGACGCCAGGACTTAATTTCACGCTAAACGTACGAGATGAAGTGAATGGAAATCAAGTAAATCACTTTGGTTTCCAAGTGGATACAGCTGAAGAAATTACATTACATAAAGAGCGATTAGAAAAAGAAGGTTTCTTTGCGCGTGATGAGATGGATACGACTTGTTGTTATGCAGTGCAAGATAAGTTTTGGGTAACGGATCCCGATGGTAATGAGTGGGAGTTCTTTTATACAAAAGCTGATAGTGATGTTCACAAAATAGAAGATTCATCTTGTTGCATGACTTCAAATGAGGTAGCTAAAAATTCTTGTTGTTAATAGGAGATGGAAAATAAAATGAAACGTTTATCTTTTCTAGATCGATATTTAACACTATGGATTTTTCTAGCTATGGCAGTTGGAATTGGTTTAGGGTTTGTGTTTCCTAGTGTAGTAGATGGACTGAATACATTACAAGTTGGAACGACGTCTATTCCGCTTGCTGCTGGTTTAATTGTCATGATGTATCCACCATTAGCAAAGGTTCGTTACGAGGAAATGGGCCGAGTATTTAAAGACGTAAAAGTATTGGTTTTATCTTTAGTACAAAACTGGATTATCGGACCTGTACTTATGTTTGTTTTAGCAATTATTTTTCTTCCTGATAAGCCAGAATACATGGTCGGGCTCATTATGATTGGTTTAGCACGCTGTATTGCCATGGTAATCGTTTGGAACGATCTTGCAGATGGGGATAAAGAGTATGCAGCAGGTTTAGTGGCTTTTAACTCAGTATTCCAAATGCTATTCTTCTCCGTTTATGCATACGTGTTTGTAACAGTCATTCCAGAATGGTTAGGAATTGAAGGGGCTATTGTCGATATTACAATGGTAGAAGTAGCGAAATCCGTGTTTATCTATTTGGGAATTCCTTTTATAGCAGGTATGTTGACGCGATTTGTACTCGTTAAGTTAAAAGGTAGACAGTGGTATGAAAAGGTATTTATACCGAAGATTAGTCCACTTACATTACTTGCATTACTATTTACAATCATCATCATGTTCTCCTTAAAAGGGGAGATGATTGTTAGTGTGCCACTAGATGTGGTAAGAATAGCGATTCCGTTACTCATTTATTTTATTGTAATGTTTTTTGTATCTTTCTTTATGGGAAGGAAAATTGGTGCCAACTATCCGGTAACTACAACGTTAGCATTTACAGCAGGTAGTAATAACTTTGAGTTAGCAATTGCTGTAGCAGTTGGTGTGTTTGGTATTCATTCGGGCGCAGCATTTGCAGCTGTTATCGGACCGTTAGTTGAAGTGCCTGTAATGATTGCACTTGTAAACGTTGCTTTTTGGTTTAAACGTAAATATTTTAATGACCAACCAGTCTAAATATAAAATAAAGGTGGAAAATACCATGGAAAACAAAAAGACAATCTATTTCTTATGTACAGGAAATTCATGCCGAAGCCAAATGGCAGAAGCGTGGGGCAAACAATTTTTAGAAGATAAGTGGAATGTGTATTCTGCAGGAATCGAAGCACATGGAGTAAATCCGAACGCAATTAAAGCAATGAACGAAGTAAATATCGACATAACAAATCAAACATCAGATATAATTGATGCAACCATTTTAAATAGTGCTGATTTAGTCGTTACGCTTTGTAGTCATGCAGATGCTGTCTGTCCATCTACTCCGCCGCATGTGAATCGTGTTCACTGGGGATTTGATGATCCAGCAGGAAAAGAGTGGTCTGAATTTCAACGTGTTCGCGATGAAATTGGTGAACGTATAAAGCGATTTTCTGAAACAGGGGAGTAAAGTAAAGAGTCAATCTTCTATTTTATAGGGATTGGCTCTTTTTATTATCTACTTCTTTGGTTTAAAACAACTATTAAAACGAATAGAGAATATTCTGTCATGGTGGTAAAGTTAGAATAGAGCAGTTTCAGGGGGGATAACATATGATTTCTGAATTAAACAAGGATGATTTTTATAAATGTAACCGTTTAGTAAATGAAAAAGGGCAATTGGAGGTAAAGGCTGTAATTGCAAGAGTGAATCCTGGTCGTATATTTGTAGATAACATTTATTGTCCTAATTTACGATTCAAAAAAGAAACAATATGGGGTGTCCGAAAATGAAAATACAAATTGTATTGTTTGATGGCTTCGGAGAACTTGTCTCTTTCGCGCCGTTTGAAGTACTGAAAAGAGCAATAGAAGAAGGGGCTCCGTTTACAGTTGAACTCGTATCAAGTGAACGAAAACAAGAAGTTACTACCTCGTTTGGAGTTACGGTTACACTACATGATTTTTTACGAATGGATAATCGCCCAGATTTGTTAATTGTACCTGGTGGTGGCTGGAATCATAAAGCTGAACATGGGGCACGAAAGCAAGCAGAGCTTGGAACACTGACAGAAACGATTAGAGAGATGCATAATGAAGGAACGATTGTTGCGGGAGTTTGTACAGGAGGTATGCTACTAGCAGCCTCAGGTATATTGAATGGTAAAAAGGCGACGATGCACCATTTGGCACAGGGTGAAATGAGTAAATATGGGGCAGAACTTCTTCATTACCGAATTGTAGATCAAGGCGATATTATTACTGCAAGAGGAGTTACTTCAGGAACTGATTTAGCTCTTTGGATTACGGAAAAGTTCGCAAGTTCTAAAATTGCAGCTGCTGTTGAATATAGAATGGAATATGAGAGGCGAGGTGTTGTTTGGAAGTAATTTAATTATATTTTTTGCTGCAGAGCGTATCAAATATTGTAAAAGAGAAAGAGCCAACTCATACGAGTAGGTTCTTTCATTTATATACTATATTGCTTATTTTTTCACAGTAATATCTTTTTCAAAAAATCATAAAATAGATAATATATTTTGTTCCACATTGATAATTATTTTCATTATATATTTATAAATTAGTAAAATTTAGTTTACAAATTTTCATATAGCTTATATAATTTGACTCATATAAAAAAGTTTCCTTAAGGAAACTTAAGCGCGGGTTTACATTCGCTTTATATTTTTTCGCTTAAAAGTTGCCTTTGCGCAAAATAATTATATACACGAAAAAAAGAAAGGGGAATGCATAAAAAATGGGTGAGGCTATAATTGTTAAAGATTTGTTTGTATCGTATCAAGGGAATCAAGTAGTTCAAAATGTCTCCTTCGATATTGAAAAAGGGAAGCTCGTTGGAATTATTGGTCCAAATGGAGCGGGGAAATCTACTTTAATGAAAGCTGTATTAGATTTAATCCCAAATGATAAGGGATATGTCCAAATTCTTGGAGAGGATATTCGAAGCGTTAGAAAGAGTGTTGCATATGTACCGCAAAGAAGTGATATAGATTGGGACTTTCCGATTACAGTTTTAGATGTCGTGCTAATTGGAACGTATCCATCTTTAGGTATGATGAAAAGACCGAAGAAAGAGCATCGGGATTGGGCGTTTGATTGCTTAAAAAAAGTCGGAATGGAAGAGTTTAAAAATCGCCAAATCGGTGAGTTGTCAGGTGGACAACAACAACGTGTCTTTTTGGCGAGAGCTTTAGCGCAAAAGGCGGAAATATTCTTCTTAGATGAGCCGTTTGTCGGAATTGATGTAACAAGTGAAGAGACAATCATTAAAATTCTTAGGGAACTACGTAAAGAAGGAAAAACGATTGTCGTTGTCCATCATGATTTAAGTAAAGCAGAATCGTATTTTGATAAATTACTATTAATGAATAAAAGCTTAATTCATTACGGAGAAGTACGCCAAGTATTAGAACCAACTGTTATGTCAAAAGCGTATGTGAATCAAGGAATATTGTTTAATAATGCAGCGGAGGTACATTCATCATGAAGATTGTAGAATTTATAGATGCATTAACGCAGTATAGTTTTCTGCAGAAGGCGTTATTAACTTCCGTTATGGTAGGAATTATCTGTGGTGTCATTGGATGTTTTATTATTTTACGAGGTATGGCATTAATGGGTGATGCCATTTCACATGCTGTTCTTCCAGGAGTAGCGCTTTCTTATATGATTGGAATGAACTATTTTATAGGAGCGGTTTTAACAGGTGTTATTACTGCAGTAGGAATCGGATTTGTAAGTCAAAATAGTCGTATTAAACATGATATGGCGATAGGAATTATGTTTACATCTGTTTTCGCTGTAGGGATTATTTTAATTACCTTTATGAAGAGTAGTTCTGATTTGTATCATATTTTATTCGGGAATGTCTTATCGGTTCGTTCTTCTGATATGTGGATGACACTGATTATTGGAGTGGTCATTATTGGTCTTGTAATGTTGTTTTACAAAGAATTACTCGTATCCACGTTTGATCCAACGATGGCGCAAAGCTATGGATTACCGAATAAATGGATTCATTATGGCTTAATGATTCTCCTTACAATGGTTACAGTAGCTTCACTTCAAACTGTTGGAATTATTCTAGTCGTTGCGATGCTTATTACACCAGCGGCTACAGCGTATTTATTAACAAACCGTTTATGGGTCATGATTTATTTAGCAGCAGGCATTGGTGCGCTTTCATCTGTAGTAGGGTTATATTTTAGTTTCTCTTATAATCTTGCTTCAGGTGCAACAATTGTTCTTGTCGCAACATTCTTGTTCGGATTGGCATTCTTTTTCTCACCGTCACAAGGTTTGTTTTGGAGAGCTATCAAAATTAGAAAAAATAGAGCAGAGTTGTCATAATTGATTGGAGGATAATGATGAAATTTAAAAATGTTGTATTATCGGTAATTTGTATTTTTGTATTTGCATTAACAGCGTGTTCGAGTAACACAAATGGAAAAGAAGAGGGTAATGGAAAATTAAAAGTTGTAACTACATACTCCATTATATATGATATGGTGAAGCAAATTGGTGGAGATAAAGTTGAGATTCATAGTCTTGTTCCAATCGGAGCTAACCCGCATGAATATGATCCACTACCAAAAGATGTTATGAAAATGACAGATGCAGATATGGTATTTTACAATGGGCTAAACCTAGAAGAAGGTGGAGCGTGGTTTAAAAAGCTATTAAAAACGGCAAATAAATCAGCGAAAGATGCACCGGTTTATAAAGTAAGTGAAGGTGTAGAAGCTATTTACTTAGAAACAAAAGGATTAGAAAAAGAACCAGACCCACATGCTTGGATGAATATTAAAAATGGTATTTTATACGCTGAAAATGTGAAGCAGGCATTAATTAAAGAAGATCCTAAAAATAAAGAGTTCTATACTAAAAATGCTGATGAGTATGTAGCAGAACTTCAAAAGTTACACGATGAGACAGTAAACAGAATTCATCAAATTCCTGAAGAAAAACGTTTCTTAATCTCTAGCGAAGGTGCTTTTAAATACTTTGGAAAAGCATATGACATTAAGACGGGATACATTTGGGAAATTAACTCAGAGAATCAAGGTACGCCAGATCAAATTAGAGATGTTGTAAGTTTAATTCAAACAAACAAAGTGCCAGCTTTATTTGTTGAAACAAGTGTAGATCGACGTAGTATGGAAACTGTTTCAAAAGAAACAAACGTGCCAATTGCAGGGACAATTTTTACAGACTCACTAGGTAAATCAGGTGAGGATGGAGATACTTACTTAAAAATGATGAAATGGAATATAGATACCATTATTAATGGGCTACAAAAGTAGGATTTATCTGTTTTTCAATGTAGCGTAACTATTGAATTTTTATAAAATAAGAGATGAAAGAGCTAGCTCATATGAGTTGGCTCTTTTATTTATCCCAATATTTGCGGGCGGATAAGATTTCCTCCTTAAAAATTCAGCGAATGGGAGGGAGGGCTGCCCGTAAAATCCCACTGAATATGTACTAATAATCAGTGGGGGTGACAAAACTTCTACTAATTAAAGTTTCATTTTATAATTTTTACTTTATTAAAAGTAGATTTGTTAGAAAGGATAATCATTTATTGATATAATGAATGGATGCGAAGCAGGAAATAGATAGAAAGATACTGCTAGTAATTTATACTTAAAATGTAGGGAGATTGAACAGAGTTATGGGGACAGAAAAAGAAATTAGTTCCGCTAAATTAATATGGAAGATGACGCGCCCACATACATTAACGGCGACGTTTTCTCCTGTAATTTTAGGGACAGTGGCATCACTTTATGTTGCCAAAATTGATTGGCTGTTATTTATTGCGATGATGGTTGCATGTTTAGCATTGCAAATAGCAACTAACTTATTTAATGAGTACTATGATTTTAAACGTGGATTAGATACCGCTGAATCCGTTGGCATCGGTGGCGGAATTGTCCGTCATGGATTGAAGCCAAAAAATGTGTTAACAGTTGCACTTTTATTATATGTCGTAGCAGCTTTTATTGGCATTTATATTTGTATGAATAGTAGTTGGTGGTTAGTGGTTATTGGTTTAATTGGAATGGCGGTTGGCTATTTATATACAGGTGGTCCATTACCAATTGCGTACACTCCGTTTGGAGAATTAGTTTCTGGATTGTTAATGGGGACATGTTTTGTACTTATTGCTTTCTTTATTCAAACAAATACGATAACGATTGAAAGTGTATTGATTTCCATTCCAATTGGGATTTTAGTCGGTGCAATCAATATGTCAAATAACATCCGAGATATAGAAGAAGATATTAAAGGTGGAAGAAAGACATTAGTAATCCTCCTTGGGAGAGAAAAAGCCATAGTAACACTAGCGGTAGCCTTTTTCATTGCGTATTTATGGATTGCCGTAATTGTATTAATGGGTTATATAAGCCCTTGGGCATTAGTTATGTTCCTAGGTTTGAGAAAGCCAATCTCTGCTATTCAAAGTTTCCAAAAAGGAGCAAAGGACCCTGGGTATATGCGCATCGCAATGAAATCAACAGCAATGACAAATACGATTTTTGGCTTCTTATTATCGGCAGGATTATTAATTAGTTATCTGTTTTAGATAAAAAATCTTGTTAAATAACTTAACCCCAATTTCTCAATTTTAATATGGAGAAATTGGGGTTTTTATTTTGACTTTGTTTAATGCTAAAAACAGTTTCATTTGAAATATAAATACCAATAAATTGCAACTTCATCATTTTCAATATCTAAACCTTTATAAACAAGAAAATCAAACCCACCAATTACAAATCCACATTTTTCATAAAATTTACATGCTGCGACATTATTATTTTGCGTTTCAAGCATGATCCCGGGCATGTTGCCTTCTTTTGCCCATCGCTTTGCCTGATCAACCAATCTTTTACCAACTCCGAGTGTACGATATTTTTTATCCACCGTTATATCTTCTATGTAAGCATAGTGATTCCAATTCTTTTTCAATACCATTAATCCAATGATTTGGTTATGTAACAGTGCTATGTAAATGACTTGATTAGGTTTATTTATATATTCATTGTAAGCCAGTTCTTCATTATCATCTTGATTTTGTAAATAACTTTTTTCATAACTTGGAACGTCTTCTACTGTATATTCTATGCGTCTATTTACTTTGGAAAGAGAAAGAATTAACCGAGCATTCACTATAAAACTGTCATCGATCTTCGGGAAATTGTCTAAATCATTTTTTTCTAACTCTCTAATTAAAAGATTCATCGGAGCACCTCCACATAATAATATTTCTTCTAGTTCTTTATTTGATTCAAATGAATTCCAATTACAAAATTATAATAGAATTTCAATAGTATGGCTAACTCAGTATTTTATCTTTATAACAGCATACTATTATCTTGATATAAAAATTTTGTTTAGAAAGAGTAGTATTTTTTATTTTGGATGTATATCCAGTTTTCAAATTTAACTGTATTAGAGAAAATAATATTTTTCTAAAGAGTGGATGCAGTACGCTATTCTTTAACTAATTTCGACATTATCTGCATTTTATCTTCACCTTCCTCTATTAATCTATTTATTGTAAATATCAACTGGAGTTAATGCTTAGCTGTATAAATAATGAATATGAAAATTAGTAGGGAAAGGATCGAAACATAATGAAAGAATCACAAAATAAGAAAAAAACAAATGTAGGAACTAAGGCAATACTATCTCTAGGGGTTGTTTTAGCAACGACCTTTTTCACATTCTTTTTAATTGGGAAATGGAACTCTATCCCAGCGAAGGGAGTAGCTAATGAAAGTAGTAATCAAGTTAATACGCAACAACAAGAAAAGAAAAAGGAGACACCACCAGCAAAACAGAAAAGACCTGATGGAAAACCGGTAGGAAAGGTTGTTTATTTAACATTCGATGACGGTCCTAGCGAATTAACTGGGAAATTTTTAGATGTACTAAAAGAGCAACATGTTGCTTCGACATTTTTTATGCAAGGTAGCAATTTACAGAATACCGCTTTTCAGGAAAACGTAAAGCGAGCAGTAAAAGAAGGACATTATATTGGTGCTCATAGTATGACACATAATAGTGATAAGTTATACAAAAAAGGACAATTTGTACCGGAGATGAAAGAAACGTTAGCTCTTATCCATAATATTACGGGTACAACTCCTAAACTAGTTCGTCCGCCATATGGATCTGCACCAGGATTAAAGGGCGAGGAAATTCGTAACCAAATTGTAGAAGCAGGAATAAAAGTTTGGGATTGGACGATAGATTCAAATGATTGGAAATTAAAAGGTAATCCACAGCAAATTATAGAGAATGTAAAGCGTACAACAACAGAAGATGTGGAAGTAGTTCTAATGCATGAAAAACCACAAACATTACAAGCGCTTCCTGAAATTATTAAATTTTATAAGGAAAAAGGATATGAATTCGGGGTATACAATGAAGCGGATCATTTTCAACTAAACTTCCAGAAAGATCAACGTCTATAGTATAAACATAATTATCTTAAAAAGGTGTTTTCCATTACTAAATCAATAACTAAGCCAAAAGTTGATTTCTTATTTTATAAAGAAATCGGCTTTTTCGTTTGTATATTACGTTACAAGAGTTTTCTTATTTTCTCCGGAATGTCCTTTTTAGAAATGTATGCAACAGAGTCTTTATAGTAAGAGTATTATGTTGGAAATAATCAAAAAAACGTATATTGCAATATAAAAATTCACTTTAATACTAAAGGATACATGACAACGATTCCTATAAATTCTTCTCAATAATTGAAAATAAAATCAATCCAGATTATTATATTGTTATTGTAATTACATTTTATTGAAGGAGGATACAAAGATGAAAAACTCAAAAGGCTCTATTGAATCAGAGATAAGCAAAGCAATTACTCACTGGGAAAAGGACTACCTAGGACGCGGGTCTATATCCGTTAAGACAGATATATTACGGGATATGATTATCGTAAATTTACAAGGTGTTTTAACGCCGGCTGAATATACGGTTTGCGAAACAAAAGACGGTATGCTAACGATAAAGAAAAATCGTTCGGAGCTAGTTGAATCTGGAATTGATGATCTGAAAGAGATTATACTAGAATTAACTGGAGAAAAAGTGAAAAGCTTTCATACGGATATAAGCTCCCGTACAGGCGAACGAGTAATGATTTTTAAATTGCTTCATAATCTTGAGGAGAAATTTTAAAAATACCTTAAGGTTAGTGGAAGGATTAAGAAACCTACAAGTTTTGCACTTTATTAACAGGCTAATAATTAAAAACTTGAAGTTATTTAGGTATAATAAATCTTAATTCTAATAACTCTTAAAAAACGGATAAAGAAATTGACAAACTGCTTAATATGGTTTATCTTATAATTGTTTTAAAAAATTGATAGATGCTCATTTTAACAGTTTGCTATAATTAAGGCTTTAGCATTTTTTTAATATGTAATATTGACTAAATGAAAAAGTTTCTTAATTAAAAGATAGCTTATAACATAAATTGATATATTGATTGCATAGTCTAGGAGATCAGAAATATACATTTCTTTTTAACAGGAGTAATACATACATTATTATCCTCTATAAAATGGGAGCTCTTCAAAAAACTTTATTGAAGTTAGTTGAAGGGAAACCGACAATCTCCATAATTCAATGATGATATAAAATCATTGAATTATGGAAGTTGTCGGTTTTTTTATGGGAAAAAACGATGTACTAAAAAGAGTGAATGAAACTTGAAATTAAAGAACTATCTTACTTAAAAGGAATTTTTATAGGTTATTTTCGTTTGGAAGGGAGTATTGTACATGTTAATTTCGCTGAGTTCATCAACACTGTTAACATTATTTTTTATGGCGCTTAGCGCTTCTTGGCTAAGTGGATTATTGTTTTTACATGCAAGGATACCTTTACGTTTTGTTCATATCCATATTGGTATCGCTGCATTGCCTTCATTGGTTTCTTTACTCGCACTTGTTAATAACAATGGAGATAGAGTTGTGGGACCTTGGCATCTAGATACTTTAGCTTGGTTAATGGCTTTCTTTGTTCTTACAATTGGCTTAATTATTCAGCGCTTTTCTGTACGTTACTTAATGGGGGATCACTCATATCGAAAATACTTTGCACTTTTTACATTTACTACAGGTGTATCTTCGGTTGCATGGTTAAGTGACGATCTTCGCTTAATGCTCATTTGTTGGGGAGCAACGCTTATAGGATTGGTTCTACTCATAGGGCTAAATAAAGGTTGGAAAGTAGTTAGTGAAGCAACTAAAATCTCTGGTTATTTATTTACAATAAGCTGGATCGCCTTGCTATCAGCTATCATTTGGCTTTTTCAAGGCACTGGACAGTGGCAGTTAACATCAATTTTAACGAATGAAAATGTAGCGCTACATGGAACATTGGAGAGAACAGGAATTAACTTATTAATTATATTAGCGGTGATGATTCCAGCAGCACAATGGCCTTTTCAAAGATGGTTAATTGAGTCAGCTGTAGCTCCAACTCCTGTGTCTGCTATTATGCATGCTGGTTTAGTAAATGCTGGCGGTATCATGTTAACTAGATTTTCACCTCTTTTTCATGATGATATTGCACAAATCATTTTACTAATTTTCTCAAGTATTTCTATCTTAATCGGAACAGGAATTAGCCTAGTTCAAGTTGATTATAAACGTCAGCTAGTGGGATCAACTATTGCACAAATGGGGTTTATGCTTATTCAATGCGCATTAGGAGCCTATTTAGCGGCTGTTATTCATTTGATTTTACATGGTTTGTTTAAAGCTACACTGTTTTTACAAGCTGGTTCTTCCGTGCAACGTTTTGGGGCAGTGAAGCAGTCTAATGAAAAGATATCTGATTTATGGATTATGGTCGGACGTGTTTTCGGATTATTTATAGCGATTGCTTTTTGGTTTACGACTTCTGGAGAAGGGTATGAATTAGTTAGTGCGTTCATCTTAGGGTGGTCATTATACTTTTCATGGAAACAGCTTGTTGTTTTTGGAGAGGGAAGAATGGGACGAATTGTTGGCGTATTTATTTTAGCTGGTTTTTCTCTCATTTATTTTACCGTTCATAATTCTTTTTACAAATGGTTGCATACTGACATGTATCAAAGTGTTCAACCTTCAGCTCCAGCTGTTATCTTTGTTATATGTATTTTACTATTTAGTAGTGCTATTAGTACTTTCGTTACTCGTAATCAATCTTCTACTTTATTCGCTGTACTTTATCTTTGGTTAGTTCGAGTAGGTGAGGCGAGAAGAAAGTCAGTAGAAAGTCACCCAGGCTATCTGAAACATTATGTATCAAAGGGAGGTAATTCGTGATGAGCATATTGTCAATATTAAAGAAAGATACAAATATTGATATGCAAGAAAATAATATAAATGATTTAGTTGCATCTGCTAGCCGAGTGATTGCACCACTTTGGCCTATCTCTACGTTTGCAGCTCACCACCCTTGGATGGGACTTGAAAAACAATCATTTGAACAAGTTGCAGATTGGTTAAAAGAAATTCGTAATGTGGATATATATCCGAGTGCTGCTATGATTCATTCGGCAAAGGCAAAAGGGGAGATTGAGGAATCATTTTTACAAAGTGGCTTGTCTCGTTGGCTTGATTCACAATCTTTTCATATCCCGCGAAAGAAAGTGGAGCAGTTTTGCCAAGTAGCTTTAAAATTAGAGGAATTACCTTCTAGTCTATTATCATTGCCAGAAGTAAATAAACTGGCAGAAGAAATGAGTTATATAAATACAGAGAGTATGAAAGACTCTTCTTTGCAACCTGTAAGTTCACTTATAGAGAACCAAAAGGGTGAAAACCTATCTGATATTCTTAATTATCATATCATTAAATGGTGTAAATTATATCTTGATGACTCCGGATCAAGTTGGACGATGCCAAATCGAGAGAAAGGTTTTTATCGTGCATGGCAACACCTTATTAAATTTGATCCAGCGCTCAGTAAAAATGAGCGTAAAGTTTTAAAAGATTGGCCACAAGATGCCCAAGTAGCTTTAGCGAGAGCATTATCTGAACTAGGAATTTCTGAATCTAACATACAAGCTTACCTTGAAGGGCACTTACTTTCTTTGCCTGGGTGGGCAGGAATGATACGATGGCGCTCACAACAATCAATTCAGGAACAGGAACTCCTAATAGAATATTTAGCAGTTCGAATTTCTATGGAGCTGGCTATTACAAAGCCTTATTTACCTTTAAAAAATCAAAAGGTTGAGAAAAAAGTTGCAATCGTCCCGCTTATAGCTTCTTGGATCTATTGGGGGAATATTTCAACACGGGAATGGTTACAAATGCCTGCTGCTGAACAAAGTGAATTATTAGTATTCGCTTATCGTTTTGATGAAAATATTCGTAGGAAACTTTGGCTGGAAGCTTGGGAACAGACGCATGCAGAGCAATTAAGGAAGAAGATTGCTTCTAAACAACGTGCAACTAATGATAAAAAGCGTGTATTAGCTCAATTAGCATTCTGTATTGATGTACGTTCAGAACCGTTTCGTCGCCACCTTGAAAAATTAGGTCCGTTTGAAACATTTGGAATAGCTGGTTTCTTTGGATTACCAATTGCAACTAGTGAACTAGGTAGTAATAACAACCATCCTTCTTTGCCAGTTATACTCAAACCGAAACATCAAATAAAAGAGCTCACAAATGAAAATGAACTTAAATCTTATGAGCAACGTAAGAGGGTAGGCAGTTCGGTACGTTATACATTTAAAACGATGAAACAGAACGTACTGACGAGTATGGCGCTACCTGAGTTAAGTGGTCCTTTATTTGGTCTACAAATGGTGACAAGAAGCTTTGTCCCAAGAGGAGTTGGTGGTTTCATTCGTAACCTTCGTAAAACTATGTTACAAAAACCTGATACAACATTCTCCCTTAATCATGTTCATGACACAAAAGGTGAGATACCTATTGGTTTTACGAAAGAAGAAAAAGTGAATTATGTGCGTCAAGCTTTAAAAATGGTGGGACTGACAGAAAAATTTGCTCCTTTAGTTGTAATGTGCGGACATAGTAGTCAAAGTACGAACAATCCTTATGCGGCAGCACTTGAGTGTGGTGCTTGTGGCGGAGCAGCAGGAGGATTCAATGCAAGAGTTTTTGCGACTTTATGTAATCTTCCAGAAGTGAGAGAGGCGTTGTTTGCTGAAGGTATTAAAATTCCTGAGGATACCATTTTTGCAGCAGCTGAACATAAAACAACAGTGGACGAATTGGAATGGATTTACGTCCCAAAACTTTCGAAAACTGCGCAAGAAGCGTTTGATTGTATTGAGACGATTATGCCAAATGTGAGCCAACATGCAAATAGAGAACGTTTAACGCAATTACCTAATTTTAAAACGAAAATAAAAAATCCGAGTAAAGAGGCACATCGATTTGCAGAAGATTGGAGTGAAATACGTCCAGAATGGGGATTAGCCCGTAATGCATCTTTTATTATCGGACAGCGTGAATTAACTCAAGATTGTGACTTAGAAGGTAGGGCTTTCCTTCATAATTATGATTGGAAACAGGATGAAAGTGGGGATATATTAGCTAACATTATTGCAGGACCAGGAACAGTTGCGCAGTGGATAAATCTACAATATTACGCATCAACTGTAGCTCCTCATTATTATGGTAGTGGAAATAAAACAACCCAAACCGTAACGGCGGGTCTCGGTGTTATGCAAGGGAATGCTAGTGATCTGTTGCCAGGCTTACCTTGGCAATCGGTTATGCAGTCAGATAGTGAGACGTATCATTCACCACTTCGTTTACTAATTGTCATTCAAGCACCTATTGAATATATAGAACGTTTGTTAAATAATGATTTCACATTTCGAGAAAAAGTTCAAAATGGATGGGTTAGACTTGCAAGTGTTGATCCAGAGGGACGCTGGAAAAACTGGTAACAATTATTATTGTTACTAGCTTAAAAGTTTCATAAATACAATAATGAAGAAGGAGTGCTCCATATGAATTCAAAGAATAAAAAAGTTTTATTATTAACAGACATTGAACACGGAATAGAGCCTAGCATCCAACAAGTAACTAACATTCAACAAGAAAACATGTTGACTATACACAGCTATGATTCTGTAATTGTACATCCTTATGGAGATATAATGAGATCTATTATTATTGCTATTTATCAAGAAAATGTTGAAGAAATTTTTGTTGTAGGAATAGAGGATAAAGAAACTTCTCCAGTTAATCTACAAATTCAACGTGATTTCATAAAAAATAACAGGGAACTAGACTATCTCTTTGAAAATTGCATGCCTGAATTTTCAAGTGGTAGCCTCGATGAATGGCTAAGTGGAAAAGAAAATGTTAGTGAAAATATTGAGAAGAGTATAGATATGATTTGTCATCATCCACTAGTACCGTCTGATGTTAAAGTTCATGGTTTCAAGATTGATAGAATAGGGGAAAAAGAAACGGTTGTTAAAATTCCTACTAATAAAATAGTTGAAAAAGTTAACTAATTTATTAAAGACAAATAAATTCTTATGTATAAATTGCTGTTGTATAATAAATTTTATTATGTTTTAAGAATCAGAAGAGGTAGCCATGCAAAATAAAATTATCGCTATGTTTCAAAAAGATTTTCGTTTATATGATAACCCAGCGCTATTTGAGGCTGTTCAGTCCGGTGAGGTTCTTCCGGTATATGTACAAGATGAAGATTTTTTAATGGGGGAGGCGTCAAAGTGGTGGTTGCACCATGCTGTAATAGATGTAAAGAAGCAACTTGAGGCATTGGGCTCTACTTTAATAATTCGTAAAGGACGTACGGAGGAAGAAATACTTTCTCTCATAGAACAATTAGATATAACGGCTGTATATTGGAATATTTGTTATGATCCGGACAGATTACAATCTAATCAAAAAATGAAAATGATGTTAGAGGATAAAGGTATTATTTGTAAGGAATTTAATTCGCATTTATTATTAGAACCGTGGATTATAAAAAAGAAGGATAACACTGAATATAAGGTGTTTACGCCTTTTTACAATGCATTTCAAAAGCAGGTAATACCTAAACCTATTAGCAAAGTGCAGAGTATAAAATGGGGAAGCTCTTTACCAGCAAGCTTATCTGTTTCAGAATTACACTTGCTGCCAACTATACCGTGGACATCTCATATTGAATCAATATGGGAGCCTACAGAGGAAGGGGCATACAAAACATTCAAGAAATTTTTCTCTAGCAAATTAGCCTCTTATAGTGAAGGAAGAGATTTTCCAAATCAAAATGCTCATTCGATGTTGGCGCCATATCTTTCATTTGGCCAAATATCAGTGAAGTTAATGTATCATTACTTAATAAATAAAAGTACCGAAAGACAATGTAGTCTTTTTGAAAAACAAGTGAATAGTTTTATACGCCAATTAATTTGGCGAGAGTTTTCTTATTATTTGCTATATCACTATCCGTTTACAGTATATAAACCTCTTAATAAAAACTTTGAACATTTTCCGTGGAATAAGGAAGAGGAGTTATTAAGAGTATGGCAAAAAGGTGAAACTGGTTATCCGTTTATTGACGCGGGAATGCGGGAGCTTTGGCAAACAGGTTTTATGCATAATCGGACAAGAATGGCTGTAGCCTCTTTTCTTGTAAAGCATTTGTTAATTCCGTGGCAAGAAGGAGCAAAATGGTTTATGGATACACTACTAGATGCTGATATTGCAAATAATACAATGGGATGGCAATGGGTTGCTGGAAGTGGAGCAGATGCATCANGAAGGAGCAAAATGGTTTATGGATACACTACTAGATGCTGATATTGCAAATAATACAATGGGATGGCAATGGGTTGCTGGAAGTGGAGCAGATGCATCACCGTACTTTCGTATTTTTAATCCTATCACACAAGGAGAAAAGTTTGATAAAAATGGAGAGTATATAAGAAAATGGGTACCAGAATTAAGAGATATACCGAATAAGTATATACATAAACCTTGGGAAGCACCTGAGCATATTTTACAAAAGGNTGGAGAGTATATAAGAAAATGGGTACCAGAATTAAGAGATATACCGAATAAGTATATACATAAACCTTGGGAAGCACCTGAGCATATTTTACAAAAGGCCAATATAGAGCTTGGTAATACATATCCTTTGCCAGTCGTTGATCATAAGGCAGCAAGAGAGAGAGCACTGTGTGCATATAAAAGTATGAAAGAGTTCGTATAAAATAGATTAAACGATATGTATTTGAAATTTAAATATTAGAAATTTATCCATTACAAGGACATACTAATCATATAAAGTTTCTAAAACCTTCTATTGAAAAAGGAGAATATTTATGAAAAAATCTAGTATTATAGTATTTTTACTAACATATGGTTTGTTTTATGTTTCTAGTGTTTTATTCCCTATTAATCGTACTTGGTATGATGCGTTAGAAAAGCCGTCTTGGACACCTCCTGGTATGACAATCGGAATGATATGGGCTGTATTATTTGGACTTATTGCATTATCAGTTGCAATTATTTACAACAACTATGGATTCAAGCCAAAAACATTTTGGTTTGTATTCCTTTTAAATTATATATTCAATCAAGCATTCAGCTATTTTCAATTTAGCCAAAAGAATTTGTTTTTAGCAACAGTAGATTGTTTACTAGTCGCTATTACTACGTTACTTCTCATTATGTTTTCTTCCNTTCAGCTATTTTCAATTTAGCCAAAAGAATTTGTTTTTAGCAACAGTAGATTGTTTACTAGTCGCTATTACTACGTTACTTCTCATTATGTTTTCTTCCAATTTATCTAAAGTATCGGCATGGTTGCTAATCCCTTATTTTTTATGGTCTGCATTTGCTACATATTTATCTTGGACAATTTATAGTATAAATTAAAGACGGAACTAAAAATTTGAGCACAATAAAAATGCTCGAGTTTTTATGTTTATTAATGATAATCTAAAGTATAGAATATATACATCTTAGGGAGGTCATACATATGAAGAAATGGATGAAAATTGTTCTGTACTCTTTACTTGGTATTTTACTTATAGGGAGTATTACTTTTTTTACTTGGTCCCAGTTTACTTACAAACCAACGAAAGAGGCTTTGTCGTTAGTGGATGATAAAAAAGATGAAGATAATATAGTTTTTGGACAGAAAGATGCTAAAATAGGGGTTATTTTTTATCAAGGTGCTAAAGTAGAAGCTGAAGCTTATAGTTACTTAGGAGAAGCTCTTGCAAAAGATGGGCATTTTGTAGTAATGCCTAAGTTACCATTAAACTTAGCGATACTTGGAATCAATGCGGTAGATAGTGTAATTGAACAGTACCCTGAAGTTCAAAAATGGTACGTTGCTGGACATTCAATGGGCGGAGCTATGATTTCTAAGTATGCCTTTCAGAATGAAGACAAGGTAGATGGGATCATTTTCTTAGGCTCTTATCCTGCAGATGATTTCTCTACAAAATCGATTCCAATGTTATCTATTTATGGAGAAGTAGATGCTTTAGCAACTGTAGAAAAAATAGAGAACAATAAAAAGTTAATGTCAAAGAATACAACTATGCACATGATAAAAGGCGGAAACCATGCTCATTTTGGCATGTATGGTGAGCAAAAAGGTGATAATGCAAGCTTAATTACGTCAAAAGCACAACGGGATGAAACAGTTAAAGTAATTGAAGAATGGTTGTTAAAACAATGATAACGAACTTAATAAATCGATCGAAAGAATTCTCCAAACGGTAGATGGGAGCGATAATAAAGAGCCAACTCGTACGAATTGGCTCTTTTATTTCTTTGCTATCTCCAATTGTCCCCTTATTTTCTCTGGAATGTCCTTTTCAGAAATAATATCGTAGGAATAGACATACTTACCTTTCACATGAATTTTTAAGTAAATTTTTCTTGTAAAATCATTAGGCGTGTTCGTTCCAACTTTATATTCTTTTTCATTGCTTAATTCATCAACACCTTTTAGTGAGTACATAGCTCTTCCTTTATGATGATAATCTGGAACACCATATCCTTTCGCAACGGCATATACATTCTTTTCTTCAGCAATCGGATTAAATCTGTCTAAATCTCCGCGTAATATGAAAGGTAGTAAGTATATAGGGAGGCCTATTCCTAGTATGCAAATTACAAATTTCTTCATGATCGTTTCTCCTCTTGTTCATTTACATGATTCAGTATAGAAAAAAATTCTTATAAATATAGAGGGAAATTCCTTAAGGTTTTCTTAATAAAGTTTAACCGTGTGAAAAAAGACTAACTTGAGCAGTAAGCTTACGGAATGAATAGCCAAATAACCTGTTTTCTTTATTTTTTGAGGATAGGTTATTAGGTTTTATATTGGTATGAGTGAATTAAGAAATAAGTGAGATTTAGGAAATAGAATAAATTTATTTTACAGTAATAAGAGAATTAACTAAATAAATGAGAGTGAGAACAATTAAAGAAAGCATCTAGTGGGGTGCTTTTTTCTTTTGAAACAGAGAATCTCATGGGTCATTTACATGTAAATTAGTGCTGTGCTTCTAAGTCCTTGGAAAATCCAACAATAAAAAAAGAGGGGGAGGGCATTTTTTATTGAAGTTTGTTAATGATAGATTTTTAATTAGTTAGGGGGGATCGTAAAATAGATTATTAATCTCTTTGATAATTTTTATTTTCCTTATAGTTGGCATACTGTATTAGAAATTTTAAATTTTGAAAGGAGAATCAATAAGTATGGGTAAGAAAAGAAGAACAAGTAATAAGTTATTACTTGTTAGTGCGATTTTTTCAATAACAATTCCCTCAGTCTCATATGCGGAGGAAGTAATTTTACCTGAAAATTTTACGAGTTCTTCAAGTTTGTATGAGGGACGGAATACGGAAGTATTGAAAACAGGATTATATCCTGATACATATAATTATCCGTTTAACCATCAATTTATTTCGAAATTAAAGGAAGCAAACACAACTATAAAAAAAGTAGACAATAGTGATGATGAAAATCCTATTATATCTACTACTCTTTCATTTATTCGCCATATGAATAGTGAAGATTATAAATCTGCATTTGATTTAACCTCAAGGTCATTACAGAAAATAATATCCGAAGAATGGCTGAAGAGCTATTGGGAGGGACTCCCAGTTCAATTACAAGCAGGTTCTTTTATAGAAATTGGAGAGGTTACACAAAAAGAGACAAATCCTGTTCATACAAATGTGGAGATTCAATTAGTTTTTGAAAAAATGACTGTACCTTTACTAATTAAACTAGATCCATCTGGAAAAATAGACGATTTTCAACTCAGCATGTCGTTTAGTCCTGTTGCTGAGCGTCCGTCATATAGTAAGCCTGAATCATTTGTTGATAAAGAAGTAGTAGTTGGAAGTGGTGCATTTCCATTACCAGGAACATTGTCGGTTCCAAAAGGAAATGGTCCTTTTCCAGCGGTTATTCTTGTTCAAGGATCAGGAGCAACTGATCAGGATGAAACAGCGTTTGCTTTAAAACCGTTTCGCGATTTAGCTGAAGGTCTTGCATCGAAGGGAATTGCTGTCCTTCGCTATAATAAAAGAACTTATGAACATGGGTTGAAAACACAATTTAGTCCCTTTTATACAGTTGATAAAGAGACAACAGATGATGCTCTTCTTGTAACTCAATTTCTTAAAAATGAGCCTCTAATAAATAAAAATCAAATTTATATTTTGGGTCATAGTCAAGGTGGAATGATGCTTCCGAAAATGATTGAAAAAGACCAAAATAAAAATATTGCTGGAGCAATTGTAATGGGAGGGCCAGCTCGTACGATCCAAGACGTTGTTTTAGATCAATTTGAGTACCTTTTCTCTATTGGAGCAATGAACCAGGAGCAATATAAATTCTACAAATCGCAATTTGAATTATTAAATGATCCAAATTTCTCTGGTCAGAATCCTCCAAAAGATTTTTACTTAGGATCAGCAATATTTTGGGATTCTATCCGAAAAATTAAAGCAGCCGAAATGTCAAAAGAACAAAAGACACCGCTTCTTATTATTCAAGGGGAAAGAGACTATCAAGTTCAATCAAAAATCGAAATTCCTCTTTGGAAAGAACAATTAAAAGAACGAGATAACGTCGATTATCGACTATATCCGAAGTTAAATCATTTCTTTACAGAAGGTGATGGAGAAATAAGTAAACCGGATGAATATTATAGTCCTGCTAATATCCCTGAGTATGTTATAAATGACATTGCTGCTTGGGTGCAAGGAAGATCGCAATTAAATTAGCAACTATATGTTTTAATAAAGACTTTCTTTCTGTAATCAAACTAGAAACATTATTAGGTTATATGTTTTTTAGCACTCTTTTAAAAAGAGTGCTTTTTTATTTTCCTAGGATTTAATTAACGAAAAAAATATCTTGTACTCCTTTTGTAACTTTTTCTAAATAGAAATTTTCTATAAAACAATGGGCTTGCCTTCCAAACAAATCGTTATTTGTAGCACTTTTATCAAAGCAAACTTCTCGTGACATCGCTGTGATATTCAAAAACATTTATAACTTATTTTATGAAATTTTTTGAAAATTTAGGTTTAACATCTTTAAAATAGGTGTATTACATATTACATAACAACTAAATAAAAAAATAAAAAATCTAAAGGAGGAAAAATACAATGCACAAGAATGAAAGAAAACCGGTGGTTCATGAATATGAAAATGAACAGGAAGTAGTTATGAAAGTAAAAGAGCTAGAATTGCAAGGGATTCACCAAGATGACATGTATGTCTTAACACATGAAAAACATCTAACAAAAAAGATTGCGGATGATACAAACACAAATACGATTGGAGTAAAAGAACAAGGATTGGGAACAAGTATTATCAACTTTTTCTCCAAAAAAGGGGACGAACTTCGAAATCAAATGGAAGAAATGGGATTGTCGAAGGAGGAAGCTAACTTATATGAAGAAAAACTAGATCAAGGGAGGATTTTACTCCTAGTAACAGCTGAAACACCAATGGCGAGTGATAGGAAGTCGCAAACCTATCATTCTCTCTAATAGATTGCAATAGGTAAGGTAATTATTTTAAGTTGTAGCATTGAAGAAAATAAAAGTAGAGAAGGGTGAGAAAAATGAAACATACTATATTTAAATATGCTGTGATTGGGATTACGACCGGAGTCATCGTCTCCCTATTAAAAAAAGAAAATCGGAAAGCTATACAAACAAAAGGAAAAAGCGTAAAAGAAAAACTACAAGAAGGAAACATAAAGGAAACATTGGAGAAGGTAACTGAGACAAGTAAACAATTCTCTGCAACTGCAGCTAATGTTGCAAAACAAACATTACCACAATTGCTTACAGCCACACCAGTTGTCATTTCTACCATTAAAGACTTAACAGAAAACGAAAGTAACAAAAAGAAAAAAGATGAAAAGGATTACGAAATAAATGAAAATAGTAGGAACCTAGACGGAGAAAAAACGAAAAATGAAAAGAAATATGTGAAAGAAGGGAAAGAAGAGAGTGCCTAGATTTAATTCTTAAAAGAGAAAGTGAGGAAAAAAGTATGAAATCTCTGTATGCAATTGATGTAGGAATTGGCTTTACCAAGCGGGCATATCGACAGGATGTAGATTCTGAGATGACGATTAAGAGTGAAGCTTCCACACTAGCCCCTGTACCTAATCATACTGACAGTGAAGATTTAACAAAGGTGAGTTTTATAGACTTAGACTTTGCATACTACATGGGAAATGAAGCACATCAATCTGACGCTTCATTGCTTCCTCCATTTAATGAAGAAATAGAAAATTATTATGAAAGCGAACGTTTTAAACAACAAATATTTGGTTGCATTGCAAAGGATTATAAAGAAAATGTCGTGTTACCTTTAGTTGTTACCGGGCTTCCAGTCACTTGTTTTGGTAGTCAGCACGAGCAATTACAACATGCACTAAAAAAAGAAACTTCCGTGCAAATTGATGGGAAATTTATTAATATTACGGTGGAAAATGCTTTGATTCTTCAGCAACCAGTCGCTTTACATGCCTATTTCTTAAAAGAGGGAATTATTCAGGAACAAGATCGCATCTTAATTATTGATGGTGGATTTCGTACATTAGAAATGGCAGATATGAAACAGAATCTCATTTTAAATCATTATGAGACGGAACTAGGATGTAGCAAGCCTTTGAAAAATATTAAGAATATCCTGCAGAATCATGCGGGTGAAAGTAATCAATTGCATATTAACGACATGCCAAAAATATTAGAAAAAGGATATGGAGATCGAGACGAAAATTATGAGACAAGTCAGGTGGATATTTTAATTCAAAAAGAGTTGGATGCACACTTCCAAGACGTCATGCGTGTATTACAAGAACAATTTAAGTTAGACCAGTATGATACTATTATTTGGACCGGAGGAATAGTAGATATCCACAAAAAACGAATTGAAAAAATGCAAGGTGAAATTGCTTCTTTCCGTATGGTAGACGCTTCAAAAGAGGCCGCGCTTCATGGATACTATATTATTGGGAGTCAAGTATTTGAGGACATCACCAATCAATCTGCACAAAAATCCCAATTATAATAACGATCGAAATGAATTTTGTTGAATAGAACTGCTAAATTATAGGGCTTGATTTCCATATATAATAAATTATTTATAAGAAAAGATAAAAAGTGCTTGTATAGAGGAAATGTTTAAAATTGAGAATAAAAATAACTAATATATAGGGGGTCTTTCTTTTAAAAGAATAAGACCTCCTATGCCATTTATTTTGTAATTTAGATAATCTAAAAACTTTTCCTTCAAGATATGAATACCTACATACAAATTTCATATTACGGATATGATTCGATCAAACATAAAACTATTTAGAAAGGAAGAATAATATGGAATGCATAAAAATGACGAAATGGAGTTGGTATCATGTGAAAACTAGTGAGCTTGAAAAACTTTCTTCTATAATCCCTCGTGATGTAACATCTTATTTCTCTCAATTTGTAAAGAAAATAAGTTCTCCTTGTGAAAATGGATTATATGTTTATACGTTATCACCAAGTCAAACTTGTGTATATGGTTCGTTTTTATATGATCAAGATAAAAAGGATGCCAAAATTCAAAAATTTATTCATTATTTCGTAGCTCATGGAATACTGATAACAGTCCAGGAAAAAGAGGAAGAGGATTTCCAAAAATTAATACATAATTTTCCTATGGGTATAAAAAATTGTAATAGTTCCGCTGAAGGAGTATGTGCTATCTTATCAATATTTATATCTCACTATTTACGAAAGGTTGACTATTTTGAAAACAATTTCAGAAATGTATTATGGGATTTTTATCATCATAATAACATAGCAGTTTTAGAAAGAATTTATCATATTCGTCATGAATTATTTATGAACACACATGTGTTTCGCTTAAT
Source organism: Bacillus sp. Root131 (assembly GCF_001429475.1). NCBI lineage: Bacteria > Bacillati > Bacillota > Bacilli > Caryophanales > Bacillaceae > Bacillus > Bacillus sp. Root131. The sequence goes on from NZ_LMJQ01000001.1 coordinate 2,283,179, forward strand.
ACAGGAAGTGTTACAAGGCTTGGAGGAAGCTTGGTTAGAAAACTTAACAAACACCCTTTGTTATAAACAAACACACGTAAAATTAGAGCGTGGATTACAACTTGTTAAAGAGTACCAAGAAGAATTAGACACGATGATTCATTTACAAGAAGTTGTTTCTTCTCATCGTGGGAATGAAATTATGAAAGCTCTTACTGTATTAACTGCTGTGAGTACGCCTTTGACAGCTTTAGGAGCATTATGGGGGATGAATTTTAAATACATGCCTGAACTAGAATGGAAATATAGCTATTTAATCGCTCTCTTATTTATTATTTTCACAACGGTAGGTATGTATATGTATATGCGATTCAAAGGGTGGACAGGTGATTTATTACGAGTAAAGAAAAAGAAATCTTTTTTTAAATCTAATTAGTCCTGTTTATAAAAAATATGATAGATATATAGTTAATAATATTTATTAATTGGGGTAGTGCCATATCCCTATCAAGTTAAAGTTTTGATGTCCCCGCAATGATAAAAATTGTGAATATTTATATGAAAGATTAGAGCTCTCCTTCTTGTAGGAGGGCTCTAATCTTTGTTTAAAAACTATAGCATATACATGGGCAGACTCAATATGTGAACTTTGTCCGGATTCAATTTAGAATATAAAAAAGGAGAACTTGCGTTAGAATACAAGCTCTCTTTAAAAGAAATAACGTAATTGAGATACTTATATATTAACAATTTTTTCTTCTAATTCCATATTTCTTATGTTGAGAAATAAATGATAAGGGGCTTAATAAAACTAAAATGAATTATTGACATAATATTTCGACGATAATATAATAAATCTCGAATTCAAGATAACTTGTAAAGGATTGGTAATTATGAGTGTGATTAATGATGAGAGCTTATCTTTAAAGTTATTTGTTACATTATCAAGGGCAGCACAGGCAATTACTAAGCGTATTGAAGAGGATATAAAAAGTTATGGACTTAATCCAACTGAATTTGCAGTGCTTGAGCTACTATATAGTAAAGGCGATCAGCCTATACAAAAAATTGGAGGGAAAATATTACTTGCAAGTAGTAGTATCACGTATGTAGTGGATAAGTTGGAAAAGAAGAGGTTCTTAATACGAAAACCATGTCCAAAAGACCGCCGTGTCACGTATGCGTCAATTACTTCAGATGGTATTCAGTTAATGGATAGTATTTTTCCTCAGCATAAAGAGGCGATTCGGCATATATTTGGTGGTTTGGACTATATTGAGAAAAAAATGATAATCGAAAAGTTGAAAAAATTAGGGTATTATGCACTCGAACTATAAATTTTTAGAAATATATCTCGAATTAGTAATGTCCTAATTAAATCTAATTTAAATAAATAGGAGGAAAAATTAATAAATGGTAGTAAATTTATTATAATACAAAATGAATAAACCATGTAATTTCAATTGGTATAGCATGAAATAAAGTTGTTATGTTAACGTATACATATCGTCCTTTAAATTATAAATCTTTCATAAAGCGGAGAGTGGGTATCAAGAATGGAATTACGTCATTTAGAGTATTTTATTCAAGTTTGTAATAATAATAGTTTCACTAAAGCTGCGGAAGTTCTAGGTATTTCACAGCCGACTTTAAGTCAACAAATCCGTGTTTTAGAAGGGGAACTTGATACACCCTTGTTTCATCGAGTTGGAAGAGGTATCAAAATGACAGAAGCGGGTAAGCTGCTATTTGATAAAGGAAAATTTATCATGCAACAATTTGATGACGTGTATAATGAAATTTTTGAATTAAAGGGTGTAAAAAGAGGTGTGATTACTATAGGAGGTTTATTAGAGGATCTCACTTATTTAACACCTTATATTATGAAGTTTCAACAACATTATCCCAACATTGTAGTAAAGATTATAGAATCCGAAGTTGCTGTAAATCAAATCGTTGACAAAAATATTGATTTCGGGATTACACGTAGTGCTCAAATTCCAGACATATTAACAAGCACCCTTTTGTATAGTGAAGAGCTCGTCCTTGTAATTCCAAAAAATCATCCTTTGAATGAAAAATCATTTGTTTCTTTTCGAGAATTAGTAGGGCTGAGTAGAATAATGGTTTCATGTAGTTGTCGTGAATCTATTAAGATATATTGTGAGAGTTTAGGGTTATCTTTATCTGAAGCAAATATAGAAACAAAATCTTCTATTTCTCTATTGAGCCTTGTATACAATGGACATGGGGTTGCCATAATACCTCTTTCACTGGTTAACTTTGTTAATAATGATACTTTGAGCATAGTTCGTATTACTGATCCAACACCAAGCCAAGATATTAATCTTATTCACTTTGATGATAAATTTTTAAGTTTTGCAGCACGTATCTTTATGCAGAAGTTAAATGATTCGCAAAAAGTATCAGTGTAATAGAAATAATAATGATTCTAGTGTAACAATTGAAAAATTAAGATCTATATTAAAGTCAAAGGGCAGTGGATTTATATGTGTGGTGTAGTCGATCAAGAGGGGGATACCATTGACTTTTAATTAAGGAAAAAAGGACAGACTTTGCAAGGAGAGAAGGCTATCAAAAACAAGTTAAGTTAATCAATCAATTCTTCGGTCTTATCGCATAGTAACACATTCCATGTAGGGATATACAATGCTATTTCGAATCTACATACCCTTATTGCAGAAAGAAAACCACCGGCATTATACCGGTGGTTTTGACTTAGAAAGCAAAGCAAGTACAACCGATACCCCATGTAGTTCCATCTTTTCCTATTACGGTATGAGTGTGTTGATGGAGAGGGTTACTGCAACTATGTAACTTGTTATCATGGGAATCGTGGGAAAGTATAGTGTTGGCTAGGTTAGCACCACCATAACCATAAACGCCCGTCGGTGACCAATCAGGTGATGCTGGCGGCAATTCAGGTGATAAATTTTTAAATTCATCATTTCCATAAACAACCTGCCCACCCATAATGGTGAGTAATGATTCAAGGTTTTTGATTTCTTCTTCTGGCACAGTAAAGTAGTCAGCAGACAATACAGCAAGATCAGCAAACTGACCTACTGCCAGGGTTCCCTTTTTACCTTCATCATCAGAGAACCACGCACTTCCTTTTGAATATAATTCCAGGGCTACTTTTCTATCAAGTTTATTTTTTTCATCGTATATGGAAAGCCCACCAATGGTTTTTCCGGCAACCATCCAGTAAAGGGCAACCCAAGGGTTATAGCTGGAAACCCTAGTTGCATCACTACCGGCGCCAACAGGTATACCAAGGTCTAACATACGATAAATCGGAGGAGTACGCTTTGCAGCTTCCTTTCCGTATAAATCAACAAAGTATTCACCTTGAAAAGCCATGCGGTCTTGGATGGCAATACCGCCATTTAAAGCCTTAACACGTTCCATACTACGATCTGAGATTGTTTCTGCATGGTCAAACCACCATCGTAGACCATTAAAAGGAATTTCACTGTTAACTTCCTCAAATACATTTAAGAAACGTGTGATTGACTCATCATAAGTTGCATGTAAACGGAAGGGCCAACGGTTTTCCACCAATAGAGAAATTACTTTCTTTAAGTCAGCTTCCATCATCGTAGCTAGTTCAGGCCGTGGCATTTGAAATTTTTCAAAATCGGCTGCTGAGAATACTAACATCTCTCCGGCACCATTCATTTTATACTTATCACTTCCTTGACCTGGAGAAACAATTTTTGCCCATGAAGCAAAGTCTTCATATTCATGATTTGGATTTTGCGTAAATAGATTATAAGCAATACGCAAAGTTAATTGTTCCTTCTCGGCTAAATGTTCAACAACTTTGTAATCATCCGGATAATTTTGGAATCCACCACCTGCGTCAATAGCACTTGTAATACCTAATCTATTTAATTCGCGCATAAAATGGCGAGTTGAGTTAATCTGGTCGTCAAAATTAAGTACTGGTGCTTTACCCAAACTTGAATAAAGAATAGAAGCGTTAGGATTCGCAATTAAAAGGCCTGTTGGATTACCTCGTTTATCCCGCTCAATTAAGCAGCCTGGAGGGTCTGGTGTATCTTTCGTATATCCCAGTGCATGCAGCCCTGCACGATTTACAAGTGCTCTATCGTAAAGATGTAGCACAAAGACAGGAGTGTGTTCAGAAACGGCATTAATTTCTTCCAAAGTTGGCAACCGTCTCTCTTTAAATTGAAATTCAGACCAACCTCCAACTACTCTTACCCACTGAGGAGCAGGTGTACGCCTTGCCTGTTCTTTGAGCATTTCTAGAGCAATAAAAAGTGATGGCACGCCTTCCCAACGTAATTCCATATTATAATGTAGACCACCACGAATAACGTGTATATGAGAGTCATTCAGGCCTGGAATAGCTCTCTTTCTTTTAAGGTCTATTTTCTTTGTTTTTTCCGTGGCACTATTAAGAAGCTCATCTCCACCTACTGCAGTGACTAAACCATCAGTTATGGCGATAGCAGATACCTCAGGTTGAGAAGGGTCAAGGGTAGTAATTTTTCCGTTATATAAGATCATATCCGGTAAAGTCATGTTCACACCTCGTCTACTTTCTATTATTTTGTAACCATGGATGAAATAATTTACCGAAAATCGGCATGACTACCCATGATAGCAAGGACACTATACATACAGAAACAAAAAAAGCTGACATAATAGGATTCATATGTTTTATAATAGGTCCTATCAATTTAGGAACTAACATGCTAAGAGGCCATACACCCAAAAGGGTAACGATAGACATTTTCCATTTTGGCGGTGGAACTGGCGTTTTCGGAGTAACAAACCAATAAGCCAAACTGCTTTCAGTTTTGTAAGTTGGATTAGTGGCTTGAAATTGCTCGGCCGTTTTTAACAAATCCCGGCGAACATCTGATTCTTGCCAAGCACGTAGATGCTCATACGTATCAAAGCGAAAAATAACAGTATACTCTCTGGATTCGTTACTTGGGACTATTAGATTTACACCTAAATGTCCTGGGAATTTAGTAGCCGCAGCCTCAATTTCATGTCTCCATGTTTCAAACTGTTTTTCTTTACCCTGTTGAATTTCCCATGTAACAATCGTTGTTACTGGATTAGCAGCATCCATTGTGTTCTCTGTATGAGTCTCTTCGACAGCTACTCCTTCTAGTTTCATATTTTTCTGCTTGGAAGCGCGCCGTGAACCATAGTATATGCGTATTCTACACCTTGACCATAAGCGCCAGTGTGTTCTTTTACAATCTCCATTACAGCATCATAAGTGTCTTTGTGTGCCCAATCACGTTGGTATTCAAGTAAAACTTGAATTGCTGTCACTGGAATTGCACCAGCTTGTTCTACACGACGCATAGCAGCGTTATGTGCTGTCAAACTAGTACCACCTGAAGCATCATCAACTGCATACACCTCATAGCCAGCTTTAATTGCTTCAAGCACAGGGAATGCAAGGCAAACTTCAGTCCAAAGTGCTGCAAATATTAATTTCTTTCTACCTGTTGCTTTAACTGCTTCAACAAATTTTGGATCTTCCCAAGAATTCATTGAACTGCGTTCTATAATTTCATGGTTTGGGAATATGTCAAGAATTTGCGGCCAAAAATAACCAGAAAAGCTGCGTGTTTCAACTGTAGTAAGAATAGTAGGTACGTTAAAAGTTTTTGCTGATTTAGCAAGCAGCATAACGTTATTAATCAATGTTTGTCTATCAATACTTGCAACTCCAAAAGTCATTTGAGGCTGAAAATCAATCAAAATTAAGGCACTGTTCTCCGGATTTAACAATTCTAAATTACTCATAATAAAACGCTCCTTTTTTAATTGTTTAAAATCAATATTATTGAAAATAATGTTTTTTCTGTTAATTAAAAAGAGAGTGCTGATTTAATCAGCACTAAATGTATACTATCCATTTTTTAAAAAGTGATTTAAAGCTATTTCCTTGAAATACATTTATGCATTTTGTTTACTAAGATCTCGCTGTGCGCCCATATAGCTTCCAATTATATTTTGATAGCCTGGAAGATTGCTAGCAAGCAAATTGCCAAAACCTTCGACATCGTTGCGCCAATCGCGTTGTAATTCGCAAGCTACGCTAAACCAGTTCATAAGTTGCACACCACTATGTGCCATACGAGTATTTGCAGCATCTGCAACTTGTTTATTGAAAGTACCTGAAGCATCAGTAACAGCAAATACTTCATATCCAGCTTTTATAGCGGAAAGTGCAGGGAAAGCAACACAAACGTCCGTAACTACGCCGGCGATGATAATTTGCTTTTTTCCAGTTTCTTCGATTGCTTTTACAAAATCATCATTATCCCATGCGTTAATTTGTCCAGGTCGAGCTATTTTTGGTGCATGAGGAAAGAGATCAACCAATTCTTGCATTAAAGGTCCGTTAGGTCCGTTTTCAAAACTTGTTGTTAAAATAACTGGTAAATCAAAAAACTTAGCAGTATGAGCAAGAGCTAAAACATTGTTCTTGAATTCATCAACACCATAGTCACGTACTAGTCCGGACATAAGACCAGTTTGATGATCTACTAAAAGCACGACAGCATCATCTTTGTTAATACGAGAATAGAGATCAGTCATTATGTATTCCTCCTAAAAATTAAGTAATCGAAGAAAGTTTAAATAGTCGAATACTATCATAAGTTTCTTCGTTTATAACTAAGCTGACCAATAATATTGGTTATAGCAGCATTCACAGAACATGAAGTGCTATACAAACTTATAGTATTTGAAAACTGATTCATTAATCAATTCTAAATTATCTATAATTTGTATAGGTCGTAACTATAGTTGTTTTCACTATAAAATAGATTGGTTTTACCTATACATCCTATAGATAGAACAATATTGATAGTCACCTATTTTTGTTATTACAATTGAATATGAGTAATGTTCAGTAATTATTTTATGATGAAAAAGGTATTAGAGGGGGGATTGTTCCAAACGGAGAAAAAATGCATTGGAACAATAGAGTTTCATACTTAGAGTTCACAACATAAACGTGCATGAATAGCTTATGAGATTCATCCGAATTATTGAAGAAAAGGATACATATTAAAGGAGGTAGGAGAATGGCAAAAATTACTGTAGGAACCGAAAATCAAGCACCAATTGAGATATATTATGAGGATCATGGTATAGGAAAACCAGTTGTACTCATTCATGGTTGGCCGTTAAGTGGTCGATCTTGGGAATATCAAGTTCCCGCTCTTGTTGAGGCTGGATACAGAGTTATAACATATGATCGTCGAGGCTTTGGAAAATCATCTCAGCCGTGGGAAGGGTATGAATATGATACCTTTACTTCTGATTTACATCAACTATTAGAACATTTAGAGCTTCAAAATGTCACACTTGTTGGTTTTTCTATGGGGGAGGCGAAGTAGCCCGGTATATTGGGAAATATGGAACCCATAGAATAGAGAAGGCTGTATTTGCCGGAGCTGTACCACCATTCCTTTACAAGTCAGCAGATCATCCTGAGGGTGTATTAGATGATGTAGCAATTCAAGGATTTGAAAATGGAGTGAAAAGTGATCGCATAGCATTCCTTGATGAGTTTACGAAAGGTTTTTTTGCTGCTGGAGATCGAACTGACTTAGTTAGTGAACCATTTCGACTTTACAATAGGGATATCGCTGCGGGTGCATCACCTAAAGGAACATTAGATTGTATCGCTGCTTTCAGCAAAACAGACTTCAGAAGCGATTTAGCCAAGATTAATATACCTACCCTTGTCATTCATGGTGATTCAGATGCAACTGTACCATATGAATATAGTGGGAAATTAACACATGAAGCAATTCCTAATTCTAAAGTAGCATTAATAAAGGGTGGTCCACATGGGCTCAATGCAACGCATGCTAAAGAATTTAATGAAGCACTCCTATCATTTTTAAAGGACTGATTACAACTATATAATTGTTAATTGAGACATTATAAATAAGTTAAAACAAAGCTTTATAAAAGATGCTCTTGGATAAATCCAGGAGCATCTTTTTAAATATTGATATTGAGATGTTAGGTTAATAAATCGCCATTAGTTTTGGATTGAATATTCTTCTTAACAGCTAAAATGTATTGATTAGAGTTTTTTAGATTTCTTAGAAGTATTGTTATATTACTATCAAGATAATATTTCTTCCTCAAAACAAAGAAATATACATTTTTTTGAGGAAAAAATATCTTGTCAGAAAACAATAAAATCTTATTAATTTTTATAATTGGTAGAATTTTTATGGAAATAATTCTCTTAATATATTAAAATAACATCGTATTATGTCAGATTTTAATTAGGGGAGAGAAATTTTATGTTGAAAAAAATCATTCCAGTTGCTTTAGCATTAAGTACAGTTACTTTTACTAGTGTATTTGCTGCGCCTTCAATCCAAGCGAGTACAGAACCAAACCGCTACATAGATGTGCAAATGCTCGGTATTAACGATTTTCATGGGCAACTAGACACTGTAAAAAAAATTAACAATAAAGATGCAGGGGGAATTGAGTACTTAGGGGCTTATTTACGTGATCGTGAAAAACAAAATCCGAATACATTAAAGGTACATGCTGGCGATGTTGTTGGAGCAAGTACTCCTGTTTCAGCATTATTACAAGACGAACCTACGATTGAATTTCTAAATGATTTGAAATTCGATGTTGGAACTATAGGAAATCATGAATTTGATGAAGGTGTTGCGGAAATGAACCGCCTTATTTATGGTGGATATCATGAGAAAACAGGGAATTTTAAAGGAGCAAAATTCCCATATGTTGCTGCAAATTTCTATAATAAATCCACCGGTCGTTTATTTTTACCACCATTCACTATAAAAAAGGTACAAGGAGTTCCTGTTGGATTTATCGGAGTTGTAACAACGGATGTTCCTAACCTTGTTATGCCTACTATGCTAAAGAATGTGGAAATTACAGATGAAGTTGAAGCTATTAACAAATCCGTAAAGCAATTAAAAAAACTAGGCGTTAAATCTATCGTTGTTCTTGCACATAACGGAGGTACAACAGATGGGAACGGCGTAACGAATGGTGATATCGTCCGATTAGCAAATGAGACTGATCCAGAAGTCGATGTTATTTTTGGTGGGCATAGCCACACGTATGTAAATGGAACTGTTAATAATAAACTTGTCGTACAAGCAAATTCTTATGGTATGGCTTTTGCTGATGTTGATGTAAAGATTGACCGTAAGACACAAGATATTGTTGAGAAAAAAGCAGAAATTGTTACAACTTACCATGAAGGCATGGAGCCTGATAAAAAAATAAAGAAGAAGATGGAGAAATATCAAGCAAAAATCGCACCTCTTGTTAATGAAGTTGTAGGTAAGTCTATTGCTCCACTAGATCGCAAACTCAATACGGCTGGTGAATCTACTCTTGGAAATTTAGTTGCTGATGCCCAGCGTACAACAATGCAATCCCAAATTGCACTTATGAATCCTGGTGGTATTCGTAATGACTTAGATGCTGGTGATATTACATGGGGCGAGATATATGGTATTCAACCATTCGGAAATCAATTAATAAAAGTAAATTTAACAGGCCAAGACATTCGTGATATTTTAAATCAACAATGGCAAAAAGACATAACAAGAATGCTTCAAATTTCAGGGATCCAATATACTTGGGATGCGAACAAGCCTAATGGAGAAAAAGTAACAAGTATTCGCTTAACAAATGGAGAAGAAATTATTCCTTCGAAAACTTACAGCGTCGTTGCGAACGCATTTTTAGCTTCAGGTGGAGATGGATTTGTATCTTTTAAAAACGGTAAAGATGCTGAAAGAGGACCAACTGATTTTGAAGCATTAGTAGATTATATAAAAAAATCAAAAGAACCAATTCAGTCTATTATTGATGGAAGAATTCAAAAAATAAATTAGGTTTTTATTAATCTCAAAAAAAAATAGATTACCTATACTTTTTATTGTACAGGTAATCTATTTTTTGTGGGTTTGAAATAAAGTCTTACTGTGGCCAATTAATAGTGACGGTGAATTTGGCCCCTATGGAACATTAAAATTGGATGATCCAAACAGTTATAACTACATTTTTGGACAGGTCAAAAAAGATCAATTTTTTATTGATTTACGTAAGGCGAACGGCGTGACAAAAACTTGGTTACACGAACAACATCCAATTTTCGCTGGAATAACTACCGAAGGGCCTGATATACCAAAAACTGTTGATATATCATTAGGTAAAGCGTTTGATATACTTGTTCAAATTCAAAAAGTGAGTCCATCTCAAGTACATCAATAAATTTAGAATAATATGCCTTAATGACAAATTTCATAGTGTTTCATATAACACAATGAAATTTGTTTTATATAGCAAGAAGAATAATCGCATTAGAAAAAATTAGCAGTTTAACCTGTTAAGAGTAAAACGAATCTTCAATATGTAAAGCGCAAAAACACTGAAGCGAAAAGCATCGGTGTTTTTTGCGCTTTCGGGCACAGATGCTACTTCAACCCTAGTGTACAAGTGATTTTGTATGTAAGGAATTTGTAAGGAATAGGTAAGAAAAAAGAGATTTTCATTGTGTAGGATAAAAATATAAGGAGTCGTGAAGGGGGGATAAGTACGGCCTATATATAACAATCAGTAACAAGAGTGTTTTGTGAAAATAATGAGTACAATGATTGCAAATGCATTGTTGCCTTTTCATCATTGGGAGAATGGATAGCTGTGTGGTTCGTATATGACACTGCTATCAACTATCTATACAATTTTAATAGAAGAGAGGAATTCTTTATGAAAACACGCAGTAAAATTACATGTGCAAGTCTAGCACTTTTAATAGCTGGAAGTTCCCTGTTATACATAACACCAACATCAATTGTAAAAGCAGAACCTACGCAAAATGTATCTAGTTCGTTACAAACAAGTACGAAAAGCGATCGTACTTCCGTTAAGAAAGCAATGCGAGATGAACTGCAACTTGGATACCCGGGAATACTCGCTCAAATTTCTAAGGGGGGTAAAACTTGGAGTTATAGTGCTGGGATAGCGGATTTGAGAACTAAGAAACCAATGAAAGCAGATTTTCGCTTTCGCATTGGCAGTGTGACGAAAACGTTCATTGCAACAGTTCTACTTCAATTATCTGGAGAGAACCGTTTGAATCTAGACGACTCAATTGAAAAATGGTTACCTGGTGTGATTCAAGGAAACGGATATGATGGTAACCAGATTACTATCCGGCAAATATTGAATCATACAAGTGGTATTGCTGACTATATAAATTCAAAAGACTTTGATATTACGGATATAAAAAAATCGTATACGGCTGAAGAATTTGTAAAGATGGGGATTTCACTTCCCCCAGACTTTGCCCCAGGAAAGGGTTGGTCTTATTCAAACACAGGATACGTATTACTGGGGATCCTTATTGAAAAAGTAACTGGCAACAGTTATGCCGAAGAGGTTGAAAATCGGATTATTGAACCGCTTGATTTGTCAAATACATTCCTACCTGGCAATTCAAGCGTGATTCCAGGGACTAAGCATGCCCGTGGCTATTTGCAACTAGACGGAGCGAGTGAGCTAAAAGACGTTACTTATATTAACCCAGGTAGCTCGGATGGAGATATGATTTCTACTGCTGACGACTTAAGCAAATTCTTCTCTTACTTACTAGGTGGCAAATTACTGAAGGAACAGCAGTTAAAACAAATGCTTACTACAGTTCCTACAAATAGAGAGGGAACCGGATATGGTCTTGGAATCCTTGAAATTAAGCTTCCGAACGGTGTCTCGGTATGGGGACACAGGGGGGCCGTTCCAGGGTTTTCCACTTTTGTTGGTGGAACACTTGGAGGTAAACATATACTCGCTATCAATTCGAACAGTTTAAACATTAATAACCCGGAATTTTTTAAAAACATTTTACTTGCTGAATTTAGCAAGTAGGAAAAACGGATAAATTTTGTCATTTGTAATTTCCATCGGAATGGATTACCGCTTGAAATGAGTATAGAGGGATTAAGTATCTAGAAACAATCAAGCCAATCATGAAGGATGGCTAAGTAAAAGGATTTGTTTATACATTGGCCAATTAAAAGAGCAACACATATAATGAGTGATTATGTATATAGTATTGCATTTGTGTTGGTATCGTCACGGATTGTAAATTTGTATAAGGTGCGAAGTCTAATTTAAGACTTCGCACTTTTGCTGTTTAACAGCTTTTATTACGAAGCTATTAACAATAGAAAAAGGAGAATGTAACTAGTTATGTGGATACTACTGTATGATTGGTGCAACAAATTGTGACTCTAACGCATTTGAAAGGTTTGATAAATTCACCGTTTATCGTCCTGACATTGATATTAAAAAGGCATTTAGTGGTACTGCAAGACATCTTGCTTTTGGATCAAGTATCTATAATTGTGTAGGAGCAGCATTTGCAAAATTAGAAATTGAAATAGATTCAACGATCAAAGATAATATTAGCGGAAAAAAATTGAGGGACATTAAAGATTTTGTGAAGAGGACTTCAAAAATGAAATAACATTGTAATAAGTTATATTTCTATTATTAATTGAAAGTTATTACCCTATAAATTCAGTCATTTATTATATAACTGAGTGCATAAAAAATGAACCGAACTCTATTAAATAACGTAAAAGCTAAAAGGTTTTCGCTTTGGGAACATCTCAAAATATTAAATTGATGGTAACTTTGTTGTAGCTCTTTAAACATACCTATATTAAAACCCAAATTTCTCAATTTAATGCTGAGAAATTTGGGTTTTAATATAGGAATCAATTTTTTAAAAAATTTTTAGAAATTTAAAGATAAAGTATTGTATACATGTAAGTATGATTAAAAATGAAAAGTTGTAAATGCTAAATTTAATTAAATATGCCTTACTCTCTTTAACATTGGCCTGAATGAATAGTTTATAGGAGATTACACTGGCTAAAGATGCGATAATTGTTCCAAGCCCTCCAATATTTACTCCTAGTAATAAAGCTTTCCAATCAGAAGTAAAGTTTGATAGAAGAATTGAAGTAGGAAAATTGCTAATCAATTGACTCAAAAATATGGAACTAAAGAAGACTGAAGTATCTCCTCTTAAATTAGCGCGAGCAAATGTCCCCAGTGCATCGGAATGGGAAATGTTTCCGATAAAAATAAAAAAACAGACAAAGGTTATTAGAAGAAAGTAATCGATCTTAAATAGTAAGTTTCTATCTAACGTAAATGCTGCTATCAGTGTGACTATTAGCGCGATGTAATAATTAATAACACCAAAAATAGATGCAATGATAGTAATAAGTATCAAAATCCAGACGGTAGCTTTTTTTCGATTTTTCACGGTAATAACAGGTAGTTCTATTTTCAAATCTGTTTTTTGAAGTTTTTGAGTAAATATAAATAATAAACTAATTCCAAGTACAGCTAAAAGCAGAATTGAACCTAAAAATGGGATGAGCTTAATTCCATAGTAAGAATATAGGTATAAATTTTGTGGGTTTCCCATAGGCATCAAGCTACTACCGATGTTTGCTGCAATTGTCTGCAGGATGATTGTATCCATCATGTTCATTTGTGTTTTTTTACTAATGAAAAGTGTTATTGGTACAAAAGTGAGGAGAGCAACATCATTTGTTACAAACATGGAGCAAATAAAGCATAACAAAATTAGAATAATAGATATTGACCTGCTGTTATTGCATTTATTTAAAATCGCAACGGCAAGTTTGTCTAATATCTTTAGCTGTTCCAAGGCCTTAATGGCTACCATCAGATTAAATAAGCTAATTAACACTTCAAAGTTAATATATTCGATCTTTGGCGAATGTATTAAGCAGCTTACAATTGCTAGTATCAGTGAAATGGTAAGCACTAAATCCTTTTTTAAAAATTCGAATTTCATAAGGAGTCTTTTTTTATTTTGAACGAATACTATTTCTTTCACAATACACCACCTGTAATCTATGTTAGTAAATATACGTTTTTTGGGATAACTCGATATTGCTAGAAAAGAGGATGTCATAAGGTCCTAAATAAGAGTTTTGTAATGTTTCATCCCTTCAACAAAATCTTTTTTTCTTAGTGTCTTTCATGTTGTAAATATGTGCAATATAGACGAATCCAACTAGGGGGATTAATTGAGAAAACAAATGTTTTTTGTATGATAACATAAATAAATTAAATGTTTTATTTTTTTAATATTCTTATAATATTCCATTGATTCTTGATTTCAAATACTTTATGTGAACTTCTAAAAGAGAAAAAATATGCATGTTTTTATGAAGAAAATAGAGGCTTGTCAGAGGTTAGGTAGAACAGCATCCGCGACGTTTGGATACTGTATAAAATTCACAAAATCTCACTGTTTTTTTAGATGAAAAATCTTAAAATATTTTTTTGTTTTTATAAAAATCTGTACTTTTTCGTAACATTCTGTACTTTTAATTATAAATTAAAGACAAGCTTCTCTTAGTTGAAGATTGAAAGCGCTTCATAGTTTTTCTATAAATTTTTTATCTAGCCTATTTTTGAGATTAGTAGTGAGAAAGGAGATATTTCCATGTTCTTGAGAAAATTAACAAATAACCAGTTAATCACTATTGATTTTATGATTTAAATCACCGGTAAACGAAACAAACATAATAGTACAACAATGTTAGTGGATAAAAATATTAGTTTGCAGAAAGGGGTAGAGCATCCGTTTGTATAAGCGTTAAGTACTTCAAAATTTCAGTTTTACGGTTACATGTTGTGCTGTTTGCTTAAACAGGCCAATCCGATTAATATAGAAAATTTTTATCCTTGTTGTATTTGAATATGAAAGAGGTATTTATACCAGGAAATATAGGTGATTTTATATAAATTATAATATATAAATTTTGGCGTGGAGTGATGATATGGAAAGGTTTTTTGTAGAGTTAGTCGGATCAACAAATGATTTTTTATGGTCTAAATTGTTAATTATTATGCTTGTTATTTGCGGAATTTATTTTACATTTAAATTGAATTTTGTACAGTTTCGAATGTTAAAAGAGATGGTCCGTGTATTAATGGAGGGGAAAAGTGGTTCTAAAGATCAAATCTCTCCTTTTCAAGCGTTTTGTATTGGTATGGCAGCCCGCGTTGGGACAGGGAATATTACAGGAATTGCGATTGCAATTGCATTAGGTGGTCCTGGAGCTGTATTTTGGATGTGGATTATTTCTATTATTAGCTCGGCATCTAGTTTTGTCGAAAGCACATTAGCACAGATATATAAAGTAAAAGATAAAACTGGTTTCCGCGGTGGTCCATCCTATTATATGGAAAAAGGGTTGAATAAACGTTGGATGGGAGTATTATTCTCTATTTTAATCACAATTACTTTTGGACTTGTATTCAATTCAGTACAATCAAATACAGTTACAATTGCTTTTCAAAACTCATTTGGTACAGATCGTCTAACAGTTGGGATAATCATGGCCATTGCTTTCGCTGCGATTATTTTTGGTGGTGTACAACGTATTGCAAAAATGGCTGAATACAAGGTGGTATTTTTAGCGGTATTATACATTGGAGTTGCATTATTTGTTGTAGTTACCAACATATCAAAAATGCCGGAAGTTCTTTCTCTTATTGTTCAAAACGCATTTGGTTTTAAACAAATAGCAGGCGGTTCAATTGGTGCAGCACTTATGAATGGAGTTAAACGCGGTTTATTCTCAAATGAAGCTGGTATGGGAAGTGCACCAAACGTTGCTGCAACAGCAACAACAAGTCATCCGGTGAAACAAGGACTGATTCAAGCATTTGGTGTATTAACGGATACACTAATCATTTGTACTAGCACCGCCTTTATTATTTTGCTGTCTGATGCATATAAACAACCGGGGTTAAATGGTATTGCACTTACACAAGCAGCATTAAGTGAACACATAGGCCCTTGGGCATCGGGTTGTCTTGCTATCTTTGTTTTTTTATTTGGATTTGGTGCGTTAATTGGCAACTATTATTATGGTGAAACAAACATTCGCTTCTTACATACAAGTAAAGTGTGGTTAATGATATACAGAATAAGTGTGTTGGCTATGATTGTATTTGGTTCTGTTGCAAAGATTCAAATTGTATGGGATTTAGCGGACTTATTTATGGGCTTTATGGTTATTATTAATTTAATTGCTATTACCTTACTTTCAAAAGTAGCATTTGCGGCGTTACAAGATTATATAAACCAGAAAAAAGCTGGTAAAGATCCTATTTTTTATAAAGAAAACATTAAAGGACTTGAAAATATTGAATGTTGGGATAGTTATGAGAAAACTTCAAAAAAGAAAAGTGTGTAATAAGAAGGATATTCAGACTGCAATATGTCTGAATATTTTTCTTGGTTCTAGTGCAAATATTATTGATTATAGTAAAGAAAAAATCATTCTATATAAAGTTAATAGTACGGGGGAATATTATTAAATGATAAAGGATTCTAGCGTTCAAGTTGAGGGGCAAGAAAAAGTTTGCTTAGATCAATGGGTAGCTCATTATCGAGCGTATGCAGCTAAGGGACGAAGCGCCAGTTATATTCCCGCTCTGGGGGAAATAAATGTATCGCAGTTAGGTATTTGTATAGTAAAGCCAGATGGAACAATGATAAAATCAGGAGATTGGGAGATACCTTTCACATTACAAAGTATATCAAAAGTAATCGGTTTTATAGCCGCTTGTTTAAGTCGCGGTATTTCTTATGTATTAGAACGAGTTGACGTAGAGCCAACTGGAGATGCCTTTAATTCAATTATTCGTTTAGAGATACATAAACCAGGAAAACCTTTTAATCCTATGATCAATGCTGGAGCGATTACGATAGCTTCACTTTTGCCAGGGACATCGGTGCAAGAAAAATTAGAATCTCTATACGTATTAATTGAAAAAATGATAGAGAAGCGTCCCGCTATTAATGAAATAGTATTTCAATCAGAATGGGAAACGGCTCATCGTAATAGAGCATTAGCATACTATTTAAAGGAGAATGGTTTTCTAGAATCAGATGTGGAGGAGACACTAGAGGTTTACTTAAAACAATGTTCGATTGAAATAAATACAGAAGATATTGCCTTAATAGGGCTTATACTAGCACATGATGGATATCATCCTATTCGCAAAGAACAAGTGCTCCCTAAAGAAGTAGCTAGGTTAACAAAAGCTTTAATGCTTACTTGTGGAATGTACAACGCTTCTGGAAAATTTGCTGCTTTCATTGGATTACCAGCTAAGAGTGGGGTATCCGGCGGAATTATGACACTTGTTCCCTCAAAATCTAGGAAGGATTTATCGTTTCAAGATGGATGTGGTATTGGTATTTACGGACCAGCCATTGATGAGTATGGGAATAGTTTACCAGGAATTATGTTGTTAGAACATATTGCAAAAGAATGGGATTTAAGTATATTTTAAAAAGGAGCACAGATATTTTGGTGTTAGAGCGAGTCCAAAAGTGTTCAGACCTTATATTGTGTCTGAACATTTTTGAGTTATAAAGTATCTTTCTAAAGTAGAAGAGTGTAATGAATACTCACAATCTATAATGCTTTCGTTTATAACTTATTTATCAGTTTTTGAAAAAAATAGAGTAAGTATTGTATTAATGCAAATAGGTTTGTATACTGACTGTTAGGCGAAAGTGAGAAGTGATTATTTTGAATCTTAGTAATTTAGTAAAAAAAGACATCTATATTCTCGTTTTAATGATACTTACAGTACCCTTAGTAGGTGAAATAAAGTCATTTCCCTTAAATGAAACATTTAGAATGAGCTTTGGTGCACCAACATTTTTCTTTTTTTTATTATTGTTTCGACGAGTTCCAGCATTTTTACCGGGTTTTTTAACAGCGATAGTCGTGGTAGTATTTCGTATCTCAATGGATGTCATTATAAAGGAAAATATGGATTGGCTAGCCGCTTTTCATACTCACTATCCTAGTTTTTTCTTTTATTTTACTTATTCGTATCTCTTTCATTTAGCAAAAATCAAACGTTTTTATCATCAACCACTAATGATTGGTTTTATTGGTTGCATGATTGAAATACTGTCAGACTGTGTGGAATTAATGATTCAATATTTCGTATTAAAAACATCGATCACATCCGAGGCAATAAATGAGATCATTGTTATCGCATGTTCCCATAGTTTTATAGTTCTAAGCTTTTTCAATATGATGAAATTGTATGAAGCACAATCAAGGGAGCGACATATAAAGAAACAAAATGAACATATGCTCATGCTCATCTCTAATTTATATGAAGATGCTGTTCATTTAAAAAAAACATTACAAGATGCTGAGAATATAACAAAAAAATCCTATGATTTATATAAAACTTTAGACTCTTTTGAGCATAAACAGATGGATTTTCAGTTTGAGGATTTAAGGCAACAGGCATTACAAATTGCTGGTGAGGTCCATGACGTTAAAAAGGATAACCAACGTATTTTTGCGGGACTTTCAAAACTAATTTCTGATGAAAGTTTTACAGATTATATGTCTGTACATGAACTAGTAAATATCATTATACGGGCAAATACGAAATATGCACAGTTGTTAGAGAAAGATATCCAATTTGTGTATAAAATTGATGGTGTGCATCCTCATTATCATATTTATACAATCTTATCTATTATAAATAATATCGTTACAAACGCTGTAGAAGCTATCCAAGGTATGGGAACCATCACAATTGACATTAATAAAGACCACCATTTTGTTGAATTTCAAATAGGCGATAATGGTCCTGGTATTTCTTCAAAATATAAAGATTCAATTTTTGAGCCTGGGTTTACTTCTAAATATGATGATTTAGGCAATCCATCGACAGGTATCGGATTATCGTATGTTAAAGAAATGGTTGCACAACTTGAAGGTGATGTTACGCTTGAGGACAGAACCGAAGGAAAAGGATCAATTTTTATAATTAGATTAGGGATTGATCATATAATTTCGAAAGGGTGATTCTATGTATTTTTATATAGTAGATGATGAAAAAGCGGTTCGCTCAATGTTGGCTCAAATTATCGAGGATGAAGATCTTGGGGAGGTTATAGGAGAAGCTGAGGATGGTTTATCTTTAGAGCAACAAATGGTAATCCTTAAAAATATAGACATTTTATTTATCGATTTGTTAATGCCGAATCAAGATGGAATAAAAACAATTCGTCAAATAAAGCCTTCGTTTAAAGGGAAAATCATCATGGTCTCTCAAGTAGAATCAAAAGAATTAATTGCTGAAGCTTATTCGCTTGGTGTTGAATACTATATTATTAAGCCAATTAACCGGATTGAAGTATTAACAGTTGTTCGGAAAGTCATTGAACGAATTCGTTTGGAAAAATCAATAAAAAACATTCAAGAATCGCTTAATATGGTACTAAAATTGGATAGTAATTCAAGTGTGCAAGAAAAATACCGTAATGAAAAACATTTAAATACTTTCAATCATTTTCAAAATTCCATTCATTTTCTTTTGTCTGAATTAGGAATAGCCAGTGAAAGTGGAAGTAAAGATTTAATGGATATGCTAGATTATTTATATAAATATGAACAAGATAACACGTTGGAACAAGGCTTTCCCTCACTAAAAGAGATTTTTATGAATTTGGCTCAAAAAAAACTTGGGGATTCAGCTGAAGATGCCGAATTAAAAAGGTTCATAGAAGCTTCCAAACAACGGATTCGGAGAGCTATTTATCAATCATTAAACCATTTAGCATCCCTTGGACTTACTGATTTTTTAAACCCGAAGTTCGAAAATTATGCTTCTAGATTTTTTGATTTTACTACCGTAAGGAGAAAGATGACAGAATTGAATAATGAACCAACATTACCTGCTCGTATTGATACGAAAAAATTTATTCAAGTTCTTTATTTTGAAGCAAAACGAATACACCTGGAGTTAAGATGATAAACTCTTGCTAATTATTATTTTCAATTGCTAGATTGATAATTGTTTTCATGTTATTTGTTTTATATAGTTTTTCTAAGAGAGTATTTTCCTTTATTTCATATTGATTTTAAAATCAGAAAATTCCGTATCGATTCGGTAGAAGTGTATGAACTTAGAACAAAAGAATATGTATTTTTTATTTTTTTAAACATTAATATTCATTAAAAAAAACGAGTATTTTCACAATAAAATATAAATACATAGTAAGTTGAATTTAAAAAAAGATGCTATCTTCTAGCATCTTTTTTTCTTTAAGAGGAAATATCATTGATCCTTATATTATTTGAAATTCAAATGCGGGCATATAAATAACGGAAAAGGAGATAATATTTAACAAATTATAATTGGAAATGGTATTTTAGGTCAGAAATGTTTTTATACTAATTAGGTTATTGGTACTAAATAAGCATAATGTCTCGCTTTTCTGCTCTTTAATCTTATCGTTATTTTTTATTAAGTACATATCGTTTTTTAGAAATCTCAATCCTAGCAGAGTATATAAATTGGGTGATAAAAATGTGGAACATAATTACTTCTTATCTTCCAGATTGGAAAGTCTTTGTACAAGCTTTTATCTTGTTTTTAATTCCGTATACTATCTCAAGAGTTTTTCATTGGGTTCGTATGTCAGAGAAAGAGTGGGAAGAATGAGTTGGTGGAAGTCAAGAGACAAACAAGTGAAAAAAATAATATTCAAAGTAAAACGAAACAAGAGCATAAACCTTCTCAAAATGCAATCGTTCATTTCACAAATGATTTTGCCTCTAACTTAGAACTTATAAAGCAACAAATCGGACATAATTCTGATGTTCGCTTTCGGAAGTTTAATATTGGACGCACAGATATTCAGGCTGGGATCGTTTTTGTTGATGGCCTATCAGATAAAGAGATAATTGACAAACATATTATGAAATTACTAATGGATGATTTTTCTGATGAATATAAAAATGAAACTTCTTATGTGGAGGGGACTGTTTCAAAAGAATATATTAAAAATAAAGTTCTTACAATTAGTGAAGTAGCAGAAGTCCATTACATAAAAGATTTAATACCCAAAGTATTGATAGGTTCAACAGCTCTTTTAATTGATGGTTTAGCAGATGTGTTTATTCTTGGTACAACAAAAGCAAATAAACGAAACATTGAAGAACCAGTATCGGAGGCATTAGTCAGAGGGCCACGGGTCGGTTTTACTGAAGTATTAAGTGATAATACCTCACTTTTGCGACGACATTGTGCGGATGAGAGCTTATCATTAGTAAAGCTACCAGTAGGAGAACGTGCAAAGAAAGAGTTAGTTGTCGCATTTATTAGAGATCTTGCTAGTACAGAATTGGTGGATGAAGTAAAAAACAGAATTCAGAAAATTGACATAGACAGTGTACTCGAATCTGGTTATATAGAGCAACTCATTGAAGATAATTATCTAAGTCCTTTTCCACAGATTCAAAATACAGAACGACCTGATCGTGTTATTAGTGCTTTAATGGAAGGTCGAGTAGCTATTTTGTTAGATGGAACACCATTTGTTTTAATTGCTCCAGTTACATTTAGTATGCTGCTGCAATCACCAGAAGATTATTATGAAAGGTGGCTTCCTGGTACGCTTCTCCGCTTATTACGCTTCATGACAGCTTTTGTTTCATTATTTGCTCCAGCACTGTATATTTCTTTTATTTCATTTCATCCAGGATTAATTCCCACTAAGCTCGCTATTTCTATTATCGGATCGCGAGAAGGAGTTCCTTTTCCCGCTTTAATAGAAGCGTTAATTATGGAAGTAGCTATCGAAGTTTTGCGAGAAGCAGGTTTACGTCTGCCTAAACCGATTGGACCTGCAATGGGAATTGTGGGCGGTTTAATAATTGGTCAAGCTGCTGTAGAAGCAGGAATTGTTAGTCCAATAATGGTTATCGTTGTTGCGGTAACAGCTATTTCTTCTTTTACTATTCCACAATATAGTGTAGGAATTACGTTACGCATTCTTCGTTTTGTAGCTATGTTTTGTGCTGCGATATTTGGTTTGTATGGAGTTATTCTCTTCTTTCTTTTACTTTGCAGTCATTTAGTGAAACTGAAAAGTTTTGGCGTTCCTTATACCAGTCCTGCTGTTCCATATCGATTCAGTGACTGGAAAGATTTTATGGTTCGCATGCCATTAAAAATAATGAGACGTCGACCAAAAATAATGCATACCCAAAAAAATATCCGCAAAAGGTAGCTGATGACGAAAGGAAGTGGCCTTCAGTGATTACTAAACTTAAAGACCGAATAACAACTTCACAGGCAGTTGTTATTATTGTAAATTACATACTTGGGACAGGAATTCTCACTCTGCCTAGAGCATCTGTGGAAAAAGTGAAAACACCAGATGTATGGATAAGTGTGATATTAGGTGGAATACTGGCAATGGTTTCAGGAGTAATTATGGTCAAATTAAGTCAGCAGTTTCCAGAAAAAACATTTTACCAATACAGTCAAGATATTGTAGGGAAATGGATAGGCAGGTTGCTTAGTTTTCTTATTATAGGGTATTTTCTTACAACTTCAGCATTTCAAATTCGTTCAATGGCAGAAGTAATAAGCTTTTTTTTGCTCGAAGGAACCCCCACATGGGCTATTGTTATGCCTTTTATGTGGATAGGTCTCTATTTGATTATGAGTGGTATTAATTCAATTGCACGGATGTTTGAAATAATATTTCCTATTACTGTTTTTATTTTTTTAATCATTTCCTTTATGAGCATCGGAATATTCGAGATAGATAATCTCCGTCCCGTATTAGGTTTGGGAATTAAACCAGTATTAGATGGGATAAAAACAACGTCTCTCGCATATACAGGTCCTGAAATTATGTTAATTCTTTTGGTATTTATGGAACAACGAAATAAAGCAGTAAAAGCTATTTTAGTTGGAATTTCTATTCCGTTAATCTTTTATGTAATAACTGTTGTAATGGTCATTGGTGCATTATCAATTGATGGGGTTGTAACAAGAACATGGCCGACAATTGACCTTATGCGCAGTTTTGAAATTTCTGGATTGATATTTGAACGTTTTGAATCTTTACTGCTTGTAATATGGATTATGCAAATATTTGCTACCTATACGATTAGTTATTATGCAGCTGCATTAGGATTAGCGCAACTCTTTAAAAAGAGTATTCATCCGTTTATTTTTGCTTTGATTCCAATCATTTACATCATTGCTATGACTTCGAAAAATATAAATGACTTGCTTAAATTGGGGGATATGCTCGGTAATGCTGCTTTATTTTTA
Organism: Bacillus sp. Root131; assembly: GCF_001429475.1. Classification (NCBI taxonomy): domain Bacteria; kingdom Bacillati; phylum Bacillota; class Bacilli; order Caryophanales; family Bacillaceae; genus Bacillus; species Bacillus sp. Root131. The sequence continues at coordinate 2,306,447 of NZ_LMJQ01000001.1, forward strand.
TTTGGTTTACTGCCACTGCTTCTTCTTATTATTACGCGATTAAAAGGAGGAGTAGTGTGAAAAATAAATTTAATTATATGCGGTTCTATTTTGCTTTGTTATGGACGCTTTTGCTTCTATTTTTAACAGGATGTTGGAGCAGTAAAGAAGTAGAAGAGTTGAGTTTAACTGCAGGTATAGCACTAGATAAAGGGAAGAATTCAACAATTGAGAAAGAAGATGAGGAAGGAGGTTATCCTAAAAGAAATCTTATAACAGCTACTTATCAAATTGTTAGTTCGCAAGCACAAAGTAAAGGAAATGGACAACAAAAACGTTATATTAATGTTTCTGAGACAGGTGATTCCATTCATCAAATTGTTCGTGAGTTTTCATTGAAAAGAGAGAGCACAATGTTCAGCCCACATTTAAAAAACATTGTTATTAGTGATAGTCTTGTACGTACATACAGTTTAGAACAATTACTTGAACAGTATCTCCGTGACAATGAAGTTCGGCTTAGCTGTATGCTCTTAATTAGCAAGGGGCTAGCGAAGGAGGTACTGGAATCAAACAAAAAAGGAGAAATTCCAGCATTTCGTTTGTCTGGAATTGCAGATAATAGAAATAGAACAACAAGGATTTTACCTCCTGTATCGCTCGCTAAATTGGAAGGAAAGATGCGGTCAGGGTCCAGTTTTCTTTTGCAAAATGTAATCTCGATAAAAGGGGAAACAAAATTTGCAGGAGCTGCTGTAATTAAAGGGAAGACAAAAAAGTTGATGGGCTTTTTAAATGAACAGGAATTGGAAGGAGTAGTATGGATAAACGGAAAAAGGAATGGTGGTGTGGTAAAAACTTTTGATAAAGAATCAAAGAAACTCATTATATACGAAATAAAGTCAATAAAAAGCAAAATCATACCACATGTTAACGGAAATAATATTTCCTTTGATGTAAACATTGAATCAGAAGGGCGTTTGTCTGAAAATTGGATGCAATCAGGAAAAGATTTTGAAAATGAATTTTTAAAAAAGGAAGAAAAAGCTATTGAAAAAGAAGTAAAGCACTTAGTACATCATGTTACAAAAAAATACAAAAAGAATATCAAGTCGATATTGCGGGTTTTGGCAACCAATTAAGAATTAAACACCCGAGAACATGGGAGAAAGTCAAAAAAGATTGGGATCAAACATTTAGTAAAGTACCGATTAAATATCATATAAATGTAACTATACAAGATTATGGAGCGTCAAGTTTAAAACGATGAGATACCTTAATTGAAATTATATTTGAATCAAAACAAAAAGTTATAAAAGTTTTAATTTGAAAATTTTTGTAACTTTTTGTTTTTTTATGTCCTTCTTATTATAGATTAAAGAAATGATTTTATCCCGCTATTTGCCGGGCAGTAAGACTCACACCTCAAAATTCAGCGAAAGCAAAGAAGTTATTAGAGGTATATGTAAGCTCTATATAGGAAGGAGAATTTTGAAATTCTATTGATAAATCAAGTAATTGTAATAGCCCTTATTTAGAATAATAATTTCAAAATCAATAAAATTTAGAGTAGAAGGAGCAAGAGCAAATTATTATGAATAAACAAATAGGTTTTATCGGATGTGGAAACATGGGTATTGCTATGATAGGTGGGATGATTAAAAAAAATATAGTTTCTCCAGATCAAATAATTTGTTCAGATTTAAATGTCATTAATTTAAAAAATGCTAGTAATGAATATGGCATAACTATAACTACTAACAACAATGAAGTCGCTAACAGCGCTGACATTTTAATTTTATCAATCAAACCAGATTTATACTCATCGGTAATTAACCAAATAAAAGATCAAATAAAAAATGATGTAATCGTTGTAACTATTGCTGCAGGAAAAAGTATTAAGAGCACTGAGAATGAATTTGGTAGAAAGTTGAAAGTTGTTAGAGTAATGCCTAATACACCGGCACTTGTTGGAGAAGGAATGTCTGCGTTATGTTTTAATGAAATGGTTACAGAAAAAGATATAAAAGAGGTACTGAACATATTTAATATTTTCGGCCAGACGGAGGTCATAAATGAAAAACTAATGGATGTTGTTACATCTATTAGTGGTTCTTCTCCAGCATATGTGTATATGTTTATAGAAGCCATGGCAGATGCTGCTGTACTTGGCGGTATGCCGAGAAAACAAGCTTATAAATTTGCGGCTCAGGCTGTATTAGGTTCTGCAAAAATGGTATTGGAAACAGGAATACATCCAGGTGAATTGAAGGATATGGTTTGTTCTCCAGGTGGAACGACGATAGAAGCTGTAGTAACGCTAGAAGAAAAAGGTTTAAGAACAGCTATCATTTCAGCTATGAAACGTTGTACGCAAAAATCTATGGAAATGTCTAGTTTAACTAGTAAGTGAGAAGCGAATTTATATAATATTTCAAATCTATTTAATGTAAAAGAAATATTATGAGGCTAGTTAATAACTAAGTAAATTTATATACAACACTAACGAGAAGAATAAACCTTATTTTAAAGGGGATACAGAAAATATGAGTAATTTACTAAAAAAGAAATCCGTTACACAATTGTTGGAGCATAATCAAAGCAAGACTTTAACGAAAACATTAGGAGCATTTGATTTAATTATGTTAGGGGTAGGCTCGATAGTTGGAACGGGTGTTCTTGTGTTAACTGGATTAGTAGCAGCAAGAAATGCTGGTCCAGCAGTTGTTTTTTCATTTATACTTGCAGCAATTATATGTGGATTTATAGCATTATGTTACGCGGAAATTGCTTCTACACTCCCGGCGTCTGGTAGTGTATATACGTACTCATATGCAACAATTGGTGAGTTTGTTGCTCATCTAGTAGGTTGGTCATTGCTGTTAATATATATCGTGGCAACAGCGGCTGTCGCTGCTGGATGGACAGGCTATTTCCACAATTTAATAAAGGGATTTGGATTAGAGATACCTAAAGCTCTAGTAACGATTCCTTCGCATGGTGGTATTGTGAATCTACCAGCAGTAATCATTACATTGATATTAGCATGGATGTTATCCCGTGGTACGAGGGAAAGTAAACGAATCAATAATACAATGGTATTGATTAAAATTGGAATGATTTTGTTGTTTATTACGGTTGGTATATTCTATGTAAAACCAATGAACTGGATACCAATTGCACCATACGGTTTAAGTGGAGTTTTTACGGGTGGAGCAGCTATTTTATTCGCTTTTACGGGTTTTGATATATTAGCAACTTCAGCAGAAGAAGTAAAAGACCCGAAACGTAATCTTCCGATCGGTATTATTGCATCATTAATCATATGTACAATTATTTATGTTATGGTATGCCTTGTTATGACAGGAATGGTTTCCTATAAAGAATTAAATGTCCCTGAGGCAATGGCTTATGTAATGGAAGTTGTAGGACAAGGAAAAGTCGCTGGTGCAATTGCTGCAGGTGCTGTAATTGGCCTTATGGCTGTTATTTTTTCCAATATGTATGCGGCAACACGAGTATTCTTTGCAATGAGTCGTGATGGATTGTTACCGAAATCATTTGCGAAAGTTAATAAGAAAACTGGAGCACCCACTTTTATAACTGGATTGGCAGGAATAGGGAGCTCTATAATAGCTGGGTTTATTGATTTAAAAGAATTGGTTAATTTAGTTAATATCGGTAGTTTGGTGACGTTTGCGTTAGTTTGTCTATCAGTTATTATTCTACGTAAATCACACCCAAATTTAAAACGTGGATTTATGGTACCTTTTGTACCTGTATTACCAAGCGTTTCAATTGTATGTTGTTTGTTTTTAATGCTAAATTTACCGTTAAGGACATGGATGTACTTTAGTATTTGGATTACTATTGGGGCAGTCATATATTTCTTTTATTCGATAAAACACAGTAATTTAAATGAGGAAACGATCTCGAAATTACATGATAAAATTGCGAGATAATAACGATAGAAAATTTTATTAATAATCATATTGATAGTTGAGTAACATAGAAACAGTTTTTTGACATTTAGCAAGAGATAAAATAAGAGATGCTAGGGCAGCTAAGTACTTTTTTAGAAACCTTGCTTGTTTTTTACGATTTAAAACTGCTAAGGAGAGAGAAGTATGAGTGAATTGCATTTTATGAGTATAGAAGAATTGGATAATAAATTGAAAAAATCTGACAGTGGTATTTATTTCATTAAAGATTATAATGACAATATTATTTATGTAGGCAAGGCTTTTAGTATAAAAAGTAGAGTATTAGCTCATTTTAATAGTTATTCCAATATTGAGGAATATGTACATTTATTTAATAAAGTAGCGTATCTCATTGAAGATAGTTTGTTAAAACGCTCATTGTTACAAGTTACTTATATGATTAAATATAAACCAGTATTAAACAAAGAAGTACAAAAAGAATTCCCAGAGTTGTATACTCAATACATTAAGCAGACAAATAAAAAATCTATGTTGTTAGAAATTGATGAAGCTAAAGAAAAAGGGGAGGAGTTAAAGAATAAATTAGTAAAATTAGTGGGTGGAAAAACTATGTTTTATGACATAATTTCTCTGTTAAACAATGGATATAACTATCATGTTCTCGCAAAAGTATTGAGCATAGAACTTCAAACTTTAATTATAATAAAAGAACACCGAAATAAATTCCCGATACCACATAATTATAAGAGGACAATAAAACATCAAGATATAATGTATGCTTTATCTGGAAAAAAGAATTTAAGTACTTCAAGGTTAAACACTTAACTTTAAAATAGTAAATTCGTTGCTTTTGTAGCTTTTATTGTTATATTGAAATGTAATGTACATTTGTGTTTCAAATTTAATTGGTGGAATAAGGGGAGGGAAAGGGTTCCTATAAAAATACTGGAAGAAATTAGGTCGCTTATGCATAAATAGCATAAGTAGGCACATGTTATTTATAAATATATTGGAAGTGCAATTATAAATATTCAAAGATACGAAAGTAATACAAAGGAAATTCTTATTTCTGCTACTACAAGTACTATTGAGCAAATGAAGTATGAAATTGCTTTTGAACTAAGAGTCACACTGGGACCTGATACATCACATCATCTACAAATGGTTCGGATCGGTGGAGAGTTTACAAAACGCTTAGTTTGAATGGCTGAAAAACAGTTAACAGGTCAATACAGATTACACTAAGAAAATAATCCGTATATATACGGATTATTTTTCCTTTAATTTACAAAAAAATAAATTTCGAAATTGAAAAAACCTCTCAGATTCCTTTGTAATAATCTTTTTTAGTTGTGTTAATGACATAGGTATCGAAAGGTGGTAAATTCGATACGAACGATGTATGATCCCTTAAAAGGGTTTTTGTGTTATTTATAATTTTAATTCCATAATACTTAAGCCGATATAATAAAATGTTTTATGTCTAAATTGATATAAAGTAATAATCATTAAGTGATATTTCTTTTTTTATAGAATAAGTAAAAACTGATACTGTAGTAATTACTGTTTTGAGATCAATTTACTGTGTACCTTAATTATTGAAGTTTTTTGTTGATTAACAACTATTGTGTTTGGAAATTAATAATAAGTTTATCCCGCTATTTGCCGGGCAGTAAGACCCCCACCTCAAAATTCAGCGGAAGCAAAGAAGTTAGGTGGGGGATCAACTGTCTGTAAAAGCCCGATTTGTGTGGGCTAATAATCAGTGGGGGATGAACAAAACCCCCACTGATTAAAGTTTCACTTTATGTGATGCGGTAATAAAACTAGCTATTTTGCTATTCTTAGTATTTGTAAAGTCTATATATTTTTCCCTCTTTTGTGGAAAGTAAAACTAATGTTACGACCAGTAATATAGTGTCATTTTTTGAATATTCCATTCGTTTTTTATTTTTATTTTTAGTTGATGAAAAGACCTTTCTCTCAATTAAATGTTTAATTGAGCACTTGAATTTCCTCCACCTTGTACTTTTCAAAACATAGTGTTTCAAAAATAGCCGTATCGCTTTCCTCTTTTTCCGATTTCACGACTTCTTTATTATCTTTTTCTAAAATTTGGAGCAAAATAGTTTTTCAGTTTCATATTTAAATTAGCAGTATTTATTTTTTGAATTCAATTTGTATAAATGATTGAATTGGAACTTTGACTGTTATTTCTTGCGGTGGTACAGTATCTCCTGTTACTTTCGTTTTATTTGTAATATTTTTCTATCTCGGTCCTCGCATTGACTACCACTGTATTTTGTAGTGCTTCACTGTTTTCTCAAGTTCAATAATTATATCTTGTAGAATTAAGAAAAGAACTTAGCTTATTTCGTTTACTTATCTACTCTGATATTTAGATGCTAACTACAATTAAATAATATATGATTTTTATAAAAAAGATATAGTAATATTTTGTTGTGAATTGTACTAATTTGATATTTTATAGTATTATTTGTCGTGAATTATATCTAACAGAATATATTTTATGGATCTATAAAGGAGAATGTAATGAATACTTCTATCGATATACAACACTTGTGTGATCTTGCACATAAAGCATTTAATGCCCCTGTACATATTTTATCTGCAGACAGAAAAATTTTATATCATTCTACATCTGATAATGTTTGTAGTCCTTTTTATTCTTCAAAAGAAGAACATCTTAGTGATATTTATCAAGAAAACGATCCCTTTAACTTGCCACTTTTCCGAAGTAACAACTATCTTGAAAATTTTGTTCTAATTCATATAGAAAATCATGATGATATTAAAGGGACTATTATAATCGGTCCTACTATACATCCAAAAGATTCAGATGATATGATCATAAAATTTCAGAAAGAATTTAAATCAAATGATAACATTCAAGAAAGACTTGCCTATTATCAGTGTTTATCTGAGATTAAAAAAACTACATTAATTGATATGGGAATTTTATTACATTACATGATTTTCAATGAAAAGTTAGATGTAGATATTGTCTTGGAAAAAAATAAAGTACTAGAGGAAATTCCTAATAAAAATGTGAAACCTGATTTATATATTTTAAAACGTCGACAAAACAAACCTAAAACGCACAATATGTCATTAGTAAATGATTTCTTTTCGACTATTAAAGAAGGGAATAAAAAAAAGTTAATACAGTATATGTATGCGGTTTCGCAAGAAGATGTTGAACTTATGCTAATAGAGGATCCGCTCAGGAATCAAAAAAACCTTGGAATTATTGCGATTACCTTAGCCACTCGATATGCAATAGAAGGAAACCTGCCACCAGATATTGCTTTTGCTCATAGTATTTTATATATACAAACCCTGGAACAATTAGATAATGTAGAATCTGTAAAGCGATTGTCAGGGGATGCTTTACGTACTTTTGCAGATCGTGTGAAAGAATACAATGCAAAAAAGTATTCTTACGCGGTTACTACATGTATAAAACATATTAATAAAAATGTTTACGATGGAATATCTCTGAATGAACTTGCTAATCATTTAGAAATTACGCCTACTTATCTGTCTAAACTATTTAAAAAAGAAATGGGAATTACTTTAAGCGAATATATTCAAAGGGAACGAGTGGAAGAAGCAAAGAAATTATTAACACTCACTACTTATTCGTTATCAGATATCTGTGCTTGGCTTAACTTTAATGACCAAAGTTATTTTATAAGAGTTTTCAAAAAAATCACTAGCATGACCCCTAGGCAGTACCGTGAAAAATATACAATAATATAAGTTTGTTATCTACTGTCTCCAATGTAAAGACTTAAACATGGGTGTAAGTATCCCAAAAAATGAAAATTCACTAACCATTATTTTGCTAAAGGAAACAAAAAGATAGAAGGCTGCAAAGTGTTCCAAGGAAGCTTTGCAGCTTTTTTGTAATTTAAAACCTATGTTTATAACGATGAGAAGTTTATAGACTAATATCTTCATATTAGATATTTATTAATAATGATATTAGGATATTTCGTGAAAAAATCAATAATATAACATATATTACTAAATATATCTACATTTTATGCAATTATATATAACTAAATAAAGGTAAAAAAGTATAAAAAAACCTATTATATTATTCTATAAGTATTTTTTCTAAAATAAAATTTCTTGGTTGAGCTAAAATAGTTATTTTTAACCGTATACACATTAATTTGTAATCATTACAATTACAGAAATGAAATTTACGAATAACTATATTTATATAATTTTTTTCGGTTCATATTTTTATTTAACAGTAAATTATCGAGCATAATCGACAAAATTTTTCTATTTACGCATTAAAAATTTAATGTTTTAATGAACAACATAACTGGTATGACCAGACAGAAAGGAGAAGGTTACGCTAATAGGAATTATAGTGAAGTTATAAGTAACATTATGTCTTTAATAATTTTCTAAATAGTCAATTTATTTACAAGAGGTCAAGAATCAAATTGGTAATAAACGTGTTCTAAGTTTCTGCATAACAAAAGTGAAGTTATTCCGCAATAAAAGTATAAGCAATGTACAGTATAATTTCACCTTTTGTTGTCTACTAAGGAATTTGCTGACAAAACTAAGAGGGATATTATCAAATTGAAATTAAACAATGTTATGACAAGATTAACTGTAAGCATTGGTTTATTGATCCTCACGATTCTGTAAGTTAAACCGCAACTTTAGGAAAGAATTAATAATTTACTACTCATAAGGTGCCTGATTCAAATATAGTTAATAAATTTTTGTTATTTATATTTAAAAAAATAGAGTATCGAAATGAGAGATAAATAAAATCCTTACATCCTATTAGAAGTAAAAAACAACGATATTAACGTATCTGAAAGATTTCTCCTTCTTATCCAGTTTACAAAGAGAGCGGTCGTACAAGTTATATGAATTAAGTTATAAAAACAATGGTAAAGGAGTGTACGGAATGAAAACTAAAATAATGACAGGATTATTAGTCACATCCATTGTAACTGGAGCAACTATTCCTATCAATACTCTCGCAACACCAATCGTTCAAGCGGAAACTCAACAGAAAGGCATGGATATTTCCTCTTCATTACGAAAATTAGGTGCGCAATCTAAATTAATCCAAACGTATATTGATCAATCTTTAATGAGTCCTAATGTACAGCTAGAGGAAGTCCCAGCTTTAAATACCAATCAATTCCTAATCAAACAAGATATGAAGGAATGGTCATCGGAACTCTATCCACAGTTAATTCTATTAAATTCAAAAAGTAAAGGATTTGTAACAAAATTTAATAGTTATTACCCGACATTAAAATCGTTTGTAGACAATAAAGAAGATAGAGAAGGGTTTTCGGATAGACTTGAAGTACTTCAAGAAATGGCTATGACGAATCAAGAAAATGCGCAACGACAAATCAATGAATTAACAGATCTTAAATTACAGCTTGATAAAAAATTAAAAGATTTTGATACTAATGTGGCAACTGCGCAAGGCATACTAAGTACAGATGGAACAGGAAAAATAGATCAGTTAAAAAATGAAATATTAAATACCAAAAAAGCAATTCAAAATGATTTACAGCAAATTGCATTAATACCAGGAGCTTTAAATGAGCAGGGATTTGCTATATTCAAAGAAGTTTATAGTCTTTCAAAAGAAATTATTGAACCAGCTGCTCAAGCAGGGGTGGCAGCGTATAACAAAGGAAAAGAAATTAACAACTCTATTCTAGAAGCGGAGAAAAAAGCGGCGCAAGAAGCGACAGAACAAGGTAAAACTGCTCTAGAGATTGAATCAGCAAAAAAAGCAGCTCGTGAAGCAATTGAGAAAAGCAAACAAGGTGAAATAGCAGCCGCAGCCGCAGCAAAAACACAAGAGTATGACCTGATGAAGGTCATTGATACCGAAAAGATTAAGAAAACATTTGGCGTTTTTGCTGAAGTAAATAAATTAACAGCAGAACAGCGAGCATATTTAGATGATTTAGAGAAACAAAATCAAAAAATATATGATTTAACAACGAAACTATCAATAGCTGATTTACAAAAATCAATGCTTCTTCTTACACAAAATGATTTGCATACGTTTGCAAATCAAGTAGATGTAGAACTGGATCTACTAAAGCGCTATAAAGAAGATTTAAATCTAATAAAAAATAGCATTACAAAATTATCTACTAATGTTGATACAACTAACGAGCAGTCTCAAAAAGATACATTAAGACAATTAAAAAATGTAATAAGTTACCTTGAAGAACAAGTATATAAATTTTAATATTGCGTTTTTAGGGAATCTATACAGATTATAAGCATTTAGCGAAAGAAGGAGAATAGTCATGAAAAAATTTCCATTCAAAGTACTAACTTTAGCTACATTAGCAACTGTTATAACTGCTACTACCGGTAACACTATTCATGCATTTGCACAAGAAACGACCGCTCAAGAACAAAAAGTAGGCAATTATGCATTAGGCCCCGAAGGACTGAAGAAAGCATTAGCTGAAACAGGGTCTCATATTCTAGTAATGGATTTATACGCAAAAACAATGATTAAGCAACCAAATGTAAATTTATCTAATATCGATTTAGGCTCAGAGGGGGGAGAGTTGCTCAAAAATATTCACCTTAATCAAGAGCTGTCACGAATCAATGCGAATTACTGGTTAGATACAGCGAAGCCACAGATTCAAAAAACTGCTCGTAATATTGTAAATTACGATGAACAATTTCAAAATTATTACGACACATTAGTAGAAACTGTACAAAAGAAAGATAAGGCAGGTCTAAAAGAGGGTATAAATGATTTAATTACTACAATCAATACAAATTCAAAAGAAGTTACAGATGTGATTAAGATGCTACAAGACTTCAAAGGGAAACTATATCAAAATTCTACAGATTTTAAAAATAATGTTGGTGGTCCAGATGGGAAAGGTGGATTAACTGCAATATTAGCAGGTCAACAGGCAACGATTCCACAACTTCAAGCTGAAATTGAGCAACTTCGTTCTACTCAGAAAAAACATTTTGATGATGTATTAGCATGGTCAATTGGTGGTGGATTGGGAGCAGCTATTTTAGTTATTGCAGCTATTGGAGGAGCGGTAGTTATTGTTGTAACTGGCGGTACAGCAACACCGGCTGTTGTTGGTGGACTCTCGGCTCTTGGTGCAGCTGGTATCGGTCTAGGAACTGCGGCTGGTGTCACAGCATCTAAGCATATGGACTCCTATAATGAAATTTCTAACAAAATCGGAGAATTAAGTATGAAAGCAGATCGTGCTAATCAAGCAGTTCTTTCGCTTACTAACGCGAAAGAAACATTGGCATATTTATATCAGACTGTAGATCAAGCGATATTGTCTCTAACAAATATTCAAAAGCAATGGAATACAATGGGCGCAAATTATACAGATTTACTGGATAATATCGATTCTATGCAAGACCACAAATTCTCTTTAATACCAGATGATTTAAAAGCCGCTAAAGAAAGTTGGAATGATATTCATAAAGATGCAGAATTCATTTCAAAAGATATTGCTTTTAAACAGGAGTAGAACTGAAATTTAAAACCTAAATTGGAGGAAAATGAAATGATAAAAAAAATCCCTTATAAATTACTCGCTGTATCGACGCTATTAACTATTACAACTGCTAATGTAGTTTTACCAGTAACAACTTTTGCAAGTGAAATTGAACAAACGAACAATGGAGATACGGCTCTTTCTGCAAATGAAGCGAGAATGAAAGAGACCTTGCAAAAGGCTGGATTATTTGCAAAATCTATGAATGCCTATTCTTATATGTTAATTAAGAATCCTGATGTGAATTTTGAGGGAATTACCATTAATGGATATGTAGATTTACCTGGTAGAATCGTACAAGATCAAAAGAATGCAAGGGCACATGCTGTTACTTGGGATACGAAAGTAAAAAAACAGCTTTTAGATACATTGAATGGTATTGTTGAATACGATACAACATTTGACAATTATTATGAAACAATGGTAGAAGCGATTAATACAGGGGATGGAGAAACTTTAAAAGAAGGGATTACAGATTTGCGAGGTGAAATTCAACAAAATCAAAAGTATGCACAACAACTAATAGAAGAATTAACTAAATTAAGAGACTCTATTGGACATGATGTTAGAGCTTTTGGAAGTAATAAAGAGCTCTTGCAGTCAATTTTAAAAAATCAAGGTGCAGATGTTGATGCCGATCAAAAGCGTCTAGAAGAAGTATTAGGATCAGTAAACTATTATAAACAATTAGAATCTGATGGGTTTAATGTAATGAAGGGTGCTATTTTGGGTCTACCAATAATTGGCGGTATTATAGTGGGAGTAGCAAGGGATAATTTAGGTAAGTTAGAGCCTTTATTAGCAGAATTACGTCAGACTGTGGATTATAAAGTAACCTTAAATCGTGTAGTTGGAGTTGCTTACAGTAATATTAATGAAATGCACAAGGCGCTTGATGATGCTATTAACGCTCTTACTTATATGTCCACGCAGTGGCATGATTTAGATTCTCAATATTCGGGCGTTCTAGGGCATATTGAGAATGCAGCTCAAAAAGCCGATCAAAATAAATTTAAATTCTTAAAACCTAATTTAAATGCAGCGAAAGACAGTTGGAAAACATTACGAACAGATGCTGTTACATTAAAAGAAGGAATAAAGGAATTAAAAGTGGAAACTGTTACTCCACAAAAATAGGGAAATATTAATTCTGCGTAAAGTGAACTAAAACATAGAAAGTCTATGATTACACTGTTAAACAGAAAAGTAATAATTAATAAATCCTTATATAACAGAAAGGCGGAGTCTCATTAAAGACTTCGCCTTTCAATTATATATAAGTATGATTCGAATAAAAAATAACCTTGTAGTTTAATTGCTTTTTTAAAATTTGCAACAGAATCGGTTAATTTGAAGCAGATTATATACATTTTCTTTAATACTTAATGATTTGAAGGCTGCTAAAGAAAGTTCAAACGATACTGATAAAAGATGTAGAACTCATTTTGAAAGACATCGCTTTTTAATAAGATTAGAACTTGAAACCATACCTTATATAGGAGGAATACGAAATGATGAAAAAAATCCCTAATAAACTACTCGCTGTATCAGCGTTTTTAACTATAACAACTACTTATGCAGTCATACCACTAGAAACTTTTGCGATTGAAATTGAACAAACGAACAATGAAAATATATCTCTTTCAGCAAATGAAGAACAGATGAAAAAAGCTTTGCAAGATGCTGGTTTATTTGCAAAAGCTATGAATGAATATTCTTATTTGCTAATTAATAATCCAGATGTGAGTTTTGAAGGAATAACTATTAATGGAAATGCAGATTTACCTAGTAAAATTGTACAAGATCAAAAGAATGCAAGAGCACATGCTGTTACATGGAATACACAAGTGAAAAAACAGCTTTTTGATACATTGACAGGCATTATAGAATACGATACAAAATTTGAAAATTATTATGAAACATTAGTAGAGGCGATCAATAATGGAAATGGAGATACTTTAAAAAAAGGGATTACAGATTTACAGGGAGGAATTCAACAAAATCAAAAGTCTGCAAAAGCATTAATAGAAGAATTAATTCAATTAAAAAATGCTATTGGAGAAGATGTTAGAACATTTGGAAGTCATAAAGAGACATTGCAATCGATTTTAAAAAACCAAGGTGCTGATGTGGAGGCTGACCAAAAGCGTCTAGAGGACCTTTTAGGACAAGTAAAATATCAGAAAGACATAGAATCTAAGGGGTTAGACATGGTAAAAATCCCCTTTATTCCAACCTTGATTGCTGGTGGCATAATGATAGGTGATGCAAGAGGTAAGTTAGGTTGGCTAGAACCTGAATTAGCAAAATTGCGTCAGACTGTAGATTATAAAATAACATTGAATCGTGTAGTTGGAGTTGCATTTCATAATATTAGTGATATGCATAGTACGCTTGATAGTGCTATCACTGCTCTTACTTATATGTCTACGCAATGGGAGGATTTAGATTCTCAATATTCGGGTGTACTGGGACATATTGATAAAGCTGATCAAAAAGCTGATCAAAATAAATATAAATTCTTAACCCCTAGCTTGAATGCAGCGAAAAACAGTTGGAAAACATTAAAAACAGATGTTGTCACTTTGCAAGAAGGGATAAAAATTGCAGAGAAAAAAGAACAGGATTTTTTGAATCAGCTTCGTCCATCAAACGTTTTCTACTTTTATAAAAAAATTCATAACGCATACACTTTTGAAATAAAGACTGGAACAAATGCGCCAAATGCGTCTTATAAAGTTATGAATTTAACTAAAAACACTGTTCATAATATGTGGAGTGGAGGGGCTAATACTAACATGTGGGCTGATTGGCTTTCATTCAATCCAAATGATGAATTTGCGGTAGTAGCAGTAGTGGATGGTAAAGAATATGTTGTGTATAAAGACAAAGTACAAAATATAATGAACTGAATCTGAAAGTAACGAAGTAATTGGAGCTGGAGAATAAACTAGACACCAAGTTAATTGAAAAATCTCCTTATATCCTAGAATATTTTGCTCAAGAAAAAGAATTTGTTCAGCGAAAAAGTAAATATTGAACCAAGGAGTTAGTTGTATTATGTGTATGGTTTTACCGAAAGGTTTCAAGTACATTACTCATACAATTATGTAGTTATCCTGAAGCATCTACAGGTGTTCTTATCGACCTTGAAGAACTACTTAGCTTCCTAAGTGGAGTGACTTTATGCAAAATTAAGTGAACGTTTTTGTACATAGATTAGTTGACATTTATATAGATTTTTTCCATTTTCAAAGATAGTTTTGTTTTTTTATGTTATTTTTCAAAAATTACTGTTGAAGTTTCTATATTCATGACTCAGCATATAATCATTGTTTGATGAAATGACATACCACGTCCCTTAGAGTTTCATACGTATTACGATAACTTAAAGAAAAAAGATAATAGTAGTCAACGGTTACTATTATCTTTTTTGAACTATTTTTCATTAAAATATCTCATCTGCTGTGCTCCTTATTTACTTTTCCAGATTTTATCCTAGTTTAAAATTTATGCATTTGAACTGTTTATACAATTTGTAGGATTTTTAGCTTTTTTGTCGAATACACTTAATGCAAGGAGGGACATTACATGATTATTAAAGATTATTTCATCAACCTTTCTATTTTTTCTTTATTAGTTAGCGCAGCAATATTTATTCAAGTGTTTACAATTAATTCTAGTCGATATTTCGAAAAGCTCTATGGAGGGATTATTGCAGTTACGTTAATGTTCTTTTCTTTTCCATACATGGGATTTTCTTACGATCTTCGAGTTGTTCCTCTTATTCTATCTTTTATTTACTTTGGTCGTATTGCTGGTTGGATTACGTTAATTAGCATAATTGTAATGCGTATCTTTTACACAGGAGGGTACTGGGAACCTCCTGTGATTGCTTATTTAGGTATGGGGATTCTATTTTCTACCTTTAAAACTTATTTTAAAAAACTACATCCTTTTAAAAGTGCATCGTTATATTTTTCTGTTTTTATTGGAATAAAGTGGTTAGTTGGCGTATTATTTAATACTACATTACTTTACACAGGAGGCTTATTATATATAGCGTTAGGACTTTTAATTGGGCTATTTCTTATGGAAGCCTACCAGAGATTGTATTATTTAACACAGGACTTATCTAAAATGAATCGAGAATTAAAAAAATCGAAGCAAGAACTTGCAGATACCGTACATGAGCTTCAAGGAGGAATTTTTAAATTTAAAAAAGTGGGTAAGCACTTTATACACACTTTATGTGATGGACAGTTTTATTATCAAAACGGATTTTATTCTGAACAGGTGGTAGGAAAAAGCTTACGTACTATTGATGCTTCTATTGTTCCTCCACATTTAGTTCCACAATTGATGAAGTACTATCTTCAGGCATGGGAAGGAAAAGAAATTATATTTGAATTACCTTGGCCAAATGATAAAACTATTATTCTTATTGCGCTTAGGCCGATTAAACGAAATGGACAAGTTATTGAAGTTGTTGGTTCTACAGTTGATATAACCGAAAGGAAAAAGGTAGAATCAGAATTAAGCGCTACCAAAGAATTATTGGAATCATTTATAAAGCACAATCTAGATGCTATTACCATTTCTGATCGAGAAGGGCATATTTTACAAGCGAATAAAGCTTATGAAAAGATATTTGGGTGGTCATCACAAGAAATCATAGGTAAGAGATTACCTTGTGTACCAGATTTTTTAATGGAAGAATCGCTTAAAAATATTCAGAAAATTCTAACAGGAGAATCTGTGGTTACTAGATTAGAAACTGTTAGACAAAGGAGCGATGGGAGTCTTCTTGATGTCAGTCTGACAGTTTCTCCTATACTAGATGTAAGAGGAAATGTGATAGCTTTATCAGCAATATGTAGAGACATCTCTGAAAGAAAACAAGCAGAAAGAGAACGACATCGATTACACCAGCAATTAAGAGATAGTGAAATGAAGTACCGTGCACTAATTGAACAAGCAACTGATGCGGTATATGTAGTAGAGCTGAATGAAGATAATGCTCCAAGTCGATTTATTGAGGTAAACCCTGTTGGGTGTAGAAGATTTGGATATAGTAGAGAAGAGTTGCTCTCATTATCATTTTCAAATATAGTACCACAAGATTCTCAAATGATCGTAAGGCTATTAGAAAAAATTAAAAAGGGACAAACTTCCTTCACTTTGCAAGATGAATATGTTTTTCCAACAGGAAAAGTAATAACAGCTGAGTTTAGTGTTCGTGTTTTTAACTTAAATGGTAAAAAGGTTTTCCTAAGTATTTCTCGTGATATCACTGAACGGCTAAAAACAGAAGAATTATTACGAAAATCTGAAAAACTTGCTGTTGTAGGACAATTAGCGACTGCAATGGCTCATGAGATTAATAATCCATTAACTGCAATGAAAGGGTTCATGCAATTACTAAAATCAACAGAAAATGAGAATAATCAGGGTTATATTAATATAGTATCATCAGAGATTGAGCGTATAGAGAGCATAACAACTGAATTTATGGCGGTAGCCAAACCACAGGTGGTAAAAATACAACCTAATGATATTAGTTTGCTAATGGATCAAGTTTTAATGCTACTACAACCTCAAGCAATGATGCATAATATAAAATTTAGAATCGATCTTAACCCTGGTATTCCATTGATTTCATGTGAAGGAAATCAATTAAAACAAGTATTTGTTAATATATTAAAAAATGCAATTGAATCTATGCCGATGGGAGGGGAAATTCTGATTCAAATAAATATACTTGATAATAATCAAGTAAGAATTCGTTTTATCGATCAAGGGTGTGGGATTCCAAAAGAACGTATACCATACCTTGGAGAACCTTTTTATAGTATTAAAGAAGAGGGGATTGGCTTAGGGTTAATGATCTGTTATAAAATCATTGAAACACATCAGGGAAAGGTATTTATTGAGAGTGAAGTGAATAAGGGGACTACAGTTGAAGTCACTCTCCCTATTTGTACACTTCAAAATTAATATATTCTTTTACTGAAATTTTTAAAGAAACCATACAGAATGTAATGCTAATGTTACTTAATGAAATAATAAAGAGAAGAACACTGGTAAATTTACCCTATAGAATAGACAATTGAAAAAGCTTGTTATAAAAACATCCTTTCTTTAGAACTAAAAGAAAGGATGTTTTTAATATTGTAATTATGCTCGAAAACATTTCTTATTTTTACTTTTAATACATTTTTTAACTAATTTTGGTTAAGTTATTTTCAAAGGCGTTATTATTAATTCAATAAGTATATTTACATATCACCATCCCTAATTTTAAAAATAGCAATTTCCTGAAAACTATATATAGTTTCTTTCTGAAAGGAAGGGTATTATCAATTGAAACCACATGAAAGAATATCTGTTTACTCTATAGAATCTTTGCAGGATTTAATGAAATTACTAAAAAAATCTAAAGATTTTATAACGTTGGAAATTGCTTCTAATAATTCCTCTATAGTCATTTCATATTTTAGAACATTAATCGATGTAAATATATTTCATGAAGAGGTTTTGACTTATATAAAAGAGAAGAGCTTCGATTCGTTACAAGATATTCACTCTGTCTTACCTTTTGAGAATTCAAAAATAACAAATCAAATGGAAGATATTCAGGATAGTATTTTAAATGGCTATATACTGATTCAGTTCGATACAGATAAATTAAATTGTTTGTTAGTAAATGTGTCAAAGAAAGAAAAAAGGGATATTACAAAAGCCGAAATTGAATACAATATTGTGGGTCCGCAAATCGCATTTGTCGAAGATTTAGATGTAAATTTAAATTTAGTACGTAGAAAGCTTCCAACACCTTATTTACAAATGAAAGAATTGAAAGTAGGATCTCTCTCTAACACAACTGTTGCGATTGTATTTATTGAGGGAATTGTAAATGATCAAAATCTACAAGAAATTATAAAAAGGGTAAGTCAAATAAAAACAGACCATGTTTTGGATAGTACTTATTTGATGCAGTTAATTGCAGACAACCCGAATTCTATATTCCCTCAATTTTTGAATACAGAACGTCCGGACCGTGTGGCAGCTGTATTAGCAGAAGGGAAAATTGCACTTTTTGTAGATGGCTCGCCTTATGCTATCACTCTTCCAACGACATTAATTGACTTTTTTTCTACGACAGAAGATTACACCATGCCTTGGATTATTTCCTCCTTTTTTCGACTGCTAAGGCTTTTTGCTTTTATTTTTTCTGTCTTAACAACTCCATTATATGTTGCAATTTTAACATATCATTACGAGCTAATTCCGAGAGAACTTCTTGAAACGTTAATCATATCGAGAAGTAAAGTACCTTTTCCTCCAGTTATTGAAGCACTTTTTTTAGAAATAACGATTGAATTACTGAGAGAAGCGGGGGCACGTTTACCAACTAAAGTGGGTCTAACTGTCGGTATAGTAGGTGGTATTGTAATTGGACAGGCATCGGTAGAGGCAAGTCTTACAAGTAATGTACTTATTATCATTGTTGCACTTTCAGCCCTTAGCTCATTTACAGCACCAATATATCGAATTGGTAATACAATTCGAGTAATTCGTTTTCCTTTTATAATCGCCGCACACCTGTTGGGTTTATTAGGAATTGTTTTAACAAGCTCTTTGCTTTTAGCACGTTTATTACGTACAGAATCATTAAGACGTCCTTATTTGTTTCCTTTTTATCCTACACGCCTTACAGATTGGAAAGACAGTATTGTACGTATGCCGATTTCAGCGATGTTTCGACGTCCTATTTTTTCAAGGTCTAAACAGCGTTTTCGCTTTAATCCAGAAGAGGTAGAGAAAAATAAAATACTATCAAGAAATGATTTTGATGATTGAATTTAACAGGGAGGAGCATTATGAAACAGATCCCAATTGAGTATCAAGTCTCTCCATATATGGTATTTTTTTTAATTATTACTATACAGATGGGGGTTGGTATGCTTGGTTTTGAAAGGATTAGTGCAAAATTAGTTGGAAATGATGCGTGGATTAGCACGCTACTTTTTGGAATATCTGTTAATCTTATGATTTGGATCATATATCAGATTTTAAATCAGGGTAATGGAGACATCATTGCAATCAATCAAAACGTACTTGGAAAATGGATTGGTGGAATATTCAACTTCATTTTTTTATCCTATATTGTATTGTTAGGTGCAACAACACTACATACTTATATCGAAGTAGTACATGTTTGGATGTTTCCTTCTATTTCATCTTGGGTTATAGCTGGGGCTTTTTTGGGTTTATGCTATTACATTGTTACTGGAGGATTTCGTGTAGTTGCCGGAATCTGTTTCTTTGGAATCGTTATCCCAAGCATTCTAATCTTCACATTTTTTTATCCTTTGCAGTATGCAGATTTCCGAAATTTATTTCCAATTGCACAGCATTCATTCCTAGAAATTATGAAAGGAATGAAAGGAAATATGTTTAGTTTTTTTGGATTTGAAATGTTATTGCTGTACTACCCATTTATTAAAAAGGCAAAAACGTCTCAAAAATATGCGCACTATGCAAATTTAGTAACGACTATTGTCTACACATACCTTATGATTTTAACTCTTGCGTTTTTTAGTGAAAAACAACTAGCGAGTGCGATATGGGCATATTTAAGCATGATTAAAATTATACAATTTCCCTTTATAGAGCGGTTTGAATACATTATTGTTTCTGTTTGGGCTTTTTTTATATTACCCAATGTTTCCTTTACATTATGGGGAGTAAGTCGTGGTATAAAAGAGGCACTGGGAATAAAGCAAAAATATGTTTTGCCAGTTATCATCCTATTCATCTTTGTTTTATCATTTTTCTTGAATAACCGTAATAAAATTAACTTATTAAATACTTGGACAGGTCAAATGGGCTTTATATATATATATGTATACCTACCTGTACTATGGCTAATTCAAACCGCCAAAATAAAGTTAAGGAGATAAACATGAAGCGATGGATACTTTTCCTTATAGTAAGTGTCTTCTTAATAGGTTGTGCTAAAACGAAAATTGTGGATGACATTGACTTAGTTCAAGTTGCGGCATATGATACCGAAGCAAAAGGTAAGCTAAAAGGAACCTTTGCGATTTCAGCTTATAAAGGAGGCGGGGAAGGTGAAACGAAAATCTATTCAGCATCAGGCCAGACTGGTAGAGAAGTTCTTGCAAGAGCATCCGAAAAATCTTCTGGACCTCTAGAGTTGGGGCAATTGCGTGTTATTATATTTAATGAAAAAATAATTGAAAAGGGAATGCAGGAAATTTTAGAGACTTTGAATCGAAATCCTAGTGTAGGAAATGCAATTTACTTAGCAATTACAAATGTAAAAGGGGAATCACTATTAAAGGGGAACTATTCTGAAGAAAAAGAAATTGCTTCCTATCTATCCTCTTTACTGGAGCAAAATATGGATAATGGAACGCAGCCAAAAACAAATTTTTTTATGTTTTTAAACCAACTTAATGATGATGCGAGAGATTCATATTTACCGATAATATCTAAAAAAGGTAATGTGTTGGAGTTAGATGGAATAGCACTTTTTAAAAGATGTAAAATGGTTGATAAAGTAAACCCTAAAGATTTATTTGTATTTAAATTGTTGACAGATAATTTTAAACAAGGTACATACCAATTCAAACTACCTGGTTCCCCAAATACTTACGCCACGATAGAGAATATAAAAGCTAGAACAAAATATAAGATGGAGGGGAATAGTAAGCATCCATTCGTAAATGCTCATATTCAAGTTAAAGCTGAAATTCAAGAATTTACAAAAACAAAAAATCTAGATAATCCTAAAGAAATAAAAAAATTAGAAAAAATTATGGAAAAAGAAATAGAGAAAAAAGCAACTACATTGATAAAGAGATTTATTAAAAAAGACACAGATCCTATAGGACTTAGAAAGCTTGGTAGAACTCACGTAAGAAAATGGAACAGTCAAGAATGGGAAGAATCCTATAAACATTTACGTTTTCGTGTAACAGCTGATGTAAAAGTAACCCAATCTGGTGTTACAGAATAAATCAAATAAGATATGGGGAATTTTAATGAAAAAATATAGTCTCGCAGGAGATTAGGGAGAAGAGAAACGATTAACAAAGAATTTCATAAACATTAAGATGCTTTGTTAATCGTTTTTATACCTGTAGCTTTATCACTTATAGTAATCATAATTATAATAAAAGAACACCGAAACAAATTCCCGATACCACATAATTATAAGAGGACAATAAAGCATCAAGATATAATGTATGCTTTGTCTGGAAAAAAGAATTAAGTACTTCAAGGTTAAACACTTAACTTTAAAGTAGTTGTAGCACTTCAACTAGACTGTGCCCCCGAAAGTTAGAAAGGTCGGTTTATTAAGTAGTCTCTAGGGAATGAGCCTAGTACAATACTGGATTCATTTCCTTTTATTTTTCCTTGATTCTTTCATGATTATAGTACTTTATCTACTTTATCTACTTTGCTAATTCTTGTTTGAATTCTGTTATAATTTCAAATTCTTTCGATACAGAAATAGACATACAAAAACGCCATTCTTTCTTATAAATCTACAGAAAGAATGGCGTATTCTTCAAAAGTGAGTTCCTTTATTGAAAAGCTTTAGTTCTATATGACAGATAAAAGGGCAAGCAACGCTAAAATAGCGAGAAATCCTTGTTTCATGATAATTGATTTATTGGATGTGAAACCTCCGAAAATAGCTGCTACCACTACACAAATGATGAAAAATAATTGAATCATATAACCAATGGGATTATTTCCAAGTATAAGTCCCCGAATGAGGCCAGCTGCTAAGAATTCATTATATAAACCGTTTGCAAATTAATTGTCTAAGTATTTCTAAGTTTAAAGAGTACAGTGTCTTCGTTTTTTATTGAATCAACTTTTACATGTTGGTTCAATATTTTCTATTCTCTTGGAACTTAGTTCTCGTTTACTTCTCACAAAAGCAATAAAATCTATTATCTCTTCTGTTGACAGTGCTTCTCCATCTATTAAAAGTGTTGGATCTGGATCGTTTAGGAGTCTTGTAATATCAATTACATCTTTGTGTTGATGTGAATGTTCAATTCGACCTAATATATAATCTACAGATGTATCAAATAAATCGGCTATTTTTGATAAAGATTGTAATGAAGGTAATCTATAACCATTTTCATACCCGGCATAGGTGCTTTTCGCAATCCCAAGTCGATCTGCTGTCTCTTGTAAGGACCATTTTTGATTTTTTCTTAATTTAGATAAACGTTCCAGCATTCGTCTCATACCCCATCTAATTTTATTAAATTAATTATAACATAGAAAAAGAATCAAGAATAGAAAAAAGTACGCGTATTGAATACAAAATCTTGATTAATTCAAATTAAGTTCTATAATGATAAATATAAATACGCATTACGCGAACGATATATCGTTGTTTATTTTATGGAGGGGTTGTGTATGAAGAAAATTTTATTACTTGCAACTGGTGGGACAATTGCATCTGTGGAGGGGAATGAGGGGCTTGTTCCAGGATTGTCCGCTGAGGAATTATTGAATTATTTTTCGAAGTCTTCTCGAAACTTAGAAATAGATTGCAAAATCTTAATGAATATTGATAGTACCAATATGCAACCTGAGCACTGGAAAGAAATAGCTAATGCTGTTTTTAATCACTATGATGACTATGACGGGTTTGTGATTACACATGGAACGGATACGTTAGCTTATACATCTTCCGCGTTATCTTATATGCTTCAAGGTTTAAGAAAACCAGTTATTTTAACAGGTTCACAAGTACCTATTAGTTTTAAAAAGACAGACGCAAAGAAAAATGTAGCTGATGCTCTTAGATTTGCCTGTGAGGATGTTGGGGGTGTATTTATTGTTTTTGATAGTAGGGTGATTATTGGGACGAGAGCAGTTAAAATGTGAACAAAAAGTTATGATGCATTTGAAAGTGTGAATTATCCATATGTTGCTGAGGTAAATGAAGATGAACTGAAATATCATTGGAAGCCAAAGTCCTCCCATAATGAACTTTCAATAAATACTAATTTATGTACGGATGTTTTTCTTATGAAATTGTATCCAGGTACAAAACCAGAGATATTTGATTGTTTAAAAGATTTGTATAAAGGGGTTATTATTGAAAGTTTTGGTAACGGTGGATTACCTTTTGAAGGAAGGAACTTGCTTTCGAAAATTCAAGAGTTGACTGAAATGGGGATTGCTGTAGTGATTACTACTCAATGCCTGGAAGAAGGAGAAGACATACTTCTCTATGAAGTAGGACGGAAAGTGGCACAACATCAAGTAATATTATCTGGAGATATGAATACGGAAGCCATCATAGCAAAATTGATGTGGGCGCTTGGGAAAACTAATAAATTAGAAGAGATTAAAAAAATTATTGAAGAGCCTTTAGCCTACGATTTAACAATAAAATCTGATAAGGATTGGTAATGACTTCATATGATTTATTTAGGTTTTACATTTAATATGGGGGAGAAATTAAAATGGCAATGACAAACAAGAACGTGCGAGTGGAGAATGATTTTTTGGGAGGAAAGGAATTACCTATTGAGGCATATTACGGAATTCAAACTTTACGCGCTGTTGAAAATTTCCCGATTACAGGGTATAAAATTCATGAAAGTTTAATTAAAGCGTTCGCAGTTGTAAAAAAAGCTGCAGCGCTTGCCAATACAGATGTAGGAAGATTGGAATTAAACAAGGGCGGTGCCATCGCAGAAGCTGCTCAAGAAATTCTTGATGGAAAATGGCATGATCATTTCATCGTAGATCCAATCCAAGGCGGAGCGGGTACTTCAATGAACATGAATGCAAATGAAGTCATGGCCAATCGTGCTCTTGAATTATTAGGGATGGAAAAGGGAGACTATCATTATATTAGTCCAAATAGTCATGTAAACATGGCGCAATCAACAAATGATGCATTCCCAACGGCGATTCATATCGCAACATTAAACGCATTAGAAGGCTTATTACAAACGATGGGTTATATGCACGATATATTTGAATTAAAAGCAGAACAGTTCGACCATGTGATTAAAATGGGTCGTACACATTTACAAGACGCTGTGCCAATTCGTCTTGGACAAGAATTTAAAGCATATTCTCGCGTACTTGAACGTGATATGAAACGNAAAATGGGTCGTACACATTTACAAGACGCTGTGCCAATTCGTCTTGGACAAGAATTTAAAGCATATTCTCGCGTACTTGAACGTGATATGAAACGTATTCAACAATCGCGTCAACACTTATATGAAGTAAATATGGGGGCAACTGCAGTTGGTACAGGCTTAAATGCAGATCCAGAATATATTGAAGCAGTTGTAAAACATTTAGCTGCAATTAGTGAACTCCCGCTTGTCGGTGCAGAAGATTTAGTAGATGCGACGCAAAATACGGATGCGTATACTGAAGTATCTGCAGCACTGAAAGTATGTATGATGAATATGTCTAAAATTGCGAATGACCTTCGCTTAATGGCATCAGGTCCTCGTGTTGGTTTAGCTGAAATTATGTTACCAGCTCGCCAACCAGGTTCTTCTATTATCCCAGGGAAAGTAAACCCTGTTATGCCAGAAGTAATTAATCAAATTGCGTTCCAAGTAATTGGTAATGACCATACAATTTGCCTTGCTTCAGAAGCAGGACAATTAGAATTAAACGTTATGGAACCAGTACTTGTTTTCAACTTACTGCAATCGATTAGCATTATGAATAACGGTTTCCGTGCCTTTACAGATAATTGCTTAAAAGGAATTGAAGCGAATGAAGATCGCTTAAAAGAGTATGTTGAGAAAAGTGTAGGAATTATTACAGCCGTGAACCCTCATATCGGTTATGAAGCAGCAGCTCGCGTTGCGAAAGAAGCAATCGCGACAGGGCAATCCGTTCGAGAACTTTGTGTGAAAAATGGTGTACTGTCACAAGAAGACTTAGAATTAATTCTAGATCCATTCGAAATGACACACCCAGGGATTGCAGGAGCAACTCTTTTAAAGAAAAATTAAAAGAAGAGGGGGGAGAAGTCCCTCCTCTTTGTTTACAATATAAGGATGTTATACGTGAATAGAGGTAGGGAGATTATAAGTAAGTATACAGTGGCGTTTAATGGTTCATAGAAACAAAATTAAGAGGAGCAGCAATATAATCAACATCACTTTTAAATAAAGAGGATTTATTAAAACATCCTATCATGTTAACAACAAGTTTACATGAATCTTTATAAATAACTATGACCAACCATGAATCAATAGTTGGCCATAATGATCTTAAAGACCCATATCTTTTAATCCAGGACTATGCTCATTTGGCATTTCAGGAAGTTCTGGTACAGGAAAACCTTTTGGCGGGTCAGTTACTGCTAATGTTCCTTTGTTTCTACTTGGTGATTCACCTTGGAATATTTCTCCCATTCTTGTTGGATCTAAGCTAAAATTAAATTGTGCGTTATGGAATCCCATGTCTACATACTTTCTGCACTCTGGGTATTTATTAATATCATAGTTCGGCACAGGGAAGAGTTTTCCCCATTCAACACCCAATGTCTCTAAAGCTTTTGCGAAAGCATTTTGATGTGCATTATCACGTACAATTAAAAATGCAAGAGTTTCTCTAAATGTTTGATTAGAACTCATTTCATAAATTCTAGTCTTTTGAAGTACGCCTGTAGATTCAAGTACGACATTATCTAGTAAATCGCTAATTAAGTTTCCATGACTATATACCCAAGATCCATTCCACGGATTTCCAGCTGCATCAACAGGCAATGAACTTTGAGCACCTACAATAAAGTGGTGAGGGTTTGCATGTTTAACCGCTTCATCAAGCGGTGCTTTGTCAATACCAGCATTTCCTGGCGTAGGTTCACCAGATCCAGTTAGTAGCTGATTAATTGTATGTTGTACAAGTTCTACATGGCTTATTTCCTCTAAAAAAACACCTCGAAGTAAATCGCGATATTGCTTCTCTTTACCTCTAAAATTTGAGCTTTGGAAGAAATATTGCATCATTGTACGCATTTCCCCATAATGCCCGCCTAATATTTCTTGTAAAACTTTTGCAGCAGCTGGGTCTGGTTTATCCGGCTTAATCATATTAATTATTTCCTCTTTATAATAAAACATGAAGTACACCTCTTTTAAGTTAGTTAACATTGTTATCGTGTCCGCTATTTGGTTGCTTAATACTTTAATTCATGTTTTTACCAATTATTTATTAACTCAAAATGCAAAGTTTTTGAAAATAACTATTTTAGATTTGAGATGAAAATAGGGGATAGATACTTATCTTTTCATTAAGAATAATGAATTGTAGCTTCAAGGCTTCAGAATGACTTTTATACAATCATCTTCACGATTATTAAAAATTTGATAACCGTAGCTCGCTTCTTCAAGGGGGATTTTGTGTGTAATAATCTCTTTTGGATCAAATTCTTTATTTGTTATTTTTTTAAATAGTTCCGGCATAAAATGAATGACAGGTGCTTGTCCCATTTTAAGATTAATATTTCTAACCCAAAATGCCCCGAGTGGAAATGCATTATAATTGCCACCATAAACGCCAGTCATTTGAACCGTTCCATATTTCCTTACGGCTTTCGTAGCGATTTGAATAGGGCCGAGAGTTCCGCCTTGTAGTTTCAATTTTTGTTCCAGAAATTCTAGAGGCGATTTTTTTCCATCCATTCCCACGCAATCAATGACTACATCGGCACCGCCATGTGTAATTTCCTTTAAATGTTCTCCCATATCTGGAAATTTTGTAAACTCAAATACCTCAACATTGTTAATCTTTTTTGCGTAATTCATTCGATAATCTAAGTAATCCACTGCTATTACGCGCTTAGCACCTTGCATCCAGGCAAATTTTTGTGTCATTAATCCAACAGGTCCACAACCAAGGACGATAACGGTATCACCTGGCTTAACGCCTGCGTTTATTACACTCCAATAGGCTGTTGGTAAAACATCTGATAAAAATAGTAGGGATTCATCTTCAAGATCGCATGATTCCGGTATAACAAATGGAGTGAAATTTCCAAAAGGAACTTTTAAATATTCTGCTTGTCCGCCTGGATGATTACCAAATTTCTCCGTATAACCAAAGTATCCACCAGAATCGTAATGAGGGTTTGAGTTATCACATTGACTTTCCATTTCATGTTGGCAATAGAAACAATGTCCACAAGAAACGTTGAAGGGGATGACAACACGATCGCCTTTTTTCACTTTAGTGACATCTGGCCCGACTTCTTCAACGATTCCCATTGGTTCATGGCCGATAATGTATCCTTGAGGTAAGGGCATGTTACCTTGATATAAATGTAAATCAGAACCGCAAATAGCGGTTGAAGTAATTCTTACAATAATATCATCTTTTTTCTCTAACTTTGCATCATCAACTTGTTTAACTTGTACTTGATTTGGTCCTTGATAGGTTACAGCTTTCATCTCATATCTCCTTTTGGATTATGTCTCAAAACATAATTTTATTTAATCTCTTGGTGAAATAGAAATCTTTCTTTTATTTACTGAAGGGAATTAGGAAGTATACATAGTGTTGTTATGAAAGTATGTTATATCAGTTATTCTTTCTTATATGTTTTGCCCTACTTTAAGAAAAAAATCAATTTTTATTCATAATCTAATTCCCACAAAAAGGATAATTATTATTTCATAATTTGTAGCATATTAAAAACATCGGAGGTGAAACAATATGGCAAACAATAATAGTGGAAGTCGTAATGAATTGTTAGTTGGAGGTGCTGAACAGGCCCTTGATCAAATGAAATATGAAATTGCACAAGAGTTTGGTGTACAACTTGGTGCAGATACAACAGCTCGTTCAAACGGATCTGTTGGTGGTGAAATTACAAAACGTTTAGTAGCAATGGCTGAACAACAACTTGGTGGTAGAGCTAACCGCTAAGTAAATTGGCATACAATATAGCAGATATGTAAATCAATTTCTTTTGTATATGTATAAAAATAAAAACCCTTATAGTAAATGGATTCTCACTCAAAGATTATTGATAATCTTCTTTCATAATCTTTGAGTATTTAATTTGTAAACTACTTTCCTAAACAATAAACACGCAGTGTTGGAAAGGTGTTTTCCATGCATAATAGAAAATCTTTTGCAGGAAAAAGCATACTTAAAAATTTGATTTCAATATTGAAATCAATATTGATTATGATATTTTCGAAAGGGAGGAATTTAAAAATGGGTATTTTAAGTGGAAATCCTCAAAATGAACCGTTACATTACGGAGAAGTATTTGATATTTGGAGTTATCTTCTAGCTGCACAAGGTGGAATCGCAAGCCATCAAGTGTTTATGAATCACACAGGTGACGAAGATTTGAAGAAGTTTTTAGAAAGCTTAATTGAAAATGATATGAACTCGGAAATAGAAGAGTTAAAAACTCTTTTAAAGGTTAATGGCGTAGCTTTACCGCCTGCTCCTCCAGAACGACCAGTTGCATCTATCGAAGACATTCCCCCAGGGGCACGTATTAATGATGCTGAAATAGCAGCAGCTGTTTCTACAGGATTAGCAGCTGGACTTGTGACATGTAGTCAAGTGATGGGAAAATGTCTTCGAGAAGATGTAGGGATGTTATTCGGACAATTTCATATGAAAAAAGCGCAAGCAGGTGTAACTTTGCTGCGTTTAAGTAAGAAAAAAGGGTGGGTAGTTCCACCACCGTTACATGTAAGAAACTCTGATCAAGCTTAATAACCAAAAATAAAAAAGTGGCATTGGCCACTTTTTTATTTTTTAGATGTATCCCCAATTTTGGATTTATTTATTGTAGAAGAATCCATATATTCATCTGACATTTCCATAGCATATTTATCATGATGAATATGCTTGTGATTTCTTAATTCATCGTCGTTACGCAGCACTAGTCTCTTCATATAAATGTGGAAGAAAATTTCTGTTCCACCAATAATTAAAGCGGCTATAAATGAAGAAAGTCCAATATTACGAGTAGTGTCTAAATTAGTGAATAAGTATGTTAGTAACCAAATTCCGAAAAAAGTTAAGCCGAAATCTGCAATTGTAGCAATCATATTTCCGTATTTAGGTAAAATGAAGAGATCGCCGATTAAATAGGCAGCCCCTGTTAAGAAAAGAGAAATGAGTAATACTCTAGGAATTGAAATGCCTTGAAAGATACTGAGTACGATAAGTAATACTGCAGTTATCGCTGTGTATTTAATTAATAAAGCAACAATATGTTTCATCATTTTCCTCCATTATTTAAACGTATATGGAATAAAAGATTTCATTAAAAACGGGTTATGCTATATAGCGTAACCCATTTTAATCAACCTTTAATGGTAAGAAGTACAACCTGGGTAAGAAGCGGGCTTATACTACAGATAGTATTTGAGGAATATCGAGTTTTATTCACAAGGCGTAGTTCTATTCTAATAATAGAGATGTTGCCTAAGTACAGTGTTTTTTATTAAACTTAATAATTTTTTCCGTTTTGATTTTGTTTCTTAAATATAAGAATAAAAATTATTTTCATGCTTAATGTATCTTTTAGTCTACATATTTTCCATAATCGGGTAAAGCGATTTTATCAAATTCTTGAACGAGTGTTTTGAGGCTTGTTGATAGCAATTCACCCGACATCGGTATCCCATGTCCAGTAACAGCGGTTAGAGGCTTTAACTTCTCTAGCTTAATAACTGACTCTTTAGCGGCTTTCCAGTCTGTTGTTAAATAACGAGGCGGACCGCTTATTTCCTGTTCTTGAGTTATTACTTTATACAGATACTCCTGTTTCACTGTAACAAAAGCGTCCCCAGCAATTAAAGTTCGTTCTTTTTCTCGGAATAATGAAATATGCCCTGGAGTATGTCCTGGTGTATGAATCCATCTAAACTCTGGCATATGGGGAACAGTTCCATCGGTAGGTAGCGCTTTTACGTTATTTCCTAAGTCAATTGGTTCGTCTGGGAACAGAGGAGACATTTTTGCTACCATACCACCTTCAACTGTAGGGTCTGGTTCTGGATAGCTTTGTTGTCCGGTCAGGAACGGTATCTCCATCTGATGTGCATAGACGGGAACATCCCAATACTTGATGAGTTCAATTATTCCCCCAACATGATCAAAATGGCCGTGAGTTAAAATAATGGCTTTTGGGCGACTATTGGTACCAAATCGATCCTCAGCGATAGAGATAATTTTATTTGCACATTTAGGCATTCCAGCATCAACTAAAACAAAATCATTGGTCTCAGGATTTCCAGCAAAGCATATATTGACGATTTGAATCGTGTAACAAAATAAATCAGGCAATACTTCAATGCCATGACCACTTTCAATTGAAGTTGCTGGAATAAACTTGTAATCACTTCCATAATTCATTTCATTGTCCAATTTTTCTCCCCCTTAATATATTTTAATACGACATTATAGTTCCCTAATCTTGAAAATTCATTTTGGCGAATTTGAGAAAAGAATTAATGTGGGATTAAAAAACAATAATTTAGTCCTAGAATTAAGAGAGATTCATATCAATTTATATAAAGTGCAAACAGGAAATATTGATTTTACAATTGTAGTTTCTACTATTTTTTGAGGAGGGATTACGAGTTAATAAAAGATTCATCTGGATATTATAATGTAAGTTTATACAAAAATTACATAACAGTAGCTGATATAAATCCATTAAATAAGACGATTACTTGTATCGATGCTTTTCATAATCAAAGAATGTTTAAGTTTGGAGATATAATTGAAGTGAATTCGAGGGGATAAATAAAAAAGATTATCTCTTCCTAACTTAATTATATCATGTAAATTAAGTTCGAAATAGACTGTTTCTTCTCATTTACTACTGATACAATCAAGAACACAAGTAAAGTAAGGAGAGATGTTACATGAGTTCTTTCGTTCTCGATTTTCAGGAAATAGAAAACACGTACCTTTCACTTGTCGGTGGAAAAGGTTTGAATTTAGGGGAGTTATCCAACATTCAAGGGATACAAGTGCCAGAAGGATTTTGTGTTACAACGATAGGGTATGAAAAGGCCATCGAGCAAAATGAAGGGCTTCAAATTTTGTTGCAGCAGCTAACGATGCTAAAAATTGAGGAACGAGATCAAATTTGTGAAATTAGTAAGAAGATTAGAGAAGTCATTATGGCGGTGGAAATTCCAGTTGATGTAGTGGAATCAGTAGCTCATCATCTCTCTCGCTTTGGCGATGAACATGCGTATGCAGTGCGTTCGAGTGCTACTGCTGAAGATTTACCGTATGCCTCGTTTGCTGGTCAACAAGATACGTATTTAAATATTATTGGAAAAGAAAGCATTTTGCAGCATATTAAAAAATGCTGGGCTTCTTTATTTACAGATCGAGCGGTTATATACCGAATGCAAAACGTTTTTGATCATAATCAAGTTTCTATATGTGTTGTCGTTCAAAAAATGGTTTTCCCTGTGGCTTCAGGGATTTTATTTACTGCCGATCCGATTACTTCGAATAGGAAGGTGTTGTCAATCGATGCCAGCTTTGGACTTGGCGAGGCGCTAGTATCTGGATTGGTTTCTGCCGATAATTATAAGGTAAAAGAAGATGAAATCGTCGGAAAGGTCATCGCAACGAAAAAATTAGCCATCTATGGACGAAAAGAAGGCGGAACAGAGACAAAGAAAATTGCTCCTAATCAGCAAAAAGTTCAAACACTTACTGAACAACAAATTTTACAACTAGCACGCATCGGAAGACAAATCGAAGTTTATTTTGGTTGTCCGCAAGATATTGAATGGTGTTTAGTTGATGATACATTTTATATAGTCCAAAGCAGGCCGATTACGACTTTATATCCAATTCCAGGAGTAAATGATGGGGAAAATCATGTGTATATATCGGTTGGTCACCAACAAATGATGACCGATGCGATGAAACCACTTGGGTTATCTTTTTTCTTGTTAACGACTAGTGCCCCTATGCGTAAAGCGGGAGGCAGGTTATTTGTTGATGCTACGCAACAATTAGCTTTACCTGCTAGCAGAGATTACTTAATAAACACTTTAGGAAAATCGGATCCACTCGTAAGAGATGCATTAACGACTATAATCGAGCGAGATGATTTTATTCAATTGTTACCGGATGATGAAAAAGGAAAGAGTGCTAGTAAAAGTAAGCAACCTGCAAGTTCGCAAACAGAAATCGAAAATAATACGGCAATCGTTACGAATTTAATACAGAATAGTCAAGAATCGATCGAAGAGTTAAAACGAAACATGCAAACGAAATCAGGTGTGGATGTATTTGATTTTATTTTGCAAGACATCCAGCAATTAAAGAAAGTATTATTTAACCCGCAAAGTATAGCTGTTATTATGGCTGGTATGAATGCTTCAACATGGATGAATGAAAAGATGGAGCAATGGCTAGGTGAAAAAAATGCAGCAGATACACTTTCTCAATCCGTACAAAATAATATTACTTCAGAAATGGGTTTAGCATTATTAGATGTTGCAGATGTGATTCGGCCGTATCCAGAAGTCATTGCGTATTTACAGCATGTAGAAGATGACAGCTTTTTAGATGAATTAGTTCAGTTTAAAGGCGGGGAAAAAGTTCGGGATGCAATCGAGGCGTTTCTAAGCAAATATGGAATGAGATGCAGCGGAGAAATCGACATTACGAAAACGCGCTGGAGTGAAAAGCCAACAATCATTATCCCGATGATTTTAAATAATATAAGAGACTTTGAAGCTGGCGCTAGTAAGCGAAAGTTTGAAGAAGGACTACAGGAAGCTTTGAAAAAAGAAGAAGAGTTAGTAGATCGATTACAAGACTTGCCGGATGGAAAACAAAAAGTAGAAGAAACGAAGCGAATGATTCGCAACATCCGTAATTGTATCGGTTATCGTGAATATCCAAAATACGGCATGATTAATCGTTATTTTATATATAAGCAGGCGTTATTGAAAGAAGCTAAGCAACTTGTGCAGAGCGGGGGCATTCATGAAGTTGATGATATATACTACTTAACTTTTGAAGAACTTCACGAAGTCGTCCGCACAAATAAACTAGATTACGAGCTTATTCATAAGCAAAAAAATGAGTACAAATTATATGAAAAACTAACGCCGCCGCGAGTTATGACGTCTGATGGAGAAATCATTACAGGTAAATATAAACGAGAAAATCTCCCAGCTGAAGCAATAGTAGGTTTGCCTGTTTCTTCTGGAGTGATTGAGGGGAGAGCACGCGTTATTTTAAATATGGAAGACGCGAATTTGGAAGAGGGAGATATATTAGTTACGGCATTTACCGATCCTGGCTGGACACCTTTGTTTGTTTCTATAAAAGGGTTAGTAACAGAAGTCGGTGGGCTTATGACGCACGGAGCAGTAATTGCACGTGAGTATGGATTACCAGCAGTCGTCGGAGTAGAGAATGCTACGAAACGAATAAAAGACGGTCAACGAATTCGGATACATGGAACAGAAGGGTATATTGAAGTGTTGTAAGTAAAAGAGCATCCACTATTATAGTGGATGCTCTTTTATTATATAGCTGACTTATTTCTTTAAACCAGCCGCATAAAAAGGTCCATGAACTGCAATAGTTGATAAAAAGCGAGCAATCTCCTCAGGTGTTTCTTTTTGTCCATTATTTAACCATTGCTGTATGACACCTATATGTGCAGATGCCATATAAGAAGTTAAGTATTCGCTTGGAACAAGTAAATTTTCCTTATTAATGAGAGGACCATTCGTATCTTCAAATAATGTTTTCCACATAAAATCTTTCAGTTTTGTTTGGAAAGATAAATCTCCATTTGGGCTAAGCACAGCTCTCATAAAATCACTATTTTCATTTAGAAATTCAAGAATAGAAGTGATAAGTATAAATGGCATTGTTGGAGAAGGATTTGTTCCAAGATCAGCAATAACTTCCGGGAATTTCTGTTTGGCAATTTTAGAAAACTCGTACATAATGTCTTCTTGGCATTTTGTCATTAAATCAAATTTATCTTGATAGTGCGCATAGAAAGTACCGCGATTAATGTTTGCTTTCGTTGTAATATCTTTCACTGTAATGGCGTCAAAACCTTTTTCTTCAATTAGCTCCACCAATGCATTTCGTATGGCGGTTTTCGTACGAACAACACGCAAATCTAAATTGCTATCGCGCAACGCATGTCCCTCCTTAATTTTACTCAACACATTTAGAAAATGTGTCTTATAACCGACACATTCCCGATTTTTGATTATTGTATATGGTTCAACTCGAACATATAATTCAAAATATAAATAAACAACACGTTGTTGATTATTATAAATCAAATTAAAGGAGGAAAAAAGAAAATGTTTAAAAATAAACTTTTATTTTTATCACCAGTTATTGCACTGCTTGTTGTTTTTATTTTTTCATTAACGTTATTTCCAACTGTTCAACCGCAGCCGAAAAACTTGCCAATTGCAATTGTAAATGAGGATCAAGGTGTAGAAATTCCAAATCAACCGAAAATGAATATGGGGCAAACAATTGTTGATACGGTGAAAAAATCATCGAAATCAGATGAAGAACCTGCGGTAAAGTGGGTAGAAGTGAAGAATAAGGAAGCAGTTCAAAAAGGGCTAAATAATAAAGAGTATTATGCAGCGTTAGTCATTCCGAAAGAATTTAGTGCAAAACAAGCATCGTTACGAACACCACAGCCATCTTCACCTGAGATAGAAATATATATTAATCAAGGAATGAATACGGCTGCATCAACTATGGCAGGACAAATATTACAGGCGATCGTTGATAATATGAACAATAATGTCCGTACACAAATATTAGAAGGGTTGAAAACAAAAGGAGCTACTGTAACAACAGACCAAGCTGAGAAATTAGTAACACCTATTGTAAAGAACGTGAAAAATGTGAATGAGGTCGGCAAAAATAGTGCGAACGGTAACTCACCAATATCATTATTCCAGCCGTTATGGATTGCAAGTTTAGCTAGTGCAGCGATTATTTTTATTGCGATTAGTAAAATGCCAGTAAGCTCAAGAAAAGAAAACTTTCTGTTAAAAGTAAAACAAATCGTAACAGGGGCTATTGCGACACTTGTAATTGGGTTTGGTCTTACATGGATTGCAGATGGGATGGTAGGGTTAAATATTTCGAACTTTACGGATACAGCTCTATTCTTATCTATTACTTCTTTTAGTTTCTTCTTAATGATATCTGCGGTACTTTCATTAGTTGGACTAAAAGGAATCGGTTTATTCGCTTTATTACTATTCTTCGGAGCGCCGTTATTATCGTTAGCACCTGAGATGTTGTCTCCGTTTTATCAAGACTGGGTTTACTCATGGTTACCAATGAAATTTATGATTGAAGGCCTAAGAGAAATCTTCTTCTTCGGAAAAGGATTAAGCTGGAATACACCTGTTACTGTACTCGTTTGGATTGGTATAGTAAGTATGGTTACTATATTAGCAACTACATTCAAACGTAGTGTAGTAAAAGGGCATAAAACAGAATTGAACGCTTAAAAAAAGCCGTTTCACTAAATTAGTGAAACGGCTTTTTTGTGATGAAATCTAAAAGCTGAAGAATGAGTATCTGCTGTTGTCGCCTTAGAATTAAGTCGGAATCTCTAAAAATCGCGTACGTTCCAAACAATCTCACCACGTTCATCATCCCACGTACTGTGATGACGCTTAAATCCTATCTTTTCTAGTACCCGGAGTGAAGCGATATTCCAAGCGCCTACAGTCGACCAAAGTCTATGGCGCCCAGTAGCAATCGCAGCGTCCAGTACAACGGATGCCGCCTCAGTTGCATAACCTTTACCATGGGCGCTGCGGAACAACTCGTATGCAATCTCCGGCTCTTCAAGTGTGGAACGACCAATAATTAAGCCGCAGTATCCGATGAAATCGCCTTCATTGCGCCTTCGAATAGTGAGAAGGGAAATGCCATTTTCCTCTGCCTTCTTGCGCATCTCAATGAGCCGGTTACGAACGGAATCAACGGCTGGAATGTCCACACCACGTTCGCCAATTAATTTGCTCAGCCAAACGGAAGCGGATTCCTCCCACATACTAAGCTCAAGTCTTTCGGTTTTCAGCTGGAAGGCCATAGGTTTAAATAAAGATGGCATAGTGGTACCTCCTAGTTATATGACTGGATTCATAATAGCTTCGCATCTCAACACCACATCTGGTTGGAAACCTGATTCATTCGCGAATTTATAGCAACAGCGTACAAAAAAATAGTGATATTTTATCCGCTATTTGCCGTGTAGTAAAATCCCCATTGATTATAGTTTCACTTTATGAATAAGCAATTCCTTTGCAAAATAGACCCTTTTCTCAAACTTTACTTTCAATCTAAAGTCGTCCCGTTATATACACAGGCTCCTACTATTTCTAAATGCATAAAATGTTAAGCGAAAGTATGGAGGGATACGATGTATAATTCGAATTATTATGATTGGTATAGACAAAATGATAAGTTGATTAGTGATATTGAAAAAGCTATAAACGGAGAGTATAGCGCTATAAGCTGCTATGCAAAATTAGCGAATATGGCTCCAAATCAAGTAGAACAAAAACAAATTCTTGAAATTCGTAATGATGAAATAAAGCATTTCCACAACTTTGTATAAATTTATACGAGTTTAACTGGTAGGCAGCCAAAACCACAAATTACTGAAGACTGCCCAAATACGTATTTACAAGGATTAGAGTTCGCTATACAAGATGAACAAAAAACAGTAGATTTTTATTTGGAAATTTCAGATGAGACATCGGATGCACATCTGAAAGGGTTGTTGCGGAGAATAGCTGCGGATGAACAAAATCATGCAGTATGGTTTTTATATTACTTCGTGAAGTCGAAGTGAGCATTAAGAATGAACGACTGATGTGGTGCATATATTAAAAAATATTTTAAAACGTAGTGCAACAATTGAATGAAATATTTAAATGTAAGCAGAAGGAAACCGTTTCGCTAGTAGTGGAGCGGTTTTTTTATGATGTACATATGTATCGACAAAATATAGTAATTACATTTGATATATAATGTATGAAATGAAAATGAATAAGTTAGGAGCAAGCATATGAAAAGAGGGATTACAGTAGATATTCTAGATGGATATGATAATTTACTTTGGAAAGTATTAAAGCCAATTGATATTACTGTATTTGATTGGCAAGTCATGGGAAGGGAGGAAGCTTATATAATAATAGGGAATGAATTAGGTTCAGAGTTATTTTCAGAAGATAACGAGATTATGGAAGGATCAGAATTAAAAAAGCTAATAAAAGATAACATATATTATCTTTTATTTTTAGATTTAAAAGCATGTCCAAAAGGAGAGGTACTAGGAGAAATTGCAACATTTGAAGAATTTAAGGAGAGTAAGTGTGAAGTAGTCGTATTAGTAGCGGATGGTGAGTATATACAAATTTATGCGAAAAACCAAGAAGAGATTGAAATGATGTATGAAAACGCAGTGAATCAAGGATTTTATGTAGAATATATTACAGATGAAAATGATGGAAGGATGCATTTGTCAGTATGGTAGCAATTTGAAAGGGGAACGGCAATATGGAGAGAAATATAAGTAAAGAACATGAAATTCGAATTGCTACTGAAATTGAAAGTGATAGTATTCTCCTTTTATTAAAAGAAGTAGCGCAATGGCTACAATATAAAGAAGTGGATCAGTGGCAGTATCTTTTAGGAGAGGAAGCTACGGCTGAAATACTAGAATGTATAAGAGAAAAATATACATATGTTGTTCTGAAAGAAGATGAAATAGTTGGTACGGTTACAGTTTCTCCTAAACAAAATGAATGGGATGAACATATTTTTGGTAAAGAGGAAGTTTCTAATTCATTATATATTCATAGATTTGCGGTGAAACGGAAGTATAAGGGAAATGGAATAGGCGAATGGATTTTACAGTGGGTAGAAGAGAATGTGCAATGTGATAAAGAGTATTTGAAGTTAGATTGTGTGGGGCATAATCGTACGTTGAATGATTTTTATAAGAAAAATGGTTTTGAATATGTTGGAAGTACGGATGGGCTTAGTAAGTTTCAAAAGAAAAGGAGAATGTGAATGCATCTAATTAATGTAAGTTTAGTTGAAAAGTTAATACAGGAACAGTTTCCCGAATGGGCCCATTTAGAAGTGAAACCTGTAAAGTTTAGTGGGCATGATAATAGGACGTTTCACTTAGGGGATGAGATGAGTGTAAGATTGCCAAGTGATGTGGCATATGCACCGCAAGTAGAGAAAGAAAATAAGTGGTTACCACTATTAAGTAAGAGGCTTTCTTTACCGATTTCTACCCCACTTGCGAAAGGAAATCCGTCTGAAGCGTATCCATTGCCTTGGTCTATTAATAAGTGGATAGAGGGGGAAACAGTTACGAAACAAAACGTTCGTGATTTAAATGAATTTGCAGCGGATTTAGGATCTTTTTTAGTAGAATTGCAATCTATTGATGCGAGTAACGGACCTTTAGCTGGAACACATAATTTTTACCGGGGCGGACTTATATCGGTATATGATGAAGAGGCGAGAGTTGCTATTGAAAATAATAAGGATGTTTTTGACGAGGCATTATTAAAGCACCTTTGGAATGTAGCACTTAGTTCAACATGGGACCGTAAGCCAGTTTGGGTTCATGGAGATGTAGCGCCAGGGAATTTACTCGTTAAAGATGGAAAGCTTTGTGCTGTAATTGATTTTGGTATTTTAGGAGTAGGAGATCCTGCATGTGATGCGGCGATGGCTTGGACATTTTTTGATGAAAATAGTAGAAACGTATTTAAAGAAGTGTTACGTATGGACGAAGAAACATGGAATAGAGCGAGAGGATGGGCACTTTGGAAGGCGTTAATTACATATGACGCAAATAAGGATAGTAATGAGAGGGTGGCAGAAGAATCTTATCGTATCATTCAAGTGATTGTGGATGATTATAAAGGGGAATAGAAAAGCCTATTTTAAAATAGGTTTTTTCATATGATTAAATAGTAGAAACGGAAAGAAGGAATATAACATAATTATACAGAATATTTAGATGATAGGAGGTGTCGAATTTTGAGTGAAATTGAATTAAAGAGCAATATAATTAAGGCAGGGCGAGAGAAGGGGATTATTCTCCGGTTTATACTTGCTAGTCTCGTTGGAGTGTTTATGTTTTTCGTTCCTGTTACGATAAACGGTGCATCGTCTATTATGATTGATCATATCGTATCGTGGATTAGGGCTTCGGTTCCTGACGTAGTACCTTATTATGCATTATTTGTTATGGCAATTGGTGCGATTTATCCATTTTATACGAAGAAATGGAATGCATCTATCGTAGACATTTGTTTTTCTATTTTAAAAGTAGTTGGCGTTGTTTTTGGTATATTATATTGTTTAAAAGTAGGACCAGCTTGGTTCTTTGCGCCAGATGTTGGACCGTTTTTGTATGAGAATCTAGTCATATCAGTAAGTTTGCTCGTTCCAATTGGCTCGGCGTTTTTAGCGTTATTAGTCGGATATGGATTGCTTGAATTTATCGGTACATTTTGTCGTCCGATTATGAGGCCATTATGGAATACGCCGGGGAGATCGGCAATCGATGCAGTTGCGTCCTTCGTTGGAAGTTATTCGCTTGCCCTCCTTATTACGAATCGCGTGTATAAAGAAGGAAAGTATACCACAAAAGAAGCGGCGATTATCGCTACAGGATTTTCTACAGTATCCGCTACATTTATGATCATCATCGCAAAAACATTAGATATTATGCATTTATGGAATGTTTATTTTTGGACTACGCTTGTTGTAACATTCATCGTGACTGCTATCACCGTAAGAATCCCGCCCCTCAGTAGAAAACCAGATACATATGTAACAGAAGAAGGGTTCCCAGAGCCTGTTTATAAAGAGAAAATGTTAGAATGTGCTTGGGAAGATGCGTTAGAAGTATCAAAGTCTGCACCGAGCATTATGAAAAATATTGCAGTGAATTTAAAAGACGGATTTATTATGACGATGGGAATTTTACCATCCATTATGTCAGTAGGATTAATTGGTATCGTCTTAGCGAAGTTTACGCCAATATTTGATTGGATCAGTTATATTTTCTATCCGTTTACATGGCTATTACAATTACCAGAAGCAGACTTAGCCGCTAAAGCCGCATCAGTTGGTATTGCAGAAATGTTTTTACCGTCATTATTAGTTGTAAGTGCGCCACTTGTGACAAAGTTTGTCATTGCAGTTGTTTCCGTATCATCTATACTGTTTTTCTCCGCTTCCATTCCTTGTATATTATCAACAGATATTCCGTTAAAAGTATCTGAACTTATTATTCTGTATGTGCAGAGAACGATTTTAACGTTGCTTATCATTACGCCGATTGCTTATTTGTTGCTTTGAACTAGAATGTAAGTTCTAAATATATGACGTTTACTAACTTGTGTAAATGAATATTTATTGTAAAATCGTAGGTAGTGCGAAATTATAAGTGCGATGCTTGAATAAAGGCATCGCATTTTTTATTTTTAGATGTACTACACGTTTACGAAAAAATATTTTTATATATTAATAAAACGATATTGATGGTATGTTATAGTAACAACAAAGGGGGCTTACAAATGGAAATTATTCACGAAAGAGCAAAGTTGCGGTTAATGGATAATACTGATGTCGAAACTTTGTTTTCGATTGTAGAAGGAAATCGGGATATTTGGGCGTATTTAATCTCTAAAATGGATAGTGTGCAAGATATGCAACAATACGTTCAAAAAGCGATAAAGGGTTACGGAAGAGGTACTCAAATACCTTTGGTAGTCGTAGATCAACAGACGAATAAGATTGTAGGAAGTACACGTTTATATAATATTTCAGTAGAAGATAAGACAGTTGAGTTAGGGCAAACGTGGTATCATCCGAGTGTGCAACGTACGAGTATAAATACAGAGTGTAAGTATATGCTTCTCCAGTATGCTTTTGAAAAACTGCATATGCTTAGGGTACAAATTAAGACGGATGCAAGAAATGAAAAAGCACAACGAGCAATTGAAAGGTTAGGCGCAGTAAAAGAGGGTGTGCTTAGAAATGAAAGAAAATTACCGAATGGTTATGTGAGAGATGCGGTGGTGTACAGTATTATCTCGAGTGAATGGCCAGGCGTAAAAGAACAATTGTTAGAAAAATTAGAGTTATATAAAGAAAAGGTATAATTCGTGTTTTGAAAGGTATATTGTTCGTGAGGTATGAAAAATATACCTTTTTTCTTACAAAATGCTACTTTATTTTAATTCCTTTTGTTTCATCGTTCCCTTCTGAGAAAAAATTCGTTACAATGTAGTTGTATGGTAATAAACTTATGAATTTAAAAAAATGTAATGAAAACCGCAAATGAAAATGAATTGATAATCCTCAATTTTAAATGAAAACCCTTTTATATATAAATAACAAGTAAAGTTCCTTCTTTTAAATAAACTCAAACAAAACGATTTGATATAAATGTTTTTTATAGAAGTATGGATGATGTACGGAGGCAATTACAAATGAAAGAAAATAAGAAGAGTAAGAAAAGACGAATCTTTCAAGTATTTTTACTAATGATTTGTTCTGCTATTTTATATGTAAGTTATGCAGCTTACGATATTTGGAGTTATCGTTTTAAAGCAAATGATGACGTGAAAACGGATGCTGGTATCGTACTAGGCGCAGCTTCATGGAACGGAAAACCATCTCCTGTATTTAAAGAAAGAATTAATCATGCGATTTCTTTATATAGGAACGGAAATATTAAAAAGATTATTTTTACAGGTGGTACAAAGTTCGAGGCAGAACTTGAGGAAGCACGTACTGCAAGAGTATATGCAATGAAACAAGGTGTAAAAGAGGAAGATATTTTAATTGAAACAAAATCCCTTTTCACTGAAGAAAATTTAAAGAATGCGAAGCAAGTTGGAATAGAGAACGGAATACACACATACACGATTGTAAGTGATCCACTTCATATGAAACGCGCAATGAGAATCGCAAAACATATTAATATTGAAGCATATGCTTCACCAACGCCGACATCAGCATATAAAACGTTAGATACAGAAATACCATTCTTCTTTAAAGAATTATTCTCGTATATTGGATATGTAACCTCTTTGCCGTTAAAAGCATTGAAGGGGGACTAATATAAGAAAAGGATCTATCCTTAAATAGGAACTTTTCTTATTAGTCAAAAACATTGTATTTTTATCGGAATAGTGAAACAATAGAGAGGTAGCTTCATATAATCATAATGACAAAATGAACGGTTTATGAATCGAGCATAAAGTGAAACTTTAATCAGTGGGTGGGTTTCTCACTGATTATTAGTTGAACCAATCGGGCGTTTACGGGCAGTTGATCTCCCGCCTAACTTCCTTTGCTTCACCTGAATTTTTAGGTGGGAGTTTTACTGCCCGCAAATAGCGGGATAAAGGAGATTATAGTATGGCACTCTCATTTGTTGAAACAGAAGAACAGTCTTTAATTATTGAGAAAATAAATAAATTGATTCCGAAGTTCATGGAAAGGGAGCATCAGCTAAGTGAATTAGGATCATTTCCGTATGAAAATATAAATGATTTGAAAGATATCGGATATACGAAATTAACGTTACCGAAGGAATTTGGTGGTAGTGCCATTTCTTTATATGACTTCGTTTTATTTCAAGAGAAAATCGCGGAAGGCTGTGGAGCTACTGCATTATCGATTGGCTGGCATCTTGGCATTGTGAAGGAGCTAGCGGAAAATCGCTCTTGGAATGATGAGATGTTCAAATGGTTTTGCGAAGAAGTACGTAATGGTGCGCTCTTTAACAGGGCAGCAACAGAACCGAAAACAGGGAGTCCGACGCGTGGCGGCAAACCAGAAACAATAGCGGTTCAACAAGGCGAGAAGTGGGTTATAAATGGAAGAAAAACTTTTACAACGATGGCGCCAGTACTTGATTATTTTATTATTTCAGCAAGTATGGAAGGCCAAGAAGAAGTTGGTGAGTTTGTTATTCCAAGAAATACACTCGGTGTGTCTATTGAAGAAACGTGGGATAGCGTTGCAATGCGAGGGACTGCTAGCCACGACCTTCTCTTACAAAATGTAGAGATAGACAACCGCTTTTTTACGGATGTAAAAGGCGGGAAAGTGAAACAAAAGGGTATTGGCTGGTTGCTACATATACCAGCATGTTATTTAGGAATTGCACAATCAGCAAGAAATTATGCAGTTCAGTTTGCGGGATCATACAGACCAAATAGTTTAAACCATTCTATTAGTTTATTACCGAATGTTAGAAGATTAGTTGGAGAATTAGAACTCGAGCTTATGCAAGCTCGCGTCTTTTTATATCAAATTGCGAAAAAATACGATGAGGCAGAAGATAAACTGTCACTGCAAGCAGAATTAGCGGCAGTGAAATACGCCGTAACAAATGCGGCGATATCCATAGTGGATAAATCAATGCGCATCGTAGGAGCAAAAAGCTTATCAGAAAAAAATCCGCTCCATCGTTACTATTTAAACGTCAGAGCAGGATTACACAATCCACCGATGGATGATGCAACATTGTCTATGCTGGCGGATGCGGCGTTTCGGTCGTAGTTTTTAAAGCTTATATTTTATTGTTTATGGATAAAATAGTTGTTTTGAAAGCACGGGTTTGATTAGTGATCAAATCCGTGCTTTTTATGTGTATGAAGTACTTGGTTGAGATGTAGGTTTTTAATATAAATGATTATCA
This sequence comes from Bacillus sp. Root131, assembly GCF_001429475.1. Classification (NCBI taxonomy): domain Bacteria; kingdom Bacillati; phylum Bacillota; class Bacilli; order Caryophanales; family Bacillaceae; genus Bacillus; species Bacillus sp. Root131. The sequence continues at coordinate 2,350,798 of NZ_LMJQ01000001.1, forward strand.
TGGTTTTGTGATTGTTTCTTGTTGAAAAATTCTTGTTGTAATGCCAGTTTGAAGGCTGTATAAACATTTTTCGTATTTAATCCCAAATTAATGGTCTTTCTAAGTTTATCATTCGTAAATATTGTAAAAATTGACCTGCATGGACCGCATCATGATAGGCAATTCGTAATAGCATGTCTCCTAAATATCTTTGATAGCCAACATCGCTTCGATCGATAAGGGTTGAATCTAGCTCTGCTATGTTTATGGATTGAACATACTCTATGAAGTCAGTAAAGTATGATTGTGCCAATTCAATTTCCTTTTTTACACAAGTAATTGGCTCTTCATCATACGGGAAATGTATATCATTTATTGAGCCGTTGTTTTTTAAAATCATATGATAGTAAAAAGTTGAGCTCCATACGTGACGAATCATCTCACCAAAAGAAATAGCCTCATTATCAGGCCTCCAATTAAGAAAATTATCGGGAAGAGAATTCCATAATTTTTCTGAGCGCCTTCTCGTCTCTTTCAAATTTAATATACTAAGATCAATTGCATTCATAATAAATTCTTCTTTACTATTAAACTTAAAATAATTGTATCAATTTAACAGTTAGGGTATCATCGAAATATGAATGTATATCCGAATATCTCATATATAGCTAAACTAATTGCTGAACCTACAAGAGCAATCATCTTAGATTGTCTAATGAATAATCAGGCACTACCTGCTAGCGAATTGGCTTATATGGCAAAAGTGTCACATCCAACAATTAGTTCTCATCTTTCTAAATTAGTAGAGGGGAATCTACTTACAGTTGAACAACATGGTAGACATCGTTACTATCGACTTGCTAATCAAGAAGTTGCAGAAGTGCTTGAAAAGTTAGAGACAATCGCACCAACAGTTCAAGTTCGCTCTTTAAAACAATCAGGTCAACTAAAACAAATTCGTTATGCTCGAACTTGTTATGATCATCTTGCAGGCAAACTCGGTGTAGAGATAACTGAAAAATTACTAGATAGGAAATTTATAATTTTAGGGGATGGAGAATACATTGTAACAGAACAAGGTAAACAATGGTTTCTGAATTTTGGAATAAATGTTGATGAGGCAGATACAAAAAGGAGGGTATTTGCAAAACCTTGCCTTGATTGGAGTGAACGGCGTTACCATATTTCTGGTTGGCTAGGGTCTGCAATTGCAAAACTGCTTTTTGAACAAGGATGGATTACGAAAACGGATAAGAACCGAGCTGTCCATCTTACAAAGAAAGGTGTAAAGTTATTGGAAGATCAATTAGGCATTGATATGAAAACTGAGGAAAGAAAAGCTTGAAATTAGAAAAGTCCGTCAAAATGACGGGCTTTTTCATTATGGTAGGAGTGTACATGAATAATAGGATGTTACCAATAATCGTTGCCAATAAAAAATCTTTCTTTTCATTCTTCTTTTTTAAGTTTTAAAGGAGAAAGCTAGGCTTCTTATTTTTACTAATGTTATAATAAGAAAAAAGCACGAAAAGAGGTCATCTCATGCTAGAGGTTATTGCAACATGTTTAGAAGATGTAAAAAGAATTGAAAGTGCTGGCGGGAAGCGGATTGAATTAATTTCATCTTATACAGAAGGTGGTTTAACACCAAGTTATGCTTTTATAAAAAAAGCGGTAGAAGCGGTGAGTATACCAATTCATGTTATGATTCGTCCGCATGCGAAGTCTTTTACATATACGGAAGAAGAAATTGAAATGATGAAAGAAGATATTATAGTTGCGCAGAAGTTAGGAGCAGCTGGTGTAGTATTAGGCGTATTAAACGAACAAAATGAAGTAGATGAAGAGAAATTAGCGGATTTACTATCTGTTGTAGATGGAATGAATGTAACGTACCACCGTGCGATAGATGATATAGAAAATCCAGTAGAAGCGATGAGAACTTTAAAGAAGTTTCATAAAGTAACTCACGTTTTAACTTCAGGTGGACAAGGAGATATAGTAGACAATATTCCGGTGCTTACAGAAATGCAAAAAGTAAGTGATGGTCAAATTCAGCTTGTAGCTGGAGCTGGCGTGACGAAAGAAAATATAAAGCGATTGCTAGATGAAACTGGAATTTCGCAAGCACATGTCGGTACAGCGGTAAGAGAAGCAAAATCATGTTTTTCTGAAATAGATCCTAATGTAGTACAAGAACTAGTTGAAATAATAAAATAAGTGCTTAAGAAAGAGGAGAAACGATGAAGGAAAATACGAAGAAAGAATTATTCTCTTGGGCTAAAACGATAGGGTTTACCCTTGTATTAATTGCTATTATTCGCGGCGTTTTATTTACACCTTCTTTAGTGCAAGGTGAATCAATGATGCCCACTTTAGAAAATAATGAACGAGTTCTCGTAAATAAGATTGGTTATAGTATAAGTGGATTAGAACGCTTTGATATTATCGTCTTCCACGGCAAAGAAGGATACGATTTAGTAAAACGAGTAATTGGTTTACCAGGTGATACAGTTGAGTATAAAAATGATGTTTTATATGTAAACGGAAAAGCGATGGAAGAACCATATTTAAAAGAGTTTAAAGAAAAAGCAACTGACCGTGTATTAACTCCAGACTTTACGTTAGAACAAATTACAGGGAAAACGAAAGTGCCAGAAGGTCAAGTATTTGTTTTAGGGGATAATCGTGAAGTTTCTAAGGATGGTCGCATGTTTGGCTTTATTTCAGAAGATGAGATTGTCGGAAAAGGACAAGCTGTTTTCTGGCCGTTGAAACAAGTAAGAGCGTTATAAAGTGTAGTGAAGTATGGGAGAGATATTCTTCCGTACTTTTTTATTTGTTTAAAATCTATTGAATGAATTGAAAGAATATTTTATAATTTTAAATTATATGTTTGTTTCGAAAAATGGAATTTAAGTTCCGAAATTCAGAACGAAAGGAAGAGAGAATGAGTATAAATAAAACGGCAGTTAAGACAATGGATATTTTGGAGTTGTTTTATGAGCATGAAGAGCTAAGTTTAACTGAGATGGTTCAGCTTACAAATATGCCGAAAACATCTGTTTATCGTTTAATTGGCTCGTTAGAAGAGATGGAGTTTTTACAAAAAAACGAAAAGGGGAAATATCGTTTAGGGGTCGTATTTTTACGGTTCGGTCAACTTGTTTCACAACGATTATCAGTAAGAAATATAGCAATTCCTTATATGAAAGAACTTAGAGATAGTTTAGGACAGGCAGTTAATTTAATAATTCAAGATGGTAATGACGCAATTTATGTTGAAAAGATGGAAGGTGTTCAGCCAGTACGCGTGTATACGGCGGTTGGAAGAAGAGCACCGCTTTATGCTGGTGCATGTCCGAGAATTTTACTATCGTATTTTTCTGAGGAAGAGAAACGGAGATACATAGAGGAAGTGGATTTAAAACAGTTTGCAGATGGAACAATTGTGGATAAGGAACAATTGCTAGAAGTGTTGCAAATGGCAAAAAAGGAAGGCTACACAATTAGTTATTCTGAGTTAGAAAATCATACAGCCGCAATAGCAGCGCCCATTTTCGCAAGTGATGGAACGGTTGTAGCAGGCATTAGTATTTCGGGATTAGCAATTGAGTACAGCGAAAGTAACATTTCATATTTTATCGCTAAGGTGAAAGAAACAGCACATCGCATTTCGAAAGAACTCGGCTTTTTGGCATAGAAAGAGGGAGTAGGATGAAATTTTCTGCGTTAGGGGATCAAGCAATTATTGTTACATTTGGTGAAGAAATTAAGATGGATATATATGAGAAAGTACAGCGGTTATTTCAAGCACTGCAGCAACATCCGTTTGCAGGAATGATTGAGTGCGTTCCGTCGTTTACTTCATTAGCTGTTTACTACAATGTATACGAAGTATGGAAGAGAAATGAGAGAAATGAAAGGCCATATGATTACGTTCACCAGTATATAAAGGAGCTGTGTGATTCTTATAAAGAAGAAGTAAAACAGGATGTGAAACATATTTCTATACCAGTGTGCTACGGGGGAGAATATGGACCTGATTTAGAAGAGGTTGCGCATTATAAAGGTTTACAAGTAGAAGATGTGATTCGAATACATAGTGAAACTACATATTTTGTATATATGCTAGGTTTTACACCAGGGTTCCCGTATTTAGGAGGACTATCAAAAGAATTAGAAACACCTAGAAAAGAAACGCCACGGTTACAAATCTCTCCTGGTTCAGTAGGTATTGGCGGAAATCAAACAGGTATTTATCCGCTTGAAACACCAGGAGGATGGAATATTATCGGCCGAACTCCTATTTCATTATTTAATCCAGAAGAAGAAATACCAACATATATTCAAAGTGGTATGTATTTACGATTTATCCCAATAACGAAGGAAGAGTACGTATCATTTGAGGGGGCTAAAGAATGGATGTAGAAGTTTTGCATGCAGGAATGTTTACAACAGTCCAAGATTTAGGGCGATCTCATTATCAACAATACGGTGTACCCGTTGGCGGGGCGATGGATCAAAGTGCACTTCGAATGATCAATATGTTAGTTGGCAATGAAGAGAATGAAGCGGGACTCGAAATGACGATTATGGGACCTAAATTGTTAATAAAGAAAACGACTTTACTTGCGATTGGCGGAGCAGATATGGAACCGTTATTGAATGGAGAACGTATCCCGTTATGGCGTCCCATTTTAGCGGAAGAAGGTAGTATGCTTTGTTTTGGAAAAGTGAAAAGTGGTTGCAGAGCGTATGTGACTTTTGCGGGTGGCATCCATATTGATCGTACTATGGGAAGTAAAAGTACGTACATACGTGCTGCGATTGGCGGTATAGAAGGAAGAATGCTCAACAAGGGTGACTACTTCCAAATTGGTGCACAACCAGAAATGGCGAATCGTTTCATTCAAGACTTACAAAAAGATGGGAGAATAAAAACGAAATGGGCAATTAACAACAGCGTACTATCAAAGTATAAGAAACATCCTAAGCTTCGTGTCATAACTGACTTTGAATATGATCAATTTACAGAAGAAAGTAGAAAGGCATTTTTTACGAAAGAGTATAAGGTATCTAATTATGCTGACCGCATGGGCTATAGGATTGAGGGAGAAGTTTTAAATAGGATTGAAGAAAAAGAGGTTTTATCGAGTCCTGTTACATTTGGAACCATTCAAGTTCCAAATGGTGGACAGCCAATTATATTAATGGCAGATAGGCAAACGACAGGTGGCTATCCGAGAATGGGAAATATCATTTCTGTAGATTTACCTCTTCTTGCCCAGCTAAAGCCGGGGGACTATGTTTCTTTTGAGGAAATTACGCTTGAAGAAGCGGAACAATTGTACATAGAACAAGAAGTAAATATAAATCTATTAAAGAAATTTATCGCTTTACGAAGCTGAAATTAGGAGGGATACATTGTGACTACAATCGATTTAAACTGTGATTTAGGAGAAAGTTTTGGAGCTTATAAAATGGGGAATGATGATGAAATTCTTCCGTTCGTTTCCTCTATAAACGTTGCTTGCGGTTTTCATGCGGGTGATCCGTCTGTTATGCGGCAAACTGTTGAAAAAGCTTTGGAGCATAACGTAGCGATAGGGGCGCATCCTGGATTTCCTGATTTAATTGGATTCGGTAGAAGAAACATGAATGTTTCAGCAAGTGAAGTATACGATTATGTTTTATATCAAATCGGCGCATTAGACGCATTTGTAAAAGCGGCAGGCGGGAAAATGCAGCATGTAAAGCCGCATGGTGCCTTATATAATATGGCGGCAACGGATTCGAAAATTGCAGATGCAATCGCTAAGGCAATTTATCATATGAATCCGAGTCTATCGCTTTACGGATTAGCAAATAGCGAGGCGTTTATACAGGCTGCAGAAAAATACAATGTAACTCTCGTACAAGAAGCGTTTGCGGATCGTACATATAAGCAAGATGGAACGTTAACGAGCCGTACAGAAGAAAATGCACTTATAAAAAATGAAGACGAAGCGATAAAGCAAGTGCTTCAAATGGTGAAAGAAGGCTATGTAAATTCGGTCAATGGAGAGGAAGTAGCAGTTCAGGCGCAGACGATTTGTTTACACGGTGATGGAGAAAAAGCAGTACAATTTGCGGGAAAAATATACAGAATATTCGAACGTAATGGTATTTCTATTTGTGCACCGAAATAAAAAATAGGGGGAAGTGCTGGGATGATTAAATTAATCGGAATACTACTTGTTGCAGTGGGCTTTTTATTTAGATTAAATACACTTTTAGTAGTTATGGTTGCAGGTATTGTTACGGGGATGGTTTCAGGATTAAGTTTTTATGATGTGATCAGCATGTTCGGTAAATTTTTCATAGAAAATAGATATATGTCTATGCCAATTATATTAACTTTACCGGTAATCGGAATTTTAGAGCGTTACGGTTTAAAAGAAAGAGCAGAAGCACTTATAACGAAATCAAAAGGAGCAACAACTGGAAGAGTATTAATGTCATATTTTACGATAAGAGAATCGTCAGCAGCACTAGGGCTTAATATTGGTGGGCATGCACAAACGGTAAGACCGCTCGTTGCACCGATGGCAGAAGGGGCCGCGCAAGGTAAATACGGTAAACTTCCTGAAAAATTAAGAGAAAAGATTAAAGCAAACGCAGCTGCTGCGGAAAATACAGCTTGGTTTTTCGGAGAAGATATTTTCATCGCAACTGGTGCTATTTTATTAATGAAAGGGTTCTTCGATTCAGTAGGTATGCATGTGGGTGTATGGGATATGGCACTTTGGGGCATTCCAACTGCAATATCTGCACTTATTGTAAGCTGGATTAGATTTAGAAGGTTTGATAAATATATAGAGAAAACAATGAAGGCAGAAGGAAAAGAAGAGAAGGAGGCAATCTAATATGAACATCATCACAATGGATACAATCTATTATGTATTAGGGATAATCGTTGCTTTTATCGCTGTTCGTATCGCATTCGATCGTGAACATCCCAACAGATTCGGTTCTAGTTTATTTTGGGCATTGTTTGCAGTTACATTTTTATTCGGAAATGTAATTCCTTCGTTTTACGTTGGCTGTATCGTGCTCGCTATGGTCGTTTTAGCCTCGCTAAATAAAGTAACAAAATCAGAGGAAAAAGAAGTTCCAGTACAAGAGCGTGTAAAACATGCTGAGAAATTAAAAAATAAAATTTTTATGCCTGCACTATTAATTCCTATTTTTACAATTATCGGTACGTTGACCTTAGGGAAAATTAAATGGGGAAATGTCTCTCTTGTTGATCCAGATAAAGTAACATTAGTTGCATTAGCGCTTGGTGCATTACTCGCATTCGTTGCGGCGATGCGTATTACAAAATCAAAAATAACAACGCCTGTACAAGAAGGAAGCAGACTATTACAAGCTGTCGGCTGGGCTGTAATTTTACCACAAATGTTAGCAGCACTTGGCGGTATATTCGCGAAGTCTGGCGTTGGACAAGTTGTTTCAGATTTAGTCGGACAAGTGTTACCGACAGAGTATCCGTTCGTTGCTGTTATGGCGTATTGTTTAGGAATGATGCTTTTCACAGTCGTAATGGGAAATGCATTCGCAGCGTTTGCCGTTATTACTGGCGGAATTGGTTTACCTTTAATTGTTCAAATGCACGGTGGGAATCCAGCAATTATGGCAGCACTCGGTATGTTTGCTGGATATTGCGGAACGCTACTTACGCCAATGGCAGCAAACTTTAATATCGTTCCGGCGATGCTTTTAGAACTAAAGGATAAAAATGCAGTTATTAAAGCACAAGTACCAATTGCTCTTTCAATCTTTATTATCAATATGTTTATTATGTACGGCCTTGTATATCGTTTCTAATTAGGAGGGAAAACTATGAAAACAGTATTATTAACAGGATTTGATCCGTTTGGCGGAGAAAGCATCAACCCAGCTTGGGAAGTAGCAAAAAGTTTGCATGAAAAAACAATTGGAGAGTACACGATTATTAGCAAACAAGTCCCAACGGTATTTCATAAATCAATAAAAGTATTAAAAGAATATATAGAAGAACTAAACCCTGAAATGATTATATGTATCGGACAAGCTGGGGGCAGACCAGATATTACGATAGAGCGTGTCGCAATTAACGTTGATGATGCAAGAATTGCTGACAATGAAGGGAATCAGCCCATAGATGTGCCAGTTGCAGAAGAAGGACCAGCTGCTTATTGGTCTACACTTCCGATGAAAGCAATCGTAAAAAGACTGCAAGAAGAAGGTATACCAGCTTTCGTTTCACAAACAGCAGGTACATTCGTTTGTAATCATTTATTCTACGGTCTCATGCATGAACTAGAGAAGCGTGATAAGAAAATAAAAGGCGGATTTATTCATATTCCGTTCTTACCAGAACAAGCGAGTAAATATCCAGGGCAACCGAGTATGTCACTTTCTACTATTCGTAAAGGGATCGAATTGGCAGTTGAGGTAACGACAACAGTTGAAGTAGATATTGTAGAGGCTGGGGGTGCGACGCATTAAATAAAACGAATTGTACAACACCTCCTGTAAACAACTGGTATAATAAGTATAGGAATATACATAGAGGTGATTTTTGTGCAACAATTTGAAGAAGTACGTTCAATTTTAGAAAAAGCGAAGAAAATTACAGTATTAACAGGCGCTGGTGCAAGTACGGAAAGTGGTATTCCAGATTTTCGTTCAGCAAATGGATTGTATGCTGATGCGAATGTGGAGATGTACTTATCAAGAGGGTACTATAACCGAAGTCCGAAAGAATTTTGGAAGCATTATAAAGAAATCTTTCAAATTAATACGTTCCATCAATATAAACCAAATCGTGGCCATCGCTTTTTAGCTGAGCTAGAAGAACAAGGGAAAGATATTACGATTTTAACGCAAAATATTGACGGTTTACATCAATTAGGTGGCAGTAAGCACGTCATTGATTTACATGGAACACTTCAAACAGCACATTGTCCAAAATGTAAATCAGGCTATGATTTACAGTATATGATTGATCATGAAGTACCGCGCTGTCAGAAGTGTAATTTCATTTTAAATCCAGACGTTGTTTTATACGGAGATACACTGCCGCAATATCAAAATGCGATGAAACGTTTATATGAAACAGATGTACTTCTCGTTATGGGAACGTCATTAAAAGTACAACCTGTCGCTTCATTCCCGGAAATCGCAAAGAGGGAAGTAGGAGCAACAACCATCTTAGTAAATGAAGAGTTAACAGGACAGGAATATAACTTTGATTATGTTTTTCAAAATAAAATTGGTGAATTTGTTGAGGGATTATCTTCAATGAAATAAATTATTAAAAAAACTGAGGTATCCACCTCAGTTTTTTATTTGAGTAATCACTGTTTTAAGCCATATGAAAACATTTTGATAATGTAGTAACCACATCTCTATAATTTATAAAAATCAATTTGCCCCATTTTTCTTTTAGAATAATATTCATGTTATTGTGCATTAAGGGAATGGTAATAAATAGGATAATTAATTAAAAAACTGAAAATTAAATCTTTTATTTCTTTTGTAATTAATATAAAATTCTATATATATCATATAAATAAATTTGATACATAATGATTTTGCGTAGAAATGTTAATAGAATGAAGCGAGGGAGCGAAATGAGACAGAAAAAGGAGCAGAAGAAACAATCGAAAAAGAAAAAGACTCATATTCCTTTTCGGTTAAATGTACTATTTTTTATTGTCTTTCTTTTATTTTCAGCTATTATAATTCAATTAGGTAAAGTACAAATCATTGATGGAGAAACGTATAGAAATGAAGTAAACAAAAAGGAAGATGTAACGGTAAGCACTCCCGTTCCTAGAGGGAAAATGTTTGATCGGCAAGGTCACGTTATTGTAAATAATAAACCATTGCGAACCGTTACATATACGAAAATGAGAGGAGTAGACTCGAAAGAAGTTTTACAAGTAGCAAGAGATTTAGCCAAGCTGATTGAAATGTCGCAAGAGGACATGGATAAGTTAACAGAGACAGATAAGAAAGATTTTTGGATGCAGTTAAATGAAAAGCGGGCAGCAGCGAAAGTAACGAAAGAAGATGAGAGTAAATTTAGAAAGCAAGAAATAGAAGGAAAAGAATTAGATAAAAAAGTAGAAGAACTGCGCCGGGAAAGAATTACACAAGAAGAATTAAATGAGCTTTCAAAGGAAGATATAGAAGTATTAGTAATTAAAAGCAAAATGAATGCGGGATATAAAATGACGCGGCAAATCGTTAAAAAAGATGTAAGTCAAAATGAATATGCTGTCGTTAGTGAAAGATTGGCAAGTTTACCGGGGGTAGATACGACAGTAGATTGGGAACGTGAATACCCAAATGATAAAATACTTCGCTCTATACTAGGTAGCGTTTCTAATGAAAATGAAGGGTTGCCAAGAGAACAATTAGATTATTATTTAGTTCGTGATTATAATCGAAACGATCGTATTGGTAAAAGTTACATTGAAAAACAATACGAAGATGCACTACATGGAACGAAAGAACAGTCTAAAAATATTATGGATAAAGCAGGGAAAATTGTTCGAACAGAAAAAGTGACCGAAGGAAAAAGTGGAAATAACTTAATGTTAACAGTCGATATGGATTTACAGAAAAAAGTAGAGGGAAGCCTTGAAAAGAATTTACGAGCTTTTCATGCTGCAGAGCCGATGATGGATCGTGCGTTCGTAGTAATGATGAATCCGAAAAACGGTCAAATTTTATCAATGGCAGGAAAGAAAATTGTAAATAAAGATGGCGGTATGCAAATAGAAGATTATGCATTAGGAACGATGACAAGTTCTTATGAGTTAGGATCAACTGTAAAAGGTGCTACTTTATTAGCTGGATATCAAACAGAAGCGATTAAGCCATATACACATTTCTTTGATGCACCAATGTATTTTAAAGGAAGTTCTAAGCCGAAGAAATCGTGGAAAGAATTTGGGGATATTGATGATTTAAGAGCTTTACAAGTTTCATCAAACGTTTATATGTTTAATACAGCTTTAAAAATGGCAGGCATTAATTATGTCCCAAATAATCCATTAGATATTAAACAAGAAACATTTAATAAAATGCGCTACTATTTTAGACAATTTGGCCTAGGTGTGTCGACTGGTATTGATCTGCCAAATGAAGCAATCGGTCAAGTAGGTAGAACTGATAACATACCCGGATTTTTACTTGATTACGCGATTGGACAGTATGATACATACACGCCTCTTCAGCTTGCGCAATATATTTCCACAATTGCAAATGGCGGTTACCGAATGAAACCACAAATTGTACAAGAAGTTAGAGAGCAACCGAATAGACCAGAGGATGTAGGAAAAGTCGTTCGGTCGATTGAACCAGTTGTATTAAATCGAGTGGATATGGACACTTCGTACATTAATCATGTAAAAGAAGGGTTTAGAAGAGTTTTTCAAGAAGCTGACGGAACAGGTACCGGAACGTTTAAAGGTTTACCATATAAACCAGCGGGAAAAACAGGAACAGCTGAGACAGTATATGGTGGAGAAAGTGATATTGGAAGAGATGAGAATAACAACCGAAAAAAATGTTATAATTTAACTCTTGCCGGTTATGCACCATATGATGCTGATCCGGAAGTAGCTTTTTCAGTTGTTGTACCATGGGTGAATGATGACAAATCAGGAATTAATTCCGCGATTGGTAAAGAGATTTTGGATGCGTATTTTGAATTGAAAACGAAAAGAGCGGGTGGAAATCCAGTCCCAGTAGAACAGCCGAACAAGGCCCAGTAAAAATAGTATCACTGCATGGAGACATATTGTGCAGTGATATATTTTTTGAGTTAAAAAGCGTTTAAATAAGGTGGGAATGGATATGAAACAGGAGATTAAAAGAGGCTGGGGGAAATACATACTCTTCGTGTTTGTTTTGGTAGTAGCCTATCATTCTTTTACTTTATGTAAAGTGGAAGGGGAATCGATGCAGCCGACTTTATATGAAGCAGATTACGTATTTGTAAATAAAGCAGTAGTACGTCTTTCTAATTTACAACGCGGAGAAATTGTCATTATAAAGGAAGCGGATGAATCGAAATATTATGTGAAACGTGTAATAGGGCTTCCGGGTGATGTAATTAACATAACGAACGGAAAGGTATATGTGAACGATAAAAAGCAAGAAGAACCATATACGAACAAAGATTTATTTAACAACACACAAGTGTTTTATAACTTTCAAAAGACAAAAATTCCGCCAAATAAGTTATTTGTAATGGGAGATAACCGCGAAGTAAGTAGAGATAGTCGAAATGGCTTAGGATATATTGAAGAAGATAACATAATTGGCAAGGTGGAATTCGTATATTATCCTTTTTCAAAAATGAAAATGATAGAATAAGTGGGGGAGAAGCAAAACCCCACTTATTAAAGTTTCACTTTATTTTCTTTAAAAAACCTTTTGGATTAAATGATATGAAAAATTTATGTTTAGACTCGTCGATTATGAAGTTATTATTTTTAGTTAAAAACTCATCCACAGCCTCCATCGGACCAGGACCCCAATCGGGAAGAAGCGGATTTCCATTAATGGAGGTATCTTCTACAATCATATAACTGCCAGTAGTGACGATAGATTTATATAGTAATAGTTCTTTGGATACATGCTCTTTACTATGATCAGAATCTAAAATAACTAAAACCACATCATCAGGTTTGCGCATGCTTACTATTGTTTGGACGGCCTGCACAGAAACAGAAGAGGCTGTTAAATACGTAATCCGATTATGTGATGGCCGATTTGGCTGCGGAGTTATATCGATAGTAAGTACGTGACCTTTTCCAATTAAATCTAACATAGAAGCTAAATACAGTGCACTACCACCGTGAAAAGTCCCGCATTCAATAATTAAATCGGGCTTTAATTCATAAATAATTTCTTGATACAAAAAGAGATCAGAGGGAAGTTTACAGATTGGAACTCCGAACCAGTGTGTATCGTTTAACCACACGAGGCTGTTGTAATATTGGTTTAGAAATTCATTGCTTATATTATCGATTTTAAATTCTCCTTTCTAAAAAGGACTCTCTCGTTTGACGTAAAGTGTTTACGCATGAAAGTTGTACTATATATTATGTAGTAAAGAATTGTAAGGCGAGTGTTTTTACTTGAAAATAAGCCAAATAACTCATGTGGAAAATGAAAGGAAATGATTGTATGTACAAATACACAATTTGTTTTATTAGAAAAAGCGATAAAATACTGCTATTAAATAGAAATAAAAAGCCGAATATGGGGATGTGGAATGGTGTTGGAGGAAAAATAGAAGATAATGAAACGCCATACGAAGGAATAATTAGAGAAACGTTTGAGGAAACGGGTATAGAACTTTCAAGTGTAATGTATAAAGGGACTGTTGGTTTTAAAGGTAAAGATGAGCCCCAGGCTAGTGAAGGAATGTATGTGTTCGTTGCTGATTTGCCAGATGGAATGCAAATGAATACACCATTTCGTACGGCTGAAGGATTATTAGAATGGAAAGAAATTGATTGGATATTAGATGGTGATAATAGAGGTGTTGTTAGCAATTTACCAAAATACTTACCGACAGTATTAACAGAAGAAAATAAGTTAAAACATATATTCACGTATGATAACCGGAATATTATTCATTACACAACTGCATGTTTGACGGAAGATGATGCGAATAAGCGATATGAAAAACAACTCATTTCTCAATAGAAGAGGATAGTGAAAAATCACGTTTTTGCTCTCATTATATATGCGAGGTGATTATATGTTTCAGAAATACAATTCATTGGTCAGAATTGTAATATATATGATATAACTTTTCTTATGGTGAAAGAGTAGAGAATATACGTAAACGGAACAAAAAGGAGGTGGCTTTGCCACCTCTTTTTGTTAGCTACGAATCGCCTTAATTATAAATCGATGTTGATTCACATCTAAATATCCTTTTTGCAAAATAATCTCATGTATACGATATAACTCCTCAAAGTACTTTTCGACAGTAAAATCAGGAATTTGCCACGGAATTGCTTTTAAATAATAGATGATAGCGCCAATATCATAAAAACGTTGGAAAGGGAATTCTTCTTTTGCTTCTAAAATAGTAAATCCATTTTGGTTTAACTCACTGCATGCAGTTTCGAGAGACCAATTTGCAAACTCACTATTTAGAGGCGTACCCAATTGTTCATTAAGTTCAACGCAATCAAGACCGCCAACTTGTTGTGTAAGAAATATTCCATTAGGAGAAAGTATTCTATTTACCTCAGAAGCAGAATAGGATTCATGTTGATTCAGGATGAAATCAAACTGTTCATTTTGAAATGGTAAAGCAGTATCATCACTTACTGCCACAACTGTAACCCCTAAAGGTTCTAATTTCTTCTGAGCAATTGGCACGTTTGGAGCGTAGCCCTCAGTAGCGAATGTAGTTGACGGGAACGGTTGTAACATAGATAAAAACTCTCCGCCACCAGTACCCATATCGAGCATTGATTCTGCACGTTGCATAAGCTGAAAAGCAGTACTGCCGTACGACCACGATAATGGCTCGCTCTTCATTCGACCCGTTTCTGAAATGAAAGAAAAATCCCAGCCACTAAAGTTTGTATTTGCACTTTCTAATAAAGTTAAAAATAATGGATCACGTTTCATAAATTTGTCCTCCTATTTTTTAATGGATAATATGATGAGAAAAGAAAAAGGGAGGACCTCTTATTAAAATGAAGCAGTTTTATGTTTCATGTTCGAATAGATTCATATAAATTCGCTCCTTGTGAGAATGGTTATTTATATATTCGGGATAAATAAGTGGAAATCCTTTGATCAAGAGCTAGGGAATTTAGTAGATATGACTAAGGAAGTTCTAAATCGCTTGGAAAGCATGATAAGTGATAAAAATATATTAATTGGAATGCACCGAGAGAAATAATCGTTATTCACGAAAAAATATAGATGGAGGAAGCTTTGTTAAACCTGTTGAAGAATGCAATAGAACATTCTAAACCAGGTGGTAACATAATGATTCAGGTCAAAAATTCTCCAATCTATATCGAACTAGTGATCCAAGGTTTTGGAGAGGGAATTTTAGCTGAAGAATTACCTCATATTTTTGAACGATTCTATAAATCAAGTAGTTCTAAAAAGCTTGGCTCGAATGGAATTGGGTTGGCACTTGTCAAAGCTATTATTTAGGCTAACTAACATATTGTATGTTTCAGTATCTATTTTATAAAAAAGAAAATAGATGTAACGGTCCTCCTTTTAATAAAAAAATCCTATAAAAATATAGTGCTCTTAAAAAATTTTGTTACAAATTTGTTTTGTTTGACTTTAAAAAAGGAAAGTAATATTTATTTGTAGAAAATTTTTAAGGATAAAAATAGGATGAATATCCATGGTAAGAAAAAGGGGGCACTTAAATGTTAACAAATGATTTAGATTTTCGATTAGAACCACGTTTAAAAGAACTGTATGAACAACATAAAATAAGAGCGCAGAAGATAGACTGGGCTTATCATGAGTTTTTACCATGGGATAAGGGAATGGACTTTAAAAGAGTTCCTTGGGATGAAAGTCAAGTTACTCTCCCTTCTGGTGTAATTACGCCGTCTTGCAAAAGATGAAACACTTCATTATGCGTTTTATCGAGACGTTATTCGAACACATTTAGAATTGGAACCAAATTATTGCTACCATATTGCCAATGTGATTAGGAATTTTAAAATGCCAGGTGCCGTCATGCCTGATTTTGAAAATAGAATGGCTGTGATTGCAAAAGAAGCAAACTATGGCCCACTACAATATTTTGATCAAGTACTTGATGTAGTGGTTGAGTATTGGGGGTTAAAAGATTTACGACCAATTGCCCCTCTAGCAGAAAAAGCAAGAATTGAGATTTTGGAGTATCATATAAGATTGAAAAAAATACGGGATCGATTTGGCCGTTTTCAAGGGGAAATTGATCTACGTTAATGGGTGGAGATTTCAGGATATACGCGTATGGATTCCCTTTTCTTTTATTGGAAATCTCGAACGCTCTTTGGTATTTTACGGCTGTTTTACTTGATTTAACTTTTGAAGAAAAAAGTAATTGACACCTAAAATGAACTTGTGATATTATTAAATATTTGATAAAAAACAACATATGTGTTAAGCTTGAAAAGGTTACCACATATGGAGGTGGATTATATGTTTCAAATTGGCGATAACATTGTTTATCCAATGCACGGAGCAGGTATAATTGAAGCCATAGAAGAAAAAGAATTCTCAGGGNATGGAGGTGGATTATATGTTTCAAATTGGCGATAACATTGTTTATCCAATGCACGGAGCAGGTATAATTGAAGCCATAGAAGAAAAAGAATTCTCAGGGGAAAAACAACAGTATTATGTCATCAAAATGTCAATCAGTAATATGCAAGTCATGATTCCTACGGGTAAAATATTGAATTCGAATATACGCCCAGTTACTGATATACTTGCATTAAAACACATTATACACATTTTTCAGCATGAAGAATCATGTAAATTACTGCCGTGGAAACAAAGGCATAAAGTGAACACGGACAAAATAAAAACGGGTGAAATACAAGAAGGTGCTGAAGTTGTACGCGATTTAATGCGTATGAAGAAAGAAAAAACACTGAATACAAGTGAAAAAAAATTGTTGGATGATGCATATAAGTTTTTGGTCAGTGAACTAGAATTAATTAAAGGAATCACTGAAAATCAAATAAAAAGTTTCTGTTAAGGTTTATTATAGATAATGTATTATATCTCCCGAAAACATCCTGAATTTTTCGAGAATATGATGAGTATTAAAAGTAAATCATTTCAAAGACATTCAATTTCTTCAACTCACTTTTAGAGTAGAAACCTCTTTTGTTATTACTTCAATCTAATCCATTTTTATTTTTAAATTTATTTTACGAACATTCGAAGTTTCATTAAATAACTCGATTAAATAGTCACTTGATTTTTGCAATCCTGATTCACACTGGCACGGACAAGGAGCCGTAAGGATGAAAGAGAGGTAGGGCTTTCATTGTTTTAGGTAATATACTATCTAAGTCATTATTTCTAGAAGAAAAAACAATCAATCTCACCGCCAGCTTTAAGAGTTCCTTACATCTACTGAGACAGTGAATAGTAATTGTTTATCTTCTTTACGTAAAATTGATAAACGAACTGGTAACACCATATGGTAAACTACAAAAAATGGTTTCCAGACCAAGAAACCATTTTTTATTTTATTTACATAACAATAGTAAATTAAGCAGTAAGAAGGAGTCCGCACATGAAAAAAATGTTAACAAAAGAATTAAGTAATGAATTAAAGAAGCGAGAAGGGATTATTTCTATTACAGTTGAGCCTTATGAAAAAATCGAAGTTGGTGGAATTCGTGTAGATGGACCAGCTATTATTCTAATTAATCAAGAATAGGTAAAAATAGTTGCATGCAAGGAGAAAAGGATCAGCCTTTAAGAAAAGGGGGATCCTTTTTGCTTGCTGCAGCTAATATGGGATATACATAACTTTTATCTGATGTGTTGGGGTTAAAAGGAAGGAGAGGATGGAGATTATCATGGTGGAAAGCTTAATATTGGTAGGATTTCTTTTTACGTTATATAAATTAGTTGATAAAAAAACAAACTAATTATTTAAAACGATAGATTGTTTCCTTTTTAAGGCCGAGATTTATCTGAGAGTGAAATGGATCATCTAAAGGAGGAATTAAAATGGATGCAAGGAAAGAACGCATAAAATACGAGAAGATGTCAAAGAATTATGATCGTATTTATTTAGTTTCGTTTATCCTATTAATTGTACTTGTTTGTNATGGATGCAAGGAAAGAACGCATAAAATACGAGAAGATGTCAAAGAATTATGATCGTATTTATTTAGTTTCGTTTATCCTATTAATTGTACTTGTTTGTAGTAGTGTGATTATCATAGGAGCTACAGGCGGAAAATATGGAGTGTTTTTATTGTTAGCAATTTTACTTAACGCACGTATTACGAAAGAATCTCAAAAAAAGTATGAGCACTATTCTAATAAAGGGCGTATTTAAAATGATACATAACCAGAAAGGAACAACCTAGATGTATATTCAAAATATCCCTTTATCATCTCCTATTAACTAGTAAAAGTAACTTTATATAAATCATTTTTTTAGCAATGTAGAAATAGAAACCGTACCCTATTAAAATGTTATTTCCGTCCATATAATGAATTATCCTTCTAGCATATTTATAAGATTTATATCATATATTAGTAGAAAGAATGCAAGTTAGAAAGGAGTTTTATAGAATGAGTTATTTGGAGGGAAATGACTTTAGTAAACAAAATATGGTAAGTGTGCCTAATCCCTATGTATATCAGACATTACAATCAGTAATTGGTAAACATGTGGTTACTGAAACTGTAAGAGGCAATATAAGAGGTAAATTAAAGGATGTGAAACTAGATCATTTGCTCATTGAAGATACGGTGCCATATATTGTACGCATTCAACAAATTGTATGGATTATGCCAAAACAATAATCACATGTAATTTGATTTATAATAGATTAGCATTATAAATCAAATAAAAACACAGGGTTTTATCTCTGTGTTTCTTCAAATTTTCGTTTTTGGATATATGCTTGAGCATGGATAATTTCTTTCTGAAGTTCTTTTAATTCTTCCATAGATCCAGATTCAATCCTCATGTACGTAGTAACTAGACTAATCATCATATCCATCTTCTCTACTATATTTTGAATGACCTGTTCAGATTGCTCTTTTTTAGGGTGTTGTATTGCTATTAGAGCATTTTCTATATAATTGTTCTTTCTTTGCTGGATATCATAAATAAACTGTTTTGTGTTTGAGTTCATTTGTTATTCCTCCGTTTTGGATATACTTCTATTCTATCATATTTGAATGGTGAATATTAGATTCCCCTAAATATACACCTGTCACATACATCTCCTCAAATATAGAAACTAATTCCTTAACGTACAGGGAGCTAATCAAAATATGTTAATTTTGTGTCTAAACGTACAATTTTCGTTTTTGATATGGTGAGCCCTAATTGTAGTGCCCAATCCGATGTAAATTCCTCAATAACAACAGATTTTTCCATATCTCTAATACCCTTATGTATTTTGTGCTTGAATATAATATCAGATTTAGATAAGCAAAACTATTTCAAGTGAATAGAATCCACTCTTTAAGAATACATAAAAAATATATATACAAGCGTATTCTAATCACTGCATCATTGGTGAAAGTAGAATTCTATAAATTTTGGAGGAAGAGATATGCAAAAAAAGGTTCTCCTGTTTACAGATTTAGGGATTGATGATGCGTTTGCTATACTGTACACCTTTTTTCGTAAAGACATTCAACTTGTAGGAATTGTGGCCGATTATGGAAATGTATCAAGAGAAGATGTAATAAGAAATATTAACTATTTAAAGTACATTGCGGGAAGAGAAGAAATACCTGTATTCCTTGGTGCTTCTGTACCGTTGACAGGTATAGTGATTCAGTATTTCCCTGAGGTACATGGAAAAGTTGGATTAGGACCTATTATTCCACCTGAAATTTCATATCCAGTTTATCCTTTAAATGATATTTATCAAATTATAGAATCAAATTTAGAAGATCTTACAATTATCAATTTAGGAAGACTTTCTTCGCTAGCTACGACTTTTGTATTAAATTTAGAAACAATGCGAAATGTAAGAGAATGCATTTGCATGGGGGGAGCTTTTTTCTATCCAGGTAACGTAACTGCTGTGGCTGAAGCTAATTTTTACGCAGACCCGTATGCAGCAAACTTAATTCTGCAGCATGCAAAGAACTTGACGATTATTCCTTTAAATGTGACTCAACACGCGATTGTTACACCCGAAATGGTCCAGCAAATTGATGCATTTCATCGGAGTACACAGGATCTTGCAGGACTCATCATCAAACCTATGTTAGATTATTATTATAATTTCTACTCCAAGTCTAATCCTGGTATAAGTGGAAGTCCTATGCATGATTTTGTAACAGTTTGGTATTTGCTAAATCAAGACGCTGTTAGTCTTTCAAGAGTACCTATTAAAGTAATCCCTGATCAAGGAGAAGGATTTGGTCAAAGCATTGCAGATTTTCGTTTTGTTACTAATCCAGGCTATAAAACGCATAATGTAGCTTTTCAGTTTGATTATGAAAAATTTAAGAAAGATATTATGGAAACGTTCCTAAAGAAGAGAGTGTAATAGACTTTATTAACTTCAGATAATACGGATTATGAGAATCAAATGTCACTTAACTTAACTTAACTGTAAATATCAAATTAACAAAACAAGTTCCCCTAAAATAAAAAAGACGTTGACTTCTCTATGTAATTAACTGTCGTTTCATGTCCAGCGATGATGAATAGCCAAATTGTCGAAAGAAGCTCGTTCTTATTCAACTTGTTTTCTTGCTCTCTTGTTTGAATGAGATCGTTTATCAAATCAGAATCAGGATTTAGACGCTTTTCGTTAAGTAATGTCTCAATGTAATGAATAAACTTTTAAGTGTTGTTTTAACTTCAGTTCCCTGAATAGGTTCCACAGAGGTGTCCATGAGTTTTTTGTCTATTTGCGGAACTGGTTTCGATCAGTGGCGGGAATCCCAAGCACCTCTGAAATGAAAATAATGGGTAGTGGTTAAGCAAAATCTGCAATAATTTCCATCTTTCCTTGTTCTTGTACAGCAACTAACAATTCGTCGGCAAGTTGCTGAATACGGGAACGAAGGTCCTCAATCATACGTGGTATAAAGGGTTTAGAGACCATCCGACGCAGGCGAGTATGATTAGGAGGATCTACCGTAAGCATATTCGGACTCTAGATTCTACAACATTTCAACTTACAGACAAGTTTTCTTGACATATACATTATTTTAGACAAGCCTTTTATAATGCATATAGGGTAAATTGTTAAATTTTGATTTTTTATATGTAAAATGATAATAAAGTTATTTAATTTCAAAAGTCCAAATAAGTATAACCCGATCTAAATTTAGATCGGGGTTAAAAATATAGTTGTTTAATCTTGATGTAAGAAACGTCACTAGATTTAAAAATATAACAAAAAAGTTATTGAAAAATGAATCTTTTCACTTGATATATATTTCTTCTGGAGCATTTATACATTTTCATAGTAACCAACCAGCTAATCAATATGATTCCTGCAAAAAGTAATAGTAAATTACTATACAAATGAGTGAAAGAATTAGCATTCATAGGTAGTAATTTTCGGTTTAGCAAATGTATCGATAATAATCCACCTACAATCGCAATCCCCATTCCTTTCGTTAGAAAGCCTGGGAAATTAAGCAAACTCATTCTAGTACCAGCAGCCTTTTGTTCCAAACTACTGAAACACTGATAGAGATAACTGTTTTGGTCATGAACTCACTGTTGTAATATGTCTAGTGTGTCTTCATGGTATGTTTCAAGAAAAGGCCGAATGGCATATTCAGCGTTATTCCTTTTCGTTATTTCATACATGGTGTTGAATGAGGTTTCAAAATCGTTCAGACCATATTTTTCAACGTATTTTGCGATAGGCATGTACATATATCCGTTTGTGAATGTGCCTACTTCTGTTGTATTTTCTGGTCCTAATGTTTTCAGTAATATATGTATTGCTACATTAAAATCTTTTTGTAAAGCATTGTGTAATTCATCTGCTATTACTTCAATACGTTGTTTTAACTCTAAATTTTCAACTTTATATGTTACAGAATCTACAAAGATTCTTTTAGAAAAATTAGGATCGTGTTTACAAATAGAATCAGCTATTTTCTCTGCTAATTCTTCATTAAATAAAAATTTTAACGGAACATATTTACCCATTTTTTCACCTCGGTGGTCAAATGAAAACAATTTTTATTTTTTAATCGACAATCCATAAACTAAAGTCTCACTCGGAGTCGTAATACTAAAACCTGTCGTCTTATAATCAAGTTTCACTGTATCACCAGTGTATTCTTTCGTGAATGAATCCATTTGTACGATAAGCTCTACATCTTCATATACAACATCATCTGCGTTATATGTATCCCAAATTAAATCGACATCAACGAAAATACTACAAGAGTTCGTCATTGTTCCTCTAATGCGAACGATCTTTTTATCTTCACGTTCTAATCTACGTATAGCTGCTTTTGCTTCATCAGTAATACGAATGTTCATTGTATCCCAACCTTTATTTATATTTCCTTTATTATTGCAAAAACAGGAGCGATAATAAAGGAAAGAGGTTTGCAACAAAAAACGAGCAAACAAATTTGTTTGCTCGTTTCACTTTATTTTAGTTCACATTTATCAAGTGGAATCACTTTTGTTTTTTTCGTAAATTTATAACCTAACCATAGTACTAAGAAGAGTGGTAAACCGATGTAAGAAACGAGTACACCGTTCCAATCAATTGCTTCACCCATAAATGCGCCGTAGTTTTGTCCTAAAATTACGATGATACAAAGTGTAAATGCGAAGATTGGACCGAATGGGAACCATTTTGCTCTATATGGTAAGTCTTTTAAATCTTTTCCTTGTGCGATATATGCTTTACGGAAACGGTAATGACTAATTGCAATTCCGACCCATGCGATAAAACCAGACATTCCAGATGCGTTTAATAACCAAATGTATACAACACCGTCACCGAATAAAGAAGCAATGAAAGCAATACTACCAACAATTGACGTTACGATTAATGCGTTAACAGGTACACCGCGGCTATCTAATTTACCAAGAAACTTTGGTGCTTTTCCTTGGCGAGCTAAATCCCAAAGCATACGAGTTGATGCATACATACCAGAGTTACCAGCAGATAGTACAGCAGTTAAAATAACAGCGTTCATAACAGAAGCAGCAAAGGCAACGCCCGCTTTTTCAAAAATAAGTGTAAACGGACTTACTGTTACATCACTTGCAGCAAGGCTTTCAGTTGTATAAGGAATTAGTAAACCGATAACGAGAATCGCAAGGATATAGAATAAAAGAATACGCCAAAAGATTGAACGAATTGCTTTTGGGATATTACGTTCTGGATCAGATGTTTCACCAGCAGCTACTCCTAATAATTCAGTTCCTTGGAAGGAGAAACCAGCTGCCATAAATACACCGATAATTGCCATGATACCGCCGTTAAATGGTGCATCTGCAACTGTGAAGTTTTTAAATCCAACAGTTTCGCCGCCCATAATTCCGAAAATCATCATGAAACCAACAATTAAAAAGATAATAATAGTAACTACTTTAATAAGTGCGAACCAATATTCAGATTCACCAAACCCTTTAACAGATAAATAGTTTAAAAGGAAAATAATAGCTAAACATAATCCACTCCAAATAAGAGAAGGAGTATCTGGGAACCAAAATTTCATAATTAATGTTACAGCTGCAAGTTCAGCAGCAATCGTAATTGCCCAGTTATACCAATAGTTCCATCCAAGTGCAAAGCCAAGTGATGGATCAACAAATTTTGTTGCATACGTACTAAAAGATCCAGTAACAGGCATGTAAGCTGCAAGTTCAGCTAAGCTTGTCATTAAAAAATAAACCATAATTCCAATTGCGGCGTATGCAATTAATGCGCCACCAGGTCCAGCTGTATGGATGACACCACCGCTGGCAAGAAATAGTCCGGTACCAATTGTACCACCGAGAGAAATCATCGTAAGGTGACGAGATTTTAATCCGCGTTTTAATTCACCTTGTCCTTGTGTAGTTTGCGTTTTAGAGGTAGATTGATTTGTTGCGCTATTCATGTTCAACACTCCTTTTCTTGTAGGTTAGGAAGGAGCGGGGGAGAAAAATACAAAAAACCGCCAAAGGAATTAGGCGGAACGTTTCACAAATAACCACCCCATCATACCCTTCCGTTAAGATAGCACCCCACGTTTACACGGTAATTTTGTAAACGTGACAGTTCTGTTCCTTTCGGAGACAGCCCCAGCTCATATTTCCAGAGAAGAAATATAAACTTCGGCAACTTTTCCTTTCAAACGGAGTTGGTGACATTCTCTGTGTCTCGTCCGTTTTACTCATAAAAGTCGCAACCTCTACCTCATCGGATTGATGAGGATTTGATATATTGCTAAGATTTTTAATATATGGCAATTGTAATGACTTTCTGAATATATTGCAAGATATTTTGTTAGAAAAAGTCAAAAAATATCGGTTATTGTATAGGAAACGCTTGCAAAACTCCACCCGAACCTACTATTATGTAGCAATAAGCAAAGAAAAAATTGTTATACAAATGTTTCGCAAAAAATATTGAAAAACCCTCTAAATTAAAAGAAAATTCAGAAAAATATAATTCGACATAACTATCAAAAGAGGATTATTCCTTAAATTCGTTTCAAAGAATAAGTATAAATTTAACGGATAGAATGAATATTCTTTTTATTTTTAGTAAAATTGAGGTATTGTTTAATTGAAAAGGGGAAATCAATATGAAATTAGAAACAGAAAGGCTCTATATAGTGCCGTGTACAGAAGAGAGGATTCAAATTGCTAACGAGCAAGGATACAATAGCGGTCCGCATATTGTAGGGCATGTAAAGAATGTAAAACAAGATGCAGCTATATTACCATGGGGTGCGTGGTATGTTCTTCGGAAAGAAGATGATAGCTTTTTAGGTGATATTGGGTTTAAAGGGAAACCAAACGAGAAGCAAACAGTAGAAATTGGCTATGGATTTATTGAGAAATATTGGAATCAGGGCTATGCAACAGAAGCTGTAAGAGAACTAATCGATTGGGCTTTCAAAACAGGAGAGGTAGAAACAATAATTGCAGAGACACTCCTAGATAACTATAGTTCGATTCGTGTTTTAGAAAAGTTACATATGAAGAGAGTAAATGCTACAGAAACGATGATTAATTGGAAAATAGAAAAATAAAAAATACCGCTCGAAGTATATCGGGCGGTATTTTTATCGTTATGGTAGCATTTGTTTTTGATCATTCGGATATCCGGCTGTCGATGCGTTAGAACGCTTGGAATGATTGCGAACAGCAATGAAAATAGAAATAATAACGACAAGACCAACTGCCACGTAAGAAAGTGAAATAATAGTTGGATCCACTTTAAATGTAGTCAGCAGTGTACGTATATTCGTAAAGATAATAAGACCACCAACTAATACCCCAAGTAAATGTGCTGGAACGATACGAACTAACCATGCAGCAATTGGAGCTGCGACAATACCGCCAAGCATTAAGGCAAATACCCAAACCCAGCTTACTTGTTCCCAGCCAAGTGAGATGAAGAAACCAATTGTTGCAGCGAGTGAAACAGGAAATTCACTCGTATCTACAGATCCAATAACTTTTCTAGCTTCATTTCCTCTTGCTAGAAGAACGGGTGTCGTAATCGGCCCCCAGCCACCGCCACCAGTTGAATCAACGAATCCAGCAAATAAACCAAGCGGCACAAGTTGTTTTGCAGACATACGCTTATTTGAAGCAACAATTTGTTTTTGAAGGACGAATCGTAATAAAATATAAACCCCTAAAGTAAATAAAAAAACGGAAATGTACGGTTTAATTACATCGCCAGGTAAATTACTTAAAAAACATGCCCCAACAAATGCACCAATTGCTCCAGGTAATGTAAGTCTGGAAACTGTATATTTATCAACGTTTCCAAATTTGATATGAGATGCACCGGAAGCGGCGGTTGTAACGACTTCAGCTAAATGAACAGAAGCGGAAGCTACAGCCGGTGCGATACCAAACATTAATAATAGTGAGGTAGATGTTACCCCATACGCCATTCCAAGTGCCCCATCAATCAATTGAGCGAAAAATCCGATAATAGCAAAGACAATTAATTTCTGCATAAATAATCCCCCTGTAATAATAAATGAAAAAGGCACTTTTCCCGTATGAGAAAAGTGCCTTTGGTTTTTCCAATCAGCAATAATTAAATTTGTTTCATTATAATACATATTAATCGTATAAATCAACTGGGTTTTAAAGTTTTTTGAATTGAATGAAAGAAAAATAAAATATACAATAAAAGGATGGAGAGAAAGGGGAGAAGGACATGTTGCGATTTGATCATCTAGTACACGCCGTACATTGTACACCGGAAGAAGCGGCAAAACAAATGCAGGCGCACGGATTTTATACTGCAATAGGTGGAGAGCATATTACTTGGGGTACTTGGAATAGTTTATGTTATTTTGATTTATCATATATCGAATTTTTAGCAGTGCAGCATGAAGAAAAAGCGAAAGAAGCAGACAATCCATTAGTACAAGAAACAGTAGTGAAATTACAAGACGGAGAAGGAATGCTGCAAATCGCAATTCGAACAGATGCAATTGAAGACCTAGCAGTAAAGTTTAGTAAGCACGGTTTACATACGATAGGACCATTTGAAGGGAAACGTATGAGAAAAGATGGTCGCCTTTTAGAATGGAAAATGTTATTTGTAAAGCAAGAAGAGAACGGACCGAAATTACCTTTCTTTATACAATGGAATGAAACGGACGAAGAAAGAAGAAATGATTTACGTAACATTGGAACAATCACGGAACATAAAAATAAAGTACAACAAATTGAAACGATCCATTATGCAGTGAAAAACGTTCGAGAAACGGTGCGGAAATGGAAAGAAGTAATGGGGCTATCTACAAGCTCAGTTGTGAAAAGTGAAAAATGGAATGCCGAGTGTCAAAGTGTAGTATTTGGAGATATTCATGTGCAGTTTTGTGAGCCGATTGGAGAAGGGCTAGTGCTAGAACATCTGAATAAGAATGGCGAAAATCCTTTTGCAGTGGAGTTTAAAGGTGAAAATAAACGAGAGCATGAAGTGTTACATAGTTTGTACATATATTGATAGAGGTGAACGTTGTGAAGGAAATGCTTAGAGAGATAGAGAGTAAACTAGAATGGCCTCGTATTGTAAAGTGTACAGTTATTTCAAAAGGTTTTTCACATGAAGAGAAATATAAAATAGAATTAGAAAACAGAGTAACATATTTTGTGAAAGTATGTGATGCTGTTCATTTTGAACGTAAACAAGAAGAATATATGTATATGAAACAATTAGAGTCATTACATATTCCAACGCCTAAGTTAATTCATTTTATAAAACTTGAACAAATAAATAAATGTGTTCAAGTATTTGAATGGATCCAAGGTATAAATGGTGAAGAAGGTTTAGGGAAGCTATCCGTGGAAGAACAGTACCATGCAGGAAGAAAAGCAGGAGAAGTACTAAAGAGGATTCACTCAATTGAAAGAGAAAGTGCAAGTAATAAATGGGAAACAGTTCGATGGAATAAATACGAAAGATACGTAGAAGCGTTAGCAAATTATGAAATAGACTTCCTTGATTTGAAGCCAGTATTAAGATTTGTAGGGGAGCATAAACAATTATTGAAAAATCGCCCTATTACCTTTTTACACGATGACTTCCATCCAGCAAATAGTATGATTCATAATAAGGAGTTTATCGTTATCGATTTTGGTGGATATGATTTTGGTGATCCAATACATGATTTTTATAACGTAGCGATTTTTACTACAAGAATAAGTAAACCATTTGCGGTTGGACAAGTTCACGGATATTGCGGAGGCGAACCGTCGCTTCATTTTTGGAAACTGTACTCATTATATGCAGCAATGACATTCCCAGCTGATATCGTATGGACAAACCGAAGCACGCCACATTTAGTAAATGATATGAAGGAAAGATTGAACGGAATTTTAGAAGATCATAATCATTTTTCATCCTATATTCCAAAATGGTATCAATCACAACATGAGGATATAATAAACTATAAGTAATGGAGGGATTCATTTGGATAAAATAGCGGTAATTTCAGATATACATGGTAATATTCCAGCATTAGAATCTGTACTGCAAGATATTAAATTAAGAGGAATCGAGCGCGTCGTGTGTCTTGGAGATTTAGTCGGAAAAGGTCCTCATTCTAGCGAAGTGATTGAAATCATTCGTAAAGAATGTGAAGGAGTTGTAATGGGGAACTGGGATGATTTCATTACAAAACCGACTGAATTTGAAACGTTAAAATGGCATCAAAAACAATTATCGGAAGAACAAAATGACTATTTAAGAAGCTTACCATTTTCAATCGAATTTTTTATGAGCGGCAAACTGATCCGTATGTTCCACGCTTCACCGAGAAGTTTATATGAAAGAATTCAACCACATGCCTCAAGAGAAGAGCGTATTAGTATGTTCGAAAATAGTGAGCTCACAGAGAATATAGAAGGGGAAAGAAAACCAGATGTCGTTTGTTACGGTGACGTTCACCAAGCGTTCGTTCAAAATTTCAGAGGGAAAACGTTATGTAATGCCGGTAGCGTAGGAAACCCACTTGAAATAACACAAGCTTCCTATTTAATATTTGAAGGAACTTACAATGAAAAAGAAGCAGCGAGCTTTTCTATTCAACTCGTACGAGTACCGTATGATATTGAATTAGCTATCAGGCTGGCAGAAGAGCTCGATATGCCAGAAATTGAAGAATACAAACAAGAGTTACGGACTGCTTTATATCGAGGGTTTAAGGGGAAGTAAGCCAATCATAATATATCAACGATTTTTCAAATATATCTATCATAACTTAAAATATATCAACGATTTTTTCAATATATCAACGATTCGACAAAGGATATCGACTTACCGACAAATAGTGACATAAAAGTTAATTATAATTTTGTTATGTAAACTAAATGAAGGGAGAAATATCATGAACCGAAAACAATGTATAAAAGAAATTGCTAATCATATTTTAATGTTAAATTTAACGCACCCAACAAGAGTTGGAGTAAGCGGTATTACAGCATCAGGAAAAACAACATTTGCAAACGAATTAGCGGAAGAAATAAAAAAACGAGGGTTACCAGTAACGTGCGCTAGCATTGACGATTTTCATAACTCAAAAGTGATTCGTTATACACAAGGTAAAGAATCTGCAAGAGGGTATTATGAAGATGCACACGATTATACAGCTTTCAAAGAAAGGTTATTAAAACCTTTAGGACCTAATGGGAATTTACAGTATGAAACGATCTCTCATAATTTAAAAACGGATATTCCTGTACATAATGAGCCGTTAATGGCTCAACCCAATATGGTACTCATAGTAGATGGAACATTTCTATTGAAAAAAGACGTTGAGTATTTATTTGATTACAAAATCTTTGTAGATACAGATTTTGAGATTGCGAGAAAACGTGGTGCAAAGCGCGAGACTGAGGCTTTTGGAAGTTATGAAGAAGCTGAGAAAATGTTTTTAAACAGATATCATGCGGCCTGTAAGATGTATATAGATGAGCATAATCCGAAAAGTTGTGCGGATGTTGTATTTCAGAATAGTGATTTAGGAAATCCAGAAGTTATATTTCATGAATGAGCGTATTACATAATCAGAAATATATGTATAGCCTTTTGTTTATTGTTATAATTAAATTAATTTTATGAAGCAAATAAAAGGGGATAAGACAATAAAAAACGCAAAAAGGGGACAAGAAATATAATGAATGAAGTACTAGAACTAAAAGAAGAACTACTACAAATTAAAAATAATAATTATGCTGTACCAGAAGACGTAGATGCTTATCCATATGCACAGTGGATGTTAGATTATATCGGGTCAACTGATGCTGAATTACGCGATGATTTAATTTATAGTACGCTTCACAAATGGATTACAAATGATGTGTTTAGACAAAAAGAATTACGAGGATTAATGCTGCAAGCAATTAGCCCTGATTATTTATTTTATAAAATTGGTGAAAAGGGAACAGATTCTGTCTTTAAACGTGCATTTTCTGTATTAATTCCACCACTTATTTTATCTGTTCATGAAAGAGAACCATTGTTATCTGAAGAACAACTGTACAGTGTGGCAGAACAAGTGCTGGAATATGTATATTTAGAAGAAGATGTAAGAGGCTACGTAGAAGGAAAAGGCTGGGCACACTCTACTGCACATGCAGCAGATGCGCTCGATGCTTTAGCACGTACAATCCAAAATCGTGAGTTCTCATATGCAATACTAGCTGCTGTTCGCCAGAAGGTACGCTTACATGACTACGTATACATTCACTTTGAGGATGAGAGATTAGTAGCACCAATTATGTCGTTACGTAACCAAAATCTTTTAACTGAAGAAGAGTGGAGCAACTGGTTACATAGTATAGCAATTGTTGAAGACATCCCGCATCCTCAATATGATATTTTAGTACAAAATATTAGAGCTTTCTTAAGAAGTTTATATTTTAGAGTTTTAGAGACAGAGGGTAGTACAGCCTTTACAGAGGATATATTGGAGACTTTGAAAGGGTTGCGTAGGTATTAAAAATAGGAATATAAGAAAAGAATAAGAGTAAAAAACCGATTATACTTGTAGGCCCTCTACAAAAATAATCGGTTTTTTAGTTGAATTGAAATTTTAGACTTAACTATACACGAGTGTATTAAATATGTAATTGTGGTTGTTCTTCATATAAACTATTCACGTACTGTTTTAAATTCTTGATGAATAATAGAATATCTTGACTAGGCATTCTAGCATGTAGAAGATGAAATATATTTCCTTTCCCAATTTCAAATTCATCCGAAGTTAAAGTAATAGGGATGTTTTTAAAAACATGCCATGGGAAATATAAGTGTACA
Organism: Bacillus sp. Root131; assembly: GCF_001429475.1. NCBI lineage: Bacteria > Bacillati > Bacillota > Bacilli > Caryophanales > Bacillaceae > Bacillus > Bacillus sp. Root131. The sequence continues at coordinate 2,381,532 of NZ_LMJQ01000001.1, forward strand.
AAAGCTTCTCTAAAATATATACCTGATTGACAAATTAATACCCCATCCGATCCTTTCCCCATATTCCCAAGAACAGATGTATCTAAAAAAGCGATGATCTGTTCTTCTTTTGGAATGATAAATCGTGCCTCAATTGCTTTTAACTTTTTTTCTGAAATATGAGTGTCTACAAATAATCCATTATCAGGTTCTAATAATTCATTGTGCGTTTCAAATAAAGAGCAAATAGATTTTATCTCATCCATTTTTATAATTGGATGTATATCCTGTTGTTTTGAATTTTGGAATGAATTCGTAAGAGCTATTAGCAATTCTTTAAATAATAGTGGGGGATAGTCACTCCCGTTAATATTGAAACTTTTTTGTGCATCAAAAGATAAGAAACCATCTTTATCAATTTCAATTTGTTGCACTTTATTTAATTGTTCCCATTTCAAATTTCCTTTACCTAATAACCAATTTTTCCAGTATAAACCCGAACTCGTAAAGTAAACACCATACTTGCCTGATCCTAATAAATTACAACTTAAAAAAGCGACAATTTGATCTTCCGTTGGTATAGAAAAACGTTTTTGAGCAATTGATAAGAAATCTTTAGGAATTCTAGTAACATAAAATCTAGATTGTTGAAACTCTAAACAAATATTAGTTAAACGATTAAAATCTATATTCATCTTAACCATTCCCCATTTCAAATTTTGTTTCGATATATTAAATTATAAGGTTGTTAGGAAAATATTAACACTTAAATTTACCTTAAATTAATAAGTAGAGGGTTTATAAAAAAAATTTATATTAGGATAAAATTATGATTTGCATTATATATTTGGAGTAGTAAAGTCTTGTTAAGTTAATAAAAAGGTACATAAAACCAACACCTCCCAACCATACTAAAAAATGTGTTGGAGGTGAATGTTATGGACAAAAAAGACTTTGAAAAAGTTTATAATGATTACTTACATCAAGGAGAAGAACAAGCTCAATTTGAAGTAGACCATGAAGTTAATTCAGGAGCAGAACAAATTGTTGCTGTTCGTAAAAATGATGATGGTGATTTAATTGCGTTTAAAACAAGTAGCGGGAGAGAGTTAGATTATATGACTGCCCTTGAAGAAGCAAAATCAGGGAAGTTAGCTCATGTAGACGTATTTCATAAGTATGGCAGAGATATTATACGTAGTGAACCTGATGGAATAAAGGAAAATAACTTAGATAATTTACCTTCATTTTAAACGGGTAAACCTCAAGAAGAGAATGTTCATTTGGATATTCTCTTCTTTGTGTTGCGAAGTTTTCCTTGCGAAAAGAAGGTTCATCTTTAATGAGCGATCATACTTTTAAAGAGCGCTCTAAATTTCTCTTTATCTTCTGCTGTAAATGGTTTCGGTCCCTTTGTACGCTTACCGCTTTTTCGAACCATTGCACTTAAATACCGTGTTTGTAACAATTGTTCAATGTTGTCATTCGTATACTTATAGCCTTTATGGTGTAGTACGATACAGCCTTTTGCTAAAGCGAGTGAAGCAAGACCGTAATCTTGCGTTACGATTAAATCTTCTTTTTTTGCTAACTGCATAATCCGGTAATCCGCAGCATCTGCTCCAGAATCAACATAAATTGTTTCGACACCTTTTGGCTGCTCTGCATTAGAATAATGTGAAAAGCTAGTAACGAGGGTAACAGGAATTTCCACATTCGTAGCCTCAAAAATAATTACATCTTTTACAGGACAAGCATCTGCATCAACGTAAATCTTCATTTTATCACTCCTATAAATAGGTTCGAGTTGATAATAATGGTAGATTTAGGTTTTGTCAAACGAGAAAGCTTTATTTAAAGTTATTTTCACATACCAAAATAGCCTCGCGTAAACGAGAAATACCTTCCTCAATTTGATCAATATCCACTTTTCCATAAGATAAACGTATATAACCATCTTTCGCACCGAAAATACTACCTGGCATAAAAGCAATTTCTTGTTTTAAACTTTGCATAATGATTTGTTTTTCGTTTATAGGTTCTTTTAATTTCCCCCAAATGTATATACCACCAGTAGGGTTTGAAAAAGAGATTTTATCATGAAGTTGCTCGTTTAGGGCACGAACGATAACGTCTCTTTTTTCTGCTAGTTGTTTTCGTAACGGTACGATATGAGACTGAAATGGTACAGTTTCAAAAAATTGTTGCATAAGCCACTGCGGGAAAATACTCATTCCTAATTCCATTTGGTGCCGTGCATCTGATAATCGCTCTACGACAGACTGCGGGGCGACAAGCCAACCGACTCGTAATCCTGGCGCAATCATTTTTGATAAAGAATGTACATAAATGACAGTTCCATTTTCATCTATTGATTTCAAAGTAGGACAAGGTTGTTTCTTTTCTAGCGTCAGCAAACTAGATGGATCATCTTCAACGATTGCAATTCGTAAATCTGCGCAAAGTGATAATAGTTTTTTTCTACGGTTTGGATGAAGCATCGTCCCCGTAGGGTTTTGGAAATTTGGATTTAAAAAAATCATTTTAATGCGGTGCTTTCTGTATAGCTCTTGTACATCGTCTGGATTAATGCCGTGTTCATCGACAGGTAATGGGAAAATACGAATACCTGCTGATTGGAATAACGGCAGGGAATAACAGTGTGAAGGACTTTCGAAAGCAACAGCATCACCTGGATTTAATAAACATTGCACGATAAGGTGCAGTGCTTGTTGAGCGCCGGATGTAATCATAATGGATTGTTCAGTCGCCTCAACTTTTAAATATTCTTTCATATATTTTACGACCGCTTGTCTTAGCGGGAGATAGCCTTGCGGATGATCGTAACTTAATGAATGCGTTAACGGTTGTTCACGTAAAATCGTTTGTAGTTGATCGTGAGGATAAAGATTACAACCGAGTTCTCCATTAGCGAAATCTATAATATTTTCATTTTGTTGTACTTCTGCCCGAATATGGCGAAGTAGTGGTAAGTTTGGTAAAAAAGTACCACCTTCTACGAAATTTCTCCAGTTCGGCGTTAATGTTGGAGAAACGCCCCACATATGTGTACTCACACGTGTACCTTTACCAGTCGTACTTTCTACAATTCCCATAGCACGAAGTTCATTATAAGCAGTCGTTACTGTACTTCTGTTTACATTTAACTGCGTAGCTAATTTCCGTTCTGAAGGGAGGAAGCTTCCTGGAGGAAGTTCTCCATATGTAATACGTTTTTCAATAAAGTCAACCACTTGCTGATAAATAGGGATTTTACTGTCACTATCTAGCTTCCATTCCATACAAACGCCTCCGTATCTCTTATATACATTAAGTATAACAAATTGGCTGGGTAAAAAAACAGCCAATTGGACGGTGCTATATCCAGCCAATTTTACTATGCTAAATATGGAAGGGGAGATTCGGATGAAAAGATGGCAAATGGAATGGCTCCTAGTATCAGTAGCGTTAGTATGGGGAGCAAATTATACAATAGGAAAGTATGGCGTGGCATATATGTCATCCATTCAATTTAATAGTTTACGATTTTTAGTAGCATCACCGGTCTTATTACTTATTACATTTATGATGGAACGCTCATTACGTATTGAAAGAAAAGATTGGTTACGATTAGTAGTAGTCGGTATAGTTGGAACGGCAATGTATCAAACGATGTTTATGCTATCTGTGAAATACACTTCAGCAACGAACGCCTCATTATTAATTGCGATGTCACCTATATTTACAGGGATATTAGCAGTATTGCACAAACAAGAACGTTTTTCGATGAAAGTACAAATTGGTTCAATAGTAGCGTTTATTGGTGCAGCATTTGTTTTATTAACAGGACATACAGGAGGAGCTACTTACGAATATGCGTGGCTCGGAAATGTAATTGGATTAGTCGCAGCAATTGCGTGGGGATGGTATCCAATATTAGCGCAACCTCTTATTACAAAATACTCCGCAATGAGAGTTACATCATGGTCTACTTTAATTGGAATTGTACCACTTGTTATATACTGTTTATTCAACGTAAACTCTTTAACATGGCCAGTAGATACGCCAAGCTGGGGTTCACTAGCATATTCAATCATCTTTGCGACCATCTTCGGACTATCAATGTGGTATGTCGGTATTAGTCAAATAGGCTCAACGAAAGTAATGGTTTATATGTATCTCGTACCATTGTTCGCAGTTATCTTTGCGGCAGTTACAATTGGAGAGCAAATTAATATGATGCAACTCGTTGGCGGACTTATTATCTTCATCGGCTTATATGTTGTAAAAAAAGGCGGAATCAAAAAGCCTGCTTTCAATTTGAAAAAAGTCAGTTAATAGTAAAAATGATCTCTTTCATATAGAAGGAGATCATTTTTGTTTTCGTAATAAAAGTGCTTGTTCAACCGCCCATTTTTGATGAGCGTGAATGAGAAGCTTAACAGCAAGTAATGGAGACATCCATCGTAAAACATGATCCTCCCCACAGTTTTCAGTTTGTTTCTGCACCATGTTCGCAATATAAAAGAATCCATCATTCAAATAATATGTATCTTCCTTTTCTGCATAAAAATATCGAACCGCATTACCGATATACTGATCAATTTTAATTGCCCATCCTAATTCCTCTAGTAGTTCACGGTGCAAGCATTCTTCTTTTGTTTCATTACCTTCCATACCGCCACCAGGTAAAAAGTAACGGTCACCTTTTTGGATAACAGCAATCATTGAAGAAGATGAATGGAAAATAACTGCATAACAACTAGGTCTTAATACATAATGAACGGTACGCTTTTTCGAGCCAAACGTAAGTTTTGAAATCATAAAACACGACCTTTCTCTATAAAATACATAAAAGGGATATTAAGGTAAATGTAGAATGATATAAGTATAATCTTAATAGATTGGAGTGGTAACAACATGATAAATCGAAAATGTTCAAGGTGTAAAGAGATAACGGGTACAATACATGGGGGTAAAAAAATTAAGGAAGAATTTTTATGTGAGGACTGTTTGCAAAAAGGAATTGCGAGCGGGGAAATCGAATTATCACAAGTGGAGAAAGAACAAACTTCGTATCTTTCTATAAAAATATTAAAAATAATGAGTGTTATTTATTTAATAGTATCAATTATAACCGCTTTTTCTGCTGGAGCATTTATACAGGATCCAGGGCTTGGTGGAATATCTTTTTCAATAACAGGTGCAGTTGGTGTTATGATAATTGGATCGATATTTCAGTCTGTTCTTGTATTTTGTGGAATATGGGTATTCATCCTTTTAGTAGAAACGGTTATTAAAATTTATGAAAAAATGAAGTGAGTGAAAGGGAGAAACATATGCAAGTAAGAAACATCCAAGGGGAAGATTATGTAAAGATTCATTCTGTTTTAAATGATTGGTGGGGCGGTAGAGATATGGCTGCTATGTTGCCAAAACTATTCTTCGTTCATTTTCAAGAAACGAGTTTTATCATTGAAGAAGATGGCGAAACGTTAGGTTTCTTATGTGGATTCTTTTCACAAACATATAAAGATGAAGCATATGTTCATTTTATCGGTGTCAATCCGAAGTATAGAGGAAGAGGAATCGCATCGACATTGTATTCTTATTTCTTTGATATCGCTCGTGCAAATAATCGTAAAGTTGTAAAAGCAATTACGTCACCAATTAACAAAAAGTCGATACAGTTTCATCAAGAAATCGGTTTTCGAATTGAGGCCGGGGATGATGAGGTAGAGGGTGTATCGGTACATACAAATTATGATGGGAACGGCGGTAGTAGAGTTTTGTTTTTGAAAAATGTGTAAAAGTAGGCTAGCTTAACGGTAGCCTTTTTGTTGTGAGGAGATAAAAATATGGAGAGTAAACAAAGTAGAAATGAATACTTACGACGCATTTATAAAGTGCAAGATTATATAGAATCACACATAAATGATTCACTATCCATTGAAGAGCTAGCGGATATAGCAGGATTTTCAAAGTTTCATTTTCATCGGATTTTCAAGGGGATATTAGACGAGCCATTATCACGGTATGTAAACCGATTGAAGTTCGAAAGGGCAACAAATCTACTTACATATCGCACAGATATGACGATTACACATATTGCGTATCACTTCGGGTTTACAGATTCAGCAGTTTTCTCCCGCACATTTAAAAGTCATTACGGAATAAGTCCATCTCAATATCGAAACGATAATAGCAAGAATTGCAAAGACGTAAGGAGAGCTTCTCAATACAATAAGTGTAAGAAGGTTCGAGGAAATGTTGAAATTGTAACAGCGGACGATATACACGTCGCATACATAAGGCATATCGGTACATATGAAGAGTTAACGATAGCTTTTCCAAAAATGATAGAGAAATTATTTCATTACGCAGCGAAGGAAAACTGTCATGTATTTGAGGATACGAAAGTATTAACCATTTACCACGATCATCATGAATTTACTGAAGAAAATCATTTAAGAACAAGTTTATGTATAAAAATTCCAGAGGGGTCCCCAGTAGAAACGAGCGACATTGGAATAATGGTAATACCTTCTGGAAAGTATGCGGTAGGTCATTTTGAAATATTCCAGGATGAATATAAAGGAGCATGGGATTTCTTATACGGTGAGTGGCTTCCTAATAGCGGATATAAACCGAGAGATTCGTATCCTTTTGAAATGTATAAAAATGACCCAAGACGGCACCCGGAAAATAAACATATAGTTGATATATATGTACCGATCGAACCTTTTTAATTATAGGTTAAAGGGGAATGAATGATGAAAACTGCTGAAAAGTTAGATCAAATTATAAAAGAAGAATATAAAAATATGAATGGTATGTTAGTAGTACAGAAAGAGAATGCTATTTTTGAAAAATATTATAACGGACACGGTCCAGATGATGCATTTCATGTAGCGTCAGTTACAAAAACGATAATCTCTGCGTTAATTGGGATATGTATAGATAAGGGCTATATAAAAAGCGTTGATCAAAAAGTAATAGAGTTTTTCCCTGAATATACACTTAAGGCATCTGACATAACAGTGCGACACCTCCTTACAATGACAGCACCATATCCTTTTACGGATTGGCAGGAACCGTTAGAAGAACTATGTACACAAGAGGATTGGGTACAGTATACACTTAATAGAATGGGGAACGGCGGAGAAATCGGATCTTTTAAATACTCATCTGCAGGAGCTCATTTACTATCAGCAATTATTACGAGCACAACAGGAAAAAGTGCTCGTGAATTTGCAAACAAATACTTATTTCAACCACTCGATATGAGAGAAATTCCAAACTATAATATGAAAGCATTTGGATTTGATGACCTATTCGGAAAAGATGTGAAAGGATGGGTTCACGATCCAAATGGTATTTCAACAGGCGGTTGGGGACTAACGTTAACGGTTAGGGATATGGCGAAGTTTGCACAGATGTATTTGAATGAAGGTATTCATAATGGAAAACAAATACTATCAAAATCATGGATAATAGAATCAATAGCGATGAATTCAAATCAATATGGTTACTTATGGTGGTTACGAGAAGAAGATGGAATCTTTTCATACTGTGCTATGGGTGATGGTGGGAATATGATTTGTTGTATTCCGAAGCAGGATTTGGTTGTAGTAATTGCTTCTGAAATTATACCGAATGCACGGGATAGATGGGAATTGATTGTGAAATATATTCTTCCTTACTTACAAAACAATTAAATTTAAGATATAAAGGCGGTATGAGATCTCATACCGCCTTTATATATGGCATTTTACATAGAAAGGGAGATGGGAAAATAACTTAATGTCATTAAGTTAACTGGAAAATAAATATAGCGTAAAAAAATGTTAAGATTTCGAAGGCTTGATTTTAACCTTTATTTTTCTATGTATAATGAAGCCGCATACTAAAAATCTTTTAAAGAAAGGGGATGAAGTGTGTATGAAAAACGAATTAAAAGCTAATGTGCATTTCTTGATGGCTTAAGGAAACAGAATAATATTTTAAGTTTTTTTGATAAGTACAGCGTTTATATGGAATTTGTCAAAAAGGATATTTATCTTTTTGACGTTTGGAGGGTATATGAATCTAATATTAAAAGAAATAGCAGTGAACATAAAAATATTCATTATGTTATTTATTGGATTTACTTTAACAATTCTGCCCATACTTATAGCGATGTCGATTCGAGATTATTACGATGAAAAATTTTATGAGTATAAAAATGGTTATTTTAAATATTACTATGCTATTCAGCTTACTAGTTTTGGGGAATTGGATTTTAAAGCAATCCAAGCGATAACAGAAACTAGTTTTAAGAATTCAAGTGTTATTACAAATGATATGAGAACCAAACTGCCAGGCATAGGTGAAGTAACGATGGTTGGTCTTATAAATAAAAATTGGTCTCCGCCTTTAATAAAGGGTTCTCATATGGAAGATGGGGAAGAAAATAGTGTAATTGTCGGAAAGAGAATTTATAAAGAATCTGAAACAATAAAACTGTTTAGTAGAGAATATAGAGTTAAAGGCGTGAGCGCTGCGAATACCGGATACGCATATGACTACAATGTTTTTGTCGGCTTAAGTGACATGCCTGATGAGATAAAGCGACGTATGCAAAATGAAAATACATTTGAAATGATAGTAAGGTCTAACGAAAATCCTAAACAAGAAATAGATACATTTATTCGGTATGTTAAGCAAAATAGAACTGATACAAATGCGAAAGTGATAAATGAAAAAGAGAATTATGAGAACGAAAAAAGCTCGAATAAAGCTATGAGAGCACAACTTACTCTTCCGTACAGTCTACTTTTTATTGCTGTAATGAACTGTATAATTGCGAGTTATTTTTGGATTTACACGAAGAAGAAGAGTATTTCCTTAAGGAAAACGTTGGGAGCAAGCAATTTGAATTTATTTGTATTTATATTTAGCCAATTATTCATATGCGCAATCGTTGCAGTCATTTGTGCGATATGTATGCAGTGGATTTTAAGTACAATGAATAAAAGTATAGTATATGTAATGGGTTTTACTATTCATATAGATGTTTTCAAAGTTGTGATGAGTGTAGTAATTTCCTTGTTTATTTCGTTCATCACCGCTGTAATACCATTTTTCAAAATACTTAAAATTGAACCTGCTAAAGCGTTAAAGGAGTAAATAAGATGAGACTAAAAAGTGCTCTTATGGCTTTGAAAAATAGATTGCTCATTTCCATATTTCTCTTAATACAATTCACGTTTGGATTAGCGGCAATAACCCTTTCCATTAATATGCTTTGTAATTTTCACTATCTTGGAAACAGTTCCAACTCGTTGCTAGATTTAGAAAGTACATATTTTATCACTTATGATGAGATGACTACTGATAGGCTGAAGGCAGATCAATTTAATAAAGGGCAAATCGAAGAAGTTTATAAAAAATGCAGCAAAATAAAGATGTGATTTCGTATGGTACATACGAAGAGAGCATAATCGAACTAGAATCAAGCAATCGACTGCTCCAAGAAATTATGTTAGAAGAATTGAAAAATAAAACTTTTCGCGATAAAAACCCTACTATTCTTATAATTACAATAGATGAAAATTATTATAAATTACTGAATATACCTATAAAAGCTGGAACAGGCTTTTCTTATCAAGACTTCCAAAAAAATAGTGAAGAGAAAACGAATGTTTTACTAGGTCCTTACTTTAAGAAATATTTTCAAATAGGGGATACAATCAATAATCAATATACGATTATTGGATTTTTGCCGGAAAATAAATTCATTATAAATGGTAACGGAGCGAATATATACCAGAAATTAGATAAGGCTATGCTATCACCCATGCCAATTGATAGATATGAACATTATGAAATAATGTTTTCAAGATTACATCAAAGTACAATTATGAATTTAAAAAGAGACGCAGATGTAAACAAACTACAAGAAATGATTCAACTGAAGGGAAGCGACGTTACGTTGTACTTGAAAAATTTAGGAGGAGAAATAAATGAAGCCGTTACTAGTAGTATGGATACGGAAAATATCGATCTTATAGTAGGAAGTCTATTTATTTTATTTATAATAGCGGGAATTGTCGTAACGACAATTGTTTCCATCATGATGAGAAAGAGGGAATTTGGTATTAAGATGGTCCTTGGAGAAAGTAAGTTTGGGATGTTCATTCAAATTGTATTAGAAAACATATGTATTGCGATAGTTGGTAAGTTTTTATCGATAGTTTACTTTTTATGGAGATATGAGGATCATCTGCAAGTTTCGAAGGACTTTGATATGGCATCTGTACGCGAAATAAATTTAAATATGCCTATTTTATTATTTGTATTCCTATTCTTATTAGTGATCATCATTATTTCAAATCTCATTGTCTTCTTGTTTATTAGAAAACTTGAACCGAAAACATTAATAGGTGGGATGGAATAATGAGTTTAATTGAATTGAAAGACATTAAGAAGATGTATAGTAACAAGAACCATAATACGTTCGCGTTAAATGGTATAAACTTAACGATAAATAAGGGCGAAATTATAGCGATAATGGGTCGATCAGGGTCGGGGAAAAGTACGCTATTAAATGTTATAGGGTTAATTGATATGCCAAATGAGGGTGAATATACGTTAAATGGAAAACCATTAAATGAAATTAGAGCGAATAAAGTTCATAAAACAAGAAATGAAATGATTGGATTTATTTTTCAATATTTTGCATTGTTAAAAGAACATACTGTACTGGATAATGTAGCACTACCACTCACATATAGAAAGTTAAAGCAACGAGAAAGAGAAAATAAGGCGAAGTTCTATTTAGAAAAAGTAGGTTTAAAAGAACATATGCATAAAACACCGGACGAGTTATCAGGTGGACAACAGCAGCGCGTCGCAATTGCTAGAGCGTTAGTAGGCGAACCAGAAATAATTTTGGCTGATGAACCGACAGGGAATTTAGATAGAAAAACAGGAGAAGAAATTATGGATCTACTATTACAACTGAATGAAGAAGGACGAACGATTATTATTGTAACGCATGATATTGAGGTAGCGAATAAGTGTAATAGAATTATTGAGTTAATTGATGGGGAGATTGTGTAAAGGTAAAGAATGAGCGCTAATAATTACTTTTTATTTTATAGAACTAAGATTATAGTGAAAATCTGCATTCCACCCGTAACTTTTAAGAGCAAAAAATCGTTTAACAAAAGAAAGGATTTTTAATGATGAATGGGGGAGAACCATGAAAATTTTAATACTAGGTGGTACACGATTTTTAGGAAGAGCTGTTGTAGAAGAGGCGTTGAAAAGAGGGCATGAAGTTACAATATTCAATCGTGGAACAAACAATGAAATTTTTCCAGAAGTGGAACATTTAATCGGTGACAGAAATGGTGATGTATCAAGTTTAGAAAATCGAAAATGGGATGTTATCGTAGATACGTGTGGGTTTTCTCCGCATCACATTCGGAATATTGGAGATGTCTTAAAAAATAATATAAAACATTATATATTCATCTCAAGCCTTTCCGTATATAAAGATTGGATTCCGCATGACATAAAAGAAGACTATATATTACAACCTGAACCGACGGAAGAGCAAATAAAGGCTGTAGAGAATGGTGAAGTTTCTCCTTATGAGCATTATGGTGCGCTGAAAGTATTATGTGAAAAAGAAGCAGAGAAGTATTGGCCGAGGTGTGTTTTACACGTAAGAGCAGGACTTCTTTCAGGGATGTTTGATTATACAGATCGGCTTCCATACTGGATTCAGCGTGTAGCAAAAGGAGGTAAAGTGTTAGTTCCAGGAAGAAAAGATCGTCCAGTGCAAATAGTTGATATAAAAGATGTCGCGAGCTTTGGACTCAACATGGCAGAAAATAATAAAGCAGGTACATTCAATATAACAGGTCCGAATGATGAATTGACGATGGAAGAACTATTAAATACGTGTAAAAAGGTTACGAATAGCGATGCTGCATTCGTTTGGGTAGATGAATCGTTTATGAATGAACATAAAGTGCAGCCTTGGACAGAGATGCCTTTATGGCTTCCTGAAACTTTTTCATTAGAAGGTGAGACGAAGCCGTGGAAAGGTGGTTTTTCTATTTGTATTGAAAGAGCTATTAAAGAAGGACTTACTTTTAGAAGTTTAGAACATACAGTTACAGATGTGTATGAGTGGATGAAGAGTGTGGACGAATGGGAATTAAAAGCAGGTATTTCAAGGGAAAGAGAAAAGATGTTATTGGATAAGTGGTATGGAATAAAGAGAGTTTAAATAAGAATCTTGTGAAAAAAGGACTCTGTTTATTGGTCAAACAGAGTCCTAATATGAATCTACCACTCAATCGGTTCTTCCTCATACATCTCCCATAGCTTAGGAAACATCTTTTTTAAACCTTCCTCATCGTCTTCATCCCAATCTAACTCGATATCAACTTCCTCAAACTCTTCATTTGTTAAGACATGGTATAGTGTAAAGTATGTATCATCTTCATCCCCAGTCTTCTCCATGTAAACTTCTTGCCCGAAATATAGAGTAAGTTCTTCAATCTCTGGAACGTCATACTCACTCAAATTTTCTAATACAGGAATTAATCGTTCTGGATCTTCAATACAAGCTTCGTATGTCTCTTTTCCTTGATATAATAACCATCCACGGAAGTAATCGAAAGTATCATCTGAACAGCCACCCATAATAATATAGGCTGCTGCCCATAAACGGGAGGTATAGGAATCTTTCAAAATACGATGCATATGCGTATCGAAAGCAACAATTTCATGTACTGTACGTTTAGCAAGGTGGGAAGTAAGCCATTCTATTTGTTCTACTTGTTCCTCACCTTTCGTTTTTGCACGATTAAGTAGTTCCCAAAATTCTTCTTCGGTTATTGTCTTTTCTTTTATGTAATCTTCCCCTTGAATAGGGTTTATATATCCTTTTTTACGTTTGGAAGCAACTAGTTTATTAGCTTCTTTCATACATTCTTCTTCTGTTTCAAACTCTTTCGCTTTCACACTGCCAGCTGTGCCGATTTTTCCGTAAAACACAACATAGTCTTTTTCTTTCACAATGATTTTCCAAAACTTATTTGATTTCTCAGTTTGCTGGATTAATAACGTTTCCATCCGTACCCCCATAATGTTTTCTAGTGTGCAATGTGATTGTAACATATGTATATACACTTGTAATGATGAAAAATAAGAGTTCGGAAAATTCGAAAACGATTGAATAGAGTGGATAAATTTGGTAACCTTATTTGTACAGTAATTACATAATTGTTTTGTAATAATTCGATATTTATATAAGGGGGCGTTACGGATGGATCTTACGTTTAAAGTAGAGGAAACATGTTTTAATTACCGAGTCGGAGCAATTTGTAAACAAGGTAATAAACTACTTATTCAGCAATGTGACGGTGAAGATTTTTGGTACGTACCAGGCGGAAGAGTGAAAATGTTAGAGAATAGTGAGGATGCGTTAAAACGAGAGCTTGCAGAAGAATTAGGTGTTCCTATGAAAGGGAAAAGATTAATATGGTCAGTAGAAAATTTCTTTACACTTTCTGAGCGAAAGTTTCATGAAATTAGTTTTTATTATGAAGTAGAGCTACATGAGTTACCTGCAAATGGAGTGGATCAATATATTTTGGAAGAAGAGGATAGAACGTATTTGTTTAGGTGGGTGCCAGTAGAAGAGTTAGAGGCATATAATTTACAGCCTGCGTTTATAAAAGAAAAAGTAAATGATATAGCAGTTCATATAGAACATATCGTTTTAAAAGATTAAATGTATTCGGAGGGGGAAATGGTGAAGGGAACTAAAAAAGAGGTACATATAAATGACAAAGTAATTTATTACACACATATCGAAAAAGGTTCTAGTAGGGTTTGCTTTATGTTTTCAGGTTCAGGATACAATTATGATAAGCCGTTATTTTATTATGCAATGATGTTAATGCTTGAACATAAAATAGATGTTGTACATATTCATTATTCTTATGATGGACAATTAATGAATAAACCAATGGAAGAAGTAACGAAAGTAATGATGGATGATATTAATCCTGTAATGAATGAAGTATTAAAAGATGAGCAATACAACTATATTATGTTTTTAGGGAAATCACTCGGAACAATTCCGATTGCAAATGATTTAATGAAGAGAGACGAATTCGCGCAGTCAAAAATGATACTACTTACACCTTTACTGACGTTTGATACAATTTTTGATTCTATCTTACATAGTCGACACGAAGGGCTTTTAGTTATTGGGGATAAAGATCACCAATACAATGCAGCTCAAATTGATCAGTTACATAAAACGAATTTAATGATCGATGTTGTTAAAAATGCAAATCATTCTGTAAATGTTGGGGAATATGAAACAAAGAATTCAATTGAAGCGATAGCAAATATAATAGAAAAGCTTAAAGAAGTTGTTAGGAAAAACTAACTCATCAATACATGCAAAAAGAGGTGCGAATTGCACCTCTTTTACTTTAATAAGCCTTCAGCACATGAAGCAAATAATCTTTCCGGTTCAGCGGATTATAATCAACACGTTTTCGAGTAGGGAAGGGAGCCATAAGCTTTGTGAAACCAGCTGGCTTCGTTGTAAATATGCCGTCTCCTTCTGTAAATGAATGTAGCATTCGTTTAAAATTCTCTGTTTTTGCAACAGGTAATGATCCTGTTAATTGGTAAGAATCATTATATAATATAGGCTCTGCAAAAGTTGCTGGAACGGCAGCGAGCTTATACATCGCGGTACTAATTGCGTGCTCCGGTACAGTTAATTCAAACTCGTTTATTGGCTCATATACATGTGTTTCAGCTTGCTTTAAAGCATTCATTAAAACGAGTGGTGTTAAATTTCTAAAGTCACTTGCTGTTGTAACAGGACTAGCATAACCGGTATGTGTTAATGTGACGATAATATCTGTAACTTCCCAACCATATAAACCTTGTTTTAACGTTTGAAATACCGTATCTTCAATCGCTTTATGGAATGCTAATGGAAGTGATCCAAGCTCAACACCTAAGTTATACGTTATGCCAGAATTAAGTTCACCACGCTCCACTTCGAAGCCAATTGTTGCGTAAAATGGATTCGCTTTTTCGCCCATTACTTCAACGCTATTCCCTATGCCAATTGGTTTCTCAATACATACAACTCGTGTATTTGAGAAAGTAACCTGCAAATTATACTTCTCAAAAAGTGTGGTTTCAATTACTTCTTTTTGCACTTCACCGAAAAGGCGAATGTATAGTTCCTTATGAACATCATCTTTCCACACTTTAATGAGTGGATCTTCTTCACAGAGTTCCATAAGTGCAGCGTATAAATCATGAATTCTTTCTTTTGATACTGCATCAATGGCCGCTTCCATTTGTGGTTCGGCAAAGTGAATATCTTTTATATAACGAGTCCGTTCACCGATAATATCACCAATTTTAATATCATTCAGTCCCCACACTTTGCAAAATTCTCCGCTAGGAACGATAGAAGCTTGAACAACATTCCCGTTATGAAATAGACATATTTTCTTAACCTTTTCTTTATGCCCCAGAACGTCTCCGCGCTGTATATCAACATATTTTCTTACGTGTAAACGACCAGAAAAAACTCTTACATAAGCAACCTTTTCTCCAGAAGGTTCACGTTCAATTTTAAACACAACACCGGATAATGTTTCGTTTTCTGCCGACTTATTAGCTGGAAATAAGGTTGAAATATTTTCGAGCAGTTCAGTTACACCTATACCTGTCATGGCTGAACCGAAAAAGATTGGGTACACACTTGCTTGCTGTATTTGTTTTTCGAGTTCTTCTCTTAATAATACGTCCGGTACGATTTCATCATTTACATATGACGCAAGTAACGATTCATTATATGGCGCTAACAGTTCCGTACAATCGTCATATGATTTGTATGCAATAATCCGGGCTCCTTTCGTTCCTACGTTTAGAACAGAGTAGAAGGGGAATGCTTCATTTGAAAGAATCTCTTTTATTTGTTTCATAACTTTTTCAGTATTTGCGCCATTACTATCAATTTTATTTACGAATAATATTGTTGGTATGTTTAGTTTCTGTAATGTTCGCATTAAAATCTTCGTTTGTGCTTGCACACCTTCAACGGCAGAAATAACTAAAATCGCACCGTCTAAAACGCGGAAGGATCGCTCCACTTCAGCGATAAAATCAGCGTGTCCAGGTGTATCAATTACATTTACTTTTAAGTCATTTATATAGAAAGAAACGACAGATGCTTTAATCGTAATTCCGCGCTGTCTTTCTAATTCCATTGAGTCAGTTTGTGTATTACCACTATCAACTCGGCCAATTTCTTTAATTACATTTGTTTCATAAAGAATACGCTCAGTCAAACTCGTCTTGCCAGCGTCTACGTGCGCGACAATCCCTATATTTATTGTTGTCATATTTAAATATCCTCATTTCATTTTCCATTTTCATTTCCTCATTTCTATTTGTGTATTGCCGCATTACAATCACTCTCCAGTTCTTTAAATTAGTATTATTATAGTGCAATTAACATTATTTGTAACGCTACAAAGCGCCTTAATTTGGAAAAAATAAAATAAAAACAAAATGCTTGCATTCTAAATCGATATAGATTATATTAATTGACATATCAACTATTGATACATCAAATGTTTTTATTTTGATTGTAAAGGAGGGTTAATTTGACAAGTTCATGCTCAAAAGAAGCGATTATTTTATATAAATTACACTTTCTAAATAAAGAAGTAAGTTCGAAATTTGAAGGGTGTACGGGTATGAGCCAGTCTCGATTAGAGCTTATACTTCAATTATTTGAAGTAGGTGAAATTAGTCAAAAAGCACTTCAGCAAGAAGTGAATATTGATAATGCTGCGATAACAAGGCATTTAAAGCAGCTTGAGGCCAATGAAATGATTGTAAGACGTAAAAATCCAGAAGATAACAGAATTACGTTAGTTTCTCTTACTGAAGAGGGACGAAATAAAATTCAAGCGTTTCAAGAGGAAAAAGAACGTTTTGCAGCATCTGCATTTAAAGGATTAAGTGAGGAAGAACGCGATAATCTTTTAAATATGTTAAATCACATTCAAGAAAATATAAAAGAATTATAAAAAAGGGAGAATACAACTATGACTAACTCAGTAAAAACAAATGATTTTAACGAAATTTTAACAGGACGTCGTTCAATTCGTAAGTACGACCCTTCAGTGAAAATTAGCAAAGAAGAAATGACAGAAATTCTTACAGAAGCAACACTTGCACCATCTTCAGTAAACATGCAACCATGGAGATTCGTAGTGATTGAAAGTGACGAAGCGAAAGCAACACTTGCGCCACTTGCGAAGTTCAATCAATCTCAAGTAGAAACATCTTCAGCAATGATTGCTTTATTTGGTGATTTAAACAACTTTGATAACGCAGAAGAAATTTACGGTACAGCAGTAGAGCGTGGACTTATGCCAGCAGAAGTAAAAGAAGATCAAATGAAAAAACTTTCAGCTTACTTCTCTATGGTTACACCAGAAGTAATGAAAGATACAGTATTAATTGACGGTGGTCTTGTAGCGATGCAGTTTATGCTAGCAGCTCGTGCGCACGGTTATGATACTTGTCCAATTGGTGGATTTGAAAAAGACCAAATTGCAGAAGCATTTGGACTAGATAAAGAACGCTACGTACCAGTTATGTTAATTTCAATCGGGAAAGCTGCAGACAGTGGTTACCAATCAGTACGTCTTCCAATTGAAAAAGTTGCAGAGTGGAAATAATTTTATAAAAGAACTTCAATAAGTGAAAGATGAGAGGGGAAGCACCATGATTATTATTCACGCAATATTTCAAGTAGATCCAACGAAACAACAAGCATTTTTAGAAGAAATTCGTCCGCTTATTCATGGTTCAAGAGAAGAAAGTGGAAATGTATCTTATGACTTATATAAAGATACAGAAAAAGAAAGTGTTTATACGATGGTAGAAGTATGGAAAGATGAAGCAGCAGTTGCGAGCCATAATACGAGTGCACACTTCACATCTTTCGTTAGTAAAGCAGCACAATTTTTAACTGCTCCGCTTAATATAAAAGCTTATAATGGAGAATTAGTAAAATAATAAGGTAGAAAAAGATGACTTTAGCATATGGCTGAAGTCATCTTTTTTGTATAAGTAGAATCCATCTTGGACTCAGTTATGTTGATAGATAAGCGTTGCTCGTATCCTCAGTAACTGTGGTGAATTGTATGTTAAATTCGAACATTCGGTTTATTGGGATATTTTTCCGTGTTATAATTTTCTTGTAAATAAAAGGTAGAGGGGAGTAAGTAATGGGAGAATTTCAAAGTAATTTGCATACGGCAACGCAACTTGCAACGAAAATGAGAAATGCTTCAGATAGGATGCAAAGTGCTACTAGTCGCTCTATAAATAAGGCAACGCGTACGACACTATCTGTGAACTTCAAAGCACAAGAAGCAAATCAACAAAATTTACAAATCACGAAACAATTTTGCGCTACTTTTCAACAAACGATTGATAATATCCATTCCGTAGCAAATGAATTTGAGAAAATGGATACTGGACTTCAAAAGACTTTTCAATAATGTAACAACCTACGTAAAGGGGAAAAGGTAGGGAGAAAAGATGAGTCAAGAAATTGAAACGAGAATCAGTCAATGTAATCAAAAATTACGAATTATATTTGAAGAACAAAATGAAAACCGAATCGCGCTGCAAAATCAAGAACGAGCTGAGGCTAGTTTTCATGAATGGAAAAATAGAAGCAATCGTTTATTTAACCGAATACTAGAAACTTGGCACGACGACAAAGAAGTGTTTCACCTTTTTACGAATATGCGGCAAGAAATCGGACAGTATGAAAGAAAACTTACATTCGAATTAGAAAATGAAAAAGAGACGTTGCTTAAAGAAAAACGGCATCTCAGTGAGAAAGAAAACGACCTTTCCTATGAACAGCAGCAACTACAAAGGGAGGCCGATACATGAGTTTAAACATGTATTTGGGAGAAGTACAAAGTCAAACTCAAAGTATGAACGCTATATGTAATGCTACGATTCAAAGTATGGAACAAGCTATTCAATCTATTGATGCCTTTGCGATAGACACAGTATTACAAGGACAAACATACAGTAGTGCAAAAGCCTACCTTGTCCAAACATTCCGGCCATTAGCGCAAGGAATCATATGCTTATGTGAAGAATTAATTCGCCAAAACGAAGCATTTCCAAACGATTTTCAAGCAAAAGTTGCTTCAACAGATGTTATCGAACATGAAATAAGACAACAAATACAAGAAATCAATCAATCCATTGCAAGTATAGAAGCAATAGAAGTGCTTACACCAATGCCTGGAGTAGACGCAATTATTGCAGTCTTAATTGCAATGAGAAAAAAACTAGAAGAAAAACTAGAGCGTCTATATGAATTCAATCATTCGTCCAGCAACAACTACAGCACCGCCCTCCAATTAGCCGCTAGCATCACAGCCGGACTCGCTGAAGTGCAAAGCGGGAAAGGATTTAGTCCTGTGAGTGGGACGTTTAGTACACAAGGGTTGAATATGGATTGGGTGAGTTCTATTCAGGGGATTATAGAAGAAACAGCCCGAAAAAATGATCAGTCAATTAAAGATATAGAAACAAATAACATAATTGAGGAGAAATCTCCGGTTAGAAATGCTTGGGACGATGCGGCAGACAGTATAGTTGGTACGTTTGAAACAGCGAAAAAGATGTGGGAAGCTATTCAAAGAGGATCGGGGAAAGCTATTGGTGATGAAATCGAGTCCGCAATAGCTTTAAGTAATATGGACATAGGAACTTTTATTAATGTAACCTATGCACTTTTCCATTTGGATGAAACTGCAAAAAATATGTGGCATGCATTTTCAAATAAAATAAAACGAGATATGATAGAGGGAGATGCAGAGAGTCGTACAGAATTGACTACCTATGGATTAACACAAATAGCTACCACAATATTAGGCGATAGGGCACTAAATAAAGTAGGCCATATCACAAAAGGAGCAAAAGCATCAAGTGGAGTAAGTACATTTGCTAATGCAGTAACACTAGCAAAAGAATTGAAGCCTACGCTTGAAATGTTACAATCATTTAAGAGAGATGCTTCTTATGCATTCTCTAGTGTTGGTGGAACTATTGTAACCAAAATATACCTCAAGGCGAATTAATAGAAGCTTATTATAAGTTTGCGAAGTCTAAAGATGGCGGTAAGGGTAAGACTACAGAACCATACGATGTAGTACCGTATAGACCAAGCAATTCACCATTAGAAAATCATCATGGCGTTATGGATGTATGGGCTGAACATAATGTCCCTGATTATGTTAGTAGAGGGGCGAATACTCCAAATATAGCTTTAACTAAAGAGCAACACAATGATACTAAAGCGGTTTATAGACAATGGCTCTTTGATAAAACAGGGAAAAAGGTTGGAGGTAAAGTAGAGTGGAAATCTGTTTCAACAAAGGAAATACAAGAATTGACGGAAAAAATGTTTGATGCTGCGAATGTACCACGTTTAGCTAAGCAAGAGTATTATAGGGCTTTTAATCAATATAATTTTAGGGAGTAATTCAGATGGAAAATATTAATCAGTTGATTAAAAAAGTAAAATCATTACCTAATTGTCGAGTTCAGGAGCCTACAGAATTACCGTTAATTGATAAGAATAAGCATATGCTACCAGGTGATTTAAAAGAATTTTATAGTCTTTGTGGTGGTCTAACTTTATTTGAAAATGAGGAATATCCTATTCATATTGTTACCCCAAAGGGGTTTATTTTGGCTAATCCCGTAATTGTAGGAGAGTTATGTGAAGAAGATATTTCATCAACTTGGTATATTATATGCAATGATGGCAAGGATGAATATTTAACAATAGATCTTAGTGAAGAAAGACTAGGTAGATGTTATGATAGTTTCTTTGATCGGCATGGAATAGTTGGGGAGTCGCAAATTATTGCCACTTCATTCACTGACTTACTTGAAAAACTTATTAAGAATAATGGACAATATTGTTATTGGCTAAAGAGTGAATTTGAATCACTGGGTGATGCTTATGATGATCAAGAGTGAAAAGAGAATCTTTAAGTGAGATAGGAAAGTGACAGGGTGTTTGAAAATACGTATTCTATGATGGTTGAACCATTATGGAGTACTATGTGCAATTATAGAATAGAAAAAGAAGTACGAGTTTAGGTGAGATGAGACCATGAACAGAGAAGATTCTCTGAAACGATGTAACAATGGCAAAAGAGAATTTGTAGAACGAGAGATATTATTCCGTTATATGAGTCTGTTCGTTATGGTGAAAAGACGTATACGGATTTAGATGTGGAAGAAATAATGAAGTGGGTAGAGGAAGATGGGAAGGTGGATACATAAATATCCACCTTTTCTTTTTTTATACGGAAATTTGATTAACATGAATTCTTTTTTTATATGAAACCGTCTTCAAATAGGTAAACAAAATTAACTTTATTTACTTATACTTTATTACATGTTAACCTATACTTAATTTTTATAAAATATAATTAATTTTTGATTTTTTAAGGGTGTGAAAATGTAATGAAATCGGTATTAAAAAGCATACTTATTTCCTTTGTTTTTTCTGCAGTAGGCATGTGTTGGTTACTGTACGTATTATTCAAAGGGGACGGAGACTGGTTATTGTCTTGGATAGGTGTATTAATGGCATATTTATCTTTATATACTTTAATAGATTTATATTGTAAAAATACATACGATAAAAAAATAAATAAATGGCTTATAAAAACATCGGTAACTAGTTTTAGTTTTGCTGTATTAGGAATCTCATTTTGTATCATACATGAGCTATTAACACCATGGAGTCTTAGTTTAATGGTGTGGTATTGGTTGCTAATGTTAGTATTATTTTTAACGACTATAATATCATTAATCAGTTTAGTATTTGTTAATCGTAAAAATCATAATTTCACTGTTGGATATAGAATGCTCATACTTCTAAATGTATTTCTTACATTGGGACCAGTATTATGGCCGCTATTACTTTCTATTATTGGAAATGGTATGAATGCTAGTGCGGGCTGGTAAAAAGGAATTTAGATTAGTTGTGTAAAGAATAGGATGAAAAGTTAATATAGAATTTTAAATGTTTATGAGAACATGTTTACATAAAAAATGAAAACATGTTCTCTTTTTATTTGCATGCATAACTCTTCCTCAGTTTACTGTATTTAAACGTAAGTATTTCGTAAGGAATGGATAAGAAAAAAGAGGGATTTATCATATAGGATGAAAGTATAGCTTGAATTAATGCGATATTAATGGAGGAGACAAAGCCTTATGAAAAAATGTAATTCAATTAAGTTGGCAAGTTTAGCAGCTTTATTAGCGGGTACTACCCTATTCACACCTGGTTTTACTGTGACTGCAGAGTCAACTCAAAATATTTCTAGTTCGTCACAAGTACATGATCAAAAGAATCGTAATGGCTGGAAACAAGTAATGCAGGAAACAGTACAGCTTGGTGCTGTAGGAATATTAGCTAAGGCGTCTAATAACGGAAAAACTAGTAGTTTTACTGCTGGCTTGGCGGACTTAAGTACAAAGAAACCGGTGAATTCGGATTATCGCTTTCGGATTGGTAGTGTGACGAAGTCGTTTACTGCCACGACTATTCTTCAATTAGTAGGAGAAAAGCGCTTACAACTTGACGATCCAATTGAAAAGTGGCTACCGGGTCTTATTCAAGGAAATGGGTATGATGGTAATCAAATTACGATACGACAACTTTTGAATCATACGAGTGGTATCGCTGAATACTTAAAGTCAAAAGACGCGGACATAATGAATTCGAAAAAAACGTATACAGCAGAAGAAATAGTGAAAATAGGCCTTTCGCTGCCTCCAGATTTCTCGCCGGGTAAAGACTGGTTGTATTCAAACACAGGATACGTAATACTAGGAATGCTTATTGAAAAAATAACTGGAAATAGTTATGCGGAAGAAATCGAAAAGCGAATTATTGAACCTTTGGACCTATCAAATACGTTTTTACCAGGAAATTCACCCGTCATCCCAGGAAAGAATCATGCTCGTGGATATGTGAAAATAGAGGGAACAGGCGAGTTGAAAGATATTACGTATTATAATCCGAGTTTAGCTAATGCAGCTGGAGATATGATTTCTAATGCGGATGATTTAAATAAGTTCTTTTCATCTTTACTCGGTGGTAAGTTACTAAAGGAACGCGAGCTAAAAGAAATGCTTACTACAGTTCCTATAGAAGGAAAAGGGGTTGGTGACGCATACGGTCTTGGAATCTATGAGACTAAACTTCCAAACGGTGTTTCAGTTTGGGGGCATGGAGGAGGAATTCCTGGATTTACAACTTTTGCTGGGGGAGTAATTGGAGGCAAACATACATTGGCTATCAGTCTCAACTCTATAGGTGGGGTCGATATTGTTCCACAGTTTAATAAAATGATGCAAATTGAATTTAATAAATAGATGAAAAGAAAGTGAATGGAATTTTTTTGTAGTTATATTTAAAAGAGGTGCTTTTTTAAGTTCGCAACTATGGACAGTAGTTGCATTTATGATATGGCATCAAGTGTATTTCAAAGTGAAAATCAATCTTAATGCTTACGATAAAAATAAAAAGGATGTCAGTTGCATGGCATTCTTTTTATTTTGAAGAAAAGAAATGTATTTATTTCTGAAAATTGTTATTTTTATAATCTTTTCATATAATGAAAGTAATAGGGGGTATAAAGGGGAGTTATGAATAGATGATACTTTAGTTTGTTAATTATTTCTAATATTAACTAATATAACAGTGGAGTTGAATACAATGGGACAAAATCATTTTAAATGGAGTAATAAGCAATTACGAGAACATGTTGAAGTACTAGACGGCACAAGAAGTCCACACATATTATTAAAGAATGCAACATATTTAAATTCCTATATGCGCGAGTGGATGACAGCGCACATTTGGATATATAATGATCGAATTGTATATGTAGGGGAGCAGCTGCCAAAGCAATTAACGGAGTGTGAAGTTGTTGATTGTGAAGGAAAGTATGTCGTACCCGGTTACATAGAACCCCATGCACATCCATATCAGTTGTATAACCCAGAGACGCTAGCGAATCATGCGATGCAGTTTGGGACAACAACTTTTATTAATGATAATTTAACTTTATTTTTCACATTAAAGCGTGAAGAAGCATTTCGTTTATTAGATGAATTCAATAAGATTCCAGCAAGTATGTATTGGTGGTGCCGTTTTGATGGACAGACTGAATTACAAAACGGGGAATCTTTGTTTAATAGTGAAGAAATAGTAGAGTGGCTACAGCATGAAGCGGTGATTCAAGGCGGCGAGCTAACAGCATGGCCCAAATTATTACATGGTGATGATGAAATGTTACATTGGGTGCAGGAAACGAAACGATTACATAAAAAAGTAGAAGGACATTTTCCAGGTGCATCTGAAACGACTTTAGCGAAGTTAAAACTGTTAGGTACAGATTGTGATCATGAGGCGATGACAGGGCAGGAAGCTTTCGCTCGTCTTATGCAAGGTTACACTGTTTCCCTAAGAAATTCTTCAATCCGTCCAGATTTAGAAGTTTTACTGAAAGAATTGTTGGAACTAGGCGTAAAGCAGTTTGATAGATTTATTCTTACTACAGACGGCTCACATCCTTCGTTTTATGCAAATGGAATGACAAACGTTATGATTTCTACCGCGATAAAACAAGGAGTGCCAGTAATAGATGCATACCATATGGCAAGTTATAATATTGCTCGCTATTATAATATGGAGCATGTGCATAGTTCAATTGCGACAGGTAGAATCGCCAATGTCAATATTTTAGAAAGTAAAGAAAATCCGGTGCCAACGAGTGTAATCGCAAAAGGACAATGGGTAAAGCGTGATAGAGTAAACAAAAATGAATCGTTACTTATAGAATGGAGTAACTTCAAAGTAACTCCACTACTGTTAGACTGGACCATAGAAAAAGAGGATATGGTTTTTTCTAATAAAGCAGGTATACACTTATTGAATAACGTTATAACAAAACCATACGTTAGCGAAATCGACTTAGGCCTTAATGAACTGTCTATTGTTCATGATGAATGTTTCCTCATGATGATTGCCCGTGATGGCAGTTGGCGAGTGAATACAGTTGTGAAAGGTTTTGCGAATGAATTAGGTGGCCTTGCTAGTTCTTATTCAGGTACAGGTGATATCATTCTTATTGGAAAGAGTAAAGAAGATATGCTTACAGCTTTTCATAGAGTAAAAGAGCTTGGCGGAGGGATTGTAATTGCTGAAAAGAATGAAGTATTGCACGAAATTGCATTACCATTGCTCGGGATTATGTCGGATGTAAAGATGAGTGAATTAATACAAGAAGAGAAAAAGATGGTGAACTTACTGCAAGCGCGAGGATATGCTTATAACGATCCAGCATTTACGATTTTATTCTTTTCTGCGACGCACTTGCCTTTTATACGAGTAACACCTATAGGATTATATGATGTGAAAAGTAGTAAGGTAGTTGCCCCGCCCGTGAATTTGATAAAGCAATATTAAAAGGAAAGGTCCTATAAAAAATTTATTTTATAGGACCTTTCTCATTTCTAGCATAAGAATATTGTAAGCCTCAAATAATATAGTATCTAAATCATTTGAGGTGATATGTAATTATGAAAAAAATATTGTACATCTTAAGCATATTTATTTTGTGTGTATCGATACAACACGTTGTACATTCTCAAACAGATGCACCAAAGTTAACTTCAGATTGTCTCGAAGAAAGTAAAATTCGGGATCAAAAGTATGTGGAAAATATTATGAAGGACATTAAATCCGTATTTCATTTGAATTTTGATGAAGGTGGCTTTTGGGAAGTTAATAAAAGAGATTTAGAAGCTGCACATTTAATGTATGGTGGTCGGATTGATGATACGTATTATAATTCGTTAACTAAAGTTTTTGAAAGTGGTGGATATAGAGGAGAGCCAAGATTGTTTGTAAAGCCGCTTGAAGCATTTTTACTCTATAAAGAAATAGACGATACAAATGTGATAAAACACCTTGAACTTGAAAAAGGGGAATGGGTTGTTACTGAAACGCAAAAGAAGCAAGGGAAAATAGTGGAATACAAACCGTTGCAATGTGAAAAAGATTATTTGAAAAAGAGATATGAGTATCATAATCCCAAATGAAATAACGGAAATTTTGAAGGAGAAAAATTTCGTTAATACTTGTAAATGAGGCGGTAGAAATTCCTAGTAATTTCGCCATAAAAAAAACGTCATTTTATAGATTAAAAATGACGTTTTTTTTATTCTCAAAGCTTTTGTATTGCACTCTCAATTTTATTCACCAAATCAGCTGACACTTTATGAAAATACCCCAAAACTACCTTTCGAATATCATCGGATATAACTTTCAAATCACTAGCTAAGTTTTCAGCGAGATGTTCTTTTTCTATCGGCTGTAACTTCGTATAAAATTCACCAGCCTGCGTAAAGTCATTTTGTTTTGTTATAGAAGTTCTTTCAAGTTTACCTTCAACGTATCTTCCGTCACCGCTCGTTATTTGCTTAGTCGGTGTCCAATCTTGCTGCTGGTTAATCGTTAATTTGCGAAATTCGGGACCAATTCTTCTTCGTTGTGAATCACTGTAAATATTAGCGCGCCCTTGCAGCATTTTATCATCTGATAGTTCTGCACCATCCAGTAAATTAGAAGGGGAAAATGCGACTTTTTCTACTTGTTCCATAAAATTTTCAGGATTTTTATTTAATACCATTTTCCCGACTGGTATGAGAGGATACGTCTGTTCATCCCATACTTTTGTGTCATCTAAAGGATCATAAGATAGGTGCGCTTCATCTTTCGGATTCATGAGCTGGACGTATAAGCCATACTCCACTGGTTTACCATTTTCAATTGCATCATATAAATCTTTCCCGCTATAATCAGGATTTTCGGCAGCTAGTTTAATTGCTTCTTTACTAGTAATGTACTGTACACCTTCAAATGGGTACCAATGATACTTTACATACTTTCGATTACCTTCCGCATTTCTCCAAATGTATGTATTTACACTATGTCCTGGTATGTGGCGAAGACTTTTGACTGTACCATTATTAGAGTATAAACGGACAACAAAATGAATAGATTCAGGTGCTTTAGCGACAAAACTCCAAAATCTATTAGGGTCTATTAAGTTATTTTTAGGTGAAGGCAATAATGCTTGAATTGTTTCAGGGAAACGCATAGGATCACGAACAGAAAAAACAGGGATGTGATTGCATAAAAGGTCAAAAATGCCTTCTTTCGTATAAAATTTTGTGGAAAAACCGCGTACATTTCTAGAAGTATCCGGTGTTCCTTTCGTACTAACAGCTAACGAAAATCGCACCATAACAGGAACTTTCTCATTAGAATTTTGTAAAAAACTTAATTTAGTATGTTCAGACATCGAATATATCGTTTGAAAATAACCGAACGCACCAAATCCTTTTACATGAACAGGTCTTTCTAAAATTTTTTCATGAATAAATTCTTGTAATGACTCATGCAGTACACTATCTTGCTCTAGTACGGGTCCACGTGAACCAACTGTTTGAGAGTGAAGTTTAGCTTGTTCATTACGTTCGTCATTTTCATTAAAGTCTTTCCCTAGTATAGATTGCCCCTGTTTATCATAGTTTTCATCCATCGATATAGCCTCCAAATCTTTTTTGTCCATTGTTACTAAATATGATTCTATAGCCTTAATTATGTATGACACGCACAGTTCAAAGCAGTAACATACCGCTAGATGAAAAAAACACATATGTAGTGGACCTGTTGAAATAGAAGAAATTATGGAAAAATGAATATCGGGAAGAGAAAGCACACGTTTTACTAAAAATGTGGAAGAAAACCACTATTAAAATTTCAATCTTAAAACTTAATTTATAAACGATTATATAGAGAATGAACGTTAAAAAAGGGAAAATAACTAGGAGGAATTTAGCATGTCGGATTGGTTTCAATTAGATAAAGAATATATGATGTCTACATATTGTCGTACAGAGGTTGCAATGGAAAGGGGAGAAGGGTGTAAACTGTATGATGTAGATGGTAAAGAGTATTTAGATTTATTTTCTGGCGTAGGAGTAAATGTATTAGGATATAATCATCCTAAAATTGTACAAACGACAATGGAGCAAGTTGCGAAATCGTTGCATTTACCGTTTCATTTTTTAAACCCAGTTGCAATTGAGTATGCAAAGAAATTAGTAGGTTGTACTTTAAAAAGCGGAAAAGTCTTTTTTACAAACTCTGGTACGGAAGCGACAGAAACGACATTAAAATTAATTGATAAATATAGATCTATTGCGAATGAAGAGCGTGATGGAGTAGTTGTGTTAAAAGATAGTTTTCACGGGAGGACGTTAGGGGCACTACATTTTACGAGACAAGAAAAAGTATATCAAAATTTTCCTAAAACATCTATTCCTGTATATGAAGTAGAGCGCGAGAATATAGACCAATTAGAAGAAACCATTATTAAAGAAAATCCAATTGCGATTATGCTAGAGCCTGTTTTAGGTAGCGGGGGGATTTATCCTTTATCAAGTGAATATTTACATGGTGTTCAAAATTTATGTAAAAAATATAATGTACTTCTTGTCGTTGATGAAGTTCAAAGTGGAATGGGTCGAACGGGAAAACTATTTGCTTATCAAAATTTTAATATTACACCGGACATTATTCAAATCGGTAAAGGAGCAGGAGGCGGGATACCGCTAGGGGGAATTATTGTAGGTGAAAAGTTATGTGATGTATTTTCACCAGGAGATCACGGGACAACGTTTGCTCACTCATCAATGGGAACAGCATTAGGTTTAACTGTATTAAATACATTACTTGATGATGGGTTAATGCAAGAAGCTTATGAAACGTCACTATATTTAAATGACAAACTGCAAGACATTCAGAAAGAAAATTCTTATTATATTCAGGAAGTGCGTCATGCGGGGATGATGTTTGGGATAAGTGTGAATGACACGAATGAAAATGTGAAGAAATTACAGATTGAGTTAATGAATAAAGGGATGTTAGTCGATGTAACACAAGGGAATATTATTCGATTACTTCCGCCGTATATTATTACGAAAGAGGAAATTGACGCATTCACTTATGAATTTATTTCCTGTGTTCATAACATAGCTGCTACAGCAAGTATTTAAAAAAATATAAAAAAATATAAAAAGCTAAAGAAGCCGCTATTTTAGCGGCTTCTTTAGCTTTTTAAAATAGTAAATTACTTAACATAGAGAGCATCTCATTGGACAAATAATTAATTATGTGAAACAATAATAACAGATAAGGAGACGTTAATTTTCCTTAAGTGCTTCGAATTAATTTTATTCAATAAGAGAAGGTGTGCTTAAAGAAGTTAAATTAAATAAGGAGCTGTTTTATTATATGCAACAAAATAATGATTTAAATTTTGAACCTCAAGACGTTAATATTGTCAATCCTAAACAAGCCAGGAAAGCAGTAATTGCTACTGGTATAGGAAACGCAATGGAGTGGTTTGACTTCGGATTATACGCGTATTTAGCGGTTATTTTAAGTCAATTATTCTTCTCAGGTGTTGATAATAGTGGATTGCAGCTTGTACTTACATTCGGTACATTTGCAGCAGCCTTTCTCGTTCGACCAATCGGAGGTGTATTCTTTGGTAGAATAGGAGATAAGTACGGCCGAAAAATCGTGTTAAGTACTACTATTATTTTAATGGCACTTTCTACATTATTCATCGCATTACTACCAACCTATGAACAAATTGGTGTATGGGCACCAATACTACTTTTAGTTGCCCGAATGATTCAAGGCTTCTCTACAGGCGGCGAATATTCAGGTGCAATGGTTTATATCGCAGAATCTTCTCCAGATAAAAAGCGTGGTATACTCGGTAGTGGTCTTGAAATTGGAACACTCTCAGGTTACATTGCTGCATCGGTAATTGTTACCATTTTGACGTTATTGTTAACAGATGAGCAAATGCTCAGCTGGGGATGGCGTATTCCGTTCTTAGTAGCTGCACCAATTGGTTTGGTCGGTTTATACTTACGCCGTCATCTAGATGAATCTCCAATCTTTGAAGAGATGGAAAAAGCACAAGAGGAATCTGAAGACAATGAACAATTTTCATTTATGGATATTATTAAATATCACAAAAAAGACTTCTTATTAAGCACAGTAATTGTCGCCTTCTTTAATATTACAAATTATATGATTCTTTCGTATATTCCTTCTTATCTAACTCAAGTACTTAAAGTCGAAGAAACAACAGGCTTATTAATTATTTCTATTACGATGGCACTTATGATTCCACTAGCACTATATTTCGGTAAGTTAAGTGATAAAATTGGTAATAAACGCGTTGTGCAAATTGGTTTACTTGGTTTAACTGTATTTGCAATTCCAGCATTTTTACTAATAGGTAACGGACATATTGCAGCTATATTTGCAGGTATTTTCGTACTAGGTTTCTTCTTAAGTGTATATGAAGGAACATTACCTTCATTATTACCATCACTCTTTTTCACCGATGTACGTTATCGAGCACTTTCCATCTCATTTAATATTTCTGTATCGATATTCGGTGGAACAACACCGCTCGTATGTTCATACTTAGTTCATGCAACTGGTAACCCGCTCGCACCGGCATTTTATTTAGCAGGTGTAAGTATTATTGGATTAGTTGTATTTAGTGTACTATTTGTTACGACTTCAGGGCGTGCGCTAAAAGGTTCATATCCTACAGTAGAAACGAAAAAAGAAGCACACCTAATCGCTAAAGAAGACCCTGAAGAAACACTTTGGTGGCATGAAGAGTCATTAGAAATTGAAGCAGGGAAGAATGCTTCCATTTAAAAAGCAACGTAGAAGTATAAAAAGACTCCTATGAATAAATAACGGGTTCAGTTACGGGAGAGAAAATATAAAATAACAAACAAAAAAGGGATGTAAATCACATATGATTTAGCATCCCTTTTTATATTGTTATTAAAATGTTTAAGCACTTTTATGTACTCTTGCTATTTTATATACTAAAACCATTGCTAAATTGGTTGTCTAGAAAGACCTTTAATGATAGCTCGTGGAGATGGTAAAAGTTATATCTATTCTAATTTTAATCCAAAATACGCACAAATGGCTCTAACGATAATTCGAACCCATTATAACTTTTGTATGCCATTTACCACAAACGAAGGGAAAAAGAAAACAGTAAAAACACCAGTATAACGATTGGGTATTACTGGAAAATTGTTTGATTTAAAAGATATAATTTAATTTAGATAGTTCACTCAAATAATGGTGGACTATATTTTTTTAAAGGTAAATGGAAAATTACGTTAAAATAATTATAGAGATTGTGAAAAAATGTTCTTAAACTAACGGTCAGGTTACTTTAAGCAGGATTTTTCAAAGGAAATGGTGAATATCATATTTTGAAGGGGTGATTGCAGTGAAGTAAGTGATTTTTTTATCTTGGTTAAATACTTTGAAGAAAGGGATTTATAATTATGAACACAAAACTAATAATAGTAGAAGGTTTACCTGGATTTGGAAAATCAACCACTGCAAAGCTAATAAATGAAATTCTAAGCCAAAATAAAATTGAAGTTGAACTATTTTTAGAGGGAAATTTGAACCATCCAGCCGACTATGATGGTGTATCTTGTTTTAATAAATTTGAATTTGATAGATTATTATCTAACAGTGGAGATTTTAAAGAAGTGCTTCTTAAAAGAGTTCTAAAAAAAGGAAGCAATTATTTATTACCATACAGAAAGATAAAAAATGAGTTTGGTGATCAGTTTTCGGACGAATTATTTAACGATATTTCAAAAAACGATATATATGAATTGTCATTCGATAAAAATGTTGAATTAATTGCTGACAAATGGAATAACTTTACTGAAAGTGCTCTAGAAGACAATAAGGTTTATATCTTTGAATGTTGTTTCATACAAAACTCATTAACTATTGGGATGATTAAATATGGTGAACAAAAAGAAAAAATAATAAATTATGTAATGAAAGTTGCAAAAATTATAGAGAATTTAAATCCAATGTTATTGTATGTAGAACAAGATAATCTTGAATTTTCATTTAGGAAGGCACTAAAAGAAAGAACTCCAGAATGGTCCACAGGAATCGTCGACTATTACACTAACCAAGGCTATGGGAAAGAACATAACCATTCAGGTGTAGAAGGAGCGATAAAAGTTCTTGAAGCTAGAAGGAATTTAGAATTAGAAATATTCGATATGTTAAAAATGAAAAAAGAAAAAATCAATAATACAAAATATGAAATTGACTCATATAGCTCAATGTTAAAAGATAAGTTAACAATACAAATGGTGAAATAGCTTTTTGCACTAACTGGTACTTTAGTTGAAGAAGGAAATGAAAACGCTCAGAATATTTTCTGAGCGTTTTAGTTTGCTATTTATAATGCGAAATACATACAAATTATTGTGTTATTTCTAATGGTTATTAGCATTTTTCTCTCCCTAAACTGAGCACATGAATGAAAAAATAGGAGTCTTTTGTTGTCTTATTTCTTTCTTTTCTTCAAATGTTTTTGATATGCATAAAGCTTATGAATCTCTTCCTTAAATTCATGCAGAAGTACAATGCTTTTACCATTTGAATAACGCACCGTATTATAAGCATCTATAATAATATCACTTTGAATATTTACATCTTCTTCATCATGTATTCTTTCTAGCCAAGCCTCAACAGTTTCTCCCCGTTTTCTATTTAAAGGAGGGGTTAACTTACTCTCTAGCTTGAAAATTTCCTTCCGAATTTCGTTATGTGGCGGTTTATTTCGTTTAAAACGATTTTGGCTCATTCCTTCTTTATCAGTAATGATAGTAGATTCGAAGACGTGCATATTTGGTAAACTTAAATGTTTTCGTTTTTTTACTATTTTCCAAACGACGTAAATAGCGATAGCTGTACAGACTATTATTGTAGCGCTATTTATGAGTATTGGATCAAAATCAGGAATTTTTTTTCCGTCTTCAATTTTTGGTTTTAAGAGATGTCCTTTATTTGCCCAAACATCTTCAGTATCTTTTAATTCCGCTGCTTTAATTAATGGCATTAAAGCATAGCCGACGCCTAATGCGACTACTTCCGTTATAAAACCAAAAATAAGTCGAATGAAAGGAAATATTTGAACAATTAATATACTCATTAAGCCAATCGTAATGATAGAAGCAAAACGTAATAGTTGTTGTTTGCGATTTGCCCCGGTTAACCAAAATGTAATCATAAGATGCAAGGCTAACATTAATAGTTTCCAAAACGGTGGAAAGGGTGCATAAAATATAACTGAAACGACAAACCATACAATACCACCTAAAGATTTTTGAACTGGATATCCAGGTCCGACCACATGTACGATAAAGAAAAATAGTGGTAATATGATTGTGCCAAAAAGAGAAAAAGGTAAAAATAAAGAGAAAAGAACGATTTGAAGAACTAAAAGTATTACAAATCCTGTTGTTTTTTTCTGCATAAATTTATGAATAAGAAATACTCCAATATAGCCTGTTGTTAAAAATATTGCAATACTAATTAGTTCATCTCTTTCTGTTAATAATGAAAGCAGGAGGAGCAGAATGAAATCATGAATGTGATATAGCCAAGTTTTCAACCGATTCCACCATCCCTTCACTAGTAATGAGAAACGTTGGCTGCGAGAGAAGAGGGAGTTCATTTCTTTGTAAACCAATGTATATCATTGTAGACGATCGTTCTCTCTTTCTCGTTACATAATGAAGGAATCCTTGTTTCGGAAGTAACGTACTATCATCTGAAATACGGGCTAATTCTTCTAAAGCTTTTGCATATTGCGTTTGCCCTTCATGTAACGATAAATGTAATGCACCACCTTCTGCTAATACACTAATAAATAATTCAAACGGTATTTGATGCTTCGTTGCATATTGGCAAATGTATGTTGCGAATGAAATTAAATCTTCAACATTATCTTTCCAACCAAATCCACGATCGGCAGCTAAAGAAAGACAAATCGTCCAACTATAATTTTTTACAGGTTCATATTGCTTCGCTTGTAATTCCTGCATTTTAGCAGATGCCTTCCAATGAATAGAACGGAATGATTCACGTTCATAGCGTTTTACACCTATAATAGATGTTTCGTCATTGTAAAAAGAAAAATTCGTTTGATAGGATCCGATTAAAAGTTGCTGAAGTTCTTGCAAACCTGCTACTTCTTTAGGAGAAGGATACACAATAATTTCAGTCCTTAATTTATCAAAAACAGGTAAATGTACAGTTAATAGATGAAATGGATCTTTTAATACACATTCAAACTGTTCAATTTGAAACACCCCACGCTTCGTAGCGGTTAATGTTAAATCCCATTTTTGTGCCGAATGTGCAGGTTGTGAAAATGGGAAAGAGAATAACGTTTTTGATATTTGTTCAATGCCTTGCTCTTTATGCGGTATAAGGGACGAATTTAAATGAAAGTAACAAACACCATTAACGAGCGGTATGCTGGCTCCATTTTTTAAATGAATAAAAAACTGTCCAGATTCCTCAGGAAAAAGCCGTGTAGTTTGTTTCTCATTTATGATTTGAAACTTCTTCTCTATGAAAGCGACATATTTATAAATAAAAATCGCAAATATATAATAGAAGAAAAAGAGAAACATAAGCATTCGTTGCGGGAAAAAGAATGTGAAAAGTAACGCGATTGGAACGGTTAGTTGAATAATATGAAGTTGAAAAAATAAAGGTACAGTTACAACGCGCTGTCCATTCATGCTTGCTCAATCTCCACGGGTACATCAACTTCTTTTAAAATACTTTGCATAATATCATTTTTTGTCGTACGTAATGCACCTTCCATTGATAAGACGATACGGTGATTCCAAACAGAAGGAACTAACAATTGTATATCTTCTGGTGTGCAATATTCTCTCCCATGTAAAAAGGCTAAAGCTTGAACAGCACGTACTAAAGCTAATGTGGCACGTGGGCTTACACCGTTAGCGATATAATCATGATTTCTTGTAGCATGAGCAAGTTTAATAATGTAATGTTCTAACGGTTCCGAAACAAATATTTCTTTTACTCGTTTTTGAGCTTCTAAAATATCTTCTAATGAGATGACAGATGTGACACTTTCTAATGGTAAATCGTTCCGAAAACGTCGCATCATTTGTAACTCATCTTTAGGAGTTGGATAACCAATTGAAATCGTCATTAAAAAGCGATCAAGCTGTGCATCTGGAAGAGGGAAAGTCCCTTGTGATTCGATTGGGTTTTGCGTCGCAATAACAAAGAACGGTTTCGGCAGAGGCGTAGATTTTTTTTCGAGCGTCACTTGTCGTTCTTCCATCGCTTCTAACAAACTCGACTGCGTTCTCGGCATTGCACGGTTAATTTCATCTGCTAGCAAAATGTTTGTCATAACCGGTCCAATTCTTAATTCGAATTCGCTTGTTTTTGGGTTGAAGTATTCAATACCTGTTACATCACTTGGAAGTACATCAGGGGTGAATTGAACGCGAGAAAAACTACCACCAATACTTTTGGAAATGGTTTTCGCCAGTAACGTTTTCCCAGTACCAGGCACGTCTTCGAGTAGTGCATGCCCATCAGCAAGAAGTGAAACGAGCAGTAGATCAATAACATTTTCTTTCCCAACAAACACAGATCCGATGTTTTCTTTCAATTTATGTATCATATGTACCATTCCTTTCATTATAAAAGAGCTAATATTTCTATATTTTAACAAATTATTCAGGAAATTTGTATGGTTTTTTAATTCAAAGAAATGGATATTTAATTATTAAATTACTCTTGCATATTTTGGAATATGATTATACAATATCGATATATGAAGTATCGCAAGTCGATATATCATAAGGCGATGCATCGGAGGTAGTTATAATGAATGCGAAGGCGCAAAAATATATTCCGTTAACTGAGGCGACATATTACATACTGTTATCACTAGTGAAACCAATGCACGGATATGGAATTATGCAAATGGTAGAAGAGATGACAAATGGGGAAGTAAAGCTTGGTCCTGGTACTTTATACGGGAATACGACGAAGTTACTAAAAGAGAAGTTAATTGTTGAAGTTGCCTCTACAGATAGAAAGAAGTGCTATGAGTTAACGCCGTTTGGGAGAGAAGTGCTGGAACTGGAGTACAACAGATTACAGCGGTCTGTAAAGAATGGAAACAGTATATTAGGGGAGTGAATGGAAGATGGAGACAAAGAAGATATTCAAACCTTTCGCAGTATGGAGCTTAGAAAAAGAAGAAGCGTATTTACGTAAAATGCATCAACAAGGCTGGGCGTTACAAAAGTATAACGTAATGTATAGGTTTAAGAAAACTGAGCCGAAAGATGTAGTATATAAAGCAGACTTTAGATTAGAGTATAAAGATTCGACAGAAAAACAAAAAGAATATATCGAAATATATGAAATGTGTGGTTGGAAACATGTAACGAGTTTTGCGAAGTGGAATTACTTTTGTAAAGAAGTAGAAGAGGAAAATGAGTTACCTGATATTTATTCAGACAAAGAAACGAAGATACAAAAACTTGTTGAATTGATACAGTTCGTTGCAATTATGTTTGTAATGTTAATTCCAGTGCTTTACTTATGTTTTCTTGGAGTATCAGAATCAGGATTATATAAAGGTATGGTAGGGTTTTTAGTTTGTATATATTTATATGCGTTTATTAATTTATTTAGGAAGATTAAAAAGTTAAAAAAGGAAATATTTTAACAAAGAGTGATATTCTTAGAGAAGATATATATTGATGGGAATCAACTTCTCTAATTTCTATATATATTTTTTTTGTTCATTCTTTTTTATATAATAAAAGACCAACTTTTTAATTCATAGAACTAACAGTTACAAAGATAATATCAGTAACAACACCTAAAAAAATCATAAATGAAGAAGAAATAATCAATAATAACGAACTAGCAATTAATATTAATTTATTAGATTTTTGATTTTAAAAATGGTAGTAAAGTAAAAGACTACAAATAGTAGAAACAATCCATATTGTTAGATCGTAAGGAGTCGTTATTTTCTCCCAATCGAAGATCCAAAAGTAAAAGATGACTATATGACAAGTTAATAGTAGAAATATTGATGGAAGCGTTATCTTTTTATTGTTTGTTTTACCTCTCTTATGTAAACATTTCCAAAAGAGTGCGAAGTTTAACATATAATAAGGAAGAAACACATTTTTAATTAAGTTATTAAACGGAAAAATCCCTTATAGAAAAATCTATTTCTATAAGGGATAATAATGTTTTTATTAGAAAGACTGATTTTGAGCAGGTTTAATAAATTGTTCTGGGTTTTCAACAAGCCCACATACAGCGCATTGGACGCGATAAGTAGGTCCTTGATAGGCCATATGAAAAGCATTCATCGTGTCATTTGTATATTCTTCTTCTACTTGACCAGTTTGTGGATTTAATTTGACTGGTTTTACTTGTTGCTCAAGAATATTAAAGCGAGTACGGTTCGTTTTACAACTTGGACATAGCATTGGTTCCATATGTATACACCTCCATTTGTATCATTTCTTAAACTCTTTAATTTTATGCAAGCAAAAAACTTTCTCAATATAAATAGGTGTTTAATGTATTTAAAATTCAGAAAAAATAAAATATAATAAGAGTACGAACTGGTTATGTCCAAACCAAATCTCCTGTTTTATGCCAATAAGCTAGGGGGCCGAGAAATCGGCCTCATTTTTTTTGCTCATTACTACAAAGAACAAGGTTTTTATGAGACTTTTGTCGAAATTTTAGGGGTAGATATAAAGGGGGATGTAAAATGGATTTGAAAATGAAGTACATCATTTTATATGTAGAAAAGTTTGAGGAATGTTTAAAATTCTATAAAGATATTTTACAGTTACCTATAAAAGCAGAGCACGGTACATATATTGAATTTAATACTGGAACTACCATTTTAGCGATGAATACGCGGCAAGATGTGAAAGAATTAACAGGACTACCGCTTACAGAAGGTGAATTACAGTCTTCTCATTTCGAATTAGGATTCGTTGTTGAGAATGTACAAGAAACGATTGAGCAATTTAGAGAACAAGGTATTAAGATTTTAGTTGAACCTATTGTAAAACCGTGGGGACAAACAATTTCCTACATTGCTGATCCAGATGGAAATTATATTGAAATTTGTAGTTCATTAGAATAGAGGGAGAAAGAGAGATGGGATTTCCGAAACTAGAAACAGAACGTTTACGACTAAGAGAACTTACACTATTAGATGCGGAAACGATGTTCCGTTATTTTTCGAAAGAATCTGTTATACGTTATTTCGGAATGGATTCTTTCCAAAATATTGAGCAAGCGAAAACAACGATTCAAACGTTTAAAAATCGTTATGAAGAAGGAAGTGTATTTCGCTGGGGAATTGAGAAAAAAGGGACGGGCCAATTAATTGGGACGTGTGGATTTCATTTAATTAACAATCATCATAGACGAGCTGAAATTGGTTATGAATTAGATGATACATATTGGGGACAGGGGTATGCATCTGAAGCATTACAAGCAATTTTAGCTTACGGATTTGAAACATTGCAACTTATAAGAATCGCAGCGGTTGTATATGTAGAAAATAAAGCTTCACAACAATTGTTAATAAAAGCAGGATTTCAAGAAGAAGGATTACTTCGAAAACATATGATTCAAAATGGTGTCGCTCATGATACCATTCTATACTCGTTATTAAAAGAAGAGTGGAAGAAGTAATGAGTACAAACGAACTTATAAAGATTATGAAGAAGCATAGGGAAAATAGATTCATTTTAGGTATAGATGGTTTAAGTCGATCTGGAAAAACAACATTCGTAGCAAATTTAAAAGAAAATATGAAACAAGAAGGCATTCCGTTTCATATTTTTCATATTGATGATCACATAGTGGAGCGTAATAAACGCTATCATACAGGATATGAAGAATGGTATGAGTATTATTGTTTACAGTGGGATATTCCATACTTGAGGCAGAAGTTTTTTCAGAAGTTACAACATGAGACAAAACTGACTTTGCCTTTTTATCAAGAGGAAACAGACTCATGTGAAATGAAAAAAGTACAGATTCCTATTGTAGGCGTAATTGTTATTGAAGGAGTCTTTCTACAGCGAAAAGAATGGAGAGATTTCTTTCATTATATGGTCTATTTGGACTGTCCAAGAGAGACAAGGTTTCTACGTGAGAGTGAAAAAACGCAGAAAAACCTTTCAAAGTTTGAAAATAGGTATTGGAAAGCAGAGGATTATTACTTAGAAATGGAATTGCCGAAGGATAGGGCGGATTTAGTCATTGAATGATTTGAAAATAGAAGGTGAATAGAATGAATATTTTATGGGATTTTGATGGGACGTTATTTGATACGTATCCTGCATATACAATGATGCTTTCTGAAATATTAGGTGATTCAGTAGAAAAACAAGAAATATACAAAAACTTAAAAATATCATACTCTTATGCAATTCAATATTATAATATTTCATGCGAGCAGGAAGAAAAAATTAAAGTTTTGAAGGGGAAATTTACTCCAAAAGATATGGAACCTTTTGCGGGTGTCGAAGAGGTTTTGAAATTTGCAAATAAAAATGTGATTATGACCCATAAACATAGGAAAGGGGTTATGGCCATTTTAAAATATTACGGCTGGGAAAAATACTTCGTAGATATGGTTACAATTGACGATGGCTTTCCTCGAAAGCCGAACTCTTTGGCTTATAATCATCTGCATAAAAAATACAATATTGATTTAGCTATTGGAGATAGAGAATTAGATTTATTACCTGCAAAAGAATTAGGTATTTCAACATGTATGTTTCAAGGTAATTGTGATGTAGCGGATTATTCTTTATCACATTACTCGGAGTTTTTTAAGGTAGTGATAAATAGAGAGTTTTCTTTATAAAATAAGTTAGTATTTAAGACTGTATATTTCATTTTAAAGGTACAGTCTTTATTTTTTAGAACTATTTCATTTTATTTTCTGTATATAAAAATTGCTAGGAGTTAAAGAATGTCCGTCCATCTTTATTAAAGAAGTAGCCAGGTTAATTGTTAGATAGAAATAAACTGAAGGATAAAGTGATAGCGTCCACTTTATCTTTTTTATGTTTTAACCAAATTATGGTTATTCGTGTTAATATGAACTCATAGCTATATAGAAGGGGTGGGGTTAGTATGAAAACAGAAATAGTTCCTAAAAAGAAGTACAGTATAATAAGCTATATATCTTTACTCATCGGTATTTTGTGTTTTCTATTCGTGTTTATAACGCCAACAAGGATAGCGAATGCAGGTAATATAGTTGGAGATTATATTACAATTGCCCTGACAGGTGTAGGTATCATGCTTTCAATAATCACAATGACGAAAAGAACAGAGAAGAAGGGAATTGCTATTCTTTCATTAATACTGTCCTCATCATTTTTTATATTTTGGATCATAGCAATTATCCTATTGTTTACTGGTCAAATTAGTTTTGCGCCGTAATGTGTAATAAAAAGAGTCCTTCTCGTATGAAGGACTCTTTTTATTCGGTTTCTTCAGGTTGATATTCTAAAATATCACCCGGTTGGCATTCTAATGCTTTACATATTGCTTCTAAAGTTGAAAACCGAACTGCTTTTGCTTTTCCGTTTTTCAAAATAGAAAGGTTAGCCATTGTAATTCCAACCTTCTCCGAAAGCTCTGTTACACTCATTTTTCTTTTCGCTAACATTACATCAATATTAATGATAATTGCCATATTATTCACCTCAGACCGTTAAATCATTTTCTGATTTTATATCTATAGCATCTTTTAATAGTCTTTGGAGAACGGCAGCAAAGACCGCGATTACCATTGAAGCAAAAATCATAATCATTCCGATAATAATAATGCCAGGGGCGTCATCTCTCTCTGCCACAAGATAGAAAAGTGGCATACCTAATACATATAATACACTAATTGCCAATGCGCTGTACTTAATATTTTTTAAAGCTTTAACAGATAACTCTGAAAATGCGTTGTTTTTATCAATATAGTTTAAAAGCTTAAATGTTTGGTACAGTGCGAAGTAATAAGGTAGTGCTGTTGCGTATAAGTTGATAAATACAAGATATTTAATATATGCAATATCTGGATATAATTCTGCGGCGAAATTTCCTATTTTAGGGACTAAAAAAATGCACATAGCAAGAACAGGGATTCCGATCAGAATCACAACGGTCTTTAAAAAGAGTGTGGATCCTTGTTTCATAAAAAGCACCTCATTTATTTAATATCTTATTAATTTAACATGAAATTTATTGTTTAACAATAAATTTTTATTTCTTTTAATCGAGGATTTATTGTTAAACAAGTAATTAATGAAAAGAATGCTAAATCTTTTTTATAAGATAGATGAAACATACCGATATTTAATTAAAGAAAGAGAAGGTAACTATTGTTAGCTTTATGAGAATTGGGAACTAATAAAACATATGTAGGTTTTGGAATGGAAAAGGAAATAAGGTGTATTTAAATGAATGCAAAGTTTATGGAGGAACAATCATGTTGAATTATGGTGTGAAGATAAAAAAGTTGCTATTAGTGGCAGCTATAATAGTAAGCGTATTAAGTACGGAAAGTATGATGAATTATCATGCGGCCAAAGCTAAGGTGAAAAAAGTAGAACATCAGCCTAAAAATATAATTATGATGGTTATGGACGGGACTAGTTCAACGGCGACAACATTGGCTCGCTGGTATAAAGGGGCACCGCTTACGTTAGATCAAATTGTAACAGGAGGTGTTCGTACGTTTTCGGCGGAATCAGCTATTACAGACTCAGCGCCAGCAGCAACAGCATTAGCAACTGGAAATAAATCGAATTCAGGATATGTAGGTGTACTACCTTCTATTGTAAATTCACCTAGCTTAAAGCCAATAAAAGAAGAGGACAAGTTACGGCCGGTCGCAAACGTATTAGAAGGTGCAAAACGTACTGGTCGTGCAACGGGAATTGTTGCTACATCTGAAATTCAGCATGCTACTCCGGCGGGATTCTCAGCTCACCATGTCAATCGCAAGCAATTTAACGTAATTGCGAAGCAGCAAGTATAT
Source organism: Bacillus sp. Root131 (assembly GCF_001429475.1). Classification (NCBI taxonomy): domain Bacteria; kingdom Bacillati; phylum Bacillota; class Bacilli; order Caryophanales; family Bacillaceae; genus Bacillus; species Bacillus sp. Root131. Next base: position 2,423,822 of record NZ_LMJQ01000001.1, read on the forward strand.
CAAAATATAGATGTCGTATTAGGCGGGGGAAAAGCGGCGCTTCTACCTATAAAAAGTAATGGAATCCGAAAAGATGGTGAAAATTTAGTAAAGGTGATTCAAGACAAAGGGTACGATTTTGTTGAAACGAAAGATGCGTTATTGAACTCCAAATCTAATAAAATTTGGGGCTCTTTCTCACATCATGCTCTTGCGTTTGATATGGATCGTATAGCAACAAATCCAGAACAACCGACACTTTCTCAAATGACAGAAAAAGCAATTCAAACATTATCAAAAGATAAAGATGGCTTTTTTTTATTCGTAGAAGGTAGTAAGCCAGATTGGGCAGCTCATGCTAATGATCCGATTGGGATTATTAGCGATGTATTGGCATTTGATGAAGCGGTAGCAAAGGCGTTACAATTTGCGAAGAAAGATGGGGATACGATGCTTATCGCTTTAACTGATCATGGTAACAGCGGCATCTCTATAGGGAATAGGAATACGACAAAAGGATACAATACTACACCGGTTTCTGCATACATTGATCCATTGAAAAAGGCGAAAATGACACTTGAAGGAACTATAAATAAACTGAAATCTGATTTATCAAATGTAGAAGATGTAGCTAAACTATACGGTTTGGATAATCTAACTCATGATGAAAAAGAAAAATTAAAAGCGGAAAAAAAGAAAATGGATGTAGGACGAATCCTTACTACATTATTGGCTAATCGTGCAAATATCGGCTTTACGACAGGAGGACATACAGGTGAGGATGTATTCTTATATTCTTATGGACCTCAAAAACCAGAAGGCTTAATCCAGAATACAGACATTGCGAAGACGATGGCCAAAGCGATGGGCTTTAACTTAGAAGAAGTAACGAATAAAATATTTTTAGAGAGTGAGCAAGCCTTTAAGAAAATCGGTGCAACTGTAACAGCCGACAAAACCGAAGGAGTAAACCCGTTACTTGTGGTAAAACATAATAAAGTAGAAGCACAACTATTTGGTAACAAAAATATAATTCGTATCAATGGTAAAGGGTATGAATTAGGAAGTATTATTGTAGAGAGTAATGGAAAGTGCTATGTACCACAAGAAGCAATTCAACTATTTGTAAAGCATTCTCGTTAAAAAATTGCCAACCAGTTAAGCTAACTGGTGGCAATTTTTTGTGTTCATTCTAAATATAAGGGCTCGGATTGTTTTGTAAAGTTTTTCAGAAGAGACTTGTATAAATGTTAAAGGGGAATTATATTCTTTTCTTACATTAAAAAATTTCGTTTTGTAGAATAGAGAATTTATACATATAGTAAAGTCTAATGTATTATCAATTAATATTTACGAAAAATATATTAATACTTTAGAATTTCTTTAATTTTCATTATTTTTTATTTAAGGTTATCCGTTATATTTATAATGTGTTTATTTCAATTTATCGTATTGTAGCGCAGTTTCATATAATTAGAAAGCAATCCTCAAAATAAAATCTCCACTAGAGTAAATTTATTATTTTTTTGCGTTTTTTATTTACAAAAATTATTATGCCGCTAAGAAAACTGTAGTTTATTGAATTAGAGATATATTAGAATTTATTTGAAGAAAGAGAGAGGGAATAAAATGAATATAGTGCACTTACGTCCTAAACAGCGTTCTAAGTATCGAATTATGCTAGGGACGTGGTATTACTCTACAAAGAGGTATATTCAGTGGTTATCAGACGGAAAAACATATGCAAAAAGGTTCCAACAAGAAAAGCTACCTTGTACAGCAATTCAGCACCGAACGATATTACTCCGTAAGCTCAAAGATGTAGATATGTGGTATCAACAGAATAAGGTTGTTAATTTGAAAATTGCTGTTAAAAAACTAAATGGTATCGTCATTAGACCAGGAGAAACATTTTCTTACTGGCGTTTAATAGGTAAGCCTACGAGGAAAAAAGGGTATGTAGAAGGTATGGTATTACATTACGGATCTTTTCAAACAGGTATTGGAGGAGGTCTTTGTCAGCTTTCGAATTTAATATATTGGATGACTTTACATACACCACTGACAGTAACAGAACGATATCGTCATAGCTTTGATGTCTTTCCTGATTCTAGGCGAACTCAACCGTTTGGGAGTGGAGCAACTTGTTCCTATAACTATTTGGATTTACAAATTAAAAATGAAACGGACCAACCGTATCAACTTCATCTTTATATGACAGATGAATATTTAGTTGGTGAATGGAGAACAGTCTATCCGCAACTTTATCAATATGAAGTGTATGAGAAAGAACATTCAATTCAACCTGCATACTGGGGCGGTTATATACGACATAATGTGATTCAACGTAAAGTATATAATCAACAGAAACAGTTAATAGAAGATCAATATGTAACAGAGAATCACGCTATAATGATGTACGAACCACTATTAGCTTGTAATAATGAGAATAGTGAGTAATATGGTAATCCATAGATTAAATAGTATAGAAAATATTTAATTCTTATTTTTATTAAAAAAGTATGAATCCCAGATTTACTGGATTTTAATTGTAACTAAGAACATATAAAAGTTCACTGTTATTTATAGGAGAGTCTGTTTGTTTTTATATCTTATGTATTTCACCCTGCATAAAAAAATATTTCTCAACATTTTATTTGTTGAAAAATATTGAATATTCGTATTATAACGAATATTATGTTGTTATCGGCGAAAAACGATAATTTGCAGACACTGGGGAGGAAATACATTGAAAAAGAAAAAGAAATTAAAACCATTAGCGGTATTAACAACAGCAGCAGTACTAAGTAGTACGTTTGCTTTTGGAGGTCACGCAGCTTATGCTGAGACACCAACATCATCTCTACCAATAGATGAGCACTTAATACCGGAGGAGCGTTTGGCAGAAGCGCTGAAACAACGGGGGGTAATTGATCAATCTGCATCACAAGCTGAGACGTCAAAGGCTGTCGAAAAATATGTTGAGAAAAAGAAAGGGGAAAACCCTGGGAAAGAAATCTTAACAGGAGATAGTCTTACACAAGAAGCTTCTGATTTTATGAAAAAAGTAAAAGATACAAAAATGAAGGAAAATGAACAGGCACAGCAGCCTGAAGTAGGCCCAGTAGCTGGACAAGGTGCAGCATTGAATCCAGGGAAATTAAATGGAAAAGTACCTACTACATCAGCGAAGCAAGAAGAATACAATGGAGCTGTTCGAAAAGATAAAGTACTTGTTTTACTTGTAGAATTTAGCGATTTTAAGCATAACAATATTGATCAAGAGCCAGGATACATGTATTCTAAGGACTTTAATCGTGAACATTATCAAAAAATGTTATTTGGTGATGAACCATTCACTTTATTTGATGGATCGAAGATTAACACATTTAAGCAATATTATGAAGAACAATCTGGTGGTAGCTATACAGTTGATGGGACTGTAACAGAGTGGCTTACTGTTCCAGGAAAAGCATCAGATTATGGTGCTGATGCGGGTACTGGGCATGATAACAAGGGGCCTTTAGGACCAAAAGATTTTGTGAAAGAAGCATTAAAAGCAGCGGTAGCAAAAGGAATCAATTTAGCAGACTATGACCAATTTGATCAATACGATCAAGATGGTGATGGAAATAAAAATGAGCCAGATGGCATTATTGATCATTTAATGGTTGTACATGCTGGCGTTGGTCAAGAAGCTGGCGGCGGTAAATTGAAAGATGATGCGATTTGGTCACATCGTTCAAAACTAGGTTCAAAACCATATGCAATTGATGGCACGAAATCTTCTGTTTCGAACTGGGGCGGAAAGATGGCTGCATATGATTATACAATCGAGCCTGAAGACGGAGCAGTTGGTGTGTTTGCACATGAGTATGGCCATGATTTAGGCTTACCAGATGAATATGATACAAAGTACTCAGGACAAGGTGAACCTGTTGAGTCATGGTCTATTATGAGTGGTGGTAGCTGGGCTGGAAAAATTGCAGGAACAGAGCCAACGAGTTTCTCACCACAAAATAAAGAGTTTTTCCAAAAGAATATGAAGGGGAACTGGGCGAATATTCTTGAAGTAGATTATGACAAACTTAGCAAAGGAATCGGTGTTGCAACATATGTAGATCAAAGTACTACAAAATCTAAACGACCTGGAATTGTTCGTGTTAACTTGCCGGACAAAGATATAAAAAATATCGAATCGGCGTTTGGTAAGAAGTTCTATTACAGTACAAAAGGAAATGACATTCATACAACACTTGAGACACCAGTATTTGACTTAACAAATGCAAAGGATGCTAAGTTCGATTATAAGGCATTTTACGAACTTGAAGCGAAGTATGATTTCCTTGACGTATATGCGATTGCAGAAGATGGAACGAAGACACGCATTGATAGAATGGGCGAAAAAGATGTAAAAGGCGGCGCGGATACAACTGATGGTAAATGGGTTGATAAATCATACGATTTAAGCCAATTCAAAGGGAAAAAAGTAAAACTGCAATTTGAGTACTTAACAGATATTGCAGTAGCTTATAAAGGATTTGCGTTAGATAATGCAGCCTTAACTGTAGATGGAAAAGTTGTTTTCTCTGATGATGCAGAAGGTCAGCCAGCAATGACGTTAAAAGGCTTTACTGTGTCTAACGGATTTGAACAGAAAAAACATAATTACTATGTAGAGTGGAGAAATTACGCTGGTTCTGACACTGCGTTACAACATGCACGTGGCCCAGTATTTAATACAGGAATGGTTGTATGGTATGCGGATCAAAGCTTTACAGATAACTGGGTAGGCGTTCATCCAGGTGAAGGGTTCTTAGGAGTAGTAGATTCTCATCCAGAGGCAATTGTAGGGACATTAAACGGACAACCTACTGTGAAGAGCAGTACGCGTTATCAAATTGCCGATGCGGCATTCTCATTTGATCAAACACCAGCATGGAAAGTAAATTCACCAACACGCGGTATCTTTGATTATAAAGGATTACCAGGAGTGGCAAAATTTGATGATTCTAAGCAATACATCAACAGCGTTATTCCTGATGCAGGACGTAAGTTACCGAAGCTAGGACTGAAGTTTGAAGTAGTAGGCCAAGCTGAAGACAAGTCTGCAGGTGCAGTTTGGCTTCATCGATAAAATAAGGTAAAAAGAAGAGAAGCTGCGATAAGTCGGTGAAACTGACTGATTGCAGCTTTTTTCTTCTTGTGAAAAAACTCGCTGTTTTTTATGTACTTATTGGAAAAATATGAAGTTTTTTTGATACATAAAATGCTCCGTCTGTCCAATTATAGAAGCTATTTTGGACGTAAGAAATTTGTAAGTAATGAGTAAGAAAAAAGAGATTTTCATAGTATAAAATATTTATTATAGCTACTTTTAACACCTGATACTAATAGTGTGCTATAATATGAATTAGCAACAAAAAGGAAAGGAATTAGAACAATGACCTTAGAAAATACTAAAAATTTAAAAAAACAAGTTGCTCCTTTTGAAAAATCAACGATTAAAAAAAGTGTTTGGCAACTGATCAACACAATCGTGCCATTTATTATTTTATGGTACCTTGCTTATAAAAGTTTGTCAGTTTCTTATTGGTTAACATTAGTTCCAGCACTGTTAGCCGCTGGATTTATGACAAGGATTTTCATTATTTTTCATGATTGTACCCATTATTCATTCTTTAAAAGTCGACGTGCAAATAGAATAGTTGGAACGTGTATGGGTGTTTTAACATTATTCCCATTTGATCAGTGGGGGCATGAGCATTCTATTCACCACGCTACGAGTGGTAATTTGGATAAGAGGGGTACAGGGGATATTTGGACGCTTACAGTAGATGAATATGTAGCAGCACCATTTAGACTCCGTTTAGCATATCGTTTATATCGCAATCCATTCGTTATGTTTGGGTTAGGCCCAATTTATGTTTTCCTGCTTAAAAATAGATTTAACCGAAAAGGTGCTAGAAAAAAAGAACGTATGAACACTTATTTAACAAATATTTTAATCGTTGCTGTAGTAGCTATACTTTGCTGGGCGATTGGGTGGCAATCGTTTCTGTTAGTACATGGTACTATATTCTTAATAGCAGGTTCAGTAGGGATTTGGCTGTTTTACGTACAGCACACATTTGAGGATTCTTATTTTGAAGAGGATAAAGATTGGGAATATGTGAAAGCGGCAGTGGAAGGAAGTTCTTTTTATAAGCTTCCCAAAATTTTGCAATTTCTAACGGGTAATATTGGATTCCATCATGTTCACCATTTAAGCCCAAGAGTACCTAACTATAAACTAGAAGAGGCACACAATAATACGCTTCCTTTAAAAAATGTACCAACGATTACGCTTGCTACAAGCTTACAATCACTGCGTTTCCGTCTTTGGGATGAGAAAAGTAACAATTTTGTTAGCTTTAAAGATGTCAAAAATATAATTAAAAATAATGTTTCTGTTCGGGTGAAATCTGAACTATAATTGCATCGCATATAAAACTCCCCTTAATCATTTTCGATTTAAGGGGAGTTTTTGTTATATATAACTGATATCGAGGACGTGGAATACTCATATGTAGGTATAAATTTAAGGATACGGTAATTATATTATGTAAATAAGATTAATCATCATAATTTTTTATTATTGTGAAGGATATCATACATATATAATGGAAAGCAGAAGGTAGATGATAGTAATTATAAGAACAGAAACAACGTAATATAATAATTCTTTCAAAAGGAAGGGGACATGAAAGATGTTGAAATTACAAGGAAAATACAATGAAGCGAAAGTATTTACGAATAACGTTGATGAGACTGCGACTGGGCAGATTATTGATCTTTGTAATCAAGAATTCGTAAAGGATAGTCAAATTCGTATTATGCAGATACACATGCGGGAGCAGGTTGTACGATTGGAACAACAATGACAATACAAGATAAAATTGTTCCTAATCTTGTAGGGGTAGATATTGGGTGTGGAATGGAAGTTGTTGTAATTGATAAGAAAAAAGAAGAAATTAATTTCGATTGTTTAGACGAAATAATTCGTAAATTTGTTCCAAGTGGTTTTCGTATACGAGATAAAGAACATCGATTCTCAAAAATGATTGATTTTGATGGTGTGAGAGCTCCATTTACATTACAACGCGCTCAAAAAAGTATAGGTACTCTTGGGGGAGGAAATCATTTTGTCGAATTAAATGAAGATGAAAAAGGAAATGTATATATTGTCATTCATAGCGGTTCTCGTAATTTAGGTAAGCAAATTGCAGAGTATTACCAAAAATTTGCATATGAACAACTCACTGACGTTACATCAATGAAAGATGAGATTATTAAGAGATTAACTGAAGAGGGTAGAGCAAAAGAAATACAAGAAACTTTAAGAGGAATTCAGAAGCCTAAGATTCGTAAAGAACTAGCTTATTTAGAAGGGCAAGGATTCAAAGATTATATGAATGACATGAATATTGCTCAAAAGTACGCTACGTTAAATCGTAAAGCAATGATTGATGAAATTGTTATGAAAATGGACTGGAAAATAACGGATCAATTTACTACAATACATAACTATATTGACATGGAAAATATGATTCTACGAAAAGGTGCTATTTCAGCTCAGAAAGATGAACGAGTCATTATTCCAATTAACATGAGAAATGGTTCAATTATTGCATTTGGTAAAGGTAATCCAGACTGGAACTTTTCTGGTCCGCATGGGGCAGGACGTATCATGAGTCGTAAGAAGGCTAAAGAATTATTGAGTCTAGAGGACTTCCAAAATACGATGACAGAGGTGTGGACTACATCGGTAGTAGAGAGCACAATTGATGAGGCACCAATGGTATATAAGCCAATGGATGAAATTATCGAAAATACGAACGAAACAATAGATATAAAGCATATTATTAAGCCATTATATAATTTTAAAGCGAATTAGAAGGGTTAAATAAGCAACTAGAAAAAACTATTTTTCGCATTTTATGTTCGCAAACAATCTAATCAAGGGAAGTAGTTTCATTTTATGGTGATGGGATACGAAAAAAAGTCGATTTCCTGTGGAGTTAAGAAATCGACTTTTTTATTTATTATGTGAAATGAAAACAATCATTAGCTTAATAGTAAATGATTATAACCGTCTATTTCTCCCAAAGTTCAATCAATCGACCTTCAGGATCCTTAATCCAAATAAACTTTCCAAATTCACTCATTTCTTCTTTCTTTTCAAGAGGTACACCAATATTCTCAAGATGCTTTATAGTCTTGTTTAGATTATATACTTGGAAATTTAACATTACTTGTTGTTCTGTTGGAAAATAATTGTCATTCTCAGTAAAGAAAGAAAAGATGGTCTCATTTCCTAACTGGGGTTTAATCACAGTCCCATTCCAATCTTCTATATCAAGTTTCAACACTTCACTGTACCATTTTTTTATAACATCAAGATTCTTAGTTCTCCAAAATATTCCTCCGAAACCTTTTATCATCGTATCTAACTCCTGTCTGTCTTTAAATATATATTAAATATATCAAAACAAAACAGTAATAGTAAGCTGAATCATCAACTTATGAGCAGTAAAAATCATAATTGCTAGTATTGTAGCATTTACTACATTAACACTTTCAACATCATCATTGGCAAAACTTGAAATCTGGGGGGAAGGTATTGAAATGCTCACTTTTCAACCCATAGTTCATCTGAGAAATTCAGAACTTAAAGTGTTATAAATAATCCTTTCAATAGTAGGGAGAAATGAAAGAAGGAACGATAAAAGACCATACATGAAGTGAAGCGCCACGTGTGGTCTTTTATGTATCGTCAAATATTACATAGTCTCGCTAATTTTACTTTCACTATGAGTGTTAGTAGATATTCTTTTCTTAACTTTAAAGTGATAGTAGGTATAGCAAAAGATGATAAATGGTACAGTGCAATAGATTCCAAGTCGTTGTTCTGGGATAAAAATAAGACTGATTAATATAATGCCATACAATCCAAAACCAAGAATTGGTACGAGTGGATAAAGTGGTGTTTTAAATTTTAAGTCTTCTAATTTTCCACCGTCTGCTAAATAATGTTTGCGGAAAAAGAATTGAGAAACACAAATTGACATCCAAACAATAATGGTAATGACTCCGGAAATTGAAATGAGCCATAAGTAAACCGTTTCAGCAGCTACTACGCTTGTCAAAAGAGAAAAAGCAGAAATAGCTATCGTCATGATTAAAGCGTTGAGAGGAATTCCACGTGATGATAATTTCTTTAAAAAGGTTGGAGCCATTTCGTTTTTTGATAAAGACCAAAGCATTCGAGTAGCAGCGTATAGTCCTGAGTTTGCAACAGAAAGAACAGCAGTAAGAATAACAAAGTTCATAATATCAGCTGCATATGGAATACCGATATTATCAAAAACAGCAACGAATGGGCTCTTTGTTAATCCAGCTTCTTCCCAAGGAATTAAAGCAACAAGAACAAAGATTGCTAAGACGAAGAAAAACATCGTGCGCCATATAATATTTCTAATAGAACGAGGTAAAGTTTTTGCTGGATCTTCACTTTCACCTGCTGCGATTCCAACAAGTTCTGTACCTTGGAAGGAATAGTTGACTGTAACCATTGTTAAAAGAATAGCGGCAAGTCCATTTGGGAATAAACCACCATGATTTACGAAATTTGATAATAGCGGAGCGGGTTCGTCGCCTTTTAAATCAATAAAACCGAACATAGCGGCGCCGCCAAGAATAATGAAAGCGATAATGGCAGATACTTTTATACTTGAAAACCAAAATTCTGTTTCTGCATAACTACGAGCAGATAATGCGTTAATAGTGAAGATTGTAACGCCAAATATTAAACACCAAACCCAAACAGGAATATCAGGAAACCAGCGCTGCATTGTAATGCCGGCAGTTGTAAATTCAAGACCGGTCGTATTCGCCCAGCTTAACCAATACAACCATCCGATTGTAAAGCCAGTTGCAGGATTGATGAACTTAGTGGCATATTCCTGGAAAGAACCTGAGACAGGCATGGCTACAGCGAGTTCACCAAGACATAGCATAACGAAATACATTAATAATCCACCGGCCATAAAGGCAAGTACGGATCCACCAGGTCCAGCTTGACTTATTATAAAGCCAGATCCGTTAAATAACCCCGTTCCAATCACACCACCGAGTGCAATCATGAATAAGTGTCTACTTTTCATCGTTCGTTTTAATTCATTGTTTGTATTACTTACTTGGGCCATTGTTTTCCTCACTTTCGTAGTTGATAGAATAAAGTTTGATGTTTTTCCGTATTATGGAATGTATTCCGTGATGTGAAATCTTGTTATAATTTTCAGATAATTAAAAAGAAAAGTCAATATTTTTTTGTTTGCGTTTTCAATTCTTTGTTAGTGATATGTTTTTATTGTTAGAAAATTAAATAAATAAATTGATTTCATTTCGAATGTTTGCTAAATTGATAGTTAATTAAGCATACTAACATATTACGAGTAAAGTTGAGGCGAGTTATGGTACAGTCCATTGATCGAGCGATAAGTATTATTAAATTATTGAATTCTACAAATGAAAAAGAGTATTGGGCTATTTCTGATATAGCAGATGGAACACATCTCCCAGTTAGTACAGTACATAGATTACTTAACTCTCTAATGGAGCATGGGTTAGTTACACAAATACCAGAGACAAAACAGTACAAAATTGGACCAATGTGGATGGAAATAGGGTTACGTCAATTGGAGAAGGTAGACTACAGATCAGTTGCAAGAGAAGTGATGAAGCGGTTGGCCTTTGAAGTCGAAGAAAGTGTCTATTTAAATATTCCAAACGGAACACATTCTATTATCATTGAAAGAATGGATAGTCCTTTAAAAATTCGAGTTATCGATAATCTAGGGGAACAAATTCCACTTTCAATTGGTGCCGCAAATAAAACGATGCTTGCTAATATGAAAACGAATGAAATGGAACATATTGTAGAACATTTACTTTCTTCATTACCAGAACAAAAGCAAATTCTTCTTAATCAAATAAAGCAAATAAAAAATGAAGGATATGCTGTCAGTTATGGTGAAAAAACAGAAGGGACAGCTTCAGTAGCTGCACCTATTATCGGATTTAATCATAAAGTAGTAGGAGCATTAAGTGTTGGGTTAATTAGTCATCGTATTAATGATGATCGACTATCTTTTCTTATTAGCAAGGTAAAACAAGCAGCTCATGAAATATCAATAAAAATCGGCAGTACATCAGAACTATAATTTTGATAGCTGTCGTCATTTTTTTATTCATATACTGGAATTCGTTTTCATAATGCGGAAAAATAGGGGGATTTATATGTCAAAGTGGCAATCAAAAGAACAATTGATTCAATTATTAAGCAGTCTTGTTGAAATTCCTAGTATTACCGGTTCAGAAGCTGAAGTAATATTGCCAGACTTTGTTGTGGAACAATTATCTGAATTACAGTATTTCAAAGAAAACCCGCATCATTTACAAAAAAATCCGACAGGGGACGGACGATATTTTGTTACAGCACTAGTAAAGAAAAAAGATAGTACAAAAAATACTGTAATTCTAGTAAGTCACTTTGATGTTGTAGATGTACAAGATTACGGAGTGTGGAAAGAAGATGCATTTAATCCTAAAAAGTTAACATCTATGTTTTATTCTCATAAAGATGAACTTCCAGAGCATGTGCGTGAAGATATAGAACATGGGGAATGGCTGTTTGGTAGAGGAACAATGGATATGAAATGCGGTCTAGCATTACAAATGGCAATGATTGAACAAGCATGTGAAGGAAGATTCGATGGGAATGTTCTTTTATTGGCTGTACCAGATGAAGAAGTGAATTCTGTAGGGATGAGGGCCGCTGTTCCGGGACTGTTAGATTTAGCTAGAGAGCATAACTTAGATTATAAAACGGTCTTAAACTCAGAGCCTATGTTTTCAAGACATCCTGGTGACCAAAATAAGTATATTTACACTGGCTCTATTGGTAAAGTGTTACCTGGTTTTCTTTGCTATGGAAAAGAGACACATGTAGGTGAACCTTTTGCAGGCTTAAATGGGAGTTATATGGCTTCATTAATAACAGCAGAATTAGAGTTAAACACAGACCTTTGTGATATTGTAGAAGGGGAAGCGAGTCCTCCGCCAACTAACTTACTTCAAAGGGACTTAAAGGAGGATTATTCTGTACAAATTCCGCATCGTGCAGTTACATTATTTAATTTGTTTTTATTAGAAAAATCAATGACAGATGTAGTTTCATTGTTACGTCAAAAAGTAACGAAAGTAGCAGAGAAAATAGAAGAGTCGTATGAAAAACATGCATATCGTTTTTCTAAATATAATCCATTTATACCACCTAATCTCAAAGTAAATGTATTAACGTATGAAGAGCTTATCACATATGCAATTGAGCAACATGGACAAGAAAAAATAAATCATATTCAATCTAATATTATAAAAAATAGAGAAGATAAAGATGATCGTGCGGTAACGATTGATTTAGTAGATAAATTAGCGATTTTATGTAAAGAAAAGGCACCGATGATTGTACTTTTCTTCGCTCCGCCGTACTATCCAGCTGTGAGTTCACGCAACAATCCTTTAATAAAAGAGGTGGTTGTAGAAATGGAAAAGTATGCACACTACAATCATAAGATTACATTTGAAAACCAAAATTATTTTGGGGGGATTTCAGATTTAAGCTATGTAGGCTTGCAGTATCCACTGGATTCAATGAGTTCGCTTGTAGACAATATGCCATTATGGGATAAAGGTTATTCAATTCCGCTTCAGGAATTAGAAGAGTTTGATGTTCCAGTATTAAATATGGGGCCGGTAGGAAAAGATGCACATCAATGGACAGAACGTCTAGATGTAAACTACGCATTTGAAACACTATTAGATATGTTACCGAAATGCATTGAAAAATTATTAGTTTCTAATAAAATTACACAATCATAGTAGGGAATAGGTAAGGGATAAAACAGAACCTTTAAAGAAAATTCGAATGAAATTATTTTAATATAATTAAAAACGGAACGGCCAAGCTCAATTTTATATGAGTTTGGCCGTTTATCATGTAGTGAATTTTTAATTAAAATTATGTGAATTCATAGCTAACGTAATCTCTTTTATAGTTTTATTTTTTAGTTTGACCAGATAGTTCAACAGACTTTTGCGTACAACGCTGCATAGCTGAAATAATCGCTGTTCGTAATCCTTTTTCCTCTAATGTTGCTACAGCTTCTATTGTCGTTCCACCAGGAGAACAAACCATATCTTTCAATTCACCTGGATGTATTCCTGTTTCTAGTACCATTTTTGCAGAGCCTAACACAGCTTGAGCAGCGAATTTATATGCTTGATTTCTAGGCATACCATCTAGTACAGCAGCATCTGCCATCGCTTCTATAATCATATATACATATGCTGGTGAAGAACCACTTACAGATGTTACAACATCCATTAATTTTTCACTTACGATCTCTGTTTGACCAAAACTATTGAAAATGTTTAGTACATCTTCTAAATCTTTTTCTGTCACCATTTCATTAGGGCATAATGCAGACATTCCTTCTCCAACAAGAGCAGGAGTATTAGGCATTACTCTTACAACTTTTAATTTTTTATTAAAGGCATTTTCAGTACTTTCAATACTTTTACCAGCAGCGATCGTAACGATGATAGCATCGTTTTTGATTACTTCTTTTATTTCATTAATTATTGATGCGTATAGGTCTGGTTTAATTGATAAAATTAAAATATCAGCATTTTTAGCTACTTTATTGTTGTCGGTAGTTGTAGTTAGCCCATATTTTTCACTAGCATTTTTTAAATTAGCAGTGTTTAAATCTGAACAAATAATATGATTTGAAGACACTATCTTTTTGTTTAGCATCCCGCCAATCATAGCCATTCCCATATTTCCGCAACCGATGAATCCAATTTGTTTATCCATAATAACTCAATCTTGCTCCTTTTATAATCAATTATATCGGTTTGATATTGTTATCTTAGAATAATAATAATATCCCTGTGCAATATAAAGAAACATTCTAAGAGAATATATTCCTTTTTGCAACACTAAAAGATAAAAATTAATTATATTCGACATTATGTAAATATATACACTATAATGTAAGGTTTTATGTTTATGAATATGAGTTAAACTTATATCAATTTGTATTTTCATTCAGTAGGGCAATAATTTCATACAAGTCACTTGTGGCACTATTTATTTTTAAAAATACCTCTTGACACCGAATTGAACTATATCGCATAATATAAAAAAATTAGATTGAAAATCGTTGAAGGGAATTAGTACATATGTCTTCTTGCGAAAGAGAGTGGAATTCACCGGCTGAAAGATTCCTCGTATAGAATGTATCGAACCTATCCCCGAGTCTTAAATGAAAGTTTAGGCGTTCGCCTGCGTTATAGGCACCAAGTGGATATCTATGTATATCAATTAAGGTGGTACCGCGGAACAATGACCGTTTCGTCCTTTTTATTTTATTAAGGGCGAAGCGGTCATTTTTATTTTGCTCTTAAATACTTCAATGCAGCATTGATGAGAATAGATATAGTTGCAAAGTGAATGAAGTGTAAACTATAAAAACTTTGATTTTAGACTTGGGGGATAAAAAGGTGAAAAAACAACGAATTGTTGTAAAGATTGGAAGTAGTTCCTTGGCAGATAGTCACGGAGGCATCTCTACAGAACAGCTTTCAGATCACGTTGCCGCATTGGCTCGGTTGAAAGAGGAAGGGCACGAGGTTGTGTTAATTACATCTGGAGCCGTCGCTGCAGGCTTTTCAGCGCTAGGATATCCTAGTAGACCTGTAACGATTAAAGGGAAACAGGCTGCAGCAGCTGTCGGACAAAGTTTGTTAATGCAGGCGTACACGGAGGAATTCCGTAAATATGGCATCGTTACTGCGCAACTTTTGCTGACGAGAAGTGATTTTTCTAGAAAAGAACAATATAGTAATGCTTACGCTACGTTAGGAGAATTACTAAACCGTTCCGCTCTTCCAATTATTAATGAAAATGATTCCATCTCTTTAGAGGAGCTGACGTTCGGTGATAATGATATGCTGTCAGCTTTAGTAAGCGGGCTTGTTTCGGCGGATATGCTTATGATCTTTACGGATGTGAACGGGTTATATGACAAAAATCCTCAGAAAAATGCGGATGCAAAAAAATATTATTTTCTTCCTGAAGTTACGGAAGAAATTTCTTCTCTTGCAGGAGATGCTGGCTCAAAACTTGGGACTGGTGGTATGAAATCAAAAATCGATGCTGCAAAGACAGCACTCTCTCTTGGTGTGAGTGTATTTATCGGGACAGGACGTGGACAGGAAAAGTTTGTAGATGTTTTGAAGGGTAAGGGTGATGGAACGTATGTTGGTAATGCTCCTCAAAAAGAAATGAAGATGAACAAGCAATGGATTGCCTTGCATTCGCTTGTTAGCGGACAAATTGAAGTAGATGCTGGGGCGGCTACTGCCATCATTCAGCATGGTAAGAGTTTACTTCCAGCTGGTGTTACGAATGTATCAGGATTTTTCCAAGTGGGTGAAGTTGTAGAGGTTGTAACGCAACAAGGGCGCGTAATAGGAAAAGGACAATGCACATATAGTGCAGAGGAACTAAGAGATGTAAAAGGTATGCAAAGCCAAGATATTCAAGTAAGAGGCGAGAGACATAGTTATGAAGTCATTCATAGAGATCATTGGGTTTCACTTTAAAAAGGAGGAAATGAAAATGAATGAAGTGTTGGCAAAGGGGATAAAAGCAAAAGAGGTTGCTAGAGAACTTGTGCTTAAAACTACAGATCAAAAAAATGAAGCACTTGCTGCAATTGCTAATCAGTTGATAGTAGAAACAGCTTATATTTTAGAAGAAAACAAACGGGATATTGAAGAAGGTAAGGAGAAAGGATTTTCTGATTCACTCCTTGATCGCCTTTTGCTGAATGAACAGCGAATTGTTGATATGACAGAGGGTATTAAGCAGTTAATTGAATTACGTGATCCTATTGGAGAATGTGTAAGTGCATGGGAACGACCAAATGGACTATCTATTCAGGAGATGCGCGTACCACTTGGTGTTGTCGGAATGATTTATGAGGCAAGACCGAATGTAACTGTTGATGCTGCTACAATTTGTTTAAAAACAGGAAACGCAGTAATACTACGTGGTAGTTCTTCTGCTATCCATTCTAACAAAGCCATCGTTAGCGTTATTCACCGGGCGCTTAAGCAAACTAGCTTGCCTTCAGAAAGTGTACAGCTCATAGAAGATACAACGAGAGATAGTGCAAAACAGCTGTTTACATTGAATGAGTACTTGGATGTTCTTATACCAAGAGGCGGTAAACAATTAATTGATACAGTAGTGAGAGAAGCGTCTGTTCCAGTACTTGAAACAGGTGCGGGAAATTGTCATATATTCATTGATGAAACAGCGGATAAACAAATGGCATTTAATATTATTATAAATGCAAAAACACAGCGCCCATCTGTATGTAATGCAATTGAGACGATTGTACTTCATGAGAATTGGGCAGAGCAATATGGTAGCGAGTTGTTTTCTTCTTTGAAGGAAAGAGGAGTAGAGCTACGCGGTGATAATAAAGCAGTGGCGATTGATACTTCTATCTTACTTGCGACAGAAGAAGACTGGGAAACAGAGTTTTTATCTCTCACACTAGCAGTGAAAGTGGTTGCCACTGTTGAAGAAGCGATTCATCATATAAATACGTATGGATCTATGCATTCTGAAGCGATTATTACTGAAAACGAGGAAAACGTCAGCAAGTTTTTTACTTCTGTAGATGCCGCGGCACTTTATCATAATGCATCGACTCGTTTTACAGATGGATCCGAATTTGGATTCGGAGCGGAAATTGGTATCAGTACGCAAAAATTACACGTAAGAGGACCAATGGGGCTTCCAGCATTAACTTCCACAAAATATGTAATTCGTGGAAATGGACAAATTCGGAGCTAAGAATAACAAAAGACATCCAATTTAATTGAGATGTCTTTTGTTATTATAATATCCATTTACCATACAAAAAGCCCTACAAGCATAGCGCTTAATAAAGAAACAGCCATCCCGCTAACAAGAAGCTTCCAAACATTTTTACCGATGACTGATGATTTTTCCCCGCCAAATAATGAATTGTAAGTTCCGTAAATCATACCTACTGTACTAAAGTTAGCAAAAGAAGCTAGAAATGTTGTTGCAACCGCAACCGTATGCGGTTGTAGCGACTTTAAGTTTGATTTTAAATCCATCATAGCAACAAATTCATTCGTCGTAATTTTTATTCCCATTAATTCAGCTACATACATAGCATCTTTGCCGGATAAACCGAGTAAAAATGCAAAAGGACTAAAGATAATGGAGAAGATTTTTTGAATTGTTAACCCCGTTACAAAAAAGCCTAAAATCCCATTTAAACATGCTGTTAAAGCTACATACCCAATTACCATGGCTAAAATAACGATAACCATATTCATTCCAACTAACATACTGTTTGAAATAGTAGAAAAGAAATCCTTTTTTTCATGCTTTGAAGGTGTATATACGACATCATCTTCTTTCGTAACTTCCACAGGATTTAATACATTGGCTAAAATTAATGCATTAATACAGTTTAAAGGGATTGCACTGAAAATATATGTAGCTGGTACCATTGATAAATAAGCGCCAAGAATGGATCCGCTAACGCTACTCATACTCATAATTCCAAAAGTCAACAAACGATTTTCTTTTAAAACAGATAATTGATCACGAACAACTGCAAGTGCTTCAGTGTTTCCTAAAAACATCATTTGAATGGAAAAGAAACTTTCTAACTTTGGTAAACGAGAAATCTTTGAAATAACCGCACCTACTTTATCAATAATCCAAGTTAAGATTCCGAAATACGAAAGAATATCGAAAAAAGTAATAACAAAGATGATAGGCAGTAATGCACTAAAGAAGAAATCAATGTGTGGACTGTCCATAGCGGAAGGAAATGCAAATCGAATACCTTCGTTCGCGCATGCCAGTAGCCAACTGAAAAATGACGCAATTTTATTAATGATAATACTGCCGAGCTTCGTGCCTAACATAAACCACGTAATAAAAAGCTCCAATATGATGAGAATTACAATTGGTCTCCATTTTATATGGTTTTTGTTAGGTGAACATAAGAAAACGATTAATATGACAACGAAAATCCCTAACATATTTAATATGAAATGCATGTCAACCACTCCTTGAGCTTTATTATTTGTATATAAAAAAGCTCTTATTCTTCTTAATTTAGAATGAATGTGGTTTAATTTATATTTTTATAAATTCTAAAAATATAGAAGGTGAAATTCGATAAAAATAGAATTTAATACATAGCAAACAAGGAGGGGATAAAAATGGAGGTCTATCACATAACGAGTAGAAAGAGGGAAACATACAACGTTCAGGTGAAATATTCGATACTTTTCGAATGTGCACTTGGCATTGCAGCAATTACTCATAAAAGGTTAATTAATACACTTGAAAAGACTGAAAGTGAATGGGAAGGAATTAGACAATCATTAACAAATGAGATGAGAGAACACTTACAGTTTGTAGAAGAACATAATACGTGGAAAGCATTGCTTCAGTTATTGTATGAAGAGGATTTTCAGGACTTATCGCAGTTTAATTTTAAAATTGATTCACTTTCAGAAGAGGATTTGAAATTTATATGTTTACCGTTTTTAGGAGAGAAATATGAAGAGAAAAGACGTTTAGCTGCAACGGGAGTTGTATGTGCAATACACGAACTAAAGGAACTAACAGATGATCATCCGTTTTTTTCTACTTATATTAGCTTTATATGTGATGTAGATGTACAAGTGCTGAAATCTCATTTAATCGCTGTTATGACAGGTTGGTATGAGAGTGTAATTAAGAAAGAGGAGGAAGTACTTTCTATATTAAAACGAGATTATGAAGCAAAAAATGAAATGAATAAAAAGATGAAGCCGGAAGAGTTTGTCGAGTGGGCGACTGGCGGAGTGAACTATATGCCAGAGCCAAGTATTCATCACGTACTTCTTATTCCGCAAATGACGTACAGACCGTGGAATATTGAAGCAGATATTGATGATACGAAAGTATTTCATTACCCAGTTGCGAATGAAAGCATTCATCCTGAAGATCCGTATGAACCGAATTATTTTTTAGTTCAAAAACATAAGGCTCTTGGGGATGAAGCGAGATTGCGAATTGTAAAAATGTTGTTTGAAAAAGAACGTACATTACAGGAAATAACGGAAAGATTGCAGCTTGGTAAATCGACAGTACACCATCATTTGAAATTGTTACGTGCAGCGAAGTTAGTTGATATACATGACGGAAAGTATGTATTAAGGAAGAAAGTAGTACAGTCGTTAGCAAAAGAATTAGAAGCATTTTTAAATAGATAATATGCAACGAGAATGTACATAAAGGGAGGAATATAAAAGAAAAGTTGGTGTGTGAAATTGAAAAATATATTGAAAAATCGTTCGTTCTTTTTTATGTGGATTGGGAGTGCAATCTCAGAATTAGGAGGGGCTTTCGGAACGTTATGTAATTCAATTCTAGTATATGAGTTAACAGGATCGGAAATGGCTTTAAGTAGTATGTGGCTATTATATTTCATCCCATCACTCATACTGCAATTAATAAGTGGCCCATTTATTGATAAATGGAGCCGGAAGTGGATTATGATTTTTTCACAATGGATACGAGCGTCCGTATTCTTATTACCTTTGATGATGCTAGTTTCGGGTAGTATAGAAGTTTGGCACATTTATGTTGTTCAAATTGTAGTGGGACTTATTACACCTCTTTATACACCTGCGAGTCAGGCAATTACACCGAGCATTGTAAGTCAAGAACAACTTCAAGACGCAAATGCGTACATTGATGGAATGACTCGCCTTATGATGTTTCTTGCGCCAGTATTAGGTGGAGTAGTAATTCATTACATTGGAACAGAATTTACATTATCTTTTGTATGTATTTGTCTATTTGTTAGTGGTGCTTTCTTACTTTATATAAAAGAAAAGAGAACTACAACAGATATAAGAAAAACGTGGCTAGAACAATTTCTTCAAGGTTTTACATATTTTTTTACAAAACCAATCATCGTTTGGCTCGTTATATTTCTTACTTTCGTGCAGTTTGGAGTAGGGGTAACGATGGTCACAAATCTTCCTTATATAAAAGACGAGCTGTCAGCGGGATATGCAGAGTACGGCTATTTCATGGCAGGTTTTCCACTTGGCTACGTAATTGGCTCAGTATTAGTCGGAAAAGTAACATATAAAAGCCGGCGTATACTTATGCTTGGAGGATTGTTTATAGGGGGGCTCACATACATTTCATTAGGGTTCAATCATAGTATTGTCATTGCAATAATAATTGAAGTAATAGCAGGGATTTGTATTGCATTTTTCAATGTTCATAACACGACAATATGCCAACAAACCGTCCCAAATAATATGATGGGACAAGTATTTTCAGTGCGTTTATTTTTTATACGATCCGCTATGCCATTAGGTGTGTTAGTAGGGGGAATATTGAGTGAAATGTGGGGAGTAAGAGCGCTATATGTAATCATCGGTGCAATTATATGTGTTACATCTTTAATAGGGATGTTACTTCCATATTTCAAATTTTTAGATGAGGCGATAGAAAAGAAATCAGCATAATTCAAAAAATTAAAACTTTACAATTGAAAATAATTATCATAATCAATTATAATAGAAGCATACTAGTATTCGTATTACAAAGAGGGAGTGGGATATATGTTTATCGAAACGAAAACATTTACAGTAAAAGAAGGTACATCAAATATAGTTGTAGAACGTTTCACTGGAGAAGGTATTATTGAAAAATTTGAAGGCTTTATCGATTTAAGTGTTCTCGTGAAAAAAGTAAGACGCGGCGACGAAGAAGTTGTCGTAATGATTCGCTGGGAATCTGAAGAAGCATGGAAAAACTGGGAAACAAGTGAAGAACACTTAGCTGGACATAGAGCAGGCCGTGGTAAACCAAAACCAGATCATATTATTAATGTGGATCACGCAGTTTATTATGTGAAATCATCGAAATCGGCTTATCAACAGTCTTAATATACAAGCAGAGGATACATGTTGTAGAAGCAAACATGTATCCTCTTTTTTATTACTGGGGGATGTAAATGATAGGAAATCTTTCATTCATTAAAAAAATGTTCTAGGATATAGAAAAAAATATTAGACTTATAAAGCATAGTCTTAGATGGAACGCTTGAATATCTTGCCTTACATATTTAAGGGTTATGAAAATGAGTCTATATCCCTTCTGTTTACAAGGAGATGAGTACATGAAGCTGAATCATTTAAATTTATGTGTTGATGACTTATCAGAAGCGAGACATTTCTTTGAAACATTTTTTGATTTTCAATTTTTGGAACAAAAAGGGAAAGCACTTGTAGTTATGAGTGATGAGAGTGGATTTATACTTGTGCTAAGTGATCCAAAAGCATTTAAAGGGAATAAGGAAGTTACGTATCCGGAAGCTTTTCATATTGGTTTTTTAGTGGAAACTACAAATGAAGTGGATCAAGCGTATAATCGTTTAGTAGCAGGCGGCATTGAAATAGATAAGGAACCTTATTCGATGCGAGGTAGTAGTTATGGTTTTTATTTTACAGTATTTAATGGCTTATTAATTGAAGTGTCTTGTCTTGATTATAGAGAAGGTAAGAAAATTTCAAAGCTTAATAGTAATCACCAAGAGTAATCATTTGAAGGTGTATATTTAGCCCCTTATCCAGTTTGGAAAGGGGCTTGTTTATTTTATTACCTTATTTATCTTACTATTTGTGGATTGATTATAGTCTCACCTTATTTGTCTATCTGAATTTCAAATTCAAGCACAGCTTGATCTTTCCTAAACGGGATACTGAGTTCTTTAAATCGTAAGCTTATTCCAGACAAATTATCAGGAAGGACAGGAGATATAACGAATTGATGATTCATATGTCCATCGGTGCCACCACCACCTTCTGACCAGCAATCGTATGTATCATCTATTGATAATTGGAAGAAACTATGAGGCTTATTTTCAATAAAATCTTCATCCGTGGAATCCCAATCGCTATATAAATAAACTACACTAGCATTTGCATATTGCCGAATAAAAGTTACAGTATACATGACGCCATTATGTTCATAAGTTTTAAAAACAGGTACATGTTTTTTGAAGCCAGTTGGTTCAACGCGAGGTTTAAATTCTTCTTCATCCATCATGGAAGAGAATAATGAGTTTAGATAGTCTGGATAAAATTCGTATTGCTTAGCCCATTTATAAATCGCTTCATCATGTGGAAAACCTGGGTCATCACCTGAAAGTTCTTTTCGTTCTTTTAATAGGGCGCAAATTTTTTCATCAATAGAGTATAAGCGTTCATCGTAATGATCGGTAGGACGTTCGAAAGTCATTCTTCGCATAATCATTCCTCCTTTACTTTATTTTAACAAAAAAGACAGACTAATAAATAGTCTGTCTTTTTACATTAATTCTTCACATCATCATAAAGTTCAAGCGCCTCTTTCACATTCAATCTATTCTTCACAATACCATGTATTGCTTGAATCATCGCAGCTGGGTGCTCAGATTGCCATATGTTTCGGCCCATGTCTACTCCGATCGCGCCTTCTTGCAGTGCATTGTACGTAATGTTTAATGCGTCTTCGATTGAATCTAGTTTTGGGCCACCCGCGATGACAACTGGGGCAGGGCATGTGCTCGTTATTTTTTCGAATCCTTCGCAGTAATACGTTTTAATAATATCAGCACCCATTTCAACACATACGCGGGAAGCAAGTGCTAGAAAGCGAGCTTCACGTTTTTGTAATTCCTTTGCGACTGCGGTAATACCGAGTACTGGTAGGCCGTAATCGTGAGCTTCAGAAACTACATTTGCGAGATTCGAAACAGTTTGTGTTTCATAGTCTGATCCGACAAAAACAGAAACGCCAACGCCAATTGCGTTTTGCTTCACTGCTTCTTTTACAGGTGTAACAATTGTTTCATTCGCTAAATCTTTACCAACGACAGTAGCGCCGCCAGATACACGCATAACCATCGGTGTACTGCAGTTTTCAGGAATACAGGAGCTAAGTACACCGCGCGTTAAAAAGAGGGAGTCTGTATAAGGAAGTAAGTTTTTTACTGTTTCAAGTGGTTGTTCTAGTCCGTGAATTGGTCCTAAGAAATATCCGTGATCTATTGCTAACATAACCGCTCTACCATCAGGTAAAATTGTATTTAATCGATTTTTAAATCCCCAAGTCATTCGAAATCACTCCTTCGTTAATGTTGGATTTTCCGTTTGTACCGTATCTTTATTTGGTAAATGTGGTGACTTTATAAAAACAGCTTTAAAAGGTTTATCAGAATGGTTAATCAGATAGTGAGATTCATGAGGGCGAACTTGCAGGACATCACCTTGTTTAATCGGAACTCTTTCGTTATTTACATAGAAGTCTATTTCACCTTCTAACGCATAAAAAACTTCTTCACACGTTGTATGATAGTGATTTTGAAACTCTTGCCCAGGCTGAATGACAACAAGACCAAGATCAATATTCGGGCCTTGTATTAAATATTTCGGCCCGTTATCACCGAAGCGATAGGAGAAATCATTTTCATTCGCTTTTAACATACAGTTCACTCCTTTATGTAAATGAGTTACAGTGCACCTGGCGCAATCCACATATGTGTTGTAAGTCCTTTATCAGCTAAAGTGAGCTGACTGTTATACACGGTTTTCCATGTTTCATAGAATTCCTTGTATAGCTCGTGATTTTCCGTGATTGGTTCAAATGTATTTTCCCACTGTAAAAATTGTTCGGCAGCCTCTTCCATAGATGTATATATTCCAGCGCCAACTCCAGCAGCAATCGCAGTTCCTAAAGCAGCTGCTTCTTTCACAACTGGTACTTTTACAGGAATGCCGAGTACGTCTGATAGAATTTGTGGCCATAGTTTCCCTTTAGCGGCACCGCCAGCAAAAACAACTTCAGAAGGGAATGTATCAGTAAGATTTTCAATTAGTTTTAAGTTTCCAAGTGTAACGAAGGCCGCATTTTCTTCAATAGCACGGAACAGTTCCTTTTTTCCGCATTTGTCAGCGTCTAAACTTAAATTTAAGAATGAAGGTGCGGCATGACGCCAAGAAATGTAGTTCATAACGTTTGAAAAAGTAGGGATAATACCATATGAACCGACAGGTACGTCTTTCGCTTGTTCTTCTAATAATTCATAAGCGTCTACACCGAGTTTTTCAGCGAGCTTTTTTTCTTCTTGGCAAAAAGCGTCTCGAAACCAGCGCATAACAAGACCAGGGAAAAAAGCGATTGTTTCATATTGCCATAGATTCGAAATGACATGGCAATTTACACGAATCGCAGCATATGGATCTGTAATTGGTTCTGTAATATTTACTTCTTGTTGCCAAAAGCTGCCTCCGCATATTAATGTTTGATTTGGTTTCACGACTCCAGTTCCGAGTGATGCCATTTGAGCATCTCCGCCGCCAGCGACGACAGGAATTCCTGCCAGTAATCCAGTTAATGCTGCACACTCTTTTGTAACGTTTCCGATTACTGTACCAGCCTCATTTACTTTTGGTGAAAATGGCAAAGTTATACCACACTCTTTAGCGACATCGTTATCCCAATTTCTATTTTGTAAATCAAAGATTCCAGACGTACAACCGTTGGAAGGGTCGATTTGCAGTACATCGCTTAATTTATACAAAATCCAATCGTTTAACATCGTAAAGGAGTGGATATTACAATAGATTTCTGGTTCATGTTTTTTAATCCAAAGTAGACGTGGTAAAGCACCTAATGAAAAAGTTTGCCCAGATTTTCTGTATAAATCTTCTTCAAGATGTGAGCGGATTTCTTTTAGCTCACTAACTTCAGCGGATGCACGGCCATCAACATTTGCACATGCCCATATTTCTTGCCCATTTTTATCATATAAAACAAAACCTTCTCGCATACTTGTAGCGCTAATAGCTTGAATAGAAGAAGGAAGTATATTACTTTTTTGTAGAACTTCTTTCGTACACTGTTGTACGAGTTGCCAGTTTGCTTTTACATCAAAATTCATAGAACCGGGGTAACGAGGATCAGTTTTATGAACCCATTCTTTTTGGCTTACTGCAATTTGATTGCCTTGTAAATCAAAAAGAACAGCTCGAATGCTTCCTGTACCAGCATCGAAAGCTAATAAAGTAGACATTAAGAATCACCTTCCTTTCTTAATAAGGAGAGCGCAGTTTCTTCATCAGTAATTAATGTATGAATAAATTTCCCTTTTAAAGCCCCATAAATGGCATCTATCTTTTGAGTACCTCCAGCCACACCAATGACATGCTTCATACTGCGAAGAATCGTAAGTGGTGTGCCAATTAGACGATTATGATGCGAGAGCTCTAATAAATCACCATTCGTATTATAAAACTGTCCTAAAATATCGCCCGCCCCGTTTTGACTTCGAATATATGTCATTTCACGTAGCGTTAATTTTTCTTCTTTTACAATCGTAGCGTCTTGAGATAACCCGCCAATACCGACAACTGCCGTATGTGCAAGTGAAGCGACATGAAGCATATCTTTCACGCTTGGTTCTGATAAAATACTTTGTGCCATTTCAGTAGAAGATGCTAGAAAAGGAGTAGGAATAATATGAAGATCACCTTGCATGTAGTGTAAATAGTTTTGTTTTCTTGGGAGATAGTGGTTTACTCCGCCTGTTAGCGTTACGAATGAAAGATTAATAGAACTTTCAAAATGAATGTTTTCTAGCATTTTACTTATTGTTTCACCCCAGCCGATGCCGAGTAAATCACCTTGTTGGAGATGAGTCTCTAAATATTGTGCAGCGGCTTTTCCGAGAGAAGCGTGATAATTGTCTATTGGAGTAGGGATAATGAAAGCATCTTTTAAGTGGAATTTTTTCATTAGGTCACGCTCAATACTTAAACAGTGTAAACCAGTTCCTTTTACGTGAAATGTAACGATACCTTCACTGCGTGCCTTATCTAATAACCGGACAACTTTATTTCTTGAAATGTGAAGAAGTGAAGCAATTTCCTGTTGTGTTAATTGGTCTTTATAATAGTACCAAGCTACTTTAGTTAATAAATTCTCTTCAAAGTTCAGCTGTGTCATACTCTTCATCCCTTTCAACAATTGACCACTCCTTAAACATATGTGCCACATATTTTGTTTATTCCAGTTGAAACGATTAATTGTACGTAGAAAAAAGTGTTCTAGATATAAAAAAAGGAATATACAATGCTACAAAACAAGTAGAACAAATAATCATTTTCTCAAAAAATGTTCTGGATAAAGGCAGGTGACATCATGTGGAGAACGTACCTTTATTACAAATAAAGAAAATGAGTAAGGCGTTTTTAAATCAACTTGTATTAAAAGAAGTGAACTTACAAGTAGAGCGTGGAGATATATACGCTTTAGTGGGGGAGAATGGCGCCGGGAAATCAACATTAATGAAAATATTAACGGGGTTATATTCGTATGATGATGGAGAGATGTATGTAAAAGGAATGAAGCAACAGTTTTCAAATCCGTCAGAAGCACATAGAAAAGGTATTTATTTAATACCGCAAGAACCACTCATTTTTCCGCATATGACTATTGAAGAAAATATATGTATCGGGTTAAAAGAAAAGAAAAAGAAACTAAGAGTACAGATTCAGCAATTGATTAACAGTCTAGGGTGGGATATTGACCTTTATGAGTTAGGAGCATCATTATCCATTGCGCAGCAACAGTTAGTAGAAATCGTTAGAGGATTAATAAGAGAAGCTGAGATTCTTATTCTAGATGAGCCAACATCGACATTAACAACACACGAAATTAAGAGTCTTTTTGTGTTGATGAAAAGTTTACAAGAAAAAGGAATTGGGATGATTTATATTACGCATCGTTTTCCAGAAATCTTTGAAATTGCCAACAAAGTAGCAATACTACGTGATGGAATGATTGTAAGTCAAGGTGATGTATGTGACTATACATATGACATGCTAATGGAGGGACTATTGCCAAAAGGATATAAACAGAAAGAGAAAATAGAAGTAGTTCAAGAGACAGCAAGGACGAAAAAAATATTAGAAGTGGTTGATATAAATGGTCACGCATTCAAAAATATATCATTCACTGTACATGCGGGAGAGGTTGTAGGTGTTGCTGGCATTATAGGATCTGGCAGAACGGAATTAGCAGAAGCGATATTTGGATTGAAAACTATAAAATCAGGGTCTATCTTATTAGATGGAAAATCAATTGATACGTGTTCTTTGCATAAAAGGCTAGACGAAGGACTAGTTTATGTGCCAGAGGATAGGGCGAGGAATGGAATTTTCTCAATGGCTTCTGTTAAAGAAAATATTGCAGCAGCAAGTTTACAGCAAAATAAGCGCTTTTTTATAAATCAAGAAAAAGAAAGCGCTTTAGTTAATTTTTTTATAGAACAATTCCGAATTGTTGTACAGAATATGAATGAAGAACTCGCATCTTTATCGGGAGGAAATCAGCAAAAAGTCGTACTTGCGAAGTATCTCGCATGTAATCCGAAAATTATTATTCTTGATGAACCGACTCGCGGAATTGATGCGAAAGCAAGGCTTGAAGTGTATGAGACGATAGAAAAAATGAAAAGGGAAGGGCTTGCAATTTTATTAATCTCTTCAGATGTTGAAGAAATTGTTCAATTAGTAAACCGTGTATATGTAATGAGAAATGGACGATTTGTTTCTCATATGGAAAAAGAACAACTGAGTGTGAATGAAGTTACACGCCTTGCAAACGGAGGTGTAGCGAAATGAAACGTATGTTAAAAATGCATGAAACGTCTATCATACTGTTACTACTAATTTATATAGCCATGGTCGGGATAATAAATCCTAGTTTTGTTCAGTTTAACTCGTTATCGTTAATGATGAAATCAAGCGTTATTTTAGTCGTTCTAGCAATTGGCCAATCGTTCGTTTTATTTACGAAAAATATAGACGTATCAGTTGGCTCAATTATGGGATTAAGCGCGGCAGTTTGCGGGATGTTATTAACGAACGGATATAGTGCAGTCTTGTCGATACTTGCTGCTATAATGCTTGGTGCTATTATCGGTTTCATAAACGGGATTGGAGTTGCAAAGTTTCGGGTACCAGCCATTATTATGACATTAGGGATGTTAGGAATTGTTAGAGGTGCAATGTTAATCTTCACAGGCGGGAAGTGGATTGAAGATACTCCAAATAATTTTAAGAAACTTTCATCTATCGTCATACTTGGTCTGCCGATAATTGTATGGGGTGTTCTTATTATTTTATTACTACTATACTTCTTTTTAAGGAAGGTACCATACGGAAGATACTTCTATGCGGTAGGTGACAATGAAGATGGTGCGAGGCTCATTGGGATACCTGTTAATAAAGTAAAGATAAATGCGTTTATTATATCGGGCATAAGTGCGGCAATCGCTGGTTGCATATTTGTTATGAATATCGGGTTCGTTCCAAATCAAACTGGTACAGGAATAGAACTACAGGTGATCGCAGCTGCTGTGCTAGGAGGAATTCATCTAAAAGGAGGAACCGGTTCTATATTTGGAGCCGCATTAGGAGCATTATTTTTAGAAGCAATAAGCAGTTCACTCGTCTTTTTAAAAATACCAGCATTTTGGAATAATGCTATTTCGGGTTTTTTACTATTACTTATTATCATACTAGATAGTGTCATGAAGAAGTGGAAAGTAGAGAGGAGGATGAATCTATGAAGTATTTTTACAGATGGGAAGGTGTTCTAATCGTATTACTTCTTATAGAATTCATTCTCTTTAGTTTTATAAATCGTGATTTTTTAAATATTAGAAATCTCCTTTTTAGTACAAATGATTTTCTGTTTATAGCAATCGCAGCGATTCCAATGACTTTCGTTATTGTAACAGGAGGAATTGACGTATCTGTAGGATCTATTATGGGGCTAACTTCGATTTTAATTGGTGTACTTTGGATGAATGGGATTCATATTTTATTAGCAGTAATAATGGCACTTATAGTCAGTTGCTTAGCAGGAGCTTTAAATGGATTCATTATAAAAATGACAGATGTAGAACCACTAGTTGTTACACTCGGAACGATGTTTTTATATGGAGGAATTGCACTCGTCATTTCAGGAGGGGCGGGTGCTTCTGGATATGAAGGGATAAGTGGTTTACCTGATGCTTATGTACAACTAGCAAATGGTAGTTTTATAGGAATACCTAACTTATTATGGCTTCTTATCGCATTAACAATTGTATGCACGATTTTGTTTCACCGAACGATATATGGACGCCACGTACAATTAACAGGAGCGAACGAAAATACAGCAAAATACACCGGGATTCAGACGAAGAAAGTAGTAATCATTGCTTACATACTTTCTGGGTTAGGAGGTGGATTAGGGGGTGCTTTCTTAACTGCATATTTCGGTTCCGCACGTGCTGATATGGGAAGTGAAACAATATTACCAATCATTACAGCAGTCGTATTAGGCGGGACACTTATTACGGGAGGAAAAGGAAGTATTATTGGTACTGTACTAGCGAGTATTTTTATAGGCCTTATGCAATATGGCCTACAAATGACAGGTTTAACAAATGAACAATCAAATGTAGTAATAGGTATTATCCTTATTCTTTCAGTTATTATGAGACATTTCAAATTACATCAATTCTTAGCAGGGAAAAGACGGAATTTGCATAAGGGGGAAATGTCATGAAGAGAAAACTAGGGATTGTATTGATCGTATGTATTTGTTTAATTGGTTTAATCGCTTGTTCCAGTCAAACGGCAGATAAGAAAAAAGCAGATGATGTGAAATTTGCATTTATCCCGAAATTAACTGGAGTTGGCTTCTTTACATCGGGCGGTGAAGGAGCAAAGGAGATGGGAGATAAGCTAGGCGTACAAGTGAAATATGATGGGCCGTCTGAAGCGAGTGTATCAGGGCAAGTAAAGTATATAAATAATTTCATTAATCAAAACTATGATGCACTTATGGTTTCCTCTACATCAGTTGATGGTTTATCGCAATCACTGCAGCGTGCTAAGAAAAAAGGAATGACTGTCTTAACGTGGGATTCTGATGTGAATCCGAAAGACCGTTCTTTTTATATAAGTCAAGGGACACCAGACCAACTTGCTAACTTATTAATTGAAATGACTTCCAAGCAAATTGGAGATAAAGGAAAAGTAGCTTTCTTTTATTCTAGTCCAACAGTAACGGATCAAAACCAATGGGTAACGAAAGCGAAAGAAATTATTAAAAAGAAATATCCGAACTGGGAAATTGTAACGACGCAGTACGGTGAAAATAATGCGCAAAAATCGTTATCAGTAGGGGAGAACATATTAAAAACGTATCCAGATATTAATGCAGTCATTTGCCCGGATGCAACGGCACTACCAGCGATGGCACAAGCAGCTGAAAACTTGAAAATGGATAAAAAAGTTGTTGTAACTGGCTTCTCTACACCAAACGTTATGCGTGATTACGTAAAACGAGGAACAGTACAACAATTTGGATTATGGGATGTAAAACAACAAGGTGCACTCGCAACGTATGTAGCAAATGAAATAGTAGTAAAAGGGAAGAAGTTAAAAGTAGGGGATAGTTTTGAAGTAAAAGGAATCGGAAAAGTGAAAGTAGAGCCAAACTCCATCCAAGGTTATGATTATGAGGCAGAAGGAAATGGAATTATTGTATTGCCAGAGCGGGTTGTATTTACGAAAGAGAATATTGATAAATATAATTTCTAGTAACGAAAAAACGTCCGAATATATCGGACGTTTTTTATTTCTTCATTAGTTATGAACTGTTTCTTTTTCATTTAATCCAAGCGTACGACCTGTAGAAGTGTGTAGGTCTTGGAACAACCTTGGATTTTCAGTTAGTGAAATGCCATATGAAGGAATCATTTCTTTTATTTTTTCTTCCCATTCTACCATGCGGCTTGGGAAACATTTTTCTAATACTTCAAGCATGACGTGAACAGCAGTAGAAGCACCTGGTGATGCGCCTAGTAATGCGGCGATTGAGCCGTCAGCTGCACTTACTACTTCTGTACCAAATTGAAGTGTTCCTTTACCGCCAGCATCAGTATCTTTAATTACTTGTACACGTTGTCCAGCAACTACAATATCCCAATCTTCACTTTTCGCGTTCGGAATGAATTCGCGTAATTCTTCCATGCGTTTTTCGTGCGATAACATAACTTGCTGAATTAAGTATTTTGTAAGTCCCATTTCTTTTACACCAGCAGCTAACATCGTTAAGACGTTATTCGGTTTTACAGAACCGATTAAGTCAAGATTTGAGCCAGTTTTTAAGAATTTAGGTGAGAACCCTGCGAATGGTCCGAATAATAAAGCTTTTTTATTATCTATATATCTCGTATCAAGGTGAGGTACAGACATTGGCGGAGCGCCAACTTTAGCTTTACCGTATACTTTCGCATGATGTTGCTCTACAACTTTTTGGTTTTTACATACCATAAATAGTCCACTTACTGGGAATCCACCGATATGCTTTGATTCAGGGATACCAGTCTTTTGAAGTAGAGGTAGACTACCGCCACCACCGCCAATAAAGACGAATTTAGCAGTATGATGCTCAATTTTACCACTATTCATATCGTGTACTTTCACTTCCCACAAACCATTTTTCGTGCGCTTAATATTTTCAACACTATGCTTGTAGTTTAGCTCGACATTTTTCGTTTTTAAGTAATCAAACAACATACGTGTTAATGCACCGAAGTTAACATCTGTTCCAGAGTCAATCTTCGTTGCCGCCATCGGTTCATTAGATGTACGGCCTTCCATAATGAGTGGAAGCCATTTTTTTAATGTTTCAGGAGCGTCGGAAAATTCCATTCCTTGAAACAGTGGATTTTTTGAAAGCGCTTCAAAACGGTTTTTTAGAAACTCAACATTTTTTTCCCCTTGTACTAAACTCATATGAGGTAGTGGCATAATAAAATCTTGTGGATTACGAATTAATTTGCTTTTTACAAGATATGCCCAAAATTGTCTTGAAAGCTGGAATTGCTCATTCACTTTTACAGCCTTACCAATATCTATAGATCCGTCAGATTTTTCGGAAGTATAGTTCAGTTCGCATAGCGCAGAATGCCCTGTACCTGCATTATTCCATTCGTTAGAGCTTTCTTCCCCGGCACTTGCGAGTTTTTCAAAAACTTTAATTTCCCATTCAGGTGCTAATTCTTTTAGTAATGAGCCTAACGTTGCACTCATAATTCCTGCACCAATTAAGATAACGTCTGTTTTTTGCTGCATGTTGCTCATGATAATCTCTCCATCCCCTATATTGGCAAAAAAGTGTAGGTGTTTTCTATGTCTAAGCCGTAAAAGAGAAACACCGCCTAGGCCCCACCTAGGTGTATACCTTTTTTGTCTCAATTATATAACCATCTCATACTCTATTATAATAATTAATAGACTAAAATATCTAGTGTTATCTGATAATTTTAAACTATTTAACGTTTTATTCGCTAAAAATCTTATTTAACAAGCTCTTTTAAGGTGGTAAATAGAAAAAAATTACAGTTTGAAATTATCTCGAAAAAGCTTACGTATCCTTAAGTGACTAAATCGAGTACCTTTTTATGGGATTATTCTTTCTGTAATGGTAAGATTATTCTGAAAAAAAGGAGGGACTCTAATGTGTACAAAAGAACAAATTTCAAACTTATTTCGAAACTTTTCAATAAAGGAATGTAAAGGGTCAAGTGATTTATATGAATATTTATCAATGAAAATTGCTGAAGATGAGGAAGTACTTACACTATCGTCCTATGCTCAGGTAGGTCAACCAGTCCCAAACTTACTATTAGGTGCAGTACATTATTTATTGCTAGCAGGGAAAGAACATCATTTAAAACGTATTATAGTAGTTTAGTTGAAAATGCTGATACAAATTTAGATAAAGCTTTTAATCATTTTAAAGATTTCTGTAAAGAGTACCGAGAAGAAATCATTACTTTGTTACAAACGAAACTCGTTCAAACAAATGAAGTAAGACGGTGCGCATACTTATACCCAAGTTTCTGCTACATATTTAACAAAGTGAAGAAGCCGTTAGCGTTAATTGAAATTGGGACAAGTTCTGGGTTGCAACTGTTCTGGGACCAATATCGTTATTCGTACGGGACGGATGAAATGTACGGAAATATAAATTCAAATGTGCATGTAACTTCTGAAATAAGAGGGGAGAATGTACCGCATTTTCTAAAAGAAAGCCCATCTGTCGTAGAAAGAATCGGACTGGACTTACATGTGAATGATTTACATAATGAGGAAGATTATTTATGGTTACGTGCTTTAATTTGGCCAGAACATAAAGAAAGGCTTGAGATGTTTGATCAAGCTGCATCTTTAGTGAAAAATGAATCTGTCCAATTCATAGAAGGAGACGGTGTAGAGCTATTATCATCTATTATTGAACAAATAAGTGAAGAAGCTGTTATTTGTATTTTCCATACACACGTCGCAAATCAAATACCAGAACAAGTTAAACATAAATTAGAAAAACAAATACAAGAAATCGGCGCAAAACGTGATGTATTCCACCTGTATAACAATATGTGGGATCGTGACCTTCATATTGATTATTATATTAACGGAAACGAATATCGTGAAACGGTTGGAGAAACAGAAGGACACGGGAGATGGTTTAGCTGGAAGATTGGAAATGAGACGCTTATTTAGATTAATATTGGCGCTCTCACTTGTAAAAAGTGAGGGCATAGGTTCAAGCATTAACTAAATGACTAAGGAATAAATATTATTAGTACAATACAAAAAAAGCTTGGGAGAAATCCTAAGCTTTTTTTGTATTACACTTAAACCCCATAATGGATCATGTACTTTTGTTCTGTTGTAGCTTGTTCAATTTTTGAAGCTAACTCAATCAGCTCATCAGAATTTTTGAAGAACTTTGAAGATGTAACTGTTTCATAGAATATTGCTAATGATTCAGGCGGGATAATTGTAATACCGTAATAAGCTAAACCGTATTCCTGATTTTTGACTGTATGAAAGTAGGTTTTCATAATTGATAAATTTCGATTTAAGCTACTGATAATATCATCATCAACAGAAATACAATGATATTTCTCTGGTGTATAATCTTCGTAATTTTTTTGAGAAGTAAAATCGTCAATTATTCCAAAATCATGGACACATGCCATCATTATCATCCTTTCAATTTTAATAAAGTGAGTTCTATTAAAGTAAAATGGTCATTCGTTTAAGTGTAATAGAAATAGTTATGTAGTTCATAAAATATCTTCGGTTCTTCTTCGTGAAGACAGTTTATTTATCGATAAACTCATCGGGAGCCCAAGTGGCGATTTCATTCCCAGGTGCAGCGACTACAAGCCATTGCTCACATAGAACACCAGATTGCCAACATTCATAATAATCATGAAAACCATTTACAAAAATAATTTGTCCACTATCTAATGTAATAATTAAATGAGGGCTTTCTAAGCCAAGTTGTATATCGGTAACTTTTTGTCTTCTTATCTTAAATATTCTTTCATATTCTTCTTCCCCAGAATAAACTTCAAATTCATCTTCATTTAATGGGTATCTTTTTTGAGGTTTATTAAATAAACACCATTTTGATTCGATATTGATATATAATTGTCCGTCATAATCAACTGAGTCGTGAAAGTTTGTGAAATGAATCTTTATAGCGCCTGGAGAAATACCAAATTGTAATCCATCAACTTGTGATCCGATGAATAGATTTTTCAACACCTTTTCAGCGTAAATTTTATCCTCTTGATTCATTCTTGAAATCCTCCTTTTCTTAAAAATATACCTTATATTTTTATTGTAATAAATAAATTTTCATGTAAAATGAACCTTTTGTGAAAAACGAGCGAATATATTGTGAAAGATCATGAGAAGGGGTTGTAATGTTGGATGAAGTAAAATTGAAAGAATGGCTATAGAGTAAAGTATTTCATATAAAAATCACGCATTCATTCTAAGTCATTTACCCAAATTACGATATGTTCAATTTTCATAGGTTTCATCCATCCTATCTGTAGCAATTAGGCTTCCACTGTATTAAGTTTGCATTTGCATTGCAACAATTTTGCTTTGGTGTTAAAGCTAGTTGTTAAAGCTAGTTGTTAATTTTTGATTATGTACGTACATACAATATGTAATTAAGTAAATGATCAACATAGTAATTACAGAAAAGGGTGAATGAAGCATATGAATCAATTTGAGCAAATGATGTACGTTGGTGTCATCATGTCTATTGTACTATCCGTTATGATTTTAGGGTCCTTATATTATAATCCTCGACTTTCATTAACTGATTATCCGAAAGATATTCAAAAAGTAGTTTTTCCAAAATCGATTCATGAAAAAAAGCAAACCATTTACTTTAATATTGTATATAATGCTATTCTTTTCAGTTGTCCTTTCGTTTCTACATATATATTACATAAGCATGAAAAATTATTGTATATTGATGCTTATTTACACACTTTTGGTATTTTAATGATTTTTAATTTAGTAGATTTATTTATAATTGATTGGCTAATTTTTTGCTGGATTACTCCGAGGTTTGTTGTGATTCCTAGTACAGAAGGAATGAAGGGATATAAAGATTATAAGTTTCATTTAAGAGGTGCTATAGTCGCTACTAAAATTTTAGCAATCGTAAGTTTATTTTTGGCGGGAATTGCAACAACTATTTAGTGTGAAGAAGGGCATGAAGCTTTTATAAAAGATAAGGATATTTATAATATATAGAATTAGAAATAAGAATTTGATAGTATTGGAGTAAGGAGTTTTAATAACAGTATATTAAACAATATTAATATACTGTTGCAAATGTTTTGATATTATGTAAAATTATACAATTTTACAGAGGCATTTGATAAAATTCAAAAAATATAATGGAGGCTAATATGAAAAAAGTAATTGGCGCAGCAACAGCAACTATTTTTGGATTGGGGGCGTTTACCTCAACTGCTACCGCAGAAACAATCGTAACAGCAGATGTACTTAACGTACGTGAAAAACCGACTACAGAATCAAAAGTGGTCGAAAAAGTAAAGAATGGGCAAGAGTTAAAAGTCATCAATACCGAAGATGGTTGGTCAAAAATTGAATTGAACGGTAAAGAAGTGTTTGTAAGTTCGGAGTTTACAAAAGATGTGTATCATGTAACGGCGAATTTGTTAAATGTACGTACCGAAGCAAACACAGAATCAGAAATTCTTGGCAGACTGAAAAAAGATGATGTAATTGAATCAACGCATCAAGTAAAAGACGGATGGCTGCAATTTGAGTATAAAGGAAAAACAGCTTATGCAAACGTTTCTTTCCTATCAAGTACAGCACCAACTGAAAAGAAAACCGAAGAGAAAACGAAGCAAGTAGCGAAAGTACAAAAATCAGTTAAAGAAAAGAAAGAAGTAAAGACGCAGAAAGTAGCAAAAGCGAAAGAAACAACGAAAGCACAAGAAATAGTAAAGCCTAAAGAAGAAGTAAAAGTTAAAGAAGAACCGAAAGCGCAAGAAATAGTAAAGCCTAAAGAAGAAGTAAAAGTTAAAGAAGAACCGAAAGCGCAAGAAATAGTAAAGCCTAAAGAAGAGGCAAAAGTCAAAGAAGAAGTAAAAGTTAAAGAAGAACCGAAAGCGCAAGAAATGGTAAAGCCTAAAGAAGAGGCAAAAGTTAAAGAAGAAGTAAAAGCTAAAGAAGAAGAAAAAGTGCAAGAAATAGCAAAAGCTAAAGAAGAAAAAGCGCAAGAAATAGCAAAAGCTAAAGAAGRAGAAAAAGYGCAAGAAATAGCAAAAGCTAAAGAAGAAGAAAAAGYGCAAGAAATAGCAAAAGCTAAAGAAGAAGAGAAAGCAAGAGAAATAGCAAGAGCTAAAGAAGAAGAGAAAGCAARAGAAATAGCAAAAGCTAAAGAAGAAGAGAAAGCAAGAGAAATAGCAAAAGCTAAAGAAGAAGAGAAAGCAAGAGAAATAGCAAAAGCTAAAGAAGAAGAGAGAGCGAAAGAAGTATCAAAAAACAACATAGAGTCTGCTAAACGTGAATTAACGGTAGTAGCGACAGCGTATACTGCTGATCCAAGTGAAAATGGTACATATGGTGGACGCGTTTTAACTGCGATGGGGCATGATTTAACGGCAAATCCGAATATGAGAATTATCGCAGTTGACCCGAAAGTAATCCCATTAGGATCTAAAGTATGGGTGGAAGGTTATGGAGAAGCTATCGCTGGTGATACTGGAAGCGCAATTAAAGGTAATCGTATTGATGTATTAATGG
The DNA here is from genome assembly GCF_001429475.1 of Bacillus sp. Root131. Classification (NCBI taxonomy): domain Bacteria; kingdom Bacillati; phylum Bacillota; class Bacilli; order Caryophanales; family Bacillaceae; genus Bacillus; species Bacillus sp. Root131. Next base: position 2,461,307 of record NZ_LMJQ01000001.1, read on the forward strand.
GTTCAAAAAGTAAAGCTATGAATTGGGGAAGACAAACTGTTAAAGTGAAAATTTTATAGTAACTATAATGATCCAAATAGAAGTCAGTTCTCTTTATTGAGGCTGGCTTTTATTTTTTTAGTGGAAGTATAATAGGATTCTTAAATGACTTATTAATAAAACTGTAATAAAACATAAAAATTGTATCATGTTTAGAAAAACTATTAAGAATGAGGTAAGGAAGTAGAACAGAAGGGTATTGAGAAGTAGAGAAGAATAGTATGTTGCTACAATTACACAAGATATCGAGGAACGTGAACTTATTTCAGTAGTTGATTTCCAGTTTGGGGAAATGAATATCTATTTTTATTTATGTCAAGATTGTTCTGTAATGAAGACCGAGATACAAGGTACATAATGTAAATAAGACTGATTGATTATGTCAGTCTTATTTGTATATCTTAATATCATTAAAAATCACATCAAATATTTCTTTTTGCGTAAAGTTATCTGTAAAAATAGTTTCTCTCGCAACCTCAATTGTATCGTGCGGATTATACCATTTTTGTAGGGAATCTTCACCAAATTCATGTCGTTTGTCCCTTGTGTTATGTCGTCTAATAGTTTCCTCTAATGATAAATCAAAGTAATATGTAAATGCATTTTTATCAAAATAACGAATTAATTCTTTTAACATCTCACCATACCTACTACTGTTCAATATACCTTCTAAAATAACAAATTCACATTTTCCTTTTCCGTACTTTGTAATTTCAAATAGTAAATCATGTGATAAATTCCCCATTGTGTCGTGTACTCTAAGCATATCTCTACGCACAACATCCTGTGATACTAAAAGTGTACCTTGTCCGAAATGTTCTTGTAGTTGCTTTGCAATCGTTGTTTTACCACTTGCGGAGTTTCCTCTAAGAATGATTAAAGTGGATGTAAATATAGGATTAGACATAATGTATTCCCCCCAACAGTATTAATTATATAGAAAATTTTAACAAATAAAGTGAGGAAAGTGTATAATTAATATGATGGATATTTAAGGAGGGGGTTAGATGGGGGATATATTAAAAAATGCACGACCTATATGGAAACGGACTTGGTTTCGTTATCTAGGGGCATTTTTTATTGTTCAGTTACTGTTTATTTTGTGTGAAATAACTGCGTGGGCACCAAACTTTAGGCCAGGCGGAGAGTTTTTTAATAGAATATTAAATTCTCAATTTTTCACTGAATGGTTCACACTCTATACAATCCCGCAATTTAACGTATTTACAGCATTTTTTGCGATTACATTACTACCATATGCATTAGTAGGTGCAATGAAAGATATAACATCAAGAAAAAATATAAAGGAATAATAGAGGTATAATATGCTTTTTCAAAAAGAAGGTTTATTGATTAGATACGTAATGGAAGATGATGCATCTATCGTTTCTAAATGGTTAACGGACCCAGCAGTCCTGCGGTATTACGAAGGACGAGATAATCCGCAGTCTGTAGAAAAGGTGCTTGATCATTTTATACATAATCCAAACAGTAATGAAAAAAGATGTTTAATAGAATTTGATACCGTTCCGATTGGTTACATGCAAATGTACCCAGTTGATTCAGAGTGGAAAGCGTTATATGGCTATAAAGAATCACAAAATGTATGGGGAATGGACCAATTTATCGGTGAACCAGCCTATTGGGGAAAAGGAATTGGACAAAAACTCGTTCAGGCAGCAATTACATACATTATGGGTGAAATGGGAGCAGAAGCAATCGCAATGGATCCGAAAGTAAATAATGAACGAGCGATAAAGTGTTATGAAAAATGCGGATTTAAAAAAGTAAAGATTTTAAAGGAACATGAGCTGCATGAGGGGAAATTAGAAGATTGTTGGATGATGGAATACAAACAATTATAATGAATATGCAATGGCTTATATAAACGAAGGGAGCTGTGCGAAATGAAAAAAGCGTTAATCGTAATTGATGTGCAAGCGGGTATGTATACAGCTGGAATGCCAGTACATAATGGGGAAAAGTTTTTACAAACATTGCAAGAGCTTATTGGGGAATGTCGTTCAAATGATATCCCAATTATTTATGTCCAACATAACGGTCCTAAAGACCATCCGTTAGAAAAAGGTACGGATGGGTGGCGAATCCATGCGGCAATCGCTCCGCAAGAAGGAGATAATATTGTTGAAAAGACGACGCCAGATTCATTCCATAAGACAAACTTAAGCGAAGTGTTACAAGAGAAAGGAATTGAACACGTTATTCTTTCGGGAATGCAATCAGAGTATTGTGTAGATACGACAACGCGCAGAGCATGTAGTGAAGGATATAAAGTAACGTTAGTGAGTGATGCGCATAGTACATTTAATACAGAAGTGTTACGTGCTGAAGATATTGTGCAACATCATAACGCAGTATTGGGAGCGTTTGCGGATGTTGTTGCATTAAAAGACTTGAAAGTGGCTGCCTCTAAATAAGAGGTAGTTTTTTTATTAGAAAAAAGCGTCAAATATTGTCGGTAAGTCGATATTTTGAAATAATCGTTTATATAATTTCACGTACCATAATGAAAATATACAAAAAAGAAGCACCACATAATTAAAAAGGGTGCTCCTGCATTAAAATGTTACTTCTTCTTGTCTTTATCCAATATATTTTGTTCTTCAGCAAACTCCGTACCATATGCAAAGCGGCGATTAATACGAATGTTATCATTGTTGTGCCTTGTATGAGAGTTTGAGAAGCGATGAACGATTACTTCAGATAAAGTGAAGACGATGGCAGAAAGGATACTGCCCCATGCAATTTGCATATAGTTGTCTAATAAAATATTACCGAAAATCCATACGCTTAAATATGTTAATAAGAAATCCGACATAATGGCACCAGTATTGCCAATTCGATTTAAAATAATTTTATCAACGAACATGTAGGATACGATTGTAACAAAGAGACTGAATGAAATAATTTGAACAAACGTTGCAGGGAAAAATAAAGCAAGCCCAATGCTAAATGCGATAATGCACGATATAAACTTGATAAGCACTACTGTGAAATCATTCAAAATTCACACCTCCGATTTATACATAGTTTTTCAATAAATTCTGGAGTTCATACATTGTAACGGATTTATTTACGTAAAACTTTTTCATGTTCGGAATTTAGTCTAAATATTATAAAAACAACGGAAAAATGTTATAGTAAAATGAGAGTGTATGACATTTTTAGGTAAGGGGGAATCCAGGATGTGGATTACTTCAGAAGTAGAAATTCCAGATGAGTTAATCGATCACCTTGAGCAAGGAAAGTTAGTGTTATTTGTTGGAGCGGGAGTTTCTATGAAAGGGAAATCAAACTTACCGAATTTTGATGATTTAGTTGATGCAATTGCAAAAACGTTATATGTCGAAAAACGTGAAATAACAGAACCACATGATTATTATCTTGGTAAAATTGCAAAAACAAAAGATGTACATCAAGTTGCAAGAGATCTTGTTCATATAGAGAAATCAAAACCGAATCCATTGCATTTTGCAATTCCAAGGTTATTTCCTTTAGATACAGATATCCGCATTGTAACAACAAATTTTGATCAACATTTTACAACTGCAATTAAGGAAACAAATAGAGATATCAATGTTTATTATGCTCCAGCTTTACCGACTGGGAGAGCATTTAAAGGTCTTGCTTATATACATGGTAATGTAGAACAGGAGAAAGAGGCTTTAATTTTAACAGACGGTGATTTTGGAAGGGCTTACTTAACCGAAGGGTGGGCGAGAAGATTTTTAGTCGATCTATTCTCGAATTACACCGTTTTATTCGTTGGATATAGTCATAATGACCCAGTAATGAAATATTTAGCAACTGGTTTACCACCAAGTACAAGACGATTTGCTTTTGTCGCACAAGGGGAAAATACGTACCACTGGGAACATTTAGGGATAAGACCAATTGTGTATCCGAATAAAGTGAATAATCATCAATCCCTCGTAAAAGCGGTAAAACGCTGGGCGGAATTAATGGGCGATAATTATATTACGAAAAGAATGCGTATTCGGGATATTGTAACGGTTCCCCCGTCAGTAGAACAGGAACAATTATCATACATAAAGCAATCAATTAAAAAAATTGAAACAGTTCGTTACTTTGTGGAATTTGCTCATGATTATGAATGGGTCGAATGGTTAGAAGCAGAAGGTAAATTACAAAATTTGTTTATGCTTACGCCAAACTATAATGAAGTAGATGAATTACTTGCAGAATGGTTAGTGGAACAATTTCTTTTTAGTCATCAGAAAGAATTATTTCAATTAATTTATAAAAACTATTCTAAAATATCACCGTTATTATGGAGAACGATTTGTAACTACTTAAACGAAACGAAGAGTAAGATGGATCCGTTGTTGTTTGCAAGATGGACACTCTTTTTATTAGAAACAGCTGAAAAAGATAGTAGCTCTATAGAAAAGATTTCTAAGTTACTGCAAAAATGTTCTTTTCCTGAGCATAAGGAAATTGCCTTATTGTTACTAACTTTTATTTTAGATGGAAAACTGAAGTTGAAACGTGTAAGAAAATGGGGAAATGATACGCAAGAATCAATAGAACTCGAGGAATCGAGTCGCTTACCAGTATCTACATTTTCTCATGTGGAGCAAATTTGGAACGAAAAGATGAGGCCATATATCACCCATTATGCTGTTCCAATTATGATGATCGGATTAGAAAAATTGAGAATGTTGTCGTTAAGACAAACGGCACTGAAAAAAAGAAATAAGGAAGATGTAGAAAAAGATTTTCATCAAAATGATCTTGCATTTTTAATACAAATTGTAAAAGAGTGTCTAACTTATTTATGTGAAAACAATGAGAAAAAAGCGGATTATTATATTACAGAAATGATAGAAGCAAATAGTGTACTTCAAAAGCGAATTGCAATTGACGCGATGAATAAAAATATTTTTGTTCGTGTAGATGACAAAATGAAATGGTTGTTACATGAAGGACTTCTTTTAGATTTCACTTATAAACACGAAGTTTTTCAACTTTTAAAAAGGCATTATGCACATTGTTTAGAAGAAACAAAAGAAGAAGTCACTCGAACTGTAATAAAGCATCTTACAGAAGAGAGGGTATTTGATGCATGTCTCGTATTAGACTTATTATTCAAGTGTGATTCAAATAGTCCATCTACGGCAAATGGGTATGAGTTAATGAAGCAAAAGCATCCTCATTTTCATTCTGAACGATACAGTGTACAAAAGAAAGAGGATACAGCGCAAAGCATTACTTGTAATGTAACAGCTGACGGATTATTGCAGCTGAAAGATGTTGAAATTATGAAGCAAGTTCGGCAATTTTCGCAAGATGGTGTTTTTGAACAACGCCATTTTTTAGAGATGTTATCAAAAGCATGTAAATTGAATACAGAGTGGAGTATTTCATTCGCATATCAATTAGTAGGAGTGCAAGAAATAAGTAATGAAGTATGGTTTGTTTGTATTAGAGAATGGCGAAATAACCGAGGATTGACAAATGATCAAATCCAAAAAATTATTCCGCTATTGCAGAAATTTGTTAGAAATACTGCTTATCATTGGTTAATTAGTAGTTTTCTATATGAAATTAGTAATCGACTAGAAGAGTTAGAAGAGAATAGTATACGTGTTGTAAAACGCTTTGCTTTTTCAGTGTTTCCTCAAGTTATGAAGAGTGATACGGATTTTAAGCTTGGAAAACAAGATTTTTACAATGAATCAATTCAGCATCCTGTTGGGAAAATGACGGCTGTATTATTAAAGTTGTTATCATATGATCATTTATACGATCGTAATGTATATGAATATTTATTTTTATTTGAAGAACAAGTAAGAGTTAATTTGGAACGAACAAACTTTATGTTTGCTCGTTTAATAGCAGATATTACATTTCTATATCATATTGAAAAGCAATGGTGCCGAAAATATTTGTTACCATACTTAGATTTAAAAAAACAAAATGAAATTACGGAATATGCATGGGCTGGTTTATGTTACACGCAAATAAATTTACCTTTATTTACAGAAATGAAGCGTTTTATTAAGTATGCGATAGAACATTTGGAAGTATTACATCCGCATACGAGGGAAGCTTTCTTGAAGTGGCTTAGCTTTGTATTTATTAAATGTGTACTATATTGGGAGCAAAAAACAGAGTGGTTATACCCTTTACTCATACTAGAAAATGAAGAAAATAAAATTAAATTTATGCAGTTTTTATGCTATTACGTCAAAACATTAAGCGTAAAAGAACAACAAAAATTTTGGACAGCTTGGCTCAGTGTATTTTTACGAGAACGACCAAAAATGGGTGAGATAACTGCGAGAGAATATGTAATGCTTTTACGTATTATCTTATACATGGATGAAATATTAGAAAAAGGATTATGTATTATGTCTCGTGCATTTTCAAGTGTACATGGTAAATGTACAGGTGAGGAAATGAAGCAGTTATTGATTGAAATGCTTCATAAAAAAGAAAGTATGAAAGCGCATAAAGAAATGTTTGCAAATGTGTTTTTTATTTTACTACAAACATGTCACGAAGCCGTTTTATTTGAAAAAGAAATCATACAAATAAAAGAATTATTAGTTCAGTATGAAGTAGAGGAATATGTTTTACATTTACTAGAAAATGAAATAATTCGCATAGGAATTGTAATGGGTGATTTACAAAAAGAATTATAGGATGAAAGTGGAATTTTAAAAAAATATATAAAAAGTTGTTGACAGTGTTTTAAAAAGCGTTCTATAATACGAATCATACTTATTCAATTTCAAAAACATTTGAATAAACAAAGTGCAATGAAGAGATCACAGTAGTGGTTAGTCTTACTGTAACAGAGAGCTGGTGGTTGGTGTGAACCAGTACAGGGATAATCATGAATTACAGTCTTGGAGCATCTTTTTCGTAATAAAGATAGTTTGTCTTTATGAGGAAAAAGCGGTCAATTGATCGTTAACAGTGAAGAGAGGTAGACGGAAAGTTAGTCTACAACTAGGGTGGTACCGCGATAAATATCGTCCCTACTGATTTATTCAGTAGGGACTTTTTGTATTTTAGTGGTCCAACTTGAAAATAAAATAGTCATGCATTGAAAGGAAAAGCAGTAGTTGTTGTTTCCCTGTAACAGAGAGCTGGTGGTTGGTGCGAACCAGTACAAAAACAAGAGCGAATTACAGTCCTGGAGCATCTTTTTCGTAGTAAAGATAGTATTTGTCTTTATGAAGGGAAAGACGGTCAGATGATCGTTAACAATGAAGAGAGGTAGACGAAAGAAGTCTACAACTAGGGTGGTACCGCGATAAATATCGTCCCTACTGATTGCATCAGTAGGGCTTTTTTGTACAAAAAAGTGGGTTTTTAACTAGTAGTTCATGTCTTTGTACGAATTATTAGTTTAAAATAAGAAGAGGTATCGATTCCACTATAAATTTGTATAATTAACCAGTTCAGAAAATAGAGAATCTTTTATTCTCTTACTATACTTTTAAAACATTAGAGGAGGATTTCCAAATGGCAAATCATGAATTAGATCAATTACGTAAACAGGTAGATGAAATTAACTTACAACTATTACACCTTTTAAACAAACGTGGTGAAATTGTTCAAAAAATTGGAGAGCAAAAGCAAGTACAAGGTACGAAACGCTTTGATCCAGTACGTGAGCGTGAAGTACTTGATATGATCGCAGAGCATAACGAAGGACCATTCGAAACATCAACTGTTCAACATATTTTCAAAACGATTTTCAAAGCAAGCTTAGAGTTACAAGAAGATGATAACCGCAAAGCGTTACTAGTATCACGTAAAAAGAAACAAGAAAATACAATCGTTGATGTAAAAGGTGAATTGATTGGAAACGGAGCACAAACGTTCATCATGGGACCTTGTGCAGTAGAAAGCTTAGAGCAAGTTCGTCAAGTAGGGCAAGCGATGAAAGATCAAGGCTTAAAATTAATGCGCGGCGGTGCATTCAAACCGAGAACATCTCCATACGATTTCCAAGGTTTAGGAGTAGAAGGACTTCAAATTTTACGTCAAGTAGCAGACGAGTTCGACTTAGCAATTATTAGTGAAATTTTAAATCCGAACGATGTTGAAATGGCATTAGACTACGTTGATGTAATTCAAGTTGGTGCACGTAACATGCAAAACTTCGATTTATTACGTGCTGTAGGTAAAGTTAACAAACCAGTATTATTAAAACGTGGATTAGCAGCAACAATTGATGAGTTCATTAACGCAGCGGAATACATCATTGCGCAAGGCAACGATCAAATTATTCTTTGTGAGCGTGGTATCCGCACATACGAAAGAGCAACACGTAACACATTAGACATTTCTGCAGTACCAATTTTAAAGAAAGAAACACATTTACCAGTTATCGTTGATGTAACACATTCAACTGGACGCAGAGATTTATTATTACCAACAGCGAAAGCGGCACTTGCAATTGGCGCAGATGCAGTAATGGCTGAAGTGCATCCAGATCCAGCAGTTGCATTATCAGATTCTGCACAACAAATGGACATTCCAGAATTCCATAGATTCATGGATGAGTTAAAAGGTTTCAAAAATAAATTATCTTAATTTCATATCATATATGCATTGAAGAGGAAACAGTAGTGCTTATCTCACTGTTAAAGAGAGCTGATGGTCGGTGTGAATCAGTACAAAGGTAAGCATGAATTACAGCCTTGGAGCATCTTTCCCGACAACTTATGGAGGGGAAGACGGTCAAACGATCGTTAAAGAAGAAGAGAGGTAGACGACAGTTGTCTACAACTAGGGTGGTACCGCGATAAACATCGTCCCTACTGAGCGCTCAGTAGGGACTTTTTTGTACAAAAAAATAGTAAAGGGGCAAGAGAAATGAGATACATTACAGCTGGAGAATCACATGGACCGCAGTTAACAGTTATTTTAGAAGGTGTACCAGCAGGTTTGACACTTACGGCGGAACATATTAATAAAGAATTATTAAGAAGACAAAAAGGTCATGGACGCGGAAGACGCATGCAAATTGAAACAGATACAGTTGAAATTGTAAGTGGTGTTCGTCACGGGATGACACTTGGATCACCGATTACGTTAATCGTAAAAAATGATGATTTCAAACATTGGACGAAAGTAATGGGTGCCGAGCCAATTTCGGAAAAAGAAAGTAAAGACATGAAACGTACAATTACAAAACCACGTCCCGGACATGCGGATTTAAATGGAGCAATTAAATATGGTCATCGTGATATAAGAAACGTATTAGAGCGCTCATCTGCAAGAGAAACGACAGTTCGTGTAGCTGCTGGTGCAGTTGCAAAACAAATTTTAAGCGAATTAGGCGTGGAAATTGCAGGACATGTTCTTGAAATTGGTGGAGTAAAAGCAAAACATATTTCAAACTTATCAATTGAAGAAATTCAAACAATTACTGAAAACTCACCAGTTCGATGTTTAGATAAAGAAGTAGAGCAAGAAATGATGAATGCGATTGACAACGCAAAAAGTAGTGGAGATTCAATCGGTGGCATCGTGGAAGTCATTGCAGAAGGTATGCCAATTGGCGTTGGTAGTTACGTTCATTACGATCGTAAATTAGATGCAAAACTTGCTGGTGCAATTATGAGTATAAATGCATTTAAAGGTGCTGAAATTGGCGTAGGTTTTGAAGCGGCACGACAACCTGGAAGCAAAGTGCATGATGAAATTCTGTGGGATAAAGAAAAAGGATACACGAGAAAAACGAATAATGCCGGCGGTTTAGAAGGCGGTATGACAACAGGTATGCCAATTGTCGTAAGAGGCGTTATGAAGCCAATTCCTACTTTATACAAACCGTTAGCAAGCGTTGATATTGATACGAAAGAAGAATTCCAAGCGAGTATTGAAAGATCTGATAGTTGCGCAGTACCAGCAGCGGGTGTAGTAGCTGAATCTGTTGTGGCATGGGAACTTGCAGATGCACTAGTCGAACAATTCGGAAAAGATCGTATGGAATTATTAAAACAAAACATTATGCAACACAATAACTACGCAAAAGAATTTTAATAAAAAGGTGGGTTTAACGTGCAAGTAAAGGATCAACTATCATCATTACAACCATATAAACCAGGTAAATCACCAGAACAAATGAAAGAAGTGTACGGAGATCATTCGTTTGTGAAATTAGCATCGAATGAAAATCCATTCGGTTGTTCACCGAGAGTTTTAGAAGAGTTGCAAAAATCTTGGTTGGAACATTCTTTATATCCTGACGGAGGTGCTACAACGCTCCGTCAAACAATCGCAGATAAGTTGCATGTGCAAATGGAACAAGTACTTTGTGGTAGTGGTTTAGATGAAATCATTCAAATAATAAGCCGCGCCGTATTACGAGCGGGAGATAACATTGTAACAGCAGGTGCAACATTCCCGCAGTACCGTCATCATGCGATTATTGAAGGCTGTGAAGTGAAAGAAATTCCTTTAAATAAAGGTGTATACGATTTAGACGAAATTTCGTCAGCGGTAAATAATAATACGAAAATCGTATGGATTTGTAATCCGAACAACCCGACGGGCACATATGTGAATGAGCAAAAATTAACTCAATTTATTGAAGGCATTAGTGAAAATACGTTAATTGTCATTGATGAAGCGTACTATGAATACGTAACAGCAAAAGACTTCCCTGAGACATTATCGCTTTTAGAAAAACATAAAAACATTCTTGTACTTAGAACGTTTTCTAAAGCATACGGATTAGCTTCTTTCCGCGTTGGATATGCGATCGGACAGGAAGAGCTAATTGAGAAATTAAATGTTGTACGTTTACCATTTAACGTATCTTCATTAGCGCAAAAAGCAGCTACAATTGCTTTTAGTGATGACGAGTTTATTAAAGAAATAGTTCGCGTGAATACAGAAGGATTACAGCAATACGAGAGTTTCTGTAAGGAAAACGGTATACCATTTTATTCGTCACAAACTAATTTCATCTTCTTACCGGTAGATAATGCTGGAGAGATTTATGAAGCTTGCGCACATGCAGGGTTTATTATTCGTCCATTCCCAAATGGTGTCCGTATTACAGTTGGAACAAGGGAGCAAAATGAAGGAGTGATTTCAGTGTTAAAACAACACTTTGAAAATAAAAAAAGTAAGTCTCGAGATGAGGCAAATGCGTAAAAAGGTAGTATTAATTGGAACAGGTTTAATAGGAGGCTCTCTCGCATTAGCAATTAAGAAAGAGCACGATGTAATGATAACAGGTTATGATATATTTAAAGAGCAAGTAGAGCGTGCAAAAGAATTACACGTAGTAGATGAAATAGCAGTTGATTTACAACATGCATGTGAAGAGGCACATTTAATTGTTTTTGCTTCTCCAGTTGAAGAAACGAAGAAGTTATTACACAAACTTGCGTCATTCCGTTTACGAGAAGATGTTATAGTGACTGATGTTGGTAGTACAAAAGGGTCTATTATGAACGAAGCGGAAGCTTTATTTTCAAAGGAAGTTTCTTTCATTGGGGGACATCCGATGGCGGGTTCTCATAAAACGGGAGTTGAAAGCGCAAAGGCGCATTTATTTGAAAATGCATTTTACATTTTAACACCGATGAATCATGTACCAAATGAACAAGTGGAAGACCTTAAAGTATGGTTAAAAGGAACAGGATCACATTTTCTTGTTTTAAATACAGAAGAACATGATTATGTAACAGGGATCGTTAGTCATTTCCCGCATCTTATCGCAGCAGGTTTAGTAAAGCAAGTTGAGAAGCATGCAGGAGATAATCCGCTCATTCATCAGCTAGCTGCTGGAGGTTTCAAAGATATTACACGTATCGCATCTAGTAGTCCGAAAATGTGGAGTGATATTGTAAAGCAAAATCGAGAGCATTTAATGGTATTATTAAAAGAGTGGATCTCTGAAATGGAAGGTTTATATAAGACAGTTTCTACTGGAGATGCAGGCGAGATTCAAAACTATTTTGCAGATGCGAAAGAATACCGTGATTCTTTACCAGTAAGAAAGAGTGGTGCAATTCCTGCTTATCACGACTTATACGTTGATGTATTAGATAAGGTGGGGGCATTGGCTCATATTACGAGTATTTTAGCGCGCGAGGAAATTAGTATTACGAACTTGCAAATATTAGAAGCGCGTGAAGGACTGCTTGGGGTATTACGTATTAGCTTCCAAAGGGAAGAAGATCGTATGAAAGCAAAGCTAGCGCTTGGAGAAGAAGAATACCAAACTTATGAAACAATTTAAATGAGAAGGTGAAAAACGTGAAAGAAAGAACAATACAACCTGTTAATAACGGATTGAATGGCAATATTACAATCCCAGGTGATAAATCCATTTCACACCGTGCTGTTATGTTCGGTTCGATTGCAGAAGGGAAAACAACAATTAAAGGTTTCTTGTCCGGTGCAGACTGTTTAAGTACTATTTCATGTTTTAAAGAAATGGGAGTAGAAATTACGCAAAACGGTGATGAAGTTACTGTAGTTGGTAAAGGATTAGAAGGTTTACAAGAACCGAAAGCTGTATTAGATGTTGGTAATTCTGGTACAACAATTCGATTAATGTCAGGTATATTAGCTAACACACCATTTTTCTCTTGCGTACAAGGTGATGAATCTATCGCAAAAAGACCGATGAAGCGTGTAACAAACCCATTAAAACAAATGGGTGCAAACATTGACGGCAGAGAAGAAGGAACATTTACACCGCTAACAATACGTGGTGGAGATTTAAAAGCAATTGAATATATTTCTCCTGTTGCAAGTGCACAAGTAAAGTCAGCTATTTTACTTGCAGGGCTTCGCGCAGAAGGTGTAACAGCTGTTACAGAACCACATATTTCCCGCGATCATACGGAAAGAATGCTTGAAGCATTTGGTGTTAAAGTAACTCGAGAAGGAAAGACAGTGAAGCTTTCAGGTGGACAAAAATTAACAGCAACAGACATTCAAGTGCCAGGTGACGTATCATCAGCAGCATTTTTCTTAGTAGCAGGTGCAATCATCCCAAATAGTAAACTAATATTACAAAATGTAGGAATGAATCCAACTCGTACAGGTATTATTGATGTTTTAGAGAAAATGGGTGCTACATTTACTATAGAGCCGATTAACGAAGGCGCATCAGAACCAGCTGCAAACATTACGATTGAAACATCTTCATTAAAAGGAATTGAAATTGGTGGGGATATTATTCCAAGACTAATCGATGAAATTCCAGTTATCGCTTTAGCGGCAACACAAGCAGAAGGTATTACAGTTATTAGAGATGCACACGAATTAAAAGTAAAAGAAACAAATCGTATTGATACAGTCGTTGCGGAGTTAACGAAACTAGGAGCTCGCATAGAAGCAACTGATGACGGCATGATCATTTACGGAAAATCAGCTTTAAAAGGCAATACAGTAAATAGTTACGGTGATCACCGCATCGGAATGATGCTTGCGATTGCTGGCTGCCTGGCAGAAGGGAAAATAATTATTGAAGATGCAGAAGCAGTAGGTGTATCATATCCTACATTCTTTGATGAACTTCAAAAGTTAGCTAAATAATAAAGATGGAAAGCAGATACGTGATGTATCTGCTTTTTTTGTTAAAACGTCCTTGTAATTTCACTTACCGAACTATAATAGTGAGAATTGTGATACAATTCAAACAGAGAATGGAGGAGAATTATATGAATGTCATGCAATTAAAAGAAGATAAGTTCAGAGAAGCATTACGTTTATCAGAATACGCTTTTCAATATAAAGTAGATGAGGAACGATTACAGCAGCAACTTACAAAGATGAAGGAAAGTCATGAAATATACGGCATTATGGAAGGGGAAGACTTAGCAGCAAAACTACATCTTATTCCGTTTCATATTTACATAGGTAAAGAAAAATTTAAAATGGGTGGCGTTGCAGGAGTAGCGACGTATCCAGAGTACAGAAGAAGTGGGTATGTAAAAGAGCTACTTCAACATTCACTTCAAATAATGAAAAAAGATGGCTATACAGTCTCTATGTTACATCCATTTGCTGTTTCATTTTACCGTAAATACGGCTGGGAACTTTGTGCGAATTTAGTCACATGTCATATGACTAAGAGCGATTTAGTGATGAAAAAACAAGTAAATGGCACTGTGAAACGTTTCAATAAAGAAAATCATCCAGAAGAAGTCGAGAAGCTCTATGAAGTATTTGCAGAACGTTTTTCAGGTATGTTAGTTCGAGAGAAGAACTGGTGGTTACAAGCAGTTTATGATGATTTAACATTAGCGATTTACTATGATGAAAATAAAAAGGCAGCAGGTTACATGTTATACAAAATAGAAAACTATAAAATGACAGTAGAAGAATTTGTACCACTGCATAATGAAGCACGAAATGGTCTGTGGAACTTTATTTGCCAGCATGATTCTATGATTAAAGAACTTGAAATGACAGTAAGTGAAAACGAACCGTTGCTATATTCATTGCAAGAGCCACGCGTGAAGACAGAAATAAAACCATATTTTATGGGAAGAATTGTAGATGTAGAGCAGTTCTTAAAACAATATGAGTTGAGCTGGAACAATGTACAGCAAGAAGTGATCCTACACATTACAGACGCATTTGCTCCGTGGAATAACGTAACAGTGAGACTTGCGAATCATGAAATAACAATTATGAAAGAGGAAACAATAGATAAAGGAATTAAGCTGGATATTAACGCATTATCTACAATAATGTTTGGCTACAAGCGTCCGTTAGAACTTAATGAACTAGAATTCATTAGCGGAAGCGAAGAGGAAATACAAGCATTTGAGAATATAGTTCCAGTACGTAAAGCTTTTATTTATGATTTCTTTTAAGCTTTAAATAGGAAATGGGGCTGTCCCAAACAAAATTTGGGACGGTTTTCTCTTTGGTTCTCGTTTTTGTCGGTAAGTCGATGTATTCTAAAAACCGCTGATATAAATTGATTCACAAACAAGGGATTAAAATTGCAACTATACGTAGTTACGCACTTGACTTTTAGTCCTTGTAATTTATAATTAAAAACGGAATGAATTTTCATTCCTAAAAATAGAGGTGGAAAAAATGGCTAAAAACAAACAAGAGGATATTTTTGATGCTGCGATGCAACTTTTTGCAGAGCGTGGTTACGATGGTACGACAATTCCAATGATCGCTGAAAAGGCAAAAGTCGGTGCGGGTACTATTTATCGCTATTTTGAAAATAAAGAGGCACTAGTTAACTCATTATTTTCAAAAAGTATGTTAGAGCTTTCTGAAATGATAAAAACAGATTTTCCTGTTGAAGCAAATATTCGTGAACAGTTTAGTCATACGTACAACCGTTTATTTGAATTTGCGAGAAACAATGTGGACGCTTTTTTATTTACAAATTCTCACTGTGACAGTTATTTTCTTGATGAACAAAGTAAGAAAATATTTGACGATTTTATAGGCTTCTTTATGAATATTATTGAAGATGGAATCGCAAAAGGTTTTCTTCGTCCATTGCCTCCAGTTGCTTTAATTATTATTGTATATCAGCCGCTAGAAGCATTAACGAAAGTAATTGCAACAGGGCAATTAGAATACTCGAAAGAGTTAGTAAAAGAATTGGAAGAAAGCTCTTGGAATGCTATTAGAATCATTTGATTCTATAGCTTTATAAGGACAGGAATGAATATTCATTCCTAAATAGATTTAAAAAATGAAAGTAGGAGAGGGTATTTGTGCAACCAAAGGAATGAACATTCATTCCGGAAAAGATTAGTTTAATAGGGTCTATAGAATAAATCAATAGAATGATAGGAATGAACGTTCATTCCTAAAAATAGTTTCAAAATAATAGGAATGAATATTCATTCCGGAACTAACATTATACTTTCAAAACGGGAGATGATTAAAATGAGTAAGCTAAAAAATTGGAGAAGTTTATCTTTTCTATTATGGATAGTTATTACTATTACAATGATCGTAACGATGCCTAATATGGATAAATTAGTGAAAGAAAAAGGGCATATTACGATTCCGAATACAGAGCAAAGTAGTATCGCTGACAAAATGATAAGAGAGATGGATAAAGACGGGACAGAAAAATATGATGTTATAGCTGTTTTTAATAGTGGAAGTAAAGCAGCTTTAACAACTGAGCAAAAAGATGAAATAATAAAAACAATCAACGCTTTACAAAATGAAAAAGAGCAATTAGGAATTAAGGAAGTTGTTTCACATTTAGATAATAAAGACTTGGAAAAACAATTGATATCTAAAGACAATACGACCATTTTAACGCAAATTTCTGTAGATAAAAAACATGGTGAAATATCAAAAATTGCAAATGGGCTTCATAATAAAATTAAACCGAAGGGAGTTAAAACGTACTTAACAGGAAGTGATTTAATAGCGGGTGATTTTCTTACATCCTCTCAAGAGGGAGTGAAAAAGACAGAAGTTATTTCTATCATTTTCATTTTAGTTGTATTAATCATTGTATTTCGTTCACCAATTGTTCCAATCGTTTCTCTGCTTACAGTGGGTGTATCATATTTAGTTTCAATGGGGATTATTGCCCATCTAGTAGATCAATTTAATTTTCCGTTTTCTAACTTTACACAAGTGTTTGTAGTTGTTGTCCTGTTTGGGGTTGGAACAGACTATAACATTTTATTATATACAAGGTTTAAGGAAGAATTAAGTAAACAAGAAAATGCATTTTTAGCTACGAAAGAAACGTTTAAATCGGCAGGGAAAACCGTTTTATATAGTGGGATAGCAGTACTAATTGGTTTTGCATCTCTTGCTTTAGCGAGTTTTAAATTATATCAATCTACTTCAGCCGTAGCAATTGGTGTCGCAGTATTATTACTCGTATTAACTACGTTAAATCCATTTTTTATGGTGCTTTTAGGAAAAGGAATGTTTTATCCAGTAAAAACATTTAAAGGTCATGAGGATAGTCGCTTATGGGGATTCTTTGCGAAAAATTCAGTAGCAAGGCCATTTATCGCTTTAATCATCGTACTCGTAATATCGATTCCTTTCGTATTAAAATACTCTACTACACTGAATTACAATGATTTATTTGAAGTGGATAATAAGTATGAATCAAAGATAGGTATTAACGTAATAGAAGATCATTTTCCGCCTGGTTTCTCTTCACCGAGTACATTAGTCATTCAATCTGATAAAAGGCTGGATGAAGGAACTTCTCTACAAATTTTAGATGAATTAACTGATAAAATTTCGAAAGTTAAAGGTGTGTCAGAAGTATATGCACCAACACGTCCAACTGGTGAGAAGATAAAAGAATTATATTTAAATAAGCAAGCGGGAGAATTGAATACAGGATTAGGAGATGCCGATGGTGGCATAAAGGAAATTAATGATGGATTAACGGATGCGAAAAATAAAATGGGAAGTAATGATTCAAATAGTCTTGCGAATGTTCAAAAATTAATTGATGGAACGAACGAGGCGAAAAATGGGGTATCAGCATTAGGAACAGCTTTACATCAATTATCCAGCGGCATAAACGGAGGTGCACAAGGAGCGCAGCAAATTGAGAGTGGGTTAACTTCAGTAAATAAAAATATAAATGTCCTATCCAATGCAACGTCACAGCTTCATACTGGTTATGCACAGTTAGAAAAAGGTTTAAGTTCTTACGATCAATACTTCGGAAGTATTGATCAAGCGATTGACGGTGCGAAAAAAGGATATGAACAAATTGAAATGTTAATGACCAATTTCGTTCAAACGAAACCAGAATTAGCGAATGATCCAAACATACAACAAATGATAGGGATTGCTAAAGAGGCACAAAAAAAATTAAGCGTACTTTCAAATGAATTAAATCAATTAGCAACCCAGCACAAAACGGCGATGAGTTCATTTAAAGAAGCGAATCAATCGTTATGGAAAGTGGATAATGGCTTAAAAGAAATGGGCATTGGAGTTAATAAGTTACAAAAGGGAGCAGCGGATCTTAAAAATGGATTAAATGAAGGTACTGCAGGTTCAAAACAAATTGCAAATAAATCAGTTGAGTTACAATCTGGATTAACGAAAATAAACGATGGACAAGGACAACTTTTAACGGGCCTTAAAGACCTGCAAGAAAAGATGGGGCAATTACAATCCGGTTTATCTAAAAGTACAGAAGGGCTTGGAAAAGTAAGTAATGGTCTGCATGACGCACAGAAATATTTAGGGGAGCTCAATGAGTCGAAAAGCTCTGAGAAGTTTTATATTCCAAAAGAAGTGCTAGAGGGAGAAGATTTCCAAAAAGCATTGAACACGTACATGTCACAGGATAGAAAAATTGCTAAAATGACCATCATTTTAGATGTAAATCCGTATTCCAAAGAAGCGATGCCAATTATTCAAGAAATTAATAAAACAATCGATGGCACTGTAAAGGGAACGGAATTACATGATGCGAAAACAGCGATCGGCGGAACAACATCTAGAAACGTTGATTTAAAAGAAGTAACAGGTCAAGATTTTTTACGTACAGCTACAATTATGTTAATTGGAATTGCCATTGTATTAATCGTAATTACACGCTCACTACTAAACACAATATTTATTATTGGCTCATTACTATTAGCGTACTTCGCATCACTTGGTATAAGCGAACAAATTAGTGCACATGTATTACATGTAGATACATTAAGCTGGAATGTTCCATTCTTTAGCTTCATTATGATTGTCGCTTTAGGAGTGGATTATAGTATTTTCGTAATGATGCGCTATAACGAGATCGAAGGGGATTCGGTAACAAAAATTGTAACTGCATCTCGTCATATAGGAGGAGTTGTATTATCGGCGGCGCTAATTTTAGTAGGGACGTTTGCAGCATTAATTCCATCAGGTGTGTTAACACTTATACAAGTTGCATCAGTTGTTGGCGTTGCACTATTACTATTAGCTTTAATCGTGATGCCGATATTGTTACCTGCTTTAATGGGGTTAACGAGTAAATTGAAGAGTTATAAAGAAAAAATAATAAATACGAAATAAGTGAAGACTGTAGGGGATGATTTCTCTACAGTTTTTCTATATATAAAATCTTAAATGGAAAATGAATCCAATGTATTACACAACGAGAAGTGAATGGTAACATGAGAAAGAGGTCGATGATATACATACCATAGCTAAGGGAATGGATAAAAACTATCCGATTTCATTGTAGAAAGGTAATCAACCGTTGCTATTCATCCAGCTTCTACTATATAATAGCTATAGTCTACAATAATTGAGTCGTAATATGCGATTTTTTAAGACAATCGGTGAGAAAACGCTGAAATAAGCGGTATTAGTAGGAGGACACAAATGATTACAGTAAGTAACGTTAGTTTGCGTTTCGCGGATCGCAAATTATTTGAAGATGTTAACATAAAATTCACGCCAGGTAACTGCTACGGTTTAATCGGAGCAAACGGTGCTGGTAAATCAACATTTCTAAAGATTTTATCTGGAGAAATTGAACCATCAACAGGTGATATACATATTACGCCAGGTGAGCGTCTAGCAGTATTAAAACAGAACCACTTCGAATATGAAGAGTTCCCAGTATTAGAAACAGTAATTATGGGTCACACGCAACTTTACAAAGTAATGCAAGAGAAAAATGCTATTTACATGAAAGAAGACTTTAGTGATGAAGATGGAATGCGTGCTGCAGAACTTGAAGGTGAGTTCGCTGAGCTTAACGGTTGGGAAGCTGAGTCAGAAGCTGCAATCCTTCTAAAAGGTCTTGGTATTGGTGAAGATCTTCATGACAAAAAATTATCAGAATTGACTGGTGCAGAGAAAGTAAAAGTATTACTTGCTCAAGCATTATTCGGTAAACCTGATATTCTATTACTAGATGAGCCTACCAACCACTTGGACTTAAAAGCGATTCAATGGTTAGAAAACTTCTTAATGAACTTTGAAAATACAGTAATCGTTGTATCCCATGACCGTCACTTCTTAAATAAAGTATGTACGCACATGGCTGATCTTGATTTCGGTAAAATTCAACTTTATGTTGGTAACTATGACTTCTGGTATGAGTCAAGCCAATTAGCTTTAAAATTAACACAAGATGCTAATAAGAAAAAAGAAGAGAAAGTAAAAGAGTTACAAAACTTCATTGCACGCTTTAGCTCAAACGCATCTAAAGCGAAACAAGCAACTTCTCGTAAAAAATTATTAGATAAAATTACATTAGATGATATTAGACCATCATCACGTCGTTACCCATTCGTTGGCTTCACACCTGAGCGTGAAATAGGAAATGACTTATTAACTGTTGAAGGCCTTTCTAAAACAATTGATGGCGAAAAAGTGTTAGATAATGTGTACTTCACTTTAAATAAAGGTGATAAAGTTGCATTTATCGGTCGTAACGATATCGCGATGACAACATTATTTAAAATCCTTATGGGTGAAATGGAGCCAGATAGCGGTTCATTCAAATGGGGTGTTACAACATCTCAATCTTACTTCCCAAGAGATAACTCTAAATACTTTGAGAACAGTGACTATAACTTAGTTGATTGGTTACGCCAATTCTCTCCACAAGATGAGTCAGAAAGCTTCTTACGTGGTTTCTTAGGCCGTATGTTATTCTCAGGTGAAGAAGTTAAGAAGAACGTTTCTGTATTATCTGGAGGCGAAAAAGTTCGTTGTATGTTATCTAAAATGATGTTAAGTGGTGCGAACGTAATCACACTTGACGATCCAACGAACCACTTAGACCTTGAGTCTATCACTGCATTAAACAACGGTTTAATTGCTTTCAAAGGTACAATGTTATTCACATCTCATGACCATCAGTTCGTACAAACAATTGCAAACCGCATTATCGAAGTAACGCCAAACGGTGTAATCGATAAAGAAGCAACTTACGATGAGTACTTAGAAAATGAAGAACTTCAAAAACAAGTAGATGCAATGTACAAAGGTCAATAATATATAATGAAAAACTCGCTCTTTTTAGAGCGAGTTTTTTTGTCGAGAAAACATAACACCATTGGTGGGGGCAAATGAATAATTATTCAAATATAATATTAGTGAACATGAGGATTTTTCATGTATGGAAGAGATGTAATGACTTTAAGATTTAGTTGAAGCAGGGGAATGTAAGGTGAGCAATATAATTAAATAACATTATTTTGTCATGTGAAATATGTACCAAAATTGGAGATAGAATAGTTTGCGAATGAGTTTATAAAGGTATATAGTATGGGATGTCATAATTAGTGGATGAATCTTGGGAAAAAACAGGAAATGTTACAAATTTATTTTATTAAATAGAAACCAAGGTCAAAATGTTTAAAAAGAAATAGTTGAATAAATACAAGCTTCAAATTATAATTACTAATATTCTTCATATAGTTAAATAAAAAAATCTATTTGAAGAAGAAAAATCGAATAGAGAGACAGACTTATAAAAAATAAGCCTTGGATGATCAAAAGAGGTGGAGAAATGAAACAGTTCTTATTAAAGAGCAAAAGTGTGTTAAGCAATCATTTTGGATTCTTTCTGTTTGCCGTTATTTTATTGTGGCTCAAAACGTATGCAGCCTATGTAACGGAATTTAATTTAGGAATTTCAAACACAATCCAAAAATTCTTGCTGTTTTTTAACCCGCTTAGTTCAGCAGTTCTATTTTTAGGACTTGCATTATTTGCAAAAGGGAAGCGATCTTATATTTGGTTAATTGTTATCAACTTGTTATTGTCGATTCTTTTATATGCAAACGTAGTTTACTATCGCTTTTTCAGTGACTTTATTACGTTCCCAACATTAACACAAACGAATAACTTTGGAGATTTAGGTGGTAGTATTCTTGCGTTGCTACATCTTTATGATCCACTATACTTCTTAGACACGATTATATTAATTGTGTTAGTTGCAACAAAATTTGCAAATCCAAAACCAATTCGTGTTGCGAAGCATAAAGTATCTCTAGTATTTGTAGCAGGTATTTTATTATTCAGTGTTAATTTAGGTCTTGCAGAGTCTGACCGTCCGGAATTATTAACAAGAACGTTTGACCGTAATTATATTGTGAAATATTTAGGGGCATACAACTACACAATTTATGATGGAATTCAAAGTGCGAAAGCATCGACAGAACGAGCATTAGCTGATGGCGATAATATGACAGAAGTACGAAATTATTTAACATCAACTTATGCAAGTCCAAATCCTGAGTATTTCGGTAAAGGAAAGGGAATGAACGTAATTTATATTCATTTAGAGTCATTCCAAAACTTCTTAATTGATTACAAATTAAATGGTCAAGAAGTTACACCGTTCTTAAACTCATTTACAAAAGATGCGAATACGCTATACTTTGATAACTTCTTCCATCAAACAGGACAAGGGAAAACATCTGATGCGGAGTTTATGTTAGAGAATTCAATGTTTGGTTTACCGCAAGGTTCTGTCTTTACAACGAAATCTCATAATACGTATCAATCAGCACCAGCTATTTTAGGACAACAAGGATACACATCAGCAGTATTCCATGGTAACTACAAAACATTCTGGAACCGTGACGATATTTATAAATCATTTGGTTTTAATAAATTCTTTGATGCGTCATACTACGATATGAATGAAAAAGACGTAGTAAACTACGGATTAAAAGATAAACCGTTCTTTAATGAATCTATTCCGTTATTACAAACGTTGAAACAACCGTTCTATACGAAGTTTATTACGTTATCGAACCATTTCCCTTATCCAATTGATAAGGCAGAAGCAACGATTGAACCAGCAACAACAGGTGATTCATCAGTAGATACGTATTTCCAAACAGCACGCTATTTAGATGAATCTGTAAAAGGCTTCATCGATTACTTGAAACAATCTGGTTTATATGATAACTCAATTATCGTTATGTACGGAGACCATTACGGTATTTCAGATAATCATAACGCAGCAATGTCAAAAGTAATGGGTAAAGAAATGAACTCATTTGAAAATGCACAGTTACAACGTGTGCCTTTAATCGTTCGTGTACCAGGAGTGAAAGGTGGCGTACAACATCAATATGGCGGTGAAATTGACGTTCTTCCTACGTTATTACACTTACTAGGTACAGATACGAAAAACTATGTTCAATTCGGTTCAGATTTATTATCACCAGAGCATAAACAAGTCGTTGCGTTCCGTAACGGTAACTACGTAAGCCCAACTGTTACTGCACTAAACGGCAAATACTATGATACAACAACTGGAAAACCTGTAGAATTTACAGATGAAATAAAGAAAAATGAACAAATGGTTCAAAACTCACTAAAATACTCTGACCAAGTCGTAAATGGTGACTTATTACGATTCTACACACCGGAAGGATTCACTCCAGTAGATCGTTCGAAGTATAACTATAACAATCGTGATAAAAACAAAACGAAGGTAAAAACGACTCCGGAAGGGGAAGCTAAATAATAAAAGGCGCTATTCATATGAATAGCGCTTTTTATTTGTAAATATACCATCATTATTAGACAGAACTAGCTGTTGCTTTTTGTTTTGCTTTTCCGAAGAACACTACACCAACAATGATCATAATGATAAATGCCCATTTAATGAAAGGGTTACTTTCGAAAAATCCAGCGAACCATTTCTCATCTACAATCATTTTTGCAGCAGTATAAGCTAAAACCACTGCTCCAATCGTAATGATGACAGGAAAACGATCTACCCATTTTAAAATCAATGTACTGCCCCATACGACTACAGGAATAGAAACTAATAGCCCGATGATTACTAAAGAAAAGTTACCATGCGCAGCTCCTGCAACAGCGAGTACATTATCAATACCCATTAACGCATCAGCAATGATAATGGTTTTAATAGCAGACCAAAATCCTTCTTCTGCCTTAATATCATGGTCTTTGCCTTCAGCAATTAATTTGTAAGCAATCCATATAAGAAGTACACCACCAATTAAAAGTAATCCTGGTATTTTTAATAACCAAACGACAACTAAAGTAGCAAGAGCTCTTATAGCAATTGCTCCAACGGTTCCCCAAATGATAACTTTCTTTTGTTGATCTTTCGGTAATCGTCTTGCTGCTAATCCAATTACAATGGCGTTATCTCCGGCTAACACTAAATCGATTACGATAATTGCTAATAAGGCAGACAAATATTCAGGTGAAAGAAAATCCATAAATATATCACTCCTTATAATTAATATGTACTTATAAGCTATTCCGTATTAAGAATTCTAAGGATTATTTATTAAAATACAATCTCTTCAAATAGTAATTAAGGATTATAATTATGGTGCATAAACACTTAAAAAGATGGATACGGTACAATTCTGGAACCATCTTTTAAGTGCTTAATTTTTAATTATCATTTTTTGTTTGAAGATTTACTTTCGTATCTTTGATTATTACTTTTTTAGGCGTGAAACATGCAATAATTAAAGCCACAATAGATAAGACTAACATAAATACGTACGCATCACTTGAGCTATAGATAGAAGATAAGTTTGTTACTTGCATAGCTGATATATTTCCATTCTCACTAGATAACTGTGAAATGTGTGAAGTGGATTGAATTGTATACACCGTGATAATAACTGCTGTTCCAATAGCACCTGCTAATTGGCGAATCCTACTATTTCAAGCTTAACGGTTCAGAAAATCGCAACAAAAGCAGGGTTAAATCGAACAACATTTTATTTGCATTATCAAGATATTCAAGATTTACTAGACCAAATCACTAGCGAAATTTTAAATGAGCATTCAAATAAAATTGTTGATTTAATACATGCAAAAGATTTATCAGAAAAACAAAAGCTAACACAATTGCTAGATTATTTATATATTCACCGAAATTTTTTATTTATATTATTTAAAATGAATCAATTTGAGGAGCAATTGTTTTTATTTTTAAAGCAATTAATAGAAACGAGAAGAGAGAATACGAAAAAGAATTTACCTGATGATTACGTTGCAGTTGATATTAAAACAGCCTCTTTGGTAGGGATTATCATGTGGTGGATAAGGAATGGACTTCACTTTAGTTCAGATTATATTGCAAATCAAATTTATTTAATGTATAAAGGATGATATGTTAAAATCAGTCATATGTATTAGTAAATAAAAATCATTATATCTAAGAGTTGAAATTAATGGGAGATAGAAAGTGTCTTACAAGTTAAGAAAGGCGTATAAATTTCAAATTTATAAAGTAAAAGTTTTATAGCAAGAAGAGGAGGAATTTATGAATTTTCAAAATAAAAAAATAGTATTACATTTAGAGGTGGTGAAATACCAATTTAAAGATGCAAAAGAGGAGTGTGATAGAAATTGGCTAATAGTAAAAGCGAAACTGTCAGAAGGAAATAAAGTTTTTGAAACGATGGATCCTTTTCTACAAACGTTCGACTTACAGCGTATGAAAAAATGGTTTCAATCATTACCGAATCCTACATATACCGAACTAGATTTCATAGAGCCTAATATAGCGTTTGAATTAATGGGGGAAAATGAAGATGAGTTTCAAATTGTAGTCCGATTATCTCAGGAACTTACCCCTTCATGGTGTAAGGAAGAGGAGTACGAATTTTCTATAAGTATTACACAAGAGGACAGAGAAAAGATTATTCTTTTTATTGAAGAGCAACAAAGAAATTTCCCAAAACGATAAAAAAGACTTGATAACCTACTAGAGGGAATCAAGTCTTTTCATTACATACGATTATCATGCCAGAAGTTTAATGGGAAGTGTTCGTTCTCATTATATGCTTCTAATTCATATCCTTTTTCTTTCAGTCCTTTAATAATTCCAGGTACTGCTTTTACCGATTGTGGATGAATATCATGCATAAGGATAACTTCTGTTGGATTTGTAGCACCATGTAGTACGTTCTCTACAATTTTAGCAGATGCAGCATCAACTTGCATTTTGTTATATTTCCAGTCTAAAGAATCAATTGTCCAATCCCAAACCTTTAAGCCATTTTCTACAACTTTGTTGCGAAGAGCTTCGTTTAATCCTGGCATTGATCCGTAAGATGGGCGAGTTAATACTGGTGATTTACCTAAAACACCAGCGATTAAGCCTTGATCTTCCTTCATTTCATCTACATAATGACCTTCAGTGTAAAGTTTCTTGTAGTTATGAGTCATACTGTGCATCCCAACGTAGTGGCCTTCAGCATCTTCGCGTTTTACAAGATCAGGGAAAGCTTTTACGTTTGAACCAATTAGGAAGAATGTTGCTTTTGCATTTTCTTTCTTTAACATATCTAAAAGCTCAGCTGTGTATTTTCCGGGACCGTCATCAAATGTTAAGTAAGCGACTTTTCTAACTTGTCCGTTATAATGCTTTGGAGCCTCTTTCGGAGCAAGAGATGTTTGAATCTCACTTACAAGTTGAACAGATTTTGCTTCATCCTCTGTACTAGCTAAAGCAGTATGTACTGATCCTAAAGCGGCTTCGTATGTAAATAATACCCCCGCACAAACCAACATAGCCCTTTTTACCAAAGTTGTCATTCGAATTCCATTGTGCATAATTTTCCTTCTCTCTATAAAAGTTCTACTCTACTATATTAGCAATTATAGGTAGGGAAATGCAAAAAAACTTTTTTACAAGTGTAAAAAAGTTTGGCAAAAAGTATGCAAGATTTTAAAGGAATGTCATTTTGGAAGAAACATCACAAATGATTGGATAAATTGAATGGTGAATTGGAAACAATACAAGGGATATTAATTTTAGGAGGTGCTTTAATTGAATTATAAAAAAATACTTTCAATATTAATGACAAGCATATTTACAGTAGGATTATTAATTGGCTGTAATCCAGCTCCAAAAGATGAAAAGGAGCCAGATCCAACGGAGGAACCTTCTGAACAAAGACAGGAGGAAAAAAATAATGAATTAAACAAAAAGGATAAGCAAGAACCAGATCCAACAGAAGAGCCATCTGAGGAACAAAAGAAGAAAAAAGAAAATGAGTAGTTGTAGTTTAATGAAATGTGTAGCATGATTTTGTAACAAAAAATACTTTTTAAAACATACAACCACTTTTCTTGCTTTATAAAAAAGTGGTTGTATAAAATTGTATATGAATTTAAACATTTCATGGATATGACTTTTGCTTTAAGGCTACTTTTTAATTCATGTAGTTTGTGATGTTTATTTCCCCTAAAATGAAGCTTGAAATCAATATTCATCTCTCGTTACAAACTCTTCAATCATCAAATTTAATTGATCCGATATTTCTATCAACAAACTTCTATATTAAATACCTCGTACAACATAATAGCACCTAATGCAGTAATTCCTTCATAAAGCATTATAATGCTTTTTATTAAAATCTTTCCTTAATTTAAGCCTAATATCCCCCTGATGTGTGTTAGTAAGTATTGTTGTGTTAAAATTTTGACAAAAACTATTAATTTATTCGTTTATTTTATGAAGATTTGCTCCTTCTTTTAACGATTAAAGGATTAAATATATTAGAAAGTTTTAATAAAATTAAAACTCTATTTTCTTGGAAGTAGGAAATAAAAAATTTATAGGAATTAGACTAAAGTCTTAAAACGAAAGGAGACTAATCATACTTTCGTATCACTTCATTTTCGTTCCAATTATTGATTCGAATATTTTTGTTTTTTATTAAAATATTGGTAAAGAAATAATTACATAAAAAAAGGAGTGGGAATATGAATAATTATATTTGTACTACATGTGGAGTACAGTATCCCGAAAATGAAGAAGCACCTTCTCGTTGTAAAATTTGTAATGAGGAAAGACAATATGTTAATCCAATTGGGCAGTCATGGACAACATTAGAAACAATGCAAAATAGCAATTTATACAAAAACGAAATAATAAAAGAAGAAAGCGGTTTGTATAGCATTACTACTAAACCTAAATTTGCGATTGGACAAACAGCATTTTTAATACAAAGTAAAACTCTAAATGTTATGTGGGATTGCATTAGTTATTTAGATGATAAAACGATACAACGTATATATGATTTAGGTGGTATTCAAGCAATAGCACTTTCTCATCCACATTATTATTCTACACAAGTTAAATGGGCAGAAACATTCAATGTACCTATTTATATTCATGAAGATGATAAAGAGTGGGTGGTTCGTCCGAGTAAGCAAATTAAATTTTGGTCTGGGGAGCATCTTTTGTTATCGGAAGAACTTATATTACATCGCTTAGGAGGCCATTTTAAGGGCGGGACTGTTATACATTGGAAAGACGGTAATGAAGGGAAAGGTATTTTGTTATCAGGTGATATTATACAAGTAGTTTCGGATCAAAAATGGGTAAGTTTTATGTATAGTTATCCCAATCTTATTCCATTACCAGCGAATAAAGTTAGAGATATGGCAGAGAAAGTAAAAGATATCCAATTTAGTCGACTATATAATGCATTTCATGGTGTGGTGGAAGATGCAAATAAAGCTGTACAAAGATCTGCTGATCGGTATATAAAGGCCCTGCAAGGAGAACTATTTCATACGTAATAGCTTGTATTTCATCTCTACATTTATATAACTAATTTTATATGAATTTTATACGAAAGTCCTATTGTTTATTAACTTATAGGTCTTTCAACTTAGGAAGCTCACACTAATGAGGGATGTTAAAGGGAATATATGTAACCTATACTAATTACTATAAAGCTTTGGAAAATGAAAAGGAGGAGATTTGCATGAAGAATTGGGTTCAATTTAGAATTGCAAGACCAACAGATAGATTTGAAGAAGTGATAAGTTTTTATGAAACAGGATTAGGATTAAAACGTATAGGGGAATTTCACAATCATGAAGGATATGACGGGGTTATGTTTGGTTTACCAGATGAAGAATATCATTTGGAGTTTACTACACATGTTAATGGAAGTCCATGTCCGGCACCGACAAAAGATAATTTACTAGTTTTTTATATGCCTAATAAAGGTGAAATTGAAAAGATAGTGAATCGATTAAGTAATATGGGCTATCATGAGGTGGAACCAGAAAACCCGTATTGGATAGAGAAAGGAACCACAATAGAGGATCCAGATGGTTGGAGAATTGTGCTTATGAATGCATCTGAATAAAGAAACTATTATTATATGAAATAGAGTGTAACAAAATGATTTAGACATAAATCCCTACAGTGTTTGTAGGGATTTTTATATAAGAAAATCTTATTGAGAGAGTTATTAAAATGTAGAAAGATTTTGGCTAAGAGCAAATGTAATAAACATAATTTATGAAGGAGGTATAAAAGTATGATAGTAAAACATTTTAAAGAGTTTTCTAAACATGTTGGAAATACACCTCTCATGAAATTAGAATGCGAAGAAACGAAGAACCTTTCTATCTATGCTAAATGTGAATGGCATAATCCTACAGGATCAATTAAGGATAGGGCCGCACTTGGAATGATTAATAAATATTTACAAGAAGCGGACAAAAAACAAAATATTTTAGAGTATAGTGGTGGAAGCTTAGCGAGGTCAATTGGGTGTATTTGTAATTGTTTAGGGATTGAATGCACGTTAGTGTTAAGTTCTGCAACTGGTCAATCTCTATTAAATAAACTCAAATATTATGGTGCTAACGTAATCTTAGTTGATAAATGTAAGGGGTTTTACGCAGTAATTGAGAAGGCAATAGAGATTAGCAAACAAAATCCAGAATTATACTTTTTATTCCAACATTATAATAATGCAAATATAGTAAGTCATATTGAAGGTACAGGGCGAGAAATTATTGCACAAATGATTGGAAAACCAATACATGCATGGGTAGCATCTGCTGGTACTGGTGGAACTCTAATGGGAGGCTATACAGCAATAAAGAATTATACAAAAAATGTTGAACTACATTTAGTAATGCCTGCTGAATTGCCTTATGCTTCGGAACAACCACCAAATGATTTAAAGAAATATGCTGGATCAGGTGGGTTCGGCTTAGGAAGGAAACAACATTTCATAGAACAGGAAGAAAATTTGATAGAAAAACAATGGACTTATTCATATGAAGATACCCTGTATGAAATGGCACGTTTTTACAAAGATACTGGTATAAAAATAGGAACTTCTGCGGCAGCGAATTTATTAGCTGCTAAACAAATTGGGAAAGAAAAAGGTGCGAATTTTAATGTAGTTACAGTTTTTCCGGACGCAGGGTCAATAGAAGAGTGGTCAGATGTAAAAAAATTAGTTGAAAAATAGGGGATAGACCAAATGATAGAGAGGACCATCAAAAAACTGTATGTTTAACTGGTACAGTTTTTTGATGGTGTGGCTGTGTAATGTTTAGAAATTTCACATACCGTATTTTAAAAATAAATATAGGAAAACCAAAAAGTAATGTAGAATATATCGTGCATACATGTATAAAGTCAACATAAAAGATAAAGAGGTGGGTATATGTTTCTTGAGGAAGTAATGCAGCAACTAGAGAAATATGGAACAGAACAAAATCGTAAAACGTATAAAAACCACGGAGCGAAAGAGCCACTATTCGGAGTTAGTTTTGCGAATTTAAAATTGTTAAAAAAGAAGCTAAAAAAAGATCATGATTTAGCAGTTGAATTGTGGGAAACAAAAAATATGGACGCAATGACATTAGCAACTTATATTTTAGATCCGAAGAAAATAACGACAGAACAGCTTAATAGTTGGGTTCAGGATGTTGATTATTACTGTTTAATGGATCTTCTTATGACATCTATATGTACTTCGCCAATTGCAATAGAAAGAATGGAAGAGTGGACAAAGTTTAATGATGAATGGATTGGAAGAGCTGGCTGGTCTTTATTAGCAAATATAGCGATTAAAAATAAAGCGTTACATGATGATTTCTTCTCCCCGTACTTAGAAGAGATTAAAGAAAATATACATAATGAAAAAAATAGAAAAAAAGAAGCGATGAATAGTGCTTTAATCGCAATAGGAATTCGTAATGAAGACTTAGAGCGACAAACGATTGGAATTGCGCGTGAAATTGGAAAAGTAGAGGTTGATCACGGTGCGACATCATGTAAAACACCAGATGCAGAAAGCTATATAAAAAAAGCGAGAGAAAGAGCTGAAAAAAAGAAAGTGAAATAAGAAAAGAGGAACGGTTATGAAACCAATTGAAGCAGCACAAAACATAATTACATCACAATTTCCGAATTGTGATGTAGCTTTACTCGGCGGAAGCGTTGCACGAGGAGAAGCGACGAAAACATCTGACCTTGATATTGTAATAGTCGATCAAAGTTTAACTTCTTGTTATAGAGAATCTTTCTATAGTAATGGATGGCCTGTTGAGGTGTTTGTTCATAATTTTGAAACATATAAAACCTTTTTCAAAATGGATTGTGATCGAGGGAGACCTTCGTTACCACAATTAGTTTCAGAAGGGATTGCATTAAAAGGGGAAAAGGAAATTGTTGAGAAATTAAAAAAAGAAGCGAATGGTTTACTACATAAAGGACCAGATAAATGGACGGAAGAAACGATTAAGCAGAAGCGATATTTTATTACGGATACTTTAGATGACTTTATTGGTGCAACGAAAAGAGAAGAAGAATTGTTTATCGCTAATCTATTAGCGGATTTAGTACATGAATATGTATTAAGAGTAAATGGTAGGTGGCTTGGGAGTTCAAAATGGTTCATTAGAGTGCTAAGAAGGTATGATGAGCAATATGCAAACAAATTTGTAGCCGCTTTTGATCATTTTTATAAAACGGGAGAGAAAAATGAATTAATTCATTTTATAGAAAAGACGTTAGAACAGTATGGTGGAAGAGTGTTCGAAGGATTTTCTATTGGTAAATAAAAAGGGGAGAGAAAAATGAATGTACCATATGTTCAATTAAGAGAATTGACATTAGATGATGTAGAAGATCGCTATCAATGGTCATTAGATAGAGATGTAACAAAGCATTTAGTCGTACCAGATCAATATCCTCCGTTCACTCGTGAAGATACGAGAAACTGGATTGAAGCTTGTATAAGCCGAAAAAATGGTTATGAACAAAGGGCAATTGTTACTGAGAAAGGTATACATATTGGATGGGTAGACCTTAAAAATTTTGATAAAACAAATAAAAATGCAGAACTAGGAATTGCGATTGGAAATAAAGACTATTGGGGTAAAGGATTTGGAATGGCAGCTCTAAACAGCATGTTACATATAGGTTTTTCCCAGTTTGAATTGGAGAAAATTTGGTTACGTGTAGATGAAGATAATACACAAGCTAAAAAGAGTTATGAACATGCCGGATTTGTATGTGAAGGGTTAATGAGAAATGATCGATTGAGACAGGGGAAGTTCATTCATCGCTATCGTTACAGTATATTAAAAGAAGAGTATGAATTAAAAAATAATAACCTATAAAAATATTATGTAAATGAAAAAGGGGAAGATAAAATGATTCGATTACTTACAAAAGCGGATGCAAAACAATATTGGGAGTTACGTTTACAAGCACTACAAGTAAACCCAGAAGCATTTGTAACGACTTATGAAGAAGCAGTACGTCAAGAAAACCCTCTTGAACGCGTTGCTAGTAATCTTTCATCTAACAGTAGTTTTACATTTGGTGCTTTTAATAATGAAAATCGTTTAGTTGGGGTTGTTACTTTATTAACAGAAGAAAAGGATGCATATAAGCATAAAGGGCATATCGTTGCAATGTATGTAGATACTGAAAATCGAAGAAGTGGTCTTGCACGTGATTTAATACGTAAAGCAATTGAAAGGGCAAAAGAGATGAAGCTAGAGCAATTGAACTTAGGGGTTGTGTCAACGAACGAACCAGCCAAACGATTATATGAATCAATGGGATTTAAAACGTACGGAATTGAAAAAAGGGCTATAAAAATGAATGGTGTGTATAGTGATGATGAACATATGGTGTTGTTCTTTTAAGAGAGGAAGTTTAGCATGAAAGATCTCCATTTAGAAAGAAATATGGACCTTCAAGTAGCGATTTTGTATGCGACGGTTGCTGATACGTTTAATAGATTGCAAAGGTTAGTAGAAGGTACTGAAGAGAACGAACTATCCTATAAAGGGTCTGAAAATAATGAAAATAGTATTGGGCAGTTACTTCAGCATTTAGCAGTTGTCGATTTACATTGGGTGTATCGTTTCAAGGGAGAAGATGTTCCAACAACATTTGAAAATAAATATGGTCCTATGTTGAATGAAGTAGGAGAAATGCCGAGTTTAAGAAAATACACGTTGCAAGAGTTAATGCAAGATTATGAAGCAGTGCAAAAATTGTTTCATGAAGAATGTATGAAACTAACAGAAACTGATTTAACGCGGGAAGTTTTGTATGAAAAAGGGGAAACTGCGACTATAAGATGGGGAATTTGGCATATAGCAGATCATAATCGATATCATCAAGCACATATAAGTCGATTGAGGAAATTATATAGAGCTAGATTACATACAAGTTAAAGATTGTGAATTTTAATTATATTTATTTTGTTGTATAGTATTAGGGAGAAACTAAACAAGGGGTTTTACAATGAAAGCAATTGTTATAGGGATACTGGCATCATTTTTCTTTGCCTTTACCTTTGTTTTAAACCGGGCAATGGACTTAGAAGGTGGAAGCTGGATTTGGAGTGCATCATTACGGTATTATTTTATGGTTCCAATGCTATTACTTATTGTTATGTATAGAGGGAACTTAAAGCAACTCTTTCAATATATGAAAAACAATCCGAAAGAATGGTTAGTATGGAGTATCGTTGGATTTGGTCTCTTTTATGCACCGCTTAGTTTTGCTGGAGCGTTCGGACCAGGTTGGCTTGTTGCATCAACATGGCAAATTACAATCGTTGCAGGGATTTTGTTAACACCATTTTTTGCGGTGGATCCACTACATAAAAAACTTCCGATGAAGGAATTAGTTATGTCGGGTATTATTTTATTTGGTGTTGTTCTCATGCAAGTAGAACATGCTTCTTCATTAGGTATTCGTGAAACCGTTTTATGTGTAGTTCCTGTACTTATTGCAGCATTTGCGTATCCTCTTGGAAATCGAAAAATGATGCAAGTTTGTAAAGGGGAATTAGATGTATTTCAGCGAGTACTCAGTATGACATTAGCAAGTTTACCATTTTGGTTTTTATTATCTGGTTACGAAGTATCAACTGGCGGATTACCGTCAAGTAGCCAAGTTTTTCAATGTTTTATTGTAGCAGTTAGTTCGGGGTTAATCGCGACAGTATTATTTTTCTTTGCAACAGATCTTGTGAAAGATGATCCACAAAAACTAGCAACAGTGGAAGCGACGCAGTCTGGTGAAGTTTTATTTGCGCTAGTAGGAGAGCTGATCTGGTTATCTGCACCAATTCCGTCATCATTATCTTGGATTGGTATGAGTCTCGTTATTATTGGGATGATACTTCATAGTTATGTAGCTGTCGTTGTAAAAAAAGAAGAAAAAATAACGGCGTAATGAGACTAGCTCTTTTTATTAAGAGCTAGTATTTTTTCGTAGAAAGGGATGAAAGTATGAATTTACAACTTGTTGAACAACTTGAAAAAGATTCAATATTAAATGTGCTACAATATGCCGTCGGTCCAAATGAAATAAGCTTAAAGAAAGCAGTATTACTTTATCAAAATAATAAAGGGACTTTGTACAAATATGAAGAAAAAGCTTGTATAGGTATAGAAGTAATCGGAGCAACTAAAGCACGAGTATGTCATATAGCAGTGGATCCAGATTATCGTCAAAAAGGAATTGCACTGCAAATGATTAAAGAGGTTGTAAGAATATATCAATTGACTTATATAGAAGCAGAGACAGACGATGGGGCGGTAGAATTTTATAAAAGAATTGGTTTTCGAGTTAAAAGTTTAGGAGAAAAATATAAGGAAATCGAAAGATTTCATTGTTATTTGGAAAAATAGTATAAAAATATGCATATGGAGTATAGTCTGAAAAAATAAGATCTACATTTTTCTTCATTTCAAAAAACTCTCGTTCATCATTATCTACGATTTTAATAGAGTTTTGAGTCTTCAGTATAATAATATACATATTTTTGTAGTAATGAATATGATTAAGTTAAAAATTAAGAAAAATATGATAATATATTTATATAAAAGTTTAAATTTACATGGCTAGTGGGGGAACCAATATGAAAATGAATGATATAGTAGCAAGTACAAAATTTCCAAATACAATCGAAACAATAACAAAAGATTTAAAAGCATTAGGAATCGAAAAAGGAATGACAATTATCGTTCATTCATCACTAAGTTCTATCGGGTGGATATCTGGTGGTGCGGTTGCCGTAGTAGAAGCATTAATGAAAGTTGTTACGGAAGAAGGAACGATAATAATGCCAACGCAATCTTCGGATTTATCCGATCCGAAACATTGGTCAAGACCACCTGTACCGGAAGACTGGTGGCAAATTATCCGAGATAACGTCCCGGCATTTGATTCACGTATAACCCCAACAAGGGGAATGGGTGAAATAGTTGAATGTTTTCGTACATATCCGAATGTAGTACGTAGTAATCATCCGTTAGGAAGTTTTGCTGCATGGGGAAAACATGCAGTAGAAATAACAATGAACCATTCGTTATCAATGAGCTTTGGAGAAGAATCTCCATTAAGAAAAATATATGATTTAGACGGGTACGTATTATTAATTGGTGTTGGATATGATTCCAATACGTCTGTTCATTTATCCGAGGTGCGTACTGGTGCATGTGAGTTAATACAAGTAGGAGCACCTATTATAGAAAACGGTGAGAGAGTGTGGAAAGAGTTTGTTGAAATGGATTACGAATCTGAGAAGTTTGTTGAAATTGGTGTTGAGTTTGAGCGAAAAGGAACTGTAAAAAATGGGAAGATAGGGAATGCAACGTGTCGTCTAATGAAACAGCGTGATATAGTTGACTTTGGAACAGAATGGTTTCGTAAGAAAAATTAGTAAGGGATGGTTACAATGAAAGGGAAAAAGGTATTAATTACGAGCGGTGGTTGTCTAGAAAAATGGGATCAAGTACGCGGGCATACGAATATGGCTAAAGGTACAATCGGAAGGATAATCGCAGAAGAACTTCTAGCTAAAGGGGCACATGTTATATATTTACACGGTTATTTTGCGGAGAAACCGAGCGATGTACATAGAGGGTTAGAATTACATCCATTTGAAGGGATTGTTGATTTACAAGATAAAATGAAAAGTATCATCACACATGAAAAGGTTGATGCGGTTATTATGGCAGCGGCTGGATCAGATTGGATTGTGGAGAAGATCTGTGATCAAGATGGTAATGTTCTTAATATGAACGGAAAAATTTCAAGTGATATTGCACCGATTATTCACTTTCAAAAGGCTCCAAAAGTATTAAAACAAATAAAAGAATGGGACCCAGAAACAGTACTTATTGGTTTTAAACTTGAAAGTGATTTAAATGAAGAAGAACTGTTTGAAAGAGCGAAAAATAGAATGAAAGAAGCAAGGGCGAATGTAATGATTGCGAATTCACCACATTCTTTATATTCGCGCGGAGCTGTGCATTATGTAATTGGACAAGATGGTAAAGGGAAGTTGTGTAATGGGAAAGATGAAACAGCGAAAGAAATTGTCAAAAGCTTAGAGGTATTATGTAATCGTGTCACTGCTTTTTAAAATTAAGTTTTTAGATAAGAATGAATCCGCATAGTAATAAGTAAGCGAAACTTTAATTGGTGGGAATTTTACTTTTACACGAATGTGAAGCGTATATCAATCAAGAGCTATACACAGAATAATTGGTGAGGAGTGGATTCTATGGAACATTTATTAAAGCAAGCTATTAAACTTAGAAACGAAAAGAAATATGCGCAGTCTAAAGAGATGCTTATAGGATTAACAAACTTTACAAAGGATGCAGAAGTACTGTATCAGTGTGCGTGGATACATGATGTAATGGGGCTAGAAACAGAAGCAGTTCCGTATTATGAGCAGGCAATCGCAAATGGACTTGATGGCGAATCCCTTTGCGGTGCTTATATTGGTCTAGGAAGTACATATCGTTGTATAGGGGAATATGAAAAGGCAATTACAGTATTAGAAGCTGGGGTGAAAAAATTCCCAGAGAACGATCCGATGAAAGTATTTTTATCATTAGCAAAATATAACGTAAACGATCACGAGTCAGCGATGAAATTATTACTTGAAACTGTCGTGAAAGTAGAGGAAGTAAAAGAATTTGAACGTGCCATTTCATTTTATAAAGACCACTTAAATGAGGTTTTTAAATAAAGGAGTGAACGTATGAATGTTACACTATCGCGAAGGCGAAAAGGTATTTGGATTGGACTCGTCTCTTTAATTATGCTATCAAACTATTTATTGTATGCTCTTCCAATAGTACCAGCTGCGCCGAAAGAAGTTGTACTTGGGTCATTATTAGATTGCATGTTTGTCATTCCAATCATCACGTATTTCTTCATTATTCGAAAAAGGTACTCGTTAACGTATATAGTTCCTGTTGTAATAGCTGGTTATATTTTTGCAAGATTTATTATTCCAAGTGACTATTTACAAGATTTTTCATACGTTTCTTATATTATAGTTGCAGGAGAAATTGCTTTTGTATGTTTAGAGTTATTCCTTCTATATAAAATTGTTAGAAAGCTTCCTACCATAATAAAAAAATATAAAGAATATAAAAGTGAGTACTCTTCATTTTCTTATGCAATTGATGCTGCGTTTGACGCTACTATGAAAAGAAATAAATTAATAGATATCATTGTAACGGAGTGTAAGTTAATCTATTATGCATTTTTATCGTGGCGTGAAAAAGTACCAGAAGGTGAATACGTATACTCATATCACAAAAAGACTGGTGCAATAGGTGTATATATCATGATCATCCATGCGACCTTAATAGAAAGTATTGGTTTTCATTATTTGCTACACCAGTGGAATCCAGTAATAGCATGGATTTTACTTATTTTAAATGTATACGCGATGATTTATTTTATAGCTGAAATACAAGCGATGCGTAAAAATCCACTTATCGTAACAGAAGAACAAGTAATCATTCAAATTGGATTAGGAAAGAAAATTGTTATATCATTTACACAAATTGATAATATTGCGTTCTACAAGGATGAATTGCTAACGGCAAAAGAAGGGAAACAGGTATTGGATGCAACTGTTATGGAGTTCATAAAAGAACCTGCTACTTTTGAAATAACATTAAAAGAGCCAGTGAAAGCACAGTTGTTATATGGATTTTCTAAAACAGTAAGTCGTGTGCACTTAAATGTTGATGAAGAACGAAAATTTTATGATGCGGTTAAGGAAAAGTTAAAACATGAGTAATAGTGCTGTTAGTTACATAAAAACAAATAAACTTCCGTTAGAAGTGAAAAACTCTTTCTAAATAAGAAGGAGTTTTTCTTGTATAAATCATTATATAAAAAACTATATACTTCTTTATCACTATATAAATGGATATAATTGAGGATAGAACTAGTGTAAGGGGAAACAAAATAATGAATAAGTTACTTACATCGAAAAGTGAAATTATAGAAAGAAAAATCCGGTATAACTCAACAATAGTAGATCACAATTGTTTATTACTTGAAAAGCAATCACAAAGTATCGTTTTATTTCACGAGGTGCAGTATTCATTTACAATGACTGCAAATGATACTAAGTTAACAATCCCAAAAGGGAGTTATACAATCGCATATTACTGGAAAGATTGTCCGTACAATTTATACGTATGGAGAGATATAAAAGGGAAGTATTTAGGTTCCTATTTTAATATCGTAAAAAATACACAAATAAAAGACGAAGTGGTTTCCTTCGAAGATTTAATCATCGATATTATGGTACTTCCAAATGGAGAATACTTCATATTAGATGAGGATGAATTACCAGAACCATTAGGAAATTTCGAAGGTGGTTATGTGAAGGAAGCTCTTTATATATTAATGGATACAATTAAAACGTTCCTTCCAAAAATAATAAAAGGGACTGCTGATATCTTTAAAAATAAATAATGTTCGCTAAAACCCAGTTGACTTATCGGAAATATTTGTATAATATGTACTTAATTCCATAACGTATTGCTGATTGGAGAAACCAAAGGCATTTTATCTGTTGATAAAATGCCTTTGGTTTTTTTATTGCACAAATACTGAATCTGTTCATTTATATGAATCATTTTAAGGAGGGGAAGAAATGACTGTTTCAATTGATGGGGTATCAAAATATTTTTTGAAACAAACTGGTACTGTTCAAGTATTAGAGAATATTAATTTTCAATTAGAGAAAGGGGATTTTGTTACAGTAATTGGTCCGAGTGGGTGTGGAAAAAGTACATTACTAAAAATTGTTGCAGGTCTAGATAATGATTTTGAAGGGGAAGTTGTTATTGACGGGGAGTCTATCTTAAAACCGAGTAAGAAACAAGGTTTTATTTTTCAAGAACATAGGCTTTTTCCATGGTTAACAGTTGAAGAAAATATAGCGGCAGATTTGTCGTTAAAAGATAAGTATGTGAAAGATAAGGTGAGAGAATGGGTTGAAATCGTTCGTTTAGATGGCTTTGAAAAATCGTATCCGAAAGAAATTTCAGGTGGGATGTCACAACGTGTTGCGATAGCGAGAGCGTTATTAAGAGATCCGAATGTATTATTACTTGATGAACCTTTTGGAGCGCTGGATGCTTTTACTCGAAGTCATTTGCAAGAAGTATTGCTAAATATTTGGGAGCAGAAAAAAACAACAATGATATTCGTTACACATGATATAGACGAAGCGATTTATCTTTCAAACCGAATCATCATTATGAGTGCAAAACCAGGGAAAATACATAAAGTGATTGAAAATAATTTGCCTTATCCGCGAAATAAAACTTCTCAATCGTTCCAACAACTTCGAACGAAAGTATTACAGCAGTTTGAATATGGAGGATTGATTCAAACAAGTATATAGGAAAAGGGTGATTTTATATGTATAAAAAATTTAAAGTTCTTTCTTTTGCTTTAGCTATATCAGTATGTTTATTAGGATGCGAAAAAAGTACAGCAAGTAGTAAGAAAGAAGATGTAACAATACAAATTGGTATACAGCAAGGATTAAGCCCGCTATTACTAGCAAAGAAAAAGGGATGGTTTGAAGAGGAGTTTAAAAAAGAAGGAGTTAAAGTGAAATGGACAGAGTTCCAAAGTGGACCTCCTTATTTTGAAGCAATCGCATCAAACCGGTTAGACTTTGGTGAAGTAGGGAATTCTCCGGTCATTTCAGCGCAAGCAGCAGGTATTGGATTTACCGAAATCGCCAATACAAGTTATGCGAGAAAAGGAACTGGAATTCTCGTTCAAAAAGATAGCAAGATTGCGAGTGTAAAGGATTTAAAAGGTAAAAAAATTGCAGTAGCAAAAGGAAGTAGTGCCTTTAATTTATTGTATCGAGCACTTGATAAAGAAGGTATTGATGCAAAAGATGTAAATGTCATTCAATTACAACCAGATGAAGCGCAGCCTGCATTCGAATCAGGATCAGTAGATGCATGGGCGATTTGGGACCCTTTCATATCATTACATACGTTAAATAAAGGTGCGAAGGTGATTGCAGACGGTGAAACATTAAATGTCTCTTCACCAGAATTTTTAATTACGAGGACAAAATTTGCGAAAGAACATCCAGAATTAGTTGAGAAATTCCTCAAAGTTTATGAGAAAGCACGTGTATGGCAAGATGCTAACTTAGATGAAGCAATAAAAGTATACACTTCTGTAAAAAAGATAGATGCAGAGATTGTAAAAGAAGTGTTTAATCACGACAAACCAATTTTAGTTCCGGTAACGAAGGAAATAATAGCAGAACAACAAAAGACAGCGGATTTTCAATATAAGCTCGGTTCTATAAAGAAAGAAATTAAGACGGAAAAAGTTGTAGATAATTCTTTCGTAGAAAAAGCATTGAAAGCGAAGTGAAAAGAGGTTTTGTAAAGTGGAAAATACGAAAGCTGTTATGAAACCAGCGAGTATAACGATTAAGAAAAATGGCATAAAGAAGGTACGAAAGTTAAATGTAAAAGTTTTAGTAAGGGCGATTACTATACCGGTTATTATATTAATAATTTGGCAGTTGGCTGGCGTATTCGGTCTTGTTTCTAAAACAGTTTTACCAACACCATTAGATATTTTTCTAGCTTTCCAAGAGCTTATTAAAACAGGAGAGTTATTCGGCCATTTAAGTATTAGTGTATTCAGGGCTGCGGCTGGTTTCTTTATTGGTGGGGGCTTAGGAATCATTTTAGGAACGATTGTTGGATTTTCAACGAGAAGTGAGCAATATTTAGACCCATCTGTGCAAATGTTAAGAACTGTACCTCATTTAGCTGTTGCGCCGCTTTTCGTATTATGGTTCGGTTTTGGTGAAACATCGAAAGTGCTATTAATTGCAGATGGTGCATTTTTTCCTTTATACGTAAACGCATTTTTAGGTATTAGAGGTGTGGATTCAAAGTTATTTGATGTTGCGAGAGTGTTAGAGTTTAGCAAAAGAAAACTAATTACGAAACTAATTTTACCATCTGCATTGCCTAACCTTTTACTAGGAGCAAGGTTATCGTTAGGTGTTGCATGGGTGAGTTTAGTAGTAGCAGAACTTATGGGATCTACAGAAGGTATTGGTTATATGATTATGGATGCAAGGCAATTTTCAAATACAGATATCGTATTTGTCGGCATAATTATCTTTGCATTTGTTGGGAAGTTTTCTGACTCTCTAGTACGTTTATTAGAAGTGAAGTTTTTAAGATGGCGAGATAATTTTAAAGGTGAGACTAGGAATTAACATATAAATTATTAGGGGTAATTTATATAGAATTTGTTAGTATACGTTTCAAAATAAATAAGGGGTGTGTAAAGGTATGGAATTATTATGGTTTATTCCGGCTTATGGAGATGGTCGATATTTAGGAACGACAAAACGAGGAAGAGCAGCTGAATATGGTTATTATAAGCAAGTTGCTGCGGCAGCTGATTATTTAGGATATACGGGTGTTTTACTTCCAACTGGTCAAGGATGTGAAGACCCTTGGGTGTTAGCTTCAGCTCTTGCTGCTGAAACAGAAAAACTAAAATTTTTAGTAGCAGTGAGACCAGGACTAATGTCACCTACAGTTGCAGCGAGGATGGCATCTACATTTGATAGAATTTCAGATGGGAGACTACTTATTAATGTAGTAGCTGGAGGAGATCCAGTTGAACTACAAGGAGATGGATTATATCTTGAGCATGATGAAAGATATGAAGCAGCGGATGAATTTTTAAAAGTTTGGAAATCGACATTGCAAGGTGAAACGATTTCTTTAGAAGGAAAACATATTCAAGTTACAGATAGTAAAGTTGTATTCCCGCCAGTTCAAACACCATATCCTCCTATATATTTCGGAGGATCATCAGCTGCTGGAAAAGAAGTAGCAGCTGAACATAGTGATGTATATTTAACGTGGGGAGAGCCACCAGAGCAAGTGAAAGAGAAAATAGAAGAAGTAAGAAAACTTGCAGAAGAGAAGGGCCGTACAGTACGATTTGGCATTAGATTACACGTAATTGTAAGAGGAACAGAAGAAGAAGCGTGGGAAGAGGCAGAACGTTTAATTCAATATGTGGATAATGAAACAATTGAGCTTGCTCAAAAGACATTTGCAAGATATGATTCGGTTGGTCAAAAGAGGATGACACATTTAAATAAAGGTACGAGAGAGTCGTTAGAGATAAGCCCTAATTTATGGGCTGGAATCGGACTTGTAAGAGGTGGGGCAGGTACTGCACTTGTAGGCAATCCACATACAGTAGCAGAAAGGATAAAAGAATATGAATCGTTAGGAATTGATACGTTTGTTTTATCAGGATATCCGCATTTAGAAGAAGCGTATGAAGTGGCAGAATTGTTATTCCCATTATTGAAAAACGAGAAGAAAGAAGAAAATAAAATGGTTGGTGAAATGATTGCTGATGCATATGCATTAAAAAAATAGTGAGAAATAAAGTTTCACCTATTTATTGCTTTATTTTGTTTACTGCCTGTTAATACGGGATAAAAAACCCGCAAGTTATTCGCTTGCGGGTTTTCATCGTAAATTATTAGAAAATATGGTAAAATTAAAGGGTAACTTAAGGTGCGGTTGGTTGTTCAATTATCACTTCTCCGAGTAGGAGGGGGGTGATAATACGTGAGTGAAATAGCGTTGCTACTGCAAGGTGGACTGTTTCTCGTTGCATTGTTAACGTTCGTCGTCGTTTTAATAGACAAGCTCAAAAAATAACAACCCACCTATGCTTATAGAATGTGGGTTGTTTTGTTTGTAAGAAACAAATAGGATAAATGAACAATCCAATCTGCTAAGTTACGTGGACTAGTGTGTAGCCGCACACTAGTCTTTTTTATTTATATACAATTTATAATTGGTTTATGTGATTGTATTGTTCTTTTCATACTCATTATAACACAGTGTCTTTTCATCAAGAAAGGAGACCGTATGTTCTGGTTTCTGTTATATAGTAGGTGCTTTTTCTTTAAACAGCCCATCCATATACTGTTTTAAACTTTGGACATAAAATTTCTGCGTATTCACATTATTTACACCGACAATCGGCGATGGAAGGTCAAATCTTTTTTCTGATAAATGAACGACAACATCAAAGATATCAAACAAACGAATGAAGCAAAACAGGCCGTCTTTATCGCTAAGTAAAATAAAGTAATGATTTTCACTACTTGTATTTAGCGTATTCCATAAAGAACTTTTGCTTAAATCACGTACAATGCTTTTTTCTTTTAGTTCCACGAAATCTGCATTGGAGAGAATGGTAGAAATATCAATTGCAT
Organism: Bacillus sp. Root131; assembly: GCF_001429475.1. Lineage (NCBI taxonomy): Bacteria > Bacillati > Bacillota > Bacilli > Caryophanales > Bacillaceae > Bacillus > Bacillus sp. Root131. Next base: position 2,505,211 of record NZ_LMJQ01000001.1, read on the forward strand.
CTTGATCTTCAAAGTAGCCGTCAACTGCTTGTACAGCGAATGTATAAGCCATTTTTAATACACTCATTTTATATTTACGGTTATCTAATAGTAATTCACGTTGAATAGAACTCGCTACTTTCGTTACACGTTCCTCTTTCCAAATTTCATTATGTAAGGAAATATCGTGCTTTTTACATAGTTTCATAATTAATGCATTAGAATAAAGAATCTCGTCGCTTACTTCGACAACATCAGTCTCAGCAGCCGCAAGTTCCTCACCGTGCTCATTCGTATAGAGTGGGGAATCAATTTGTCTTTTCATTTGTTCAATCTTAAATTGACTCAATTTATGCCTAATTAAAGGGCGATCGATATTTGTTGTCATTTGTTCATGACAAGTATCACAAATTGAGTTTGTGAAATAATATCCACATAATATTTCTGGAATGACATATTGTTCACTAAGTTCTTTCGTATCTTTTCTGCAAATGATGCATTGTGTCATTTTTATCACCTTTACCTGCAAATTTGTATGTAATCTCATTGTAGTGTATTTATCGGTATTTTGGAATATTGTAAAGGAAAATATTATGTGAAATTCATACTTATTTTGGTACAATGAAGAGAAGTGCTAGTTTAAAGGAGGCCGTTTTTTTGAAATCAAAAGTGCACTTTTGGACATTAGAAGTGCTAATGGTTGTAGGAATCATATTTATTTGCACAAAAATATCATTTTTATTTCAACCGATTGGTATCTTCATATCAACATTATTTTTCCCAATCTTAATCGCGCTTTTTTTATACTTCATATTTAATCCTGTATTAATCTTTTTGGAGAATAAAAAAGTACCTAGAAATTTAGCGATATTACTGTTATATCTTTTTATCATAACATTAACTGCGGTTGGCGTTGGAGTAGTTGTTCCTACGATTTCACAACAGCTAATGGACTTAGTAAAAAATATGCCAGGCTACATAAAAGAGGGAAAAGTATACATACAAGAATTATCACATCATAGGTTGTTTGAATGGTTATCTACACAAAACTACGTTTCCATTGAAACAATTGAAAAAAATGCAATTGAATACTTAAAAGATATACCAAATACAATTACGTCGAGTGCAACGGCTTTATTTGGTATTATCACGAACGTTGCATTAGTTGTATTTACTGTACCGTTCATTTTATTTTACATGTTTAAAGATGGACATGCCTTTCCAGGAAAAGCGGTAAGTTTATTACCAGAGTCTTACCGTGAAGAGGGGCTTCGTATCATTAAGGAAACGAACGAAACATTATCTGCATATATTCAAGGACAAGCGCTCGTTTGTATATTTGTAGGTGCGTTTACATTTATCGGTTATTTAATTATCGATTTACCGTACGCTTTCGTTTTAGGAATTATTGCAGCATTTACAAACATCATTCCTAACTTAGGGCCATTTATTGGGGCAGCGCCAGCTGTTATTGTAGGACTGTTCGTATCTCCGATGCAAGCATTGTACGTAATTATTATCGTAACAATTGTACAACAGTTTGAAAGTAATATTATTTCACCACGTATTATGAGCTCGAAATTAAACATCCACCCATTAACAATTATTATCCTAATTTTAGGGGTAGGTAACTTTGCTGGAATCATCGGAATGATTTTAGCAGTACCAGTTTATGCAGTAACAAAAACAGTTGTTTCGAACTTAGTGAGATTGTTTAAGACGAAGAGAAGTAATCGGAATTAGTAAAACCTGAGAAAGATACACCGCTTTTTAAGTGGTGTATCTTTTGTTTATAAAAAATAATTAAAAGTGGGTTGATTTGATTTTATTATATATTTTTTATACATCAAATTCAGTGATGAACTTGTGTGATATAAGGCTCTATAAAACTATGTGGAATCCCTCTGAACTATCCAAATCATTTCCTTACAGCGCGCTATCAACATCAAAATCGACTCCTTTCAATTCTATATAGTTAAACGATTAAAGGTGAGTGTAGTATTTGCTTCTACGATCTCGAATTTCATTAATAACTTGTTTATATTGTCTTTCTTGTTTTAATTCATTTTGAGATATTGTTTCTTTTTGAATCGTAATCGTTAAAAAGAAAAGGTGAAACTTCATATGTGAATTCCTCCTTTCGAATTGGAATTACAGATGACTACAGTAATGACTTTGTCTTTCTTTTACAGAATCCATAGCCTGATTAATTTGTCGTTCATGAAGCATTTCAGACTCAGAAAATTTATTTTTTTGAATGGTAATGGTTAAAAAGAATACTTTAAATTTCATTGGATAATTACCCCTTTATAAGTGATTTAGAAAAGACGAGTGTAATAAGAAGATTGGCGCTCTTTTACTTCGTCCATAATGTTTTGGATGTGTTGCTCACGTAAAATCTCTTTCTGTGAAAGCTTACGTTTTTGAATGGTGATTGTTAAAAAGAATGCTTTAAATTTCATGAATATATTACCCCTTTAAAATATATTTTTAATACATTTGAGTGTAGTATGAACTTTTAATGTCAGTTATTTTATCAGTCAGTTGTTTTAACTGTTGTTTACGAATGGTTTCAGTTTCAGATAAAGTATTTTTTTGAAGCACAGTCGTAAAAAAGAAAATATGAAAAGTCATAAATGAATTCCTCCTTTCGAAAAGGAATTACAGGTGATCACAGTAAAGTGCTTGGCGCTCCTTAACATCATTCATAGCTTTTTCAATTTGCTCATTATGAAGAATTTCATCTTTGGAAATTGTATTTCTTTGAATCGTAATACTTAAAAACAATACGCTAATAGTCATTGAATGTTGCTCCTTTCTTAGAAAAATAATGTAAGAGACTAAAAAAACCGCGCAAAAAAACCACAGGAAGATACAGTTCTCCTATGGCGGGGCGTGAAAAAGCCACAGGAAAGTATACGACCTCCTGTGGCGAATTTATGAATTAAATGAAATAAAGTACGATTTTCAATTCTCCATTAGGGTGGTCGAATTCATATTTAATTGTCCAGAAAACACAGGTGCAGTTAACGCTAAAGTTAATGCATGTAATTGTAATTTCATCATTTCCTTCGACCTCCTTTTAGAATTTTTTTCTTACGTTAGTAAGTATATACAATTAATGGATAATTGTAAACATAAAAAATGAAAATTTTTAATTTTGATTAAAATGCGTATATTTAAAAAGGGATTTGAAAGTAAATATTGTAATTAACGAAATATCGATAAAAATGGGGGATGCTAAATGAAATATATGCATCATAACATAATCGTTATGCTAACAATTTTTTTATTCATTACGGCTTGTTCTAACGGAGAAAGAATAAAAGATATATATGATGTTAGGTCAGATGATTTTAAGAAATATACTGGGACATACGTTGGTAATAATTCAGATGTGGTTGCAATTATTAATCATTTATCCGGTGGTGGAACAGTTCAAAGTATAAGTTTAGAAAATGAAAATATAAAAGTGAACTATGGTGCAAAAGAGAGTGGAGCTCTTACAGAAGAAATGATTGAGACGTATTGGTTTGATGAGAAAGATACGATGAAGAAGAATTTTCTCTTTAATGCTACCTATCTAGTAATTTTAGTACCAAACGCAAAAGCTTATGAGTTTCAAATAGAAAATAAAAACTTTAAGATAACGAGGGAAGAAATGTTATCAATTTTGCATAGGGAATTCGATGATTTTCCAAAAGAAAAAGATATATGGGATAAAAATAAAGTTATAAAGTTCTTTAACGGCAATGAAGAAAAAATTAAAATGCTTGTGGAAGATAAAGATTTTCGGAAATCTTTATTTGCTAAATATCCAGTAAGCCAGTTGAAATAATGGAGGGGAGAAGATGGAGTTAGTATACAAAATTTCTTATCATAGAATGCAGGATCATTATTACAATTTTTGAAAGAAGATATTCCATACATCCCGCATGTAACAGTCGGAAGAAAAGAAAGTGCCGAATTAGCTGCTGAAGTAGTGAAGGAGATTCCTAGTTTGCATGGGAAGTTAAATTGTGTGATTGATAGAATAAGCGTGGAGCGAATTGGAGAGAACGGGGAATCAATTATTGAATTTGAAGTGCCATTTCTAAAAAGCTGACAAAAGTCAGCTTTTTATTTCGTAGCATGAAGTAATGCACCAATTGCACCGCTATTACCACCATCTTGTAAAAAGATTGGTGTTTTATTTTGATATTCGGTGTAGCTACTAATAATATGTTGAAGTTGTATGTTATTACATAAAGTTGAACCAATATAAATAATGTGTTCAATGTCTTTTGTTTCGGCGAATTGAAGGCTTAGTGCAGTAACGACTTCACCGACAAGTCCTTGCACAGTAGCTAGTATATCGGAGCTACTATTATTTGATTCTGTAATGGCTGCTTTTCCGAAGTTGCTAGCAGTTAAGTTATTATCGATAGGGGAAAGAATACCACCATAAATATCTCCAACCGTAATATCTAGTTCTTTTCTAGAGCCTACTTTTGTTAGAGGGATTACATCTTCAAAATGATCTATATTTGTTAACAATTTTGAAAGTCCCATAATAGTCCCACCGCCAACTCCGGTTCCACCAGCGCGAATATATTGTTCATTATAAACGTAATGGATAGAAGTACCTGTACCGATATTGGTTAAAATAAAATTGCGTATAGCATGTTTTTCTTCTTTTAATATGTATTGGACACCTGCAAGAGTAGCTTTAAATTCGTTTAGCTCTACTATTTTATATGAACTTGTAAGCAGTTGCTGTAATAGTTTCGATTTACCACCCGTAATACATATTTGTTTTATGCCATTGTTGCTTTTAATCCAATCTATTATTTTATGTTGTTCATGCGAATAAAATTTTTCAAAAGTTAATAGCTTTTTTTCGTTAAAATAAGCTATTTTCGTTAATGTGCCTCCAGCATCGATACCGATAGTACGTTCCATTTCCCTACTCCTAACTACGTAATATATTTTCTTATTTATTTAATTGGTTGAGAATAGATATTTCCAACTAATATAAGGAACACTTTAATCTGCTTGATATATTAATAGTTTTTCTATAGTTAAAATAGGCTGGTCGTTTACAGTTGCAATACCTTTACCAAGAATAAAACCTCGGCGATTGCGCGTTAGCTCATAATGTAAATCAAGTTTATCACCGGGATATGCTTTTCCGTGGAATTCAACTCCATCTAAAGAGGAGAGAAATCCTAGTCCTTCAGAATCACTTGTATGTATAAATGCACTAAGCTGAGCAAGTGCTTCTACAATTAACATATGAGGCATATGTTTGTGACTATCGTTTATAAACCATTCGTTATTTGTAATGAGTTTATATCCTGTAACGAATTCATCTTGTTTTACATTTATTACTTTATCAATCATTAAAAATGGATAACGATGGGGAAGTGTGTCTTTAATATGCATATGAAAGTACCTCCAATTAATAATACCCCTGCTAAAGTTAAGCAGGGGAGTGGGAACTAATTTTTAACTAATTCATTTACTTTTTCAAGGACGAAAATGCCGCTATTTCTAATGTTTTCAACAACTTGTTGCAACACTTCTTTATCTTGAACGAGTGCAATACGTACGAAGCCTTCTCCGTGAGGTCCAAATGCGTGACCTGGTGTAACAACGACATTCGCACGATCCATTAATGCATAAGCGAAGTCTAGAGAAGTCCATCCTTGTGGAATTTCAGCCCAGACAAACATACTACCAGCTGGCTTATCGACATTCCAACCAAATGTTCGGAATCCATCGACTAAAGTATCTCTCCGTTCTTGATAAATATCGCGGTTTTTCTCACAAAATGCAGCGCCATTTCTTAGTGCTGCAGATGCCGCTTTTTGAATTGGTAAAAATACACCGTAGTCGGTATTGGATTTAAATTGAGTAAGTGCACGAACAATTTCTTCGTTTCCAATCATATATCCAATACGGCTACCTGCTAAACTATAACTTTTTGACAAAGAATTGATTTCTACGCCAACTTCTTTAGCACCATGTACAGAGAGGAAGCTAATTGGCTTATTACCATCGAAATAAAATTCAGCATAAGCAAAATCATGGACAACGATAATATTATGCTTTTTCGCGAATGCGATTACTTCTTTAAAGAAATCTTCATGGGCCATTGCTGGAACGGGATTCCCTGGGAAGTTTAAAATCATCATCTTCGCTTGATCGGCAATTTCTTCAGGGATGACTTCTAAGTCTGGTAAGAAATCATTCTCTTTCTTTAAAGGCATGTAGTAAGATGTTGCACCAGCCATTTGAATACCTGTTTCATAAGCTGTATATCCTGGATCAGGAACTAATATAATATCACCTGGATTTGCATAAACCATAGGTAAATGAACGAGCCCGTCTTGTGAACCCATTAATAATAAAACTTCTTTATCCGCATTTAATAAAACGTTATGAGTGTTGTTGTAATATTCAGTTACAGCTTCGTGAAATTCTTGAATACCTGATAATGTATACCCGTAGCTCTCTTTCTCACTCGCTGTATGTACCATTGTTTCTCTTACAAAATCAGCGGGCGGCATATCAGGATTTCCGATGCTCAAATCAATCATGTTATGACCTGCTGCAATTTTTTCTTTTTTATAGGCTCCTAATTCACTAAATATAGAAGATTGGAATGCTTTCATTCTAGTTGCTAACGTGTAAGTCATCAAAACCCCTCCTAAAACAGTGCTTTCATTCTGCGTTTTTAATTATTCTGAAAACACATGTTTATATTTTATCATTTTTTTATGAAAATTAAAACGATTGACAAATTTAGAGGAAGTATTAGCCTATTTTGAAAAGTATCGATGTAAATAGCGTAGACGTGTTAATTGAAATGTCTATTATAGGATTCATTTTATATAACTTAAGTTATTTTATAGTTTTTATTAAGTATTTGTGGAAGATTTCTAAAGTGAAATAACGCAGAAAATATTTTCTGCGTTTCCTCTGAAATATAATCATTTCTTTTTATACGTGCATAATTTTTCAGCTGTCAAAAAGTATACATTTAATGTACCGTCGGCAACTTTTAAAGTTTGCTCTGATGTAAATGAATTACCATAATCAATGTGATATACATTAGAATTTTTGACAAATGAGCCTTTATATAAATCGTCTTTATTCTTTGTGGTTTGCATTTCTACTAAATTTTGCACAATTTCCTCTTTATTTTCTTTTTTGACAACTGTTTCAAATTTATAATATACAGGGCATTCACCATTTTTATTGTCAACGACTTCCCAAGAACCGTATATATCGTTATTGCTGCATCCACTAAGTAGGATGATTAGTATAGGAATTGTAAGTAGAACCTTTTTCATTTTGTGCTCCTTTCTTTTAAATTTGAATAAACGTGCGAATACGATAGGGATATTATAATAAATAAAGTTTAAATTTTTTTAAAGAATTATTTAATTTCATATAAAAATTTAGGAGAAATTAAATAAGCATGAATCTAGTGTAAAGTCAGATTCATGCTAGTACCATAGCCTATGTTATATCTTTTTTGAGGATAAATAAAGAGGAAAGCAGAAGCACTATTCCATTTAATATATATACGCTTGCGATCATAAAGGCTAACGTACCTGCGCCAAATCCTGCTTTATCGAATATAGAAGCAAATGTTGCGATAGTCAAAAAGACAATGGGAGTCAGTAGTAAAAATATGAAACCTGCCACGATTCTTTTTTTTAAACTATGTCCAGATAAGGAAATGGCTAAAAAGTTTAGGATGCTAAACAGAGCAATTGCAAAGAGCAGGACAATAAATACTTCAATGCCATCAGACATTTTACCACTCCTTTTATAAAGAGTACTCTTTATAATCTATTCGAAATAAAAGGGGGATACTCCTTTAGGTAATTTCAATAAACGTAATAAATAGGCGTATTATAGAACAAAGAAGTATGGATTCAATATTATATCCATACTTCTTTGTTTATTTTATAAATTCGCAGATTGTGAATGCTGTTTTTCATAATGTTTCTGCTTAGAAAGGGAAATAGAAATAATCAATAATGAAACGACTCCGAAGATGAGAACCATATATTGTAACCCAATTGTATCTAAGAAGAACCCTGTGCCAAGTAAGACGATTTGGAACATAACCCTCTCAAACATATTACGGAATGAGAAGAGGCGACCGTGATAACTTTTTTCCACTTTCGTTTGGAAAATTGTCGACATAATAGGGAAGAAGCAGCCAACACTAAACCCAAACAAACCAAATGATGTAAGAGCCATCCATTTTATATCGCTAAAGAACAATGACAGGTGTGCAAAAGCAGTACAAATTGCGAAGAAATATAGTAATTTTTCGGGTTTGAAATGATCAGATAGACGTTTAATTACGAAGGCACCTAACATAAATGCGACACCTTCAATTGTATATATGAACCCTTTAATCGTAGGATCATGTTGCATTTCGCTAATGTTAATAACCATTAAATTAAACCCTGCTATAAATAATAGAGGGATGATACTTAATATAAGTGCTGTAAAAGCAATAGGAATTCCTTTTAAAATACGAAATACTTCCATAAAGCTATTATCTTTTGCAGCTTGTTTACTTGGTGTTGTTGATTTCTTGTCTTCGAATTGTAGGAAGAAAGTCGAGAGGAATAATAAGGCGTATGCTGCCATTGAGAAGGCATACATGTACTGTAAACTCATCACAACTAAAAGAATTCCACCTAGTGAAGTACCTGCAATACGAGCGATTGTACCAACATTCATATGTACACCATTCATTTGTAATAACTCATGCTCACGTACGATGAGTGGAATTACAGATTGTAATGCAGGGAAATAAAATGCTGCTGAAATTTGAAGAGCAACCATAAATGCAATCATAAATGCGATACTTTCAAATTGAATAGCAAAAAACATGAAAATAACACTTAAAACTCGACCAAACCCAGCGTAAAGAAGAACTTTTTTCTTTTCATACTGATCGATGACACGGCCAGCCATAGGTCCAACTAGAACACCGGCTAATAGTCCGATAAATAATATAACTGATTTCATGAAATCAGAAGGGACATATTTTTGCATAAATTCAAGGTTGCCAAGAATACCAAGCCATAATCCTAGACCTGCAATAAACTCCCCAATTAAAACAATCCAAACGTTTTTATTACGCCACATAACATAAAACCTCTCCGTCTTTTAAAATGAAAAACTCGTATATAAAACCTCCTTATTTATGTAGTATTTTTATACGAACTTTTTTAGAGTCAGAGTCTATATTACGTGTTTCATAATTGGATTTCAATCTTTTTGATTTGTAAAAAATTTGATGTATTAATTGATGAAATAAATGAAGCAAAACGTAAAAAATTCATGATTAAAGCTAATAGAAAGTAAGGATAAATATAAAAAAGCAAGAACGTATAACTACGTCTTGCTTTTCCAAAGTACAAAATTAAACATTAATTTCAATTAGCAATATTTACGCTCTTGTCCAATAGCTAAAGCGCTAAAAGATAGAGGACCAGCAACTTCTGTACTTGCACTACTAATAAGGTTTTCTACAGTTAATGAATATTCGTGTGTTCCACTGCTAACGTTTTGGTCTGTAGCTTGGAATGTTTGTACGTAAAATTGTTCAGAATTTGTTGATTCAATACCTACTTGTGTATTGAAAATTTCAATGTTATCAAGGAAAATTCGGAATAAAACTTGTGAAATCTCAGTTATACCTTCTACACCAACTGTAGCTATTAATTCTACTCGATTATTACGTGAATCTCTACTTGAAATTCTCAATTTCAAATTTGCTAGAATTACTTTGTTTGGAGAAGAGGGGATTGCAAAAGTTGTTGCATCAGTTTTACTTATAGGTTGAGTAGCTTAATAATCAATGATATGAGTCATATTCACAACCTCTTCATATACTGAAATACGGAAATAGGGATGAATTATCTTGGACAAATACTAGAATATTATAATAGAGTCCACAACAATTGTTGAAAAGAAGCAATTTACATAAAAGCATCAAGAATATATCATAATAAGATGATATTTTTCTTAATGCTTTTTGTAATTAAGCAGAATATTCTTCTTTACGTACTTCAAAAAATTCATTACGTCGTAAGTAATTATAAATTCTCTCAGAAACTTCTTCTTCTTCAGACACTAAGAAACGATGGTCAAAAGCGTAGAAAGATTGACCTTTAATTAATTTTACATAATATATATTAAACGCCTCCTGACACTAGATTATTACTTTCTTCATATTATGATGGCCTATATGTCTGCTAAAAATACTTGGAGTTTCAAAGGAAGTAAGTAAAGGGATGAAAGAGCTTACAATTTTGTAAGGTTTATGTCACCTTTTTCGATAGTTTACATTCACCAATTTCTTCTATACTACAAATAAGTTGCATAAAATAAGGGGGTAAAAAGATGGATGAAGTAATTGGAGAAGTTGTAGCAGGTATTTGTGAATTTGTAGTAGAAGTAACAGCGGATGCTATAGGAAGTTTAGTTTCCGGAAATGATGAGGAAAAAGAAACATTATAATAATTTGTAAAAGTATAAAGTTGATCAAATTGTAAAGGCTGATTTCTAAAGGGAAGTCAGCTTTTTATTTTTTACATTATATTAACTTAATTTGAATATTCATTTGTTATTATATTGAAGAAACCTATATAAGGAGGTGAATAAACAAATATGTCGAATTCGGGGGCTGATTTATCTGTTTCTCGTTTGATTGTGGCAAATGTAGAGGAAAAGGAATATCATTTTATTGTTCGTGAACATCCGATTGTAGGGAAAGTTATATCGCTATTTGAAAATGGTAAAGAATATGGTTTACTAGATAAACAAATCGCTAATAAAGATAAATTTATTACATCGGAGCTTACTAAATTAGATTATTTTAACTTAGATGTTTTATATCATACACCTGGGTGGATATGGATTGGTATGGATCAATTTGGTTTACATGCTCGTGAGGCTACTTATAACGAAGTAGATGTTATTATGAAGTTGAAAGAGGATTTATATTATATAGATATATACGAAGAAATAAAAATGTAGTAAATATTTAGTCAGGTTAGGGGACAAGTTCCCGTAGCCTTTTTTGTTTAATAGTAAAACGTAAAATTATATTATTTTGATTATAGGTAAACTTGATAAGAAGTGAGATGAAAAGAGGATTTGAAAATACATGAAGAGAATTGTAATAATTATATGAATCGTATATGTAAATAACAATAGAAAGAAGATGATAAAATGAGTAAGGAAGAGCTTGTGAAAAAACAGTTTGGCAGTAATGCAGATAAGTATGTGAATAGTAAAATACATGCTAAAGGACAGGACTTACAATATGTAGTTCAACAAGTTGCGTCTCGCCATAATAATCGTCTTCTTGATGTTGCTACTGGTGGCGGACATGTTGCGAATATGTTAGCACCTATGTTTGAAGAAGTAGTTGCACTTGATTTAACAGAACAGATGTTAGAAGAAGCAAAAGGTTTTATAAAGCAGAATGGTCATGGAAATGTGTCTTTTGTAGTAGGAAACGCAGAGGATTTACCATTTGCAGACCATTTTTTTGATACAATTACATGCCGGATTGCAGCCCATCATTTTACGAATCCGGCTCAATTTATTTTTGAAGTAAATCGTACGTTGGAGGATAATGGATTATTCATCTTAATAGATAATGTTTCGCCAGAAAATAATGAATATGATACATTTTATAATTTTATAGAAAAAAAGCGGGACCCAAGTCATGAACGAGCTCTAAAAAAGACAGAATGGCTTACTTTATTAGAAAAAAACGGTTTGCAAATGCAGTCATGTCTTACTTTTGATAAGAAGTTTGATTTTGACTGGTGGTGTAATATGATGAATGTCCCTGTACAAAAGCGCGAAAAATTAACAGAATGTATGATGAAAGCACCAAACGAAATGAAGGGATATTTTAATATTCAATTTAAAAATAATAAAGTAGATTCATTCTATACTGAAATGGCTATGTTTATATGTAAAAAAAGTACAACATTAAAAAGATAAATGTGTTGCAGTCTTTCTGAAGTACGATATACTTAGTACAGAGAAACTGAGAATTGAGGAATAGTTATAATGATTCGTGTACGCATTGAAGGTACTGAGGAAGAAATGCTTGAATTTATGGGGAAAATGCCGGACATTCCTGGATTTGAAAAGACACATATGAGAGAGCCGAGAAAAGGAAATAACCCGAAATACGATTCGAGTAAAAATGTACTAGCATATTTGTCTTATAAAAAGATTGAAGTCGCCAATAAATAGGCGGCTTTTTTAGTTTGCGCTGTTTCACCGCCTTGTCTTTTTCACATAATAATAATAGTAGATTATGCTGAAGAGGGGTGAGAATAGTTAATAAGAAAATCATCTTTTTTGGAGACTTTGGTATTGATGACGCCGTAGCGTTAATTTATGCAAATAAAACATGTAAATTAGATATTCTAGGTATTGTTGCAGAGTACGGGAATGTATCACGAGAAATCGTTACGGAAAATGTTTATTTTTTAGAAAGGTACTATGCTACACATGTAAAAATTATTGAAGGTGCGAGTAGGCCGATGACAGCTGAAGAACCTTTGTTTTTCCCTGAAATCCATGGGGATCACGGTTTAGGTCCTATTAATCCACCTGAGATGAGAATTTGTAAACGAGAAAATTTTTGTGAATTAATCAAATTAATCGAACCTTGTCCAGAAGATATTATAATTGTGGCGACAGGAAGACTAACGACGCTTGCTACGTTATTTTTATTGTATCCCAATATAATGGATCGTATTTGTTCGTATTATATAATGGGCGGTGCTTTCCTATTTCCAGGTAATGTTACACCAGTATCTGAAGCGAATTTTTATGGTGATCCAATTGCAGCAAATATTGTTATGAAATATGCGAAAAACGCTAGTATATACCCGTTAAATGTAACACAGGGCGCGCTTATTACGCCTGAAATGGCCAATATAATAGATAAACAAGGAACTGGACAGGCGAAACTCATTAAACCAATGATTGATTTTTATTATGAGAACTTCTATAAAAAAGAATATCCGGGTATTGGTGGAAGCCCTATACACGATTTACTACCGTTTGTCTCGTTTATAAATGATAGTATTTTTGAATATAAAAAATCGGCAGTGTGGATTAGTACGACAAATGATGTGACTAGGGGCCAAAGTGTAGCTGACTTTAGAAAAATAGCTGAACCAACAAGGTTTGATGGTCGGCCGATTCAAAGAATTGCTGTTGGTTTTAACTATCCTGCTTTTAAAGAAGAGTTTATGCGAACAATATTGAAGCCAGATTGTCCTTAATGTGTTAATAATAAGTCGGATAAATCGTTAGTCCGAAAAATGGTTTATCAGTCTGTATTATTCTCAAAAGTCTTATAGTTGAGCAGCATGAATAACTTATGAAAAATGTCACATAACTAATGGTAAGCAATTGTTTCTAATTATATTTTGATTGGTTAAATATAAAGGAGGTTATTATATGATTTGGTCTTTAATCGTTGGTGGTTTATTAGGATGGTTTGCAAGCTTAATTACTGGAAGGGATGTACCAGGTGGTGTAATTGGTAATATTATTGCTGGTATTATCGGTTCTTGGATTGGTACGAAATTACTTGGTAGTTTCGGTCCTGTAATAGGCGGATTTGCAATCATTCCTGCTTTAATTGGTGCGGTTATTTTGATTTTCATTGTGAGTTTTTTACTACGAGCAATGCGGAAATGAATGTAGCAGGACTGTTTACATTTGTAAGCAGTCCTTTTTATATGTTATGCTAGTATTATACAATCAGGAGGTGTCAGCATTGAAATCATTTACAGTAAATTTCCATCAAGAAGATAATGCAAAAGCGACAACAGTACATAAATTAAGTGAAGAGGACTTCAATAAAGCAACTGAAAAAGGTACTCGTCATTTATTTGATTTAGATACAAACGTTGGCTTCTTCGTATTCTTTGATGCAGAAGATGCAGAAGGAAATGATCAATACTTAATGTTACAATATGAAGGGGATCATGAAGAACCAACTGCGTGCTACGGATTTGATTTAAAACTATATTATCAATTTTTAGCGCTATACTTAAACGATCTTGAATTCCAAGGCGAAACAGATGAGGAAGAGGAAGAATACGGTCCAATTCATCATTTAGCGCACTTACTTTATCATATTGTTGAAGATGGTAAATCAATCGAAGTATAATATACATATTTGAAGCTGTCCTTTTGGGGCAGCTTTTTTATATGACATTGAATTGGTGTATTATTAGTTGAACCAATAAGGCTTTTACGGGCAGCCCTGCCCATCTAACTTCTTTGTTTCCGCTGAATTTTGAGGTGGAGATTTTACTGCCCGGCAAATAGCAGGATAAATTCATAATAGAAATTTATTTATTACTTTCATGTTAGCATCGTAAAACACCTGTTATAATGATTGTAATTAAATTCATGGAGGCTAATTCTATGCTTGTAGATGTAAAAGCTTTTATTAAAGCTGCAGGTTTAACATGTATTTCATCATTAAGTGGAGATAACACGTTTGTTTATAATTTTGAAACTGTAAAAAACACTATCGCTACACTTTTTAAGAAGCTAAGATTTACCATTTAATTTCATTTCAACCAGTAGGAAAAGAGTAATCACTTCCTACTGGTTTTTTTTCTGTTTGAAGGAGCTGTTGTGACAACATGTTTTAAGTGATAGATAGAGGATATTGTCATTGAGAAGAGAAGGGTTAAATAAGGAGATGAAAATGGTTTCGTTTATCAGGAGGTAGTTACTTCGGATATAACAGACTTGGTTACTTTTTAGAAACAGCTTTTGTAATATATTTTGTACAAGCTTTTTGAGAGAGTGAAGTACTGACTTTTTTGAACAAACATAATTTGAAAAGTAGTGTAATGGGTTGGTTAACGAAATAAATAAGATGCAATAGGGGGTAAAAATGATGAAAATATATTTAAAAATAGTTATGTTATTTTTGGTGTTTACATGTATGTTTGCGCTAGCCGCATGTAAAGAGACAGACGAAAAAAACGAAACAAATCCAACCTTGGAAAATAATAAAAATAAACAAAGTAATTCTTCAGAAGAACAGAAAAATCTTGAAACAAAACCAAGTAATGAAAAAACAACAAAACCATCAACTGAGCCAGATTCGAAAAATAGAACATTTAATCAAAAATCAATTAACCACATTAAAGATTTGTTTGAATTAGCAAAAGAAGGAAAAGTACCTAATGTACCATTTGGAGCCCATACAGGGGATATTGAAGAAATAGAAAAAGCATGGGGGAAAGCGAATAAAACCGAACAAGCAGGGAACGGAATGTACGCAACTTTTACAAATAAAAATGTTGTTTTTGGATTTAATAAAGGGTCACAAGTTTTTGATGTACGCTCATATCATGCAGAACTAAAATCGATTACATTACAAGAAATTGAAAAAGCGTTAGGAAAACCATCTTCAGTTAAAGGGAATGGTGGAGACAAAATATATGTATACAAAGTAAATAACCAGTATGAGTTAAAATTTGTCATTCCAAAATCGACTGGTAATGTAGATCATATTTCCGTGTTTTCACCAGAGGATAGTATTAATAAAATGGCAGGATAAGAAATTAAGTGATTTCAAAAACACCTCGCTCTTTAAGTGAGGTGTTTTAGTTGTAAACAAGGAACGTCTCATTTCATATGCGAAATACTTCACTTTTGTTTTTTAGCATGCATCCAATAAGAAATGTTGATCTACTGAAAAAGTAGTAACTTATAAATTATGTGTAGGCTGGTTTGCGATTTTTTTTCGTTCCAAATTTTGAACAAATAACGCTTGTACAATACCTCCAACTAATAAGAAACTAGCGCAAATATAAAACAGCATACTTCCATTTAACTTACTTAATAAAACTGCACCAATAACTGGTCCACACGTTCGAGATATATCCCAGTGTATACCGTAAATTGAAAAATATAAACCACGTTTATCATGAGGTGCAATTTCTGAAACGAATCGTAATAAATGGTTTAGAGCAATACTTTCTCCAATGACTAAAAAGAGTAAGGTGAAGAATAACGACAATTTCGTCGTTGAATAACTAAAGCCAACTGCAGCTATTGTATAGCAGGCGTAAGAAATAAGGATGATTTTCGCCATAGAAAATCGTTCAGACCATTTTACGAGGAAGATTTGTAGAATGATTTCCAAAATGGCTTTACATGTTGAAATAAATGCGAGTATGAATACGAGATTAAGAAATACATGTTCTGCAAAAATACGATAATTCGTCTCAGTTTGTGCATAAAAAAAGCTAATAGGAAGTGTAGAAACCATAAGACCGAATATGGCGTAATGTTTAAAAATAAATTGCTTTGGTGAACTTGCCTCAACTGTTTGTTTTGACATACTTATTGGTGGAACGGTTTCTGGGAGCTGGGTCCAAACAACAACGGCATATATCGTAAGGGTTACACTTTGCACGATAAATAAATATTCTGGGTGAGTATTATAAAAACTTGCACCGATTAAAGGGCCGACTACGGATCCAATTGCTCCCATCGTTTGTAGGAGAGCAAAAATTTCTGCTTGCTGCTCTTTTTTTGTTAAATCAGCAATTTGTGCACGTTGAGCCGGAATATATAAGGAACGGCCAATGCCATTAATGACATATAACAGTGCAAATATAAAAACGGATTGAGCGAAAACGAAACTACCGATTGCAACACTTTGTAGCAATAAGCCGAGTAACATAATCTTTTTCCGGCCATATTTATCAGTAATTCCTCCAGCAATAAGTGTAAATAAAATGTCTGAAAGTGGCTGTAATCCGAAAATCAGCATAGTTATTATTACATTGCCGTTTAACATTTTATTGACGTAAATAATCATAATGATAGCTAACATAGATTCAGTCGTTCTGGTTAATAATTCACCACACAGTCTAATAAAAATAGGTTTATTGTAACGAAGTAAGAGATAATTCAATATTAATTCCTCCTTTCTATATTGAAATGATAAGATGAAAGAAGAATTGGAAAAAGTGTAGAAACAATAGGGAGTATTTTTCACCTTTTAGGGGGATTATGATGTTTATTTTAGATCAATACATTGAACTATGGAGTGCTTATGGAAAAGGGGAAAAAGAGGGAGAACAATTGGAAGTAACAGTGCAAAATATATCTGAAACATTATTTTGTACAGAGCGTAATAGTAAATTAATTATAAAAAAATTAGATGAGTTAAATTGGATCAAGTGGTTTCCAGGTCGCGGCAGAGGAAATCGTTCTAAGTTAATATTTCAAAAGGACCCGATATCTTTAATTTTAGATAGAGGAAAAGAAATAACGAAAAAAGGGGATGTGAAAAGCGGGAGCATATTTGTGGAACGCTATAGCTCACATTTTCCATTAGTAAAGGAAGAATATCACTCCTGGGTGGATTCAATATTTGGTCATAAGATTGAAATGACATCTGAAGGGAGAAGAGATGTACTCCGGTTGCAAGTACAAATGAATTTAGATATCACATTAGATCCTGTATACGCTACAATGCGTTCAGAATGCCATATGGTAAAACATATATTCGATACACTCGTGTATGTAGACGGTAATACAAACATTATAGAGCCAAGACTTGCATTTCACTGGGAATATAATGATGCTGAAAAAATATGGACGTTTTATTTACGAAAAGGAGTTCACTTTCATAATGGAAAACAACTTACTGCACATGATGTTATATACTCATTGAATCGATTTATGAAGCTGGAAAATAATGCACACGCATGGATGTTACAACACGTTGAAAGTATTCGTTCAGTGGATGACTACGTTGTCGAAATTCAATTACATACGGAAAATCGAATGTTTTTACATATGCTAAGTGCAGAACAGTGTTCTATCGTGAATAAAGATGAAGCAGGAGAGCTAATTGGAACAGGGCCTTTTCAATTATATAAAAGTAATGAAAATTTGTTCATTTTAGAAGGTCATCCTTTATATTTTCGTGAAAGACCTTTTTTAGATCGTGTTGAGTTGTGGAATGTAGAACAAGGTGTAAGTACATACGATGTTTTAGTAAAGGCGCAGTATAAAGATAAAGAAAAACATAATAAAGAATTGTCTCGGCTTGAGTCGAACGTGACATATATAACATGTAATCATACGAAAGAAGGACCAATGCAAGATGAGTTATTTCGGAAAGCATTATATAAAATCATTCATGGTTATACAATCGTTCAAGAACTCGGCGGAGAACGTGGAGAAGTGGCACAGAAACTAATATTAGCAGGTGAAAGCATTGTAGAGATTGAGGAAGATGTAGAAAGTTTAATTAAAAGGAGTACTTATCATAATGAAGTGCTACAACTCTACACATTTACAGGACGAGATCATGTTGAAGATGCACAATGGATACAAAAAGAGTGTGTGAAGTACGGGATTCGTGTAGAAAATAATTTTCTTGACATAGAAGAGCTATTGGAAGTAAGTACGATACAAAAGGCCGATATGATGCATGATAGTGCCACAATAAGTGAACGAATAGAAGATAGTCTATTATATATGTTTCTTACAAAAAATAGTTTTATTCATGGACAAAGCAGCATGGACTTTCATGAAAAGTTGTCTCCTTATTTTAAACAAGAAGAATTAGAGAAAAGAGTTACACTGTTACGCGATATTGAGGATACTTTGTTACGTCAAATTCATATTATTCCTTTATATCGTAATAAACAAGAGGTAAGTACACATGAAAAAGTCCAAAATATAATGATTAATTCACAAGGTTGGATTGATTTTTATAATATTTGGTTTAAATCTTGATATATAAGGGCTTTTGCGCATTTTCATAAGATGTGTAAGAGCCTTTTTTTGTATGTGGGAATAGGTTTGTTTTACACATTGTTACCCTACTTGTGATAAAAGTCTATTTACAGTGTAACAGTGTTATGTTACATTGTTATCAGGAAGGGGTGTTATACAGTTGAGTACAGATTTAATTTCAAAAAAAGATTTATTAGAACTAACTGGTATTTCATACGGACAGTTATATAGGTGGAAGAGAAAAAATTTAATACCGGAAGATTGGTTTGTACGAAAGTCAACATTCACGGGTCAAGAGACATTTTTTCCGAAAGAAAAGATATTAGAGCGCATCGATAAGATCCAAACGATGAAAGAGGATTTATCACTTGATGAACTAGCGAATATGTTTTCACCGAGTGTGAGAGAAATTCTTTTAACAAAGGAAGACATTTTACGTAAGGAGATTGCATCAGAACCAGTTTTACAATTTTTCATAGAACAAACGAATAAAACAGCAGAGTTTCAATTTGTAGATATTCTTTATGTGTACATGTTAGAAGAATTACTACAATCGGGAGAGATTAGTTTAGAAGAAGGAAAAATGGTCTTGCAAGTTTTACGTGAAAATTATGAAACAATTAAACATAAAACTTGTGATTTAATCGTTGTCCGAAAATTAGGGATTTCTACATGTTTATTAGTTTCAAACGTGGACGATTTAATTTTTGAAAAAGGCACTAAAATCGTTTTACGCGAAGCGATTATGAAATATACCGAAGCATTAAAAACTAAATTGTTGTAGTGGAGGAGAAAGTATGCGTACAGATAATTTGATTATAAATGGTTACGGTTCATCCAATGGCGGCGAGTTTCATAAAGTACAATTAAACGGAAAAGGAACTGTGAATGGAAATGTTGAATGTGAGCAATTTGAATGTAACGGTTACGGTGCAGTTACTGGCGATTTGAAAAGTAGCAGTGCACGAATTAGCGGATCTGGTAAAGTCGATGGCACAGTTCATGCTGAAACGATGCGAATTGATGGGAAAGCAACAATTACGCAAGATGTAAAGGCAAACAGTTTGAAAATTGCAGGAAAAGGTACGATAGGTGGAAATGTCACTGGTGAAGAATTTAAGGTCAATGGTCAAGCTACAATTGACGGTAATTGTGAAGTGGATACTTTTTCTTCAGAAGGACAATTTACAATTGGCGGATTATTAAGCGCTGATGAAATAAATATTAATATTCACGGTACATGTCGAGCGAAAGAAATTGGTGGTCAAACGATTAAAGTAAAGCATAGACTAAGTACTTTTAGTAGGCTGTTTAAATCAGTATTTGGTATGCAATTAGAGGCTGAACTATTAGAAGGTGACAATATCGATATTGATTATGCTCACATAAGAACGGTAAGAGGAAATAATGTTACGGTAGGACCGAACTGTGAGATTGAACTAATCGAATATACGGGTGTTCTTACTGTTGATAAAAGCGCAAATGTAAAAGAAATTAAGCAGATTTAATGGAAGGGAGAAAATGATATGGAACATCAACACAGTCTTACTGTTAATGGTTCTGGTATTTCAGCGGGCGGAGATTATAATAAAGTAAAGATTCGCGGTGAAGGAACGATTTCTAATGATATGAGCTGTAATGAATTTAAAACGTACGGCACGAGTGAAGTGTGCGGTAATATGAAAGTGAAAAGTTATGTCGTGTATGGAGATAGTGAAGTACAAGGAAATGTAGATGCGGAATCTGTAAAAGTATACGGAAATACACAAATGCATAGTGATGCTCATATTGAAAAAATAAAAGTAAGAGGTATGATAGAAGTTAAGGGGAAATTAACTGGTGATTTCGTAGATGTGAAAGGCGCTTTAAATGTAAAAGGAGATATTGAAGTTGAAGAACTATCACTAACTGGTGGCCTTGAAAGTGATGGATTACTTAATGCTGAAAATATTGAAATTTCACTTCGTTATGAAGGTAGCAAAGTAAGAGAAATTGGCGGTCAGAAGATTACCGTTCGTAAAAAAGCGAGATTTATTCCATTTACCAATCATGCTGGAAGCCTCCAAACATCTATCATTGAAGGAGATGATATCTATTTAGAACATACGATTGCTGAAGTTGTAAGAGGAAACAACGTTACAATTGGTCCTGGATGTGAAATTAGTATTGTAGAATATCATACTAGTTTTAACCAAAAAAGTAATGCAGTCGTAAAAGAACATAAACAAATATAAGTAGTATGAGGGAGAGCAAGGTTATGGTTGAGAAGAATAATAGGCTCGGCTTTGTTGTAGCGGGCTTATTGCTAGGTATTTTAATGGCATCAATGGATAATACCATTGTCGTTACAGCGATGGGAACAATCGTTGGTGATTTAGGAGGCCTTGAAAACTTTGTATGGGTCGTTTCTGCCTATATGGTCGCAGAAATGGCAGGTATGCCGATATTCGGAAAACTATCAGATATGTATGGTAGAAAGAGGTTCTTTATTTTCGGTTTAATCGTCTTTATGATTGGTTCGGCACTTTGTGGTACTGCTGAAAATATTACACAGTTAGGGATTTATCGTGCCATTCAAGGTATTGGCGGCGGGGCATTAGTGCCGATCGCGTTTACTATCGTTTTTGATATTTTCCCTCCTGAAAAGCGTGGGAAAATGGGTGGTTTATTCGGAGCAGTATTTGGTTTATCAAGTATTTTTGGTCCGTTGCTTGGTGCGTATATTACAGATTACATAAGCTGGCACTGGGTATTTTATATTAACTTACCGCTTGGCGTTTTAGCACTTATTTTTATTACATTCTTTTATAAAGAGTCAAGAGTTCATAGAAAGCAAAAAATTGATTGGTTTGGCGCAATTACTTTAGTTGGAGCAGTAGTTTCTTTAATGTTTGCGCTTGAACTTGGCGGACAAAAGTATGATTGGGATTCTAACTTTATTTTAAGTTTATTTGGTGGATTCGCTATTTTAATTATTGCATTCATTTTTATTGAACGTAAAGTAGAAGAACCGATCATTTCATTTGAGATGTTTAAACAACGTTTGTTCGGAATGAGTACAATTATTGCTTTATGTTACGGAGCTGCGTTTATGTCAGCAACTGTATACATTCCATTATTCATTCAAGGTGTATACGGTGGCACTGCAACAAACTCGGGATTATTACTTTTACCAATGATGTTAGGCTCAGTCGTAACAGCGCAGTTAGGTGGGTTTTTAACGACAAAGCTTAGCTACCGAAACATTATGATCATTTCTGCGGTTATTATGCTAATTGGACTATTTTTATTAAGCACATTAACGCCAGAAACAAGTCGTGTATTATTAACAGTGTATATGATTATTATCGGATTTGGAGTCGGCTTCTCATTCTCTGTACTAAGTATGGCAGCTATTCACAACTTCGGTATGGAACAGCGCGGATCTGCGACTTCGACGAGTAATTTCATTCGTTCATTAGGTATGACACTTGGTATTACAATCTTCGGAATGATCCAAAGAACAGGTTTCCAAGATCAATTAGAAGAAGCATTTAAAGGCATGAGCGGGGGAATGAATACAAACACATTAGGGGATTCAAGAGCCATTTTATCAGAATCGGCAAGATCTCAAATCCCTCCGCAAATATTAGATAAGATTATTGATGCTCTTTCTAGTTCAATTGTTCAAACATTCATGTGGGCATTGGTACCAGCTGGATTAGCATTCATATTCATTTTCTTTATGGGAAATGAGCGCATGGTAATTAAGAAAGAACAAACAAATAAAAAAAGTGAAACATCAAAAGCGTAATGAAAAAGCTCCTTTCCAATTGGAAAGGAGCTTTTTCGTATGTATGGTGTTAGATTAGCCTTCAATAATTTCGTATTCTTCGTCTGCAAGTAATAAAATTTGTGTTTTCTTACCTTTGTTTTGAACTTCAATTACATCGTATGCACCTAAGTCTCTTACTTTGCTTTGAGAAGCGTTAACCATAACTTCCATAGAATCGATTAAGATATCTTCTTCAATGTATGATTCAGGCAATGCCATATCTTCAGTTTCTAATACACATGCATATAGATTTTGTAAGTTTTCAGCAGTTGGGTTTTGTTCCTCAACATCAATGATGTTTTTTACTGCTTCCATATTTTCTTCTTTTACTTGGTATACTTTAATTTTAGCCATTGTTTTAATCTCCTTTATAACGTAATCGTAGAGGCTACACTTCATTATAACGTTTTTTTCATGAAAGATGAAATTGTTATATGTATTTATAGTAAAAATTATGTGTTATTACTCATTATTGGTGTAATTCCCTTACTAATATTATGAATAGGTAACGATATTCCTACGTTAAAGTTATATTGTCCAAGCTTTTTTGTTTTCCTTTCATATATATGTATTAGCTATTCTATATAGAGAAGGGATGGAGTGTAAGTGGATTGTGAGCCGAAACGTGATTGTGGATGTTGCCAAAATAGTATATGTGAATTTTTACAAAGTCTAGAACCGTATACTAAAGTTGAAAGTATTGTAATAGTAGGAAACGAAATCGTTGTATCTTATTTTCTTTCATTTAATGTGATGAAAGGGATTGTATCATTCGTACAAGAAGACAGTGAGGATATTTTTGTAGATTGCTCAAAAATTGATGTAATCCGAATAGGAAAAGTTTGTAGTTGCAAATCGAAAGTTAAATATATTGAAGAGGACTTTAGCTTGCTAGGAAATGTGTGCCCGCAATGTTTAACAGAGGGGAGTACAATCTTTTTTGATTTTCATAATCCAGAATTAAATTTATCTTTACAAGCGAAAACAATTGATGCACCTATATGTACTGAATTTACAGATGAACTTGGGAATGTAGTAAAGCAATTTGCAATTGTAGGTGAAGCGATTGTTTCTAAGGATTTTGTTCAAGTACCTGAACTGTTAGATTTTCGATTAGTTTTATCGGATACTGCTGCGAACCCTTTGAAGTTTGGAATGCTGTTCATTAATTTTCCTGATATTACATTCGTTATTCTTTTCGCATCTAGTGGATACTTAAACATTTCAAATTGTTTAAAGGTAGAGAGTGGAACTGGTAATATCGAAATAGAAGAGCTGAAAAAAATGATAAAGGATGACGTTAACACGTACAAGTCAGTTGTTAAATTGACTAAAGTATATAAAAATGGTGAAATGGAATCTTTTATTTCTAAGAAGGAGTTATAACGCATTTTTTGATAAATCCTCATACATTATGTTGAGGGTTTATACATACACGATGTATATTCTAAAGTTTAAAAAGTGAGATACTCTTTTTTTATTAGATGTTATAATAATTTTATATTTGTGAATGATTTATAATTATATAAAAATTTAGTTTAATAGGTGTTTTCTTATATGGTAAATGGTTGATTGAAAAATTATATAAGTTTATTCTAAAAGATTTAGAATAAGATTGATTTTATAGAAGGCGGGAATGTAAATGATACATGAAGCGAATATACATACAAGAAAAAAACTAGTTTCTATGTTTGATGATTTCAATAACGTTATTTTACTTTCTTATTTACAAGGGCATATGGGGACTGCTTGGGTAAATGATCTTGAAAATCCAACAGTAGCACAAGTTACGGTAGGAATTTTCACATTTTACGCTGGAGACCCAAATGTGCAAGAAACAGAAGAGTTATTACGTAACATTCCTGAAAGAATTTTAGTTATCGTAAATAGTGAAGAGTGGAAACAACGCTTAGAAACATTCCATGAAAGAAAAATAGATAAGTTTTTACGCTATAAGTTCAAACGAAATTCAGAAGGTTTTAATCGTTCAAAATTACAGTCTTTTATATCAATACTTCCAAAAGGATATGAGTTAAAAAGAATAGATGAGCATATCGCAAATAGCCCTACATTACATAAAATCTCTGAAGATTTTATAAGTCAATTTCAGTCGGTAGAAGATTATATAAACCGTGGTATAGGTTATAGCATTTTATATAACGGAGAAGTTGTATGTGGTGCATCCTCGTATAGTATTTATAATGATGGAATTGAAATTGAAGTTGCGACTGATCACAATCATAGAAGAAAAGGCTTGGCAACTGTAGTTAGTGCAGCTCTTATATTGGATTGCTTAGAAAATGGAAAGTATCCAAACTGGGACGCAGCGAATACTACATCTGCTAACCTAGCAGAAAAGTTAGGATATGTTTTTGATAAAGCGTATGATACTTATTTTGTGGATAATAGATGAGTGAAGGAAATTACATACTAAAAAATAAATACGCCCTAGTACGTAAGTCTAGGGCGCATTTATTAGTTGGTAAATATCTTCATAACAATCTTATCACATTTTATCTTTTGAATGTTTGGAATTAAAGATATTTATGTGACTTTTTGAAAAAATAAAAGAGCAGCTAGCAAAAGCTAACTGCTCCTCTCCAAGGGAGAATGGAGAAATACAATCATGTTACCTATAGTATTGACGGAACATTGAGTTTTAATCAGCCATTTATAAAAGGAGAGATAAAATATCTTTGATTAATCCTTAGGCTCCGATTAGGAGTACTGATAGAAAAACGATTGAGAATATACTTTTTATTATATTTACAATTTAAATAGTAGAACGTGTTTATCGTAGTTCTCCAAACACCAATTATATTTTTTTAGAATAATTGGATGGACTGCTTCTTTCGTAGTATCGACTTCAGTATAGCCATATTTCTTATAAAAGTTTTCTAATTCCTCAAAAGGAAGACAATATACATCTTGTATTTGTGATTTTTTTACAGTTTCTACTAAAAATGAAACAAGCTCACCAGCTAATTGTAGCCCTCTAAATTTAGGGAGAATAAAAATCCCGCCCATTTCTATAGTATCTGCATCTATTTGGACTAATCGTCCAACACCTGCATACTCGTTGTTATATGTAATAATTGCAACTTTATCTCTCTTTAAATCACTTCGTACAAATCCTATTGATTCATATTGATTATTAATCCATTTTAAATCGTTAGATGTAGCTAGTTGAATACTCATATACATGCTCCTTCCGAATACTAGCGCTCTCTTCATTATATAGAACATAAGATACTATATCAAAGGAACCTTGAGATAGCACATTTGTTTAAGTTATTAGTTAAAAGTGTGGGGTTGCTGGCATTGAAATGTAGGCTTCACCAAATATAGGATAATAATGTTGTGAATTTAGTGTTACATAGTCAAAATAAAAAATAGTTCATGTGTTCGATAACGCACGATTTTTTTAGTGTAGAGAAAATCATAGGGATATTTTAATTAGTAGCTACTGTATTCATTGAAGCTATTAAGGAAATGTGGTAATCGCCAGCCTTAGTGATACAAATCATATTAGGATTTAGTAAAAAAACTCTTCCTGAAAAAGAGGGAGATTAAAGATAAGAGCACTTCGAAAAGTGCCCTTCAGTAACGACTACTCATTCTAAAAATATTATATGAAGTTAAGTGTATTTAAGTATGGGTCTTTTATATAAATGTGAAATAAAAGATGGTTGTCTTCTTGTTAGAAGGCTATTTTTTGTTATTACAAAAAAGAATTAGAAGTAAAATATAAATTCAAGTTACTTGTCCAAACAAATTATTAAAAAATACATAAAATGCTAGTAGTTAGCCAATATTTTAATATTGCTAATTTTTTAGTTTAAAAGGGGTGATTTTATGTGTGATTGTGAAGTTTGTAGACGAAAGAAAAACCGGGATCCATTAAATCGGGATTCTGAACGAAAAAAAGTGGATTCTGAGCCAATAAAAAAGGATTGTGAACCAAAAAAACAGGTTTCTGAGCCAATAAATCAGGATTCCGAATCAGTAAATTCTTATTCATATAGTAAAAATGCAAATTTTTTAGAAGAAGCTATACAAACAGATGAAATCGATCAAGTTTCTGAGGAATATATTGAAATAGTAGATTCAGCAGATGTACAAGTTACTACTACAGATACAAAAGCTGCGCTATCCATCCAAGCTGCGTTACAAGCAGCTATTGTGGTTGTAGTAAGTATTTCTATAGCAGATAGTGAAAAGGCAGATAAAATAACACAAGAATTGTTTCAAAAATCATCTATTAAACAAATTAATAGACAAAAAACATTTATTAAAAATTCCAGAAACGTAACCGTAACAACTACTGATACAGATATTGCAGTGAATATTCAAATTCTCCTTCAAATTTTATTAGCGTTACTAGTTAAACTAAACATTTTATAAAGTGTCTATCCCATTTATATTTAGCTATAATGGTTGACTCAAAGTAAATATTTTTTTGTTGTAATATGTGGTACAAGCTTGGACTTCTTATTATGACTAAATTAAAATTCAAGATTGATGGGAAGGTAAGTGGGGATAACTATACAATAGCAAAGGTGAACTTATTATTTAACAGTAATTAAAACTTATATATGTTAAGTAACGGGAGGCTGTCTTCGCATTAGAAGACAGCCTTTTGATTTCATTAGTAAAAAGAAGGGAAAATAGAAGATTAAGTTACTTGTCCAAGCAATTGTTATTTAAATACATATAATGCTGGTAGTTATTTGAAATTTTTATAGAAAACTGATAGGAGTGAACATTGTAAATGGATGATTTAAATAAATTTTCTTCCTTTAAGTTTGATAAAGATCAAAAGAATATAATTATAGACCTTTTACTCTCAGATATTTTTAATAGGCATGGGATAAATGAAGAAAAACTAAAAAATTTATCGCCAGAAAAAAAGCAGCAAATTAAAAGTATTATTTCTGAAATACAATCACAGGTTAATAATTATTTAGATTGAAAGGGGGTGAACTTATGGAAAAAACATGTCATTCAGATGGAAATAAAAAGTGGAGTGCATTAGATTCTTCAAATCCTCATCCGTCTTTTAAAAATGCTAGCGTTTCAGAAGCAGCTGCGCAAGAAAGTAAAACTTATCAAATTTCTGAAGAATCTATTACAATAGTTGATTCAGCAGATGTAGAAGTTACTACTACTGATACAAAAGCTGCGTTATCTATTCAAGCAGCTTTACAAGCAGCTATTGTGGTTATAATAAGTATTTCTATAGCAGATAGTGAAAAAGCTGATCGTGTAGCACAAGAATTGTTTCAAAAATCATCTATTAAACAAATTAATAAACAAGAAACTGTTATTAGAAATTCTAGAAATGTTACAGTTACGACTACGGATACAGACATAGCAGTAAATGTTCAAATTCTTCTCCAAATTTTATTAGCTTTACTAGTAAAATTAAATATTTTATAAAATGTTTAACCTGTTTTTTTATATAGTGATTCTTACAGGTGAATATAGTACAGGCTATAAATATTAATCATTAACATCGCCAAAATAATAATGAGAACAATGTGATGGGAAATAAAGTTTGGTTGTTTTATGGAAATTTAAAAGCCATTTCCTTTATTGGATGTGGCTTTTAAATTTTAAACAGTATAAATTTTAAACAGTATAAATTTGAAAAGATTATATTAAGATAAAGAATTAAAATATGATGATACAAAATACTTATAAAATTATTCGTGTTATTGAAAAATGATAAGAAAAAGGTGTTTAAAATAGAACCATTTTCATTAATAGTTCAAGTTTTGAAGAATAGTGCATACAATATAAAGTGTTTTCCTTTCTTCATTTAAGTTTTACGTATATAATTTAAAAGTACTATTTTTATTTTATTATTTTATATTTATAACAGAATAGAGGTTTAAAAATGGGTGTTAAAATCATTACGGATAGTGCGGCGGATTTACCAGTAGAATTGCTGCAAGCATATGATATTGATTTAATTCCACTCCGTGTATATGATGAAGTAGAAACAGAGTATTTAGATGGAGTAACATTAGAGTCAGTTACATTACTGCAAAAAATGAGAGAAGGCGCTGTTTATAAAACGTCATTGCCTTCACTTGAAACTTTCCAAGAAAAATTTGTTTCTTATGCAAAAGAAGGTAATCCTTGTATATATTTAGCTTTTTCATCTGAACTGTCTGGTACATATCAATCATCAGTTGTCATTAAAGAGGAAGTAAAAGAAACATATGCAGATTTAGATTTAGAAATTATTGATACGAAATGTGCTTCGCTTGGTCAAGGGCTTGTCGTATTAGAAGCTGCTAAAATGGCAAAAAACGGCGCATCAAAAGAAGACATATTAAAACGTGTCGCTTTTCTAATGAACCATATGGAACATATCTTCACTGTAGCTGACTTACAGTACCTTGTTAGAGGCGGGCGCTTAAGTAAAGTAGCAGGATTTATCGGTGGTTTATTAAACATTAAGCCGATTTTGAACGTGGAAGAAGGAAAACTTGTCCCACTTGAAAAAGTACGAGGGAAAAAGAAAGTATTAAGCCGTATTGTTGATATTATGGAAGAACGTGGAAAATACCTTAAAGGTCAAACAATCGCTATGACTCACGGTGACGACTTAGAAACAGCTGAAGCGTTAAAAGCATTAATTACTGAAAGATTTGGCTGTGAAGTATTTATCGTAAATACAATTGGTGCAGCAATCGGTGCACATACAGGTCCTGGCGTTATAACGTTATTTTTCTTAAATGAAGTAGAGTAAAGGATTGATCTTTTGATCAATCCTTTTTTATTTTTTAATCTGTGATAATCGGTCGATATGGTATGGATGAAGATGAAACCTTTGAAGTTAGCCTATATCAAATGCAATCCTGTAGAGGGAGTATTTTTTATATGTGAAATGATACTTTATGGTAGAAGAAAAGATATAAATAAGAATGCATTTATAGAAATCTGAATATTTAAGGATATCGAAATTTTTTTATTTCATATATAATTGTGTAGGAAGAAATATCTGTAACTATTTGTAAAAATAGGAGGCGGCTATAAAAATGCAAGGAATTGCTAGATGGGATTTAAATCGATTGTATTTGAATGAGGATATTCTATTTCCGATTTTAGAGTTGAAAGAGCAATATTTTGTAACAAAAGATGTAGAGGTTCTTTCAAAGCTTATACAAGCTATTGAAAAAGCAGAATACTATTTGTATTGTCAATGGGTTGAAGAAAGTGTTTCATCTGACCTTACTAAATTGAATGTGAAAGTGAAGGAACTAAAAAGTGAAGTACAGCAAATAATAAAACATAGTGAAGTAGAAACTTCCGATAATATTAATATTAAGTTTATAAAAAATGAACTTAGTGCGTGGGAAGATATGTACATACAATTACGGGATAGGATAGAAATAGAGCACAATAATAAACAATTATCCTTTGGACAAGCAAATAATATTGCAATGAATAGTGAAAATGAAAAGGAAAGATTAGAAGTATTCGAGTTACTTACAAGTACTTTACATAAGGAAAAAGAAATCTTTGCTACTGTATTAAATCAAATAGGGAGATTGCGTAATGCAAAGAGTAATGAAATAGAAGATAGAGAGATTTTAACACAATCTTTTCATGCGAATGGCATTTCAGAAGCTGTATTATTCCAAATGTGGAATGCGACAGAAGAAAACCTTGATAAATTAGTAAGTGCTTTAAACGTGTATAAGAAGGGAAAAGAGTCAATTACATGGCATGAACTTATGACAGTAAAGGAAAGTAATGAGGTTATAATTCCTTTTTCAGTAGCAGTACAAAACGTTTATGATGCATGTAAGAATATTGATGAAGAATTAGCAGAATTTGCACGTAATGCGATAGAAAGTGGATGGGTAGATGCTGAACCGAGAGAGAATAAACCACCAGGTGGGTTTTGTGCTCCATTTTTCAGTGAGAAAGAATCACGAATTTCAATGCGCTATGATGGGAGTATAGATAGTGTAAGAGTGCTCGCTCATGAATTAGGACACGCTTGGCATTTTTATAATATGAGTTTCGAACAATCTATATCTTTTTTAGATGATAATTTGCCAATGAGTACGGCTGAATCAGCATCTATTTTCTTTGAAACGGTACTCTTAAATTATCTAATTGAAACAACGGATAGTAAAGATATGAAAAAGTCATTACTTAGCTGGAAAATAAGAAATAGTTTTAATTATGTAATGGCAATACGAGCATCGTATCAGTTTGAAAAAACATTTTATGAAAAATGTAAAGAGGGTCCTTTAAGTGCTGATGAAATTGAGAAATTATCTATAATGGCACAGAAAGAAGCTTATGGAAATGCTTTAAGTGAATACCAACCGTTTGTATGGATGAAATATATTCAATTTTATATAGCAGATGTTCCTTTTTACAATTATCCATACACATTTGGATATTTAGTAAGTTTTAGTTTATTAGAAATCGCTCAAGAAAGTAAAGGTACTTTTCATTCGAAATATAAAGAGTTTTTACGAGAAACAGGAAAGGTTCCAGTAGAGGAGCTTATGAAAAAATATTTTGAAATAGATATAAGAAATTATGAATTTTGGAATAAGGCTTTTATTCAAATTTCTAAAGATATTGATGAATATTTGCAGCTTATGTAAGGGGAGAGTATAGTGGATCAGCAGTTTATAAAAGGTATACCTTTTTCAACTTTAGAATATGCAAAAGCTATAAGTTTATTAAAAGGTTGGCTACATGAACAACAAGAGAAACCAAGGTTTGTAGTAACTGCAAATCCTGAAATTGTTATGTCTGCAAAGGAAAATACGGAAAAATCAAAGCAGTTTAAAAAGATGTTACTATCTGCGGATTTAATAACAGCGGATGGGATTGGTGTCATAATTGGCTCGAAAATATTAAAAGGAACTTTGAAAGAACGTGTTACTGGAGCGGATTTAACTCACGATTTAATAAAATATTGTAACGACAATGAATATCGTGTCTTTCTTTTTGGAGCCGCTCCAGAAAGTAATAAAAAGGCATTAGAAAAATTAAATGAGCAGTTCCCAGGAGCGCAGTTTAAAGGACAGCATGGATTTGTAAATGGTGAAGAAATAGAAGAAATAAAAATGAAAATTAAGCAATTCAAGCCGCATTTACTACTAGTAGGACTAGGTTCACCAAAACAAGAAGAGTTCATCTATGAAAACATACAAACATTAAACGTTCCGCTATCTATTGGTATCGGAGGCATGATTGATATAATATCTGGTACTGTAAAAAGAGCACCGAAAATGATGAGGGATACCGGAACTGAATGGCTGTATAGGTTACTCTCACAGCCGAAAAGGTTAAAGAGACAACTTGTACTTCCGAAATTTTTATTGTCGGTTATGTCTGAGAGGATTAAAGGGATTAATTAATAAAGGAGACTACATACATGAACAGAATCGGCATTATTGGAGCAATGCAAATTGAAATAGATTTACTTTTAGAAAAACTAGTTATACAAGAGGAACAGACAATAGCGGGAATGCCTTTTTATATTGGAGAATTCATGGGGATAGAAGTAATTATTACACGTTCTGGTGTAGGGAAAGTAAATGCAGCTGCATGCGCGCAAACATTAATTCATAAATTTGATGTAGACTCTATCATTAATACAGGCGTTGCTGGTGGGTTACATCCAGATGTAAAAGTTGGCGATTTAGTTATTTCAACTAACGTAACCCATCATGATGTAAGTAAAAATCAAATGAAAAACTTATTTCCGTTCAAGGAAGAATTTATCGCAAGTAAGGAATTGGTAGAGTTAGCACGTAAAGCATGTAATAGTAGTAGTTTACGTACTAGGGTTCATGAAGGAAGAATCGTCAGCGGTGAATGTTTTGTTGAAGATTCAAAGTTAAAGGCGAAATTAATAGACGAATACGCACCTCATTGTACAGAAATGGAAGGAGCAGCAATTGGACATGTCGCCTACATAAATGATATACCGTTTCTTGTTATAAGATGTATTTCTGACAGTGCAGATGATGAAGCTCAAGTTTCTTATGATGATTTCGCGAAAACTGCCGCAAATTATTGTTCAGAAATTATCGTTGAGATGCTGAAAAATATATCGAGTAATACTTATAGTTCAAAAGGGGAGAATGACATGTTACAAGCGTTAATTTTTGATATGGACGGAACGTTATTTCAAACAGATAAAATTTTAGAATTATCGTTAGATGATACTTTCAATCACTTAAGATCACTACAACTATGGGATACAGTAACACCAATTAATAAATATAGAGAAATTATGGGTGTGCCGTTACCGCAAGTTTGGGAAGCTTTATTACCGGACCATTCTATTGAAGTAAGAGAACAAACAGATGCATATTTTTTAGATAGACTAATTGAAAACATAAAAAGCGGAAAAGGCGCTTTATATTCAAATGTAAAAGAAATATTTACATATATAAAAGAAAATAATTGTTCAATTTACATTGCTAGTAATGGTTTAACTGAATATTTACGAGCAATCGTAACTTATTATGCTTTAGACAAGTGGGTGACTGAAACGTTTAGTATTGAACAAATACAATCGCTAAATAAAGGTGACTTAGTTAAAAGTATTATGAACAAATATGATATAAAAGAGGCAGCGGTAGTTGGTGACAGGCTATCTGATATAAATGCAGCGAAAGACAACGGTTTACTTGCGATTGGATGTAATTTTGATTTTGCGCAAGAAGATGAACTTGCTCAGGCTGATATAGTAATAGATGATTTAATGGAGTTGAAGGGGATATTATCTGAAGTGAAGAATACGCACGCTATGAATTACATAAAGTAACAACCATAAAAATGCTCAGAATAAATGATTCTCGAGCATTTTTATGTGTTTTCATACTTAGGGGGAATGGACTTGAAAGATATACATATTCAAAAAATAGAAAATTTAATGGAGTATGAATTCAGTCATCTCGTTCAAGACAGTGAAGAAGAAGGTTTTAATTTCCTTATAAGACTAATAAATGAATATAAAAACAAAATAAATGTATTTAATAAAACTGGAGAATGTTTATATGGTGTTTTCCAAGGTGATATGTTAATTGGAGTTGGAGGTTTAAATGAGGATCCGTACACAAAAGACAATAAGATTGTGCGGTTAAGGAGATTTTATATTTCAAGGGATTATCGGCGTATAGGGTTAGGGAACTTATTATTAAACCAACTATTATGTCATGCGGAAAAGTATTTTGAAGTGATTGTTTTACATGCTGACACGAAGCAAGGGGATGTGTTTTATACTGCAAATGGATTTGTAAAAGGGGGATTATATAAGGGATCGAGTCACTACAAACTATTATAGAGATTGCTATCCAAAGAATAGCTACGGACAGGGTTTTTGTTGGTAAATCGATATATCTTAAAAATCGCTGATATATATGAAGTTGCGACCCTTATATAAAAAAACAACTTTTATAATTTCATTTACTAAATTGTTATTATAAAAAAGAGCACCTTAGCTTTTAAAATTTAGCTTATAAGGTGACTCCTTTTCAGTCAATTACGTTTTAACGTTCATTTGTTTCAATAATAATCCTGGTTTACCTTTTACATAATAAAAATGCGGATTATTTTCATCATCATAAAGCATAATATAAGGCTTTTCATTTAGTGGGAGCAGTATAAGTACTTCGTCTATTGTAGTGTGTAACCATTGATTAGTAATAGAAACCGGCTTAGATAATGGGATTTTTATCATATAGCCATCTTTTGGAACGACATTTAAGTTTTTAAATGGACCGGTTATTGCTTTAGCGTATTGAACTGCTTCTTTTTGGATTACTGGATCTAAAGATTGTTTTTGAATGACCATTTCTTTTTGACAATCAAATACTTCAATTTGTTGATTGGTTTTTGCGAACGCATTTGTTGATAATAGAAATAAAAGAAGAGAAATGACCCCGATTTTTTTTATCATAATACAACACCTCACCATTACTATCCCCTCAAAAGCTTTAAATATTTTTCTGTCACATTCATGTAACAAAGATGTTGTATGATACAATTGGTTTTTGTTTAAAAGCAATGGAGGAAAAAATATGAAAGTTTTAATTGCAGATGACGAACAAGATATGTTAAGAATTTTAAAAGCTTATTTTGAAAAAGAAGGCTTCGAAGTTTTATTAGCGAAAGACGGAGAGGAAGCACTTCAAATGTTTTATGATGAAAAAATTGATTTAGCAATTTTGGATTGGATGATGCCGAAACATAGTGGTATTACTGTCTGTCAGGAAATAAAAAAGAATTCAAGCGTAAAAGTGTTAATGCTTACGGCGAAAAGTGAAAGCGAAGATGAATTAGCAGCGCTTCAAAGTGGGGCAGATGAGTACGTAAAAAAACCATTTCATCCAGGAGTACTAATTACACGAGCGAAAAAGCTTATTCAGCATGATGATATTATTCAAGTACAAGATGTAAAGATAAATTTCGCCAAAAATAAAGTATATAAAAATGATATAGAGTTAGAAATTACAAAAACAGAGCTCGAATTAATAAAATGCTTTTTAAATCATAAAGGAACGATTTTAACTCGTAAAAAATTGCTAGATATTGTATGGGGATTTGACTATTTTGGAGAAGAGAGAACTGTTGATACACATGTAAGAAGGCTGCGTAAAAAAATTGGAGAAAATATTATTAAGACGCATCGCGGGCTGGGCTATAGTTTGGAGGAACAAAGTGAATAAACTTGGAAAAAAGTTATTTTTCAGTATTTCTGCAACTGTTATTCTCATCTTTATGATTTCGTTATTATTCATTAACAATCTCTTACCGAACTATAATATTTATAAAACACGTGAAAACTTAAATAAATTTACAACACAAATACAAAATACAACAGTGGAAAATATAGAGGATGTTATTCATACAATTGAAAGTGAAAACAACGTTACAATTGCGTATACGCCAATTAATCAGTCAGAAGATGCTATGAACGAAGCATTACGCATGCAACTTACGAAAAAGAAAGTGACGTTAAATAAGCTTTGGATTACGAAAGACGAAGTCATGAAAGTGAAGACGGAAGGGCAATCGAATAAACTGTACGATCAAGGAAAGGTAAAAGCGAGTTTTTTTGCTAAATATATTGCGAAAGATGATACGATAATTTTAATTGGGACTTCTATTGCGAATTCAAATGAAATTATAAGTACGTTAAATACATTTTACTTATACATCGTATGTTTCTCGCTGCTTCTTATTATTTTACTTGTGTGGATACTTTCAAAAATAATAACGACGCCACTGAAAGAGCTAAGTGATGTAGCTCAGGATATTTCACATTTGCAGTTTAAAAGAACGAAAGTGAAAACGAATGATGAAATAGGAGAGTTGGCCAATAGTATTAATATCATGAGCGAAAAACTACATGAAGCACATCAAGATTTAACTGATCGTAATGAACATTTAAAACGATTTATGGGTGATGTGACGCATGAATTAAAGACACCGATCGCATTAGTAAAAGCATACTCTATGGGGATTAAAGATGGACTAGATGATGGGACTTACGTAGATACAATTATTAAACAAACAGATCAAATATCAAACTTAATTGAAGAACTATTACGATTTTCTAAACTAGAAAGAGATATTTTACAAAAAGAAGAATTCCCTATTGAACCACTGGTCCAGAGTATATTAGATAAGCATCAGATTGAACTGGATTCGAAAGAAATTAACTTGCAAGTAAACTGTAATACGAGCGATACAATCGTTTATGCAGATTTAAATAAAATGAGAATGGTATTTCAAAATTTAATTTCTAATGCAATAAAATATTCAGCAAATCAAAACATAATAATTACTTTAGAAGATAGAAATAAAAGTATATATTTTCAAATAAAAAATGGCATTCATACGGAAAAAATTAAAGATATCGATAAAATTTGGGAGCCTTTTTACGTACTAGAATTTTCTCGTAGTAAAGAAAAATCAGGTACAGGATTAGGACTAGCGATAGTGAAAAGTATTTTAGAAAGACATGGTTTTGAATATGGAGTTTCCTCTATAGATGGAGAAATTCAATTTTATATAAATGTGAAAAAGGATTAATGAAAATATTAGTCCTTTTTGCAGCTTTAGAGGTTAGCGATACAGGATGAATCACCATAATTTTCAAAATTGATGTATTAAATGGAGAATTAGCAAATGTTCTACTTTCATTAAATTCACGTGAAGTTCACAGGGAAACGTTACATTTACATAGTTACATTTGAATTTAATGAAGTGAGGTATTCGGATTTGAAAAGAAAGAAATTAGTAATAGGTAGCATTTTAATGGGGATGACGTTATCTTTATCCGCATGTGGTTCATCAGATACTATTGTAACTACAAAATCAGGAAGCATTTCAGAAAGTGATTTTAACAAAAAATTAAAAGAAAACTACGGTAAACAGAATTTATCTGAAATGGTAGTAGAGAAAGTATTAGATGATAAATATAAAGTTACGGATGAAGAGGTAACGAAACAACTAAAAGAATTAAAAGACAAGATGGGCGATAATTTTAATACATATATGGAATCTAATGGTGTGAAAAATGAAGATCAGTTGAAAGAGAAATTAAAGCTTACTTTCGCTTTTGAAAAAGCTATTAAAGCAACCGTAACGGAAAAAGATTTTAAAGATCACTATAAGCCAAAGCTTCAAGTTAGCCATATTTTAGTGAAAGATGAAAAGACAGCAAAAGAAATTAAAGAAAAATTAAATAGTGGCGAAGATTTCGCGGCATTGGCTAAACAATATTCAGAGGATCCAGGTTCTAAAGAGAAAGGTGGAGAACTATCTGAATTTGGACCAGGTATGATGGTGAAAGAATTTGAGGATGCTGCATATAAGTTAGAAGTTGGTCAATTGAGTGAACCTGTTAAATCTTCCTTCGGATATCATATTATTAAGTTAACGGATAAAAAAGAGCTTAAACCGTATGAGGAAGAGAAAGAGAATATTCGTAAAGAATTAGAACAGCAACGTATACAAGATCCTCAATTCCATCAACAAGTTACTAGAGATCTGCTTAAAAATGCAGATATAAAGGTATCTGATAAAGACTTGAAAGATACCTTTAAAGAGTTAGAAAAATAATAAATGGAATGTAAGACAATCGATAGAAATATCGGTTGTCTTTTCCTCTATTTATCCCGCTATTTGCCGGGCAGTAAGACCCCCATCTCAAAATTTAGCGGAAGCAAAGAAGTTAGGCGGGGGCCCTGCTGCTCGTAAATGCCCGATTGGTGAGTGCTGATTACAGTTTCACTTTATAAAGAAGGGGGGAGTGGGAAAATACTTTCACACCTGCATTAAATTTTACTTAATAAGAAATCTTTGAGTTTCTCAACTTTTACATAAAAATAAAACTGAATTTTCAGTTATTTTTTATATAGTAAAAGAGAACGAATAAGGGGAGGGAACATGTTGAGTAAAAAGAAAATGGCAATTACACTGTCAGCAATGCTATCTGCAACAATTATACCTAGCTTTACTATGGATGTGCATGCAGAGAATAAGGAAGAGACTAAAAATACGAAAATTGAATTAGAAAATGGGATGACAAAGCCGATTTATTCTCTCGATGAAGCTATTATCGAAAATTTATATGTAGAGACAGAAGTTGATAGTGATCGCGACGGTAAGAAAGACAGAGTATCGATAAAAGTTATGCGTCCAAAGACAGATCCGAATGTGAAGGTTCCTGTTATTTATGAAATGAGTCCATATCGATCTGGATTAAAAGATGTTCCTGTATATAATGTAGATGAAGAATTGTATGCGTATGAAGGAAAACCGTATGGAGCAGTTAATCTTGGTTCGTATGGGAACTATTACGTGCCAAGAGGTTATGCAGTTATTCTAGGCGAAAGTATAGGTACTGGAAAATCAGATGGATGCCCTACAACTGGAGATGAACAAGAAATACTCGGTACAAAGTCTGTTATTGATTGGGTAAACGGTCGCGCGAAAGCATTTACAGAACAGGGTGAGGAAGTTCAGGCAAATTGGTCTACAGGAAATGTAGGTATGACTGGCGTTTCTTATAATGGTACATTACCAAATGCTGTTGCGACTACTGGAGTTGAAGGTTTAAAAACAATTATTCCAATCGCAGCAATTAGTAGTTGGTATGATTATTATTGTGCAAATGGTGCAGTCATTGCTCCAGGCGGATATCAAGGAGAAGATACAGATAATATGGCAGAAGCAGTACTGACAAGAAAGAATTCAGAAGTTTGTGGTCCGATAATGACAGAACTTACTGCTGGACAAGATCGGAAAACGGGTAATTATAACGATTTTTGGGATAAAAGAAATTATGTAAAAGATGCTAAAAATGTAAAAGCGAGTGTATTTGTTGTTCATGGTTTAAACGATTGGAATGTTAAAACGAAACAGTTCGCACAATGGTGGGATGCTCTTGGAGAAAATGATGTACCTCGTAAAATGTGGCTACACCAAGGTGTTCATGGTGGGACATCAAGTAATAACTGGCAGCAAACACAAAATAAATGGTTAGATTATTGGTTGTACGGAATTGAAAATGGAATTATGGATGAACCAATGGTTGATGTGCAAAGAGAAAATAAATCGTGGCAAAAGATAAAAAATTGGCCAGATCCAGCGGCTGTACCTTCAAAAATCCGTATGTATTTAAGTAATAAATCAGTCAATTTGCGACTAAGTATGGGATCGGTTAATAAAGTTTTCTCATTCGTAGATGATGCACAAATAAAATCAAATCAATTAGTAGCAAACCCAGAATTAGAAGTAGCCAATCGATTAGTATATACAATGCCTGTACTGCAAAAAGATACGCGTATAAGTGGTATACCAAAGATTTCAATTACAGGAAATATTGATCAATCTGTATCAAATTTAACAGCATTACTTGTTGACTATGGAGGAGCGAAGCCGGAAATCGTAACGAGAGGCTGGATGGATCCACAAAACTTAAAGAGTATAGAAAATTCAACGGCGATTCAACCGGGCAAAGATTATACATTTACATGGGACATGCAGCCAGATGATTATGTATTTAAAGTGTGGCATCAAATCGAAGTTGTTTTAATTGCAAGTGATTATGATTATACAATTAGACCGAAAGCTGGAACGAAACTTACAGTGAAATTAAGTGAAGTGACATTGCCGATTGTGAAATAAATATTTTTTCTAAAGAGCTTACTAAAGTAAGCTCTTTAATTTACAGTCTGAATTTTTAATTTTTATATTTCAAATTGGAAGGTTATGTAATACAATATCATTATATTCTATGGAAAGTGAGTGATATATTATGACAGTCAGCTCTTTCAAAATCTCATTAAAATTCGAGGTACAGGAAGATTAGTTGAATTGAAATCTTCCGTACGTAAAAACGGAGGAGAAAATAAATGTTTAGTTTTTATAGTACACTTTGTACGGAACTGTATGATTACACAAAACCAGTCGGTTATTCTTTAAATGGTGATATTGAGTATTACAAAGAACGTTTAAAAGATTGTAGAGGAAGAATCCTCGAAGCTGCAGTAGGTTCAGGGCGTGTCATCATTCCACTTCTAGAGGCTGGTTTTACAGTAGATGGGATAGATTATTCACCTGAAATGCTAGATTCTTGCCGTAAGCGCTGTAAAGAGAGAGGCTTACATCCTAATTTATATGAAGGAAGCTTGCAACAATTATCACTTCCGTATAAATATGAGGCAATTATCATTCCTACTGGATCTTTTTGTTTAATTGAAAATCGTGTCGATTCTATAAACGCATTGAAATATTTTTATGAACATCTTAATCCAGGCGGACGATTAATCGTAGATATTATGCTTCCGTATGACTGGAAGACTGGGGAAATTCATACATCGACTTTTTCTTTGCCGAGCGGAGACGGAATCACATTAGAAAATAAATCAATTGAAATAGATTGGCTGAACCAAGTTACTGTATCATATTTGAAATATGAAAAGTGGAGTAAAGGACAGTTAGTACAAACAGAACTACAACGCTTTGCGGTTCGTTGGTATGGAATAGAAGAGTTTAAACTTCTGTTAGAAAGTATAGGTTTCTCTAATATTACTTGCTCTGCTGAATATGCTTATAAAAACGAACCGTCAAGTGCAAATCAAATGTTTACTTTTGAAGCTGTGCGAAAAGAATAGAACTAATACTATGAATAAAAAAATAAGGCAATCGATTAAAAATCGGCTGCCTTATTTTTAATTTTATGTAATTGTTTATAGAGAAAGATCGGAGGGAAATAAATGAAACTTATATTAATATTTGGCCCACAAGCAGTTGGGAAAATGACAGTGGGTCAAGAATTAGCAACATTAACCGGTTTAAAACTTTTTCATAACCACATGACAATTGATTTAGTAAGTCCAATTTTTGATTACAGTACGACAGAAGCAAAAAGGCTAGTAAGTTTATTTCGTAATGAAATATTTGAAGAAGTATCTAAAAGTGATTTATCTGGAATGATTTTTACGTATATATGGGCATTTGACCTCCAATCGGATTGGGATTATATACATTATGTAGAAAGTATTTTTGAATCAAAAGGTGGGACAGTGTATTTTATAGAGCTGGAAGCGGAATTAGATGAAAGATTAGAACGGAATAAAAGTCCGAATAGATTAGAACATAAACCGAAAAAAAGAGATATTGAGTGGTCTCAAAATAATTTGAAAGAGACGATGAAAAAGCATAGATTAAACTCTCTTCATGGTGAAATTGAAAAAGAAGAGTATATAAAAATTAATAACACGTATTTGAGTGCAAAAGAAGTAGCGGAAATGATTAAAGAGAAGTTTCAATTGTAAAATTTTTGAAGTCTATTTCGTTTCCATTGTCTAAGCATTCTCCTACTAATTACATATACTATTTATGTTAAAATCGGTCGCTATTTTAATATATATAACTATACAGGGAAGAGGAGAGAATAAATTTGGAAAACGTAGAACAAGATAGAATTGAAAATCAAGTGTATTCAAATCGTGTAGTAAGATCAGAATTTGATGCGAATTGGGAAACTTGTATATCAAAGAGTGGTTATGTAATTTATGTAGCAACAAGTAATAATGCTGAAGTAATAGTGCTTCTTGCAGATGGTTCAAGTAAATTATTAATTTTTGAAAAAAGCGGTAAAGTAGTAGTAGGTGGCGGTGGAACAAGTCATTACAGTAAGCCGCATATTGCAATAAATATTTAAGGTAAAACATGTTAATTGAGAAGAAGCTGGAAAACGGTTAGTCATTCATATTTAGAGAATGACTAACCGTTTTTAAATGTGGTTTTTGAAGAATTATATAAGCAATATAAAAAGCATTTCCTATTTCGGCAAATGCTTTTTATATGTTATAGTATAATAGTGTCCTAAAGTAATGTTATTTTAATATATTTCAAATTTTGTTGTGTATTATTTTTATATTAAATTAGCACTAAAGTATTTTTTATATAAGGAGTAATAATTAGAGAAATGAAAAATATAGACTTTATACTAGAAAGTGATGAGGCATTAAAACCGTCTGAACGATTAGTGCTATTATTATTAGAGAAGCATAGAATGTTATATACGAACGATCTATTGGCATTATCAAATTTATCATATAAAACATTAACAGATTCATTAACGGCGCTTGTTTTAAAATCGTATGTGTTAAAGGAAACAGGTAAGGGAAGAAGACAGAATTGCTATAGATTAGTATGATAAGGCAGCTGTTTTAGAGAATTTTACATATGTTTTTTTCAAACGTAAGGTGAAAAAAGTTTTTTGTTTTCAAACGAAAAACTCAATATAAGAGGGACGAAGATAGTGGCGTTTCATTTTTGTAAACGTAATTATTTCTTCATTGAAAATACAAAAAAATAAACCGCATAAAACAGAAATAAAAAAACAATCCATTTTAAAAATGGATTGTTTTTTTTATTGGAATAATATTATTTGATATGTTGAAAGCATGAATAGCAGAATAAACATTACCTGTTTTATTTCATGCAACTGAACAAATATGATGAAAACTATGTGTATAGTTTTTTGCTTGCTTTTTCAGTAACTCTAATGAAATCATGGTCTTCATTGTTTAAAGGCAGTATTTTTAACATTATTGCTATTCAGCATTAAGCACAAAAAGGGATATATAATATTATTATGTAAACTTAAGGTTTTAAAAGGAAAATGTAATAATTAATAGAACATGTAGAAGGAGATGCTTAAATAGTTTGAAGGATGGGAGATTATTATGGAGCATTTACAATCAATAGCACAAGCTGTTATAAGTGGTCATAAGGGAAAAGTAGTGAAGTTTATAAAGGCGAGTCCAAGTATTGTTAACGAATGTAGTGAAGATGGCTGGACACCACTTCAT
Source organism: Bacillus sp. Root131 (assembly GCF_001429475.1). Classification (NCBI taxonomy): domain Bacteria; kingdom Bacillati; phylum Bacillota; class Bacilli; order Caryophanales; family Bacillaceae; genus Bacillus; species Bacillus sp. Root131. Next base: position 2,548,246 of record NZ_LMJQ01000001.1, read on the forward strand.
TTAGCAGCTTATTTTGGACAAAAAGAAATAGCGAGTTTTCTTTTAGAAAGCGGTGCAGATATACATAGTAGAGCGAAAAACGAAAATGAAAATACGCCTTTGCAAGCAGCAATCGCGAACAAGCAAAGTGAACTTGTTGCTTTCTTAATTGAAAAAGGATCAAATGTAAATATTATGCAAAGTGGTGGCTGGACAGGACTTCACGAAGCGGCATTATTAGGAAATGAAGAAATAATTATGCTACTCCTTAAAAATGGAGCTAATAAGATGATAAAGAAAAATGATGGGAAAACAGCGTATGATATTGCATTAGAAAAAGGATATGATCACCTTTTACATCATTTGAAACAGGAAGTGAACTTATGATGAATAAATGGAGTGTTGGTATATTTTTATTTAATGAAGTAGAAGTGTTAGATTTTGCAGGACCATTTGAAGTTTTTTCTGTAACTGAGGTGAATGAAGAAAAACCATTTACTGTTTATACAGTTAGCGAGAATGGAGAAATGATTACAGCAAGGAATGGATTGAAGGTACAGCCAGATTATAGTATTGAAAATTTACCACCAGTGGATATTTTAATAATTCCGGGTGGGCTAGGTGCTAGAAAATATGAAATAAAAAATGAAATAGTAATAAAATGGATTCGCCAACAAATGAAAGAAGTAAAGCTGATGACTTCAGTTTGTACAGGAGCGTTATTACTGGCGAAAGCAGGTTTACTGGAAGGGTTAAAAGCAACAACACATTGGGCTAGTATTGAAAAGTTTAAAAATGAGTTTCAAAATGTTGAAGTTATAGAAAATGTAAAGTTTGTAGATGAAGGACATATTATAACATCTGCCGGAATTTCAGCTGGAATTAATATGGCATTTCATATTGTGAAAAACTTGTTAGGTGTGCATGTTGCGGAGGACACAGCGAAGCGAATGGAGTATGATATTAGTTTGCCAAATTAAAAAGCCCGGATTGGGCTTTTTATATTGAATGAATATAGTTAAGCTCTTCATCACTCAAAATAGGGCGAACAGATGCATTTGCATTTTCTTGTGCTTGCGTTCCTGACTTCGCACCAGGAATTACAACACTTACTGCCGGATGAGAGAGTACATAGCGAAGTGCAAGTTGCCCTAGGGTCTGATTTTTTTTTGAGAGCAACCGAAGTTTCTCTACGGTTTGTAAGTCTTCTTGAAACCAAGTTTCATTTGGCCAATCTTTGCGTAAATCTCCATCTGGAAAAATTGTTTTATTTGTAAATTTTCCAGTTAAAATGCCCATTTTTAATGGACCACGAATAACAGCCCCTAGATTTTTCTCTTGTAAGAATGGTAATATATCTTTTTCTGGTTTTCGATTTAATATATTGTAATCAAGTTGTACGATATCAATTTCGTTGTTGTTATTGAAATGATGAATGTATTGTAAATCATGAGTCGAAACACCGACTGCTCTTACTTTGCCATCACGTTTTAATATGTCAAATGCACGTAGAAATGCTTCTGTTTCTCTACGATTATGCCACCAAATATGACAAAAATAAAGATCAATATAATCTGTTTGAAGACGTTGTAAACTTGTTTCAAATACGGCGATGATTTTTTCAGGAGTATCATATACAGGAACGCCATTAGTGTCGTAGTGATGTCCGATTAAACCACCTTTCGTTGATAGTATAATATCATTACGATGTCCTTTAATCGCGGTAGCCACCAACTTTTCACTATGTCCTAAACCATACACATCCGCAGTATCAATAAAATTCACACCACACTCAATGGCTTTTTTTATAGCAGTTATAGATTGTTTATCGTTAACAGGTCCCCATTCATCACCACCGATTGCCCATGCCCCAAAACCTATTTCAGAAACAGTTATTCCAGTGTTACCTAATGTGCGGTAATGCATATTTCCCCTCCTTGTAAGCATGTTATAACATGGATATGTAGGGAAGGAATTTTGTGTGTGAAAAAACTCTTCTACAATAGTAGAAAAAGAATTACAGAAACTACTATTTTATAGCAGCATGTATAAAAAAAATCGGTGTAAATATGGAAATGTCGTCGAATGCTATCTTTAATTGGTTAATTTATGGGATATTTTTGTGAAGGAGTTTATTTTATAAGAATAGAATTTAGTTTAGTAAGAAAACGTGCCGATGGTAGTGAAAAATATGGGTTAGGGGGATTTGAATGAGGAAACTCAAACGAGTAAATGTTCCTAATATACCAGAGCAGTTATCACAACCTAGTGACAAGCGTAGGATAAATAAAAAGAAGTTAAGGCGACTTATTTTAATGGTCCTTTTTATTGCAGCAACTACTCTGTACGTTCAATATATTTTAACGAAACAACAAGAAGTAATTGATAAGAAGAAAGGTACGATTACGGATCAAAAGGAACAATTAGTATCTTTAAAGAAAGATAAAGATTCTTTAAAGACTAACATAGAAAATTTAACAGACGATGAGGAAGAAATTTTGAAGTTTGCGAGAAAAGAGTATCAATTTTCTAAGTCAAATGAAACTATATTTGTGATGCCCAAGTAATGAAAAAAATAGTTAGCCGTCGCTAACTGTTTTTTTTATGTATGAATGTAATGGTACAAGGAATAATCACATATTGTAAAAATGAAGAGTTTAAGCTATTTTCATAGATATGGAATATGCACTAAAATAAATGTTGTTAAAATTCTGTCAATTATATTATAATACAAGGTAAGCGGATACATTTTTTAATCAACGTTGAGTTCCTCGCTCATACGACTATTAAGAAACCCGTTATCCTCGTATACGAAAGGAAGATAGCTGTGTACGCTTCAAATACAATTTATATCGTAGGGGATGCGAAAGCACCTCAAAATAATCCCATTACTGAAAAGTTTAAAAGCTATTTCGTAGCATTTGTACTTGTTAAGGATACAGGGGAAATTGTAGATGTAGACTGCTCAGCGACAATTGCATTAACATCTCAATTTGTTAAATATTTATTTCTACATAAAAATATAAATGACCCGGCGTTAGTAATGGAAGTAAAGAACCGATATTTCGGCTCTTCTCAAAAAGCGTTACTTGTAGCGCTAAAAGATGCACAGAAAAAATATAATCAGATTGCTGCTTTGTCTACTCAATCATAGACAAAATCCAGCCGTAAGAATCATTCTTATGGCTGGATTTTTTTATTTCACATTATCATCCTACATCAAAAGTAAACGGAAACAAAGTAGAGAGATAGGAGAGTAAATGCCCAATAGGTTTACTTAATAATCTGTGGGTATAAATCTCCGGTGGATTAAAATTTCACTTCATTGGAGAACGAAAGGATGAACAAAATGAAAATTACAGATGTAAAAGTAAATCGTAGACGTGTAAAACTTCATACACCGTTTAAAACCGCGCTTCGTACTGTAACAGAAATTGAAAGTATAGATGTTTATATTCATACAGATGAAGGAGTGATTGGTAAGGGAGCTGCAGCCGCAACGCCAGTTATTTCGGGTGATTTCACCAGTGGAATAGAAGAAGCGATTTTAGGACCGATGCGTTCATGTTTAATTGGTCAAGATATCATTCAGTTTCAGCAGTTACTACAGCGCATTCAAATGAGTTGTATTAGAAATTCAAGTGCGAAAGCAGCGGTAGATATCGCTTTATATGATGTATATTGCCAATATCAAAAGGTGCCGTTATATGCATTGTTAGGCGGGAAGAAAGAAATTTATACGGATATTACAGTGAGTGTGGATGAGCCTGTATTAATGGCAAAAGAAGCGAAGAAACATATAGAAAAAGGATTTCAAACATTAAAGATTAAAGTGGGTAAAGAGGCGCATTTAGATTTGGAACGTATTGAGGCAATTCGAAATGTGGTACCAAGAAATACGACATTACGTTTAGATGCGAATCAAGGTTGGAGTCCAAAAGAAGCGGTCTCTATCATTCAAGGGATGGAAAATCGTAATTTAAATATAGAATTTATTGAACAACCAGTACACGCGAAAGATTGGGATGGGTTAAAGTACGTCAAAGATCGTGTGCAAACGCCAATTATGGCCGATGAAAGTATATTTTCAGCAAGTGATGCATTAAAGCTCGTTCAAGGAAGATATGCAGACTTAATTAATATTAAATTAATGAAATGTGGTGGCATACGTGAAGCATGGCGTATTGCAGATATCGCAGAAACAGCTGGTGTGAAGTGTATGGTGGGAAGCATGATGGAATCTTCACTTTCCGTTAGTGCTGTTGCGCATTTAGCGGCAGCGCATCCTAATATTCATTATTTTGATCTTGATGCACCGCTTTGGTTAATGGAAGAGCCGGAAGGAATGACTTATTCTGGATCAAAGGTAAACCTTCAATCGACAGTGAATAGTAAGTCTTAGGAGAAGAGACTAGTAAACTATTTTTTTAAGGGGGATATATATGAAAAAAGTAGGAACTGCATTTTTAACAACTTTATTTATATTTTCATCGTTTACATCGGCAAATGCTGAAGAAAAGAAGGATAATAAAGCATTTATAGATGTATCTGCTGCAACGTTATGGACAGCACCTGATGCATTAAGGCCAATCGATACACCGAGTGCAACAAATCCAGTGGATCTATGGAAATGGACGAAATCAATGACACTTGACGAGAAACTATGGTTAACAAATGCAAATAAATTAGAAACACAAGCGTTACTCGGTCAAGAAGTAACTGTTATTGATAAGAAAGGCGAGTGGGTGAAGGTATTAGTGCATGGACAGCCAACCCCACGAAATGAAGAAGGTTATCCGGGCTGGATGCCTGAAAAGCAATTAACATATAATCAAGAATTTGCAGATAAAACAAATGAACCTTTTGTGTTAATAACAAAGCCAACAGCGATTTTATATATAAATCCTTCTGAAAAACATAAATCACTTGAAGTCAGTTATAATACAAGACTGCCGCTATTAAGTGAAGACACAATTTCATACCGTGTATTGTTGCCAAATGGTCAGAAAGCATGGCTACGAAAAAATGATGGAACAGTTTACCGCTCTCAAACTGATATTCCAAAACCGACCGCTGATGATTTAATTAACACAGGGAAAATGTTTTTAGGTTTACCGTATATATGGGCTGGTACAAGTGGTTTTGGATTTGATTGCTCTGGCTTCACGCATACGATCTATAAATCGCACGGCATTACAATTCCGCGAGATTCTGGACCGCAATCAAGAGCAGGGGTTGCAGTTGATAAAGAAAACTTACAAAAGGGAGATTTAATTTTCTTTGCACATGATCAAGGGAAAGGTAGTGTCCATCACGTTGCAATGTATATTGGTGATGGCAATATGATTCACTCACCAAGAGCTGAAAGGTCGGTAGAGATTATACCACTAAATACACCAGGATATATAGAAGAATACGCTGGTGCTCGTCGTTACTTACCTTAAAAATAGAGGGGGTTTTTAAATGAAAAAAGTTGTTCGTTACTCATTAGTTAGTACTCTATTAGTTTCTTCATTTTTAGTTGGCTGCGCAAAAGAAAAAACTACAACAAAGCCGAAAGATGAAAAGAAAGTATTACAGTTACTAGAAACGGGTGAAATTCCGTCGTTAAACTCAGTGAAAGTCACAGATGGAATCTCGTTTAACGTTTTGAATAACGTAATGGAAGGACTATTCCGTCTATCGAAAAATGATGAAGTAATTGAGGCAGGCGCACAAAAATATGAAGTGAGTAAAGATGGAAAGACATATACATTTCATTTGCGTGATGCGAAATGGTCAAACGGAGATCCAGTAACCGCTCATGATTACGTATACGCTTGGAAGCAATTGATTAATCCAGATACCGCTTCTCAATATGCATACATTGCGTACGATGTGAAAAACGCTGAGAAGATAAATAAAAAACAACTAGGTCTAGATGAATTAGGAGTAAAAGCGAAGGATGATAAAACGTTCGTCGTAGAGCTAGAACATCCTGTACCGTATTTTACGAAATTATTAATTTTACCATCCTTCTATCCAATTAACGAAAAATATGCGAAAGAGCAAGGTGATAAATACGGATTAGAAGCAAATAAAGCGGTATATAATGGACCATTTACATTATCAGAGTGGAAGCATGAAGCTAGCTTTACAATGAAGAAAAACGATAAGTATTGGGATAAAAAAGAAGTGAAGTTAGATGAAGTAAACTATCAAATTGTAAAAGAAATTTCAACTGCGGTAAATTTATATGAAACAGATAAAGTTGATAGAGCTGTTATTTCTACAGAATTCGTGGATAAATATAAAAATAATAAAGAGCTAAAACAATATACAGATCCAGTTATGTACTTCTTCCGATTTAATGAAAATGTACCGATTCTTAAAAATAAAAATGCACGTCTTGCGCTAAGTACAGTTTTTGATAAGAAAGGACTTGCGGATTCATTTTTAAATGATGGTTCGGTTGCTGCAAACTATTACGTACCAAAAGGATTTTTAAAGGGACCAGATAAAAAAGATTTTAGAAGTACGGCAGGTGAGTTTAATAAAACTGATGTAAAAAAAGCGAAAGAATATTGGGAAAAGGCAAAGCAAGAAACAGGTACAGATGAAGTGACGTTAGAACTATTAAATTATGACTTAGAAAACTTTAAAAAAGTTGGAGAGTACATTAAAGAGCAGCTTGAGAAAAATTTACCAGGTTTAAAAGTGAATGTGAAATTGCAACCACATACGCAAAAATTAGCACTAGAGAAGAAGAAAGAATATGAAATGTCGTTATCACGCTGGTTACCGGATTATCCAGATCCAATGACTTACTTAGAAGTATTCCTTTCTGGAAGTAGTGTTAATAATACAGAATATGCAAACCCAGAATATGATGCGTTAATTAAGAAGATTAAAACAGAATTAGGTAATGATGAAAAGGCTCGCTGGAAAGCAATGCAGGATGCTGAAAAAATGCTACTTGATGATGCAGTAATTGCACCGGTATTCCAGCGCGGATTATCTTACTTACAAAAACCATATGTGAAAGATTTATATGTACATCAATTTGGTCCAGCTACAAGTTTAAAATGGGCAGATGTACAAAAATAAAAGAATGGGGAAACAGACTTCACGTATGTGATAGTCTGTTTTTTTGTACAGTTCCGAATGAAATATAGACATTTCATATGTTTTTTTACGACTTAAAAATAAAATTATTACTAAAATTCCAGTGTGAAATTTATGTAGAATCTTGTATAATTAACGTGTTTCTATGGAAACATTTTCTTGCGCTATTTCTATAGGATTTAATAGAACAAGGAAGGAAATACATACATGTATATAATAGACAAATAGAATGGAACATCATGTATAGAGAAAAAGGAGAGAAAAGATGGCGTGTCAAAGACAAGGGTTACAAGTTAATAACGATAGAAAGAGGGACAGAAGATGAAAATGAAGCATGCTTTTGGTCCTATAATTTTAGCGTGTGTGCTTTTTTTCATTATCATTCTAATCCCATCGAAAAGTTTAGTATCGCTTATTAGTGATAAGAAGGTAGAAGATGCGGCTACTTCTTTACAAAAAGAGAAATTACAAAGTGTTTTCTTACAGCAAAAAATGTTAGATAATTCACAGTATTTACCGATGTACGGTTCATCAGAATTTTTACGAATGGATGCATATCATCCGTCTAATTATTTCAAAGTAAATCCAGCTGGTTTTACACCGTTTTTAATTGGAACTGGCGGTACACAAAGTTTAGCTCATATTTTAAATATGACATCTACTATGGATGAATTAGAAGATAAAAAAGTAGTCTTTGTTCTTTCACCACAATGGTTTACAAAGACTGGTGTATCACAAGGGGATTTCACTAATAATTTCTCCAAACAACAAGCATATCATTTTATTTTTAATGATGAGATAAATCCAGAAATGAAGAAGCAAATCGCGAAACGGCTATTAGATTATAAAGTTGTTCAAGAAGATGATATATTAAAAAATTCATTAGAAGGTATTGTATATAATGATACGAAACATAACATAAAAGCAGGTTTAGTTAAACCACTTGCTTATATGCATCGAAATATTTTAGATCATAGAGATTTATTTAACTCTTTATTTAAAATCGAACCGATGAAAGAGAAAACAAATAGCGGACTTCGTTCAATTTCTTGGGAAGACGCACGTAAACACGCAGAACAAGAAGGGAAAGCTGAGTCTACTACAAATACATTTGGAATTGAAAATCCGTATTATCATAAGAATAATCTGAAGAAAAAACTTAAAGGTTTAAAAAACTTTAGAGCAAATGAAACATATGATGAATCACCAGAATATAATGATTTACAAATTATTTTAGATTTATTTAAAGAGAAAAATGTCAAACCGCTCTTTATTTCTGTACCTGTAAATGGGCCTTGGTATGATTATACTGGATTCCCGAAAGAACGCCGTGAAGTGTATTATAAAAAAGTTCGAGAACAGGTTGAGAAAGCAGGATATCCAGTAGTTGATTTCTCTGGCCATGAATATGATAAGTATTTCTTAAAAGATACGATTCATTTGGGCTGGAAAGGTTGGATTTATTTTGATGAAGCAGTGCAGAAATTTTATTCTGAGAAATAAAGTATAGAAATCGGAATGGCTATGAGCCGTTCCGATTTTTTTAGTATAGAGGATTTTGGTGAGGACAATTTGGGAATGCATGTATATCTTGAACCTGTCTATAATCATAATGTTTCATTGCGAACTGAGCTTGATAAAGGTATTCATACACATATAATTGACCATCATGCGCTGAACATAATACGCCGGAAGTTCCTTGCCCATTTATGAAGGAAATACCGATAGGGCGTCCGATTAAGTATGGTATTTTTTGCTGCCAATGCATAGGGGAATCACTCCTTTTTGAGATAATATACGAAAAGAATGATCGAATGGTTGCTTATCCATGTAAATGTAGATGGAAAGGTGTTATATAATTTCTGAAGATTAATTCATATATAAATAAAAAACCGCTATAACTTCGAATGAATTTATAGCGGTTTTTATTATATTCTTAAGCAAGATTTTTGCGCTTTTTTGTCCATTTTTTTATAACGAAGTATAAAAGTATAAGTACGACGCCACCAATTGCAAATGATTTCACATACGGACCAGCAATATCGTTTATATTCTCCCAATTTTCACCTAGTTTTTCACCTAAATAAATGAAAATAATAGACCAAGGGATAATCGCAAGTGCTGTTAATGTAGTGAAACGTAGTAAAGGCATTTTTGTAATACCAGCAGGAATTGAAATCGCATGACGCACTACTGGAATGAAGCGTGCTGTAAAAATGACGCCAGTTCCGTAACGATTAAACCAATCTTCTGCAGCATCTATTTGTTTTTTATGTATGAAAATATATTTTCCATAACGTTCTAATATAGGGCGTCCGCCGTATCGTCCAAGCCAATAAATAAAGATTTGGGCAATAACACCGCCAATTGTACCGAATACAACTGCGCCTATAAATGAGATACTACCATTGAATACTAAGTATCCTGCATAAGCAAGGACAATTTCACTTGGGATAATCTCAATCATAAGTCCAAGCATAATGCCCCAATAACCTAATCCTTCAAAAAACGTTAATACTGAATGAATAAAACTACTTAACATTGTTGCACCTTCTAATTTATGGATTTTTGAATATATGCCCCTTTACTTAATAATATAAAAGGTTCACTATATGTATATTATACCTTATTCATATAGGGGATTGCTATTTCAATTCTTTTATGTCTCCCATAAGTATTATAGTAAAGGATATAAGCCACGTTTTCATGAAGGGTTAATGAAAAGATTATTAAAAATTTCTTATAAAAAAATAGAAGCATTTCTGCTCCTATTTTTTAAGGCTTCACATCTAAGTTCTGTAAAAATAACGTTGCTGTTACGTAACGTTTTGCTAACATTTGTACATAAGCGGTATGTACAGAAAGGGTCGCAATAATAATAGCGTTACGAATTGCTTCGCGTTGTTCGTTATTAATTTGATCGAACTTGCTTGCGATTTTATCAGCTTTTTCTTTTACGATGTTTTCAATTGTATGAACTGTATCTGTTGCATTTAGTTGTAAGCAATTCCCTTGATTGAGTTCTTCAAATAGAGAAGAGTATGCTACATATAAATGAACAGGATTGATTAAATCATCACTTCGATCGGCTGGGTCATTAACGATAAGGCGTAATAGCTTACGAATTGATTCAAAATCAAGTGCTGTTTTTAAATCTTCGACAATGAACAGTAAGGCTGCTTGTTCAATCGAATATTTTTTCCCTTTTTGAGGAGAGCCAATCATTTCTTTTATATCTCGTTTCACCCAGTTTTGCATAGCAGTTACAGAGAAACTTGTGTTTTCAATCTGATTGCCAAGCGCAACTATTTCATTTAAAGAAAAACCGACATCAGTATCGTCAATTTTAATCAGCTTTTCAAAAATAGGTGAAAGTGCGGTAGTAATAAAAGCTGTAACGCTTTGTCCGCTTTCAATATCTTTTTTATGTGACTTTGCCCAAGCTTCTTGTAAAATACCGAGAGGCTTTTTCGTATTCCATCCTCTTAGTGATAGAAGAAGGGTAGCCATTTCGTTTCGTGTGAGATGAAATGTTTCCATCTTTTCACCTCCAAAATAATAAAAAGTTCTTATGAACTTATAATATGTTTTGTTTCATTTAAAGTCAATTCTGTTTTGCTTAATTTTTCCTTTGTCACCAAACTGTCGGAAGTAAATAATACTTGCATATTTCGACAAAAGTTCATATAATAAGTTCATAAGAACCTTTAAAATGTTCTTAAAAACAAATCTATCATTCTGAATTTACTAGAAAGATAGATTTCACATATATCTATATAAAAGGAGAATGGATATAATATGTTGAAAAAACTTGTAGCAGTAATGACAGCATTTATGGTTATCTTTGGGGCTAGCAGCTTTATGTTCGTAGATCATGCGGCAGCGAAAAGTTACAAATCTGGTAAAAAATCATTTACACCAAGTTCAGGTCAAAAGTCAAAAGTTGATTTAAACAAAAAAGACTCAAATGTAAATTCTCAAAAAACGACTCCAGATTCAAAAACGAAAGCAACAAACACAGCACCAAAAAGTAATAAAGGAAGCTTTATGAAAGGTTTATTACTAGGTGGTCTTGGTGGTTTACTAATGGGTAGCTTATTTGCAAATATGGGAGCTCTTGGTTCTGTATTAGCGTTTATGGTAAATATGTTAGTAATGGCTGGTATCGTAATGTTAGCAGTTCGTGCATTTAAATACTTCAAAGACCAACGTAAAAAGAAGGCAGATGAAGTAGCATGGAAACAATAAAAATTTCTGAACAAGAATTAATAAATGCGCTTTGCGTATATATAGCTGAAAAAAGACAAGTGGGTCCAGAAGAAGTGTTAGTTGAACTCATGTATGACGATGACTACGGTTTCTCTGCGGAAGTAGAGGTAAATGGTCGCCAGCAAATTTTAATTCAAGCAAACTTAATCGAAGCATTACGCTTATTGCTTGACAGAGAATATAATGTCAATTCATTCGCAGCGAGATTACAACTTGAATTAGATGATGAAGAAGGTATTTACGCATTAGCGAAAATTAATAGTGACGAACAATAAGACTGTTAGGGCTTCATGCTCTAGCAGTTTTTTTATTTTAATTTCTATTATTAGTATGTTTCCTATTTTGGGATAAAATTCAATTATTAATAAATGAATGAATTGGTAAAAATATGTTATTCTTATTAAGAATGTTTTATATTAATAGGAGGATATTATGAAAAAGAAATTATTAGCAACAATAGCTGCGGTATGTTTATCTTTAACTGCTTGTAATTCAACGGAGCAAACAAAAGATGTACAAGCGAACGAAAAAAAAGATAACAATACTGAACAGCAAACAGCAAAAACTAGCCCGAAAGCTAAAGAGATAAAAGAAAAAAGTGCAGTGGAGAGATTATCACAAGATCATAGTGTTTCGTTAGAAGGTGATGGCGCGAATTCTTCTGATTTTTTTTGAGTTAAAATCCGGATTTGTTATTGCGGAAGTAGAACATACAGGAGAAAGTAATGCAATTCTAGAGTTAAAAGATGAACAAGGTAATGACTCTGGTTCACTTTCGAATTTTATTGGTAATGGAAAAGAAAAACGTGTAGTTTTATTAAACAAGAGTGGAAAATATTTTATTAATCCAATGGCAGATGGTCACTGGAAAGTGAATATGTCTCAGTCTATTCCAATAGATAAAGTAGTAACAGCTCCAGGAACAATTAGTGGTCACGGATCTGATGTTGTTTTTGTGAAGCTTGAAAAAGGTTTGAAAGAATTGCATGGTGTACATAAGAATGGTGAAAGTAATTTTGTAGTTGATTTAAACGATAGCATGATATTTAATGAAATTGGTGCTGCCGATACTACGAAAAAAGTACCTGTAAAAGAAAATGGTATACATATATTCACTATTCAAGCTGATGGTGATTGGACAATCGAAGTGAAATAATTTGAAAAGCTCTCCTTATGTTTTTGATAAGGGGAGCTTTTTGACAAATAAGTCTTATTAAATAATTTCTTGTTGTTTATAGAAATCTTTATAATTTGTTTGGAATTTATGCCATAAATTATTCATCTTTCGTCTACCGATATCTACCATCGGATTAAACTGAATTGCAGCTTTCTGACGAACAAAGTGAACGTTTTGAATGGCGTGATATAATTGTTGGTCGACTATATCACGTTTTTTACTTGCATATTTAGCAATTGATAGACCTGCAACAGTTCCTTGCGCCATCGCAATTTTTCCGCTTTCAATGCCTGTAATATTGCCAGCTACAAATAAACCTGGAAGAGGGGTTTCCATTGTTTCGGAATGGAGAGGAACGTGTCCGCCTAATTCTGAAATGTAATGGAAGGGACAACCAGCTACAGCTGCAAGTTCGGCAAGTGGGTATAATCCCCCGGCAATACAAACAAAATCTGCTTCATATATTTTCTCTGATCCATTAATAACATTTCCTTTAGAGTCAATATTAGCAATACGTACACCTTCAACTTGATCTGTTCCGATAATTTCAAGAGCTGCTTTCCGAAGGTGAAGTGGCGTTCCGTTTATTTTCATTCCGCTGTTTGGATAGAATGTTAATCCAGCTTTTCGAATCCAATCATATTTCATAAAGTGGCTACCTATTCGTAAAATAGCAGAAGGAGCGAGATGTGCTGCATTTAAAAGAGAGTTTAAAACTTCTTCAGGTTCACCAGCTTTTTGACTTAACTCGCTTTTTTCAGGGAGTACAATATGATCTACTTTAATTCCCGCTAATTGCAATTCACTTAAAATGGCGAAAGACAAAATGTTAGCACCAATAATGATTCCTTTTTTTCCAACTTGCACGCGATGAACATTTGTCATAACTTGAGCTGCTCCAATTGACATCACTCCTGGAAGTGTCCAGCCTGGAAGGGGAATAAAATATTCCGCAGCACCAGTAGCAAGTAGTACGAACGGTGCTTCTAACGTACCGATATTAGTATGTACAAACCAATTGTTTTCATCTTTATCTAAATTATAGACCGAAACACCGCACCTGATATGTACTGAAAGTGATTCTGCTTCTTCATGAAGTCGCTTCGATTCTTCTATTCCGTTCCACCATTCTCCAGTAGGCTCTTGATGCAACTGTCCTAACAATCTCCCGCCCGGCTTCATAAATTCATCAATAACGAGCACTTTTAGTCCGAAACGAGCACAAGAGATAGAAGCAGATAATCCCGTTGGTCCTGCACCAATGATAATTACATCACTCATCGTTTTTTCACCATCTCTCTCACGATATTCGGATGCTGTTTCCCGCTTTCAACAACCATGTTTTCTTCTACAACAGTTAAGCATGCGCGTACATTTGTTTGATTATTTACTGTCACGCGGCATTCGGAACAGTGCCCGATATTACAATAAATACCTCGCGGTGTCCCGCTATCTTCATGAACTCTTAATGTCCGTATTTCATTTGCTAACAGGGCAGCAGCTATCGTTTCATGTTCATATGCTTCGTATTGATGACCGTTAAATTGAAAAGTAATACGCTCACTACTTTGTAAAGTACCTAAAATAGGGTGATGTGTAATTCTATTCATTTACTTTCACCTACCGATCCAAAAGTAACTGCACGTATTGGTGGTTGATATTTTAACGGTAGTTCATTAAGAGTTACGTCAGGATTCGCATTTTCTATCATTCGATCTATCATTATTCTGCATGTGCGACCACCGCAAAATCCCATGCCAGCACGTGTTCTTAGTTTTAATTCTCTTGCCGAGCAGTTATATTCAGCAATTGTCGATTGAAGTTGTCCATATGTAACCTCTTCACAACGACAAACGATTAAGTTGTTTTTATTTGTCATATGTATTCCTCCTCTAGTTCGGTTTGCACAAATTATATATGCAAAAATCATGCCAATATAGAGGGGAGAGGGCTACCTATAAACGCCTGATTGGTGCATACTGATTCTTTATTGAAGTCCGAGTTTCTTTAAACGGTTATATAAAGTAGCCCTTGTTACGCCAAGTTGTTTTGCGCATTCTAATTTATTCCCATTTAAAATTCGTAAAGCCTTTTCAATAACTTTTTTCTCATGCTCATCCATCTCTTCTTGTAAAGAAAGGATTGTATTATTGTTGCTGAGTAATAGGGAATGAGCTGTATGGTTGTCTAAAGTTTCAGTCGTATGAAATGGTAAATATTCTTGTTTTATAATTCCGTCTGTTGCGAATACCACAAGCCGTTCAACAACGTTTCGAAGTTCGCGAATATTACCTGGCCAATTGTAATGAAGCAGTTCATGCATAATGCTTGAAGGTAGGTCACGAATTGGTCGGTTATAGTTGATCGAAAAATCGTTTAAGAATGAGTATGTGAGTTCGATAATATCCTCTCGTCTTTCACGCAGCGGTGGAATATGCAGGCTAACTACATTTAAACGATAATATAAATCTTCTCGGAAAGTTCCTTTTCTCATTTCTTCTTGTAAATCCCGATTTGTAGCAGCGATAATGCGGAAATCAATATTAATTTCTTTTTCTCCGCCAACTCGGTAATACTTTCGTTCTTGTAGTACACGTAACAGTTTTACTTGCATATCGAGCGGCATTTCGCCAATCTCATCGAGGAATAAAGTACCGCCTTGTGCGAGTTCGATTTTACCTTTTTTCCCTTTACTATTCGCTCCAGAAAAGGCCCCACGCTCGTAACCGAATAATTCACTTTCAAATAAAGCTTCTGGAATTGCCCCGCAGTTAATCGAAATGAAAGGCGCCTTCGCTGCTTCACTTGCTTCATGAATTGCTTTCGCAAATACTTCTTTTCCAACTCCGCTTTCCCCAAGTATTAAAACAGTTGATTTCACCGAACAAACTTTTCTAGCTAATTGTATCGTTCTTTGTATAACAGGACTTTTCCCATTCATCGCAAGGAATGGATCGGATTCATCTTTATACTTTGCCACTTCTTGTTCTAAACGGTGCATTTCATGTGACATATTAAATAGTTTTTCATTTAAAGCGACTTGATTTGTAACATCTGTTTCTGAAACGACTGCTCCTATAATTTCATCATTACAATAAACTGGATTTGAATTAATTAATACGAATAAATCGGGACGAGGCTGATGGAACTGAGCGACTATATTTTTTCCATCATGTAAAGATTGTAAAATTTCCAAGTCTTTATAATCAAAAAAACGAGTAATCGGTTGCCCAATAATCTCATTATGGTTGACTGAAAATATTTTTTCAGCACCATCTGTCCAAGTTCGAACGCATTCTTTACTATCAATGACTGTAACAGAAGAGTCAGTTGTTTGTATTACGGTGTTATAAAATGACTGTAGTTCATTGTAGGACTTATAAAGAAATGGAATCATTTGCTGAGAGGTTATACAGAATATCGGCTCATCGTTTTCGTTAAGGATGATAACAGCTAATTCATAAGAAAAAGCGTCAATTAATGCAGTGAATGAGTCATCTACATAAATAATGGCGCAATTATATTCTTCTGTAGTAGAAGGGAGATAATAAAACCTTCCGTTTACTTGCTTAATGTGATTAAGGCTACATGTATGATCGATTAAAATACTTTCCAAAAACTCTTGTATAGTCGGAAATGAAAATGCCATAATATCCTCCCGTTATGTATAAAAAATTTGACAGTGATAAAAAAATAATACACCTATTTACTATAAATTTGAATTATTTTTACAAATAAAAATATTGTTTATGGAAATTGTATATGTGCAGAATTGGCACGTCAATTGCATAAAAGAAAGTGAGAGGTTTAGGGAAAGGAGGAGTATATTGTGAGGCACTGCGACGTTTTAATTATAGGTGGTGGAATAATAGGGTGTTCTATCGCTTATTACACTTCAAAATACGGAAGAGACGTAACAATCATTGAAAAAGGAGAATTTGTCAGCGGGACGTCTTCACGGTGTGATGGGAATATTTTGGCCATTGATAAAGACCCAGGGTTTGATAGTCAAATGTCTTTAGTAAGTCAAAAATTAGTAACTGATTTAAGTGAAAAATTAGAGCATTCATTTGAATATAGGGCACCAGGAAGTATTCTCGTATGTGAGTCAGACGAAGAGATGGAAGCTGCGCAGCAATGGGTAGATCGGCAAAAAGAAGCTGGATTACCGTTTCGAATGCTTGATAGGCAAGATATAAGAGAAGAGTCGCCTTTTTTTGCTGATGATTTATTAGGCGGTTTAGAATGTGCGACGGATTCAACTGTGAATCCATATCTCCTTGCTTTCTCGCTTCTGTCAGAGGCACAAAAGTTTGGCGCAAAAGCCTTTAAGCAGACCGAAGTAAAGAGTATGAAAATAGAGACGAATGGTTCATTTGTTGTAGAAACTACGAATGGTACTTTTACAGCAAAACAAGTTGTAAATGCAGCCGGTGTGTGGGCTCCTAAGATTGGTCAGATGTTAAATGTAAATATACCAATTGAACCGAGAAAAGGGCATATTATAGTAGCATCAAGGCAACAACATGTAGGATGCCGTAAAGTAATGGAATTCGGTTATTTAATTTCTAAATTTGGCGGAAAAAGAAAAGTAGATGCTTTAACTGAAAAATACGGGGTTGCGCTCGTATTTGAGCCTACTGAAAGTCAAAATTTCTTAATTGGAAGTAGTCGTGAATTTGTAGGGTTTCATACGAGAATAAACAATGAAGTCATTAAATGTATCGCAAATAGAGCGATTCGCTTTTATCCGAAAATGGCAGATATGATGGTAATTCGTTCTTACGCTGGTTTACGTCCGTGGACAGAAGATCATTTGCCGATTATTTCACGAGTGGAACATATTCCGAATTATTTCATTGCCGCTGGACATGAAGGGGATGGGATTAGTCTTGCAGCAGTTACTGGGAAAGTAATTGAAGAGTTATTAAATGAAAAAGAGACAATTATTCCTATTGAACCACTTCGTTTGAGTCGTTTTACAGAAAGGGTGTTAAACGGATGAGGTCACAAAGAGTCTTTACGACTATTGATACACATACGGGCGGGAATCCAACGAGGACATTAATTAGCGGACTTCCAAAGTTGATTGGAGAGACGATGGCAGAGAAGATGTTACATATGAAAAAGGAATATGATTGGATTCGAAAATTGTTAATGAATGAACCGCGTGGTCATGATGTAATGTCAGGGGCATTATTAACAAACCCGTGTCATCCTGAGGCTGATATAGGTGTTATATACATAGAGACAGGTGGATACTTACCGATGTGCGGTCACGATACAATCGGTGTATGTACAGCGTTAGTTGAATCAGGTTTAATTCCAGTAGTTGAACCGATTACTTCTTTAAAACTAGATACCCCGGCTGGCTTAGTGGAAGTAGATATTGCTGTTCAAGATGGAAAAGCAAAAGAGGTATCTTTCTGTAACATACCAGCTTTTTTATTGAAAAATATTACTGTACACGTCAAAGACATTGGAACTGTAGAGGCTGATATTGCGTATGGAGGGAATTTTTATGCCATTATTGATGCGAATTCAGTAGGCCTAGAATTAGTACCAGAAAATGCATCTACAATCATCGATAAGGCGATTCATATAAGAAACACAATTAATGAGAAGTTTGAAATCATTCATCCAGAGTATTCGTTTATTAGAGGATTAACACATGTTGAATTTTATACAGATGCTACTCATGAATGTGCGAATGTGAAAAATACAGTTGTTGTACCACCAGGCGGAATAGATCGATCCCCATGCGGTACAGGAACATCTGCGAAGCTAGCTGTATTATACGCTCAAAAAGAAATCAAAATTGGTGAAGAGTTCATTCATGAGAGTATCGTTGGTTCTTTATTTAAAGGATATGTCGTGAATACGACACATGTTGAAAATATTGAAGCTGTCATAACGAAAATTACGGGATCAGCTTGGCTTATGGGTATGCATAAATTTTTTTACAATGAAATGGATCCACTCAAAGAAGGATTTTTGCTAATTCCGCCGATGGAACATGAAACGGAGGATATAAAATGAACATTCAAAAAATGTATACAGCAGTAGACGTACATGTAAATGGCGAGGCATTTCGTGTAATGAAAGACGTACCATGCAAATACTACTACAGTTTGGAGCAATTAAATGAACAATTTTCAGGTGAATTAGCAGAAGAGAGGAAGCTTTTATTAAATGAACCACGTGGTTTTATCGGTTTGAATGGGTGTATTGTCGTTCCATCTATCCATAATGAAGTGGATGCAGCTGTATTATTTTTTAATCATGAAGGTTCGATTCCGCTTCATTATGGGGGCATTGTTGCGGTAATAACGATGTTACTCGAAAGTGGGTATTTAAAAAAGAGAGAGTCCAATCAATACAAAATTGAAACGTTATCTGGAATATTTTTAGTTCATGCGTATGTAGAGAATGATGAAGTTGTATCTGTTTCGTTTGAAAGCAAACTTTGCTATTTGATTGAGGAAAATTTACAGGTTGGTAATGTAAGTTATTCTCTCATACAAGCAGATAAAGTATATGCAGTTGTAGAAAAAGGTGCGTATTCGCCAGAAATTCGTGTTGAAAACATTCCAGAATTGAAAAGATGGGGAGAAGCTACACTGCAGGTTATACAAAAACAGTCGCTAATAAAAAGGCTTATTTTAGTAGATCCTTCGCAAAAAGAAAAGAACCATATAAAGTCGATTACATTTCATGAAGATAACTTTATCGTACGTTCGCCAGGTTTTGTTTCTACTATCGTTTCCTATGTTCATGCGTTATTTAAAAATGATTATATGGCGGATAAACCTTTTAAAAATGAAAGTATATTTAATAGTTTTATAACTGTGGAAAAAGTGAAGAAGGAGGAGCTAGGATACATTTTCCGTTTTGAAAGTAGAGGATTTATTACAGGAATGCAGACGTTTCTATTAGACCCTACGGATCCATTTCCGGCAGGGTTCTTATTAAAATAAAATGTGATAAGGAGAGATAAATATGCAAAAAATTAAAGGGGCATTTCCAGTATTAATAACACCGATGGATGAATTTCAGGAAATTAATTGGGATGGGGTAAAACAAAATGTAAATTACTTTATCGAACAAAAGGTTGCAGGCATCATCATTAATGGAAGTACAGGAGAGTTTGTAAGTTTATCAAAAGAAGAGCGATTTAAAATGGTAGAAACCGTTTTGAAAGAAATTGATGGCCGTATTCCAGTCATTGTTGGAACTGCTGCGGAAACGACGAAAGAAACAATTGAATATACGAAACATGCAGAAGCGCACGGAGCGGATTGTGCATTAATTATAAACTCTTACTATTGTAAACCGAAGGAAGAGGAGATCTATTTTCATTTTAAAGAAATCTCAAACTCTGTAAATATACCAATTATGTTATACAATAATCCATTTACTTCTGGTGTTGATATGAGTACAGAGCTAATGCTCCGTATTGGAAAAGAGTGTGAAAATGTTACACATATTAAAGAATCTAGCGGAGATATTCGAAAAGCAAGAGATTTAGTAAGACAAAGTGAAGGGGCTTTCCAAGTCTTCTGTGGTTCTGAAGATTTAGTTATGGAATCATATTTAGTTGGTGCCTCGGGATGGGTTTCAGTAGCAGGAAATATCGTTCCTGGTCTCGTTACAAAAATGTATGAGCATTTTCAAAATGGTGAATTAGAAAAAGCATGGGAAATAAACGATGCTATTTTACCACTTTGCGAGTTTCTTGAAGGGTCAGGGAAATATGTTCAAATCGTTAAACGTTCCATGGAATTACATGGGCAAGCGGGAGGACCTTCTCGCTATCCAAGACTAGGATTAACTGTTAACGAAGATCAAAAGCTTCAAACGATTTTATCAAATATTGCAGCTCATGCAGGTGTTTAAATAAGGAGGAGAACATAATGTTAAAGACAAATATTGAGCTGAAACCAAAAGTGGAAGCGTTTTTAAATGAAGAAATTAAAATGTTTATTAATGGCGAATTTGTTTCTGCTATTGGCGGAAAGACGTTTGAAACGTACAATCCAGCAACAGAAGATGTTTTAGCAGTCGTATGTGAAGCGCAAGAAGAGGATATTGATGCTGCAGTAAAAGCAGCAAGATCTGCATTTAAATCTGGTCCGTGGGCAGAAATGACTACTGCTGAAAGAGCGCATCTTATTTATAAATTAGCAGATTTAATTGAAGAACATAGAGAAGAGTTAGCGCAATTAGAAGCTTTAGATAATGGGAAGCCGTATCAAGTAGCACTTGAGGATGATATTTCAGCGACTGTAGAAAATTATCGTTATTACGCAGGATGGGCTACAAAAATTATTGGGCAAACAATCCCGATTTCAAAAGATTACTTAAACTATACGAGACATGAACCTGTAGGTGTTGTAGGTCAGATTATTCCGTGGAACTTTCCGCTCGTTATGTCTTCTTGGAAAATGGGAGCTGCACTGGCGACAGGTTGTACGATCGTATTAAAACCAGCAGAGCAAACACCTTTATCCTTACTATATACAGCAAAACTCTTTAAAGAGGCTGGATTTCCAAACGGTGTTGTAAACTTTGTACCAGGCTTTGGTCCTGAAGCAGGAGCGGCAATTGTAAATCATCATGACATTGATAAAGTTGCTTTTACAGGATCTACTGTTACAGGAAAGTATATTATGCGTCAGTCTGCAGAAATGATTAAGCATGTAACGTTAGAGCTTGGCGGCAAATCACCAAATATCATTTTAGAAGATGCGGACTTGGAAGAAGCAATTAGTGGTGCATTCCAAGGTATTATGTATAATCACGGTCAAAATTGTAGCGCAGGATCACGTGTATTTGTTCATCGTAAACATTATGAAACTGTAGTAGATGCACTTGTGAAAATGGCGAACAACGTAAAACTTGGAGCAGGTATGGAGAAAGGAACGGAGATGGGTCCACTCGTATCTAAGAAACAACAAGAGCGTGTGTTAAATTACATTGAGCAAGGGAAGAAAGAAGGTGCTACAGTTGCGGCTGGTGGTGAACGTGCGCTTGAAAAAGGTTATTTCGTTAAGCCAACTGTATTCACAGACGTTACAGACGATATGACAATCGTTAAGGAAGAAATATTTGGACCAGTTGTTGTTGTACTTCCATTTGATTCGACAGAAGAAGTAATTGAACGAGCGAACAACTCATCTTATGGCCTTGCTGCGGGTGTATGGACGCAAAATATCAAAACGGGTCATCAAGTGGCAAATAAATTAAAAGCAGGAACAGTGTGGATTAATGATTATAACTTAGAAAATGCAGCTGCACCATTTGGTGGATACAAACAATCTGGTATTGGCCGCGAATTAGGTTCATATGCGCTTGATAATTATACAGAAGTGAAAAGTGTTTGGGTAAATATAAAGTAATAGGGCGTTTTACTGACAAAATTGAGGGATGAAATAATGAAAGATGCGGACAACTAGAAAGTTTGATAATAGTTGTCCGTTTTCTTATATACAAAATTGTTTTTCAAAAGAATGATAAGGGGGATTTGGATGGAGAATTTAGTAGAATGGTTAGTAGGGCAAGTGTGGAGTATCGGTTTAGTTGTTTTTGCATTAGGGGCAGGCGTATATTTCACGATTGCAACACGCTTTTTGCAAATTCGTTATTTTAAAGAGATGATTAAACTATTATTTGAAGGAAAGAGTTCAGAGACGGGAATATCATCTTTTCAGGCATTTTGTTTAGCCTTATCAGGAAGAGTTGGAATTGGTAATATCGCAGGGGTAGCGACAGCAATCGCTTTCGGCGGGCCTGGAGCTGTATTTTGGATGTGGGTAATGGCTTTGTTAGGGGCAGCGAGCGCGTTTGTTGAATCAACATTATCTCAAGTATACAAAAGTAAAGTAGGGAATGAATATCGCGGCGGTACTCCATATTTCATTGAGAAAGGTTTAAAAATGAAATGGTTTGCAGTCATTGTAGCGGTAGTTGTAACACTTTCATATGGCGTGTTATTACCAGGTATTCAATCTAGTAGTATCGCAGTTGGATTTGAAAACTCTAATGGTATTAACAAATATATAACTGGTATATTTTTAGTCGTGTTACTAGCAGCAATTATTTTTGGTGGTGTAAAGAGAATTGCTGGCGTTTCTCAAATGCTTGTTCCATTTATGGCAATTGGTTATGTAATTGTTACATGTATCATATTAATTGCGAATGTAACGGAGATTCCAAGTATGTTTGCTTTAATTTTCTCTAGCGCATTTGGTGTAAATGAAATGTTTGGTGGAATTGTTGGTGCAGCTATTGCATGGGGCGTAAAACGCGCTGTATTTTCAAACGTTGCTGGTGTCGGAGAAGCGACGTATAGTTCGGCTGCTGCTGAAGTATCGCATCCTGCAAAACAAGGATTAGTTCAAGCGTTTTCCGTATATATCGATACAATTGTCGTATGTACAGCGACAGCTCTTATGATATTAATTACAGGTATGTATAATGTTATACCTGAAGGGAAACGCGCTATTGTAAAAAACATAGGAAATGTGGAAGCAGGTCCAATTTATACGCAACAAGCAGTTGAAACTGTGATGACAGGGTTTGGTCCAATATTTATTTCAATTGCAATTTTCTTTTTTGCATTTACAACGTTACTCGCTTATTACTATATCGCTGAAACGACGCTTACTTATTTAGATCGTCAATTGAAGTATGGCTGGTTAAAACCAGTTTTAAAATTTGGATTTTTAATTATGGTTTACATCGGTAGTGTTGAATCAGCGTCGCTTTTATGGAATCTCGGAGATTTAGGAATCGGTAGTATGGCATGGTTAAACTTAATCGCGATTCTATTATTAAGTAAAATTGCATTAAAAGTGTTAAAAGACTATGAAACGCAGAAAAAAGAAGGGAAAGATCCAGTATTTAATCCTAAAAATGTGGGGATTGAAGGATTAACATTTTGGGAAGAAAGAAGTAAAGAGGTTGAAAGAAAAAGTTCTAGAGAAAAAGTTATTGTAGATGATAATTTAAAATTATAACGTAAATTAACCGAAAATTCTTAATTTAAAAGAAGGTATATTGCCTCCATTTCATCGCATACTACAATAGGTATGGATAATATGACTGGAGGGAATAAGATGGAACATGAGCAACATAGTTCGATAAATGATATTCTACATCATTATAAAGAAGGTATAGGTAGTTTTACAAATCAAATTCCTGAAATCGCTGAGACATATAATGCGTTTACGCAAGCTTGTTTTCAAGAGGGTGCTTTAACAAAAAGAGAAAAACAACTTATTGCATTAGGAATTAGTTTAGCAACGCAAGATGAGTATTGTACAATTTATCATACAAAAGGTTGTCTTGATCAAGGATGTTCGGATAAAGAGATTCTGGAAGCATGTGGTGTTTCAGCAGCATTTGCTGGCGGAGCTGCGATGAGTCAAGCGGTAACTTTAGTGCAAGAGTGTTTAACAGAACTGAAAAATCAAAAGCATTGAATAAAAAAACGTTTTAAACTTTATGTTTAAAACGTTTTTTTATGTGAAATTAAATTTGTATTCACTTTAGTATTCTATATCTTCATAAATCGAATTCTCTACATCAGGAAGAACTGTGTATATACTCTTACCGATTAAAGCTTCTAATTCTTTCTTAATTGCATAAAACCCTTTCCAATGTAAAGATGTATGAGATGTTGTACCATGACGCAAACCAACGGAAATTAATCTTCTTTCCAGCGTAGTAAAGCCATCCGCGTCAGCAAGAGCGTCACAAAGAGAAATTACTTTATTGTATAAGTCGTAGTTACTATGTTCATTCAATATTGCAACCAACCGGCTTTTCATATGGTCAGGAACGAGATGCCATTCCGCTGCGATATCTATATGTTCATTTTTACAGGGAAATGAGTGTGTCACACAAATAATGGCGTTTCCTGCATATCCTAAATCATTCATATACATATAACCATCATAGGAATGAATGACCGATTTGGTAAAACCTTTGTATCTTCCGATATCATGCAAAAGGGCAGCGTTATATGCTATGTCAGCATCTAGGTCATACCCTTTTTTTATAAGTTCTATAATTATGTTTTCAGTTGCATGAGCAACATGTAGTGAATGTTCAAACCAAGGGCCCGGGTTTTGTTCATATGCCCATTCGAGTAGTTCTTTTGCGTACGTTCTATCTAATATATATTTCATATCGTTATCCTTTCACAAAAAATCATATCTTAATATAAATTCATCTTATTATTTCATTATTCCTTCTTTAAAAATTGTTACAATGAAACAAAAGGGGGAAAAGTAATGCGAAATTTAGTAATTGAAGAAATTAAGCAACTAGAAAATGATATGGAAGAACTTTCGAAACTTTTGAAAACGGTTGTAAATGATGGGGCATCAATTGGTTTTTTGCCTCCACTGGAACAAAAAGACGCAACAAAGTATTGGCAAACAGTCATAGCGCCAGAAGTGATATTGTATGTAGCTAAAATAAACAACGAAGTAGCAGGGAGTATTCAATTACAATTAGTTACAAAGCCTAACGGAATTCATAGAGCCGAGATTTGCAAATTAATGACTCATCCAAACTTTAGACGTAACGGTATTGGACGATTGCTTATGCAAAAAGCAGAGGAACGAGCGAAGCAAGAAAACAGGTCTCTTTTAGTATTAGATACTAGAGAAGGAGATCCATCCAATAAATTGTACAAATCATTAGACTACCAAGAAGTTGGAACAATACCAGGATATGCAATTTCTCCGAATGGAAAGTTAGATGCTACGGTTCTTTATTATAAATGCATATAAATTGTGATTAAAAGGTTATCATACTGAATAATAAGAAACTATTTTAACACCGTCTATATTTTTCTGGCGGTGTTAAATAAATTTATTGATATAATCCATTTAACGCACTAAATGAATTTGAGAAAGTTTTTAGAGGGTTCTTTTAGTAATGATTCTCGTCTTATAATAAATGTAGAGAAGATGACTAGCCAACTATAGTTATTTTCGCTTTATTATCGGAAGGGGATGAAAGAATGAAAAAGAATAGTTTACAAAAGATGAAGAAAGTTATTTTAAGTGGTGGCGTATTACTTACGGGATTATTAACATTTGGATTTTCAGAAAAGGCTTCAGCTCATGGTTATGTAGAATCACCAGCGAGCCGATCTTATTTATGTAAGCAAGGGGTAAATGTAAATTGTGGACCGATTCAATATGAACCACAAAGTGTAGAAGGGATAGGGGGATTTCCGCAACTAGGACCTTCTGATGGACAAATTGCAGGGGCTGGTCATTTTCCTGCTTTAGATGTTCAAACTGTGGATAGGTGGAAGAAAGTTACGTTAAATGGCGGGACGAATACATTCAAGTGGAAACTAACTGCTCCTCATAGTACAAAAGAGTGGAAATATTATATTACGAAAAAAGGCTGGAATCCAAATAAACCTTTAACGCGATCAGATTTAGATTTAGTGCCATTCTATGTGAAAAATGACGGTGGGGCTAGACCAGGGACAACAGTAACGCATGAAGCAAATGTACCAACTGATCGTAGTGGATACCATCTTATTTTAGCTGTTTGGGAAATTGCAGACACTGGAAATGCGTTTTATCAAGTTATAGATGTAAACCTTGTGAATAATGGCTTAGCTTCAAATTTCGCTTTTAACAACGTAGTGCAAGCTCCTACACTATTTTAATTGAAACATATATTTCGATCATCTAATTCATTTTAGATGATTTTTTTTATGAAAATGATGAAAAATATAGAAGAAAGTGCAATTATTTATAAAAAAATATGCTTTAAATATTGTCATATTTGCTTCTTTAAGATATCCTTTTCATGAAGAGGTGGAAAACATGGAAAAAGTACTAGTTTTCGGGCATAAAAACCCAGATACAGATGCAATTTGTTCTGCAATTGCTTATGCAGAATTGAAAAAAGAATTAGGAATGAATGCTGAGCCTGTACGTTTAGGCGAAATCAGCGGTGAAACTCAATTTGCGTTAGACTATTTTAAAGTAGAAGGACCGCGTTTTGTTGAGACAGTAGCAAGCGAAGTGGACAACGTTATTTTAGTTGACCATAACGAGCGTCAACAAAGTGCTAACGATATCGAATCAGTTCGTGTGTTAGAAGTTATTGACCATCACCGTATTGCTAACTTTGAAACAAGCGATCCTATATACTATCGTTGTGAGCCAGTTGGATGTACAGCTACAATCTTAAACAAAATGTACAAAGAAAATGGCGTTACAATTCGTAAAGAAGTTGCAGGTTTAATGTTATCTGCAATTATTTCAGATTCTTTACTATTCAAATCTCCAACTTGCACAGAACAAGACGTAGCAGCTGCTCGTGAATTAGCGGAAATCGCTGGTGTAGATGCTGATAGCTACGGCTTAGAAATGTTAAAAGCTGGTGCTGACTTAAGCGGAAAAACAATGGAGCAATTAATCTCTCTTGACGCTAAAGAATTCCAAATGGGTAATGCGAAAGTTGAAATCGCACAAGTAAACGCTGTTGATACAAACGACGTTCTTGTACACCAAGCGGAACTTGAAAAAGTAATTTCTGCAGTAGTAGAAGAAAAAGGTTTAGACCTATTCTTATTCGTTGTAACTGATATCTTAACTAACGATTCTGTCGGTCTTGCGATCGGTAAAGCAGCAAACGTTGTTGAGAAAGCATACAACGTATCACTAGAAAACAACACAGCTACATTAAAAGGTGTTGTATCTCGTAAAAAACAAATCGTACCAGTATTAACAGAAGCATTCCAAGCTTAATTTTATTGAGTACACATAAACAGCAAGGACAAGTAGTCAGATTGGCTACTTGTCCTTTTTTATCTCTAAAAAACAGAAAATTAAATGCAGGATTTAATAATTATAGTGAGTATGCCTTTAAACAAAAAAATAGAGATTACAGTATTGAAGATTGTTTTAAGTTTCATGAGTCGATAGAAAAGTGTGTTGTACCAATTTGGAAACAGTTAGGAAGTTTTCTTAAAAAGAATCTTGATGTAAAAACGTATCGTCCCTGGGATCTTGCTCCTTGTAATTTGCAAAAATATCCATTTGAAAATTACATTAATTTATTGGATGGAATTGAAGAAATGTTGCGGAAGACAGATTCATGTTTTTATGAGGAATTTACTCATATAAGGAAAGCGGGATTAATTGACGTACAAGAACGGAAAAATAAAGCACCAGGAGCTGCTTGCTTTACCTTATCTCATAGTAAAGACGTTTTTGTTTATTCTAATTTTAGTTCTTCATTTTATGCGATTCATGCATTAATACATGAATTGGGGCATGCATTTCACTTTTATAAACAATTTAACAATGAAAGTAGTATGCAGGAAAGATACCTTCGTGAAGAGGTGGCGGAACTTTATTCCCTTAGTCTTGAATTACTATTAATGGATAAGCTTAATATTTTTTATACGCAAGAGGATGATTATAAAGAAGTACAGCAAGCTCAATTATATCGTACTTTATCGTTATTAATATCGTCAGTTTCAGGAGATGTATTCCAGCACTGGCTTTATACAAATCCAAACCATTCACCAGAAGAGCGAGATGAGAAATATATTGAACTATGTAAAAGGTATCAATATTCATCAGTTGATATTGCAGGAGTAGAGAATGAAATTGGTTCGAGTCATTTCACTTTGTTCAGTTTCCTTTTTATAAAATTGAATATGCAATTGCGCAAATAGGAGCGATGCAATTGTTTCAAATTTATGGAGAGAATCAGGAACAAGCGATTGCTTTCTTTAAAGAGGGAGCGAGTTCAGATTGGAATTTACCTATACAGGAAATATATATAAATACAGGTGTTGCGTTTGACTTTTCGGAAGAAAGGATACAAAGTACTGCAAGGGCTATTTTAGATTTGATTAACGAATTAAAATAAGGATAGCGTTAGCTATCCTTATAATCGTTTATTCGTAAGATTTTTTCTTGTTTATATAAAATGTGATTATCGCAGTAATGAAGAAAATAGGTATCGCATACACTTGCCCAACAAATAACTTCCAGCCGACATAATTATAGCCTTCAGATGCTGGGATGATAACGGAAATAACGCAAACGATAAAATAGACTAATAGTGCAGGGATAATATTTTTTATTTTTATGAACCTCCTTTTTAATTATATCTATACATCCTTATGTTAAAATTTATATTTAATATTTTGAAGAAAAAAAGCAAAAATTTTTATGGTATTATAATATTTGCAATGAGAGTGATCCATAGTACGTATATGGTAAAATGTGTAATTTTAGCTTTCGGAATTATTATATAGTATTTCGAGAGAAAAATGTACAAAATAACGAATTTTATTTACAGAAGTAAAGGGAGTAGAAATATATATGAAAAGGCTATGTATAATTCCTTGTGGAAAAAAGAAAATTTGGGATAAGCATTCAAACTACGGACCGATGGAAGCAAAAGATGTATATATTAGTCCGTTCGGAAAAGCATGTCAGGCATACGCAACTATGTTTTTCGAAAACTGGGTTATATTATCAGCGAAACATGGATTTTTAAGACCAAATGATATTGTATTAGAAAACTATGATCTTGCATTTGATTCAAAAAGCGATGAGGTAATAAGTATAGAGCAATTACAAAAACAGTTGGTAGATAAAAGTTTATTACAGTTTGACGAAATCGTCTTACTAGCAGGAAAAAAGCATAAAAAAGTAGTGACAAAGTTATATCCAGAAGAAATGATTACATATCCGCTAGAGGGGTGTAAAGGGATTGGGTATATGTTGCAGAGGTTGAAAGAAGCTGTGAAGGAAGGGGAGGAAATATAGGTGAAGTTTCAGTGATTTTAAACTCTATTTATTTAGGGAGCTTAGGCATCGCCGAAAGGGTGATGCTTTTTTGTTCGTGCCGTCAATTTTAGAAAATGTAGGGTGTATGGGTACAGTTAAGATTGTAAGTGGGAATAGCAATAAGACAAGTTTTGAATAGAATATTAAGAAAGGAGATGTTGATGAATAATGGCTAGATATAGTTTGCACGGAGGACATAATAGTATTGTTCAAGGTGCTAATTTCGGGAATCGGAAAGAACACGTTCTGGATAGGCAAGTTAAAGATGCCGTGGCGGCTAAGTTAAGAGCCTTAGGACACACGGTTTATGACGATACGGACGAGGTAGGAACAACTCAATCACAAAATTTAAATAATATCATTCGTAAAAGCAATTCCCATGCTGTGGATTTAGTTATTTCTTTTCATCTTAATGCAAGCGATGGAAATGGACAGGGTGTTGAGGTTCTGTATTATGATCAGAAAGACTTGGCGGCTAAAATCTCAGCTCAACTAGCAAAAGATATTGGATGGCGTGATCGAGGTGCAAAACAGCGTACAGATTTAGCGGTATTAAATGGGACGAAAGCACCTGCTATTCTTATAGAATTAGGATTTATTGATAATGAATCTGACATGGCAAAATGGAATGTTGATAAAATCGCTAATTCTATTGTGTTTGCTCTTACAGGACAAACTGGAGGAGGTACAGTGGATTTGCTCAAAGTAAAAACTGGCGGTGTAGCATTTAGTAATTTACAAGCTTTGGCTCAAGCGATGGTTGATGCGGGTATTGATGGACAAATTGTCGTTCAGAAAGATGGCATTGGTTATGCTATAACGAATGGCTATCCAGCTGGAAATATCGATAAATTTACAGCTTGGTTAGATGCGCGTAAGTGGTACTATGAGTATGTGAGATAAAGTAAAACTTTAATCAGTGGGTTAAAAATACAAGTTGGCTTTTATTATTTTAATGGCTCACGATAATATACTATGTAACCACAAATATGGACAATGTATATAATTAAAACCACCTATCAAAAAGGTGGTTTTAATTATATACTTTAGTTTTTTTGAATAATCATCTTTTAAATCTATAATAATATTCTATTTTTCGATACATAAGTTAAATTTTAAATCATTATCAATGAATACAAAATCTCTACTGCTAATTAAAAAACTGACTTGATTGTTTAAGGGATAAGAGCAAAAAATACAATCTCTGAATATGATAATAAAAAAGGAGATGATGAATAATGGGTTACATTGTAGATATTTCAAAATGGAATGGCAATATTAACTGGGATATCGCAGCCCCACAATTAGATTTCGTAATTGCACGTGTGCAAGATGGTTCAACTTATGTTGATCCTTTATATAATAATTATGTACAAGCAATGAAAGTAAGAAATATTCCGTTTGGTAATTATGCGTTCTGTCGTTTCGTTTCAGTAGAGGATGCACGGATAGAAGCAAGAGACTTTTGGAACCGTGGTGAAAAAAATGCCACAGTTTGGGTAGCTGACGTAGAAGTAAAAACAATGAATGATATGAGAGCGGGTGCACAAGCATTTATTGATGAATTACGTAGATTAGGAGCTAAGAAGGTCGGTTTATATATTGCTCATCATATGTATGCTCCATTTGGAATGGCAAATGTCAATTCTGATTTTGTATGGATTCCTCGTTATGGTGGTAACAAACCGGCGTATCCATGTGATATTTGGCAATACACAGAAACAGGGAATGTAGCTGGTATCGGAAAATGTGATTTAAATGAGCTAATTGGAAATAAACCGTTAGCTTGGTTTATAAATCAAACTGTTGAGCCAATAAAGAAACAAGAAGGGGTTGGAATTATAGTGAATAAATATAACAAAGTAGTTACTTATGAATTTGGTGTAAATTTAATTCCTGACATGATTCAAATGATGGATAAGCTTGGATATACTTCTAAAATAATATCTCCCGGAAATAACCAAGGACTTGTGTATTTCGAGACAGATTATCGTCAAGGGAACGAACTGGACAAAGTAACGGCTTGGTTAGATACGAAAGGAATTAAATTTTTTTATACAAAAGAGTAGTTTGCTAAATAAAAAGCCGTCATGTGACGGCTTTTTATTTTTATGTAATCTTCTAAATCTAGTTATAATATGGAGAAAATAGACTAATAAACAAGCCTTTGTATACTTTCAAACATAGAATATGATGAATTCTATTAAGGAGGAAGCATATCCATGGGGAATACTTGTCATTGTGGGCATTCCCGAAATTGTAATAAATTTTGGGATAATTTAATGTTTGGGAGATGTAGATGTAAACGCAGTGATTTTCACGAATGTTGTTGCAAAGAGAAACCGAAATGTGAGTGTGAAAAATGTCATTGTAAAACAAAACCGAAATGCCATTGTAGAGATGAAGATGAAGGGTATTAATAATAAAAAAGAGTACGATACGTACTCTTTTTTAGGGTGGTTATATTCCATCTTGAACAGATTTCTTTACAATTACCCATGTGTCTTTCTTTTTAACCGTTATAGCTACATTAGTTCCATTAGATTCCTTATAAAAGATATATCCATTGTTTGAGTTTACATATGTTACTGGCTCACCTATGCAATCTCGCGAGCAGGATTTGTTGACCAGTTCAATTAGGGATAGTTCGCTTGGATCGGTTTTACTTGCTTCTATAACAGCATCAAGGTTTGTTTTTCGATAACCTTGCAAGTTTATATGAAAAAGCTGCTCTATTTCTCCTGTAATGCTAGTATTCATTACTTCTACTGAATTCTTTTTTTCTTGAAGAAATCCGTTTTCATAAAGTAATTTTGTATATCCAATCCATGCTATTAATACTAGCATGAAAAACATACCCGTCATTTTAAGCATTCGAAGTCGTTTACTTATAATTGTTTCTGAGTATTTCATTCAGTCTAATCCTCCAATGTTTTTAATTTAAAAT
The DNA here is from genome assembly GCF_001429475.1 of Bacillus sp. Root131. Taxonomy (NCBI): domain Bacteria; kingdom Bacillati; phylum Bacillota; class Bacilli; order Caryophanales; family Bacillaceae; genus Bacillus; species Bacillus sp. Root131. Next base: position 2,580,572 of record NZ_LMJQ01000001.1, read on the forward strand.
ATGCTTGGATACATACTTTTAGAAGAGGATGAGAATGAATGAGTTTTCAATAAAAAAGAAAACATCCAGAGCTAGATGCTTTCCTTTTTTGTATGTTTCGCTATCTGTTAGTTACTTGTTTCATCAGCGGTCTTATTTCTTTAACTGGTGGTTTCTTATCATAGGCATCAACGTAAGAAAAGTAGTAGTTTAAGTTTCTTAGAAGACCTTTTCCTATTTTTGCACTTAAGAAAGGAAATACTTGTCCAGTATAATCATCGAGAGATTTACAGTAATATTTTTCATCTAAATATATACTGTATTTACATGTTAGTTCTACTAAAGGATTCCCTTCATCATCAAATACTTCTTTAGAATCAATAATATCTATTAGTGCAAATTTTTCATTTAGGTAAACTTTCTTTTTTTTCTCGTGTTTATTTGTAAGTATAAAAACGAGCCCAATCGCGTTAATCAAACTATTTCCTCCTATAAAAAACGGATATTAATAAAATATATCGATATAAGCTAAATGTAAAGAGGAGAGGTGAAATATCATGGAGAGAAAGTTAAATAAGCCGATTTATGTTTGGGAATCGACTTATTTTATCAAGTATTACTTAGTAGTAATACCTACTCTGATTAACATTTCACTTTATTGAAATACTTGTGGGAATTGTTTTACGATTGCGTTTGTTATCATGTCGGCCATTTCTAATGCTTCTTTTTCAATTTTATCGTAAAGTTGTACTCCTGCTTCATAATCTTTATTTAGGAAGGTAAGTGCTTCTGCTTTCGTTAGTGCTAAATGTTCATAAAACATTTTTCGGAATTCTTCTTTTCCTATATATGGGTTGATGTTATTAAGAAACTCAACGATTTCATCACCATTAGCGTACCATTTTTTCTCTATAGCGGCAGCTGCATTTTGATCACCAGTTTTTGCGGCTTTAACAAGATCTGCTGCAATGACTAAGTGATCCTTAATTAATGCACTATATTTTTTTACTGCATCTTCACCGTAAAATGGTTCAAGTGATAGTCCCATATGTGTTGCGTTTTGTAGAAGTCGTCCAACAGTAACGTTAACATCGGGTAAATTAAATACAATACTTATAATAGCCAATCTCGTCCAAGCGACGTGTTGTTCCCATAAAGAACGCATATACCCTTTTAAAAAATTCTCGTTTTTACTAATTCGGTAGTTACGTACAGATAAATCATAGTTTACATAAGGGTTATGGTAGGGGGAGTAATACGATTGCCAATAAGAATACATAAATAGTAACACTCCTTTGAACATGTATAACTCAAAGTATGATATAGATTTATGTTTAGTTACGTGTCCTAGATTATTTTTAGGGAATTTTGAATTGGAGAAATTAGGTGAATGATCTTGTGGTATATATGAATAAATTGAATATAAAGTAAAAGAGGGTCTGCAAGGGAAGTTACAGACCCTCAAAAGGGTATTGCCGAGATGTCGGACTCGACTACGTAATGTTATCATAAAATTCTTTTGAAAAAACCTGGTAAATGTGTCCAAATGAAATTGGGACCTTAATAAAGTCAAAGAGACCTGCTTCCCGCGGCAGGCCCCATTAACTAGATAATGTCGATGAGCAAAAACTCATCTGGAGTACTTTCATAGTAACAAGTAAAATGTGTTTTGTGTATTGAGAAAGAAGAATTGCATAATTATATGTGAACAATTAAAATCCCAACAATTTATGATTATCATTAATTGTTGGGATTTAAATATGGTTATAAAATGGAAAAAAGACTTGGAAGTGAGATTGAGGTGTAGAAGTAAGTAATCATGAAAAAGACCTGCTAATATAAGCAGGTCAACTTAAGGGGTTTATCCAACAGATTATTATATATGGTAACAACTGAATTGTAGTAAGTCTATACATTTAATATTGAGAAAAATTCTGCGAATGATATATTTTTTGCGCATATATTAACATCTAAAAAGTTGAGAAAGAAAATTAAAAAGCTTTTTATAAGAGAATAATGGTTGGTACTTATAGTATGATTCATATTTCCACGCATCATTATTAGAGAATTGGAGTTGTGTTGTTTTCTTTTTTGCCGTGATGGAACTCATATTATGATGTTTCATATAGAAACCTCCTGAATTTATATGTATACGATTAGTAGTATTCAAGAAAGGGAAATAAAATGAATATTTAAATTGAAACTCTTTCTTCATGTTTACTGGATTTACGTTATAAATGTTGTAAAACATATAAAACATGGATGCTAATTCATATTAAATAGGTGGAGAAACATAGAATAATGAAAAAATAATAAGCATCTATTCATCTCTTTCAAGTCGCATAAGTGATTGATATAATAGAAGTAGATGAAAGATAAAGAAAAGCAGGTGACTCTTTTTTGTTTACTAAAGCACAAGAACTTTTAGCGTCCTACTTTGGTTATTCTTCGTTTCGAAGAGGACAAGATGAAACAATTAAAAATGTACTAGATGGGAAAGATACAGTATGTATTATGCCAACGGGTGGCGGTAAGTCGATTTGTTATCAAATTCCGGCATTAGTATTTGAAGGAACGACGTTGGTTATATCGCCTTTAATATCACTTATGAAGGATCAAGTAGATACATTGGTACAGAATGGCATTTCAGCTACATATATTAATAGTTCTATTTCTATTGCCGAAGCAAATCAGCGAATTCAATTAGCGAAACAAGGACATTACAAATTACTTTATGTCGCGCCTGAGCGTCTTGATTCGATGGAGTTTGTTGACCAACTTATCGATATGAAAATCCCTATGATTGCGATTGATGAAGCACACTGTATTTCACAGTGGGGACATGATTTCCGTCCAAGTTATTTACATATACATCGCATATTAGATTATCTTCCAGAAAAACCGCTCGTATTAGCATTAACAGCAACAGCAACACCGCAAGTACGTGAGGACATTTGTAACACACTTGAAATTAATCAAGAAAATACAATTATGACAACGTTTGAGCGTGAGAACTTATCGTTTTCTGTCATTAAAGGGCAAGATCGAAATGCATATTTGGCGGATTATATTCGTCAAAATCAAAAGGAATCTGGGATTATATATGCAGCTACTAGAAAAGTAGTCGATCAGTTATATGAAGATTTAATGAAGGCTGGAGTTTCTGTATCAAAATATCATGCTGGTATGAGTGATAGTGATCGAAATGAGCAACAAGAACTCTTTTTACGAGATGAAGTAAGTGTAATGGTAGCAACATCTGCATTCGGGATGGGTATTGATAAATCGAATATTCGTTACGTAATTCATTATCAGCTTCCAAAAAATATGGAAAGTTACTATCAAGAAGCAGGACGTGCTGGTCGTGACGGATTAGATAGTACATGTATATTGTTATATTCTTCTCAAGATGTACAAGTACAGCGTTTTTTAATTGATCAATCAACTGGAGAATCACGTTTTTCAAATGAACTTGAAAAATTGCAAAATATGACCGATTACTGTCATACAGAACAATGTTTACAATCATTCATTTTGCAATACTTTGGAGAAGAACCGAAAGAAGATTGTGGACGCTGTGGTAATTGTACAGACGATCGCGAGAGCATTGATGTGACAAGGGAATCACAAATGGTTTTATCATGCATGATTAGAACGAACCAACGCTTTGGGAAGCAAATGATAGCGCAAGTATTAACGGGGTCGAAAAATAAGAAAGTTATTGAATTTAATTTTCATACTTTACCAACGTATGGGCTTTTATCGAACCGTAGTGTAAAAGAGGTCAGTGAGTTTATTGAGTTTTTAATTTCAGATGAGTTAATTGCAGTTGAACATGGCACTTATCCGACGTTAAAAGTAACAGAAAAAGGGAAAGAAGTATTACTTGGTAAAGAGAATGTTTTACGAAAAGAACGAGTAGAGACAAGACAAATTGTACAAGACCATCCTTTATTTGAAGTGCTTCGTGAAGTACGTAAAGAAATTGCACAAGGAGAAGGTGTACCTCCGTTCGTTATTTTCTCTGACCAAACATTAAAAGATATGTGCGTGAAAATGCCGCAAAGTGATTCCGAATTGTTGACGGTAAAAGGTATCGGAGAACACAAACTTGTGAAATATGGCTCGCACTTCTTACAAGCAGTTCAGCATTTTATTGAGGAAAATCCAAATTACGCTGAAACGATTAAGACAGAAGTAGTTGCAGAGCGTAAAAAGTCAGGAAAAGCGTCCGCAAATTCTCATTTAGAAACGTATGAAATGTATAAACAAGGTATTGATTTGAATGAGATTGCAAAAGAACGTAACTTATCAAGACAAACAATCGAAAACCATTTAATTCGCTGCTACGAGGATGGAATGGAAGTAGAGTGGCAAAGTTTTGTTCCAGCAGAGTATGAATCTCTTATTGAAACTGCCGTTCAAAATGCTGAGGGTGGTCTGAAATCTATTAAAGAACAGCTTCCGAATGAAGTGAGTTACTTTATGATTCGTGCTTATTTACAAATAAGAAAGTAGAGACATATAAAGGGGATAAGATTTTATGTATCATGTTTTCGTTTATGGCACGTTAAGAAGAGGACAAACGAATGCTCATTATATGTTAGGTGCAACGTGCATTGCAGACAGAGCTTGGACATATGGAAAATTATTTGATACGAATGAAGGATATCCGGCTATGACTTATTCGATTGAAGAAAAGGTGTATGGAGAAGTTTATGTAGTAAATGATGAGATATTGTGTAAGTTAGATGAACTAGAAGAATATACAGGTAATGCGGAGACCGATTTATATGATCGAATCACGCAAACAGTATATGTTGCTGATAGGGAAATAGAAGCATATGTGTATATCGCTCAAGATAAAAAGATGATATTGAAAGTTATTGATTCTGGTGACTGGGTGGAGTATCAAAAAGAAAAATAAAAGTAGCTAAAGAGTAGATAGTGGAATAATCCATTATCTATTTTTTATACTTTCACTTTCAAAATTCTTATTATTTTGATGAATTGTAAATATAGGGAAATCAAAAGGAGGATTTTTCATGGGCATTAGAAATTTAGTTTCTCACCTGTAACAGAAAAATAATTTGCAGGAGGAGAATAATAATGAACGAATTAAATGTAAAAGAATTTTATAAAAAACAATTTGAACTAATAAGCTATGATATAAATAATGAAAATTGGTTACAGGAAGTTGCTAAAGAAGTGCAAGAACAAGTTGGATATCCAATTCAGACGATGTTAGAACTAGGAGCTGGAAATGGCGGATTTGCAAGGGCGATGTCTAATTTGAATGTAAAAATGACTACTGTTGAGCTTGTACCGGAGTTAGCTATGTTTGCAAAAGAACATGCTACTAATGATATTGAGGTTCATTGCGCCGATTTTTATAAAATTAACTTTAAAGAAAAGTTTGATGTTGTTATTTATTTAGACGGATTTGGTGTAGGAACAGATGAGGAACAATTGATTCTATTAAAACGAATTAAAAATTGGATGATGGATGATGGATGTGCACTTATTGATATTTATCAACCGTTATATTGGGAAAAGGCCAATGGACAAGAAATGCCGATAGGTTCTGCAATGCGAAAGTATGAATATGATAGTGAAAATGCAAGAATGCTAGACCATTGGTGGGAAATAGATTCTTCAAATGATATCGTGACACAATCTTTACGCTGCTATGCTGTAGGTGAGATTAGTAATTTATGTGCCGAGGCTCATTTAAGTATAGTTGGGATTTTCCCAGGAGGAGCGCATGATTTTGAAGCTGGGAAATATAAAGAGCGATCCTCTTTAAATGAATGTTTATCATATCGAATAAAAGTAAAAAAGAGTAGGGATTAAATCCTTACTCTTTTTACTTTTATTGTGTGAATAATTGTCGTTTTTGTATACATCAATTTAATATATGTGTAGTTGTGTGATTTAAATGTTGCATATTCTTTTTAAATTAGAAAGATGAAAAGTAAGTTTTTTCGGAAAATTTAAATAGAAACTATTGACTTTATGATTGGATTTTTAATACAATGATACTTCGACTGAAAAATTAGAACGGACAGGAGGGAATCGTCGAAATGAGCAACATATTTGAAGATGAGTTACAAAAAATGAAGGATACTTTGCATACGATGGATGAGCAATTGGATAAGCTTGAAAAAATCCCAGTTTATTATGGAGAAGATTTTAAGGAGCAAATTCTTGAAAGTATGAGAGAGTCTAATAGACAAAATTTACGTATTGGTGTGCAAGAGCCGTACTTTGGAAGGTTAGATTTTCAGGAAGATGGTAAAGAAGCAGCTATGCCGATTTATATTGGAAAAGTAGGGGTTTCGGATATGGACACGATGAAACCAATCATTATTGATTGGAGAGCACCTGTCGCAAGTATGTTTTATTCATTTACCGGTGGAGAAGAATTAGCATTTTATCAATCACCAGATGGGTTAGTAGAAGGTGATGTGTATTTAAAACGAAACATTTCTATTCGAAAAAGAGAACTTGAACGTGTCGTTGATACATATGTAAAAGGAAATGAAGATGTATCACATGCCGATGATTTTCTTCTATATCGATTAGGTGAGAATAAAGATAATAAACTAAAGGATATTGTTTCAACGATTCAATCGGAACAAAATGATATTATTCGTGCGGAAAGAAACTTGCCATTATTAATTCAAGGGGTTGCAGGGAGCGGAAAGACAACAATTGCTTTACATCGCCTTGCTTTTTTGATTTATGAATATCGTGAGCAGCTAGAAGCTGAGAGAATGATCGTATTTGCGCCGAATAGTCTGTTTTTAGACTATATTTCGAGTGTACTTCCTGAATTAGGTGTAGGGAATATTAGTCAAACAACGTTTCCGGATTGGGCATTACGCACGTTAGATGATTCAGTGAAACTAAAGCAGACAGAAGAAAAATTGAAAGAAGCATTTTCAATTAATCGTGATGAAGAAAAGGTTATGCTCGGTAAATTGAAAGGTACACTGGAATTTAAGTTCTTTATTGAAGAGAGAATGATTCAATTTGAAAATGAATTAATACCAACAAGTGATTTTGAGGCATGGGACAAAGCTATTATTCCAGTAGAAGACATAAAAAAATGGATGCAAGTTGAATATAAACATTATCCATTAAAGAAAAGAAGAGAAAGATTAGTCGGCCGAATGAAGCGCTGGATTGAAATTGAACTGAAAAAGTATGGAGAAACAAACGAGAAGAAATTATTAAAAAAAGAAGCGACAAAGAGATTGAACACTTATATGAAGTTTTGGCCGAAAATGAGCCCACTTTCACTATATAGTTCAATATTGAAAAGTAAAGAAATACTCGAAGTATTGCCTGAAGAACTTGTGAAAGAAACTGAAAAGAGTTGTCGTAAAAAAGAAGTGTATGTAGAAGATTTACCAGCTTTAATTTACATACATCACCGCATAACAGGTATTGAAATCGGACAGAAATTCCATCACGTCGTTATTGATGAAGCGCAAGATTTTCCACCATTCCAAGTTTATGTATTAAAAGAAATTACACTAGGTAATTCTTTTACTATATTAGGTGATTTATCTCAAGCAATTTATGATTATCAAGGAATTGAAGATTGGAGTGCTTTTAAAGAAGTATTCCAAGAAACAGGTTATTATGAACTGACGAGAAGTTATCGTTCTACAAAAGAAATTATAGAATTTGCGAACGAAATAATTAAAAATGCAGAGATTCCAGTTGGGCTCGCAACACCAGTTTTTCGCAGTGGTGAAGATGTTAAGGTAATCCATGCAGAAGATCAATTTAATGAGATTATGAAGACGTTAAAACATCTACAAAACGAAGATGTGAAAACCATTGCGGTAATAGGAAGAACAGACGATGAATGCCGCGATATATATGAGAAATTAACAAAAGCAGGATTGGCTGTAAACGTTATTGAAGCAGATCAAAGTAAATATGAAGGTGGTATTTCAGTAGTACCTGTCTATTTAGCGAAAGGTTTAGAATTTGATGCGGTGCTTTTAATTGATGTGGATGAAGAACATTACAAAAACACAAAACATGATGCAAAGTTACTATATGTCGGATGTACGAGATCACTTCATGATTTATGGATTTTCCATAGTGGGGAAGCGTCACCTTTAATTAAAGGATTAAAATAAAGTGAAACTATAATCAGTGGGGAGTTTTACTGCAAGCTAATGTAGGATAAATATAAAAAGAGGATTTTCTAGTACTGTATGAAAATCCTCTTTTTTATATTGAAATGGTAGATGTGTAAAATGACAATAAAGTTATTTAATTTTAAAACCTAAAACAAGTATAACCCCGCTCTAAATTTAGGACGGGGTTAAAACATAGTTATTTAATTTTCGATATAAGATACTTCACTGTACTTAAAAATATAACAATAAAGTCGTTTGAAAATCTAAGTTTTATTCAACAATATCGCCCATTGTTGAATAATGTTCAATTTTAAACGAATAAAGCCATTAATATTAAATTTTGATAGCTATCATCCAATTTTACACCCTTTGCTTTTCTACCCTCTTCAAAGAAGCCTAGATTCTTATATAACTGGATTGCACCTAGATTATCTTCCATTACCTCAAGACAAACTTTTTCAATCTTACTGTTATTTTTAGCCCAATTGATTAACGTTTCTAGAAGAGCTCTTCCAATACCATAATTTCGATATTCAGGTAGTATGGTCATCGCAAAAGCCCCTTGATGACTAATTTTTTCTTTGTTTCCGTTCTTAAAATCTATTGCACCGACTAACTTACCATCAACTTCAGCAATAAACTGTACATAATTTGGATTTTCATGATAAGCTTTTAACGTTTTTTGAATAGCATCGATACGCACCTTTTTTACATCCTCAACCGTACTTAGCGTGTATGGAGCGTTTATTAAAGCTTTTGAAGCAGAATCTAGTATTCTTTCTGCATCCTGTTCTTTAGCTTCTCTAATTATTACTGTTTTTCCATCCTTAGATTTATAAGTAAAAACATTAGTTGATAAGATACTACACACACCCTTTCGGAATATAATTAATTAAAATTTTTAACTGTTTCGCGATTCTTAAGTAAGAAAAAGTCGTATCACCTTTTTCTGCATTCGCTCTGCTTCAACTTAATAACGATTATTTCAAATGTTTCTAATTTTTACAATAATTTATTCCGTTATATAACCCGATTTTTGAATAACATGACTGGCGTTTTTTAAACAAATTCATTATCTCTGTACAAGATGAATTAACGACTTGAGCTGTTGTATAAATAATATACAATGACCTTTTCTAATTCCTTAGTTTGTCCTTTTTCCCGTATACGAACGGCATCTACTGGAATTTGTGTATGTTTTAACCAATCTAGAATAAGGTGTAGTTGTACTTGTATTTGACCAATGTGTAGCTTCTTTATGTTCTTATTCTGAATTCTATTAATTAATTGCAGCATATAGGGAAGTTTTTCTATACATTCGCTTAAATCTCCGCAATAACCTGAAGGGAATTCATTTGTACCAAATTCTAAAGTATTGATGTAATTAGAAACTAGGTATATCATGGCTTTTTGTTCGGTATAACCACCTAATTCAATCGCTTTTCGAAGGGATTTTTCTAAATCGTCTTCTTTATTGCTAGAGTCCATATAAATTCCTATCCATCTAAAAGGTCTTGAATCAATCGGATTGTTTTCTGTCCATCTATATAGAATATCAATTAGAAAACTATTTAGTGAGAAAGTTAAGACCTCATCTTTTTCGTTTAATGCATCTAAAATAGTAAACAGCGAAATGGCAAACTCTTCTTGATCTTTTGATTCCCATTTCTTTGCATTTGAAATAAATGTCTCTAAATGTTTATAAGCTAATTTTCGAAGTCCCGCTTCGCGATGCTGACAGTAACAAATAAAATCATGCCAATGTTCATTTGTATTCATATTTATAATAATGGTTTGTAATGCAGTGTGAGGTTTATGTATTATAAGTCCCCCAATCTATTAAGAACGTGTTGAAAATTTAGTGTTATTATATCATTACATAAATTAAAAAGGGAGAGTTACTATGATTACAAAAGTAATTACGAAAAGTAATTGGGAAATCGCAAAAATAATTGGAGAAATTAATGAAGATTCACTTATAGAAGAGGGATTTATTCATTGTTCATTAGTAGATCAAGCTTTAAAAGTTGCAGAAAAATATTTCAAGCATGAAGAAGATGTTTTATTACTTACAATTGATCCAGCCCTATTAAAAGCAGAAGTAAAATATGAACTTGCTTCTAACGGTCAAGAATATCCGCATGTTTACGGAGTAATTAATGTTGAGGCGATTGTAGAGGTTGTTCCATTGCATAAAGAAAACGGAGAGTTTATCCCGCATTAACAGACAGCTCGATTGGTGAGGGCTGATAATCAGTGGGGAATGAACCAAACCCCCACTGATTAAAAAAGATAAGTATGTTATATATGTTAGTGAGAAAAGCGCAAATCATATAGTTAGTGTGTTTTATTATCCGTTTTTTTGTAAAAAATATTGTTTTTATCACACTAATACTGTACGATACATAGTATAAAACATATACTGTATGACATATAGTAATGGAAAAGAGGTGAGTGAATGGATGCTTTATTAAATTCGTTAATTACTGAACTAAGAAGAGGAACATTAACATTAGCGGTTTTAAGCCAGTTAAGAACACCGCAGTATGGGTATTCACTTGTCCAATTATTGGAGAAATCAGGGATCACAATCGATCAAAGTACTTTATATCCACTACTTCGCCGATTAGAAAAGCAAGAGCTAGTGACGAGTAGTTGGGATAAAACGGAGAGTAGACCGCGTAAGTATTACGTTTTAAGTGAATACGGATTAGAGATATTTTTGCAGTTAAAAAAGGAATGGATAAAGGATTCGAAGGAACTTTATAACTTATTAAAGGAGGACAAGAATGAATTTAATTGATATTTATGTCGAGGAAGTAGCGAAGAGATTACCTGAAAAAAATCGTGAAGATATTATTCTTGAACTACGGTCAACAATCGAGGATATGTTACCGGATGATTATAATGAAGATGATGAAAAAAGAGTTCTTGAAAAATTGGGAAGTCCAGTTGCATTAGCTAATGGATACTTGGATAGACCAATGCATTTAATTGGACCACGTTATTTTGATGTATATATGACATTATTAAAAATGATCTTACCAATCGCAGTTGTAATTGCGCTTATTTCAATGGTTGCAGAAAATTTTATTAGTTATAGTGGTGATCAGGCTGTATTAAATGTTATTTTAAAATTGATAGGTGAAGGCATTGGAAGAACGTTTGAAGTAGGTTTCCAAGTATTTTTCTGGCTGACAGTTGTGTTTGCTGTTATAGAAAGAACGGATAAAGAAAAGGACCCACAACCATTAACAACAAGTTTAAAAAAATGGACGCCAGATGATTTGAAAAATATTGCGTATATCCCGAAGAAAAAGGCGATCTCAAAGTTTGAAGTGTTTGGAGGTCTAATGTGGACGGCAATATGGGCTACACTTTACTTCTATGCGAATCATCTCGTTGGCGTATACAATGGTACGGAAAATGGACTGAAGTTTGTCTCGCCAACTTTTAATCAAGATGTTTTACTGCAGTACTGGCCAATTGTTGTAATTATGATCGTTTTTGAAATAGGTATATCCCTTTATAAATTAGTGCAAGGAAAATGGACGCAAAGATTGGCGATTGGAAATGCTATTCTTCAAGTAGCTGGGACGATAGTATTCATTGTAATTGTAGTAAATCCACATTTATTTAACACAGGATTTATTACGTATTTGGCAAATGCATTTACTATTTCCACAGAGGAGTTTAAAACGTGGCTCATTGGGGGAGGAATTTTCTTCTATACGTTATCTGCTGCAATAAATATATTTGATGGTTTCCGAAAAGCTAGTATTCGTACGTAGATAAAAATCGGAAATTTCGGTAAAATAAAACTATTAAAAAGATAGTGAAATAAGATGAACATGATGAAAGGAAGAAAACAATGATAAGGGAAGCAACGAAAAGAGATTTAGCATACATTTTAGATATTTATAACGATGCGATACTTTATACAACAGCTGTATATGCGTATAAACCTGTAACCCTTGAAAATAGAATAGATTGGTATGAACAAAAAAAGGCCGAAGGGTATCCAATTTTTATATACGAATTAGATAATAAAGTAGTAGGATTTGCGACATTCGGCCCATTTAGAGCGTGGCCTGCTTATAAATATTCAGTTGAACATTCTGTGTATGTAGATAAGACATATAGAAAAAATGGCATTGGGTCTTTATTCATGAAAGAATTAATTAAAATTGCGAAGGAACGAGAGTATATGACCTTAATTGCTGGAATTGATGCAGAGAATGAGAAAAGTATTGCCTTGCATCAAAACTATGGATTTGTTCATGCAGGGACAATAAAAAAAGCTGGTTATAAGTTTAATAAATGGCTAGATTTAGCTTTTTATCAGCTGGAGCTTAACGGTCCTGAAAATCCTATAGAAGAATAAATATTTTTCGGTAGCAAGAAAAAATTCATGCTACCTTTTTCTTATTTTAATAGCTGATGAAAAGGTTTTTTATATTCAATATTGAATTATTAGAAGTTAATATAACGATATGAAAAGAGGGATGGAAATGGAAACTGTCATAAATAAAATAAAAGAGGTACAATCTAATTATGTGGGAATGGAAATTTATTCTACAAAAAACAATCGTATAGTTGCTTCATATAATAGTGAATTAAATATTCCGTTAGCATCAGCAGCAAAATTAGTTATTGGATTTGTAGTAGCACAAATGGTGAAGGAAAATAAACATAATTGGAATGATATACTTCATCACATTAAATTTAATCCGCATGAAGATAGTACGCAGTTATATCCGCATTTACAAGGAAGAACTTCTTTAACACTTAGTCAAGCGGTCGAGGTAATGATAGCTTGTCATGATAGTTACGTTGCACAGTCAGTTGTAATGCACTGTGGTGGATGGGATGCTGTGAAAATGTATGTACAAACGTACTTTTCAAAAATTCATATACAAGAGAATGCTAGAGATGAGAAAAATATTGGAGACTTAAATGAAGTTCTTGCCCTTTTGATACAAACCTTTCAAGGTTATAAATCAGAACCAGAATTATGGGAACCAATTATTAGTGGCATGGTAAGACAACAAGGAGAGTATGAAGAAATCCCATATTATCATTTAGCTCATATGACAGGTGGATTGCTCACAGCTACAATAAATATTGGTATAATAGGAATGTTTAACGAATTTCCGCTTCTTTATGTGATTGGGGGAAAAGATTTACCGAATCGACGTGAAAATAAAGAGGTAGATGAAGCTTTTGCAGTAGTTTTAAAGTACATATACAAAGAATATAGTGAAAACATGCTAGGAGTGAGCGGTTGAAAAGAAACTTAAAGACTTCAACAATCATTATTTTAATTTTAACGATTATTGCTCTTGAAGTTGGAATCGCACTATCTAATCACAATTTGTCATTAGATACAATTTACTTTGCAGCAATCCTTATTTGTATTGTATTGCTTTTTGGTACACGTGTTTCTGAAAAGAAAGAAAGTAAATCGAAACGAGGGCGAAGAAAAACAGCTCTTATATTTTGGCCATCTATTTTATTGTCTATCACTTGTTTCGCAGTTATAAGTTACATAAGGATAGGCTATGTCTCTGTACCAGGGATAATTGGCTTTTCATGCTTTGTTACATATGGTGGATTCGTATGTATTAGTATTTTAAAGAGAAAAAATAAAATGTAGCTTACTGAGCTGAAAGGAAGCAATATATATGAAACATATAAAGAACGGTACACGCACTGAAGGAGAATATATTAAAAATAAAGTTATTCAATATAATATGTCCATCTTAACAGATGAGGCAAGACAGACGATGGAAGAAGTAAGCCTCGTAGTAAAAAATGAAGAAGGAAAAATTTTTGGTGGCGTAACAGGTACGATGTATTTTTATCACCTTCATATCGACTTTTTATGGGTTGATGAATCAGTTCGTCATGACGGTTATGGTAGCCAACTTTTACATGAAATTGAAGGTATTGCGAAGGAAAAAGGGTGTAGATTAATATTGCTAGATTCATTTAGTTTCCAAGCACCAGAATTTTATAAAAAGCACGGTTACAGGGAGTATGGTGTCGTTGAAGATCACCCGAAAGGTCATAGTCAGCACTTTTTTGAAAAGAGATTATAAAGTGAAACTTTAATCAGTGGGGGTTTTACGGGTAGCCGGATCCCACCAAACTTCTTTGCTTTTGCTGAATTTTGAGGTGGGGTCTTACTGCACGGCAAATAGCGGGATAATAATATTATGTATACTGGTTGATGGGAGAAAGCATATGTACACGTATAAATTGCAACAAGAACAACCAGTCTGTGCAGAAAAAATAAAAAAACTTTATGATTCTGTCGGTTGGTGGCCAGAAAGAAAAGAAGTCGATATTGAAATAATGTTAAAGAATAGTATAGCAATTGGAGTATGGGAAGAAAATGAATTAATTGGATTTGCTAGAGTCGTTTCTGATGGTGTTTTTCGAGCATACATTGAAGATGTTGTCATACATGAGAGTGTAAGAAATAAAGGTATTGGAGAGAAGATGCTTACAATATTACTTCGAGAAATATCTCATATTGATATTGTTAGTCTATTTTGCGGAGAGAAGCTAATAAAGTTTTATGGTGAGCAACAATTTCAAGCAACGAAGCAAATTGTGATGCATCGTAATCAAACAGGGAAAGAATAAGAGGTGCCAATTAAAATGAATGCAACAAGAGCGTACTGTTTATCGAAAAGAAAAGCGACAGAAGATTCTCCAGATGGTTGGAGTGCAACATGTATGAGGCTTAATAATAAAATATTTGCGATAGTAAATCATGAAGAAGGTGAAAAAGCTGCGATTACATTGAAGTGTGATCCAGAAGTCGCATTAAGAATAAGAGAAGATTATCCAGAAACAATTATTCCAGGGTATCATATGAATAAAAAACATTGGAATACCGTTTATATTCGTAAGGGTATAGAACAGGAGCAAATAAATAAAATGATTGATTGGTCGTATGATTTAGTACTACAATCATTTTCAAAGAAAAAGCAGCAGGAGTTAATGAATTAATATGTATTAGGAGTGTGTGTAATGAAAGATTCGATTAAAGATACGTATGATAAATTAGCGAGTACATATAAAGAAAATCTAGATTTCGCAAATCCATATAACAGTTATTATGAAAGACCGGCGATGATGGAGCTTATTCCAAAGGAACTAGAAGGAAAAAAGATACTAGATGCTGGATGTGCAGCTGGATGGTATACTTCTCAATTCATAGGAAGAAGAGCAAATGTTACAGCAATTGATATAAGTCCTGAAATGGTAAAAGCAGCAAAAGAAAATATAGGAGAAGAAGCAACGTTCCTTTGTCATGATCTGCAAGAAACATTGCCATTTGAAGATAGTACGTATGATGTGATTGTAAGTTCGTTAACTCTTCATTACTTAGAAAATTGGAATCAAGTATTTCAAGAATTTCGTCGTGTACTGAAGCCAGATGGAGAACTTATTTATTCTATTCATCATCCTTTTATGGATTTCACAAAGTTTCCATGTGAAAATTATTTTGAAAAACAGTTATTAATAGATACTTGGGTTAAACCGAATATTACTATTGAAGTCAAGTTTTTCAGAAGGTCACTACAAGACATAATAAATGAAACTACAAATTATTTTGTATTAGAAGAGATAGTGGAACCGAAGGCAGTTGAAAAGATGAAAGAAGTAGACGAAAAATCATATTATTATCTAAATATGAATCCACATTTTCTTATCATAAAAGCAACTAATAAATAGCTAGTAAAATAACTTTATTTTACTAGCTATTTACAGTTATACATTATATATTAGGAGACTTTAAAATGAATACGAAACGAAATAGAGTATTATATGCACTATTTACTATAGTTGTTATTATTTTAGGTCTTAGCTCAAGGAAGTTTTCTTTTGCACTACCACATCTATTAAATGATTACTTAGGCGATGCTTTATGGGCATTAATGATTTTCACTGGCTTTGGATTTTTGTTTCTTAAAACAGAGACGAAGAAGTTGTCTTTTATTAGTTTAATGTTTTGCTACGGGATTGAAGTGAGCCAATTGTATCATGCTGAATGGATAGATAGCATGCGTGCAACGACTTTGGGTGGACTCGTGTTGGGATACGGTTTTTTGTGGAGTGATTTAGTGGCTTATACAATTGGTGTTGGAGTGGGAATACTGTGTGAGGTTATTTTTCGGAAGAAATAAGAATTGTAAAAGGAGTATTTGTAAATGGAACAAGCACTGGAAATTGCAAAGTTTTGGTTTCAAAATGAACATGTCACAGCTACTGTAATGCAACCAAAAGTAGCGAAGGTTATATGCAAGAATAAAGAGTATATTTTAAAGAGAACGGGATCGATAGACCAACTTCTAGTTGAATTCGATGTTTTGGATCAACTGTATGAAAAGGGAATTAAAGTACAGAGAGTAGTAAAGACAGAAAATGATGAACAATATGTATTATATAAAGAAAAATATTATTGCTTATATGAGTATGTTGCCGGAAGTGTTTTAGAAATAAAAGATACGGATAAGCTGGAAAGGCTAGCAAGTACAATTGGAGAAGAAATAGCTAATCTGCACAAAGCATTATATTCGGTGAATAGTGATCATGAGTTAATAAAAAGAAATTTATATAAGACGGTATTTGAATGGGCTATACCAATTTTAGAAAAGAATGAGTATGTTCATCGAGAGGTAATTCAAAAGATGGAGCGAATGCACACAGATTTCAAGGAAACGGTCCATCCATTACCGAGACAAATTATTCATCGTGATATGCATCTATCAAATGTAATCTTTAAAGATGATAAACTGGAAGGGTTTATAGATTTCGATATTTTAGAAAATAATGTAAAAATATTTGATATATGTTATTGCTGTACAAGTGTATTAAGCGAGGTATTTAGTGATGAAAGATTAAGAGGAAAATGGTTACATATCGTTAGCAAAGTCTTTGAAGGTTATTATAAACAAAATGATTTAACGAAAGAAGAACTAAAAGCTATTTGGTATGTTATGCTTTCAATTCAAATTATCTTTATTGCTTATTTTGTCCAGTTACCAGATTTATTAAAGTTAAATGAAGAAATGTTCTTCTGGATCTTTGCTAATAAGGAAGATATTGAAGAAGTTATAGAAGGTATCGTAAAGGTATGAAAAAAATAATATTAATTGGTTCTGGTGGTTCAGGAAAATCTACACTAGCAAGACAGTTAGGAAATAAATTAAATATTAAGGTGCATCATCTTGATGTATTATTTTGGAAACCGAATTGGGAAGGTGTTCCGAGAGAAGAACAAATAACAGTTCAAAATAACTTAATTAAAGATGAGAAGTGGATTATTGATGGGAATTATGGCGGGACGATGGGTATCAGACTGAATGCAGCTGATACAATTATTTTCCTTGATATTCATAGAACAATTTGTATTTATCGTGCTTTTAAAAGAATTGTAAAATACCGAAATAAAACAAGACCAGATATGGGCGCGGGGTGTGAAGAAAGATTTGATTTGCAATTTTTTAAATGGATATGGGAATATCCTAATGCTAAACGACCTACAATTTTAAAAGAGTTAGAGCAATTGCCCGAAGAGAAAAAGGTTATTGTTTTAAAATCTCCAAATGAGGTTCGGAAATTTTTAGAGCACATATAATAATAGAATGTAACACAAAAATTCTTTGTGGATCTTACCGATTAGTTTAATAAAACTAATCGTTTTTTATTATGAAAAATTTAACGCTTTTTGAAAATTGTATTTTGTAATGAGTATATGACTATAAGTTCATATAAAATGAACGTTTGGAGGAATAGAAAATGACTAACGATTTAATTCAACTAATCGATTCATTAATGGTCAATATTCCAGCTGGAGAGGTAGTATTAAGAGATGATCGAATAAAAAAAGAATGGCTAGTACAAATTCAACCATTTCTTCTTGCAAAGTATGCTGTAACAATGGAACTATATGATGCTATTACAAATAGTACATTAAATAATTTTGAAAAAAATCATAAACCAGTTGTAAATATTTCATGGAACGATGCCATTGCGTTTTGTAATGTACTTTCAAAAATAGCGGGATTAAAAGAATATTATTCTATTAGTGATGTTGGTCAAATTGTGAAATGTAATTTAGATTCGAATGGCTACCGATTACCATCTGAGGCAGAGTGGCAATATGCATGTAAAGCAAGTACAACCGGATATACATACGGGAAACTTCTTGATATAGCGTGGTATAATGAAAATTCAAATGGACAAATTCATGACGTTGGCCAAAAGGAACCGAATGCATGGGGACTTTATGATATGCTAGGGAACGTTTGGGAATGGTGCTATGATTTGTATGATGAAAAAGTATACGGATCATACCGCATTTTTCGTGGAGGTAGTTGGGCGGAGGCAGCGAGAGGTTGCGGCGCTACTTGTCGTCGCCGAAGCCATCCCACATTTCATATAGAAGATCTCGGTTTTAGACTTGCTAGGTCAATTTAGCAGGAATATGATACGAACAACAAAGAAAAGAGTATGGAGAGAATCCATACTCTTGCTAACATAGAAATGATTTAACGTAAGGAGTGTTTATAATGGCGCGTGTTTTATGTATTAACGCTGGATCAGAAGGACATATAAATCCAACTTTACCGGTTGTAGAAGAATTGATTTCTCGCGGTGAAGAGGTCGTTTATTTCTCAATAGAAGCTTTCAGGGAGCGGATTGAAAAGACAGGTGCTACTGTACGAACGATTGATGACCAAAAATTTATAAAAGCGTTTCTATCTGGAGGCAGAAATTATTTACAGGAAAGAATAAACGGTCTTCTACATACAGCGGATATTGTTATACCTAGTGTTCTAGAACAAATTGAAGGTGAACATTTTGATTACATAATTCATGATTCTATGTTTGGCTGTGGGCACTTAATTGCTCAAATTCTTAAACTGCCATCCATAAATTCATGTACATCTTTTGCGCAGGATGAAAAATCTTTTGAACAAATGTTAGGTCATCTGTCAAAAAATATTCCAGTAGAAATTCATGATAAAATACAGAATGATTTTCAAAACTTAACGAAGGGAATTGCTGAAAAATATGGTGTTGAAATAAAATCACAGTATGAAGTTTTCTGTAATCCTGCACCCCTTACTATTGTGTATACAATTAAGGAGTTCCAGCCTTTTGGTGATACGTTTGATGAAACATATAAATTTGTAGGACCATCTATCTCTGCACACGTGAAAAACAGAGACGTTGATTTTACTTCAATTGAAGAAAAAAGTCCGATTTATATTTCATTAGGTACTGTTTTTAATGAAGCGATTGACTTTTATAAACTGTGTATGAAGGCCTTTGAGAATAATGAGCATACAATTGTTATGTCTATTGGTAATAAAACGAAAATAAGTAATCTAGGCGAAATTCCTAAAAACTTCATTGTGAAACACTATGTGCCTCAAACCGAACTGCTTACTTATACGAAACTATTTATTACACACGGCGGGATGAACAGTACGCATGAAGGACTATATAACGGGGTTCTGCTCGTTGTAATACCGCAAAGTGCAGATCAGCCAGCAATCGCAAAGCAAGTGGAGAGTCTTGGAGCAGGAGTTCAATTACATATGAATGAATTAACCGTGGAGAAATTGCGTGAAAGTGTGGAGTTAATTTTAAATAACCCTTCATATAAAGAGGCTGCTTTGAATTTGAAGGAATCATTCCGAACATCGGGTGGATATAAGGAAGCTGTTGATGAAATTTTTACATTTGTAGGTCAGTAATAAATATAAAGTTATACATGAAAAAAGTGTCTATATTAAATGATATAGACACTTTTCTGTTGTAAGAAGAGAAGAATTGTTTAAATGGAAAAAATGAAAATACTAAATGTGAATTTTGAGAACTAAGTCTACAATTTCTGCTGCACACTTTTATTTTATCCCGTATTAACCGACCGTAAAACCCCAACTAATTAAAGTTTTACTTTATGATTTCAGGATGTGGTTTTATATGTTAGTAATAATTTCACTGTTTCTGCACAACTTCTGCACATGCTTAGGCGAGTTCTATGTCATGATATATTCATAAAGTGAAATATTTCACAAGGAAAAAATATATTTTCACTGCGGTGTATGCATAATTAATACATACATCGGTACAAGTTTGTCTCTTGTTATTCTTTTACATCAAAGCCCACATTCCACTACAAAGTATAACAAGAAGGAGACATGAACATGAATAATCGATTTTTAAAACAACTACAAAACATGAAAATGAACAAAAAAAGTTTAGGAGCTGTAGCATTAACAGCTGGAATTATTAGTACGACACTTATTCCTCAAAATGCTTATGCGCACGGTTTTGTTGAAAAGCCCGGTAGCCGATCCGCTTTATGTAGTCCAACTTATGGTGCGCTAAATGTAAACTGCGGAAGTGTTATGTATGAACCACAAAGTTTAGAAGCTCCAAAAGGGTTCCCACAAGGTGGTCCAGTAGATGGACAAGTTGCTTCAGCAGGCGGAAAATTTGGTGGTATTTTAGATCAACAAACAGCAAATCGTTGGTTTAAAAATACAATCACTGGTGGGGAAAATACATTTACTTGGAAGTATACTGCGCCTCACTTAACGAGTAAGTGGCATTACTATATTACTAAAAAAGGATGGAATCCAAATAAAGCGCTAACAAGAGCAGATTTTGAACCAATTGGAACTGTGCAACACGATGGTTCTGCAGCTTCAAATAATTTAACTCATAAAATTAATGTACCTACTGATCGTAGTGGATATCATGTGATTTTAGCAGTATGGGATGTAGCTGATACAGCAAATGCATTCTATAATGTAATTGATGTTAATCTTATTAATGATGTGAAACCAGACATAGAAGCGCCAAGTATTCCAAATGGACTTCAGACGAAAAAAGTAACAGCGAATAGTGTAGAACTAACATGGAACTCTTCTACGGATAATGTAGGGGTAAAAGGATATCAAATCTTCCGTAACGGAGAGATGATAGATACAATACTAGGCACTCATTTTATTGATAAGAAATTACAACCAAGCACAGAATACTCTTATACTGTAAAAGCAATTGACGCAGCTGGAAATGTATCGAAAGAAAGTACAGCGCTTACAGTAAAAACAACAGTTGCGACTCCTGATACAGAAGCACCAACACAACCAAAAGGATTACATAGTATGGGAACGACAGCATCAAGTGTGGATTTAATGTGGAGTCCATCTGACGATAACATTGGTGTAGACCATTATGATATTTATAGAGAAATAGAAGGATTAATGAAAAAGATTGCAACATCCAATACAACTTCTTATATGGATAAAAATCTGCTTGCTAATACTACTTATAAATATGTAGTGAAAGCTGTTGATGTAGCTGGAAATGAATCCGTACAGAGTGATATATTCACAATTACTACAAAAGCTGAAAGCGCTTCATATGAAGCGTGGGATGCAAAAAAAGCATATAAAAAGGGAGATAGAGTTCTACACGAAGGAAAAGTATATGAAGCAGTCCAGAGTTATCAAGGAAATGGTGATCCAAACTGGATTTATGCATTATCATTATGGAAAACAGTGTAAGCTTTACCTAGGCATGAACTAAGAGATGATGGGCTTTGATGCAAAAGGGAATCTTGAGAATTCGCTTTTCTATTTATAAAAAAGACGACGTATTCAGCGTCGTCTTTTTTTCTAAATTTTACTTCCCTTCATTCAATGATGATAAGTCCCGTAATTAATTAAACTAAAGTGTTATTTTAATAAAATAGCGGGAAAAGGAGAGATTTATAGAAAAATCGTTGTGTATGATTCTAAAATGTTTTTGAAAATGTATGGAGTGAAATAAAAAGAACCCTTTGTAAAACGGGTTCTTTTGGTGCGTTAATCTATTAATTACAATCTTGATGATATTCATCACACGAATCTTTATTATCGTTACAGCAAATACAAAATGTTTTTTGCACAAATAAACTAACTATACTAGTAGGGCCTTCCTGTTTCGTAAAAGTAAGACTTTGAAAATCTTCAACTTGAAATATTTTTGTTTGAACAGGTTGTAATGTTGTAGTAATTGGGCGGCTAGATTTTCTTGTTAGAATAGTTACTTGAACGGGTGCACTCATCCCGACAACGAATAACTGAATTAATGTTTTATTATGATTGTTTGTGAAATCCTCAAATACAGTTTGTGGAGCGGTGGTTTCAAGGAAAACAGATAAAGGTATATTTCCATTTGCATTTTCTTCAGAACCAGTTATCGTATGAGTTTCAATAAAACAGTTATTTTTTTGATCGTTCGAATACGATTGGTTTTTATAATATTTTTTACCATCTTTATAAAAATAATTAGCCATAATTATTTTGCTCTCCTTTCTTTGGGATATCAATATATAGTATTAATTAAAAGGAAAGAGTGCTTGTACTAAAGAATAATATCCGCTCTTGAAAATAATTGAAAAAACAATTTGATATGCATACTATTTGAGAATGTTGTAGTTTCTAACTAAAAATAAGCACACATTAAAGTGTGCTCTAGATAAGAAAGGTAAGAATCTTATGAATGGAGAATCTCCATTCAATAACATATGCTTGTCAAATTTTAAGGTGAAAACTTTTTAACAAGAAAGTTATTCAGAAAATTTTCCTGTGATGATAAAATTATATTTTTGATTTTAAATGTTTGGAATTATGGATGTCGAGATGGATTTTTAAAAAAATTATAGAAATTTAATTTTACTATAAATAAAGGAGCAGTTAGCCAAGTTTAACTAATCGATATATAGATATTATATTGAGTTATGTATTGTATTCGAGGAGGAATAAAGAATGTGTACGTATTGGGAAACGTATTTAGAGAATTCTCCGAGAAGCAAGAAAAAAATAAATGAGCCGTTAGCAAAAGCTAACGGCAAACAGGGATGTCACACTAGATGTATTTATAATATTAAAGAAATATTGATTTTTATTCAAATGGAGAGAAGTAGGCTATTAACATGGAGATGCATAAATTCATATCCTGTAAGTAGTAAATTAATGACGGGATAGATTGAAAATGGATGATCCGATTAAGGAGATAGTTGGTGCTTGGTTTGTTGCAGTAGGGACAATTATTGCTGCGGTTGGTAGTACACCTTTTAAAAAATTGAATGACGAATTAAGAAGAGATTTAAACGTATGGGGGAATGTATTACAGGCAACAGGGAACGGCCTAGAAGCTGATGGACAAGGGGAAATATCTCTTGAAAAAATCGGTAATGAAATCCAATCAATTGGTAATGTAACGGTTTTAACAGGACTCATTATAGAATTTGAAGATAATACACAAAAAAAAGTAGTGATTGCAGGGAATTGGATTCAAGCATTAGGTGGTATTACATCAATAGGTGGTGAATTAGAGGATAGTTCCGACATAGATGAATCGTATAACATTGTTGGGAATGTGTTACAAGCGACTGGAAATTCATTACAGGCAATAGGTGGAATAGATGAATTGAAAGCTAGTCGGGATAAAGTGGAAGAAATTTCGGAAGGAAATGAGGAGGATGGACAGATTATAGTGATTACGGGGAGCTGGATTCAAGCGGTTGGTTCAGTAGTTTCATTAATCGGTCAAATAAGAGAAGAAAGACAAGAGATTTTAGACAACAATTCATAGTGAGTTTAATAAAATATTCTTTTTAAAGTGAAAGCAAACAGAATATAGTGCGAATAGAAAACTAGAGAATGCCAATTTCATTAAGGGTGTTTTAAGACTATGTATGCTAGGTTCTTTGCTTTCAAGTTAAAAGTTCTTTCATTGGAATATTCACTAAAGAGACTTTCAAGTGAATAAGATACAGAGAGGTGACTATATGAATAAACAATATAGTCACCTTTCTATTATGATAACATTTTCGTCATAAGTATATGTGGAATGCTATCTTCCATGAATATATCAGAAGAAGTTTGATAGCCTAATTTTTTATAAAATCCTTCAGCTTGTGTTTGACCGTGTAGCTTCACTTTTGTAACTTGTTCGTTACGAGCAATTTCTTCTAACGTTTGAATGATAACTTTACCTAATCCGTATGTACGATAATCTTTTAAAATACAAATACGTTCTAATTTTCCGACACCATCAACAAATCGTATACGCCCTGTGCCTACAGGAAACTCATGATAATAAACTAAAATATGTTTACATTGCTCTCCGATTTCATCGAATATATCGAATTCATCTGCAAGAGGGACACCTTGTTCTTTTACAAATACTTCTTTTCGAATGTGAAAGGCAGTTTCTAAATCAGTAAGTTCTGTTATAAGTTTGGATTGCAAAATGTTCAGTCCTTTCTAGTGTAATCAGCTTGTGTTTTCATAGTATATCATAATAAAGTGCTATTAAGAGAAGATGAACATACTAAAAAGCCAACTTTAAAAAGTCAGCTTTTATTACAATTCCTTTATCCCATTTTTAGTGCAGATAATTGCTTTACTCGTCATACTTATAAACAATCCTGTTTCAACTACACCAGTAATCATTTTTAATTGGGTGTGTAAATGGGCAGGATTAGAAATATGATTAGAGAATATACAATCGATAATCATGTTATTGTTATCGGTTATATAGGTTTCATTATTTTTCAAACGTAATGTTGTTTGACACCCTAAAGACTGAATTTTATTTTCGGTTTGTTTCCATGAAAAAGGGATGATTTCAACAGGTAATGGAAAATTACCTAAATGTGTTACAAGTTTCGATTCATCAGCAATGATAATTAGTTCTTTAGAGGAAGAGGCAACGATTTTTTCACGAAGTAATGCACCACCACCGCCTTTTATAAGTTGTAAATTTGAATCGATTTCATCCGCTCCATCAATTGTAAGATCAAGACTTTGTACGTCGTTTAACGAAATTAGGGGGATATTTAGTTGCTGTGCTAATGCTTCAGTTTCCTTTGATGTCGGTACAGCTTGAAATGATAATCCTTCTTTTACATACTCACCTAATTTTTGTATTGTCCAATATACAGTAGAACCTGTACCAAGCCCAATCTTCATGCCATCATTTACAAAGTTAGCAGCATATTCGCCAGCGAGTTGTTTTAAATTCATCGCTTTACTCCGCCGGACGTGGCCCAGCATCAAGACTTGAATTTTCAACTGTAAGTACCGGACGAACGACTATATCTTTATGTACACGCATTTGACAAGATAATCGTAAATGATCTTCAATCCCTTTTTCCGTCATTGCATGTTTCTCATTCGCACTCGCTTCACAGAAATCACCTGCTAGTATTTCTACTCTACAAGTCGTGCAACGTGCATTCCCGCCGCAACGATGGAGAATGTTGACACCGCTATCTTCAATTGCTAATACTAACTTTGTTCCTTCTTTCACATCAAAAGTTCCCGCACCTTCAATTGTTAATTTTGGCAAATTTGTTCCTCCTCACGTAAAATTGTACATAACATATTTATGACCGCGAATTCTTGAACATAAACATTATTTTTTTATACCCCCGTAACTTTTTTAAATGTAGAATCGTTTATTAAGTAAGCGCTGAAAAGGAGTGGTTATTTTGTGCACAAAAGTAACTCATGTTTTAAAGAATCATATCGATATGAATCATTCAAATATAAATTTTTTAATTGAACAATATGGAGAGCTAAAAAGATACTGTACTTTTTTAACGAAAAACAAATGGGATGGGGAAGATCTCGCCCAAGAAACGGTGTGTAAAGTGCTTCAAAAATATAGAAATAAAGATATTTGTATGACACTCGTCTATAAAATAGCTAGAAATCGTTGGTTAGATCAGATGAAGTCTAAGTCTGTTCATGAAAAAATAAGAGAACAAATCACTGTTGAAGAACCACATGAGAACATTGCAGATTTGCATGAAATGGTAGGGAAAGTATTGTCTTCATTAAATGTACAGCAATCCGCAATTTTATTATTAAAAGATGTTTTTCAATATAGTATCGCTGATATTGCTAAATTGTGTTCTGTATCAGAAGGTGCAGTGAAAGCTTCTTTATTTCGGAGTAGAAATAGGCTGAAAACTGTAAGTGAAGAAGGGATCGAGATAGTCGAATTCACAGAGGATATTGAAGTTGTTGTAACGTCTATTCGTGAGGAAAGACCGGAATTGTTAACGAAACTTCTTCCGACAATAGATTTTACTAAGTTACCATCTAAACAGCCAGTCTTATTATTTAGTGTAAAAGAACCTTCTTCCTACAGTTGTATGCTTTGCGTTGCATAACAAGTATTGGGGGGATTTAAAATGAATGCAATTCCATATGTAGTAGAACAAACAAAATTAGGAGAACGTTCCTATGATATATATTCAAGGCTATTAAAAGACCGCATTATTATTATCGGTTCAGAAATTAATGATCAAGTAGCGAGTAGTGTCGTAGCTCAACTATTATTTTTAGAAGCAGAAGATGCAGAAAAAGATATATATTTATATATCAATAGCCCAGGAGGTTCAACGACAGCAGGTTTTGCAATATTAGATACGATGAATTTAATTAAACCAGATGTACAAACGCTATGCATGGGCTTTGCGGCATCATTTGGTGCATTGTTATTATTATCAGGAGCAAAAGGAAAACGGTTTGCGCTCCCTAACAGTGAAATTATGATTCATCAGCCGCTTGGTGGTGCACAGGGGCAAGCAACAGAAATTGAAATAACAGCAAAAAGGATATTAAAGTTAAAGCATGATATTAATAAAATGATTGCAGAAAAAACAGGCCAACCGATTGAAAGAGTAGCGCATGATACAGAAAGAGATTATTTTATGACCGCAGAAGAAGCTAAGGAATATGGAATTGTAGATGATGTTGTTACGAAAAAATAAGATAAAAAGGCTAGAGGATATGTTAATTCTCTAGCCTTTTTATTAATCTTTTACCCATTCATCAACTAATGCTTGATTTTTTTTAATCCATTTTCGCGCAGCTTCTTCAGGATCTTTTGTTTTATTTAACATGACCATTAACGTACCAAGTTGTTCATCGGTCATTTTCCATTTATCAAAGTATTTTATAACATCTGGGTGATCTTTTTCGAAACCTTTACGAACGGAGTAATAAATGTCATCTTTTTCACCATATACTTTCTTAGGGTCTTTTAAATATTTTAAGTCAAATTCTGAAAAACCCCAATGCGGATTCCAAAGCGTAACAGCGATTGGTTTCTTTTTCGTATATGCTTTCTTTAATTCACTCATCATCGCAGCTTCTGAGGATTGGACAAGTTTTAGTTTTATATCATATTCTTTCATTGCTTTATTCGTTAAATTCATAAGACTACTACCAGGTTCGATACCGACAATTTTATTATCTAATTCATCTTTATGAGCATTTAAGTCTTCAATACTGTTAATATTTTTCACATAGGAAGGTACGACTAGACCAAGTCCAGTACCTTCGTACCATTTTGATTTTAAGACAATATCATCTTTATAACGATCGTTTAGCGGCTTATCCGTAACGGGTAGCCATACTTCTAAATTCGCATCAACATCACCACGAGCGACACCAGTCCAAATTGCGGCTTTTTCTAAATACATGAGCTCAACTTTGTAGCCTTTTTCTTCTAATAAAACTTTCCACATGTTTGCAGTTGCAATATTTTCTTTCCAACTTGTTACACCAAGTTTAATTTTTCCTTTCGAATTTGCATTTGTTGCATTACATGAAGTGAAAATCATAGTAATAAATAATGCAAGGCATATAAACCAAATTTTCTTTCGCATCGAAAACCTCCTAAGTAGTGTTTGCCTTATAAAATAAATGTATAAGTAAGCATTCTTATTATGAACGGAAACGAGAATTTTAAAGAAATCTTATGAATGTCATTTTTATGTAATATTTCTTTGCAAAATCGCAACACTATGTGAATAGATGGGTAGAAAAGGAGTAGTGACATGGATAATACAAAGGTGCGTGTTGAAAACGTAACAAAAGTATTCGGGAAACATCCGCAAAGAGCCCTTTCTTTATTAAAAGAGGGGAAAAGCAAATCGGAAATTTTAAAAGAGACAGGAATGAACGTTGGTGTAAAAAAAGCAACGTTTGAGGTATACTCTGGAGAAATTTTCGTTATTATGGGTTTGTCTGGTAGCGGGAAATCTACGCTAGTTCGTATGTTAAATCAATTGATTAAACCAACTGCAGGTCATATATACATAGATGGTGAAGACATCGCAACGATGGGAAAAGAAGAGTTACGGAGAGTAAGAAGAACGAAAATGAGTATGGTATTTCAGAAGTTCGCTCTATTTCCGCATCGTACGGTTATACAAAATGTTGCATATGGTTTAGAAATACAAGGGGTTTCGGTAGAAGAGCGAGAGAAAAAAGCGTTAGAATCGCTACAGTTAGTAGGACTCGATCATCATAAAGATAATTATCCAAGTCAACTTAGTGGTGGTATGCAGCAGCGCGTTGGAATCGCAAGAGCACTAACGAATAATCCAGATGTATTACTAATGGACGAGTCATTCAGTGCATTAGATCCACTTATTCGAAAAGAAATGCAAGATGAATTGTTAGAGTTACAAGATAAAATGGAAAAAACGATTATATTTATTACACATGATTTAGATGAAGCGCTTCGAATTGGGGATCGTATCGCATTAATGAAAGATGGAGAAATTGTCCAAATTGGAACGCCAGAAGAAATTATGATGAGCCCCGCTAATGAATTCGTAGAAAAGTTTGTTGCGGATGTGAATTTAGGAAAAGTAATTACAGCGGAATCTATATTAAAACGACCAGAAACTTTATTAATTGATCGTGGACCACGTGTAGCCCTTCAAATTATGAGGAATGCAGGTGTTTCAACTGTATATGTTGTCAATAAAAAGTATGAGTTTTTAGGTATATTAACCGCGGATGATGCGAGTAAAGCAGTTCAAAAACAATGGCCGATTGCTGATTTATTACTTAATGATATTCCGCATGTGTATTTAGATACTTTACTGGAAGAGACATATGCAAAAATGGCGGAGATGAAATATCCGTTACCAGTAATCGATGAGAAGAAAAGGCTAAGAGGAATTATTAAACGTGAAAGTGTCATTCAAGCTCTTGCAGGAAACATTGAGGAAGAGGTGAAAGACGATGAATAATATACCACGTATTCCTTTAGGAGAATGGGTCGACTCATTTGTTGCAAGTTTATATGAGCACCTTGAAGGCATATTCCGAGGTTTCTCTTATATTATCGGCGGATTCGTTGATTTACTCACTAATTTTTTAACAATAATACCGGCCATATTGATGATTATTATCCTTTGTTTCCTCATTTGGTACACAACGAGAAAAGTATCATTAATTATTTTTACACTAATCGGCTTATTGTTTATTTTAAATATTAACTACTGGGCACAAACGATGCAAACATTAGCACTCGTACTTACGTCTGTTATTATTTCAATTATTGTCGGAATTCCAATTGGAATATTAGCATCTCAAAATGAACGTTTTTCAAAATTTTTAAAACCAACATTAGATTTTATGCAAACAATGCCGGCATTCGTATACCTCATTCCAGCGATTACATTTTTCGGAGTTGGTGTAGTACCTGGAATTATTGCATCGGTAATCTTTGCAATGCCACCTACAATTCGTTTTACTGACTTAGGAATTAGACAAGTTCCAGAAGATTTAATTGAAGCAGCGAATGCATTTGGATCCACAGCATCACAAAAACTATTTAAAGTACAATTACCACTTGCAACCGGAACGATTATGGCTGGTGTGAACCAAAGCATTATGCTTTCGTTATCAATGGTTGTAACAGCGTCACTTGTAGGAGCTCCTGGGCTTGGAGTTGATGTATATCGCTCGGTAACACAAGTTAATATCGGAATGGGATTTGAAGCTGGATTAGCTATCGTAGTAATCGCAATTATATTAGACCGAATTACACAAGGGTTCCATACGAAAAGAAAATAATGACCAAAAAACACACTTTTATACTACAAAGTGTGTTTTTTATTGCATCCAGTTTACATACGAACGATAACAGAACCTCCAGCTGGTGCACAAACTTGGTTTTGCTGTTGTTCCATGGATTTAATTAATTGATTATTTTCTTAGCTAACTGACTTTCAAGGCTAGCGATGCGCGGCATCATATATTGTGAATCATGATGCAATGTATTCCTTACAGGATGGGGGGAATAAACATACTGTTGATTTATATTTGGATTCCAATGAGGATGCATTTGAATCGTTCCTCCGTCAATAAATTACGGATCTTTCTTATAGTAAATGCCTATATATATTTAATGGTTACTTGAAATTTTTTCATTATAAAAGGAGTATGTACAGAAAATGGAAAATATTATATATGAAGTTAAAGTGCTTTTTTTGAAAAGATTCAAGCGAGATAGTGCGTATATTAATACATTTAAGTGAATGCATGTTGTTTAGGGAGAAATGATGGGAGGAGATGCAATTTTGGCTAAAAATAAAAAAAGAAATGATGCTTTGGCAATAGGTGTCGGTATAGGGGTTGTAATCGGTGTATTTCAAGGGCACTTTACAAATAATTTAGTAATCGGAATTGTGATTGGGATTATAATTGGGATTGCGTTTTTGAAGAAATAATGAGGTGTAAATTCATTTCAAAGTTGTAGTATCAAAAGAATGAATATTCCGAATGTTAAACCTGTTTTTCCTTTTTTTGTGATATTATATATGAAAAGGATGGTGATGGATATGTCAACAAACAATCAAGTAGAACAAAACTGCTTCATTTGCGAAAAACATAAAGGAAATATTATAGTTCCAGGTGGAGCTATTTACGAAGATGAACTCGTTTACGTTGGACATGTCTACTGGGATAGTGAAGAAACATACCTAGGTTATGTAATGATAGATATAAAAAGACATGTACCTGGCCTTGCTGAACTAACAGATGAAGAAGCGAAAGCGTTAGGACTTATAACAAGTAGAGTAAGTAAAGCGCTAAAAGAAAGCGAAGGTGCAGAGCATATTTACACTTTTGTTTCAGGAAATGGTGTACCACATATGCATATGCACATTATTCCACGTTATCCCAATACACCAAAAGAATTTTGGTCACCAACCGAAGTAGCGAAATGGACTGGTGCACCATATGGTGATGAAGAGAAAATAAAAAAACTATGCGAAAGAATACGTAAGTATATGGTAAATGAGTATGCATACAACAAATAATACACAATATTCATGGGTTGGAAATATAGAAATGTGTTTAGGAGAAATTTCAGTTAAGCAATATGGTGATATTGTACTTGGTAAATATGGCGGGAATATAAGTGCTGGAGCGAAAAAGAATGAAGATGGTGCGTTAGTTTGGTCGAATGATGATTGGGAGTTTACAGCTATTTTAGATGGACATAATAGTGCGGAAAGTGTTGATTTAGTAGTAAATACAATCGAAAAAGAATATGAAAATATAAGAATAATTTTGAATGAACCAATTGATACAGTATTTCGATCTGTTGAAAATCATATACTTTCAATTTTTCAATCCTCTTCATTTAAAGAAAAATGCCAAAGAATTAAAGGTGAAACAGCTTGCTTACTATGTGTAAGAAAAGAAAATTATATATGGTGGCTTTCTATTGGTGATTGTTTAGTGTATGTATTTCATGAAGAGTTACATAAGTTAGGGCAATATGCATTAAATCAACGTCATTTTTACGAATGGATTGGAAATGTAAACACATTTGATTTACCTGTTCCTTGTTATTCATCAGGTATTCGTGAATTACGTACTGGAAAGAACCGAATTGTAATGGTGACAGATGGGGTATTAGAATGCGGGGAACGCCGATATGAAACGCCATTAAATCTGTATAATAATATGAATAGAAATAATATTAAACTTAAAGAAAATGTTCACAATGTTTTAGAACATGTTCATCATCAATTCGGACGAGATAGTGCGACCATTATTAGTTGGGATGTTGAAAATAAAGATAATGCTACGTATCCGAGTGATCAGCCGGAGAAAAGGTAAAGGAGGAGGCCTTTCTGTTTCTTTTGAAACTAATTGTCTTATTGTTATGGATTATAATTTTAATTTTTTTAGAAAAAATCGTGAGGAAGAAGTTAAATATACCGAGACAAACAGGATGGAATAGTAAATATGTCAGTCAATCACATAAATGGGGACAATGGATCATCATTATTTCTTATGTAGTACTTATGATGATAGGTTCAATTTGGAATCCAATATACATGACTTATATACCAATTTTCTTTTTTATGACGTTGTACATTTTTCAAGGATATATGCAGTGGAAATATGATAGTAAAGCAAAAGAATATATTATTTCGTTTGGAATTGTTCCGTTATTAATAATTACAGGTATTATTTTGAATGTATTCTATAATACGTATTGGTGATGGATGGTCATACAAATAAAGGGTGAGAAAATGATAAGACCACATTTACGGGCTGAAGTAATGATTGTAAACGACGAACATTCAAAAGTACTAGTACAATGTGATGAAAACGAATCATTTTATCGTTTTCCAGGTGGCTCTATTGAATTTGGTGAAACGTCAAAAGAAGCAATAATTCGAGAGTTAATAGAAGAATACGATTTGAAAGTTCATGTTCAAGAGTTAGCAATTGTAAATGAACACATTTTTGAGTGGGACAACGAAAAAGGTCATCATTGTACATTGATATATTGGGGGACTGTTGAAAAAATCATTACAAATGAAATAAGGCATAAAGAGCATGAGGATATTATATTAATTTGGAAAAGTCTAGAGGAATTACAGGAGAAGCCGACATATCCTGAAGGAATCATAAGTTATTTAGAAGGGGATAACCGTAATATAGTCCAATTTATTTCAAGTAATTAAATGAAATAATAGGAGGGGTGAAAATAGGAGCTTCTACTTTTTGGATTATAACTATTGTTTTTTGTATAGCTGTCTATTTTCTCGATAAGTTTTTAAGAAAAAAATTGAATATGCCCAAGGGTGGTTTTTGGGGATATAAGAAACATGTAAATAGTTTACATAAAAAATTGGAAATAGGACTACTTTTTATTTATTTAATAACTAGCTTTATGTTTATCTTTATCTTTAAATTCGAAAGTGTTAATATTGCTTATGTCATTTTTACTTATTTAGGTGGGAAGTTAATCTTAAGAGCATTGATGGAATGGAAGTATGATAGAGAGTCGAAAGAATATATATTTTCGGTAATTGGGGTATTCACGTTTATTTTTATGACTTCGATACTATTTTACTTCTTTCCACCTGCTGTATAATAAAAAAATTGATAGTATAAATAATAAGATAACTAACGAATAAGAAACCATTTACTTAGGAATAAACGGTTTCTTATTCTGTGTATGAAATTCTGTCTTTTTCATTCAATCATTTATTTTAGCTAGTATGAATGTAATGAAATTTGTTTTGTCCTCCGCATACTTATGTTTATCAGTAGGATTAGCTTGTGAAAGTTGAATTTTTAATTGTTCATACTGTATACGAGATGTTTTATTGTCTATTAAGTAATCTCGAAATTGTAATTGTTCTATTAAATATTTATTTCCTTGTTCATACATATGAATTTGATGAGTTCGTGGCTCTCCTTTATTAAAATAGTATCTTTCAGGCAATACATCTTTTCTGTATTTATAATTTAGTAGTTCCAACTTTGCGATACATTGTATGCCAACTGCATTATCTTTTAGTTCTATTGCTATATCAATAATTGGCTTTGCACTTAAATATGGAATAGAAGTACTACCAATATGGTGTATCGCTAAAATATGTTCGCCAATTTGTTCCTCAATGATTTGTTTCTCTTTCATAAACTCAATTTCCCATTCTTCAGTCCACGGCACTAAAAACACTTTCCCATACGGTAAACCTAACATTTAATTAGCACCTCTTTCAAAATAGTTTTCAAAAAGTTTATTACATCTTCTTAAAGCTTCTCAAAACAAGGTGTTCCCACAATCTCCAAGGAAGAATCTTCTTCGTAAAGATCATAAATTTTACACCTTTTCCAATAGGATATCGTAAAGTAGTACGCTTTGTTTCAGCAATTTCAACGATTTTATTAGCAACATCTATCGGATTACCAAATGTATCACTACCGCTATTAATATGTTTTTGTATTTTATCCATATATTCTTTGTAAGGAGATGTTGTATCAGATTGGTTTTCAGCTAGTTGTTTACCAACCTCCCATATATTTGTGTTGTAAGAACCAGGTTCAATTAAAGCGACATCTATTCCGAAAGGTTTTACTTCTAAGCGAAGCGATTCACTCCAGCCTTCTAATGCATATTTTGAAGATACATAAGGAGATAAACCAGGAAATCCAACTTGGCCGCTAATGCTGCTTATATTAATGATTTTTCCACTTCTTTGTTTTCTCATATACGGTAAGACAAGCTGGGTAATTGATATAGCTCCAAATAGGTTCGTTTCAAATTGTTTACGGTATTCCTCTACTGGAATTTCTTCTACAAAGCCGCCATTTGCATATCCTGCATTATTAACAAGTAGGTCTACTTTTTGTATTTCTTTTAAAAATAATTGGAAGTTATGTATAGAGTTTTGATCGGTTACATCTAATTGTTGAATTTTTATGTTTTGTTGTAAGTTGAGTTGAGTAGCTTGAGATAGTAAGTTCACTTGTTTTTCAAGGTTCCGCATTGTAGCAATAACTAAATAATCTTTTTTTGCGAGTTCGAGTGTAGTTAATAGTCCAAATCCACTTGAGGCTCCAGTAATTATTGCGATTTTTTTATTCATTTTTTCCCAGCTTTCTTTTTCTTTTATCATAACGAGTTATGATAAGAAAATCTATTATTCTTACATTTAGTATGAAATCAATTTGTATGTAAAAAAAGGGGATTATAGGGAATCAGCGTATATAGAGTAGTGTATATTAATATGATAATGAAATGAGGGAAGAAAAATGGTCCATGTAAAAGCTGTATTAGCGGATCAGTTATTAGCAAATGCAAATGATCCCAGTTGGTATATGCCATTTTCAGATGCAGTTAAGGGTTTGTCTGAGAGGGAAGCTTGCTGGAAACCGAATGAAGAGAGTAATAGTATAGCTGAAATCGTACAACATTTACTGTATTGGAACTCTACGTGGCAAACTAGGTATAAAGAATCAAATGTGAATGCAGTACCCGCTATAGGAGATAATAACAAAAGTTTTATGCTCTCAGATAATCAAACTTTCGATGAATTACGGGAAAAACTACTAGAAAAACTGTTACAATGGCAAAATCTCATAAATGAAGAAAAGGTTGAAAGTGATGTAGTGGGATTTCCTGTTTCTGCAAAGTGGTGGGAAGTGCTAGCGAATGTAACAACTCATAATGCATATCATATTGGTCAAATTATTTACATCCGAAAATTACAGAAGAGCTTTGATAATGAATAAAGTAACAATTCTCTTATTAAGGGAACAAAGGTGGACAAAACGAGACAAACGTCTCATTTTGTCCACTTTTTTATTGTTAAAAGATAGAGAAAACCTATTAAAACAAGGATTCGAAATTGGCACAATACTTGCAATATAAAAGACGAACAAGAAAATAGGAGGGCTGGACATGTTAAAAACAACTGAAAGTAAAGGGAATGAAATTACGAAAGAACAAGCTCATTGGATGTACGAAAAAATGTTAGAAATTCGTAAGTTTGAAGATAAGGTGCATGAATTGTTCGCGCAAGGCGTTTTGCCAGGTTTCGTTCATTTATACGCAGGTGAAGAAGCGGTAGCAGTTGGTGTATGTGCCCACTTAACGGATAGTGACAGTATTACAAGTACACATAGAGGTCATGGACATTGTATCGCAAAAGGTTGTGATTTAAATGGTATGATGGCTGAACTTTTCGGGAAAGCGACAGGATTATGTAAAGGTAAAGGCGGTTCCATGCATATTGCCGATTTAGATAAAGGAATGCTTGGTGCGAATGGCATTGTAGGCGGGGGTTTCCCACTTGCTTGCGGTTCAGCATTAACAGCTAAATATAAAGGAACAAAAGATGTAAGTGTTTGCTTCTTCGGTGACGGAGCAAACAATGAAGGAACATTCCATGAAGGGGTTAATTTAGCGGCGATTTGGAAGTTACCAGTTATTTTTATCGCAGAAAATAACGGTTATGGTGAAGCAACTACATTTGAATATGCTTCAAGTTGTGATTCTATCGCTGATCGCGCAAAAGCTTATAATATTCCAGGTGTTCAAGTAGATGGAAAAGATCTTCTAGCTGTATATAAAGCTGCTGCAGAAGCAGTTGAACGTGCGCGTAATGGTGATGGTCCAACAATTATTGAATGTATGACATATCGTAATTATGGTCATTTCGAAGGTGAAGCGCAAACATATAAAACATCAGAAGAAAAAGAAGAACATTTAAACGAAAAAGATGCAATTGTGAATTTCCGTAAGCATTTAATTCATGAAGGTTTATTAACAGAATCTGAACTTGTTGATATGGAAAAAGCAGTAGATGATGCAGTACAAAGATCCATTGAATTTAGTGAAAATAGTCCATACCCAGAGGATGAAGAATTATTAAAAGATGTATACGTTTCTTACAAATAAGAGGAGGGTGAAAAATTATGACTAGAACAGTAAGTATGTCAACTGCAATTAATGAAGCGATGAAAATCTCAATGCGTCGTGATGAAAATGTAATTTTAATAGGTGAAGACGTTGCAGGTGGTGCACAAGTTGATCACCTGCAAGATGATGAAGCATGGGGCGGTGTACTCGGTGTTACAAAAGGACTTGTACAAGAATTTGGACGAAATCGTATTTTAGATACACCAATTTCTGAAGCGGGTTATATGGGAGCGGCGATGGCAGCTGCGGCAACAGGATTACGTCCGATTGCTGAATTAATGTTTAATGATTTCATCGGCAGTTGTCTTGATCAAGTATTAAACCAAGGTGCAAAATTCCGCTATATGTTCGGTGGTAAAGCGAAAGTACCCGTTACAGTACGTACGATGCATGGTGCTGGTTTTAGCGCAGCAGCTCAGCATTCGCAAAGTTTATACGCATTATTTACAAGCATTCCAGGTATTAAAGTTGTCGTTCCTTCCACTCCATATGACGCAAAAGGCTTATTATTAGCGGCAATTGAAGATGATGACCCAGTAATCTTCTTTGAAGATAAAACACTTTACAATATGAAAGGTGAAGTGCCAGAAGGATACTATACAATTCCATTAGGAAAAGCAGATATTAAACGGGAAGGTTCTGATTTAACAATTGTCGCAATCGGAAAGCAAGTTCATACAGCGCTTGCAGCTGCAAAGCAATTATCGAAAAAGGGGCTTGAAGTAGAAGTAATTGATCCACGATCTTTATCACCGCTTGATGAAGATACTATTTTATCATCTGTTGAAAAAACAAATCGTCTTATCGTCATTGACGAAGCGAATCCTAGATGTAGTATTGCAACAGATATTGCGGCAATTGTGGCGGATAAAGGTTTTGATTTGTTAGATGCACCTATTAAACGAATTACAGCACCACATACACCTGTTCCATTCTCACCGCCACTTGAAAAGTTGTATTTGCCAACGCCAGAAAAAGTAATTGAAACTGTATCAGAAATGATCGGAGACCAATCTTTATTACATGTGTAATAAAACGATGAGAAGGGAGAGAGACACATGGCTGTAGAAGTTGTAATGCCGAAGTTAGGTATGGCGATGAAAGAAGGTATTATTACGAGCTGGAATATTAAAGCAGGCGATAATGTAGCAAAAGGAGAACTGATCGCTAGTATTAACTCAGAAAAAATTGAAACGGAAATTGAAGCACCCGCTGATGGTACGGTACTTGATATAGCTGTAAGTGAAGATGAAGGAGTGCCGCCTGGTACTGTAATTTGCTACATCGGTAAACCGAATGAAAAAGTAGAGATGAAGGAAAGTACACCTGTTATAGAAGAAAAAACATCTAATATAGAAGCGCAACATGTACAACATCCAGAACCTTATGTGAAAGAAGTGGCGAAGCAACGAATCAAAATTTCACCTGTAGCGAAGAAAATTGCAAAGTCTGAAAATCTGGATATCAAGGCATTAGTTGGCACAGGTCCTGGCGGAAGGATTACAAAGGCAGATGTATTAAAAGCACTTGAGGTAAGAGGAAACGTTCCGGAAATATCTGAACGAGAAGAAAGTAACGCGGTTCCTGTTACTGGTATGCGTAAAGCAATCGCAAATCGTATGCACGCAAGCTTACAAAATAGCGCACAATTAACGTTAACGATGAAAGTAGATGTAACAGATTTAGTTGCTTTACATAAAGAAATAGCAGAAGTTGTACAAAAAAGATATGATAACAAACTAACCATTACGGATTTCGTCTCTCGTGCTGTTGTATTAGCGCTTGGGGAGCATAAAGAAATGAACAGCGCTTATATAGATGATGCAATTCATCAATTTGAACATGTTCATTTAGGCATGGCAGTCGCATTAGAAAAAGGGTTAGTCGTTTCGGCTATTCGCTTTGCAAATAATTTATCTTTAGTAGAGTTGTCTAAAGAGATTAAGAATGTGGCACAAAAGGCACGAGCAGGTAGCTTAAGTAGTGATGATATGCACGGAACGACATTTACAATTAGTAATTTAGGTAGCTTTGGTATTGAATATTTTACGCCGGTATTAAATACACCTGAAACTGGTATTTTAGGTGTAGGTGCAATTGAACATGTTCCTGTATATAAAGGGGAAAAACTAAGAAAAGGAAGTATGTTACCTTTAAGTTTAACATTCGATCATCGTGTATTAGACGGTGCACCAGCAGCTGCATTTTTACGCACAATTAAACATTATTTAGAAGAACCTATAACAATTCTTTTATAAAGAGAAGGTGAGAGAATGGATAAATTAGTTGTTATTGGGGGTGGACCTGCTGGCTATGTAGCAGCAATTACCGCGGCTCAAAATGGCAAAGATGTCACTCTTATTGATGAAGCTGACCTTGGCGGAACATGTTTAAATGTTGGGTGTATGCCTACGAAATCACTGTTAGAAAGTGCTGAAGTACATGACATTGTGAGAAAAGCGAATGATTATGGAGTTACGATTAATACAGAAAATATCTCAATTGATTGGGGTCAAATACAGGCGAGGAAATCACAAATCGTAAAGCAACTCGTCCAAGGAATACAATATTTAATGAAGAAAAATAAAATTAAAGTTGTAAAAGGAAAAGCGAAATTCGAAACGGATCATCGTGTGCGAGTTGTACAAGGAAATAAAGAAGAAGTAATTGATGGAGGGAGCTTTATTATTGCAGCTGGTTCCGAACCTACAGAATTACCATTCGCTCCGTTCGATGGAAAATGGATTTTAAATAGTAGCCATGCAATGTCTCTTGAGAGTGTACCATCTTCATTGTTAATCGTTGGCGGTGGTGTAATAGGATGTGAGTTTGCAAGTATTTATAGTAGAATCGGCACAAAAGTATCGATAGTTGAGATGGCACCGCAATTACTACCTGGTGAAGATGAAGATATCGCGAATATTTTAAGAGAGAAATTAGAAAAAGATGGTGTGGAAATTTTTACGGGAGCAGTTTTAAAAGGATTAAATAACTATAAGAAGCAAGCTTCATTTGAATACGAGGGAATTACTCACGAAGTAACTCCAGAATTTGTTCTTGTTTCTGTAGGAAGAAAACCACGAGTACAACAATTAGGATTAGAAAAGGCAGGAGTTCAGTTTTCAAATAAAGGGATTGCTGTGAATGAACATATGCAAACGAACGTATCACATATTTCCGCAGTTGGTGATGTGATCGGTGGAATTCAGCTTGCTCACGTTGCCTTCCATGAAGGAACGACAGCAGCATTACACGCAAGCGGAGAAGACGTGAAAGTAAATTATCACGCTGTTCCCCGTTGTATATACACAGCTCCAGAAATAGCTAGTGTCGGGTTAAGTGAAAAAGGTGCAAGAGAACAATATGGTGATATTCTCATTGGAGAATTCCATTTTACAGCGAACGGAAAAGCTCTTATTTTAGGAGAACAAACGGGTAAAGTAAAAGTCATTGTGGAACCTAAATACCAAGAAATTGTAGGGATTTCTATTATCGGTCCTCATGCAACTGAACTTATTGGTCAAGGGACCGTAATGATTCATACAGAAGTTACCGCTGATATAATGAGAGATTATATTGCAGCGCATCCAACCTTATCTGAAGCGATTCATGAAGCATTATTGCAAGCTGTAGGACAGGCTGTACATGCTTAAATCGAATTATAATAAACCACTATTCTCTAAATGAATGAGAGAATAGTGGTTTGAATTTTTATAGAAGAAATTAAATCCTCTATTACTTTTTAATGTCAATAGCTGAAGTTTTATCGTTCCATTCAGGAGCTAAATTAGCAGTTTTACCGTACCAATCAGCGTGTTTAAATAAAACGCCTTTTCCATATCCTTGTGTTGAAGTGTGTTCCCAAAGTGTTGTTGAATAACTTGCAGAAGGCGACGCTGTACTTACAGAAGAAATTCTGTCATTCCAGCTAGATGGTAAGTTTTTAAAGCCACTGCTCCAGTAAATATATTGGCCACCTTTATCTTTATGTTCATAAAAATCAGTACTACCAGCACCACTACCTAAAGGATTAATATTATTTTTAATTGCTTTTTTATCCTTTGCAATATACGCATCCAATGTTTCGCGGCTAGTAAAACCATAAGCTAGCCAATCTCCATTTTCATTTTGCTTAGGTAATACCATAGTAATTTGGATATCTTTCTTATCCTGATCACTTAATTTTGCAAATGAATTAACATTTTGTTCATCCACTTTTAAATAATCAAATGACTTAATTGTGTTACTTTTTTCCTCAGCACTTACTGCACCTAGTCCTCCAGTTAATGCAAAACCCGCTACTAATGTCCCTGCTACTAATTTCTTCAACATATAACCATCCCTTTTTGTTTGAATTTTTGTACAGGTGAATCTTGTACAGCTAAAATGTATTCTAATTTTATACTTTTGTAAATATTCTGAAATTTTAGAAATAATAGGCGGAATATTTACATTTTTACATTATTTCTTTAGAAAAAATGGTTATTGGAATGATATAATAAGTGGATGCATTGCTTTTACTGGATGTAAAGATATTTTAGGAGAGGTGTCATTGAAATATTTTACAAGAGAATGGTATAAAAAAATGCAAGTTTTAGAATTTGTAAGTTTTATAGAGTCTATAAAAGAATGGTCGGAAATGGATATACAAAGTTTAAAGGAAGAAATAGAGGAAAGGAAAATAGATTTATTAAAATTCCTTCCTGAATCGATATACTCAATTATACAAAACATAACAATTAATTCAGAATACCCATCAGGTGAACTGAAAAAACTTATGCAAGAGTGGACAACAGATTATGAGAAAAGAATGGCACAATTAGATCAATCATACGTAGAATATTTTAATTCCATTGAGAAAAAACTTCCGTCAAATGTCGCTCAGTTACACAAGACATCACTACACGATAGTGTAATTAAAGTAATAAAGAGAGAATCAGAAGATACTTTGTCTATCGTATTAGATTGCAGTGGTACTTTTAGTGAATTTGATAAACTTGAAGTAACCTTTATAGGAGTAACAAAGTGTTCTATGCAGGAAAACTTTGACAGTGCTTGGTGGCTATATCATGAAATAGCTCTTACTGAAGATGGTTTTGAACTAGGTGTTTTATTTGACTCTCCATTTAGAGAAGTGACGATTTGCGCAGCAGATGTATTACTTGTGAAGAAATAATGTTGTATGGAGTATTACAAACGTTTGACATAATAAAAAAATAAAGTTATTGTAGATACATGGAGTCTACAATAGGAGCTGTACTATGAAATATTCTAAAGCTACAAATTATGCTCTTCATACAATGCTTTTTCTGGCAAAGGCCACACCAAATAAGTTAGTTAGTGTTTACCAATTAGCAGAAATGCAAAATGTTTCACCAACGTACTTGTCTAAAATACTAACTAAGTTGACGAAGGAAGGGATGATACACTCATCATCTGGTCCAAAGGGCGGTTACTCGCTTAGTAAGAATTGGGAAGATATTTCATTTTTAGATATTATACATGCAATTGAAGGCAAAACATCATTGTTTGACTGTTGTTTACATGACAAACCTGGATGTTTAATTAATGAGGCAATGCTCGCAGCAGAAGAGAAAATGGAAGAAGAGTTAAGAAATCAAAAAATCGTAGATCTTGCGAAAAAAATAAAAGTGGATTTTTAATCTGCTTTTATTTTTAAATTAATTAAGGATAAAAAGGCTCTTTAATATCTTTAATTGTAGTTAGAAAATGATATGAAGAAGGAGAGAAGATGATGAATAATTTTTGGAATGATCGATATAAATCAGATGAATATTTTTACGGGGAAGAACCTAATACATTTATTAAAGAACAAGCATTTCGTTTAGCAAATCACAATAAAGTAATAGCATTTGCGGAGGGAGAAGGTAGAAATGCTGTATTTCTAGCAAGACAAGGGAACGAAGTAACAGCTATTGATTATTCGGAAGATGGATTAGAAAAGACAAAAAAATTGGCAGAGAAGCATAACGTAAACGTGCATACAAAAAAAGTAGATTTATTAGCTGATAGTTTGCCAGAAAATGAATATGATGCGGCAATTATGGTATTTGGACATTTTCATGATGATTATAAAAAAATGATATTAGATAAAATGATACAAACGATAAAACCTGGTGGATTAATTATGTTTGAAGTTTACTCAAAAAAACAAATAAACTATAGTACTGGTGGACCAAAAGATGTTGATATGCTGTATGATCCAATTGATATCCTTACTTGGTGTGAAGAACAT
The DNA here is from genome assembly GCF_001429475.1 of Bacillus sp. Root131. Lineage (NCBI taxonomy): Bacteria > Bacillati > Bacillota > Bacilli > Caryophanales > Bacillaceae > Bacillus > Bacillus sp. Root131. The sequence continues at coordinate 2,623,607 of NZ_LMJQ01000001.1, forward strand.
AAGGTAATTCATTTCTTTAATGGAGAACAAGAGCGAGTTGAAGGGAAAGGGCACACTGGTTTAGCTGATGTTATTCAAGTTGTTATTAGAAAATTAATATAAGTGTTAATGAAAGTTAAATGTATGAATGTAAAAAGACCAGTCGTATAAGACTGGTCTTTCTATTTAGATACTAAATTATCAAGTTTCCAATATGTATTTGTTAACGGCGCAGCTTTGCTATCTATGTATAAATACATATTATTTAAATCTTTTGGTGAAGTTTTCAGTTCAAATACAACGTCAGTAGTTAAAGAGAATTCGTGTGGAACATTTTTATAGTGCTCGTCACCTATCGGATGAGCTTCACCTTCATATTTCTGACCAGTTTTTTCATCTTGTATGAAATATTTTATTTCCGAAAGATCAATAGTTTGTCCATCCTCTCGAACATTATTAATCATAACACGAGTAGTAAGGCGCCGCTCTTCGTCTATTTTTTCAAACTTTGCATTTTCAACTGTCGCTCTATAGTATTCGTTTTTAACTATTTCTCCATAGTGCATTGCATTCTTTTCGAGAGCGCTCTTTTCTTGTTTTGGTGTAGTATTGCTATTGCACCCTGTTAATATTCCTGTAAATAATAATGCTGTACATGTCGTTTTGATTAATGATTTCATAGTAATCCCTTTCTGTATTAAAAAGTAAAACATAGGAATAATTTTACATGAATAAGGAAATAAATAGAAGTCTTTTAGTGGAATATGCAAATCTGCATTTATTTTATGTAAAGTTAACAAAATAGAAAAAGAGGAAAACACTGCATAAAGACGGAAGAAAAAGGATTGAAAATATTGTGAAACGGAAGAAACGTGCATATAATTAATATAAAGTTCAAATTTCTGAATCTTCAATAACGGTGGTGATAACATGTTTACTGAAGAACGTCGAGAGAAAATTTTAGAACTACTTAATACAGATGGAAGAGTAATAGCAAAGGATCTTGCGGAAAGATTTGATATGTCTATTGATTCTATAAGAAGAGATTTGTCTATTATGGAAAAGGATGGTTTATTAAAAAGAACGCACGGAGGTGCAATTGAACTTACGCGAGTGAGAAACTTAGCTGCGGAACCAACTAAACGTTATAGTGATAGCTCAATATATGAGGACACAATTGCAAGAGTTGCGGTATCTTATATACAAGAAGGTGATTCAATTTTTATTGGTGGGGCTTCCGTTCATAATGCGATGCTGAAATATTTACCGGAAGTATCATTTACGGTTATTACGAATTCTATAGAAATAGCTGGTTATCTACGAGAATATAAGAATATTGATACGTATTTAATTGGCGGAAAAGTAAAACCTTCAGGGAATATTACTGATACACTTGCCTCTGAATTGATAAGTAGATTTTCTATTGATCTGTATTTCTCTACAGGTGGAGGCATTTCATTACAAGGTATTAGTACCGCAACACCTGAAGTTGCTTATTTTAGTAAAAGAGTAAGTGAAATTGCTAGAAGAAATATTTGTTTAGTTCCGCATAATAAACTTGGAATAGATTGTTTTATAAGAGGAGAGTCTCTAAAAAAAATTGACATTATTATAACTGACGAAGAGGCTAGTAAAGAAACTGTTCAGGACTTTGAGAAACAAGGTAAACAAGTTGTAATAGCGCCATTATATTCATTTGAAAGGAGTTTGACATGATTGTAAAAGAGCAAGAGTTTCATATAAATGGATTAACTTATACAATTCGTTCTGCAGCTGAGAAAGATGCAGAGCAGTTATCGAAAATTAGAGTTCAGATTGATAGAGAAACTGAAAATATGGATAGAGATGCTGGAGAGGGATTTATAGATGATCTAGGATTTCAAAAAATAATAAAAACAGATAGTGAAGAGACTAAGAATCTCTTTTTAGTTGTAGAAGTGCACAATCGAATCGTTGGATTTTCAAGATGTGAAGGGTCAAATTTTAAGAGATTATCTCATAAAGTGGAGTTTGGTGTTTGTATTTTAAAAGAGTTTTGGGGATATAGAATGGGTAAGAGTCTATTGCAACAATCTATTAAATGGGCTGATGAAAATGCAGTAAATAAAATATCTTTACAAGTATTAGAGACAAACGAGAAAGCTATTCATCTGTATAAAAAATTAGGTTTTGAAGTAGAAGGCATTTTGAAAAATGACAAAAGACTATCGGATGGAAAGTATTATAATACGGTAGTGATGGGAAGGTTTACTGATACTTTTCATAAAAGAGGGGAAGAGGTATGTTTTACAGAAGGAAGTACTATGTAGTGAAAAATGAATTCATAGAAGTATTTAATGATCATTTCAATAACACGAACTTACCTAATCAGTTAAAGCATGGCTCTAGGCTAATAGGACGCTGGATGAAAGGTAATAAGAATGGTACGTCTGAAGTATTCGCCATATGGGAATATGATAGTTTTGAAAGGTATAAAGAAATTGAATCGAAAATTAGAAGTGACGAGATTCATGTAAAAAGAATACATGATTGGTATGAAAAACATGGCGGAAGAGAATATGTTTTACAGAAGTACATAGTAGAGATGAAAAATGAAGAGTTAGTATGTACTGTAAAATAATAGGAGCGAAGACTAATGCAGGTCAGAACGAAATTATATATTAGTTTATCAGCCGCTATTTTATTTGCAATAGCCGTGATTGTTTTCTTTATAAATGGTAATCCACAAAAGTGGTTTTGGTTATGTATTTTCTTTGCGTCCATTATACAAAATATGGTGCTACTAAAAAAGAATAAAGACGAGCATTAATATATTCAAATTATTAACATATTTGTGTCATCTTTCTAGTTGTATTGAAAACGCTTTTATTCAGTTTTATAATAGAAGTATGTTTTATAAATCTCCAAAACAATTAAAAGGGAGATGATACAATGTTAGCTTCACCGTTTTACTTACATACATGGAAAAAGTTTATTGATGAAGGAGTCTTTGATTCGAACCGTATAAACGAAAGAATTTCAGAGTCATGGCATCGATGTAGACAAGCAAATGTGAATCCTTATATGAATAAAGGTCAGAAAATTTTGTCTTCTAATGTTTTTCAAGAACAAAAGAAAAAGAGTGAAATTTTTCTTGATATAGCATTACCTCAAATACAAAATATGAGAAAAACCATTGATGAACTACAAATGATGGCATTATTAATCGATCCAGATGGTTATGTTCTATCGTTAAGTGGAAATAAACAAACGTTAAAGCGAGCGAAACATATTAATTTTATTGAAGGTGTAAAATGGACAGAAGCAGCTGTTGGTACAAATGCAATTGGAACAGCGCTAGAAATTGAAGAAGCTATTATGATAAGTGGTACTGAACATTATTCCGTGGCATCTCATAGCTGGAGTTGTGCGGCTGCTCCTATCCATAATGATGACGGGAAATTAATTGGTGTTCTAGATTTCTCCTGTCCAATTGAATTTTCGCATCCATATATGCTCGGTATGGTAACTTCAATTGCACATGCAATAGAACGTGAATGTAGCATAAGAGTTCATCAAAATGAATTACACTTAATTCATCGTTTTTTGGATGTCATTGATAGTGACGAACAAGTAGTTATTTGTAATCATCGTGATGTTATCGTTTCTGCGAGTAAGAGTGTTCGTGAACGAATAAATAATTGGTCAAGAATGAAGCTTGAAGAGTTAATGCACCATGGATTGGAAACTAAATTAGAGATACCAGTATATAGTAATGAAAGAATGATTGGGAAATGTATGTATTTAAAGAAAAACAAACAAATAAATACATATTCTGCTTTCGCATTTATAAAAGGAATTACTTTTTCAGGAGTTACCGGGACAAGCAAAGCATTTCAACACACACTAGAAGAAATTAAGCTTGTTTCACCGACTGATGCTAGTGTGTATGTATGTGGTGAGACAGGAGTAGGAAAGGAATATGTTGCGAGAGCGATTCATGAAAATAGCCCAAGAAAAGATGGGCCCTTTATAGCTGTTAACTGCGGTTCTCTGCCTAAAGAATTAATGGAAAGTGAATTGTTCGGTTACGTTGAAGGTGCGTTTACAGGTGCGCGACGTCAAGGGTATAAAGGGAAATTTGAACAAGCGCATGGAGGAACATTATTTTTAGATGAAATTGGTGAAGTACCACCAGAGATGCAAGTAGCATTATTGCGTGTTTTACAAGAACGTACAATAACTCCAATAGGAAGTTCAAAAGAGGTACCAGTAAATATTCGTATTATTACTGCCACACATAAAGATTTACTACGGTTAGTAGAAGAAGGGAAATTCCGTCAAGATTTATATTATCGTTTGCACGTTTATCCGTTATATGTTCCATCGTTAATAGAAAGAAAAGAGGATATCTCATATTTTATACAACACTTTTGCGAACGGAAGAATTGGAATGTTGTATTTCCAAAGAGTATTTGCAATCAATTTTTACAACATACATGGCCCGGAAATATTCGAGAACTAGTAAATGTATTAGAACGCATTTACATCTTGTCGCAAGGACGGGAAATATGCGAAAAGCAAGTCGCTTTTTTGCTACAAACAATGATGGGAAATCAACAACAACTTGAGTTACAAGTTGAAAATAAAACAGAACATCCACTAAATTTTCGCGAAAAAATACAGCGTGATAGCATGATTGAAGTATTACAAAAGACAAACGGAAATGTTTCATTAGCTGCAAAACTATTAGATGTACCCCGTAGTACATTTTATAAGCGAATGCAAAAATATAAGTTATAAAGTAGATTTTTGTAATCTACTTTTTCTTTGTGGGCTCATGTTCTGTCGGAATCTGCGCTTACCGGGGAAATAATAGAATTGTTAGAAGGGAAATTTCCTAATGGAGGTTAGTATGTGAAGTATATTGAGATTGGAATCGGGAATAAGTGGTTCGTTCGAACGGAAACTGAAAATAAAGATGGGACTGAATTTGAAGAACGAGGAATTATAAAACCTATTTACTTAGAGTCTGTATACGTACGAATTTGGTTTCGGAAAACGTGTTTTATTTTTGATACGAAAGAGGGTTTTAAGAAAGATAAGAAGAGAAGGATTGAATATAAATTTATTGTTGGAATTGTGAGTAGGGTGACTGAAGAAAAAGTACGCTAATGAAAAGCATGTAAAGTAAAAGTGGTACTCAATCTATTGAGTACCACTTTCAGTAAATGATAGAAATTTGTTTGCAAGTTTTTCTTGCGACATGTTTTTATCCTTTCTATATAGAAGTTTGTATTAAGAATATTATGCAATAAATATCAGAAAATACAGTTATTAATAGATTAGGAGAGAATAGTATATCAATGTCACTATATTATAAAAAAATCCGTGAGCAATTAGGGCATGAACTAATATTCATGCCGAGTGTAGCTGCTATTATAAAAAATAAACAGGGGGATATTTTATCCCGCATTAACGGGCAGTAAGACTCCCATCTCAAAATTCAGCGAAAGCAAAGAAGTTAGGTGGGGGATCAACTGCCCGTAAAAGCCCGATTGGTTCAACTAATAATCAGTGGGGGATAATAAAACCCCCACTGATTAAAGTTTCACTTTATTTCAATATCCTGGTGGGGAATACTGGAGTTTGCCAGCTGGAGCAATTGAACTTGGGGAAACTCCAGAAGAAGCAGTAGTTAGGGAAGTTTTGGAAGAAACAGGATTGAAAGTACAAGTAAAAAAACAAAAAGGAGTATTTGGAGGAGAAAAGTACCGCCATACATATCCGAATGGTGATGAAGTAGAATATATTATTGTTGTGTTTGAGTGTGAAGTTAGCGGTGGCGAGTTGAAATCGATAGATGGTGAATCGTTAAAACTAAAATATTTCCCTTTATCTGAAAAGCCCCTTTTAGCATTGCCATACCCAGATAAAATATTTTTATAAATGTAAAATAGCACACCGTATTTATTGCAGGTGTGCTATTTATATAACCCCGTCGTATACATTTCCGTCAATGTATGTACTATCTCTTCTAACTCTAATTTTTTATCATTTTTCACAATCGCCCAAAGAAACATCTCATTCATTGCGAACCAAGCACGTGCTACAATTTCTTTATTTAATTCAGGCTGTGCTAATCCACTTTCTTGAGAGTATGTAATATCCTGCGTAATATTGTTTATGAAGCGTTCCCGTATCTCGTCCCATTTTTTACGTATCTCTTTTGATAATCCGATTGCTTCTTCTACAACTTGTAAAATAGCTCGTTCTTTCTTTGCTAGTTGGAGAAATGCTCTAACTTGATTTCGAATCATTTTATGAGCTTCTTCCTTCGTTTGAGGCAAAAAGGAGCGCTTGGCAATATTATGAAATTGATTCATAACATCTTCCATTAAACTAATTAGGAGATCGTCTTTGTTTTTGAAGTATACATATGCTGTTCCGTAACCGGTTTCTGCATGTTTAATAATTTGTGTAATTGTCGTTTTTTGAAATCCGTTACGTATAAAAATAGTGTAACCAGAGTGTAGTAGTTTCTTCTTCGTTTCTAAGGAGCGGTGTTTTCTTGATGAAAGAGTAGAGTTTTTCAAAGAATCACCTCTTTATACTGAAATGTCTGAAAATATAACTGTATTGTAAAAGAAGTTCATATATAAAGTCAACTGACATAATATCATTGACGTTATATCAATTAAGGTGCTATATTTCAATTAGTTAGAATAAAAAGAAAATTAAGAGAAGGTGACACCATGTATAAAGAACCATTTCAACCAACTTATGAGTATGCGCTTGAATGTGATAAACATGATGAACTGAAAGATTTTCAAACTGAATTCTATAAAAAAGAAGGTACTATATATTTAGATGGAAACTCATTAGGGCTACTTTCAAAAAGAGCAGAGAAATCATTACTTACGTTGCTAGATTCGTGGAAAGAATATGGAATTGACGGTTGGACTGAAGGTGAGCACCCGTGGTTCTTCCTTTCAGAGAAATTAGGTAAACTTACAGCCCCTCTTATTGGAGCTTTACCGGAGGAAACTATTGTAACCGGTTCTACGACTACAAATATACACCAAGTTATTGCGACGTTTTATGAACCGAAAGGAATACGTACAAAAATACTTGCGGATGAATTAACTTTCCCGTCAGATATTTATGCACTTCAAAGTCAAATACGTTTAAAAGGATTAGACCCAGATGAGCATCTAGTAAGAGTGAAAAGCCGAGATGGTAGAACACTTTCTGAAGAAGATATTATTCATGCGATGGAAGATGATATCGCTTTAATTTTATTACCTTCTGTTTTATATAGAAGTGGTCAAATTCTTGATATGAAACGTTTAACAACGGAAGCACATAAACGAGACATTCATATCGGATTTGATTTATGTCATTCAATAGGATCTATTCCGCATCATTTCAAAGATTGGGATGTTGATTTTGCTGTTTGGTGCAATTATAAATATTTAAATGCAGGACCGGGTAGTGTTGCAGGACTTTATGTAAATAATAAACATTTTAATAGACTGCCAGGGTTGTCTGGATGGTTTAGTTCTAAAAAAGATAAGCAGTTTGATATGGAGCATACATTAACAGCCGCTGATCATGCAGGTGCTTATCAAATTGGTACACCTCACGTATTAAGTATAGCACCATTAATTGGTTCTCTTGAAATTTTCAAAGATGCTGGTATTGAACGTTTACGTGAGAAGTCTTTACATATTACGAGATACATGCTGAATTTAATTGATCATGAATTAAAAGATTTCGGATTTACAATTGGAAATCCGTTAGAGGATGAAAGTCGAGGCGGGCACATTTATTTAGAGCATGCAGAAGCAGCACGTATATGTAAAGCGCTAAAGGCAAATGGAGTAATTCCAGATTTTAGAGCGCCAAATGGAGTGAGACTTGCGCCGGTCGCTTTATATAACACATACGAAGAAGTGTGGAAATCTGTACAAATATTAAAGGGAATTATGAAAGAAGAAAAGTATAAGCAGTTTGAAAATAAGCGAGAGGTTGTGGCATAAGTATGAAAACATCAGAGTGGATTGATATTTCACAACCGCTAAATAATAATATTGCAACGTGGCCAGGAGACACACCGTTCTCGTATGAAGTTTCATGGTCAAAAGAAGAAAGTGGCTCGGTAAATGTCGGAAAGTTAACGATGAGTATTCATACAGGCACTCATATTGATGCACCATTTCATTTTGATAATGATGGAAAGAAAGTATTGGATTTAGATGTTCAAGTTTATGTTGGCCCAGCACGGATTATTGACGTTTCTAATCTTGAAAGCATCGGGAAAAAGGAATTAGAAAACTTTCATTTAGAAGGTGTAGAACGATTATTATTACGTACATCTTCACATGGAAAAAATGAAGAATTTCCAGATGTGATCCCTCATTTACGTGCAGACATAGCACCTTTTCTATCAGAGAAAGGTATTCGTTTAATCGGAGTAGATGTACCATCAGTTGATCCGTTAGATGATAAAGAATTAGCAGCGCATCATCAATTATTTAAACATGGAATTCATATTTTAGAAAATGTCGTATTAGATCATGTAGCAGACGGTGATTATGAACTTATTGCATTACCACTTGCATTAACTGATGCAGATGGAAGTCCAGTTCGAGCCGTTATTAGACCAATATAAGTAGAATTATATAAAAGGGGCGTTTGGCTAATATGAAAGAAAATGAAAAAGTAATTATTGAAAAAGGGATTCATACGGATTTTAAAGAGAATATGACGTATGGGGAGTATTTACAATTAGATAGTTTACTATCTTCTCAAAAAAGATTATCGGATCATCATGATGAAATGTTATTTATCGTTATCCACCAAGCAAGTGAGCTTTGGATGAAGCTCATTTTACATGAGCTAAATGCGGCGATTGAATCTATTAAACAAGATAAATTACAACCAGCTTTTAAAATGTTAGCACGTGTATCGAAAATTCAGTCTCAAATTATTCAATCTTGGGATATTCTTGCGACATTAACACCATCAGAATATATTGAGTTTCGTGATTCACTCGGTCAAGCTTCAGGTTTTCAATCGTATCAATATCGTATGATTGAGTATGCACTTGGCTATAAAACGCCGCACGCATTAAAAATTTATGAAAAGGATCCAGAATTACATGCACGACTTCATAAAGCGCTACATGCACCAAGTCTATATGATGTCGCGATTCAAGCATTAGTAAAAGAAGGATTCCCTATTCATAAAGATGTGTTAAACCGTGATATTACGCAGCCTTATGAAGAAGATGCAACAGTAGAAGCGGCGTGGTTAGAAGTGTATGTGGATGTGAAAAAATATTGGAATTTATATCAGCTTGCTGAAAAATTGATTGATATTGAAGACTGGCTACAACAATGGCGTTTCCGTCATATGAAAACAGTAGAAAGAATTATTGGACATAAAATGGGAACAGGTGGATCCTCCGGTGTTTCTTATTTAAAACGAGTACTTGATCAAAGATTCTTCCCAGAGCTTTGGAATGTTCGTACGAAATTATAAAAATAAACCTGTCAGTTCATTATGGCTGACAGGTTTATTTTTATTTGAGCACAATTATGTTTAAAATGAAGTAACAAGATATAATAAATGGAGTAACTATTTAAATGGAGGTAAAGTTTTTGGATTTCAAGCAACTAGAAAATAAATTCGAAAAGAAAAAAGTGAATACATTTCTTGTTTATCAAAAAGGGGAATTAACAACTGAGTATTATAAAACACCTGAATGTGCAAATAACTTATATAAAATAAATTCGATTACAAAAAGTATCGTATCTTTATTAATTGGTATTGCAATTGATAAGGGCTATATAAATGATATACATACACCGATTACAGAGTGGATTGAAAATGTACCTGGGGAAAAACATGATTTGACGCTTTATCACTTATTAACAATGACTACTGGTGAGGATTGGAAAGAGTTTGGGAATGGAGTAGTATTCCCAAATGACTTTGTAGAATCAGAGAACTGGGTACAGTACATATTAGAAAAGCCAATAATTGAAAAACCTGCTACAAAAATGAATTATAATTCAGGTTCTTCTCATTTACTGAGCTATATTATTCAAGAAGCTACTGGAATGTCGACAGAGCGGTTTGCAAAGAAATATTTATTTGATCCATTAGAAATTAACGAATACGAATGGCAACAAGATCCGCAGGGTATATATGTTGGCGGCTTCGGTATGAAAATGAAATCTACAGATTTATTAAAATTAGGAAAATTATGTTTACAAAATGGATATTGGAATGGGAAAGAAATTGTATCAGCACAATGGTTAGAAGAGTCAAGCAGGGCGCAATTTGAAACATATGAACATGTCGGTGCATATGGATATCACTGGTGGGTATTACATAACGAAAGATTTCACATACCGTATTGTATATATTTCGCTATGGGATATGGCGGACAATACATCGTTATCATTCCTCAGTTAGAAGTAGTAGCTATTATAAGTAGTCATATGCCAAAGCGTGGGCTCGTTCCATTAAAATTATTTATTGAGCATGTACAGGGAAATTCTAATTATTTATAAGAAAAGGAGGGAATGTATGAGGGGTGAAAAAACTTTATCTTTATTTAGATTATGTTTAAGTCTTCTAGCATGTAGCGCCATTATTACGCAATTCATAATCAGGGCACAAGTGAAACCGTTCAATCCAGTTAACTTTTTTAGTTTCTTTACGATCGAAAGTAACATTTTAGTTGCATGTATTCTCCTTTTAAGCAGTATCGGAACAGCTACATTTGGTCGATCAGAGCAGTTTGGTATACTTCGTGGTGCGGCAACGGTATATATACTTACGACAGGACTAATTTATTTTTTACTATTAAGAGGATTAGAAGAATCACTTCAAACTGCAATACCATGGGTAAATACGGTGCTGCATTATATCATGCCAATTACCATGCTTTTAGATTGGATTTTAAATCCACCAAATAAGAAAATCACCTGGAAAAAAGCTGCAAGTTGGCTCTTATTCCCGTTTTTTTACGTTGTATATAGCTTATTACGTGGTCCAATCGTAAATTGGTATCCATATCCTTTTTTAGATCCGAGAATAGGAGGATATGGTAGAGTCCTTTTATATAGTATAGGGATAGCTGTTGTAATTGGCGCTATTTGTATATTGGTAAGATTTTTAGGGAATCGAAATTTTAGGAAAGAATTTTAGAAATGCAAGAACCCCCACTGTTTCTGTTTTTAACAGTGGGGGTTCACTTTATCTACTCGTCTTCTGAAACGACAACTTTATAAATTTCTCCGTCTTCGTTTCAAATTCTACATCAACAAAAACACCATATTCTTTTCCATCTTCACGTAACCACAATTTAAATTTTTCAACAGTTATTTGAACTGTTTTGGGTTTTCTACCTATATGTAGATAATCAATAATTTCTGCTTTTGGGTATTGTTCTTTCGTCTTTTCTACGGCAAGTTTACCCCATTTGGCATACGGCGGCTGCGCATGAACAATTGATGAGCCTGTATATATATTTGAACATGTTGTTAGGAACAGAATGACGAGTGCGACACGTTTTAACGATTTTTTCATGATGAACTCCTTTTATCCTTTTTTTATATTGTTTACATATTTTTTCAACGATATTAGTTTGGATTTTTTTGTCTTCTTTACATAAAAGCGAGGCTTTTACAAAACATAACCAAGAAATCATTTCTGTAATTAAGGAGGGAAAAGTATGCGCCAAAAAGCTATTTTTAAAATAGCAGTTTTACTTGCGTTCATAGGACTGTCTTTAATGGTCAGTAGTATACAACTAAAGAATGTAGAAGCTTTTTCTAATCAAGTCATTCAAAGAGGAGCATCTGGCGAAGATGTCATTGAACTGCAATCTCGTTTGAAATATAACGGATTTTATACGGGAAAAGTGGATGGTGTTTTCGGATGGGGTACATATTGGGCACTTCGGAATTTTCAAGAGAAATTCGGATTACCTGTTGATGGTTTAGCTGGAGCTAAAACGAAGCAAATGCTCGTGAAGGCAACGAAGTATGACAAGTCCACTGCCAATAAAGGAAATAGTGGTAGTACTGCACAAAAAAATAAACCATCTCAAAATAAAGGGACAAATGTTCCGAATGGTTATTCGCAAAATGACATTCAACTCATGGCAAACGCAGTATACGGGGAATCACGTGGTGAACCGTATTTAGGACAAGTTGCAGTAGCTGCTGTTATTTTAAATCGTGTTACAAGTACATCATTTCCAAATACCGTTTCAGGAGTAATATTTGAGCCAAGAGCCTTTACGGCAGTTGCGGATGGGCAAATATATTTAACGCCAAATGAAACAGCGAAAAAAGCTGTATTAGATGCGATTAATGGATGGGATCCAACAGGAAATGCTTTATATTATTTCAATCCAGATACTGCGACTAGTAAATGGATTTGGACTCGTCCACAAATTAAAAAAATCGGTAAACATATTTTCTGTAAATAGAGCGGAGGTGGGACAATGTTACGAGGTATTATCATTGTATTATTAACAGTCGGTGTAGTAGGAACAGGATACTGGGGCTATAAAGAGCACCAAGAGAAAAATGCGGTTTTAATTAGAGCGGAAAATAGCTATCAACGTGCATTCCATGATTTAGCATACGAAGTCGATTTATTACACGATAAAATTGGCACAACACTTGCGATGAATTCACGATCATCTTTATCACCTGCATTAGCGGATGTATGGCGTTTAACATCTGAAGCTCGCTCAGATGTAGGGCAACTTCCTTTAACATTAATGCCATTTAATAAAACGGAAGAATTTTTAGCGAATATCGGTGATTTTAGTTACCGTGCAGCCATTCGTGATTTAGAAAAAGAGCCTTTAAATGAGCAAGAATATAAAACGTTGCAAACTTTATATTCAAATGCAGGAAATATACAAGATGAACTAAGAAAAGTACAACATCTTGTTTTGAAAAATAATTTACGCTGGATGGATGTAGAAATGGCACTTGCATCAAATCGCGATCCAGCAGATAACACAATTATTGATGGATTGAAAACTGTAGAGAAAAACGTAACATCATATTCTTCTACAAACTTCGGACCGACCTTTACAAGTGCGCAAAAAAATAAAAAAGGCGGATTTGAAGCGCAAGGAAAGGCAATTTCTAAAGATGAAGCGGCGAAAATTGCAAAATCGTTTTTGAATTTAAAAGGAAATGAAAAAGTAGATGTTGAGAAAAGCGGAAAAGGTGCGAAAGAATCTTTCTATAGTGTGAAAATTAAAGATGAAGCAACGAACAATGAGTTTTATATGGATATTACGGGAAAAGGCGGATATCCAATTTGGGTTATGAATAACCGCGAAATTAAAGAACAGAAAGTTAGTTTAAACGATGCAGGTAGTAAAGGTTTGAAATTTTTAAAGGACCATAAGTTTAATAATATGGAGCTTTATGATAGCTCTCAATATGATAATGTTGGTGTGTTTACGTATGTAGTAAATGAAAATGGAGTACGAATTTATCCAGAAGCAATCCAAATGAAAATTGCTTTAGATGACGGTTCTATCGTAGGGTTCTCCGCAAAAGAATATTTAGCGTCGCATCAAAAACGAACAGTTCCATCGGCAAAGTTAACTGTAGCAGAAGCAAGAAAGAAAATCAATCCGGATGTGAAAGTAATGGAAGAACGTAAAGCTGTAGTAGTCAATGATTTGCATAATGAAGTACTTTGCTATGAATTTGTAGGTACTTTAGGAAAAGATACGTACCAAATATTCATTAATGCTAATAGTGGGGCCGAAGAAAAGGTAAAGAAAATGCAAGCTGTTGAAAAAATTTATGATTAAACCTTAATAGTGAAGTGGTGAAAATAATGAAAACTCTAATATATATATTGATGCTTTGCTTCGTTATAACTGGATGCAGTATTGGAAAAAAAGACAATCCAAACGAAAAGCCGGAACAAAAAAATGTCTCAATGAAAAATGTTAATTATACGAATAAATCAAATAAGCCAAATGAAAAAGCAGCAGATCATTTAGCATCTTTAGCTGCAAGTGTGCCAGGTGTGAATGATGCGACAGCCGTAGTAGTCGGCAAATATGCAATTGTAGGTATAGACGTAAAAGCAAAACTTGATCGAACTCGAGTTGAATCAATTAAATACTCTGTTGCAGAAAGTTTAAAAAATGATCCTGACGGTGCTAATGCAGTCGTTGTAGCAGATGTTGATACGTATGAACGCCTCAAACAAATTGGAAAGCAAATTAAAAAAGGAAAAACAGGTGAAGGTATACTAGATGAATTAGCGGCTATTGTGGGCCGAGTAATGCCACAAGTTCCAAATGATATGATTGAAAATAGAGAAACGAATCCAATTAAAGATAATGATAAACAATTACCAAAAGATGAAAAACAAGAGCTAAGAAAAGAACAGGATGATCAATCAAATAATCATTTGAATAAATGAAATTAGCCTCGTACTTAATTGTACGAGGTTTTTGAATATAATATTAAATATTCAGTTTATTTTTAAGGGAATATATGGTTTAATTATGATGGGAGGGACAACTGTTATGATGAAAAAAAGCGCATGTATATTGTTTAGTTTTTGCTTAGGTTTCAGTATGACAGCGTGTGAACAGAGAAAAGAAGTGAAAAATCAAACAGCAACTTCTTCTACTGTGATGGAAAGGCAACAGAAAGCGTCTATCAATATAAACCATTTCTCGAACATAAATGAAGGAATGACTTATACAGAAGTAAAAGATTTAATTGGTTGTGAAGGGGATTTACTTATAGAAGAAGGGGTAGAGCATTCTACACAAATTAAACAAATTTTTGCTTGGAAAGGAAACGATCCAAATTCATTTGTTGAAATTACCTTTTTAGATGGAAGAGTGCATTCAAAAGTACAGCAAGGTATAAGTTAATAAGCAAAAAATGGGAGAGTTTGGCATGAACATACACACAGGGGAAATTCAATTAGTTCCGTATAAGGAGAAATATAAAGAAGTTATACAAACATTTACTTTACCAAGTGAACAAGTTCAGTTTACATCAGATCCAAGCGCATTACTGGAGAAAGCAAAAAGTGATCGTACAAAAAATGTGATTGTTATTTTAGATTACAATGGGGTACCGGTTGGTCTTTTCGCATTGCAAACGGGAGATAGAGTAAAGGAGTTTACGGATAATGAGGATGCTTTACTTTTAACATCATTTTCTATTAATCACAATAGACAAAGAAAGGGATACGCTAAAAAGTCATTGTTATTATTAGAAGAGTTTGTAAAACGTTATTTTCCAATAAAAAATGAAGTTGTACTTGCTGTGAATGAAAGAAATATTCCTGCACAAAATTTATATGCAAAAGTCGGCTTCCAAGATAAAGGTTTTAGAAGAATGGGACCAATTGGCCAACAAATAATAATGCATTTACCTATAATGAAATAATGAGATAGAAAACTTACTCTTGAATATTCATGTAGTAGGTTTTTTTATTTTAACAATATATAATATATGTATATAAAATGAAACAGAAATGAAGGATATAAAAAATGAATCAAGATAGACAATGGAATATTGTTGGGGGAAGAGTGATTAAAACTGGGATTGCAGTTTTTCTTACAGTGTTAGTTTGTAAATTTTTTAACATCCCAACTATTTTTGCTGTAATAACAGCAATTGTTACAATTGAACCAACTGCAACAGACTCAATAAAAAAAGGGTTTATTCGCTTTCCGGCCTCAACAATTGGATCGGCATATGCCATGACTTTCACATTTTTCCTAGGCCATCAAGCAATTTCTTATGCATTAGCTGCGATGTTTACGATTGTTACATGTCAAAAACTAAGGTTACATGCGGGAACATTAGTCGCGACTTTAACTGCTGTAGCTATGATTCCAATTACGGCAGATCATTATTTTACTGCATTTTTAATTCGTTTAGCTACTACATCTACTGGTATTATAGTATCTACTTTAGTGAATTTTTTCATTTTCCCACCACACTACACGAAAACGATTTTTGGATGTACAGAGGATCTATTTGCTAAAACAGCAAATATTATGGAAGAATGGATTACTGCATTACTTGCAGGAAAAGGTATGAAAAAGGAGACAGCTCAGGATCTATCTAAATTGACTTTATTATTGCATAAGGCGATACAATTTGTTCAATATGAGCAGAAAGATTGGAAATATCATCACCATACAAAGAAGGAAATGAGAAGCTTTTTACTTGTACAAAAGCAATTGCATTTATTACAGCAAATCATTTACCATATAGATAATTTAGCTCGAGTGTCAATTGAGACCTGTGACTGGTCACAAAGTGAAAGGGAAATATTACAACAAACAACTTATTCTATAATTGCTATATTGAGAAACCGTTGTAATGAAATTGATGAGGAACATTTTAAACTTATTGCTGAATTAGACAAGCAATTTTGGAGTTATAAAAATGATTTAAAAGATTATAAACCAGATCATTATCATCACCATTTTTCAAGTGAATCTATTATTTTATTTGAGGTATTATCTATTCATGATATGTTAGAAGAATTAAAACAAATATCCGAGAAATATGAGTGGGAAAATCAATTCAGTTGATAAATTCATTTTATTGTGGGGGAATAATATGACAATTTATGTTGCACTACTAAGAGGAATCAATGTCGGTGGACATAAAGTAATCAAAATGGCTGATTTAAAACGATTGTTTGAATCAATAGAATTAAAACATGTGAAAACATATATACAAAGTGGTAATATCGTGTTCGAATCTGAGGAAGGTATAAACTTTCTAAAGGACCGAATACAATCTGAAATGAAAAATGAATTTGATTTCGATGTTCCAGTCATGCTAAGAACACATGATGAATTTATAAATATTATTAAACAATGTCCGTATGAAGTTCATTCATTGTTAGAAGGAGAAAGTGTTCATGTTGCTTTTTTAGCTAATGTACTTTCTGAAGAAGAGAGTAGTAAATTGCTTACATTTAAAAGTGAACTTGAAGATTGCTATATAGATGAGAAGGTTGCTTATTTGTTTTTCAAAAATAGCATTCGAAATTCTAAATTAATGAACCAGTTTCAGAAGTTACATACACCAGCTACAGTTAGGAATTGGCGGACTGTGAATAAATTAAAAGCAATTGTAGAGAGTATGTAAATATAAAAAGATGAGGTTTTCTACATGTAGAAAACCTCATCTTTTTACTTATATTGTTTTGCAACTATGAGTTCGACAATAGGATAAATAAAGAATGAAGAGCAAATTGCGATGAACAGAGGGAGGTTTTTAACGCCATCTAAATTAGCCCCCATAGAAAATCCTTCGGAGAAGATTAATAAAAGGAACATTATAACTACAAGCACAAAATACGCAATTTTAAAGCTTTTATATGTAATTTGTTGGCCCATTTCATCTTGACTTTCTTCTGATACACCGTGGGGATCTCCCCAAGTAATGTGATTAATTAAATTACTAAGTATTAACGAAATAGCAAAAATCGTACTACCCAAAATAGAACCTTCAGTGATGTATTTATATGTGCCATGTACTATTATTGCAATTAATGCTAAAACAATGATGATAAAAATAGTTTTTTTAGTATTCAATAAATAATTGCCCCCCTCGATTGTAAAAAACTCTTTACAAATATAAGTATAAAATTGGAAAAGTATCATGTCAAATACTTTTTACATAAAATATGTAAGTATGCAATATTTTGGTTTTATGATAAATAAAAAATTACAATACATTTGAATGTAAAAGAATGGGCTCGCATATATTTGGAAGGGATGTCAGATTAATTTAGGGGGTAGTTATGTCTATACTTTTAAAAGCTGGTGCAGATGCAGGAAACAACGGTTTGAAGTTAATGGTGAAAGGGCAAGACCCTATTTTTATTCCGAGTATTTATTCTTTATATATAGGTGAGCCTACAGGACTCTTAGATGAGGTAGATGTTTCATTATCTGAATTAGAAAACCACATTGATGTGACTATAAGTTCGCCATCGTTAATGCTAAATAATGTACGATACATCGTTGGAGAAAAAGTCATTCAAGATCAATTAAAAGGTACTGAGGTAGAGAAGAAATCGAATAAGTCAACGGATGAGTTAATGGTTATTACAATACTATCAGGTTTGGCGGTAAGCGCTATGCGTCAAAGTCCAACTTCTAGCCATATTAATATTCGTTATGATTTATCTGTCGCTCTTCCTATGCAGCTTATTACACAAGAAATAGCTGCTGAAAATGCAAAACGTTATATGGGAAATCATAAGGTTATTTTCCATTATCCGAACGGACGCGATGTGACAATTAATGTTTCAATTGAGTTTTGTAAATGCCTGCCTGAGGGCGCATCTGGGACGTGGGGCATTGTATACGATGAAGAAGGAAATGTTGTGAAACATAAAATAGAATGTGAGCCGAATCAAGTTTCTGAAATTGATTTTGTAGATAAGACTCTACTCTCTTTTGATATTGGTGCAGGGACGACAGAAGAAGTTGTTTCATTAGGGGTAAATTTCCGTCCGCAACTAAGTAAAGGTTTATCTTATGGTGTAAAAGAGACGTTATTACAAATTATCACGAGATGGAACCGAAAGTATCCAACTAAGACGATTGATAGTATTACAGAATTCAATCAAATTTATTTAAATGATAAGCATCCGAGAAATACCTTATTAGTTGAGGAATCACAGCCGGCACTATTAGGTTTAGCAGCTCGTGTTGCAACAGATATTATAAATAAAATTGATGATATGAAAGACGATCCATACGTGTTTATTTATGGCGGTGGTGCAGTAATTATTAAAAACAGTTTAAAAATGATTTTAAAGCAAAAAGGACGACTCAAAAATGTAATCTTTGTAGATAATCCGTTATTTACCAATGCACGAGGATTATTAGTCTATACTTGTTCGCCAAAATATAGAGAGCATAAGCAAAAAGAGTTAGGATTTACAAACTTAACGATAAGTTAGTTGGTGGAAGTATGCGATCTAGGCGATATAAACGTGGTGATCGAGTAAAAATCAATATTCATAAATCGGTATCACCTGAAATGCTTGCGTGGCTGAATAAACAATCAAATCCAACTAATTTCTTCTTTTTTGCTGCGCAGCAACTATTTAAACAAGTAGGAGATATTGACGTTTCTAAAGCTTTACCAAGCAGCCATGTTTTCTCATTATATGTGGAGCCTTCATCCTTATTAAAAGTTGAAGTAAACCCTTTTAAAAACATGACACTAGAAACAAATACATCCACCGAAAATGCAAAAAAAAAATTATGGGAATCTGTTGATCAATTAGATTGTCCATTTTTTTAAACATAGAAAAATATAAGAAGTCCCATCACTATACATACGAATACAGTGATGGGTTTTTGTTTGTAAATAGAAGGGGCACAATATAATTTGTGCCCCTTTTGTTAATTATTTGTTTGTCTAAATTTCAGATGTATGTTTAGAAACAGCAGTAATTATGTTTTCCCAGTCATCTGGATGGTTTTCATGGCCTGCCCCTTTAAGAGTTAATAGTACTGAGTTTGGAATTTCATCAATTAGTGCGAGGCCATGTTCGAATGGGAGTGCTGTATCATCTGTTCCGTGAATAACCAATGTAGGTGCTTGTATGGAGTGAAGTACACCTTCATATGCATCATCACCTTGAAGTAAAGCATGATTAAACATACTTAATAAATTATTTGCGCGTTCTATTTCTTGTTTTACTTGTGTATAAACTCTATTTTCATCAAATATTCGTTCTGATCCACATAATAGACGAGATCCTGAAACTAAATACTCTGCCACATCGTTTTTATTTGTCCAATCTATACTTGTGCCATTTACATGATGTGTTAAAATTCTTTCATCGATTGGAGGTAAATCGCGAGTATTGTCATCAGATCCTATTACACTAGTCGCTAGTAAAGTTAGCGTCAAAATTCTTTCGGGATGTTTTATAGCGGCAATTTGAGCAATCATACCACCTAATGACATACCAAATAGGTGAGCTTTATCAATATGATAAGCATCTAGTACTCCAATTGCATCTTCAGCCATATCTGTTACTGTATAATTGGAAGTTCTAGGTTCGTAGGCAACAGAGCGTCCAACATCACGGTTATCAAAGCGAATAACAAATTTCCCCGTACTAGCCAACAGCTCACAAAACTCTTCGTCCCAATAAACCATGGAACATGTAGCGCCCATAATTAATAAAATAGCAGGGTTCTTAGGGTTCCCAAAGCTTTCTGTACATATATCAATTCCGTTTATTTTAAATATCTTTTCACTCATATAGTTAGCCTCATTTCTTTTGAATTTAATTAATAAAACAGTTTTGGATGATTCTAAGATGTGTGTAAGATTTGTTTTGAAATTCATCCAGTATTAACGAGCAGTAGGAGCCCAATTGGTGAGGGCTGATTAAAGTTTCACTTTATAATGCTTCTTGCATAATTACCCCCAAAAATAATTATATGGTAATTCAAGACAAAAAAATTTGAGAAATAATTGTATGTTATTAAAATAAACAGCAAGGAGGAGAGTAAATGAAAGCAATTGTTATTGATCGATATGGTAGTGTTGAAGAATTGAAAGAAAGACAAGTTTTAAAATCGGTTGTTAAGAATAACGAAAAAGCTCAACAATAAATAATAGCCCATACTACACATTGTCATTTTCGGGTATTATTTATTGTTGGCTATTGTGTTATTACTTCTAACAAATACTGTTTCGTATTGTATCATGTAATTTCTCTAATCCAATTGCCATATCTTTCTCGTTTAACATTGAATAGCTAATTCTTAATTGGTTATCATTTGTTTCGTAGTTTAATAGACAAGCTGTTCCTGGTAAAAAAGAGACATCTACTTCATTTGCTTTTTGTAATAAGGTAAAGGGATCTATCGAATCAGGCAGTTTCACCCATAAATTAAAAGCGCCATTTGGTATCTCAAAGTTTAGTCCTTTTAATGGCGATAGTATATCAATTGTTAAATCACGTCTCATTTGTAAAGCTGTACGTAATTTTTCTAAATGATTTTTCATACGTTCCGCACGTAAGAAAGGTAGAAGTGCCTTCTGTGTTAATAAAGGACTACCGATATCCATGGAACCTTTCACTGCATATAGCCATTCAAAAATAGGACCATCGGCAAAAAGTGCTGCGATACGGAGTCCTGGTGCTAACGTTTTACTAAATCCTTTTATATATATCACGTGGCCATCCTTATCAAAACTTTTGATTGGTGGTGGGACTATAGCACCTTCAAAATATATTTCTCCGAAAGAATCATCTTCAATGATAAAAAATTGATATAGCTCCGCTAGTTCTATAAGTTCCATTCTTCGTTCTTTACTCATTACTGTACCTGTCGGGTTCTGGAAGGTGGGATTTGTATACAATAAAACAGGATTTTTACTTTGACAAATATCATCAATTAAGTCGGAGCGAACTCCATGATTATCAAGAGAAATAGGAATGATTTGAACACCTTTATTGATGAAAACGTCAAGCGCAGCACTGTAACATGGAATTTCTACTAATACGATATCTCCAGGTTTTAATAATGTTTGAGCAATTAAATCAATTCCTTGTTGTGCTCCGCTTGTAATTAATAATTGAGATGGGTCCGTCACTAATTTCTGGTGTTCATTTAAGTAATTTGCTATTTCAACTCGCAGTTCATAATCGCCTTGAACTGGCCCATAAGTTGCTAACAACATCGGATTTTTATCTAGCAATTTATGCATTTCGTCTGCCAAAAATGGATTTGGTAACAGACGAGGATACAGAATTGCTTGTGAAAAATCATAATATTTACGGTGCTTATTCATTGCATATTGAGAACGCATAACATTAATAGATCTTGATTGTTGCCATTTATACGGTATCGGTTTGAAATCTTTCTTTACACGTTTATATATGTAAGCACCTTTTCCTTGTTCGATGCGTATATACCCTTTCGTTTCTAACTGTTTATACGCTTTACGAACAGTTAATACATTGATTTGTAAATCTGTGGCCATACAACGTAAAGAAGGAAGGGATTCACCATGTGAAAGCATACCACTTTGTACTCTTTCAACAATTTGCATATATATTTGCTTGTAATACGGTATGTTTGATTCTTTACGCAATACAATCTTCATAGTTTCACCTATTTTTCTTTTTAATTTAATTAAAGCGAAAAATATATAGGGAATCAACTACAACTTGAAGTAACTGTTATATGTATTGATACACTGTTATACACCATACCCTCTATACTCATTTTAAGAGTAAAAAGGAGGAAGAAAAATGGTCATTTTTAATTACATTTTAGTATGTATTATTTTCGGGACAACATTTTTAACAATAAAAATTGGAATTGAAGCAGGGGCGCCACCGTTGTTTTCAGCAGGAATTCGATTCTTTTTAGCGGGCATAATCCTTATGATTATTTTTAAATTAAAGCGAAAAGAAATTATGCCACATATATTTTCAAAACGTATTATGTATGCTGGATTTTGTTTAACATTTATGACATTCGCAAGTTTATATTGGTCAGAACAATATATTTCTTCGGGATTAGCTGCTGTTCTTTCTGCTACGGGACCAATGATGATTTTATTAATACAAGCAAAGAGGAATAGGGAGAAATTACAAAAGGAACAACTCGTTGCCTTAGTTATTGCACTAATAGGTGTTATATTTGTTTCTTTACCAGGAATGCATCAACAAGTAAGTTTCATATGGAGTATTGCTTGTATTGTTTTAGTTATAGGAGAGTTATTTTACGGAATAGGCTCTATTCGTTCGAAAGAAATACTTTCAGATTTATCAAATGTATCACCATTTCTTATTAACGGAATTCAAATGTTTTATGGAGGGATTTTACTATTAATCGCATCTATTATTGTAGAACAACCAAATGTAACTGTATTAACTTCATGGAGTGTACAATGGCCTATTTTATATCTCATATTTATCGGATCGATCGGTGGACACGGATTATATTACTGGCTCTTATCAAAAACAAACCCAGTATTTCCATCGACGTGGTTATATGTATCACCATTAATAGCAATTATCGTAGGTTATATCGTATTAGGAGAACCCTTAAATCCTACAATGGGAATGGGAGCTTGTCTTATATTGATTGGTGTATTTTTGGCCAATCGTTCAACACTACGGACTTATTTCAAAAAAGGGCGGTTATTAGAGAAGGAGATGTAGTTTAATAAAGCAACAGCCCTGTATATTACAGGACTGATAAAATCAAAAACACAGTTGGAAAAATAACCAACTGTGTTTTTGATAATTAATTCACTTTTTTAATAAAGCCTTTATAATGACGTTTTACAAGCTGGCTTTCTAACGTCTTCATAGTTTCTAGTGCTACACCGACAATGATAAGTAAGCTTGTACCACCAATTTGAGCAGAAGGTGGTAACGTAGCAATTTTCGTGAATACGAGCGGTAATATAGAAATTGCACCTAAGAAAATTGCACCAATAAATGTTAAACGGTATAAAATTTTAGTTACATATTGTTCAGTTGCTTTACCAGGACGAATACCAGGAACATATCCATTTTGCTTTTTCAAATTCTCAGCCATTTGTTCAGGATTTACTTGAATAAATGCGTAGAAGTATGTGAAAGCAACGATAAGACCGACATAAAGTGTCATTCCAATTGGATGTGCGAAATCAAGATTTGCAACTAACCATTTTGATACGCTTGAATCAGGGAAGAGCTGCGCAATTGTACGCGGCGTCATTAAAAATGCAGAAGCAAAGATAACTGGTATAACACCAGCACTATTTACTTTAAGCGGTAAATGAGTGTTTTTTGCTCCTTGATATTGATTGTTTCCTGAAACAGCTTTTGCATATTGGATCGGTATTTTACGTACAGCTTGTTGAATGTAAATAACACCAACAACTATCGCTAAAATTACGAGTCCAATTAAAACAATTTTTATTATGTGCATAAATAGCTGATCGCCAGCATTTTGGAATTGTTGTAAATAAATTTGATTTGCAACATTTGGAATCGCGGCAACGAGACCTGCGAAGATAATCATCGAAATACCATTACCAACTCCGTTAGCGGTAATTTGTTCGCCTAACCAAAGTAAAAATGCAGTACCTGCAGTTAAAACTGTCGCAATAAATAAGTATGTAGTCCAGCTTTGATCTGTTATTAATTGTCCACCTGCTATATTATTAAAGCCATAAGACATTCCGATGGCCTGTATGAATGCGAGAATGATTGTAAAGTATCGAGTGAATTGAGCTGATTTCTTACGGCCCATTTCTCCTTGCTTTGCCCATTCCGAAAACTTAGGTATAACATCCATTTGTAGTAATTGTACTATGATGGAAGCTGTAATATATGGTGTAATACCTACAGCAAAGATTGAGAAATGTTGCAATGCTCCTCCACCAAATACGTTTAACATACCTAGAACGTTAGCTTGATCTTGTACTTTTAATACCTCTGCGTTAGTATGAGGAACTGGAATAAACGTGCCAATTCGAAAAACGATTAACATCGCTAGTGTAAAAAGGATTTTCCTTCTTATCTCAGCTACTCTCATGAAATTTGAAATCGTACGAAACATTATGTCGCCTCCTATATTTTTATCAGTAAAAACTGATTATTATACCCTATGAAGTAACCACAAACCTCCTTCCGCACTAAATTCATTTGACAAATGGATTTTCATACACTTTGTAGTTTTCACGGATATAAAAATATAAGGTGTTATATAAGCGACCTATACACTTTTCGTAATCATTCAATACCCATAATATATCGAATAAATTAACAAATGTACATACATACGCATTAAAAATGAATAAATAGGGCCATTTTTTACATTTATTTAATGATAAATTGATAGGACATTATTATTCACGATTGTTATACATGTTATAAAAATAAAGGTGAGCCATTATGATTTATAACTAATATTCATTCAAATGTGTCAGCTAATAGTGTCTCCCAATCTTTAAAGGATAATTTATCATTTATATGTTTTAGTGCGTTAGGTACAAAAATATGACAAATAAGTTCTAAGCTATTACCATCTGGATCAATAAAATAAACAGATGCATTACCTTGATGTGGACGGACAAATGGTTCAATAGATTCATTACTCCCAAACGGAACAGCTTTAATTTGAAGTGAGTGTAACCAATATAATGATTCTTTTAAATCCTCATATGAAACTCTAAATGCAATATGACGTAAAGAAGGATGATATTTTGTTTCGTATTCAGAGCCCGCCCATAATCCTAGCCAACTTTTCCCATCCTCAATCCAAAAGAATGCTGTTGATTCATCGCTCCAGGCTAACTTCAACCCTAGTTTTTCATAAAATCTGATAGATTGTTGTAAATTACTCACTGGTAAATGCGCTTCGTATATTCCTTTAATCAATTAAAATCCTCCACCTTTTTATTTTCTTACAATTAATATATCGATTTAAAAAGAATGTAAAATCAAATAAAAGTATGAAAGTACATACTACTTTAGTAGTAGTAATAGTAATCAATTATATTTCAATTAAAATTCATCTCCCGCTGATTAAAGTTTCACTTTATATGATTAGAGAATTCTTTTAATTTAAGAAGGAATAAATGTTAAAAAAAGCTAATTAAACAGTGTACATATTTATAGGGGAGAAGATATAAATGAAAGTTGTTATAAAAAAATTACCACCATTAGAAGTAGCGTATATAAGACGAACTGGTAGCTACTTTGAACCGCAAGATCACTGGGGGAAGTTACTGAACTGGTCAATTGAAAATAAACTGTATCCACCAGAGCAATCATTTATCGGAATATCATTAGATAATCCTGAACTTGTTGCAAGTCATAAGTGCCGGCATGATGCATGTGTTACGATTCCTGAAAACTTCGATAAAGAAAAGTATCATGATGTGCAATTTAAAAGATTAGATGGAGGTACATATGGTCTATACCAGTTCTATGATGAACCTCATAAATTAAGTGAAGCGTATCAATACATGTATGCAGAGTGGCTACTAAATAGTGAGTATGGTGCAGATTATGATAGAGATAATTTAGAGTTTTGCTTAAATAATCTTGCTGAAGATCTAGAAGGAAAGTTAAAAGTTGATTTATTTGTGGCTTTAAAATGAAATTGGAATAGTAGTGAAAGAAAATCTGTTTTCGAAGATAATATTTTTAGCGTAGAAATTTAAGTATGTAGGTTGCAATGAAAGGAGAATCCGCATGGATACATTTGTAAATGACAAGTTTTATGAAACGAGAAATCAATTAGTTGAGGAAATTTCTTTGTTGAGTGATGCTCAATTTAATAGGAAACCAGATAAGGATAAATGGAGTATTGCACAAGTTTGTCATCATTTAGTTTTATTAGATGAAAGAGTGATAACAGTTATTTCCTCAGGGTTAAAAAAGTTAGATAGTACCCAAAATGAGCGTAAAGAAATTCACACTATTTTATTAGATAGAACGAAAAAGTTTATAGCTCCAGAAATGATTGAACCAAGTATAGAACCATTTGAAGTGGAGCAAATGCTCAATATGCTAAACGAATCAAGAAAAGAATTGATGCGTTTTCTGAGTACAATAGAAGATGAATCTAAATTAGTAAAAAAATCAGTGATGCATCCAGCTCTTGGAGAATTATTTCTTGATCAGTGGATAGAATTAATCTATTTGCATGAACAGCGTCATATAGAACAAATCAAAGAGATAAAATTGCCTTGTGAAATTGAAAAGTAAAAATCATTCCCTGTTTATTGATGCGTATTATAAACAGGGGAAACGATTGATTCATATTGATTCAGAAGAAAACAAAAATAGAATGAAATTAGTTGAAAGTAACCAATAAGCTTAAGAAAATATAAAACTATCCGATTTTCTGTATAAGTGTAACCCCGTCTTAAATGAAGAGCGGGGTTATTTTTTTTGAAAGTGTTTTTATTTAGAAGGAAATAAATCAGCAACGAAATTCAAAAAATTAATCATCATAACATATTGTATATGCACGTTTTAATAAATTGAAATGATAATGAATGATATATCCTTATTTTGAAAGTACACTTCACACCCTTAAGGAAGGGGTATTCTGTCAGGAAACGATAAAATACAATTCTGTTAGGGGATGTATGCAATTTATTCTCTTTATTTTTGCAACAGAACCACCTTCAAAATTATCTTTTGTAGTTGAAGTTTCCCGAATAATAAGTTACATTTTTAAAGTTCAAACAACTTTACGAAAGTACAAAAAGGGGAGAAATATTATTATTATGCAAAAAATGAAATGGAAGAACTATGTATGTTACTTTGTAATTCTATTACTGCTCGGAACAGCAGTAATAGTCAAACCACCTATCTCTAAGGCTGAGGAATCTGAAGTTAATATTACATTGTTAGGTACTGCAGATATTCATGGCAGATTTATGCCTTGGGATTATGCGCTTGATGGAGCAAATATGAGTGGAAGTTTGACGCAGCTTTATACGGTTATAAAGAAGGTCCGTCAAGAAAATCAAAATACCATATTAGTAGATGCCGGGGATACAATTCAAGGAAACTCAGTAGAATTATTCAACGATAAGCCACAATCGCCAATGATGGTAGCGATGAATACAATGGGATA
This sequence comes from Bacillus sp. Root131, assembly GCF_001429475.1. Lineage (NCBI taxonomy): Bacteria > Bacillati > Bacillota > Bacilli > Caryophanales > Bacillaceae > Bacillus > Bacillus sp. Root131. The sequence continues at coordinate 2,651,262 of NZ_LMJQ01000001.1, forward strand.
TGACGCCTGGGCATTTGGAAATCATGAATTCAACTTTGGATTAGATACATTGAAAAAAGTTAGTGAGCAATATAAGGGAAAAACGTTAGCAGGAAATATTTATAAGGAAAATGGAGAGCGCTTTCTTCCTGCATATACAATTGTAGAAAAAGGTGGAATTAAAGTTGGGATTATTGGTATGAATACACCAATGATTAGTGATTTTGAAAAAGGGACAGATCACTTAAATGGTTTAGTGGTGAAAAATCCGGTAGAAGAGACGAAAAAGGCAATTAAGGAATTAGAAGGTAAAGTAGATGTAATGGTAGGAGTTATGCATATGGGATTAGAAAATGAGAATGGTATCCCTGGTACTGGTGTTCAAGATATTGCAAATGCTTGTCCGGAACTAAGCGCTATTTTTGCGGCTCACATGCATAAACTTGTAAAAAAAGAAGTTGTAAATGGCGTAATTATTACAGAGCCAGATAAATATGGAACACATATTTCACGTATTGACCTTACTTTTACAAAGCAAGATGGGAAGTTGGTTTTAAAAGATAAAACTGCTACCGCTATACCTGTAAAAAATGCTGATGGAACAACGATATTATCTGATCCTACACTTGAAGAAACACTAACACCTTTTCACGAATATGCGAGAGGAGATGCAAATGTTGTAGTCGCTCAATTAAAGGGTAGAAATCTTGTTCCTGAAAATGAAATAAAGGGTATTCCAAGTGTTCAGATTCAAGAAACACCTTTATCAGATTTCTTTCATGAAGTCATGCTCTACTACAGTAAAGCAGATGTAGTAGCCCATCAAATTGATAATGATTATGCCCGTTTGGATACAGGTCCTATTAAGAAAAAAGATATTGCGTATAATTACCAATATGCCTTGGGAGAGATTACAGTATATAAGATTTCTGGAAAAGATTTAAAAGACTATATGGAATGGGCAGCAGGATATTTTAACTCATCTCGTGCCGGAGATGTAACCGTTAGCTTTGATAAAACCCGCCGTGCATCTAAATACAGTACGAACGATTTCTTTGGAGGCGTAAAATACGAAATTGACTTAACAAAACCATACGGAAGTAGAATTACAAATTTACGCTCTATTCGTACAAACAAACCAATCAAAATGAGCGATGTTATGACGCTGGGAATGAATGCATACAGAATGGAGGCTCTTCAGGCAAAAGGAGGAGCTTTAGAGGGGCGTAAGTTTGAACAAATTTGGTCATCTAAACAAGAGAATGCATTTGGAGAAACAGGTGGAACCATTCGTAACCTTGCTATTACATATTTAAAAGAGGTAAAGAACGGTGTATACACGCCAAAAGTTATGCGTAATTGGAAAATTACTGGTGTAGATTTACATTCTTCAGAGCATAAGGCTGTAGTTGATCTTGTGAATAAAGGGATTTTAGAAATTCCAAAAACAGAAGACGGAAAATACACAAATATAGCATCTATAAATACGAAAGATTCAATTACAAAAGAAGAGATTGTAGCACTCTCACAAAAAGCAAATATTAATCCAAATCAGTTTAAGCATATAAAAACGAAAGGTGAATTTTACAAAAAACTTAGTAGGATTACTAAAAAAATATAAATTATAAGGTTTCTTATAGTAATTGTTATTTAGAGGTAAGTATACTTTTATTACAATGAATATAGATAATTAATAACTAACCAATTGGATGAGCGCCTATAAGGACTCTCTTTTATTCAAATTAATGTACATATGTGTTCCGTTCATTATTTATAATATTGACCACAATTTATGTAATTTTGCATAATGTTACATAAATTGTGTATTTTCTCTTTTTTCCGACAGAAATAGACAGTATACTTTGTACAAGCTTTCTATTTCAAAAATTATACGAGGTGAAATAATGAAAAACACAAAGACATTAACTAAGGTAGCATTAACAACAGGATTAGCTTTAACAGCTGTGGCACCATATGGGGTAGGTCATGCAGAGGAAACAGATCAGTTACAAGTTCAAATTCAGGAGGAATCGTTCCGTTCGGGTGAACTTACACAACCGTCACAAAAGGCACCAGAAAATGTAGTAAAGGATGCACTTAAGGAGAAAACAGAGCAAGCTCTGTCCCAAAAACAAGTCAATGGAGAAGCAGGAGTAGATTATAAAGTCCTTCAAAAACGTGGTTCGTATGATGGAACTACACTTGTACGTATGCAGCAAACATACGAAGGAAAAGAAGTATATGGCCATCAATTAACTGCACATGTAGATAATAATGGTGTTATTAAAAGTGTTTCAGGTGATAGCGCGCAAAATTTAAAACAAGAAGAATTGAAAAAACCTATTAATCTATCAAAAGATGAAGCAAAACAATTTATTTATACGAAGTACGGGAACGATATCAAGTTTATTACTGAGCCAGAAGTTAAAGAGGTTATTTTTGTTGATGAAAATAATGGACAAGCTAAAAATGCATACCAAGTTACCTTTGAAGCCGCAACACCAAACTATGTTTCTGGTACTTATTTAGTAAATGCACAAAATGGTGATATGTTAAAAAATATGGTACAAGAATCTAACTTAAAAGCTAGTGACAAACTAGTTGGAGCTTTAAAGAAAAGTAAACAAAGCAGTCTTACATCATTAACTGGAACAGGAAAAGATGATTTAGGTATTTCTCGTTCATTTGGTATCTCTAAACAAAGTAATGGCAAATATGCTCTTGCTGATTATACAAGAGGGCAAGGGATTGAAACATATGATGTGAATTACAAAGATATTACTAAAGAAGAAAGCTATTATCCTGGTACATTAGCGACTAGTACTTCGGCAACATTTAACGATCCCAAAGCGGTAAGTGCTCATTACTTAGCAACAAAAGTATTTGATTTTTATAAAGATAAATACAAGCGTAATAGCTTTGATAATAAGGGACAAAAGGTAGTTTCAGTTGTACACGCTTGGGATTCTGAAGAGACGAATGATCCGAAGAATTGGCAGAATGCATTAAGTGCTAATAATGGAAGTATGCTTGTATATGGTGATCCTATTGTTAAAGCATATGACGTAGCTGGACATGAATTTACACATGCTGTTACTTCTAGCGAATCTAATCTTGAATATTACGGGGAATCCGGTGCGATTAATGAGGCACTATCTGATATTATGGGAACATCTATTGAGAAATACGTAAATAATGGAAACTTTAACTGGACAATGGGAGAACAAACGGGATCTGTTTTCCGTGATATGGAAAACCCAGCTTCTGTTCCATCTTCACTTGGAGTACCTTATCCAGATGATTACAGTGAATTTAACGATTTTAATGGATGGGATCAAGGCGGTGTTCATTTTAATTCAAGTATTATTAATAAAGTTGCGTATCTCATTGCAAAAGGCGGAACTCATAACGGAGTGACTGTTAAAGGAATTGGTGAAGATAAAATGTTTGATATTTTCTATTATGCAAATACTGATGAGTTAAACATGACTTCTAATTTCAAAGAATTGAGATCAGCATGTATTCGAGTGGCAACTAATAAATATGGTGCAAATACAGCTGAAGTTCAAGCAGTTCAAAAGGCATTTGATGCAGCAAAAATTAAGTAATTTAGAAATATAGTTATCATTCATATATTAATACATTATGAAAAAACAGCTAATATCATTTTAAGGATATTAGCTGTTTTTTTACTTAGCAATGTATTGTTGGAAATAAACTGACTAAGCAATAATTAGGTGCGTTATCTGTAAGAAGTTGCGACAAATAAATAAGGTTTAAAGTGTGTAAAAACAGAAAATTAATAATATATTGACCTCTTGATAGAAAGTCTATAAAATGAAAGCGATAACAAACGATTGCTTTAAAATGATTTCCCTGACCTTTTAGCATTTACAAATATATGAGGGCATACACAAATCTATTTTTTTAAGCAATTTATGCAAACGCTTCCGTATTAAAAGGTCATTGAAATACATACGTGAAAATAGCCAATATGGAGGTGAAGCAAAAGAGATTTCTAGATTAATTTAAGCAGTGTTATTCAGTGTAAGCATAATAAATCGCTAGTAATATTTGAAGAAAGGGTGTATGTGGTGCAAATTATAAAAAGATTAATTAACAAAACAGTTTTATTACTTACTTTAATCGTTATGTTATCATCTGTTTTCTCCTTTCATGGTGTGAAGGCAGTTTCAAATTCGAAAACAACTGAAGTTATCATTCATTACAAAGAGAAGCTTGGAAATACAAAAGACTGGAATCTTTGGTTATGGGGAGAAAATGCAAATGGTACATCTTATGAATTTACTGGTGAAGATGAATTTGGAAAATACGCTAAGATAAAAATAGACGGTGACTATAATCGTGTAGGATTTATAGTTCGAACAAATGAATGGGAAAAAGATGGTGGGGATCGTTGGATTGAAAATATAAAGGGCGGTCGTGCTGAAGTATGGATTCTTTCGGGCGATGAAAAAGTATATAACTCTAAGCCTTCTTCAGATCTCTCAATTCAAAAAGCAACTATTGATAGTTTCCATGAAATTACCATAACGACTAATGTCCCGTTTCATATTAGGGAAAAGAAAATTGAAATTGAAGGCATTAAAATTAAAAATATTAGTCCTTATGATATAAATAGTGGAGATATTACTAATAAGGTCAAAATAATTACGGAACAGAAAATTGATTTAAAACAAACATACAAAGTTAAAATAGAAAACTTAGCTGATACGAATACTGAAATTGGTAAAGTCATTCGTAGCGAGGAATTTGATAATTTATTTTATTATAGTGGTAACGATTTAGGGAATACATATACCGCGCAACATACAAAGTTCCGTTTATGGGCTCCTACTGCAAGCGAAGCGAAGTTAGTTACATATAAAAACTGGAACGATAAAATAGGTGCTGAAATAAACATGCAACAAGGTGAAAAGGGAACTTGGACAGCAGAACTAAAGGGGAATCAAAAAGGGCTCTTTTATACGTATAAGGTCAAAATTGGTGATACATGGACTGAAGCGGTTGATCCATATGTGCGTGCTGCTTCTGTAAATGGAGATAAAGGTGCAGTCGTTAATTTAGAAGAAACAAATCCGAAAAAATGGAAAGCAAACAAAAAGCCAAAATTTAAAAATCCGGAAGATGCTATTATTTATGAGTTACATGTACGCGATCTTTCCATCCAACCTGAAAGTGGTATTAAACAGAAAGGGAAGTATTTAGGTGTAACAGAAAAAGGAACAAAAGGGCCAGAAGGTGTAAAAACAGGACTTGATCATATAAAGGATCTAGGTGTTACTCACGTTCAGTTTTTACCGATATTTGATTATGCTTCTGTAAATGAAGAGACTTTAAATGAACCGCAATATAACTGGGGATATGATCCTAAAAATTTCAACGTTCCAGAAGGCTCCTATTCTACAAATCCTTATGAGCCGACTGTGCGAATAACTGAATTGAAGCAAATGGTTCAAACACTACATGATAATAATCTTCGAGTAGTGATGGATGTAGTATATAACCATATGTATAACGCTGCTGAATCTAATTTCCATAAGTTAGTTCCAGGTTATTATTATCGTTACAATGAAGATGGAACATTTGCAAATGGAACTGGAGTAGGAAATGATACTGCTTCAGAAAGAAAAATGATGAGGAAATTTATGATAGATTCCGTCACATATTGGGCAAAAGAATACAATTTAGATGGATTCCGTTTTGATTTAATGGGTATTCATGATTATGAAACGATGAATGAAATACGTAAAGCTGTTAATCAAATTGACCCTTCTATTATACTACACGGAGAAGGATGGGATTTAAATACACCTCTTGCAGCTGAGCTGAAAGCAAATCAAAAAAATGCAGAGAAAATGAAAGGGATTGCTCATTTTAACGATAATATACGTGATGGGTTGAAAGGTAGTGTATTTGAGGAAAAGGAAAATGGTTTTATAAATGGAAAGGAAAACATGGAAGATTGTATTAAAAAAGGTATTACGGCAGGTATTGACTACGATACAAATTCGTCTACCTATCAAGATCCGGAACAGGTATTAACTTATGTGGAAGCACATGACAATCATACATTATGGGATAAACTTGAGTTAACTAATTCAGGTGACAGTGAAGAAGTGCGAAAACAAATGCACAAATTGTCTTCTTCAATTTTATTAACATCACAAGGAGTTCCATTTTTACATGCAGGGCAAGAGTTTATGCGGACGAAATACGGTGATCATAATAGTTACAAATCTCCAGATTCAATTAACCAGATGGATTGGCTGCGCCGTGCAACGTTTAATAATGAAGTAGATTATATGAAGGGTTTAATAGAATTACGCAAAAAGTACTCAGCTTTTCGAATGACATCTGCAGAGCAAATAAAAACACACGTATCATTTATTGATGCCCCGAAAAATACGGTAGCTTATACAATAGAGGGGAATAAAAATGAATACTTTACAGTGGCTCACAATGCAAATAGAGAAGCTGTTGATATAACACTTCCATCGAAAGGTCCTTGGAAAGTACTAGTAGACGGGAAGCAGGCGGGAAGTAAACCACTTTATGTTGTCCATGACAATAAAATTAAAGTTCCTGCATTAAGTTCATTTGTCTTAAAAACAGAGAAACCGATTAAATAAAAGCGAAGAATGTGGAAATAAATACTGCATTGAGCAAATTTAACAAGGATTGCAAATAAAAAAAGCGAAGTGAAGATTATTCTCACTTCGTTTTTAAAGTTAATGTAATATAATTTCACATACTGTAATTATATTACAATTTAATAAAAGAAATAAGCAATAGATTATTTCTTTTGTGGCAGTAGGAGAAGAAGATATCTTTGAGTTTATTTATAAAATTACCTGAAATACATTCGTAATTCAGATAATGTTTATTATATATTCGAACATATAACGAACTAGATGTTCGAGTTGTATTAATTCCTACAAATCGTTTAAAAATAACAAAGGCGTAAAAAGTATAAGGAATTAAAATAGAGAAAAGACACCATTCAAGGTGTCTTTTCTCTATTTTGAATATGAAATGTAAGTAACTCGATTGTATGTAATAGTATGTGATATTTTCACACTAACTGATTAAGAAAAATTTAAAACTCTTTTCTTAATCTATTTGTAATAAATTACATCATAAAATTTTATCGATATAATAAATAAAACTTTCTCAACATTATTTGATTTAATAACTATATTCAACCGCTCTCCAATCCATTACAATAATTTCACATTGGAAATACATGAATATTCTCAATGTTATAAATGGTTTATACCTTATAGGATTACTATGGGAAAGGATGTGAAATATCCAAAAAGAAATCATTTTTTATGATGAAATAAAAAATTTTAATGAAGAAAAAGTTATTTCATTATTTTCAAGTTTCGTTAAAGTGCATGTATTTATAATCACTATGAGACAAGGAGCAGAATCCAAAAAAATTTTTGTAAATTAGAAAATTGCATTTCAAAAATAAGTTAAACGTTTATGGAGGGTTATATGAGCGAGAAAATTTATTACTGGTCTCCGATTAAGCATTGGGAGAAGTTGCATAATGAAGTTTTGATAGGGGAAATGAGATTTACAGGTATTCTGTCTGAGTGGTTTCCAGATTTTTATTTTATGGCTCAAAAAGGTGTGAAAATTAGTGAACTAGTAGAGCGCTTTTCGTTAGGAAATGTAGAAGAGACACAAAAAAACATAGAGCTCATGATAAAAAATCGTGTGTTAGTAAGTAATATATTACACCCAAGAGAAGTATTTTCTTCACAAGAAAAGATTTTTTCAAATCCATATAGCAACCAGATTCGCTTTTCTAAAGAAAAGTTAGATAAGTATATGAGTGAACAATTAAATCGCACGCACGTTGCTGCACGGTCGACCGAAATTCAACTTGAAACAACAAATGAGCTACCTACTATAATTAAGGAACGTAGATCTTGTCGTCAATTTGATACGGAAAAACATATTAGTTTTTCGGAATTTTCCCAATTCTTATCAACTCTAAAACAGGTTAAGGAAGAAAAAATATACTATCATTACGCAAGTGCAGGCGGGCTCTATCCCATTGATATCTTTGTTTATATAAAACCAAAACGTATAGAGGGTATGAAAGCTGGATTTTATTATTATAACCCATCAAAAAACAGTCTTGTGATTGTAAACAACATTGATCAAGTGATCAAAAGTGATCATGAGTTAATTAATCAGGATTTATTTACTCAATCTGCATTCTCAGTTTATTTGATTTATAATGCGAACGCTTCTATCCCGAAATACGGTTCAGATGGATATTTATTTGCTTGTATTGAGTCAGGCATTATCACTGCTACCTTAAATATGGTTGCTGAAACATTAAATTTAGGGGTTTGTTCAGTTGGTCATATGAAATTTGAAGATATTCAGCAATTTTTATGTTTGGATAATCATCAAGTGTTTCTCCATGGGCTTGAAGTTGGCTTAAAAATTAACGAGTAGAAGAAATGAATATTAGGGGGATAAAGATAAAAATGCACATTAAAGATCGAAGTTCAATTCATGAAAATAAAGAAGTAGAAGCGTTTTGGAAGGAGCAATTATCTTCCGAGATTCTCGATTTTTCTGTATTTAAATTTAATAGCGATTACCAACTAAATAAAGAAACACCTTGTGAGTACGTTCAAGTCAGAGTGAATGTAGAATTTAGTAAAAGTATACAAAAAATAAGTAAGTCTCAAGATTTATTATTATTTAGCTGGTTTCAAGCCGCTTTAAGGGTTTGTTTGGCACATTATACAGATCAAGAAAGAATTACCATTGGTATTCCTAGAATTGAAAAGAATCTTGAACAAAGTGAGAATCTTAATAAGTTGATTCCTTTAGGAAGTGAAATCCATCCGCATCACCCCTTTAAACAATTAGTAAATGAGATTGAACAAACGACTTTATTCGGGTATGAAAATCAGGAGTATCCGCTCTCTGAATTATTAGTTAAACACAATTTAACTCCTTTTCAAATTGTAATCGGGATGGAAGGATTACATAATGAAAATTCGCTAGAAGAATACGCAGAGAATAATTTAGCCCTATGGATACGAAGAAAATGGAATGAAATACATAATGAATTTGAATTTCAAATTTCTTGTAAGTCCCGTTCATTCTCTTCTTTGCAACAGTTTGCCAATTCGTATTGTTATGTTTTAAAGCAAGTTTCACAAAATCCGAATTTGGCATTGAAAGATATTTGTATTATTGCAGAAGAAGAAAAAGAGTTGTTAGAAGGATTGAATACTTTTCAAACGGGCATAGACTTGTTTCAATCATTTCAAGATTTGTTTGAAGCGCAAGTATTAAAAACTCCAGATCAAATTGCTGTTGTTTGTAATGATCAATCTTTGACATATAGAGAATTGAATAAGAAAGCGAATCAATTGGCTTCTATTCTTCAAAGTAAAGGTGTTTCAAAAGAAAGTATTATTGGCGTTATGGTAGATCGGTCATTAGAAATGATTATTGGTATGATGGGGATTTTAAAAGCAGGAGCAGCGTATTTACCAATCGACCCTAACTACCCAACTGAACGAATTGAATATATGTTACAAGATAGTCAAGCAAAATATTTACTTAGTAAGCGAACAGAGGAAGTATTGCCGCAATTTGCGGGTGAAGTACTGTATCTTGATAAAGAATATCTTTTCCAAGGTGAAGAAAGTAATTTAGTACGAGAACATAATCCTAATGATTTGGCTTATGTTATTTACACATCAGGATCGACAGGAAATCCAAAAGGGGTAATGATAGAACAAAAATCGCTAGTTCATTTTTTAAATGTAATGAGAGAAAAAGTAAAAGCTAATCAATCATTCTTGTTTCTTGCTAGTGTATCTTTTGATATTTCCTTGTTAGAAATATGTCTTCCTTTAACGCAAGGTTCAAAAGTAGTAATTGCTACAGAGGAACAGTTTGCAACAAAAGAATTGGCTCATTTGGTCAAAAAACATAAGGTGGATTTATGGGAATCAACGCCATCGCGAATGGAAGTGATTTTGAGTGATCCAGAAGGGGCAAATTTTCTAAAAGATTTAAAATCTATTTTATTAGCAGGAGAAGCATTTTCCATTGATTTGGTTGAAAAAATTCGTTGTATCAGTGAAGCAACAATTTTAAATATTTATGGTCCCACAGAAACAACCATTTGCGCAACAGTAAAAGACTTGAGCACTTCCAAAGAAGTTACGATCGGCAAACCAAATCCGAATTATCATTCCTATATATTGAATAAGTATGGCCAATTAAAACCATTTGGAATTCCCGGTGAACTCTGCATTGCTGGAGTAGCGGTAGCACGAGGGTATCTTGGTAAAAGTAAACTGACAGATGAAAAATTTGTACAGAGTCCTTTTGCGGCAGGGGAAATGATGTATCATACAGGTGATCTCGTTCGTTGGTTGCCTAATGGAGAACTTGAGTATTTAGGTCGAATGGATCATCAAGTGAAAATTCGAGGGTATCGGATTGAATTAAGAGAAATCGAAACTCAATTAAGGGAATATCCAGAAATAAACCAGGCTATCGTTGTTGATCAAGTGTATGGAAATAGGAAATTATTAGCTGCCTACTATGTATCGGATAACAAGGTGTCTTTTGGTGAAATCAGAAAATATTTAAGTGATAAATTACCTGAGTTTATGATTCCTGAAAAAATGATTCAGGTAGAAGAGATTCCATTGAATCCAAATGGAAAAGTGGATAGAAAAAGGTTATTGGATATAACCCAAACGGATTATGTATCAATTCCATACGTTGCCCCGCGCAATGAAATTGAACAAAAATTGGTGCGTGCGTGGGAAAAAGTTATGGAGATTGAGGGAATCGGTATTCATGATAATTTTTTTGCATTAAAAGGAGAATCCATTAAAGCACTTCAGGTAATTAATTTATTAAGAAAAGACTGCTTAAAAATAAGTACAACAGATTTTTTTAAGCACCCTACAATCGCTCAACTGAGTTCTTGTGTAAAGTTAGAGCATAAAGAAGAAAACTTTGAAAGTAAACCAACTCATGTTAAAGATTTGTCTAATCCATTCTCCTTAACAGAAGTTCAGACAGCGTATATGTTAGGAAGGAATTCACAGTTTGAATTAAGTGGTATTTCCCCTCAAACATATTTTGAATATGAAACAGCATTGGATATCAATCGTCTTTCAAAAAGTTTTCAAAAGGTGATCCATCGTCATCCAATGTTGCGAGCTGTAATTTTACCAGAGGGAAAACAGCAAATATTACAAAGCGTTCCTGATTACGAGATTGAAATAGAGAGTCTCATAGATTTAGATGATAGGAATCAACATGCTCGCTTACAAGAAGAGCGTTCTCGAATGACTAACCATGTATTCCCTTTGGGGCAATGGCCTTTGTTTGAATTGAAAGCTTTTCTTTTAAAAGAAGACACGTATTTATTATGTTTTCGATACGATGCTTTGTTAATGGACGGAGCAAGCATGAACATTGTTGGACAGGATTTGTTGCATTATTATTATAAACCAAATCAAAAATTAGAATCTTTATCTTTTGATTTTCAAGATTATATGTTTATCTATGATGAAATGAAACAAATCGGAGAATATAAAACAGCAAAAGATTATTGGACAAGTAAGCTTCCTGACTTTCCGTTTGCACCTTCTTTGCTGTTAAAAAAGGATCCAGCAGAGATTGCTACTCCTAAATTCCAATCACTTACAAAAATCCTGGACAATGAAAAATGGACAAAGCTACGAAAGTTAGCACAAGAGAAAGAGGTAACGCCTTCCGCTCTACTTTGTACAATATATGGTGATGTGTTGGCATATTGGAGTAATCAACGTCGATTAGCAATTAATTTGACTGTATTTAACCGTTATCCTGTTCATGATGAAGTAGAACAGATTGTAGGAGATTTCACATCGCTTATTTTGTTGGATGTTGATGTAAAACCAGAGCAAACTTTCTTTACTAGAGTAAAAGAAACGCAATCTACTTTATTAGATGGCCTTGAACATCGTCATTACGATGGAGTTAACTTTATTCGAGATTTTACTCGATATCATCAAATGACGCCAAAAGCAGTTATGCCAATCGTTTTCACCTCGATGTTAGCAGGTGCAGGTGCTTTCTCTTGGGAACAACTTGGTTCTCTTCGCTATATTCATGCTCGGACTCCACAAGTGTATTTGGATAATGTAGTAATTGAAAAAAATGGTGAGTTATTAATTAGCTGGAATTATGTTGAAGAGTTGTTTGATATTGATGTGATAGAAGCAATGTTTTCCCAATTTGTTGACTTATTGGAACAATTGGTGAAACAAAGCGATATAACATCTTTGCAGATGAAAGAATCGGATCAAACTTTAATTGAACAATATAATGAAACAACAGAAAAAATACCTTCAACTACTCTGTATCAATTATTTACAGACCAAGTAAAACGTACACCGAATGAAGTAGCGGTGGTATTTGAGCAAAAATGGTTAACATACTCGGAACTTCATAAACGCTCCAATCAAATTGCCCACTTCTTAAAAGAGCAGGGCATTGGTCTTGGTGACAAAGTCGGTCTTTTAGCCAAAAGACGAGTTGACACAATTGTTAATATGCTAGGTATTTTAAAAGCAGGTGCTGCTTATGTTCCGATTGATCCCAATCATCCTTTAGATCGCCAAACATATATTTTAAAAAATAGCTCATGCAAGCTTTTATTAGAACCTAGTCTTTATGAAGAAAATGATTTGTCATTTTATACAACAGAAGACATGCCCGCTATTGCTGGTCCAGAAGATATTGCCTATATTATATACACTTCAGGAAGTACAGGAAAACCAAAAGGAGTAATTATTACTCACCAAGCGGTTACAAATACGATTCAAGACATAAATCAAAAATATGAGGTAAATGAAGATGATCGTATTATTGGTATCTCTTCCATGTGTTTTGACCTATCTGTATACGATATTTTCGGAGCTTTAAGCACAGGTGCAATGTTAGTAATGATTCGTGATCCGAGAGACATGCAAGAATTAATCCGCACTGTCGAACGTAGAGGGATTACAATTTGGAATACAGTGCCTGCAATCATGGATTTGGCATTGGATCAAGTAGGTTCTCATTTTGAACATTCTTCTTTACGTTTAGTTTTACATAGTGGAGATTGGATTCCCCTTTCTTTACCAGAAAAAATAAAACGACATTTTCCGATTGCAGAAGTAGTTTCACTAGGAGGAGCAACAGAAGCATCGATTTGGTCAATTTATTATCCGGTCAAACAGGTGGAATCACATTGGAATAGTATTCCATACGGGATGCCCTTGGCAAACCAAACGTATTATGTGTTGAACTATGAAAAGAAAATGTGCCCTGTTGGTGTAATTGGAGATTTATATATCGGGGGAGTGGGCCTTGCTAAAGGATATTTAAATGATGAAAAGAAAACAAATGAAGCGTTTGTGTCACATCCTGATTTTGGTCTTATATACAAAACAGGAGATTGTGGAAAAATGCATTCTGAGGGATATATTGAATTTTTAGGCCGCCAAGATTACCAAGTAAAAATTCAAGGGTATCGAGTAGAGTTAGAAGAAATCGCTCATTGTCTTCTAACTTATAAACAAGTCGAACATGCTGTCGTAATTGATCAAACAGATGAGAACGGAATAAAATTTTTAGTTGCATATGTGGTAACTGAGCAAAATATTAGTACAACAGAACTACGAAAGCATTTGCGAGATCACTTGCCAGATTACATGATTCCTTCTTATTTTGTTTATTTGGATCAATTACCCTTGACTCCAAACGGTAAATTAGATAGAAAAGCGCTCCCTACTCCCGAGAAACAAACAAATGAAGTATTTATTGCTCCAAAAACTGAAATGGAAAAAATATTAACTAGTATTTGGCAAGAAGTACTCAAAATAGATCAAGTTGGAGTAAATGATCATTTCTTCGCCTTAGGTGGAGATTCGATAAAAGCGATTCAAGTGTCCGTCAGACTGTATCGACAAGGATTTGAGCTTGAACCAAAAAATCTATTTTCATTTCCTATATTAAGGGACATGGTTCAATTTGTTAAAAAGCTAGACCATTTTTCAAGTTCACAAACAAATGATGTAAACATAATGAACGATAATAAAGCTACATTACTAAATATTAAAGATAAACAACTTAATCAACAAACACTTACCAAAATACAAGAAAAAATGCCGGATATAAAAATAGAACGTATTTACCCGTTAGCACCTTTCCAAGAAGTTATTTATGAACATGCTACGAATGAACCTGATACAAATGCATATTTTGAACAAACAATTTGGGTACTTGAGGGGGAGTTGGATATTAAACTCTTTATTCAGTGTTTCCAACAATTAGTTGATCGTCATGATTCTTTAAGAACAATAATTGTGCAAGATGAACAAGCAAAACCTTGGCAAGCTGTTCTATATGATGTTCAAATAAATTCAGAAATAAAAAACTTGATTGAGATGACGAAACAAGAACAGCAAGAATTCCTAAAACAGTGGATGAATGAAAATTTAAGTCGAGGATTTAAAAATGATGAACTTATGACACGTCTCTGTATATTCCAACTAGGTAATAACGAGCATAAGGTAATTTGGAGTTCCCATCATCTATTATGTGATGGTTGGAGCGTCAGCATTTTGATAGACGAATTATTCCAGCTCTATGAAACAACAAATGCGGGAACTACGGCGGGGTTACCTATAGTAAAACCTTTTGAAACATTCATAGACTGGACTTTGGTACAAGATCATGAGAAAGCACGTCATTTTTGGAGGGATTATTTATCAGGATACAATCAGAAAATTAGTATTCCTAAAAAGGAAGTCCCATCTAAAAGTGAAGGGTTAAACTTCACTTTTATGGATTTAACCTTAGACAAGGATTTGACTAATCAGTTACAGACATTTGTAACTAAAAACAATATAACTATGAATACAGCACTACTAGCTGTATGGGGAATATTACTTGGCAAATTCAACGGAACGAGAGAAGTAGTATTGCCTAATCTCGTATCAGTCAGACCTCCCGAAGTAGAAGGAATTGAAAGTATGTTCGGTCTGTTCACAAATGTTTTGCCTATCCGATTAGCATGGACAGAAACGCAGTCTTTTGTGGACTTCCTGCAAAAGGTACAACTAGAGACATTGAAATGTAATGAGTATGCATACTATTCATTTGTTGATATACAAAAGCAAAGTGAATTAAAAACTGAGTTGACTGACCATCTTTGGGTTTTTGAAAACTATCCAACTAATCCAGCAATCTTTTCTTCAAATGAAAACAGACATTTTGCTATCACGGATTACGAAGTTGTTGATGAGCCACATGTAAAGTATGGAATTATGTGCTTCCCTGAAGAAAGACTTACAATAAAGTTTGGATATGATCAAACGGTATATGAAGCAGAGAAAATACAGGAAATATTAAATCACATCCATTGCTTAATCAACATGATTCTTCAAAATCCAATACAAACAATTTGTGATTACAAATTATAAAAAATGAAAAGGCGAGCAAGAACTCGCCTTTTTAAATAGAATAGGGGTAAATCAAATGACAAAAAACTTGCAGCTATCAGCCGAAGAAATGCGTCAGTTAGGATATCAAGCGGTTGACTTGATTGTTGATCATATGAATCATTTAAAAAGTAAACCAGTTTCAGAAACGATTGATAGTAATATTTTTAGAGACAAGCTAATTGAAACGATTCCGGAAAACGGATCTAATCCAAAAGAATTACTTCATTTTCTTAATAACAATGTGTTTAATCAAATTACTCATGTGGATCATCCTCATTTTATGGCTTTTGTGCCAGGTCCTAACAATTATGTTGGTGTATTAGCAGATTTTTTAGCAAGTGGGTTTAATGTATTTCCTACAGCTTGGATAGTAGGTGCAGGTGCCGAACAAATTGAATTAACGACAATTAACTGGTTAAAATCAATGCTAGGATTCCCTGATTCAGCTGAAGGACTATTTGTCAGTGGTGGTTCCATGGCTAATTTGACTGCACTTACTGTAGCGAGACAGGTCAAGCTGAATAATGACATAGAAAATGCGATTGTTTATTTTTCTAACCAAACTCATTTTTCTGTAGATCGAGCACTTAAAGTATTAGGTTTTAAACAGCATCAAATTTGCCGAATTGAGACAGATGAAGACTTAAAAATTTCAGTTAGTACTTTAAGAAAACAAATAAAAGAAGATCGATTAAAAGGGAAAAAACCATTCTGTGTTATTGCTAATGCAGGGACAACGAATTGCGGAGCGGTGGACTCCCTCGATGAATTGGCTGATGTATGTGGTGATGAAGATATATGGCTACACGTGGATGGGGCTTATGGGGCTGCAGCAATTCTCAGTGAAAAAGGAAGGGAGTTATTAAGTGGAATTCATCGTGCCGATTCTTTAACGTTAGACCCGCATAAATGGCTTTTTCAGCCTTATGATGTTGGTTGTGTACTTATTCGAAATAGCCAATATTTAAGTGAAACATTCCGTATGATCCCAGAGTATATTAAGGATACAGAAACTAATATAGAAGAAAAAGTGAATTTTGGGGAGCGTGGAATTGAACTTTCTCGTAGATTTAGAGCATTAAAGGTATGGCTTTCTTTTAAAGCATTCGGAGTTACAGCTTTTCGTGAGGCAATTGATCATGGCATTATGCTAGCTGAACAAGTTGAAGAGTTTTTAAGGAAAGAAAAAGATTGGGAAGTAGTAACACCCGCCCAATTAGGAATTGTTACTTTTCGTTATATTCCATGTGAGCTAACATCTACAGATACAATTCATGAAATAAACAAAAAATTGGTGGAAGAAATTAATCAAAGAGGATTTGCTATGCTAAGTACTACTAAATTAAAAGAAAAAGTAGTAATTCGACTTTGCTCTATCAACCCAAGGACAACAAAAGAAGAAATACTTCAAATCATGATGAACATAAAAGCATTGGCAGAGGAAATAAACACATCGCCTAAACATCTTATATCTGTTTCTCAACCTTGATATATTAGGCGGATTTTACATATTAATAGCCGATTCTCATTTAGAATCGGCTATTATGTTTAAATGATAACATATATACTATTTATAAGTATTTATCTTGTAATGGGATTAAGCCTCAACCTTGGATACTCGTTTGAAACCAGTCTTTATTGCTTGTACTATTTCGTTCACAGCATAAATAGATACATCGGCATTTGGATTTAACCCTTCAAACCAGTGATAGGCATTTGGATATAAATGAAACTCCACATCAACACCAGCTTGCGCTAGTTTGCTTACATAGGTTAATGTTTCGCTGCGGAATGGATCTAATTGACCAACAAATGTGTAAGTATACGGTAAGTCACTATAATCCTCAGCTCGAGAAGGTGCTGCATAGGCAGGGATTTGATCCGTTCCATACATTTCTCCTAAATACATTTTCCAGCCAGCTTCATTTTCCTTTTGATTCCAAACAAATCCCTCTTTAATTTCATTCGCTGAAGGTGTATCATTTCTGTCATCAATCATTGGATATAGTGGCATTTGTAAACAAATTGAAGGATATTTTCGATCTCGGGCTAATAATGATAATGCTGCTGTTAGTCCACCGCCGGCACTTACTCCTGCAACCCCAATACGATTTGAATCAATGTTTAATGACTTTGCATTATCAGCAATCCATTTTAAAGCTGAATAACAATCCTCAATTGGTGCTGGGTAAGGGTGTTCAGGTGCTAAGCGGTAGTCTACAGATACAACCACACAGCCAGCTTCTTTTGCAAACCTCATACAAGTATCATCGTTATCATCTATAGAACCTAAGATATAACCACCACCATGTATCCATAATAAGACAGGTAAAGATTCATGATTTGATTTTGGACGATAAATTCGTAATGGTAACGGATTATCATCAGGCCCAACAATGACTTTATCTGTTAAAGAAAGAGAGTCATCAACAACGGTAGGTGGTCTCATTTGAGCTATTCCTTCTCTGATTGATTGCAAGTTTTCCGGGCGTAAATCGAGATCCGGAAACATCTCTAACCCTTGTAATAATTCTGGATTTACTCTAGTTTTCATTTTAGCACCTCTATTTGTAATTGTTTTCAAATAAATGAAGTGTATATTCTAAGTAGTTTAATTGTGAAAGAACACCACAATTAAATTGTAAATTGGATATGTTATAACGGTCAACAGAATATTCGGAAATTAAAACCTTTCTCAAGAAGGACTTTCATGCAATTAATAATACAAGTATTGGATTTAAGAGCAAAGTGGTTTAATGTCGTTGTAATTATGTACATTAGAAAAATTTCTTTTTGAGTCTAGAAAAGGATTAGATTCTTTTCTAGACTCATGAAGAATTATGAAAAGCAAAATTTTATAGATAGTTATCTTAAAAATAAACAAAGAGAGAAGAACTAACCAATGTTCTTCTCTCTTTTTCATATGTAATTAGGGTATCCTTAACTGCAAATACGGATGGTATAGATTAATGGATGAATAATTTCCTTTTAAATTAATAACGGAATACATAAAGATTTTTATATGTAATATTGCATATACAGGGACTACTAGTGAAAATGTTGAGCAATGTTTTTCCATATGGTAAATTAGTTCCTTAGTTATTTATTTTATTTCATTTTCAATCGTGTAAGGCTAGGGGCGAAGATTTACAAAGGTGACTAGTAAAAAATATAACAATATAAGTATAAGATTTTGTACTTAGTAATCTCGCGATTTAAGGCATGACATTGGATAAGTGCGGGGAGTTCAATCGATTTTGAATAAAATCAATAGTATCAGTTGCAATTTTTTTACGTTTAAGAACGATCCCGGCATGCCCACATTTATAAATATATCGTGGAGGTCTTTCCCAAGATTCCCACAAGTAGTCTGTATCCTCAGAATGCACATATAGATCATGCTTACCTGAAATTAATAAAATATTTTCTTTTTTTACTTTTGGCAATGCTTGACTCGGTTCAGTGATTTTCCAATAATCTATTAAATCATCATACGTAACACCATGATGTTCCAAGTCTTCTCTAATAAATTTACCTGGAGTTGTATTCCAAATAGAATAAGAAAGTCGATTTGCATAGAAAATGGATGCTAACACATCAATTTCTTCTTCAACAAGAGAGGTTAAGTTAGTAATAAATCCGCCTAAACTAATTCCTATTAGAATCAGGGGCCCATTTTTATTTGCTTTAATCCATTTAATCAAAGCTCGTAAGTCAGCTACCGCTTGTCTAGTTGCTTGTAATGTTCGTTCAATATTTGCACTTACCATATACTCTCCACTGAATAAGGATTGATCGGGTTTTCTTTCAAAATGATAGGGTAGAGTGAAATAATACATATTCCACTTCAGGCTGGTCATATGATCGTGGAATATTTTTTTCACACGTTCGTTAGAATCCATTCTCCAACCGTGAACAAAGATAACATGAGGTGCATTTTCATTTTTATGTAAGAATAATTCCCCAGTTACAGAGTCGTTGCGTGAATCACCGGATTGAACCGAACTTTTATAGTTGAATTGCCCAACCATGTATTCATTTTCCTGCTTTGAATGCTTAATGTCAAAATGAAAATGTGATGGTTGTACTTTATAAAAAGATTCTATGTCCTTTATATTTAATGAAGTGTTAGAAAGGGAAGTAAACTGAAATGCTACACTTCTTTTTTTATGTAAATCATATAAGGCGTACCGATCAATGAGTTTTGAAAAAATCAAATTAACCTCCTCCAAAATACATATTGTTTAAAACATGGACAAAATTTATGTTGTAAATTAATTATAAAATATTCTCTTTTCCTAATAGTAGGTGATAAATTTGTATATCATATTATAAAGCTTGCAATAAAATAAAACTATAAATATATACTAAAATTTAAGAAGTAAGTTAATGTTCATATCCGTATAAAAGAATATTAAATTGTTTCTTTTCTTATTAAAAGATGTAATTTCTATTAGGAAACTTACTCATATAAATATTTACAAATAGGTTTCTCTATATTTATTGTATAGAAATTACACAGTAAATATTTTTTGTGCTACATACATTAAATTAATCTTAACCTTTAATAAATTTATTAAACGGAATAACTCCTTATCAATATTCAAAAACGGCTGCATTTTTGAATTTGTGTTCTAGCTTTTCTGAAACAGGTAAATAACTACACATAAACTCCTTATATCTCTAGTTAAACTACCGATTAGCTCCATATAAACTCTAGATAACCTATATAGAATACAAGTTATCAAGGAGGTAAGAAAAAATGAATTTTATGAAACGAGCAATTCTCAGTATGAAAAAAAGGATAGGAACATCATTAATTTTGATGGCAGTTTTTCTGATTGTTACAAATTTGGTTCTTTCAGGTTTCACAATCCAAAATGCATCAAAAAAAGCAGCGGATGCTGCAAGAAAAAAACTTGGTGCAGATGTTACTTTAGGTCTTGATTTCGACAAATTAGGTCAAAAAGCTAAGGAAACTGGAGAAATGCCAAATCCGCCGCAGCTCGATGCAAAAGAAACAGATCAATTAGCGAAGTCCAAGTATGTAAAAGATTATAATTACATAGCTAACACTTTCGGTATTTCTGATGGGCTTAAACTAGTAGGAGCTTCAGAAGGAGAAGGAAAAGGTAAAGTGGGAATGGCGGCTGCGCGAGGCGGTTCAAGCTCTGGTACAGAAATCGATATGAACGCTTCTTTTATGATTGAGGGAGTTCGCAAGACTGCATTACAAGAAAGCTTTAAAAACGGAAAAAGTAAAATCATTGATGGAAAACCAATAACAGAGCAAATGAAGGATCAGAATGTAGCTTTAATGGAAAAACGATTAGCGGAATTAAACAATTTGAAAGTAGGAGACAAAGTTAAAGTGCAATCAGGGGATAAGAAGGAAACCCTTGAGGTTGAAATTATCGGTATTTACGAAACAAATGAGCAAGCAATGGGTCAACAGGCTCCTCCTATTATGGATCCAGCTAATAAACTATATATGCCGCATTCAACTATGAAAAAATTAGAAGTAGACCAAGGTATAAGTAGTGTTCAAGTCGTGTATTTCTTGAATGATCCACAATATATTGATGCATTTAAAAAAGAAGCAAGAAAATTTAATATTGATTTTAATTATTATAAATTAGATGCGCATGATTCATTGTACAAGCAAATGATTGGTCCTATCGAAAATATCTCTTCGACTTCTCAAATGATTATTTATATTGTATCGATTGCAGGTGCGATCATTTTAGGATTAATCATAATGCTATCAATTAAAGGGCGTCGTAAAGAAATGGGAATTCTATTGTCCATTGGAGAGAAAAAGTGGAAGCTGATGGCGCAATTCGTAGTAGAAGTAGTGTGTGTCGCTATTTTAGCATTTGGATTATCCATAACAACAGGAGCTAAAGTTTCTCAATATATCGGGGATAATTTACTTTCGAATGAAATTGCTACTTCAAGCGAAGAAACAGATACCTCGCAACATGGTACTGTAATGATGGCTGGACCTGGTGGTACTCTACAAAATCAAAAAGAAGATCCGATTAATAAAATTGATGTAAGTGTAACAGGAGAAGATGTAGGAAAAATGGGTGGAATTGGACTAGCTATTGCTATAATAGCAACGCTTCTTCCGGCATTATCTATTCTACGTTTAAACCCAAAACAAATTCTTTTAAAAGATGAATGAGGAGGCTCGATATGGAGACAATTTTACAGTTTAAAAATTTAGATTATTATTATGAAAGTAATGGAAAAAATGTAGCGATACTAGAAAATGTTAACTTTTCTTTTCAAAAAGGACATTTCTACACGATTTTAGGACCATCTGGATCTGGTAAAACCACAACTCTAAGCTTAGGTTGTGGACTAGATGTCCCTAAAAATGGTTATGTACTGTATAATGGCAAAGATATTAGAAAAATTGGTTTGGATCGATACCGTAATCAAAATGTATCTGTAATTTTCCAATCTTATAACTTAATAACCTATATGACAGCTCTTCAAAATGTCTTAACAGCAATGGAAATTACAGGTGTTAAAGTGCAAAATAAAACAGCAAGAGCATTACAGTTATTAGAGAGGGTAGGACTCTCAGAAGCTGAAGCGAAACGAAACGTCCTGCAACTAAGCGGTGGGCAACAACAGCGTGTAGCAATTGCTCGAGCACTATCTTGTAATGTTGATTTATTGATTGCGGATGAGCCAACAGGAAACCTTGATGAGCAAACCGCAATGGATATTATAGAACTGTTTCAAGAACTTGCACATAAAGAGAATAAATGTATTATTGTTGTGACGCACTCACAGGAGGTTGCTAAAAAATCAGATCGTGCAGTGTATTTAAGTAAGAAGAAGTTGGTTGTAAATGAAATCTAATATAAACATCGTAGCTGTTCAATTCACATAATTTTCAAAATCTAGACCTTTCAAAAGCTTATATTTGATTTATAATAAAATCAAGCCATAATCAAAATGGTCTCCCTGTACTGAATGTTAAAATAGTTTGTTGTTCCCGTTTTAATAATATTTGAAAAAGAACTTGTAGGATATTCTACAAGTTCTTTTTAGTATAATTGGTTACCTATATCATGGGATAATCATACATAAAAAACGGAACATTACCTAGATGTATAATCTAAATATCGTCCCGTTTACCTATCTATGTATCTGTATAGTTATTGCAGAATTAAACCTACAATCATAATTAAACTAAATACTATCATCCAACCAAACGCACAATATCCAAAAATTTTAATCCATTTAGGTAATTGATTCATGTTAATTTTATTTGTGGGAACTCCTTGCATCGAAAACATCATTTTTTGATCTCTATCTCTATTATTTTGTTGTTCATACATAATATCATCACCTTTCCAGAACTATTGTGTTTATAGTATATCAACCTAAAGAAAATTATGTACAGAATAAAAGAGGATAGCATATATATTATGTGGTGAATTTTATAAATAAATGCATTTAATTGCCATGATTCTAAGTGCTAATACGTTATAAATACTGAACAAGAGCCCTACATAAATAGGACTCTTGTTCTTCAAATATTAACTTGCTGGATATGCATCAGAACCAAGATAACGTTCTTTTATAATTTGAAGATGATGAAGCTCATGACCGGCAATGATGTATGCTAATGCACGAACTGTAACTTCAGAATTATTCGCATTTCCTCTTTGTGACCAGGCTTCTTTATCTAAGCTTCTAAGTAAATACAGGGTAGATTGGCGAACAACTATTAAATTCTCAAGAAGATCTTGCATAGATTGCTTATCAAAAGCAGCTCTAAGAACATACATATCATCATTATAGCCTGGAAGTTCTGCTGTCTCGCCTCGAGCGATAGATAGCAATCGATACGCCATAATACGTTCTGTATCTGCTATATGACCGATTACTTCTTTTATACTCCATTTAGTAGGAGCATACCGGAAAAGTCCCTTACTATTAGAAATTCCCTTTAATAAAAGATTCGTTTCCTTCATTTGTTGTTCTAGAATATGTATGATATTTCCGTCTGATACCAAGTTGGTATACGTTGCATAATAGGAGTTATATTCACTTACCTTTGGTCTTATTTCCATACGAATCATCCTTTATGTTTAATCTTTACATATAGCTTATCATAAAAGAATTCCAAATTAATCTGAAAAATGGAGGTGAATAAACATTTTTCATCCTCCTTTTCAGTTTCATAGATGAAATGTATCTCAAATAAGAGAATCTAATTTGCTGCTAAGCGTAATTTCGCTTTTTTTTGCTGTTATAGGTAAACATTTAAGTTGAATACAGTTTGTCACTACTTATGACAATCGCCATTTAAAAAGTAGCATACGTCATTAAACGAAAAGCCTGTTAATAAGTTTATACTTACTACAAAAACAAATAAACTCGCCCTATTTAAAGGAGAGTTTATTTGTTTTTATGTTTAGATAGCGGAATACTCATGCAAAATTGCACACTATGTTCCATATTTTTTATTGAATACTTTATATCTAACGTTTCAAGAATTTGTTTAACAATATATAGCCCCAAACCACTTCCTCCAGTATTTCGATTCCTTGATTTTTCAATTCGATAAAATGGTTTGAAAATTTGTTGAATATCTTCATCTTTAATATTGATACCTGTATTTATAATTTTCATTTCGATTTGATCTTGTTTAGAATTCTCTCTTAACTTTATATAGACTTTTTCATTATGTGGTGAATACATAACCGCATTGTGGATAATATTTTTGCATGCTTTTTCTAAAAGAGCACAATCTGTATAAATAGAAAGGTCAGAATCAAATTCTTTTATTATTTCGATACTTTTTTGAGAAGCAAAAAATTCGAGATCTTTTGTGATTGTACCTATTAACTTTGAAGGATTAACTTCCTCTACTTTTAGTTTGAAGGTGTGTTGTTCTAATTTCGATACGCTTAAAATTTCACGAACTAATTGTTCCATACTTTCAATAATTTGATGATTTTTCTTTAAATATTGATCGCGATTTTGATAAGGGCCAATATTGTATATCATCCCTTCTAAGTATCCTTTCATTACAGTAAGAGGGGACTTTAATTCATGTGCTACAATCGCAAAAAACTCTCTGCGTTTTGTTTCTATTTCTCTTTCTTTTTCAATATCATTTTTTAATTGTTCATTTGCTTTTTTTAAATCAAACATAGCTTGTTGTAAGTTAATAGACATGTCATTCAAACTATTAGACAATTCTCCTAACTCATCTGTAGAGCGAACCTCAATTTTTTCGGAGAAATCTAAATTTGCCATCTTTTGTGCACCTTCATTAATATAAATAAGTGGCTTTGTAATAAACCTGGAATAAAAATAAGCACTTCCTATACCAATAATGAGCACAATGATACTAATATAGGGGAGAAATCGTACTAAAACCTGTGAAGCTTCATCAATCGGTTGAAATGTAGCAAAGACTATAAGTGTTAAACTACCATCTTGGAATTGAATTGGTTTCGTAACGTTATATGAATTGCTAAGGGTACTTGCATTCTCGAATCGTGTTGCTTTAGTAACTACTGTTTTTTGCGTACCACTTTGAATAAAAGAAAATGAAGGAGAGTAAATAATTACTCCTTCTTTATTTTGAAGGTAAAGCATCGCATTATTTTTTTTTGCGTATTCATCAAAAAGTGGTATCGCATCTTGAAACGTAAGATTTTTAGACTTATCAATGATTTCGTTTATCCCTGTTTGAAGTTGATCTGTTTTATATTGCTCATAAAACGTAGGGAGAAAGAAGTATAAAGTTAAATAAATCAATACTGCAAAGGATAACAAAATGAGAGATGTAGTCATAAAGAGTTTATAAGTAATTTGCTTCATCTTCATGAGTTTCACAATACTATTCATCAATTTTATAACCAATACCCTTTATTGTTTTAATATAAGGGATAGCTAATTTTTTGCGTAGGTTTTTAATATGTGTATCAATTATTCGTGTTTCTCCAAAATAATCGTACCCCCAAACCTTCTCTACGATATTTTCTCTTGTAAGTACTTTTCTCTCATTTTGAAATAGTAGTTGTAGAATTTCAAACTCTTTTGTCGTTAATATAATTTCAACATCATTTACATAGACTCTATATGCATCCACATCGATACGAACTTCTTTAAATATCAAATGATTATTTACATTTTTATCATAACTTCTTCTAAGTACAGCTTCGACTCGTCTAATCAAAACATGAAATGAAAAGGGTTTTGTTATATAATCATCGATCCCAAGATCGAATCCTTTCATTTGATCTTCCTCTTCTTCCAACGCAGTTAGCATAATAATTGGTACGTTTGACTGACTTCGAATCATTTTAGAAACTTCAAACCCATTAAGATTGGGCATCATGACATCTAGGAGAATTAAATCAAAGGATTGCTTATTAAATTGTGTCATACCCTCTAGTCCATCTGAAGCGACTACCACTGTATAATGCTGTGTCATTAAAAATTGTTTAATTAATTCCTGAATTTCTTGATCGTCCTCTACCACGAGAATATGATAGTTTTTCATAATATCACCTCTGGTAGTCATTATAGCCGTACTATCTGGAGTTTATGTGGAGATACAGTAGTAAACTTCATAGGACGTTTACTACCAAAAAGTATTATTAGCTATATTACTTTTTTATGGAGAAATAATTGATTAAAAAACTTATCGTATGAATTGATGTATGAATAATATTTACGAAAAACTAATGTATAATAATGTGAATTGTATGTAATTTCTTAAAATTTGTGAAAATATACTTGTACTTCTTTACCAAAAGAGGGAAAGGAATTTTAATATAGAAGAAGCTACAGTAATACTAGAGTGTGTGCCAAGAACTTTGGATTTCTCTCATCTAGTTTCTATTTAATCGTTAATCACTACATAACAATGTTCTGGCTAAACCAAAAGTTTAAAGGTACAAACTTGGAGAGATTTATATAATGTTAGAAAGGTTGTGAAATGATTTGAAGTGTTATAAAGGTATGCTGTTTGATTTAGATGATACCTTACTTGATAGGGATAAGGCAGTAGCGGCATTATTTTTAATTGTTTTAGAAAAGTGTTATGAAAATGTAGATGGTGCGGCTAAAAGCAACATGTTACAGAAATTCAAAGAATACGATAAAAGAGAATATGGCATAAGTAATAAAACGACAGTTTTAGAATCATTGTTTGATGAATTCACGCCGAAGTATAGATTGCCACGCAATTATATCCAAGATTTTTGGAATAATAATTTCCCTAGATGTTTTTCAATAGACCAAAATACTATTCATTTCTTAAATCAAATAAAGAAGCACTTTAAAGTTGGAATTATAACAAATGGCTCAACTCAGAGGCAAAAAGCTAAAATATTTAACACGAATTTAAATAGGTATTTTGAAACAATCATTATTTCTGAAGAAGTGGGATTTAGTAAACCTGATAAACGTATATTCGAACTAGCGTTAAATAAGCTAAATTTACAGCCGGAAAATACTTTATTTGTTGGGGATGACTTAGAAAAGGATATTGCTGGTCCTCAAAATATAAATATAAAAGGTGTGTGGTTTAACCCTCAAAAAATCAAGAATACTACCAAAATACAACCATATGCCGAGATTAACACTTTGGATAGTTTGTTAAGTTATGTTACTCCACAATATTTTTATAACAAGTAAAAGCAATTTCATATATATATTCAAAAATATAAAAAAGAGAAACTATCATTAATTTCATTGACCGTATTAGTAATAAAGAATAGAGGCGATTTTAATAGCTGCGGCTAATTTAATCTATGATTAATACGAAGTTTTGTAAAACAATTTTACTCATACGGTGCACATTATAAAGGGGTGGGACTATGGACATAAAGAAAGTAGTAATCGATGGAATCAATATTGCGGTCATTAGAAACGATAAGGTATTAATATCGGATGTTCAGTCTGCATTAGATACTATGGCAACAGTTCAATACGAGGTAGATGCGAAGCATATTATTATCCACAAGTCATTAATAAGTGAAAGCTTCTTTGATTTAAAAACACGTCTTGCGGGTGATATCCTTCAAAAGTTTATAAACTACAAGGTAAAGATTGCTATCATTGGGGATTTCTCTATTTACACTAGTAAAAGCTTAAAAGACTTTATTTATGAATGTAATAAAGGGAATGACATTTTTTACTTAGCAACTGAGCAACAAGCAATTGAAAAACTAAGTACATTAAAGTAAAAATTATATCCTGCTAAATTCCCCCATTTCACTTAGTTCATGATTATATACGATATAGAAGAACTGATGTTTGTGGTAAACTAAGAGATGAATAAAGGGGGAGTTTTTTTGAACAATTTTAATGATACGATCCGAAATTTAAATAATATAGTTTACCAACCTAACAATTTAATGATTACGAATCTAAAAGAAGAAAAGCAAAACGCAGAATATGCAGGATGTTTATTCCACTTAAATAACAAAACCATTCGTTTTAGAAAATCAAAAGTTACTCCTAATAAAATTGGTCAATTTGTTTCTTTTTGGGAGAAAGATGACAATATGCAAAATCAAGCATTTTCTTATGACGCTGCTCCTGATTTATTAGTTATTACTTGTATAGATGATCATAAACTAGGACAATTCATTTTGCCTAAAGAGATTCTTCTTAAGGAAAAAATCTTGAGAACACAAAATCAAAAAGGCAAGATGGCTATGAGGATTTATCCTATATGGGATAAGCCTGTTAGCAATCAAGCTAAAAAGAGCCAAATGTGGCAACTTCAGTATTTTGTTGATTTAAGCGATTGTAATAATTTACCTATAGACAAACTATTAAATTTGTATTTGTAGCTTCTTATCTTTAGTGATCTTGTCGGTTAGACTTTTTGTACCGGTACAGTTACATAAAATGTACGTTGTTACAGTACCCCTTAAAACTTACAATCAGCATATATTATTTAAACTTATAAAATTTTAAGGGGTGCTAAATATGACAAGTTTACAAGATCAGCTTTTCGCAAGATTAAATCTTAAAAAACGTAATGAAGTAACGTTTGAAGAATTACCTACTATACTCTTTTCATTTGCACATACTATACCATTTGAGAATTTAGACGTTATAGCACAAAATACGAATCAAATCTCTCTGGAAAACTTACGAGAGAAAATTTTAACTAGTTCCCGTGGTGGACTTTGCTACGAATTAAACACCCTTTTTTACTATTTCTTAAAAGACTGTGGCTATGATGTACAACTGGCATTAGGTACGGTTTATAAAAATGATATAAATGCATGGGCACTTGAGGATGGCCATATAACAATTATTTTAACTTATGCTAATGTACAGTATTTAATTGATGTAGGTATAGCTTCATTAGTACCTCTTGTTCCTGTACCTTTTACTGATGAGTCTGTTTCTTCAAAGAATGGGTCGTACCGGGTGAGACGAAAAGATACGAGTAAAGGAAATTATGTTTTAGAAAGAATAGATGCTGAAGGAGAATGGAAAGTTTGTCATGCCTTTTATAAACATATTATTGATGAGATAGTAGTAAACGATGTTCAAAGAAGAGTAATAGAAGATGAGAAATCTATTTTTAATAAGGGACCAATTGCAGTGAAATTGACGGACTCTGGGCATGTCTCTTTAACGAATAATAGTGTAACTGAAATTATTTATGGAGCAAAAACTAAGCGTGAGGTTACAGAAGAGCAATATAGAGAGCTTTTATATACTTTATTTGCTATTAAGTTATGAATAATAAAGATAGCCGGTACTTAATCAGAGGCGGCTATCTTTATTATTTTTTGGTGTAAATGGTTTTCGTCTAATATGTTTCGGAAACTGCGGTATAGTTAATGTTTCCTCAGTTTCTTCATATGTATGAAAAACTGGTTCTTTTGCAGCAGAATAATATGATTTAAAGTTTGATTTTCTTAATACATATAATACACTAGAACAGTACGAAAAAGTATGTACAATGAATTTTGAATGTAAAGGAAGATTATTATGTCAGTTATTGATAAATTGAAACTTAATAAGTATACAAATATGGTCGTAATTAACGAACCAAGTAATTATGACATTTTTACAGGTAAAGAAACTGTATTCTCAAAAGAACACGATGCTATCTTTATATTTGTAGAAACGCTTGATGAAATGGTGAAACAAACGAATTTTATTATTAGTAATGAAGAATTACTAATTGAAAAAGGTTACGTGTTCTTCGCATATCCGAAAAAAGGTAATGCTCGTTATAGTACGTTTATTCACCGTGATGAGATGTTTCCGGCATTAAACGTTGGAGAAGATGGTTATGTGGGAGAAAGCAATATTAAATTTGCACGAATGGTAAGTATGGATGAAGTCTTTACTGTTGTAGGTTTAAAACGTGAAAAGAAAAAAACAATGAAAACATCTGCTATGAGTCAATGTGTTGCCGATTATGCAGATCGAATTAAAGATGTTGAAGCATTATTAACAAATCACCCGAATGAACTTAAGTTTTATCAAAGTTTAACGCCTGGATATCAGAAAGATTGGGCACGTAATCTTTTTTCTGTAAAACAAGAAAAAACACGTGAAAAACGTCTAGAGAAAATGATAGAAATCCTTTCACAAGGTTATAAAACAATTGAATTATTCCGTAAGAAGAAAAAATAATGATTAAGAAAGTCACAATGCTGCAACAATTAATTGTGATGAGTACATTGAAAAAAGCATTCCTTCCATTATACTAAGGAATGTTCTTATATTTATATAATTAGCAAAAGAGAAAAGGTGTTTGAAATGAAATCGTATATTGTAGTTGGATCTGGAATTTTAGGAGCGTCTACTGCTTATCATCTTGCTAAGGCAGGTGCGAATGTTACTATCGTGGATCGCCAACAATTAGGGCAAGCAACTGATGCAGGAGCAGGTATTGTATGTCCATGGCTATCACAGCGTCGTAATAAAGCATGGTATAAAATCGTTAAAGGCGGTGCACGTTACTATTCTTCGTTAATTCAGCAATTAGAAGAAGACGGTGAAACTGACACAGGATATAATCGTGTAGGTGCAATTAGTTTACATACTGACGAGAAAAAGTTAGATCAAATGGAAGAGCGAGCTTATAAACGACGTGAAGATGCCCCAGAGATTGGTGAAATAACTCGCTTATCAGCTGAAGAAACAAAAAAATTATTCCCAGCATTATCAGACGAATATAGTTCTGTTCATATTAGTGGTGCTGCACGAGTAAATGGAAGATTATTACGCAATGCGTTAATAAGTGCTGCGAAAAAACATGGTGCAACTTTTATAAAAGGCGATGCCATATTAGTCCGTGAAGGAAATCATATTACTGGAGTTACAGTAAACGATGAAACAATTTTAGCAGAAAAGGTTATTGTAACTGCAGGCGCATGGGCGAATGAAATCTTGAACCCATTAGGAATTAATTTCTTAGTTACATTCCAAAAAGGACAAATTGTTCATCTGCAAATTGAAAATACAGCAACAGAAAATATGCCAGTTGTTATGCCACCGAACGATCAATATATTTTAACGTTTGACAATGGGCATGTCGTAATTGGTGCAACACATGAGAATGATACTGGTTTCGATCATCGTGTAACAGCAGGTGGTTTACATGAAGTATTCCATAAGGCATTAACAGTTGCGCCTGGCTTAGAAAATGCTACAATGCTTGAAACGAGAGTTGGATTCAGACCATTTACACCAGGATTCTTACCTGTTATCGGACCGCTACCTAACTTTGAAGGAATTCTCGTTGCGAATGGATTAGGAGCTTCGGGTTTAACAGCTGGTCCATATCTAGGAGCGGAACTTGCTAAACTAGCGCTCGGACAAACGATTGAATTAGATTTAAATGATTATGATGTTGCTGGCGCAATTGAATAATATAGGGTACTGCTAACATTTAGGAAAAACCATGCTAAACAAATTCGACAAGAAATAAACAGTTTTTCCTCTGTTAAGAGTAAGCCTGTTTATGAAAAATAAAATTATTTAAAAATAGAGGGCCGACATTATAAACCTGCATTAATAATGTAGAATTGTGATGTCGGCTCTTTATTCATATTGCTTTAAAACTTATTTTCGAGAGGAGGTTAAGTAATGAGAGCGCCATATCAAGTATTGATATTTCCTTATATAAAAACTGTCGATTCTATTCAATATGCCATTTTTAACCGAAGTGATTATGGTTATTGGCAAGGAATAGCTGGTGGCGGAGAAGACGGTGAGATTCCTATTGAATCAGCAAAACGGGAAGCATTTGAAGAGGCTGGTATTACAAGAGAATGTCCATATATACAATTAGATTCTGTGTCTTCACTATCAGTAGAAGATGTAGTTGGAGGATTCCTTTGGGGAGAAGAGGTTTATGTAATAAAAGAATTTTCTTTTGGAGTTAAAGTCCCTACAAAAAACATATCATTATCTAAAGAACACTTCAATTATAAATGGTTATGCTTCGAGGAAGCAGTAACGTTTTTGAAATGGGATAGCAACAAAACAGCATTGTGGGAATTAAACAAAAGACTATTAAAACAATAAAAGTTTTAGCTAACAAAGATAGTATTGGAACAAGAATGGAACCATTAACAAACCTTTGCTACACTTCTAAACAGTGTTTTAGATTATAAAATAGAGTAATATAGATTTGGCATGGGTAATGAACTAAGAGAACTTGCACTAAGAAAAGCCCTATACAGTTGCCTGTGAAAAAATGAAAATAGTTAGAAATATTTTTATGTTGTACAGTTTTTGGCTATGAATAGCGGAATAAATATTAAGTATTCAACAGTTCAAATAGAACGAGTCATCTTTTTATTTTAAGAAGAAAGATGACTCGTTTTATGCTAAAATTCGCTTAGTGTATATTTTCGTTAAAATGTGGGTGGGCCCCTTTTAGCAAAACCGGAGTGGGAATGATGAGTATAAATAGTTTTGTGGGATTAATAAAGGACGAATTATTAAAAGAGGTAAGCATACGAAGTGAGGATGAATTCGAGCCTGTAGTAGTTAAAGATATTCCTAGACTTTGGAAGTGTTTAGGGACAGGTAATTATGCCGCAGTATTCATGCACAGAGAATACAAAGATTGGGTAGTGAAAGTTTACGTGCGAGAAGGAGAAGGAATTGAAAAAGAGTCAGAAGCATACCGAAGAATTGGAAATCATCCTTCTTATTCAAAGCTTATATATAAAGGAGAAAATTTCATAGTATTGAAACGTTTAAAAGAAATTACTTTATACGATGCTATTCATAAGGGGATTAAAATTCCTAAGCAGGTAATACTTGATATCAATGAGGCTTTGGAGTATGCGAGGGAACAAGGGTTAACTCCTTGTGATGTTCACGGGAAAAATGTGATGATGGAAAAAGGAAGGGGATATGTGGTCGATGTATCTGATTTCTTAAAAACAAAAGAAGATAGTAAGTGGAGAGACCTAGAAAAGGCATATTTCACCTTTTATTTTCCTTTCATTTATAAATTGCCTTTCCCCGTTAAAATACCGTATTTTATGTTAAACATTGTTAGACGTTCGTACAGAAAATATAAGAAGCTTAAAAAGAAATTCAAATTATAAAAGGACCACATATGTTCCCAAAAACGAGTTGAATTCACATAAATTACTGTAGAAAAATTTAAATTTTTGTTTAGGGGCTACTTCAAGACCTTAGCTTGCTGGGTATATGGTGCTACCCCATTACTATCAACTTAAGAATTGATAGTAATGGGGTATTTAATTTCTTATCTTGATGAGTATGGGATACTGCCAGCATTTCTTCTATCTTCTATATTCTTGTTGTAGGGTGTTATAAAATTCTTAAGTTAATAGGCCTTGAGTGGCATACAATAGCAGAATTAACGAGTAAATGTAACAATCTCATCAACAGCTTTGATATAACCACCTGCCTCACGGAATGATTGACTAATTTTTTTGGCATTCTCTTTGTAAATCGAATGCTGCAACACTTCATTAACGGCATGTTTTAAATCCTCAGCCAATAATTGCTGGATATTTAACATAAATCCTGCGCCATAAAGTGATTCACTTGTGCTATTCATTCCACAATGACTAATAAATACATCCGCTTGGCGCAGTATATCTAATTGTGGAAGATAATTACCAACAATAAAATTATCAGGTATATCTCCTAGCTGCTCCACTGTTAATTGTTTGCCTATACTAAGCTTTCGCATTGAGATCTTTTAAACCGACGAAACATTTTTGATAGAATTCAGGCTGATTATTAATTATGGTTCCCATAGAAATATGCAACCCATTTTCCAGGTAAAGACTGTGCATCATAGAGGATGTAATCGTATGTTTCTTTGGAGGTTTCTTCAAAAATGGAATCAGTAATTCTTTCCATAGCATGAAGGAAGTGTAATAAGTACTCTTGAGGATGGGAAGTCATAAGATTCATAGTTTCCGAAAGCTCTCTTTGTGCCTCTTGATTGATGGGACGGAATTGTGCACCTGCTTTTTTGATTTTTTCTTCAAAATCATTTGATGAATAATAGACAATGTTGTCTCCACGTTGTACTAAATCATGTACTAATCCTAATGTTGGATTTAAGTGTCCTTCTCCACCTATATTGATGTAAAGTGCTTTTTTCATCTTTATCCCCTCCAGTAAATTTGATATCGTAAAATGTAAACGATTTTTTATTTTGTTTGAATTATAACGAACGAAGTGAATAAATGTCTATTTTAATTTTTGAATATTCTTAATTTTTAGAGGGTATTTTATTTAGATAACTTGATGGATGTGGCGAGACCCCACATCCATCAAGTTAAGAAAAAGAAACACCCCAAAAACAAAAAAATGAGATGACTTCTCAAAGTAACTAACTGTAGAGAAAGAAAAATTTCATTTAGTGGGTACTTCAAAACCTTAGCTTAATGGCGATGGGTTCACCATATCAAAACAAGAAAATTGTGCGTATAGACATATTTTTCAACCGCTTCCTGTACGTTAAGGGAATCGTTATTTTTTTACAGTTTTTTTATTATGGAATTCAAAATAACTAATTATAATAGGTGAAAAAACAATCAATAGTTGGGTTACGGAAAGGATTCGAATTTACATTCTTTCTCAATACATATTATGGATAAATAAAGTAAAATATGGGTTAGGGTTATGTCTCATGTTGTGTTAATCCTAACAATAACTAAGGGTACATAATATGCTTTCATACCTTTGAATAATTTTGTTATAGAAGGGATGGAGATTTAAATGGCTCAAATTGTTGGTATTGATAGATACCTTTGTACTGGGGCTTTAATCTATATGCGTGAGGGCCTTTCCCTAAGTCTTGTTAGGAAGTAAGGAACAGCAAGCAAACACTTATACAATATGAATAGAGGAGAGGAATGCCTTATGAAAATACGTAGTCAAATTACATGTGCAAGTTTGGCCCTTTTAATAGTTGGAAGTTCCCTGTTATATACAACACCAACCTCAATTATAAAAGCAGAGCCCACTCAAAATGTATCTAGTTCGTTACAAACAAATACGCAACGAGATCATACTTCCGTCAAGCAAGCAATGCGGGATACATTGCAACTTGGATACCCGGGGATACTTGCTAAAACTTCTGAGGGTGGAAAAACGTGGGGGTATGCCGCTGGAATAGCGGATCTGAGAACCAAGAAACCAATGAAAACAGATTTTCGCTTTCGCATTGGGAGTGTGACGAAGACGTTCACCGCAACAGTTGTACTTCAATTAGCTGGAGAGAATCGCCTGAAGCTAAACGACTACATCGAAGACTGGTTGCCTGGTGTCATTCAAGGAAATGGATATGATGGTAACAAGATTACTATCCGGCACATATTGAACCATACAAGTGGTATCGCTGAATACTCAAGGTCAAAAGACGCTGATTTTACGGATACAAAAAAATCGTATACGGCTGAAGAGTTAGTGAAGATGGGGGTTTCTCTGCCTCCAGACTTTGCTCCAGGAAAGGGCTGGTCTTATTCAAACACAGGATACGTATTACTGGGCATTCTTATTGAAAAAGTAACTGGAAACAGCTATGCGGAAGAGGTTGAAAATCGAATTATTGAACCACTTGAATTGTCGAATACATTCCTACCAGGCAACTCAAGTGTTATTCCAGGCACTAACCATGCCCGTGGATATGTCCAACCAGACGGAGCAAGTGAGCTAAAAGACGTTACTTATTATAACCCAAGTGCAGGTAGCTCTGCTGGAGATATGATTTCTACTGCTGACGACTTAAACAAATTCTTCTCTTACTTGCTCGGTGGCAAATTACTGAAGGAACAGCAACTAAAACAAATGCTTACTACAGTTCCTACAGGAAAAGAAGGAATCGATGGATATGGTCTTGGAATCTATGAAACTAAGCTGCCAAGCGGTGTCTCGATATGGGGACACTCAGGTGGCATTCTAGGGTTTACAACTCTAGTTGGAGGTACACTTGGAGGCAATCATACGTTGGTCGTCAATTGGAATAGTTTGGGTAGAACTGGCAGTCCTAATCCTTTTAAAAATATTTTACTTGCTGAATTTAGCAAGTAGGAAAAAAGGAAAAATTTATCGTAGTTTTCATAGTTGAAAATGTACTTTTCTGGTTCAAAAGCCCCAACTTATTTTCAAGAAAACTTTGGGGCTTTTTTTGTTTTGGTGGCGTTTATTCTTAAGTTGATGGATGTGTGGTGCTACCCCAAAATAAAAAGATTAGGAGTGAATCCTAATCTTTTTATTTATACATATTTTTGGTTGTTATATCACTATCAATTCCAAAACGGGATATTTTGAATAAATGAAACCGTCAAAATTAGTGTTGATGCGGAACCAGCAGTTACTAAAGTTACTATTTTTCGTCCATTCTGTTCTTTTGAAGGTTTTATAAGTTCTGTAATTAACACAATCCATATTATGATAGAGACTATTGAAATAATATTTATAGACATATGTATCACATCCCTTCTTGTTTTTACATAAATATTTCTTCTTTTATAAAATAAAAGCAATTTAACAAGAAAACATGTACCTCATTAAAAATCAATATTTCCCTGTTAAACCACCTTTTTTAAATAGAAATACGACTGATAAAACGATAACAACAGCCTTCAAACTTCCCCAATATGGATAAATAGTATGATCTGTTAGACTAGCATATTGAAAAATATTCTCTAAACCGAAAATTCCTATCATGACTGCTAAAATAAATGAAGCTGATCCATACGTTCCGTTATGATAGAGGGTAAATAAGTATATTGCACATATAAGTGGTACGATGATTTGTAATAAGAGTGTCATAATTAGTCCCCCCAGTATATTGATACTTATATTATATACAAAATTGTAATAAAAAGGAATGCGACTTATTTAATACTAACAGAACTACTCTAATCATATTCTTCTATAAAAAAGAAGAAAAAGGGGTGTACAGTTAATTGACAAAAGTTAAAGTTAATTTACGACCCATTGTTCATAACGTAAATTTACCAACCGTATTGAAAACAACGATACTTCCAGGTGAATCGACCGAAAGACTATTTATCGCAACTCAATTAGGAGAGATTTTTTACATAGGGGACGGAGTTATAAAGAAATTTTTAGATATGCGTCACCTAATTATTAAATTAGGTACATCTGAAGAAGGTGTTTCTAGTAGCGGTTATGATGAACGAGGATTACTAGGACTTGCATTTCATCCACAATTTTATCAAAACGGTTTATTTTATCTTCATTATTCAGTAGCCGGAACTCAAGGTCCAGGTGCACTTTCTGAACAATTTAAACCGAATCCTTGTGACCCTAAAACGTTAAATTTAAAGTGGGTTAATAGAAATACGCAATATGATCACATTGATACAGTGGAAGAATGGACTTTACAATCTAACGGCCAAGCTCAAAAGCGACGAACATTACTGAATGTAAGAAGACCATTTTTTAATCATAACGGAGTCAATAGTTTAAACTTTTCACCTGAGACTGGAAAACTTGTTTTTACAAATGGAGATGGCGGATCAGGTTATGATCCATTTAATTTAAGCCAAGATGATTTAGAAATAGCAGGAAAAATAATTGAAATCGATGTAAATAAAAATACATTTATAAATAACCCTCCTGTAGTTACACGCTTTAATGACCTTCCTTTATCTATACAAGAAACACTTACAGTAATTGCAAAAGGAGTACGTAATATAACCGGCATTTCATTTCAAAGGTTTTATAATCAATATATCAAATACACCGGAAATGTCGGACAGGATATTGTAGAGTCTATTTTTTCATTTGTTCAATATAAACCTATACCAGTTACAGAACTTGTTCAAATGCATTTTATGAGGTTAACTCCCAATCAAGATGGTTTTATCAATTTTGGGTG
This sequence comes from Bacillus sp. Root131, assembly GCF_001429475.1. Lineage (NCBI taxonomy): Bacteria > Bacillati > Bacillota > Bacilli > Caryophanales > Bacillaceae > Bacillus > Bacillus sp. Root131. The sequence goes on from NZ_LMJQ01000001.1 coordinate 2,689,197, forward strand.
GCGAGGATGGGAAGGGGATTTACCTACTTCTTTTATACGACATTGTTCCGAAAATCAGACTTTGGATGAGAGAACAATAGTTTATTATGATGAAACAATACAAACTTCAGTGAAGCGTATTCTGCCTCTACTTAGTTATTTTCATAAAGATTTTAGAACCGATAAGTTTGGAGGAACTTCACTTACAGGAGTTCAGCCATATATGGGAAATGCAATTTCAAATTTAACGGGTAGCGTTGTTTTTACCGACCTTGCTAAGAAAGAAGATTCTCGACCGCCAGTTAAGGGTGTTTTAGCTTATACTAGAGCCGGTACAGACGGTAAACATGCTGACTTTCATGCTATTGAAACCAATTATGATTTTGGTACGCAAGCAGCTTATTATATGAGTTTAGGAACAAATTCGGCTCAAACTAGGTTATATTTAGGAGTTTACGGTTCTATGAAAGTAACTGATTTTAACAAAGGTACCATTTTTGAAATTATTCCTTGATACGATACAAATGCTCAGTCTAAAAACATAAGGAATTTATTCTGTTTCCAAAACGCAAGACTTAACTTGTCCCCCTAAAAATCTTCAATGTATTAGCATCTATTAACTTGGAGAAAGTAACTCATAAACCATATGTGTACGAATAATATAGAAAGTAATGAATGAGGTATCTTTAGGGGGTATTTTAATGAATCGTTTTGTACGTTATTGGTATCAACTGATGATAGAGCATGATATAAGCTTTGTTCATAAAAGAAACTTGTCCCTTGCGAATAAGTTAGTACTTACAGCTTTGATGAGTGCATTGGCCACCATGTTTCAAGCAGCGGGGAACTTAATTCCTGGTATAGGTTTGCTCATTAGTCCATTTTCGACATTGCCGATTTTTTTTGCTATTCTCTATTCTATTCGTGAGGGAATACTTTCTTATATTCTTACTATTTTTCTATTATTTATTATTGAGCCAAGTGAACTAATTGTCTTTCCTTTTACTACAGGCTTATTAGGTCTAGCCTTAGGACTAGCCTTTTTAAAATTCAAGAGGAGAATTTGGATTGTTTCCTTTTCAGCGACTTGTCTACTTATAGGGATTATGATCGTTCTCGATGTTTTCCGGTACTTGGTCCTACTGTTCATACAACTATGGACATAAAAATTATTTTATCAATATTTATACTGAGCTTTCTATACTGCTGGATTTATGCAGGTTTTTGCAGAATAATGATGAATAGATTATGTAAAGTGTTGTATTGACAATGGCATAATGAAGATTGGAGAATGCATTCATGACTAACGTTGCAGTTAGAAGACCAAATTTGAATGATGTAGATGAACTATATTTATTTTTCCGGATAGTTATTACGAATACATACAAAAATGAAGGATTGTCACAATTATTGGATGACATAGAAAATGAAATTAACTCAAAAAAGCAGTATTTGAAAAGTGATTTTGATAGTAACGGAGAAAGTCGTTACTTTTTATTAGCAATTGATACAAGTAACGATAAAATCATTGGAACAATCGAAATTGGTCCAGCAAGTACATTGATTAATAGTTGTACAGGTGGTGTACTTAAAAATTTGTATGAAATAGGAACTGTATTCATACTTCCGGAGTATCAAAGAAAGGGAATAGGGAGTTTATTACTACATACAATGTTTCTTACATTACTTAGCAGAGGGATAACAGAATATTGTTTAGATAGTGGATATAAAAATGCGCAAAGTATATGGACGAAAAAGTTTGGAAAACCTAGCTATGTATTGAAAGATTACTGGGGCGAATCCAGTGATCATATGATTTGGAAGAACAATTTACATGATACACCTATAATATTTGAATTATAAAATGAAATATGCCTCTGAACATAGCTTTTCTTACTTATGTATGCTATTATTTATCTTTATAATAAAAGAGGACGTGAATGAACTTGATTAAAATTAGTATCCCTGAAGTTGATGTTACAATTACTGAACGTAAACAAGTTATTAAAGGAGACGAGCCAATCATTACTCCAATTAATGGATTTATCGATTTTCACTTGTTCCCTAGAGATAAAGGCGGCATTTTTATGTTTTACAATATTAATGACGAACTTCTTTTCGTAGGTAAAGCTCGTAAAATTAGACAACGTATTAAGAAGCATTTTGAAGATAATGTTTCACCAATTAAAAATCACCGTGATGAAGTATACCGCATTGATGCATGTATCGTAGAAGATCCAACAGAAAGAGAAATTTACGAAACATATATCATTAATGAATATAAAGCGAAATATAACGTTGATAAAGTATTCTACAAATAATGAACATTAATAAAAAACAATCCTAGCTAATATGCCAGGATTGTTTTTTATTTAGATTTATTCTTCATATCTTTCTCCTTTTTTCAAATGATTAGCCACAATAAAACAGAATATCCCTATAAATATAAGTACAATACCAAGCGTTTTATGTTTTCCCTCAAAGAAAGGAATATCTGAAATAACATTTGTCATACATAGTCCTAAAAATACAAGGATAGGGCCTACCCAAAGTAATACATTACCAAATTTTGTGTGCTTCCACATAATAACCCTCCTTAATTCTCTTTACATATATATCCATAAATTAAAAGTAAATTCATAGAGAAATATAGTTTTTTTCATATCGAAAATTTAACCCTCATATATTGGTACAAGCAAAAGAGAAAGGAGACCATCATGAATTGGTTAGAAGCTTTCATATTAGGTATAATTCAAGGTTTAACAGAATTTTTACCAATCAGTAGTACCGGACATCTTTATTTAGGAAGGCATTTATTTCAATTAGATAAAGCAGGCTTATTTTTAGATACGATGTTGCATATTGGGACTTTACTTGCAGTGTTTATTTATTACAAAAAAGAATTTATATATTTAATTAAAAACCCATTTTCAAAGCTCATGTTATTACTTATTGTTGGGACGATACCTGCAGTTGTTATTGGTTTATTGTTTAAAGACTTCTTTGAAGATATTTCAAAAACAGGAATCACGATCGGTTGGGAGTTTTTAGTGACCGGATTCTTTCTCTACATGGCAGATAAACAAAAGAATGGTCGTAAAAAAATGGATGACATCACATATAAAGACGCATTAATTATCGGTTCATTTCAAGCGGCTGCTATTTTCCCAGCGATTTCTCGTTCTGGTATGACAATCGTCGCTGCATTATGGAGGCAGTTAGACCGTGAAACTGCTGCTTACTTTTCTTTTTTATTATCAACGCCAGCCATTGTCGGAGCCATTATTTTGCAATTTGTAGACGTTTTTCAAGGGAAAGCAGAATCTATTTCTAGTACATCTTTAATTGTCGGAACGTTATCAGCAGCGTTTTTTGGATACATAGCCGTTTCATGGATGATTCAATATTTAAAACGTCAATCCTTAAAAGTATTCGCGTATTACGTATGGGGATTAGGTATTTTAATTTTAATGTTGCAATTTACTGATGTATTTTAAGTATAATGATAAAGAAGTTAATTAGTTTAAGATCCTGTTTCATTCATACAAGGCAGGATCTCTTTTTATTAAGGGGGAAAATATGTTTAATACGGCTATCGTTATTGGTGGAAGTGTGGCAGGAAAGTTTGCAGCAAAAGCATTATCAACTTCTTTTAAAGAAGTAATCATTATAGAAGCTGGTGAAAGATGGGATGGAAAGTCTTCGAGAAAAAGAGTTCCACAAAGTAATCATCCTCACGTGTTATTAAAAGGTGGAGAAAACGCAATTGAAGAATTGTTTCCTAATATTACGAACGAATTAATAGAAGCGGGTAGTATTATAAACAACTTTACGCGTGATTTGAAATGGCATCAATTCGGTCTATGGAAACAACCGTTCATAGGGGAAGTACATATGATTCAACAAAGTCGTCCTTTGCTAGAATGGCATATTCAAAAATGAATACATCAAATTTCAAATATTACTATTAAATATGAAACATTGGTTAAAGGGTTATTGGTAGATGCAAAGCTTAACAAAGTGTGTGGAGTAAAAGTTAAATATTTAGAGACAGACACACAAGAAGAAGTTCATGCAGATCTTGTAGTTGATGCGAGTGGATTTGGCTCAAAAAGTATAGAATGGCTACGAGAATACGAAATTGAAGTAAAAGAAGAGAAAGTTCGTATTGATTTATTTTACGCAACGAAAATGTTCAAACTTAAAGAAAATGAGGAGTTAGACTGTTGTAATATGCTAATGTCTCCGAGTTTCCCTGATAACCCTTATGGCGTTCTTATTCAAACGATAGAAGATAATCGTTATTTTGTTACTTTCAGTGGATACGCAAATGAGAAAGCACCACAAACAGATGATGAGTTTTATGATTTTGCTGAAAACCTATCAATTTCTAATGTTACAGACTTCCTAAACAAGGCTGAGGGAATTACTGATATAAAGACATACAAAATTCCTTATCAAGTACGCCGGCGATTTGATTTAGTGAATAATGTACCAGAAGGCTTATTAGTTGTTGGAGATGCGCAATGTCGTTTTGATCCCGTTTTCGGCCAAGGCGTATCAGTTGCTGCTATGGAGGCTCACCAGTTGCAATTACTTCTGCAAGGCAGAAAACAGCTTGATAAAACATTTACACAACAATTTTATAAAAAGACAGCTAATATAATAGAAACCCCTTGGGATATGACAACGACAGAAATATCACGTCACCCGCAGCTAAAGAGAGAATTAACTACAAAACAAAAATTTCAGCTATGGTATATGAAACAAATATATCGACTATCCGCAAGTAATTCTGATGTTTATATTCGATTAGTACGAGTGATGAATTTAATTCGTAGTCCATTTCATCTTTTTCATCCGAAAGTGCTACTATCTGTATTGCTTAATCGAAAGAAATAGCAGGAATATAATTGATTAAAAAAGAATGTATAACAGTTAGTAAATCAAGAAGGAGAATACGAGATGGAAATATACATAGAGCAACTAAAGAAACAAGATGTTAAGGATTTATTTACGTTTGAACTTACGAATAAATCTTTTTTTGAAACAATGGTACCAAATCGTGGCTCGAAATATTTTGAATTTGAATATTTCCAAAAACTACTAGACGATTTATTAATAGAACAAGCGGATGGAGATTCTTATTTTTATTTAATTCGTAATGAAGAAAAAGAAATTGTAGGGCGAATCAATTTAGTAGATATAGATACGGAAACTCGAATTAGTTCACTAGGGTATCGGGTCGGAGAAAAATTTACTAAAAAAGGAGTTGCAACAGCAGCCGTAAAATTAATTTTAGATGTAGCGAAAAATAATGAAATTACTGACATTTATGCTAAAACAACGACTAATAATCTCGCATCACAAATTGTACTAGAAAAAAGCGGATTTTCTTCTTATCAAAACGAATCAGATACAACATCTGTAGAATTAAATGGAGAACATGTGAAGTTTGTACATTATATTTGGAGAAATACTTCGCGCTTATAATAAGGAGGACTTATTCATGAATGATTTGCGTTATCCAATTGGCCAATTTACATACAAACGTCCTATAACGGAAGAAATGATTGATACATGGATTCAAGAAATTGAAGATTTACCTCATGAACTAACAAAGGCAATTAAAGATTTAGATCAGAAGCAGTTAGATACACCATATCGCGTTGGAGGTTGGACTGTACGCCAAGTAGTTCATCACGTCGTTGATAGCCATATGAATAGCTACATACGCTTTAAATTAGCACTGACAGAAAAGAATCCAACTATTAAGCCGTATAAAGAAGAGAAGTGGGCAGAGTTACCCGATTCAAAATTACCGGTAGATGTTTCACTAGTAATGCTAGATTCATTACATAAAAGATGGGTTAACCTTTTATATTCTCTAGAAATTGAAGATTTAGAAAAGACATTTAACCATCCTGAAACTGGTGAAACAAAACTTGCTGTTGCAATAGGACTATACGCATGGCATGGTCGTCATCATACCGCTCATATTACTTCTTTAAGAAAGCGTCTAAATTGGTAACATGGATATTATATTAGAGAAGGCGACAGAAACTGATGTAGAAGTTATATTTCAAATGCAAATAGACTCATTTAGCCCTTTATTACATAAATATAAAGACTATGAAACAAATCCAGCAAATGAAACTATCGAAAAAACTATTTGTAGAATAAATCAAGTAAACGGTGGCTTCTATAAAATAATAGTGGATATGAATCTTGTTGGAGCGATATGCATTTCACAAAAAGAAACACCCTCTAAATTTTGGATCAGTCCAATGTTTATTCATCCGGGTTATCAAGGAAAAGGAATTGCTCAAAAGGTGATTACATTAATTGAGGAAATGTTTCCTGAAGCAACGAGCTGGGAACTTGCTACTATTTTAGAAGAAGAGAAAAATTGTTTTTTGTATGAAAAGATGGAGTATAAAAGAACAGAAGTTATAAAGAAATTAAATGATAAAACTACACTTATTTATTACAAAAAAGAAAGGTAAAGCATATAAAACACGCTTTACCTTTTTATGTTATTTTAGATTAAATATACAAAAATGATGTATTTTCTTCCAAAATACTCGGGTTAGTAATTTCTGAAATGAATAAAAATACAAGAAACCACTACTTTGTCGTATATGTCACTAACGCTTTTTGAATGCTTAAAATACTATCGTCACCTTTAAATTCTTTCGTAATTGGATCCTCCATACTAGACACCCAAATTTTAAGTTCTGCATCTAAATCAAAATGCCCAGCCGTTTCGATGCTATATTGTGTAATACTTTTATAAGGAATAGAATGGTATTCTGTTTTTTTGCCGGTTACTCCTTGTTTATCTACTAAAATAAGTCGACGATTTGTAAATACGATTAGATCACGAATTAATTTATAAGCATGCTCTACTTTTTCATCGTCTAGCATAATCTTCTCTAAATCACGTTCTACACTTTCAGAACTCGTATTTGATGCATTTCCTAAAATACCGCTAAATAAACCCATATTAAATTCCTCCTTTAATATATGTGGAATGAATTACTTATATTGTAACATGTTACTCACAAAGATATTATGACATTACTTTAGTAGTTTCTGGTTATTGTTGTAATTAGTTTATATAACCTCATCTTAAAATCTTGTGCTAATATGAAATTAAGAAAAAAGAAGCAGAGGGATATAACATGAAGAATATCGGTTTAGTATTAGAGGGCGGAGGAATGAAAGGTTTATATACTGCAGGTGTACTCGAATATTTCATGGAAAAGAACTTATTCTTTCCGTATGTAGTCGGCGTATCAGCTGGAGCCTGTATGGGGGCAACCTATTTGTCACGTCAAAAAGGGAGAAATAAGAAAGTAAATACAGAACTAGTATCAGATTACAGGTATATATCTTATCGAAATTTAATTCGAAAACGTGAATTATTTGGGATGGACTTTTTATTTGATGAAGTACCTAATAAAATTGTCCCGTTTGATTTTCAAACTTTCTTAAACTGTAATGAACAATTTGTTATAGGGACGACTGATTGCGAATCAGGACGAGCTGTTTATTATAATAAAATAGAACATGGAAATGATATTTTAAAAATCATCCGTGCATCTAGCTCAGTTCCGTTTATAGCACCTGCTGTAGAATACGATAATCGTAAGTTGTTAGATGGAGGAATTATAGATCCTATTCCAGTTCTAAAAGCTCAAACTGATGGTTATGAAAAGAATGTAGTTATCATGACAAAACCAGAAGGATACGAAAAGCAGCGGAATAAATTTTCTAGACTGGCTAAAATTTTATATAGAAAATATCCGAATATCGCAGAATCTTTAGTAGAACATTATCGTTTTTATAATGAGACGATATCTTATATGAATCAAATAGAACAAAAAGACAACTTTTATGTCATTCAGCCTAGCGTACAGCTTCCAATAAGCGGAATAGAAAGAAATAAAGAGAAACTTGTTAATTTATATAACCTTGGCTATATAGATGCTCAATATCATTATGAAAACGTATTAAATTGGATAGAGAAATAAAGGAGGAGAAAGTTGAAGTTAGGAAAAAGGGTTATTTTTAATGAATTGCAGAAAATGCCTAGTCCGCTGTACAAACCGTTTCCTTATCGCGCTACAGCAAAATTGCAGCGAAACTTAGAAAGTAGATTTACCGAAGATAATTGTATAAACGCTGATTTTAATCATCATTGGATGCATACAGCAGCTACTTTAAATTCTGTACTAAATGGAAACGAACAGAACATTACGTTTCAACAAATAAAGTGGTTAAGAAAATCGTTTTTTGAGTGGTTTCCGCAATATCGTTTTCTAGAAACAGAAATTGTGAATTATCCCATTTTGTATAGAGATTTCATAAGTTATGAGAAGACCAGGAAGCTATTACTTTATTACCTTACTGAATAAAAGCGAAAACGTACAGGTTACATTACTTGTACGTTTTTTGTTCATAAAACATTCAATATTAACAATTAGTTTATATAGGAATTCTAATGAGAAGAAAGAAGTACATATAATAGAATGATACAGGGGAGGAGAGAGGAATAGCTGTTTTGCTTTAAGTTATTGTCCAACTCGAATACAGTTAGTTATTTATGTTAAAATATTTCGAGTGAAATCAAGCTTTTAAGGATTTCATTGAACATTAAACAAAACAAGTTAGCAACGTAGAAGGGATAACATTAACATGAAAAACGTATCAAATATAGATAAAGTAGAATCAATAAAATCTTTACAGTCAACAATTAGTAAACTTGAAAATGCCTTATCACAGATGACTCAAAAAGGATCAAATACTACTTTAGTGAAAAAAAGACTCAAAGCAGCTAGTATCGGCTTAGCTATGTTAGAAAGTGTTTGGAAGCAAGAAACTCATCATTATACTCAGGAAGATTTAGCAGAAGCTCGTAATGTTCTGATTGGTTTGCTTCCATCAATTGAAAAGATTTACGTTAAGTCAAAGCTTGGGAGTCCTCAAAGAACGCTTTTAGAAAGAAGAATAAAATCGTTTGAACTTTCTATTCAAGCAATAGACAATTATTCTAGTAAATAACTTATTTAAAGAGTCTTATTACAAAAGTGTAGCAAGACTCTTATATCATTCTATCAAAATTAAATATCCTTACTGCCACATTGCAGCAAAGGCAAAACATCTTGATCTACCTCATAATTATTCTCAAACTTCACATCTTCAAGAACATTTCATTGTCTTTAATAAAAATCCATGCATTAAGTAATCTTCAATCGCAAAAACACTCAATTATTTAATTTACGAAAATGGAATACCGCCATGTATTGCTGTAGATCATGTTAATCAGCTAGAAGAACTAACTTTTGAAAACGATATTCCTCGCATTGAAAATCAAATTTCATCTATAAATTCTAATGCAACTCAACTTCACTTTTATATGGTAGCAGGACAACTTGAAAACAAACCTCTTTTAACGGCCAATAATCACTTGTATAGAGCTTTAAAAGATAAAGGGTACAAAACCACTTATGAAGAGTTTCAAGACGGTCATGATAGCGTGTGAGGGTGAAAAAAGTTATTTGATGGATTGAAAGCTTTGAAATAGATAAAAACCACACTATAAAATAAAAAGGAGAGAAAATCTATGAATCAGGAAGAACTCGATAAAAAATTAAAGAAACAAGAGATTTTAGTAAAAGATGAAAAAGTTTGGTCGTATACGTATGAGGATCATATTAGTTCTATCGTTAAACAAGCAGAACAGAAAGGAGCTTTTGATAATTTACCTGGTAAAGGTAAACCTCTTAATCTCGATAAAGATCTTTCTTACAATCCTGAAAAGCAACTTTATAGAACTTTAGCAAATAATCATATTTTGCCTAGGTGGATTGAGCTTTCAAAAGAAATTGAAGATTTAAAAGAAAGACTAAAAGAAAATACAAATACGGCAGAAGCAGCGGAATTAATTCGAACTATCAATAAAAAGGTTTTAGAGCATAATTTACTTTGTCCGACAAGCGCGCAAAAAATGAGGGTGAAAATGGATTTTTAACGATTTTCAATTAAGCTATCGCTTACTATATAATTAAGTTAGGCATTTTCAATTCGTTACTAAAGGGAGGCAAATGTAGTGAAGAATACGTATCAACTTCAAATTCCGAAAGAACTAGAACAGTATCGTAGTATTTTAGAAGAAAGTGTGAAACCGTATGTTAAAGTGTCTGGAACATTAGCAGAGACAACGCTTTTTGAAAGTAAGTTTGGTGGTTATCCGTATTTACCTATAGATCAAGAGCATCCTAAAGACTCAAATGGACAACCTATGATGCTACTTGCGCAGTTAAACTTTGAAGAAATGCCGCATGTTGAATATATGCCTCAAAAGGGATTGTTACAGTTTTTCGTAAGTCCTGAAGAAGATCTTTTTGGAGCAGATTTTGATCATCCCACAAGCCAAAAAGACTTTCGAATTGTTTATCATTCTACAATCACAGCGGATTTAACTAAGGTGATTACTGATTTTAGTTATTTAAACACTTTACATTTAGAGAATTTTATCATACCCGAAGCAGCAAAACTAAAGTTTGAGTTGGCATATCAACCAGTAACACCAAGAGATTATCGATTTGAAATGATTTTTAGTGATAACATTGATTGGGAAGAGATTGTTGATGAAGAAAATAATATAGAATTAGGCGAACTGTATGATGATTTATGTAAAGATCAAGGACATAAAATTGGTGGATATCCATTTTTCACACAGACAGATCCGAGAGAATGGGAAGAAAAATACCAGCAACATGACATATTATTGCTGCAAATCGATACAGACGATTCATTAAATATTATGTGGGGCGATTCTGGGGTTGCTAATTTCTTTATACGTAAGGAAGAGCTGTTAAATCTAGATTTTTCCAATGTCATTTACAATTGGGATTGTTACTAGAAGATATAAATAAATTAATAGCAAACAAAAAATCTTCCTGAAGGTGAGGAGGATTTTTTATGTTAAAAATAAGCGTTATGTTAACTAGAATAAAAAACAATGAGTGTAATGAAAGGCAAGCCTAAATAACAGAAATAACAACAAATAATGTAAAGTTGTAAAACGTGTGCAAATAGCAATAAGTTCATTAAGTAAAACATAAAATAAAATTACTAATTTATATTTTGTATAGAAATAATTTTTCTGTATAAAAATTTCTTGCCGATCAAAAATGATTTGGATTCGTTAAATCTTAAGCGATTATTGAGTAAGATTTGCTGTGATGAATTTATAACAAATAAAAACGATAAAAACCGAAGAAATTTGTTTAGATAAGATTTCATATGAATCTCACTAAAAATCTCCGTTCCGTCTCATTAAGTATAGTTTACTTGGTTTTTGATACCTGTAATCGCTTTGTCTCTATAACTACCTATAATATATATTATGTTAACTAACTTCAAATTATAAACTTATTATAAATAAGTAAGCTTTTGTGATTAGCCTCCCCTCGTTCTTTTTAATCATTCTGTGTGATGGATTGTTTAGTTGTTTGTTTTATAAGTTGTTGATGAAAATGTCTCCAGATATAAATTATATTTAAGACAATAAAAAATGCAATTCGTTTTAACTGAACGCATTAAACGAATTGCATTGATATGATTACGGATAAGTTCTTAAAATTAGTTTGCTATAGCAATTGCTTCAATTTCAATTAATAAGTTATCGTTAATTAACTTTCTAACTTCGACAGCTGAACTTGCTGGTGGATTCTTAGTATCAACGTATTGATCTCGTATATCTCTAACCATGGCCATTTGAGAAATATCTGTTAGGAAAAATGTTAATTTTACTACATCATTAAATCTTAATTCCGAAGTTTCTAATGCACTTTTAATATTTTCGAAAACTTGTCGCGTTTGTGTAGCTAAATCACCAATGCCAACTATTTGACCATCAGTGTTAATCGCTACTTGTCCAGATATGTAAATTGTTCGTTTAGCGTTACTAACTTCCACTACATGTGAATATCCAAAAGTTGGTGGCATCGTTTCTGGATTGATAAATTTCTTTTGCAAGGTGTCTCTCTCCTTTTTTATCAAGAAAATTGTAAAATCTATGTATTTACTATATTCAATCAATAAAATTAAGAATCCTTTATGATTTAAAAATAAAAAACCTTAGAATAGCTATCTTCATACCTATTCTAAGGTTTTTTAGGATTTTATATTTAGTTATCCCTAGTGGACATTGTTAAATTAATCTTTTCATAATCTCTTTTAAATTGATTATCATTTTTTAGCCAACGTTTGAAAGCCGATTCACTTATTTCTAAATTTGAACAAGTTGTAGCATTACATTTATTTTTCATATATTCTTCAAGGAAATTTTGTTTTCTTTGTTTAACGGCAGTTTGAGTTTGTTTTAATTTTCGATCTTGTAATTGATCTAAACTCAGACTTTCTCTCTGAAACACTTCATATTTTCTATGCAAATAAATATCTTTGTCTTTATAAATCCAATTTGAAAATAGTTGTATTGATTTTCTTCCAGATAAAATAACGCGATAATGTTTGTTTTGATTTAGTAAATCGGCTCGTAAATTGCGATTTTGAAGAATTTGATGTAAAGAATTCATAAAGTTATATGATCCACCTACGAAATTAACTGTATAAGTTTCATACTTGACGTAACCATCCCCATCAAAATACCCACGAACAAAATGATGCAAATATTCTTCTGGTACAAAAGGAAATTCGATGTTAAATGATTTACATGGCATAATTCCGTGTATGTTCATAAGGTCGTCTTTTATTGTTTTGCTATTAATATTTAGCATGTATACGCTTGTTTTTTTGTTTTGATAAAGTGGCTGGTTTGTTTTTAGTTCTTTTTTTATATTTTCTAAAATATAACTTTCTTTTTGAGATATACTGACACATTGATTTTCTTTCTGTATAACACCATCTGCTGCTATAAACCCTAAAATATAAGCCATATTGTTTGACCACGTTTTAAAGTAATCTTCTGTTATGTCATACTTTCTCTTCCAACTCCCTATAGCGCGCCTTGGTACGTTATTGTCTGATAAAACCATACGAATATACCTTGCAGACACATTAGCAAGCACAGCGATTTCTGAGGTGCTCTTCCCTTCAGTATACAAATGCATGATTTCAGATTTTGATAGTTTACATTTTGATTTCTTTTTTCGCTCTATGTGCACTTATATCCTCTCCTTCCTTTCTTTTATTAGAGACATATTTTCTTCTATAACATACAAAGAAACATATGTTCTTTGTTGCGTATAAGAAGGAATTTACTAAATAAAAACAATTTACATGTACTTAATATTTGTCTTAGCTGCTGCTGTGCGATTTGTACTTTATAGATACAAATAATGAATTTGACGGATTTATGAAATACAAGGCATTTTAGATGAAAGGTAAAATAATATAGTTTAAACTACAAATAGCTACAATAACAACATACGTAAATTGTTAATCGTAAAAAGGAGAACGAATGAATAAGAAATATACAAATCAAATTCATACTGATATGAGTTTTAAACCGAAAGATATTATAAGTTTAATGACGGATTACTTTAAAATAAAATCAAAGCTGCGTCCTATAAAAGGTTTGCCTATCGTTTTATCAAATAAAGATAATGAACCGTTAGAGAGTGTTACATGGTTTGGCCATTCTGCTTCTCTTTTGAAAATAGAAGGTAAAAAACTGTTATTAGACCCTATGTTTGGAGATGCCTCTTCCCCATTTCCTTTGTTTAATAGTAAACGCTATAGTGGTGTTTTTTCTTTAGAACGTGATGACCTTCAAGAAATTGATGCGATTATCATTTCTCATAATCACTATGATCATTTGAATTACAAAAGTATTATGCAGTTAAAAGATCGCGCAAAGCACTTTTATGTTCCAACTGGAGTTGCACAATATCTTATTAAATGGGGTGTTTCGCCTAGTAAAATTAGTGAGCATAATTGGTGGGACGAAATTACGTTTGATAATATTAAGTTAGTATGTGCGCCTGCAAGGCATTTCTCTGGACGAAGTATGACAGATAGAGATTGTTCATTATGGTGTTCATGGCTTATCCTTGGTCAAGAGACTAAAATTTTCTTTAGTGGCGATAGCGGTTATGCCCCTCACTTTAAGGAAATTGGTGATAAATATGGTCCATTCGATCTTACATTGATGGAATGCGGACAATATGATCCGAGGTGGTCTGCGATTCATATGTTGCCTGAAGAAACTGTACAAGCTCATATTGATGTACAAGGAGAATTACTTCTTCCGATTCATTGGGGTGCTTTTACATTAGCATTACACGAATGGAGTGATCCGATAGAGCGTGTTACGAAAGAAGCTAACCGTTTAGAAGTTAAAATTACAACGCCCCAAATTGGCGAATCTATTACGTTAAAATCTACAAACTATCCTTCAACAGCTTGGTGGAGAGAAATTTAATTATAAATAGAAAAAGAGCGAACTCTCTTATAAGGAATTCGCTCTTTTTCTGTATTTAAACTTATTTCACTATATTTGATTTCCCGCTATCTAAAATTCTATTTGCTGGTACACTGGACATTTCAATCACTGTATTCATACTTTTATCAGTTAGTTCAATGAGTTCGTTTTCGTGATTGATTTTCTGTAAATCCCACACCATTCCATGGAACTCGTTATGCTGTCCACTTACCTTTACAATACTTTTCGTTTTATTTGTAGGTTGTATTTGAAGGTTTGTAAATAGGTTACCACTAATTTCATTTGGCGTTGTTACATTACTATCCATAAAAATCATATTTACACAATCTTCGAGAGAGAAGTTCATAAAACGGTTGGCATTTATCCATGCATGTCCAGATTGTGGTTTCTTTGCTACTAATTTCACCCCAGTTTCCATGCCTACAACTTTTATATTTTCAAAATTAATAAATGAAATTTCATTTTCCTTCCCACCAGAATACAAAGAAATGCCGGTACCTTTATTCGTTTCTGTCCAATTGATAATATTTATATCTTTTATTTGTGTTTTGTGCCAAGTGTTATAATACTTATTTTTTCCGTCTAAATATATAACTTCAGAATTAAATTTAGGATCATCTATAGCTATATAAGCTCCTTCAATAGAAGCGTTTTTTTCTAATTCTAGAACTCTAAAATTACCTTCAACAACAAATTGTGTTCCATAACCAAATAATAACTTTACACCCTGTTTCACTACGATTGGTGACGTAATTTTATACTTCTTATCATCAAGCAATACTGTTTTAATTTTACTAGATTCTGCTTTATTAATAGCAGATTGTATTTTGTTTGAATCATTTTTACCTTTAAAGTCTTCTACATACACCTTATCATTTTTAGCTAAACCTTCTTTTTTGTTGTATTGATAAAAAGCAATAGTAATTAAAACGATACCTATGAGTAAAATAATTATTTTCTTCATCACACTCATCCTCATATAAATTTTCTCCTTAGCTACTCTTCGAATAATCTATGGCTTTTATATTTAGGTGATAATTATTTTGCTGTGTATGATAGATTACGATTCTTACTTTTTATAATGGAATTATATTATCTATAGAGTTGTCCTGCTTAGCTAATTCTTTATTCCTATAATCTATTAATTTATGATTAGATAAAATAAAATTATGCTCTAATATTAATTCATTGTGGAGCACTTCAACTAAAAATTTAGGTATCATCTCTCCTACACCGTAATTATAGTCACTAAGAATCCAAGAAACCTCTTTCCAATCTAAAATTCCTTCTGCGACTTTTTTTGGAGTGTGATATGTAAATTCATGAAGTAACTCTACTAGATAAACATAAATACCGCCAGAATATGAAGAATCCTCCCATTTAATAATGCCTTTAAATTGAATTTGGTCATACGTAACTTTTATATTAGTCTCTTCCTTTATTTCACGAATCGCATTTTCTAAAGGTGTTTCTCCCTTTTCTATCTTTCCTCCTACCCCATTCCATAATCCTTTTACCGGATCATATTCTCTATTTAACATAAGTATCTCTTCATTTCTTTTTATAAAACATAAAGTGTGCTTGTACATAATGTGATTCCTTCCTCCGTTTTTAATAAGCTCTTACTGGAGATATAAGATGGATTGCTGCAGATTGCTCTCCTGCTTCAATCAATATCGGTCTCATAGAACCGCCAAAGCTTAAAGTAATCGTTTCTTCTTTTATTGCTCTTAAAGCATCAACCATAAAACGCCCATCGAAAGATATATTTAATTGTTTTTCACCTTGAATCGCATCTATTTGTTGCGTTTCGGATATTTGCCCAATTTGAGAAGCGTTTGAAGAAATTTTAATTGTAGATTCGTTTATGATTTCTAAGTTAACATTGTTATTGGCCCATTCACTTGCTAATAAACTTGATCGGTCTACACCTTGTAATATCTTTTTTCTATCTATGTTAATAATCGTTTTAAAGTCATTTGGAATAAGGTTAGAAATATTAGGATATTTCCCTTCAATTAGTCTTGAATATAATGTAGTTGTTCCAAGCGTAAATATAATATGACTCTCTGAAAGGTAAATATATACGAATTCCGAATTGCTGTTCATTAATTTTAGAAGTTCACTAATGGTTGCGCTTGGTACAATACAATTTGCTTTTACATCTGAGGAAAGTCGCGTTTCACGTATCGCTAGTCTATGTGAGTCAGTTGCAGCACAAATAAACTTATTATTAGATAACTCTATATGCACCCCAGTAAGAACAGGTCTAGATTCATTTTTCGCTACCGCAAAGACTGTTTGTTTAAATACTTCAATCAATTGCTCAGTCTCTACCTTGATTTCTGCATGATTGTCTATAAGCGGTACATTCGGAAACTCATCTGCAGGAAATCCATTTAAACTTAATGTGATTTCTTCTGATTGTATCTTAATAATTTGCTCATTCTTACTTTTTATTGCTATATCACTTGGCATTTTCTTTATTATTTCAATGAAATACTTTGCAGGTACAACAATAGTTCCTGCCTTTAAAATAGTTGCAATTTTTTCGTCTTCAATTGAAACAGGAATGAATTTTTCAATAAAAATATTCGAGTTACTTGCAATTAAAGTAATTCCAGATTGATCTGCAGTTATTTTTATACCAGATAATATAGGAATTAAAGATTTTGTTGATATCGCTTTGTTAACTTCTGAAAGTGCTTGAGTAAATTGTTTGTGATTAACGATGAACTCCATGTTTTCCCCGCCTTACATGAGATAATATTTTTATGAAGATTGATGAACGATTGTTCCGTTAAAAAAATAAGGTACTGTTTCTTTCTTTTGTAATAAATCTAGTAAATGTTCTGGTATGCGTAAATACGGTGCTGCTATATGTAATTCCATCCAAGTAATCTCTTCGATTTCTTTTGGTCTTGATATATATGTCTCCCCGCCGATTATTTCGCCTAGAAAATTAAAGAAAATTGCATGATGATCTCTTTCCTCGAAAAAGGCTTCGCTGATAGAACAAATCCCTTTTACGTTTATATGTAACCCTGTTTCTTCTTTTACTTCCCGAATTACTCCTTCTTCTAAGGTTTCTCCTAATTTAACTGCGCCACCCGGTAATGTATAATAAGAACCATTTTCCCCTTTGTTTTTTACCATTAAGATCTTTTCATTAGTTTTATCGTACAAAATCGCGTATGTAACATTAACTTTTTTCATATGTACCTCCTCTATTTTTAATAAAAGGAATTTTCTGTCTTCTATCCATTCTACCATTAACTCCTTTTAATATATATAAGTTAGTTAAGTCTTGCCTTTACCGCTATTGGTGGAGTTAATAAGAATGGGCCACTGATATATAAAGAAAGAACGTATCTTAGGAAGATTATCCAAAGAACGTTCTTGAAGTTTTAGCATGAAAATTGATTAAATTAAAACTAAAATTAATAATAACCTCGCCTTGATTACATTTGTATTCCAAATACTAATGTTAACAAATTCTATATACTTTTTAGCCGTTTTTCTAAATAATAATGATTATGTCCTTTCGGATGATCTTCACTTACTCCAATTACTTTATATCCATGTTTCTTATAAAAATCAGGAGCTTGGAAACTAAAGGTATTTAAATTAATTAACCTACACCCTTTTTCAATTGCAAATTCTTCAATAAGCTTTATTAACTTGTTTCCGTAACCTTCATGCCTATATTCTTCAGAAACCGATAGAAAGTCAACGTGTACATGGTGCCAAAAAATTATTGCTGTTACCCCACCTACGATTTCTTCTTTTTCATTTCTTACTATGAAACTAACCTTTTCTGAAGGTGTTTTTTCTTCATCTGCGAGATATTTTTGATTATATTCAATTACTTTCTCTCTTATGTAATCACTATCTTCTTGTACCCACTGCTGTACTATTTTCATTTTAAGTGTCACGCTCCTTTTTACTTATCTATTCAATTTTATAATGATATTGTCCTGTCTTTAATGAGTTAGTAAAGAAGCAAAGTTAATGGAATAAAAAAGAGCCCTAACATGAGGACTCTTTTTAAAATTAAGCAACTTTCCGATGTAAATGTTTTAGTTCCTTTTTCTTTTCTGCAGTTGGTGGACGGATTAATATTGAAATAATGAAGGAAATAACACTTAAAACACCGATTATAATGAAAGTTGGTTGAAATCCCCCGAGTATCGCTCCAATAAATGATCCTGCAAGCGCACCAAATCCGAAACCTTGGTAGACAATGCCGTAATTTGTACTATGGTTTTTTAATCCAAAGAAATCTCCGACAATAGCTGGGAATATAGTTATATTACCACCGAAGCAAAAGGCGACACTTGCTACACAAGCAAAATAGATTCCGTAATTTAGCGGAATAAAACTTAAAGTAAAGACTGACAATCCTATAATAATAAACGTTGCAGAGACAATTTTCATTCGGCCGATTTTATCTGATAACGTCCCAAGAATGATTCTACCTACTGTATTAAAGATTGCAATCATAGCAACGGCGTTTGCAGCGGTTGCTGCGCTAAGTCCAACGAGTTGTACGCCGATATCTTTTACCATACTTATTAAATACAAACCACCCATACACGAGGTGAATAACATAAAAAATAGGAGATATACTTGTTTCGTTCGCATCATTTCACGCGGAGTATAGTCATTGTGTAATGTTTCAGTTACAGCATTACTTACAATTACCTCACGTAAGAAGAACGATCCGATTAACACTAAAAGTAACACGATAATACCCCAATATAAGAATGCTTGTGATACACCAAGGTTATCGATAAGATTTCCGTTTATATATCTAAAGATTAAGCTGCCCATTCCATACGCTGATACAGATATACCTGAAATAAGCCCTTTCCGATTTGGAAACCATTTAATTAAATTAGATAGTGATGTAATATAAGCTGTTCCATCCGCATAACCAACAACGACACCAGCTAATAAATATAATAGTGGTAAAGAAGAAACTTGTGAACTAAGTATTAAGCCGAGTCCTAAAACAATTCCTGCAGTAGCAATAAGTTTTCGAAGTCCTAATTTTTTCTGCAACTTTGCTGCAAATAAAGTTGAGAATGATAAAGAAAAACTTGTTATGGAGAAAGTTATCGCTACTGAATTAAGATTCCATCCAAACTTACTTACAAGGGGTTGATTAAATAAACTCCATGTATAAATTGTTCCAAGGCCAATTTGAACAATGATTGTACCTAGAACAATTAGTAACGGATTTATAGAACTTTGTTTCATACTAACTTGTCCCCTTCTTTTATCTTGACATGAATTTTCACAGTTAGTATATCCATCATAAATTACAAGATACTGTACGGAAAATGGTAATTAAGTTCATATACACAAAAAGACACTTCATAAAGAAGTGCCTTTTGCAGGTTATATCAGATATTTCTAAAGAAAGCTTTGTTAAGATAAGACATTTTCAAATGCTTATGTATATATGTTATCAAATAATTTCTTAAATGTTATGAGACTTAAGACGTATTTTTCATTCATCATATAGTCGGATGAAAAATTAATATTCGATTTCATCAAAATCTTTCGGCTGCGGTACAGTTTGCATATTAGCTGCATCTTTAGGATCGCTATAAATTGCATTTTGCTCTGTATTTACATCTTTTATATTTTGCTTTTTATTTTTGTTCACTTTATCTTTCACTTTCAATCACCCCTTTTTGTTATAGGAGTAATTATGCCCTAATACGGTTACTAAATGTATCAGCGACTAAATTACTAAATTCACGTAAATAATATAAGTAATTATCACCGCCGTAGTTATATCTTTTATTATACATTTTTGCAACAACTACATTATATTCAGGTATTACTAAAATAGTCGGTCCAGTAATCCCTAATATTTGATACGACCCTTTTGGAATACGTTCACCAAGTTCGCTTAATTGTGCAGGCTCATTTTGGATGAACCAAAACACCCCATTTTGTGGTAGCTCTTTGTTTATAAATGTTGGACTCTGCAAACTCGTAGCAATTTTTATAACTTCTTTTGGAACGATTTGTTTATCATGTATCATGCCTTGATTTAGATGAAGATTGCCCCACTGCGCAAATTCTCTAGCTGAGACAAATAGATTTTTTTCAGTACCATCATTTACTGTACCAATTCCACTTATCGGGTCTTCATTTGGATTATTAATAATTTCAACCAAATTTTCATCTTGCTGTATTCTCCATCCTGTTTCTTGAAATTTAGCAGGTTTAAAAACACGCTCTTTTAACAATTCAGGAAAACTTTTGTTATATAGCTGATAAATAAGAAGTGTCATCATTCTTACATTAATATCTCTATACGCCCATGATTGTCCCGGTTCAAATTCACGAAAAATTGTCCCGTCATTCGTTTCTTCTAATCCGTGCGAATGTGTTACTAAATGTCTTATCGTCGTTTTACCAAGCAATACAGGATCAAAGTCTTTAAAATATTTTATCGCTTCATCATCAATAGAGTTTATTTTCCCCTCATAAAGCGCATACGCTATTATTAATCCTAAATAACTTTTTCTAGCAGAAGCAACGTTAAATTGTGAAGGTGCTGTTACTTTCTTGCTTGTAGATGTATTTGAGTGATAACCACTATAATGCTCTAGCACGATTTTATTATCTTTTATAATACAAAGTGCTGCAGCAGAACTTTGATTTTTTTCTTTTATATTTTCTACCCAAGAAATCAACTTTTCGTATGTATACAAATAAATCCCCCTTAACACTAATACAAAATTACAGCATGAAAGAAAAGTATAAACAGTATTTACACCTTTCTTTCATATAAAATATTAATGATGTACTATATTTAAATAATCCACCAGTTCCAGCAATTAAAGCAACCAAAACAACCAGCGCAACCTACGCAACGTCCACCACAGCCACCACATCTACCGCCGCCACAACCGCCACAGCGTCCACCACAACCTCCGCATCCTCCGCAACGACGTGCATCGTCTTGAATGTAGTAGTATGGATATTGACTTTGTTGTTGATCCCAATACACAACATTACCAGTTTGATAATCATTAAGATTTAATGTTTGTAGTTCATGTTGAAACTGATTCATTAAGAACCCCTCCATTTATAAATATAAATTCCGCCCAAATATTAAAGTTAATAAATTCTTGTGAACAAAGTAGAAACAAGACTATAGACTAAATGCGTACATCAACAAAATATGAACTTACACTAGGTGATGTACCTTGTTTTTCAGCCTATTTTCTTTATATTCATTCGATGGACGTAGTTACTATAAATAAAGTGATTTAAAAATTACTAATCCAACAATTTAGTAGTTCATCACTTAACTTTCTTTCTAGTAATTCCTTCACTAAAGGCATTGGCATGATTTCATAATGATTTATGGCTTCTTTATTACAATCTATCCATTGAAATGCTAAATGAGACTCGCTAGATTTCGGTGGTAAGTCCGTATGTAAATCTTGTGACTCTACTTCAAAAATGTGGTTAATTTCATGATGAAGCACTTCTTTATCTTGCCATTGATTTTCTATGACTCCTAAAAATTGTTGTATACTACAGTTTACTCCAAGTTCTTCTCTTAACTCTCTTATTAATGCATTCTCTGCTGATTCTCCAATTTCAACATGGCCACCAGGTAAAAAATAATGATGGCCAATATATTCAGCAACTAATAATTTTTCATCTTTTATCATGACTGCTCGTACAATATGATGTAATTTACTTTTCAATTGATATTCCTCCTAGTTATTCAATGTATAGTTGCTCAAAATAGTCATTTAGTATTGGTATAATATAAATCATAGGTGTTTCATACGGATGAATATCATTAATAACTTCAAGAGCATCTTTTACAAGTTCTCGTTTACACTTTATTTCAACTTTACATTCTTGCCCTTCGCATATTCGACCAATTTCTCCATTAAAAGGAGATGCCTCGTCTAACGGTCTCCAATATCCTTTCACTGAACTATAGGAAAGACAATGGTCATATTCGCCCGTTTTACATGCTCCAATTTTATTTAATTCATCCCTTAATGTTTCAATATATTCTTCAGGAATGAACACTTCAATTTTCACTTCAGTAAATTGCATATTTCATTTCACGCCTTTACTTCCTAATAGTTAAACAAATAAACGATATACTTGCTCGCCATCATACTCCTGTTCTAATGATTTGAAACTGTATCGTTCATATAGTTTCTTTGCAGAGATATTATCTTTATGTACGGTTAATCTAATTTCTTTACACGATTTAAAAGTATTTTTTATTATATTAATACTTTCTTGTAATGCTGCTTTTGATCAATAATAAATCCGTTAATCCAATACATATCTGATGTCTCTCTTACAACTGCATGCATTACAAAACCAACCATAAGGTCACCAACGTATATAGAGAATGGTATGTACTCTACATTGTCACCATCTGGTTTTATATATACTTTAGCAAGCGAAACTGCTACGGATGGAACAAATTTCAACTGATTTTCTTTAACTTGTAGCTTTAATGCTTCTTCCCAATTTTCTCTCGTAACAACCTTTAACTGGACATTCAATATTGTACGCTCCTTTATCTAGAGGGATGTATTTTTATATTCAACGCATTGAAATAATTCCCTTTTTCGACAACAACTTATAACATGATTTTTATAAAATCTTGAATGAATTTTTGTTCATCTATTTCTAATGCTATATGGGCCCCTTCAGGTATAGAGCTAG
Organism: Bacillus sp. Root131; assembly: GCF_001429475.1. Lineage (NCBI taxonomy): Bacteria > Bacillati > Bacillota > Bacilli > Caryophanales > Bacillaceae > Bacillus > Bacillus sp. Root131. Next base: position 2,712,385 of record NZ_LMJQ01000001.1, read on the forward strand.
GGCGGAAATCAGCAAATGTTTGTCCTTTCGTACCTCCGTATGTATCTACATTTACTGTACGATGCACAAATTCAAAAAAACTTGGATTTACTAATCCACTTATTGCAACCACATCATGTAGCAAAGGTCCTTCGATAGATGGATTAAGTTTTTGGTATGCAGATAAATAGTAGTCATACATTGGTTTCATTATCATATGAAATGGATTCTTTGTATTAGCTTGAATATAGCTAAATACATTTGGTGTTAACACAGCTTTGTTTGTTACATTTAAAGGGAATATTAATAAATTCTTTGCTTGATGGAAAACAATTTTACTTGCTATCGGATCTCCATACACATTTGCCTCTGCTAACGGCGTAACGTTTCCTACTTCTAAAAAAACACCACCCATGAAATATATTGCTTTTACATTTAGCATTAAATCATTCCATAAATTAAAAGCAATTGCTAACGAGGTAGATCTTCCTACATCAACAATCGTTAAATCTTTTCCGTACTTTACAAGAATCGCAGCGATACTACCAAAATTGTATATTGGAATAGATAATACGCTTTCTGGAACATGGATGGGCCCTAATCCTTCTGCTCCGTGAATTTCAGGGTAGTACGTAGTAATTTCTTCTGTAAGTGGTTTTGTTGCACCACTAATGACAGGAATGTCTTGTCTATTTGCTAACTGTAAAATATACGCTGCATTATGTGCAGCATGTATATGCTCAACATTTCCGTATCCAGTTACAATACCTACAATTTCAATTTCGGGATGCAGTAAACCATACATAATGGCAAATGAGTCATCAATACCTGGGTCTCCGAAAAATAATACTTTTTCCAAGAAATACTCTCCCCTCATAAAAACATAGAGTCATCAATAACTATGTATATGAAAAAAGCAAGTATATCTATGCGAATTTTAGAATGGATAATGTTCTACAAAATATTAAAAAGGAACTAGCGTATGCTAATTCCTTTCTTAAGTAACCATTCTCAAATTTAATTAATTATCGTATCCTTCATAAATTGCATCATTTATTTGATTTTGTATTTTTTTATCATCAGGTACAGGTTTCCACCAATTTCCTGTAATAAATAACATAGTTAATAAATTATAACTATCACTAAAATAGCTTTCTCTCTTATTCTTCATCCAATCCCAACCGCTATTTACCCACTTTTGATTATTGCTACTCGTTATACTTGCAGCAATAAACGGTGAAACAAATACAGCAGTTGAATAACTACCAATATTAGATCCATTTAATTGATAACCATCCACAATTTTAGAAGGATTTCCATTCGTTTTATTTTGAATCCATGAAGAGACTTTATCAGAAATGACTTTACTTCTTTTCTCGCCGTACATCGCATAGTCCATTACAATTCTCAATGGTACCCGACTAGCATTGTAATAATATGCATTTGTATATTCTGACTCCTCTAAGAAGTCTTTAGGTGCGGGTTGTGGTGGGTTTTTTACAACGAAATCTGAAATAAGTCCTGTATTTGGAGAGTACTTATTACTAAATTGCGTATAAACATCGTACAAATTATTAATAACAGTAAGCCAAGTTTTATCACCTGTAAATTCATAAAATGCTCTGAGGTGTGAAATCATCCAATCAGATGGTCTCGTATCAAGTGAACTTTTAGAATCCCAATCTCCTAAATTTAGTCGGTTATTATTTGTAACATTACTAGCTTTAATACCTTTTGTAATCATGTCTTGTGCTTCTTTCAAATAATTAACTGTTCCATTAGATCCCCACTGCTTATGAGCAAGAAGAAGAGAATACGCAATATCTAAATCCCCATCAGTAGCAGAATCAAAATGACCTTGTGCTTTTTTACTATCTGCAACAACCCATCCCATTAAATCAGGATTTTGAGAACTTTTAAAAGTTCTTGCTGTTTTAAATAAACCGTCATAGATTTTTTGAGCATTCGAATCATAACCAGCCATTAATACTGTAATTATCATCCCATACCCTTGACCTTCTGAAGTTCCAAGTGGCTTAAACCCATCCGCATCACCCGTAATCTCTCCTTTTACGTAATAACCACCAGGTAAAGAAGATAAATCATTTTTCAAATATTTCTTTTTCCAATTATCGTAGTAACTTCTTACAGAAGCATTTAAACTTTCCTGTGTAACATGAGTAGGTTTTATAACACCTGCATAATTAACTTGCTGGGGAAATGGTTTCATTTCCTTTGCAGCAGCTACTTGTTGATTAACTACGGGAATAGAATTTTGTACTGAATTGTCCGTTACATTTGCTGCGAAACTAAAACTAGAAAAACTAGCTAGACCGATTCCTATAATAGAAATACATGTGAAAATATTTCTTTTTCCATTCATTATGTTGTCATCTCCTTTTAAAATGCTTACTACATAAAATGTAACATACAATATTTAACTGAAATACAAAATATTATATTTATCAACATAAGAAAGAAACTATATGAAAAAGTATCATAAAATCATTATTGAATTACATTATACGGATTGATTATTTGCTAAATTCCTATGTTTTTCTTTTCTTAATACTGGTATATGAGCAATCACGATACCAAGTATAGTAATCCCTCCGCCAATTATCGAAACTAAAGTTGGCACTTCTCCTAACCATAACCAAGCAATAAAACATGCAGTTACTGGGGTTAAATATCTCATGCTTGTTGCCTCAGCAGCACCAGCATGAGATATGATATAGGCCAATGCGATATATGGGAGTACTGTTGGAAATAAGCCTAAATATAAAACACTCACATTCACTTCAAGAGGAGCTGCTAGTATTTCTTGATACATTCCCGGTAAGAAAATAAGCATACATACAGTACTAGATAAAATTGTATATATGGTAAATGGTAAGAAGCCGTACTTTTTTAAGTAAGAAGTTTGGAAAACAAAATATAGGCTTTCTGAAATTGCTGCAAATAATATAAATAATCCCCCACTATTTAATTGAATACTATCTCCTTGACTAAATGATATGAGAGCAATTCCTATAAAACTAATTACACCACCGATCCAACCATTTAATTTCATTTTTTCGTTTAAAAATATAGAAGCAAGAATTGCCGTTACTATAGGTGTGACCGAAACAATTAAACTTGCAGAACCAGCATTTACTGTTTTTTCGCCGTAGTTTAATGCAATGTGATAAAAAGTGAATCCTAAAGCACCGAACATAAAAATTGCTGGGATATCCTTTAAATCCGGTAGCCGTAACTTGTAGATAAAAGAAAACAACAGAAGTATAAATGAAGCGATTAATAAGCGTAGTAAAGTAAGATGCTCAGGTGTATAAGATTCAAGCCCCATACGAATTGCCGGAAAAGCAGTTCCCCATATAAGAATCGTAAACGCGTGTGCATATATAATGCGTAAATCCCATTTTTTATTATGCATGTTTTCTCTCCCTTTCTAATAAACCAACCATTTTTAAATTACCAATTATTTCTTTTCATCATATTTAATAGTTGATACAATGTCTTCAACCAGTTATTTATCGTAAAAACCAACCACTTGGCATTTTTAAATTGAACGAGGGAGTTTTTTTATGACAACGAATAAAAAACTGCCTAAATATCGGCAGATAGTAGATTATATGAAAGAAAAAATCGAAAACGGAGAATGGCCGATCGGAAGTAAGATCCCTAGTCAAAGGCAGTTAGCAAAATTATTTCATGTAAATCGAAGTACTGTAATAACTGCGCTCGATGAACTTATGGCAGATGGCTTAATTCAAGGGAAAATCGGAGCAGGAACAGTTGTAACAAATAATACATGGTCATTATTAGCGACGAATCCCCCGCCTGATTGGAGTGAATATGTAAAAGTTGGTATTCATAAACCTAGCAAGTTAATGGTACGAGAAATAAATGAAGCAGAAGCAAATAAAACACTTATCCATCTTAGTAAAGGTGAACTTGCACCTCAACTTTTCCCGCTAAAAACGATGCAGTCCATTATGAAAAACGTAAGTGACGAATTAGATTATTTCGGATACGAAGAACAAAAAGGTTTTTTACCGTTACGTGAGGCAATAAGTAAATACGTAAAATCATTCGGAATACATGTATCACCGGGTTCTATATTAATCGTCTCTGGTGCATTACAAGCATTGCAATTAATATCAATTGGTCTTTTGCATAGAGAATCAACTGTTTTACTTGAACAACCTTCTTACTTATATTCACTTCATGTATTTCAATCAGCAAATATAAATTTATCTGGTATAGCTATGGATCATCACGGTATTTTACCTAACGAATTATTAAAACGCATTAAATACAGTCAAAAGAAAAACATTTTATATTCTATTCCTAGTTTTCAAAACCCAACTGGGATATTAATGTCTCAAGAACGAAGAAAAGAAATAATAAAGATATGTGAAAAGGAACAGTTACCTATTATTGAAGATGATATTTATCGTGAGTTATGGATTGATGAACCCCCTCCAGCTCCTTTAAAATCAATAGATAAACATGGACATGTATTATATGTTGGTAGTCTATCTAAAACACTTAGCCCAGGACTTAGAATTGGATGGATTATTGGACCTGAACCAGTTATTGAAAGATTGTCAGATATAAAAATGCAAACAGACTATGGATCGAGTTCGTTATCCCAAAGAGTTGCTGCTGAATGGATAAAAAAAGGTTTTTATGAAGAACATGTTGCAAACGTAAGAATTCAACTAAAAGAACGAAGACAAATCATGATACGGGCTTTAAATAAATATTGTGCAGATGTTGCATCGTGGGATATTCCTAGTGGTGGATTTTTTATATGGCTAAAGGTTGTACATAACATTCCGATGAAAAAACTATTTTCAGAGGCACTATCAAAAGGAATTCTTTTAAATCCAGGACGTATTTATGAAGAAGAATCAGATCAGTACATTCGTTTATCATATGGATATGCTTCTCCAGAACAAATGACTAACGGGGTTAAATTGCTGAGTGAATTAATCCGTAAGCTAATGGCATAATAAAAACTCCTCTTTTTCTATAGAGGAGTTTTTATGTATCTTATTTACCACAACCGCATTTCCTGCCCCAACACAATAAGTCCTTCATAAGGATCTCCTTCAATGTTTAATACTTGAGCAAAAGCAGGTTCTGTTTTTATACCGTTCTCTTTTAAGCGAAGAATTTCTTCCCTTATATGTGAATGCTGCATTAATAGCATGTGCTCTACTATCATATGTCTATATGCATTTTGGTTACGCACTGGCTTAGGCTGAGCAAATAATTCAAATTCAAAACCTTCGAATTCAAAATTTACCTTTATCGATTCAGTACCTTTCATTTTTTTCTTTTTTATATTGAACCCTCTATAAGAACCATATAAAGACCTCATTTCCTGCTCAAAAACATCAAAGTTATGTACTTCCATTACTATATCTAAGTCAGATTGGAGAGTATCAATTCTTATAGGGATTGTCCCGCAAAGAACGGGACTATACAAAGCTAAATCCTCCATTATGTTTAGTTTATTTAAAACATCATATACCTTTTGTTGTTTGTCATTCCCTGATTGTAAATATGTAATAGATGTAAACATGGAAGTCTCTCCTTCATTTCACGTAATACGTGGCTCACTAAAATCAAGAAAAATTTGTCCGTTTAAATTTGTTCTAGGATTACCTTTATTTCAATATATTAAGGCCAACAAACAATATGTTTCAACTTTTCTCCTATACTGCAATACTATAAAAATAAAAAAGGAGGAATTATTATGAGCATTTTTAACATTCTTTTAACCATACACATACTATTTGGAACAATATGCTTAATCACTGGTATTGTAGCGATGGTTGCTCAAAAGAAGAAAGGAAAACATACTGAATGGGGCGAGATATATCATGCATCCTATGTTGTCATTACCCTTACGGCAATAATATTATCCATTATCAACTGGGATAAAATCGCATATTTATTTTATGTAGCAATCTTCTCTTATTCATTTGCAATTTATGGATACCTCGCACGAAAAAAACGTTGGAAAAATTGGCTCCATCACCACATTAGAGGTATGTTAGGTTCTTATATAGGTGCAGTCACCGCACTTTTAGTAAATGTCGGCATCCATATTCCCATTATAAATTTACTTCCGCCAATATGGTTTTGGTTTTTACCCACATTAATTGGTATCCCCCTCGTAGCCAGTGTATCAAAAAAATATAAAAAGCGTAGTTAAAATTAATTACATTTTGATTACTTTCTGATTATTAGAATGAAAAATTATACTCTATATATTACGAATGATATTATGAGCACTCGTCCTATGAACATCTATAATAAAATGCCGCCCAACAGGACGGCTCTTATTTTTACTTTACAAATGTAACATATTCACCAGAAACCCATTGATTTCCACCAACATTATACCAACCATCTTTATATCCAAACGATTGATATTTTGCACCTTGGTACACATTTTTCACAATACCGTAATTTGTTCCTGGTCCGGTACGAACACGCAATACATCCGCTATTATAGTAACTACGCCTACACCATCGTTTGATGATTGTGAAGTTGCGGGTACATTTCCTCCCGTATAACGAATATATGATGGATCGTTATAAATCCACTGATCGCCACCTAAATTTAACCAGCCATTTGATTGCCCAAATACTTTGTAGGACTCTCCTTTCCCTAATTGGCGAATAACACCATATCCAGTACCAGGTCCTTTTCGTAAATTTACATTGCTACCGTTAATATAAGCTACCCCTACACCATCATTCGTTGGAGGAGGAGTCGCTACGTTTTGAGAACCTTTTCCAAAAGTATCCGTTCCATACCCTTTGTAGTTATATTGCAAATGCGGACTATCCACAAATCCTTTCCAGTCACCGCCCCATTCAAAGCCAATTTGTTTAGCATAACGAATTGCTGATGCCCACGGTTCTTTATTATAGCTATTCCAATCTTCTGTACCATTCGACTGAATTGGAACAAAATCTAATGCTTGTCCTACTAAGTGATATGAGCGCATCGTTTGCGATGCTCCTTTACGAACATATTCACGTTGTCGCTCGACCGTACGGATTGTTTCGTAAATTAACACTTCAATACCATTGTCAATGCAGTACTGATACCACTTAAAAGCGGCAGCTTTCGTATTATCCGCTAATTTATTCAGATTACTTACATTTCTATTGTGATATTTCAATATGCAACATCTCCTTTTCTATTATCATATGCAAAATTCGTCTCATGGGTTGTACATATACCTAGAACGATACGAAGTACAAATACATAAGAAGCCAATTCATCTAAAAAGGTTTTCACTTCTAGCTTCAAACTTTGTAAACTGAAATCAAAGCAATAAAAAACCACAACCTAGGTCTTCCAGTTGCGGTTTTTGGTATTTTCTTTTGATATGATACATGCCTTCTTGCATTGATAATCCTAGTATACAGGTTGTGTAAATTTTCCCTTTATGAATAACACTACTTATTCATAATTTTTCAAATCCAATATTGAATGTAAATGATCTGGATAATTGGTAAACATCCCGTCGACTCCCCATGCAAGTAACTTTTTCATATCATTTTCATTATCTACTGTAAATGGATGAACTTCTAATCCACTTTTCTTTATTTTCTTTACATAATCTGAATCGATATATTTGTAATTCATACCAAGACCTATGCAGTACATTTTATACTTTTCTATCTCTAATTTTGTTAATTGAACTGCTTTTTTATAAGGTAATAATTGTACTATGGATATATTACTATTTAAGCTATGAATCTTTTGTAGACTTTCTTCACTAAACGATTGAATAATAACTTTATCCTGTATTTCGTAGTAATTAATAATTTCTAATAATTTTTCTTCCATTCCTAAATATTCATCAGGTGATTTTGTTTCGATATAATAGTTCGCGTTATGCCCAAACGTTTCAATAATTTCTTTTAATGTTGGGACTTTAGCATTTTCAAATTCTTTCTTTGCTAAGTTCGGATATTTTTCATTAAAAAAAGAACCTGCATTTAGTTGCTTTATTTCTTCTAATGTATGCTCTTTCACTAGCCCAGTACCATTTGTTGTACGATTTAAGGTTTCGTCATGCATAGCCACTAAATGTCCATCTTTTGTCATTTGGAGGTCAATTTCTATATAATCTCCATTCATTTGTTGTCCTAATTTATATGCTGCTATTGTATGTTCAGGTGCGTACGCAGAAGCACCTCTATGTGCGATATTTTTTATATGATTTGATTGATTAATAGCTTTAGTATACTTATGTTCATTTATTTTCTGAAAAACAAAGATACTTATTACTATAAAGGCACAAATTATTGTAACAAGATATATCTTTTTCATAACGATTTATAAGCTCCTATATAAAGACGATTTAACTAGAATGATTTACTCAATTAAATGTCGATTTTCCAATACAGTCATTTTACCGATAGCTTGAAATCCCGATTTTTTATAAATATTGATTCCATCGTGTGAAGCTTGTAATACACAATAAGTATTTTTAAATTTTTGTGCTTCTTGCAGAAGGAAATTGAACATAGTAGATCCGAATCCTCGTCCTCTCATTTCTTCTTTAGTTGCTATGTCATAAATACCAATACTATCTTTTGAACATATCAATGAACCAACAGTTACGACTTCACCTTCATAAAATCCTAAAAATAGTTTCATATCCTCACTGTTCCATAAATCAAGATTAGAAATTTGATTATAGAATGCTTGTACATGTATACCTTCTTCTGATGTGCCGAATAGATTAGCTAATGTTTCTCCAAATTTTTTTATTTTTCCAGATGAAGATGCTTCTTGAATTGTAAAACTTACTGGCATGTTTATTGGTGGAGAAATTGTTTCTAAGTCTGCTACCATCGCAATATTCTGTTCCGCTTCTTTTAAACCGATTTTAATTAACTCGCTTTTTATATCTCGCTCTTGCTCCTCATCCCATAACCAAATACTCATTGGAAATTTTTTTGATTATAGTAGAATACCTCCTTATATAATTTCTCAATCCCTTCCGTTAAATTATTATTTAGTAGAGTAATAACATTGAATGTATCGGCAGGTAATCCGCAATCAACAGAAATATAATCTTTCGTTTCTTTTACACTCATTCCGGGCACAAATTGCGCAACATATGAAGTTTTAAACACAAAGTTATCTATTAGTAATTGTTTATAATTCATCAATAGTTCTCCTTTTCATAAAAAGTACTACTCGAATCCTTCTATATTAAATATAACATATTAGAAATTTACCTTTTTCTATAAAAAGTACTTCTTTAAATTGTGCTCTATAGTTTAAAATAATTAAAAATGATATAACGTTGTCGGAATGAAAAAAGTGGTATATAATAAATATTAACATTACTAGTAATTATTTTAGGTATTCCTAGAATAAAGGAGCGATACATATGAAAATTACTATTTATTTCGGAAGTCATGAAGATCAAGATGTTCGTACTATGGACTGTCATTTAGATGTAGAAGATACAGAAGAGATTGTTTCTGTATCATAATATAAATAGTTAGGGTAAACCCTATTCCTTACAGCGTTTAAGGCACCTTTTATAAGGTGTCTTTTTTGTTATATTTTCATCAAAAACCCTTTACTTTATAGCGTTTTAATAGTAAAATATAAATATACGAACAAATGTTCTTTTTATTTTAAACGTACATGAAGGGATGATTTTAACAATGGCTCCATTAAAGCGCAGAGGAAGAAAAAAGCAAGCACCTATTATTTCAAATACAGGCTTTATCGGCTCTGTCTTTATTGATACATTGGAGTTACAAAAGAAATCCTATTATTTCGCTCGTAAAAAACTTCAAATTGTTCATCGCGTATTAGATGGTCTCTCTGGAGCAACAAGTGCTTTATTTAAAGAACATAACATTTCAGCATACATGTCATGTGTGTATTTACATACACAAAAGAAAATTGGTTTTGTTCTTTCAACGAAACCATTTGAACAAAGTGATGGCGTTGCTTATTTTGTAAATTATTTAATCGAAAAGAATTTTTACGGCGACCATGACGAAGATGTAGAATATCAAGAAGTATTTAATACAGGTTTTATCGGTGTAGTATTCGCTGATTTGTCTAGTATAGATCGCTTTAATTTCGAGTTTGAAATGGGTATGCTAACGAAATTAATGAAAGATATGATTATTCCGGTTAAAGAACTCTTTTTACGCCATAATGTACCGGCTTACATCTCCACTTCTCATTTAGAAGAACAAAACAAATTAGGTTTCGTTCTCTCTGTAAAGCCATATGATGAACGCGCTGAAGCTGATTTATATTTTGAAGCGTATTTAAAAGAACGAGGATTATTTATTGGTGATGAAGAAGATGATATTGATAAAATTGTTATTAGAAAAACAGCTGAATTACGATAGAAAAGCGCAGGATGCTGATCCTGCGCTTTTTAAGTTACGTTAAACACTATAATCTTTTGAATGAATTTCTAAATTTAACTTATTTGTTAAAATTTTATTCAAAGTAAAAAATACAATCCCCCCTGCAATGGGAAGCGTGTAGGCTGGAATGAAATTTAATAATAGTCCTGATATTGCAAGTGCTATTGGCTGCATTATTTTACCTAAGCTTAATCCAATACTAAGAACTCTTCCTCTATATTCTTCAGGAATCTCATTTTGCATGAAATACATTAAAGGAATATCAATTTGTGCTATCATAAACCCTAAAAAGAACATAATCATGCAATACGTAGTAACATATACCAAATTATTTACTACAATAGATTTAAATAAAACAGGTATTCCTGAAACTATCATAAAAATTGCCAACATAAAACTTATTTTTTTCAATAGATAAGAATAAGAAAAACAATCAGTTATCTTTTTTACTAATATTGCACCAACTATCATACCTATCGGAAAAGTCCCTTGAATCATACCAAATTGCTTAGAACTAAGATTGAGAACTGTGTTAATAATGTATGGCAACGGAACAGTTACAGCAAAGCCTAAAAAGAAATTAAGTGAAATTAAAATACTAAAAGTATTTTTTAAGCTTTTCCGCTCCAATAAGTAAGAGTATCCCTCCTTTATATCTTCAATAAAATTAATTTCTCTAATTGAACATTCCTCATTTATGTTTTGCTCGCACAATTTAAAGTTTATAAACAATATGGATATAGCCGAAAGGATAAATGAAATACCGTTAATAATTATAAAAGTTTTCATATCAAAGACTGCAAAAACAATGCCCCCTAACATAGGCCCTAAAATTAAAGATATAGAATCGATAATTTTACTTATAGAATTAATACTCATTAACCGTTCTTTAGTAACCATATTCGGTTTTACGGCCTCTAATCCTATTCCAAAAAACGTTGTAAATACTGTCATAAGAAAGGTAGTAGTATAAATGATGAATAAGTTTAATCCATAATAGCTGCTTAATATATAAACAGTTATTAATAATAATCCGCTTAGTAAATCCATACAAATAACCAGTTTCTTTTTATCAACCTTATCAGCAATGACACCGGCAAATGGATTCATAACAATCATTGGAATCGTTCCTAATATGAGCGAAATTGCAAAATTTAACGCAGATCCGGTTATTTGTAAAACATACAATCCTAATGCAAAACTATAAATAGAGCTACCAAATAGTGATACTGTTTTTGCAATTGAATATAAACTAATATTTCTTAATTCTTGATTGCTTTTTTTATTTTCTATATGTAATCGTAAACTTCCCATCACTTTTCCCCCTGCCTAACTTTGTGTTACGTACATTGTAAGTTCTTGGGTCAACCCAATAGCAATATGTACTATTTGAAAAGTTTTAAGGGAAAATAAATAAAAGATGGGGTTAACCCCATCTTTTTCCGAAAAATGAATATGTATAAATTTCTTCTCCTTGAACAAAGAAATCCTCGTACCTTCCCCCTCGTATCAAATAATTTGAAGTACTTTCATCAATAGATTGAAACTGTAAATTTTCGATTTCTTTTGTTACTTTTGCAGATGTAAAATTCTCTCTGAGTCTAGGTGCAATTTGGCTATTTATACTAAATTTATTAAATAAAATAAATGAACTTAATAAATAACAATTGTGTTTAAAAAGGGAATTTAATTCACACAATAAGAACTCCTCATATTCAAAACTATAATTACTTGTACCTGATTGATCGATTACAATATCAACAGAATTATTCTGAATAGGTATGTTTAGAAAGTCGGCACAGATAAATACAATATTTCTTTTCACATTTCTTCTCTCAATTACATCTTTTAAAAGTAAAAGTTTATTCAAATCTCGATCAACAGCAATATATAAACACTCTTCCGGTAGTTCTTCATAAATATTTCGTAAAAAGAACCCAATACCAGACCCTAAATCAAGTAGTATTTTTTCATTTAAATCTAATTGCATTAGTTTCTTTTTCGCCCATTCTCCTCCTCTTTGAACATTTTCCAAAAAAGCAGTATCAGTTTCATGAATATAATCCGAAATAGAATCTTCAAGTGATTTCTTTTCATACGCTTTCACTGAGTTGCCAGCTGTTAAAACCCCTGAAATAATCGTGTATTCTTCACCACAATTACAAATTAACTTTCCCTCAATAATTTGATTCTTATTAATAATGCCATCTTCAAGAATTAAATTTCCGTTACACTTAACACATTTAAATAAATGAAGTACTTTTAAATCTACCCCTAAAATTGAACTCGAAATTTCAGTTTCTATAGATAAATTATGTAACGCTTCCTTTAATTTGCATTTTCGTTCCTCTAAAGTTTTTATTTCTTGTTCAATCTTTTCATATTTTACTTTAAATAAAGATTGATAAAAATTATCCTTTTCATAGTCTAAGGATTTCCCTAAATTTTTATAAAGAAACAGTTCTTTAATTTCATACAAGCTAAACCCTAGCCATTTGTACTCTAATATAAGTTCTATATCCTTTTGACAATACTCGTCAAAAAAATAGTGACTTCCTTTTTTCTCGGGAATAACGAGTCCGAGGTCCATATAATGTCTAATCGTATCTACACTTACATTATTTACTTCTGCAAACTTACTGATTTTCATCCTAATCACTACCATTTATATATTTGTTTATACATACTTCTTTATTATTTTAAAAAATCCTTTCATCTGCCTATACAAAATTATTTATGCTATGAAAAAGATGTAATTAATTTTAAAGTTTCGTCACATACCCATTAAGCTAAGCTTATATAAGTTTAGCTACTCTTTTTTAATCTTGAATTTAAAAAAGAGTAGCAGGTAGTACGTTTATGTCTATATATCTAAAAACTGTGAGTTCATGGATGAATTTAAAACTGCGGCGTAAGTACTGCAGTTTCTTCCTTTTTCATTGAGTTGAAATATGTAAAGTTACGTACTTTAACTGTAGCGGACTTGTACTACGCGTTCATATAAATTTTATAGACGTTAAGGATTTTGTTTTATGGGAAGTGTTCTTGCTATGGAATCGGAATTGTAAATATAGATGAACGTGATTCAAATCAAAAAAAGGTACTCCTAGAAGTACCTTTTTAACTATTCTATATGTGCGAACGTTTTCAAAAATTATTGGATATAAATTGACGTACGCATTGTATTAAATGGCGCGTTTATAGATGTTTTTTGGTATTCAAATGTTCCTTGTTGATGTCCAGACGCATCCCATTTGTAATACCAGCCAACGATTGGTTTTCCGCCGATTATTGTGGATCCAATACTTTTTACATTAGAACCATTCATTTTAGTAAACGGATTTTGACCGTATCCCATCTCTTTCGTTGTAATATATAAGTATTTTCCCCCGTGGTTACGTGTTGTGCTAAAGCTGTTTTGGTTAATTGTTTCTACTCCGCCCAGCTCAGACTCTACTTGTACGACGTTTAGTGAAGTAAGTGGTGCTGCTGGTCCAGCTGAAGCTTCTGTTGCCATCCCTAATCCGACGAACGCTGTGATTGCTAACGATGAAATCCCTAGTGCTGCTTTTTTAAACATAAAAAACATCCCCTTCCATCTATTGTTTTCTCTTTCATTGTTAATATAATCCTAATAATCTTATATGTAAATAGATTGTAACTGTAGAAATAAAAGGTAGAATATTCTGATTTATTAGCATTTAAAAATATGACTTCAACTTTTTTCGTTAAAGATAGTCATCAATCTCTAACTACCTAATGACCTCAAATAAACGCTATTCAAGTCATTTTAAGAGGTACAAAAGACCTTATAGTATATAAGGTCTTTCCCAACACTCTGAAAAAACCCGTGAATGATTCACGGGTTTTACTTTAATAACTAATTGCTATTGTTCCCTCACCTGCATGAACCGCAAATGAAATTGGTAATGGATATAATTTGAAATCCATTTCGGGGAATGCTTGTTTAATATCTGCAATCCATTCTTCCGCTCCAGCTTTATCGTTAGCATGGAACATATGAAGTACTTTTGGTAATTCTTTTTCAAGTTCATTTTTAATATATTCTCGACATTTTTGGATTTTACGAACTTTCTTTTCAAGTAAAAGCTCTCCACCTTTTACTTCTAGTATTAAGTTCACACTTAATAAACTTCCAAGTAAAAATTGAATACCCTTTACACGACCACTCGCATATAAACCTTTTAAACTCTTTGGGAATACATGAAAAGGTCTTCTTTTTTCATCTACTAATGTTTTGTGTATATCTTGTAAAGTCATACCATCATTGTATAACGATTTCGCTTTTCTAATTAATTCATCCATTGGATAACTTGTTGTTTCACTGTCTAATACAGTTAATGGAAAACCTGCCATTTCTGCAGCTAACTTCATATTTTGATAGGTTCCACTTACTTTTCCGCTAATAGCAACTGCAAATCCTTCTTCATATCCTTCTTTGCATTTTGTAAACAACTCTACCATTTCCCCAATATTAGGTTGTGAAGTAGTGACTATTTTACCTTCGTTTAACGCATTATAAACCCGTTCACGTACACCTTCTTCACAATCTTTGTACGAAATTCCATCAATAATAACTTCGATTGGGATAACAAAGTTATCTCCTTCTGTTTTAAAATTCGCAGTTGTACTATCAGTAATCCAAGCAACACGCTTCATGTTGTTCCTCCCTTAATTCAATTCCTCTTTTCTAATTTTTCTATATATTTATGTTATAAAAAGAGAATATCCCTGTAATAGTAACAGGACTTTATTATTTTGGCTATAGTAGATGTATATTAAATGTGACTATTTCTTGTCTATTCCACAAATAAAAAAGAAAATCAAGGAATTTGCTCGATTTTCTTCTTATTCATATACTATTTAAAAGTTTCATTATCTAAAATTACAACATAATCATTCGTTAATCTTCCTGCCTCTTTTGTATAACTAACAAGCCTTTGTATATTATCACAGCAAATTTTTGCTCCCCATACGAGTAACGGTATGCCAATAAAATCGATATGGAACCTTCTAGAAAACAGACCACCAAAAGTCATTGGTAAAGGTACGGTTGGTGATGTATTAGAAAAAATAATTTTTTCATGACTTTGATAATGTTTTTGCAAGATTTCTCCTAAATGCTTCATCGCTGGTACAACAACTTTTGATGCGCCACATCCAATCGTATATACAGGATGACCGTTTTCGTCTATTCCATGAAAAACAATTTTTCCCATATCTTCTGTTTTCAATTTATTAAAGTAATCTACATTCAAAATTTCTTCTTTTGTTAACTTACGATCCGTTGGTAATTTATTTAAATGATATGCTGCAGCTAGTGATGTTGTATGTGTACCGCCGAAGTCTGTGTAAATGTATATCATATTATCATCCCTTGTTGTAAAAGTTCAATGTTATTTAGTATTACCGTTCGCAACAATGTTAAACAAGGGATGCATGTATTTACGCTTTTTGTGTTAATTCATTATATTTTTTCCAAATATAATAACGTCTACTAATTACGGTGCCTAATGTAATACATAAAAAGGCATTTGTTACAACCATTAGTGTCTGGTGCGTGCTACCAGAAAACATACTTTGTTTAATAATAATTTTTACTCCTAAAATAACAAGAAGAATTATTGTACTTACCCAATTTCCTTTCCGTAGTACATGACCCGTTTCACTATCTAATCGAAATGTTAAAGCTTTCCCCCGTATAATTCCAATACCTAAGCCAATTCCAAGCATTACAAAAAACAGTAGTCCTTGCAGCAAAGTTATTTGTCCCATACGAATAATGGACTGAACTGTTACAAAGCACAACAAAGCCGGAATGAGCCAAATACGGTTTATTTTCACTTTTCGTTCTTTACTTTGCATCAAAACAATAATAAGAACAACAAGTAAAATATCCATTTAGAATCCTCCTATAAACTTGTTTATCTTTAAAGATTATATTCTCCTCTTTTCATTCCATAATTGAAATACAATAGCTACTTTCAAGTGTAAGATGGAAAATGTGAGTTCTCATCAGCCTTAAGCATTATTTATAAAAATAAAAAGACGTACTTTTTACTCGTACGCTTTTAATAACTCGTTTAAACTCCTATTTATCAACTAATTCCACACCTTTAGAATTAGTTTTACCCAACAATCGAATGTTAAATTTATTAATAGCTTTTAAAAAGATATTATAAATACAATATCCAACAATAGAACCTATAACATTACAGATCACATCATCAATATCAGTAATACGTCCCACTCCACTAAATAAAGACTCAATTAATTGTAGCAATTCAATACTAACTGATATAGCAAATCCTAATAAAATATTATTTTTGAATTTCGTATATTTATCCCATAAGATTGGTGCTGAAAATCCTAAAGGCATTAATAATAAAATATTCCCGCCTACATTTCTTACAATTAGACCAATCATAAACAGGGCATCCCCATCATAAGCACTACCAATTTGATTGATGTCTTTAATAATTGATGCAAATGGTATTATATTGACCGAGCGATTCAGATTTTCAACATTAGAAGGAAAACCAATTGGTAAAGGGAATAAAGTTACTGCAACAACCATACAAATGTAGACCACGAATAAAAAACTTATTATTTCTTTCCACCAAATCACATGTTTTTTATTTTTGGTACCAATTAATATTCCACGTACAATTAAATAACAAATAACCCCTAAAATAATAAACAAACTACCGTTGATCATATACAAATTGCTAACACGCCCTTTCATATGAATGAATAATTAAAATTTACAACTATATAGTAATGTTTTCGAATTCCAAAATCTATATAATTGTATATATTTTTATGAAATTATAAAACCCTTTATTTACTAAATAAAGGGTTTCTCGTTAACTAAAATATTTTTCAAAATAGAAACTATCATGAACCCGTTTAAATTATTTTTGTATCTCTTCTTTAATATCCATATAATTAAAAAGCTCTTTCTATTTCTGTCATTAATTTTTCGGGTCCTGCCCCTTTATTCGATGGAATAACTAAAGTGATTCCTAATTCTGGATATATAGACGAGCGAAAACTGACGCCTGGATCATATCCCATTATATGATATTTGAATACCTTGTTTTCTCGTGTTTCAATCCATATTCCATAGCCGTAAGACTGTTTATCATTTACTTGAATGTGGGGAGTTAAAAGTAACTTTGTATATTCCTTTCCTAAAATTTCATTATTAAATAGTGCCGCCCAAAATTTCAGCATGTCTGGTGCAGTAACATATGCACCTCCATCAGCTCCTCCTTTTATTGGTATAGAGTAGGCGTTTGTTCTCCAATTTTGGTTAGTTTCATCCTTTATATATCCTAGTGCTGTATGTCTTGGTAATCTATCTAAAGAAAAATAGCCAGAATCATTCATACCAATTGGATTAAATATGTTCTTTTCTATATACTCCGTAAATTTAAATCCCGTCTGTTCTTCTATTATTAATCCGAGTATGATAAAACCTGCATTGTTGTAGTGAAACTTACTTCCAGGTGTAAACATCATATTACTGTTTTGGAATAATGGTAAAAAATCTTTTAAGCTCTTTAATAGATACATAGGTGTTTGTTTCCAAAGATCTTCGAAGTTATCCATAATACTTTCATCAAAATAATCTGGTATACCAGCGCTATGCGTTAGTAGTTGATGTATTGTAATATCTTCATCAAAGTTTGGAAATTTTATCTCTAGACAATCTTTTAATTTTGTATGAAAAGAAATAACACCTTTTTCAACAAGTTGACAGATGCCAATTGCAGTGAAAATTTTACATCCTGAGGCAATGCCGAATCTTGTTTGTATCGTATTGCTTATACATTCACTTTGGTTTGCGTAACCCAATGCTTTTTCATAGACTAGTTTTTTTTCTTTTTTTACTAAAACTACTCCAGAGAAATCTATTTCCTTTTGTATTTCTTTTACAATTTTATTAATCTCATCTTTTGTTTTTATCACGACAACCACCCTTATCTTTCCAAATTGTACTTTCCCCTTATTAATTTTTCCATATAAAGGGGAAAGAACCCTCTTATTGAATACGATAAATTGTTAATGAGAACACAAAGTTTATTTCGAATTTATCCCGCATTAACGGACAGTAAGACCCCCACCTCAAAATTCAGTGGAAGTTAAGCGGGGGATGAACAAAACCCCCACTGATTAAAGTTTCACTTTATTGATTCAGTAGAATACAACTTAGATTGCAATGGGGATAAAGTAAACACACACAATACGATAGTGATAAATAACATTATTAATGACCCTACAATAACTACAAGTTGTATAGAAATGAACTGAGTCGCAACACCAGATAATATTGTAATAAAAATTGTTACTAACGCAATAATAAGCCCATATATACTCCCGATCCGTCCCATCATATGAACAGGGATGTTATTTTGGTAAAATGTATAAAATCCTGTATTTGCATATGCCATCGAAAAAGATAAAATAAAGAATCCAATAGCAGCTATTAAAAATACATTTGAAAAGGCATAAATTAAATAACCAATTGCGATGAATAATGATCCTATTCCAATTAGAAATGAAGGTGCTAATTTCTTTGACAAAATTGTATTTGTTATGGCACCTAATATATAGCCTGCACCAGCTATACTAACTAGAAAACCGTATTCACTATCTGTTAGTAGTAATACCTCTTTCGCAAACGATAGTTCAAGTGAATCAGTAGCAGTTGCTAATACGAACATACTTTGAAATAAGAAATACACATATACGACATACACATGTTTTCTACTAAAATTTATAACAGTGCTCCAATCTTTTTTTAATACTGTAAGGGATAATGTATTACTAGTTGTATCCGAATCTTTTTTCTTATCAAGGTTGGGTAAAAGTAATGTAATTAATCCTGATAAGAGAAATGCTATAGCATTCATATATATAGCGAATTCTGGTGTACCCGCAATTAATAATCCCCCCGCTACTGCTGGTCCAATTAGTGATGCACCAGATCCTATTAAACTACGTAGTGAGTTGAAACGTTGTCTTCGCTCTACTGGAATTAATTTCGTCATATACGTCATAGCAGTTGACTCATAAATTGCACTGGCCATACTTATAAAGAATACGAATACATAAACAATCCAAAGTGACGGAAGTAAAGGTAAAATAGCGATAAATAACGCACGATATATATCGAGGTGAATCATTAACTTCCGTTTATTTAAACGATCAATCATACTCCCAGACCAAGCGTTTGTAAATAAAGTGGCTAATGGTTTTATTACATATAAAGTAGCAACAGCTAAGGCTGAGCCACCCATATTATAGACAAGTACATTCAGTGCTATTAAGTAAATCCATGCCCCTAAATTCGCAATACCAACTCCGGACAATAGTAATAAAGGATATTTCCAATCTTTAAGTAAGTTTTTCATTTTTGGCCCCCGCTTTCCAAATTGTTTTACAACAATAAAAAAATCCCACCCCCAAGACTTTTAATCTTAGGGACGAGATTATCATCGCGGTGCCACCCTAGTTTGTTAATATGTCACCATACTAACCTTATCAGGTACTGCATTCTCATTCATGCTTATACCATAGCTCTATAACGGGAGCTCCCGTCACACCACCCCCTTCATAACAGGTTCCGGTGTACTGCTCAGAGGCTTGATTCAATAAAGAATTTTTACTCCTTTTCAGCTAAATGGAGCTCTCTGTGAAAAATTCATTTTATTTACTATTCTCTTCAATGCATTTGATTTTTTCCATATTATCACAAATGATTTTAACTGTAAATAAAAAATAATCAGATATTTAATAACGTATTATTATTAATTCTCTTATTTATTATTTTTTCTAAAAATTACGGTGCGTGAAATTACTTATAACTCTAAAGAAAGAGCCATTTTCATATAGCTCCTTCCAAATACCTGAATTAATTTGTATTCGCCTCTGTTAACGGTTGTAACGGCGGTTCTAATTCTATTTCTAGTGTATCTCCTTCTTGTAAACCTTGTCCTTTTTCAATACTTTGGCTCGTTACATAACCCGTACCAGAAGTTTTCAAATCTAATTTCAAAAGCTTAGAGAAATACATAACATCACGCATGGACCAACCTTTTACATTTGGCATATGTGCGTTATTTCCTAATAAAAATATACGATCTCCTTCACTTATTACCTCGCCAGACTGTGGGTATTGTTTTATTATTTTTCCTTCTCCTAAAATTACCGGCTGTAGCTTCTCTTTTTCTACACTTTTCTCTATTGTATCCATCGATTTATTTACATAATTTTGCACTTTTAATTGAGATTGTTTCGCTGCATCAGCTATTTGTTTTTCTGTATACGGTTTCACTTTTAAATATTCAAGGCTGTTTTTTATAACAGGTTTAAATATTTCAGCAAGAGGCTGAGCTCCATACTCATCTCCTTTTAACTTTGGCTGCTTAATAGCTAAGTATACGATTAACTCCGGATCATCAATTGGAGCCATTCCTAAAAAGGAGAAAATGTAATTCTCTTTCCCTTCCATATATCGGCCGTTTTCAGGATTCGGGATTTGTGCTGTTCCTGTCTTACCTCCAATTGGATAACCATCCACTTTATACATTGTACCAGTTCCTTTTGAAGATGTTATAACACGCTCCATTAAGCTTCTAACCTTGTCCGCTGTTTCTTTTTTTATCGGATTCCCAATTTCTTTCGGTTGATTTTCCATAATAACTTCTTTGTTTGTTGGATTTACAATTTTATCAACGATATATGGTTGCATCATTTTCCCATCATTTGCTATTGCAGTAGCCGCTTGGATTAATTGAATAGGAGTTACTGTAGAACCTTGACCGAAAGAAGTTGTAACTTGTTGAATTTGCGTATTTAATAATAAAGTATTTTTACTTTCACCAGGTAAATCTATTCCTGTTTTTTGATTGAATCCAAATTTATTCATATATTGCTTAAATTTATTTGGTTTCAGTAACTGATCTTCTAAAATAGAGAAAGCTACGTTTGATGACCTTTCAAAACCTTCATCAAACGTAATTGATCCCCATCCAAATCCACCATTATGATCTTTTATATCAGATGAACCCACGGAATATTTTCCAGATTGAAAATATTCTTTTCCGTTATATACACCTTCATTAATGGCAGCTGCTAACGTAAAAACTTTCATTGTTGAACCTGGTTCATATGCATTTGCAATCGGATCATTTAAAAAGTATTCGATATCACCTACATTAGGATTGTAACTAGGTTTACTAGACATTGCTAAAACCTTTCCTGTTTTTGGATCAGCAATAATTCCAATTAACATAGAAGGATCATAATGCTCTTGTGCTTTGTTCATCGCTTCTTCTAAAAAGCTATTAATTTGTTTATCAAGGGTTAAATATACGTTATTCCCATTTTTAGCAGGTTCTACTTTACCTATATCATTCGTAAGCGGAATCCCCCTTCGTGTACCCACATATTCTATATTCCCGTTTGTAGAGCGCAAATATTTATCCAAACTCTTTTCAAGCCCAAACTTTCCTTCTGTATTCCCTTTATCATCTGGTCTAGCAAAACCAAGTATATAGGATGCAAAGTCTTCATTCGGATACACTCTTGCTTTTTCCGTCATAAAAGATACACCTGGTATTTTTAAATTATTAATTTTTTCCTTCGTTTCCCTAGATAAGTTCCGACCAATTTTTCCAATTTCAACTTGTGTACGCCCTTCATGCAAGTTTTTCAATACTTCTTCTTTATCAATTTCAAGTGCATCGGCTAATTGTTGTGCGGTTTCATCTTTATTTTTCACTTTATCTTTTCCTTTTAAATTCACAACAACTCGATACGTTGTAGAATCTTGTACTAACACCTTCCCGGTTTGGTCATAGATAGTGCCACGATTCGCTTCTAAAACACCTTTTTTATTATGTTGTTCATTCGCTAGATCCTTTACATTCACATTATGCACGACTCCTACTGCCTGAATATAGAATATACGCAAAATCATAATAAGAAACAAAACAATAAAAGCAATCATCATATATCGAGCGCCTTTATTCGTTTGGAGTTTTTGCATACTTATCTCCTCTCTTTTGGAATGGATTCGTACGAAGATACGTTTTTAAATTTGTAATTTTTGTTTGCGATACTATATGTTTCGAAGTTTTCTTTTTAATTCCTTTAAAACAATGCAAAACTAACTGTTGTTATTTTGTGTCATTATTTTATATAATTTAAATTCGGTGCGTGAAATTTCAAAATATTAATTAGTACAACTTGATTACAGAGCACTCTAAACTCTTTTCGTATTTCCTATAAAAAAGTTCCCCTCTGGATGTCCAAAGGGGAACTTTTTTTATAATACAATTATGCGATATGGTTATATTTCGCTAAGAAAGGAATTCGTCTCGCTACTAATGCATACATTTTGAATACAAGTTTCGCTATTGGTTCAAACATACGTGCACTTTGCATTACTAATGCGCTCATAATAAGTGTTAAGAATGCTGCACCAAGTATATCTAAAGGATAATGAACACCTACGTACATACGTGATATACCGACTAATACTGCCCATAATAGCGCGATATATTTCAGTTTTTCTCCTCTAAGAATAAATACGAAGACGATTGAAAATACAAGTACAGAATGATCGCTAACGAATGATGAATCTGCTGCATGTGGTACTAATTGATGTACATCATGTGATACGAACGGACGCGGATGGTAATATACTGCGTGTATAAGAACATTTACTAATAATGCAAAAATAACCGAAAGCGTCGTATATAAAACTGTATATTGTTTTCTAATTGCCTTATCTTTCTTTCCATTATTAAACCATAAGATAAGCATAAATAAAATGGCTACGTATGCAGCGCTATTTGTAATAGCAACCATTAACGTATCTAATAGTTTGGATGAATCAGCAAAATTATTAAACCACTGAAATACTGTGTAATTCATTAAACTCTCTCCTTACATACAAGTGTTCTTGATTTACACAGTATACAATACCATTATGAAAATAGGCTTAAACTTTTTTCATCTAATCCTCATTTTACTATTATTCATATGACAATTATAAAACAAATTTTATACGCAATTTATGTATAAAGCTGGTAAGCCTTTATAATAAGGCGGTTCGTATTTTTTCATGTTTGGGATACATAACATATTCATTTAAATATACTAATTGCAAAATCATATTTTTTAATTCATTTGAAGTACAATATTTCCGAATTGTTCTCCATGTTCCATACGGCTTAGTGCTCGAATTGCTTCTTCTAACGAGTAAGCTTTATCAATAATTGGTTTAATTTGATGTTTTTCTATAAATTTTATCATCTCATTAAATTCCTCACCGCTACCCATGGATGTTCCCATAATATCAATTTGATTGTAAAATAGCGCGCGTAATGGTAATTCAATTTTATCTCCTGAGCTTGCACCAAAATTCACGATTCTTCCATTTGGTTTTAATACATCAAAATATTTCAAAAAAGTTGCCG
The DNA here is from genome assembly GCF_001429475.1 of Bacillus sp. Root131. Taxonomy (NCBI): domain Bacteria; kingdom Bacillati; phylum Bacillota; class Bacilli; order Caryophanales; family Bacillaceae; genus Bacillus; species Bacillus sp. Root131. The sequence goes on from NZ_LMJQ01000001.1 coordinate 2,736,330, forward strand.
GACCTATACTATCTATTATTAAATCTACTTTTTCACCTTGTAAGCTCTCTTCCCAATTTCCAGCACTATGAAAAGAAATATCTGCACCATATTTCTCAGCAAGTTCCCTTTTATTCTCTACCCTAGAAGTAACACTCACTTTTGCGCCAATTGCTTTCGCGAATAACATGGCAAATGTAGCAACACCACCGCCTATTCCCGGAATTAAAACGTGTTCGCCGCACTTCAGTCTACCTTTTGTAAAAAGCGCTCTATATGCAGTTAGTGCGGATAAAGATAAAACACCTGATTCTTCCCAAGTAAGATATGAAGGCTTTTCTACTACATTTTCAGCTGGTACAATTACATATTCAGCAAACGTTCCATCTTTCGGTCCACCTAGCACTTCCGGTAACTCCGGTACTTCAGTAGCATGTTCCCATCCAATACTAGGATTAATAATAACTTCTGTATGTAGTTTAATATTTGAAACTCCTTCTCCTATTTCTGTAACAACTCCTGATCCATCTGACCCTATTACTAATGATAGATCCATTTCTTTTCTATTATTTATAATAAATAAATCCCTATGATTTAATCCTGCAGCTTTTAACTTTACTTTTACTTCACCTGCATTAGGACTTATCTCAGGTGAAAATTTATATTCTAATCCCTCTAATCCTTTTTTATATTGATGTACAATAGCTTTCATTGCTTAATTCCCCCTTAATATTTCCAATGTACTCGAAATATCAAAATAAATAAAATAGTTTGCCTCCAATAATTAGAACTTATATATTTTGTCATGAAAAAAACAAAAAATCCCCTCCCTATAAAAAGTATAGGAAGAGGTTTCAAAACTAGTTAGATAAGAATCTATAAATTTATTAAGTTCTAGCTAATTCTAATATTTTTCGAATAAACGGCGTTTTTGCCTTTGTATACGACACACGATCAAAAGTATATGTAATAGCAAGCATCTCTTTTAATTCTCTATATTCTTCACGTGCCCATTCATGGCTTATTAGAAAGTCCCGAAATAAAATATTGTTTCTCCATTCTTCGCTATTATAAATATAAACATGCAAATGATGAGTACCTGCTCTCCATTTTCCCTTTCTAAAAAAGCGCCAATTCGTAGCTTCTTTTGGAACAAACTCATATCCAATTTCAGATAGAATTTCTATCCAGTTTTCAGTAATTTGCAAGTCCGTTACGCCAATCATCATATCAATAAGAGGTTTAGCTCCTAATCCTTTTACTGCAGTGCTTCCTATATGTTCAACAGCAATTATTTCTTGTCCTAACAAGGAACAGAATTTCTCTTTTTCTTTTATATACTCTTCAACCCAGTCTTTTTGATATGCTTTAATAACAATTTGTTGGTCCATTATATTCACCTCTTTATAAGTGTTTATCATTATATTTATAAAATTTTATATTATTAGCATAGGATTTCCATAAAATATGTCGAAATAGTGGAATGTACAACTTAATTATATTAAATGTGAGGTAATCTATGAAAGATAATTCCGTGGAAATTCAGTTAAATAACGTAACATTCCAATTGAAAGAATATCATAATTTTGATTGGCTTATTAAATTAGGGACCGTATTTGCAGTTTTTGACCAGCAAGATTCAGGTAATATAAGTTTTGGTATAGAAAAAGATGGTCATAAGAAATTTATTAAATACGCAGGAGCACAAACAATTGCATATGAAGGAACAACAAGGGATGCTATTGAAAGGCTAAAAAATTCAGTTACTATCTATGAAGATTTAAAGCATGACTCGCTTATAAGATTAATCGATCATTTTCCAGTTCAATCTGGATATGTATTAATTTTCGATTGGTTTGATGGTGAATGTCTTCATTCGCATTGGCGTTTCCCACCTCCTGAGAAATATAAAAATCCAAACTCTCCATTTTATAAATTTAGACATTTGTCTGCTATAAAACGAATTCATTCCTTACATTCCATTTTTTCTTTCCATACTTATGTAGAAAAGAAAAACTATGTAGCGATAGATTTTTATGACGGTAGTATTTTATATAATTTTAATACAAACGAAACAAAAATTTGTGATATAGATTTATACAGTAAGAAACCTTACATAAATAAAATGGGCCGGCTATGGGGTTCCTCCCGTTTTATGTCACCAGAGGAATTTGAACTAAACGCTATAATTGATGAAAGAACAAATGTATTTAATATGGGAGCAATGGCTTTCTCACTTCTAGGCGGTGAAAAAGATCGTTCCTTTATAAAATGGGAAGCAAGTAAGGAATTATATGAGGTAGCGTATCGTGCTGTAAATGAAAATCGGGCAGAACGGTATGCATCAGTTACAGAATTCTATGATTCGTGGTTAAACGCGGCGAATGCAGAAAGGATATAACCTTAAATTATTAAAAGAAATATAGAGTTTATACTGTTATCATGTATATTAAGACTGTTTTTATGAGTATTTCGTATAAAGTGTGATGTAACTGATTAAAGCTATTTTCAAAGGCGACATATCGGCAATAAGTTATGTCTATTCTGTATAAGTGTTAGCAAGTTCGTTTGCAAACTTGCTAACACTTTTTTGTTTAAATAATTCACACATTTTTTCTTAATATACTGATTATGTTTCCAATTGTGTATTAATGTGTGGGTTTGACTACCCATATTTTAGACAAAATGGACGGTAAGGGTGAGGACAATATAAATATGTCTTTTTCTTTGTATATGTTTATTTCACGAGCTATAAATTTTTTCAATTCCAAGCATGTGTATCATATTCTTCATTATTACAATAAATGCATTTCACGGTAAAGATAGGGAATTTGTATATCTAATATTCATAATTTATGTTATGGTACAATATGTTAATTAATTACAATACTTTCTAAAAGGGGAATACATAATGAAAGCAACGAAACTCATAGCGTTGACATTGCCAGTTCTATTATTGTTCGGTTGTGGGCTAGGAGATAAAGATTCTACTCCTAAGACTGAAGAAACTAGTAAAGCAATGTTGAAAACTACAATATCTGAGGAACAGTATCCAAGTTACATGTATGAACAATTACTAGATTTTAACTTTAATAAGGATGACATAATAATAGGTTTAGGTTATGCACTAAAAGGTGATGAAAAGTATAAAGAGGTATTCAAAACGGCAAGTATTTTGGATGAAGCTTTAGATCGAATGGAGAACGTAAAAGTACCTGATAAGTATAAAGACACGCATAAACTCATCTTAGAAGGGGTAGAGGATGCAAGAAAAGGTACAAAACCAATATTAGAAGCTAAAGGTAAAGATGTAAAAGAAGTTAGTGTAGTTATTGCGAATAGTTCTCCCCACCTGTTAGGCATGGATAGAGAACAGTGGAAAGAAGCAGTTTACCAATTAGCTAAAGAAAACAAGGATGATTTCTCTAAGGTATATGATAAGAAAATAGAGGAACATCAAAATAGAAAGAGTAACTCGTAATCAATTATACAACACGATAAGGAAATATAAGAAAATGATGATCAAAAAGGTAAATTATTAAATTTTATTGAAGCTAAATACGAAGTTAAAGAAAAGAAATAATACATACTTAATATTTCTTTTAGGGCGCATCTTCATGAAAGTTGTACGCTCTATATTTAAAGGCTTTCGTTTAATGGGCTTAATTGTAAAGACTTAACTTAAAGCATTATCTAAAAGTAAACATAATATCCCTCCATGACTCTAATGGTACCATTAGCAAGGACAAATTTGAACAACTAGGATATTTATGTAAGTCAGATATAGTGTCTCTTTATCAGTTGCAAGAAAAAAAGTGGATCCCTATTCTCTCACATGGAATCCACTCTTTCTATTTCTACAATTCTATTTTTATACGTTCCTCTTCTTGTCCTTAACAGGACTGCCATCACTAAATCATTAACATAATTATCTTTAGCGGAAGTTAAAAGTTTTTATTTTCTTACACAATTAAAGCCCCCGTTAGTTAAAGATTATGGATAATTAATTTGAAAGTGTTTTATCTAAATACACCTTTTCTTTTGGAAAGCCAATCTTCTAAGGCATCTTCGTGTAGTTTTGTGAATAATTTTGGTATTTGGTCTATTGGGAAGTATTTTAAATCCAAAGTCTCAATACCATCTACAGTAAGTTCTCCGCCAATTGGCTTACATTGAAAACAATGAGTGATAGTCTGAGCTTTATCTCCGTTCGGAAACTCACCAGAATATTTAGAGTAGACACCTATAAGATGTTCAACCTCAACATTTAATCCTGTCTCCTCAAATATTTCTCGTTTAGCGGTTTCTTCAAGAGATTCTCCAAGTTCCATAGCACCACCTGGTAGACCCCACTCATTTCTATCTCCCCGTTTTTGTAAAAGAATTTCATTTCGTTCGTTATAAACAATACCTCCAGCAAAATTAAGAAATATTAAATCATGCCCTACTTTTCCCCGGATATAACGAATGTAGTCCTTATTTGTAGTCATAAATTCCCTCCTAATTTATATATAAAATACAAATCAATTATATAAGGATAGAAGAAAATGGTAACAAAAATGATAATATTCCTTATTCTCATAAGGAATTCGCCCTTTACTTTTTATCAATCTATGCGTTTTTTAAACATTTCTATTCTAATACCTTCATTTCCCGAATCCCCTTTCAAAATAAAGAGAACACCCTTTCTTAAAACAATTTTATCGCGGCTCTAAAAATTGGTGTCCTCTAGTTTTCTAGCCGGACTATATTCTATTTTCAAGCTCATTTCTATCTCCCCATGAATAAAACTCAGCATTCTGTTTATACTACAACTACATCTAGAGACACATCACTGCTTAGAGCGGCTAGGTTTTGTTAGCTGCTCTTTTGTTTTTTACACAAATAAAATCAATAACTCAGCATATAATATCTATGTAGCTAGATTATTACCTCTGTATCGAGCAGTTAGGCTGGGCTAACTGCTCTTTTATTTATGACAAAATGAAACTTTTTAACAGAATTACTTTCGTATAACATTTTCAATCTCGCTTACACTATAACTGTAACTTTAAGTTACACATCTATTACTTAGAGGGCCTAATTTTCTTTTGTGTAACAATTGGTTAGCTCATAAAGTTAACCAATTTGTTGCGTTAAATATTTTTTATTTCTCAATACTTAATACCTGTAATTAATTCTTATTTATTGGTATTAAACTATTGACATTGATTTTCCTCATATGCAATTTTTGAAAAGGCCTTTTCTCTCACATCAGGCCCTTTTATTTATAAAAAAAGATTATTTTATATAGATTACTATAAGCATCCATAAAGCCAAAGCACCAATGATAGCGAGTACTATACGTGTATATAGTATCCTTACTTCAAAGTCTGTTTTCTTGAAGATTTCTCGTAATGGAGATGTCTCAAAATGTTAGCTTGATGGGCATGGGATCCCGCCCACATTTTAACGAAAATATAAGCTAAGCAAATTCCAACATAAAGCGAGCCGAATTTTCTACCCTTAAGAAAAATTTCGGTTCGTTTTATGGTTTCATGACAAGTTGTTTACTGAACAATAAAGTTCTTTATTGGAACAGGCTACTTTCTTCAACAATCTGGCCCGATTGTTGAAGAAGAAATATAATAAAAATGCTTTTGATTGTTTTATTAAACGAATTAAACCGCAAAAAACAAGAAGAATCCCCCCCTTTTTACTAGTACACTAAATCCTATAAAAGGGGGGAGATCATGAACAATAAAGCCATTGGATTATTTCAAGGAATTGCGTTATACATTTCAGCTATTCTAGGATCAGGTGTCCTTTTTTTATCGGGGGTAACGGCCTCAATAGCGGGCCCTGCATCTATTGTATCCTGGTTTATCGTTATTATAATTAGTTTTCCGCTTGCTTATTCCTTTGCTAGTTTGGCACGGATATATCCTGATTCTGGTGGAGCAGCAACCTTTGTTAGAAATTCTTTTGGATATCATCTTGGCAATATCGTTGGGTGGTTTTACTTTGTAACAGCAGCAGTTGGTCAAACGATTGTATCTTTAACTGGTGCTTTTTACGTCAGTCAGGCATTTGGATTTTCGCATTTTGAAACAATTATAATTGCCGTCTTTATTTTGGTAATTGCAGGTGTTTCCAATTATTACGGTGTAAATGTTAGTGGTAAAGTTGCAGTGATTTTAAGTTCCTTATTACTGATTCTTTTAGCGTCAGCTGTATTTGTGGCGTTTCCAAGAATACAATGGGGGAATTTTACTCCCTTTGTTCCAAATGGATGGTTTTCTGTCGGGAACGCTATAACGGTTATCTTTTGGGCATTTTTTGGTTGGGAGGCGATTTGTAATCTGGCTGAGCACTTTAAAAGGCCAGAAAAAGATATTATCAAAGGAGCAGTTATTAGTGCAGTTGTCATTGGATTATTATTTTTAGCGCTAAGTCTTGTCACTATTGGAACGGCCACGTATGGCAGTCAAGAAAGCAACCTGTCTCCTATCGGTGTTATAATGGGAGGTACAGTAGGCGGAGGTGCCAAAGTCGTTACAGCTGTTTTAGCTTTAATTATTTGTACAGGGACAGCGAATGCTTTTGTAGCCAGCCTAACGCAATTAGGATATTCATTAAGCAGAGATGGTGCTTTCCCAAAATTTTTCTCAAGGCTGCATGCAACTACTCAAATTCCAAGACAGATGGTATTGTTTGTTATCTGTTTTTCGGTAGCAGGTGTGTTAGTGACAAAAGCTTTGTCACTAACGTTTGATGATATTTTGTTTATACCGACTTCTCTTGGGATTCTAGTTTATGTTCTTTCAATGGCGGCAGGCGTTAAATTATTTAGGAAGAACACACTGGCATGGTGGGCATCGTTAATCTCTTTCATTTTATGTTTGCTGGTGATTCCATTTTTTCAATTGTATATATTTGTTCCGTTAATTGTCGTGGCTATATATGTGATTTATATGATTTTAAGTAATAAGATTTTCGCCTACAAGGGAGGATTAAAATCTAATGAAAGATCAAAATAACCTTTCTAGAGATACCATGTGGAAAGCAACAGTATCATGTGATTCAGCGTATGACGGGATATTCTTTTACGCAGTCAAGACAACTGGAATTTTCTGCCGGCCTTCTTGCAAGTCTAAGGTTCCTAATTATGAAAATGTATCCTTTTTTTCAAATGCGCAAGAAGCTCAAAGGGCAGGCTATCGCCCATGCAAAAGATGCCGATCAGATCTAAATATAAAAATATACGACCCGTTCGAATGCGTTTTAGAAGATACTATGCGATTGATAAAAAATAATTATGTTCAAAACATGTCTTTAAATGAAATTGCATCAAGGGTAGGAGTTAGTCGTTTTCATTTAAATCGGAGTTTCAAAGAAAGAACAGGGTATACTCCTCGAATATATCTAGAAAGGATCAGAGTTAAGAAAGCAAAGGAACTGCTCTTGACAACGGTCTTTAATAGTACAGAGATTGGTTATCAAACAGGCTATCAAAGTGTATCTAGCTTTTATAATGCATTTAAAAGAAATACAGGATTTTCACCGAGTCAATTCCGGGCTTTCCATAGTGGAAATACCGTAAACCAAGAACTTGACTGAATTCACGTTCTTTAACAAAAGATAGCATGAATTAACAAGAGTGCTTTGTACTCATCGTATTTTTCGATAAATCATTACTGATTGATTAAAAGTAAACAACTTTGTATTGAACAATAATAAGCAATTTTTTCTCTGTTATAGAATTGTAGGCTTTTTAATTCAATCCTCAACAAACGGGCAGCATTATTGAACAAGTTTTATGAACTTTAGTGGTAGCATCATTAGTGAATTGCTTTATAACAACTAATTAAGGAGGGATAGAATATGAGAAATAACTTTCAAATCGTTGCGTTACAAGAGAAGGAGTTTAATAACCTATTTCTAATGAATGAAGAAGTATTAAAAAATATCGGGGCAGTCAAAATAATAGCAAATAAAAATCCTGGATATCCTTGCAGGGTAAGTTTGAAGGATGCAGAGGTAGGAGAAGAGGTAATTTTACTGAATTACCAATATCATAGTGTTAATTCGCCTTATAAAGCAAGTGGTCCTATATTTATACGAAAGGGAGCAACTACTGCTAAGCTAGATGTAAATGAAATTCCGCATATGTTACATCATAGGTATCTATCTGTACGCGGCTACAATGCTGACTCAATGATTGTAGAAGCAAGGGTTACAGAAGGTGTAAATTTAAGAGAAAATATAGATGAAATTTTTGATAATAAAGAAGTAGAATATATTCATATTCTTAACGCTAAACCAGGATGCTATAACTGCCTTGTTAATAGAGTGTAAAAAAATTGAAAATGCAAAACTTCTATTATCCTATAAGGGGTACCACTAATCGCTATCAAGCTAATTCAACAAAATCTCCCCTAAAATGAAAAAATACGCTATTCTTTTTGTAGAATCATAGGAAAGGATGGCGTTTTTGTATGTCTATTTCTGTATCTGATGAATTACAACTATTTGCTCAAGAGATTCAAAGTTTTTTATCTCCAAATACCTTACGGGATCTTGCTAGAGATGTTGGTTTCGTGCAACGAACCAGTAAATACCAAGCAAAAGATTTAGTCGCTTTATGTATATGGATGAGTCAAAATATCGCTACAACCTCTTTAGCTCAGTTATCTAGCTGTTTAGAATCATCCACAGAAGTACTCATCAGTCAGGAAGGACTGAATCAAAGGTTTAATAAATCAGCCGTTCAGTTTTTGCAACATATATTGACTAACCTTCTAAATAACAAATTAACTTCATCTATACCACTTTCTTCTCCATACACCTCTGTTTTCAAGCGTATTCGCATTTTAGATTCCACTGCATTTCAGCTTCCAGATATATTTTCAACCATTTATCCTGGGCTGGAGGATGTAGCCATACTGCTGGGATGAAAATTCAACTTGAATATGACCTATTAAGCGGACAATTCCTATATATCCATACAGGTCCAGGGAAACAACATAATCGAACCTATGGTTCTCTGTGTATTCCAACTGTAGCACCAAATGATTTATGTATCCGTGATTTAGGGTATTTTCATTTAAAAGATCTTCAACATATACAACATAAAAAGGCTTACTCTTATCTATTAATAACTGTACATCGTCTTGCTCCTCTACAGATTAAACGCTCGGCTTCTCTTAATGAAATTGGAACAAGTACAGCTTCATCAATATCGTCTTCTACATCAAAAACCGCAAATGCTTCCCCACCCACGATTAAAACACAAATGAATTCTACTTCTAAATCATCATGAGACCTAGGAATACAATTAGAAATAGTACAACGTTGAATACCCCCTACTAACAATGTTCTAGCTTCTTGCTCAGATATTCGAATAAAAACAAATTCCTCTATGGCTACATTTCCAACTTCCACTTCAATTTCTACTAGAAGAAAGAATCTGTTTCTAATTTTCACATTTCCTATGTATACGTACACTTTCCAACACGCCTTCTAATTCCTCTTGTTTCGCTGTTCTATCAATTTTTGGTAAGAAAGATAATTGTTTAGTCATATAAGACCGCTCCTTTTTATTTTTAGATTATTTTTGTCTTATTGCTCCACGTCTTCGTTCATAACAAGGTCTATGCATCCCCATTAAATCCTCAATTTCACGAGTACTTAATTTCTCTTTTGGTTTTTTCTTCTTTTCTTGCTTGGATTTCTTTTTCCATTCATGTAACTGATTTTTTAACCCCTCCATTACCCCATCTCCCTTTTCAAAATAAAAAGGACACCCATTCGTAAAACAGCCTTAATTGCTGCTTTAATGAATTGGTGTCCTCTAGTTTTCTAGCTGGACGATATTCGAATGTTGTTTTAAATATCCCAATAGTCACTATTAACATCATTAGTATATTTGCTGATTTCCTTCTCTTTCCCACACTTTTCACATTTGAAATAACTAACTATCCCCATCTTACCAGTTTTAAAATCTTCATTGTCATGACTATTAATAAGTTTATATCTATGTATACATTTAGGTTCTTTTAATTTACCCAACCAATTTCCTAACATAAATTAACCCCTTTCCTCTCGAAGATATTCTTTCTATTCCCATCTTCTTAAGAATACCTTAGAAAATATTTCTAATAAATGTAACTTGGTAGCTTATTTTTCTTTAAACAAAAGGATTATTTTGTTAAAAAATTCATTCCAATTTATAACCACTATCTTTTTCTTATATTTTCCATTAAAATTTAATAGAAATATTTTGATAACAAAGGAGCAACCTATGAAGCATAATATAAATTTTTTGCTGGTATTAAAGGATTCTCTAAAGCACGTAATTGGATAGCAATGCTTAGAAGCATAGTAACAGTTCTGCTAACATTGTTATTATCAGTGTTTTTAACACTAACTTTAATCGTTGGTTATGCATTAAGTTAAATGTAATTCTTCACGAATAAAACTAAATATTACGTCAATACTATACATGACATTAGATTTTCTCCTTGTTCCCCCTTGGAGATGAGCAGTTAGCTTTTGCTAACTGCTCTTATTTTCTACAATTGGTTTCATTTACCTGATGTATTTAACGTAATATTAAGTTACAATATAAACGAATAAAATATATTTGGCAGTTATACCATTACCCTAGGAAACTAGGGTTTTTATTTCTATAAAATGAAATTTTTATTGTAATTACTCACCCATAGTTTTATATTTTTCAAACATTCCATTCTTCCGGAGAGTATTTACTAGCTGCCTTATCGTTAATTCCGTTCTTCCTAATGCTAAAGCAATTCCCTTCACCTTTCCGAATCCATAATACTTACATATGTAGGCTAATTCTTTCGTTGTATACGGCTTCTTATGATTCGGATCGTAATCAGGATGATACTTCATTCGGCCCTGCGCATCATATTGAACTTCCACCCTGATCACTTTCCTTTCAAATGAAGTTTCTATTAAGCTACTTGATAAGCTTTACAAACCCATGATTCATCTTCGTCTGCATCATCCGCAAAGAATATTTCTACCTTCAATTTCAAACCATTCTCCATTGCGGCCGTCGCTTCAAATACTCTGCTTATATGGTCAAATTGCTTGATATCCTCGTCCTCAACCATTCCGAATTCTTCTCGGAGACTATCGTAGAATTTTTCTACTGCACTTTCTAAATCATACTGACTTTTATATGTTTGTTCGTGAATTAACTGGACCTCCATTTTCATTCTCCTTTTCTAATAAAATAGCGTTTTTGTTTAGTTTCACTCTAAAAGTAAAATTTTCATTTTTTCATTCAACCAAGTTCATAACATATTCTTTTCCCCCGATAAAATAATGATTAGGTGTTCCATGCGCATTTTATTCACCGGAAATAATACCTTTCACGTACTTACGTATTAGAAACTTCATTTCTGCTTCTTCTCCACTAGCAATTTTGTTCACTTTTTTGATACATTTATGAAACATTCACATGTTATCTTCAATATGTTCTATTCTTTTTGAAAAACCATGTGAGAATACCAAAATAAGAAGCCTTAGAGCCCTAACTCTAGGGCTTCTTGTTTTCAAATAAGGATTTTGCTAAAAAACTACACATTTATTAAGAACATGCATAAAATATAATGTGGTATTCTTTTTCAATATTAATGTTTATCCGAGAGCGCCTTGAATGGCGCTCTTTAATTTCCAAATAACATTTTTAGATAATTACGAGAGCGGATTTTATTATGTTGTACAAGCACTACTTCACTTTATTAAATAGACTATATAGATATCCAAAAGAAGGGAGCTTTAAATTCATATGGCTGATTAATTTTATAAAGATGGTAAAAAATATTATAAAAACCAATCACATTCCAACAATCAAAAAAATAACTGTTTTATTGAAACTCATACGATAGCTGGTTCTGCAGAAAATGCAAATGGAAATATACCTGTGTCAGTTTTCCTTGAAACCACCGCTCCACAAACTGTATTTGAGGATTTTACAAACAATCATAATAAAACATTAATTCAGTTATTCGTTGTCGGGATGAGTGCACCCGTTCAAGTAACTATTCTAACAAGAAGATCTAGCGTACCAATTACTACTACATTACAACCTGTTCAAACAAAAATATTTCAAGTTGAAGATTTTCAAAGTCTTACTCTTACAAAGCAGGAAGGTTCTACTAGTGTAGTTAGTTTATTTGTTCAAAAAACATTTTGTATATACTGTAACGATAATAACGATTCATGTGATGAATATTACCACGAATGTAATTGATATATTAAATCACCAGAAAAACCCTTTATATAAAGGGTTCTTTTCCTTTTACTCCCCTCATTTTACCGTTTTTTATTATGTTTCCTAACTTACAGTAATGTCCTTAAAAAATTTTTCATATATATTTATCAAACGCACTTTAAAATCCCAGAGTTTCAAATAATTTCAAAAGTCGACTGACCAACAATATTCGACTTATCTTTAAAAACTTATTAAAAATAACTTAGATACAAAAAGGCTACGTTTTATATAAGATAAAAAATTATCTTACGCAAAGGAGCTTGATTATTTGTGAATTACCAAAATGATAACAACTCTAACATTCACAAACCTTGTTCTTGTCCATCTCCCACGGCTAACAGTTTAAATGTTGTTCAAACTACCCCATCAATAGTTTCTGTAAACTCTGCGATTCCACTAGATACCATGGTAAATTCTAATGGTACGGCAATCTCATTCACACCACCAACAACTGTTTTACTTGAAGGTGGAAGAACCTATTTGGCAATCTATGAAGTGCAAGTTATTATTCAACCAGGAGGTAATTCGGCAGGTATAACTATGTATCTGAATAATAATCCTATCATTGGCTCAGGTACTTCTCTAGGATATACAGCCGGATTCACTTCTGTATCAGCACCCGCAATTTTCACTACACCTCCAGGTATAACAAGTACTCTTACTGTTAATGTAGGACCATATTCTAATACATTAAATACGTTGGGCTTAACTCTTGCTGTTGTAGCATTAACATAACAAAATGTAAAACTCTCTAAAATGATTTTATTTGTCCCTTAACTGTCTATTGGGCTAGCCTCTAAGAACTCCCCATAACTACATATAGAAAAAGTACATTATTTGGTTCGATAGTACTAGGTGACTCGGCTAGCACAATTGTTGAGTCACCTATTTTTTTATAATAAAATAACGCTTTTAATTTTATTTCCATGAATACAGCAAAAAAAGAGGCCCTATGGCTCTTTTTTTATTCCTTAATAACAATCTAAATATGATAAAATATATCCATCACTCATATGTCCAAATATGTAATTTTCATAGCACCAAAATTATAACTAGACTTATATATAAATAAAAAAAGCACTCATTATGAGTGCTTTTTAAAGGTTATAACCTATCCATTTTTGTCCTAACAATGTATTAATTAAATACCATGCTTGTTTTACTTTAACAGGTTGATAAGCAACATAACCTACTACATTTGGGTTACCAGGATCATTATATAAAGGTTGTTTAGATCCAACATAATTCAATAATTGAGATCCGCCGCTTGTATAAAGATCCGCTTTATGATTTCCGTAAGCCATAACTTTTGAAGAATTGATAGACATAAATGCGAATGCTAGTACAAAAAACACTACAAAAACCTTTTTCATTTTCTTTCCCCCTTGCATTATTTTATATTTCCATTTTTTGCATTACTTAATTTTCAGTATATTGTAAATATAAAATTAGCAGTAACTTACATATCATATCCTATAACTGAATTTGTTCATATATGGTAAAATATATCCATCGCTCATATGTCCAACTATGCAATTTTCAAAGTAGCAACATTACAACTAGACTTATACAATATAATTCAAAACAAAATGAAGGAGTGTTTTAAGTGAAAGGACATATTCGAAAAAGAGGAAATAAGTACTTAGTGTTTTTCTGGTTATAAGACAAAAAAGAAGCAGTAAAAAATGTGGCGAAAAAGATTACGGATTTAAATGAAGGGACTTTTGTGGAACCGTCTAAGCTTACTTTAAAAGACTATCTCGTTCAGTGGCTAGAAATTAAAAGGATGAGTTTAAAAAAGAATACCTACGTTTCTTATAGTAGCAACATAACCCACCATGTTTTACCGAACATGCAGAAAGAAGCAGTAAAAAGTTTTGGTAAAAGTATCTTTGAATAGCTAATGTTTGCATTTTATAAAAAAAGCTAAATAAATCTTGTATGAACAAGGTTTATACATCCTAACACATGTTATCATGTATAATACATATGTTAAGTAAATTCAGAATAACGAGGCAAATATTATGGACTTTGTTTATATTAACCAAAACGTATTAAATAACCTTCTATACATTTTATGTAGTATATTTGTTTTTTATTTCATATATGATAGCAGGCATTATTTAAAAAAATACAAAATATTACTGATTACCCTTTGTTCTAGTATCCCGCTTATTTTATGTATGCGATACCCTATCTATATGGATGAAAGTTGTATTCATGATTTAAGACAAATTCCGGTCATAATAGGTACGCTTTATGGTGGATTCCCTGTCGGTATCATATTGTTTACAATTTTATTAATTACAAGATTTATATTTTATGGCTTTAATATGCTAACAGTCGTTGTTTACGGAATAATGTTCATCGTTACAGCACTCGCATCTTCAAAATTTAATACATATAATAGAAAGCTTAAAGTAGCTTTTTCCATGTTTTTAACCTTTTTCCTAGCTATATTTACAACTGTAATTGTATTAACTTTATCAGATTTTGAAGTGAATAATTTGTATATTATTTATTTCATGGTATTACCGACTACTTTAATGTTATTTATTGTTTATATAAATGAAGTTATTAAAGATGCTGTATTAATGCGCTCAAAATTAATTAAAATGGAAAAAATGGAGATTGTTAGCCAACTCGCTGCAAGTATATCGCACGAAGTAAGGAATCCTTTAACGGTTGTAAAAGGATTTACACAGCTTTTAAAAACACCAAATTTAACTCCTGAATCAAGAGACGAATATATTAAACATATACTTGAAGAGTTAAATCGTGCCCAAGAAATTATCGATGATTACTTAACGTTTGCCAAACCTTCTCCAGAAAAATTAGATCAAATTTCAGTAAAACAAGAGTTAAATCGAGTTATTAATATGATATTGCCATTGTGTAATATGAATACGATACATATTACACAGGATTTTTCTGAGGCAACCATTGTTGGTAATAAACAACACTTTCAACAATGTTTTTTAAACTTAATAAAAAACAGTATTGAAGCAATGCCTAATGGTGGTACCTTAAATATTTCCTCATCTATCAATAATAGTAAAGTTGAAATACGAATTGAAGATAGTGGAGTTGGAATGTCACAGGAGCAAATACATCGATTCGGTGAACCGTATTTTAGTACAAAAACGAAAGGCACCGGTTTAGGTACGATGGTTGCTGTTAAGATTATTGAGACGATGTATGGAAGTTTAAAAATCCGAAGTATCGTTAGTAAAGGAACGACTTTAACGATTACGTTCCCAAAATATGGTAAGAATACGCATTAAAACAAATAAAAAAGGAGCATAGTCGCTCCTTTTTTATTTGTTTCGATACATAAGTATCTTCAATGTTTTTTAGTTTACATTTGTGAAGACTAATTAAAAATTAGTATCCTCCGCCCCAGCAGCTGCATCCTACAATTATTAATAGAATGAATAACACAACTAATAAAGCGAAACCTCCACCAAAACCACAAGAACCACCGTAACTCATATTTTCTCCTCCTTTTGGTTTGAAAACTAATAGGTAGTTGATCATTTTAACTGGTTCGTATTATACATTATGTGTATATCCCTTTTTTGAGCATGTCTACATAAAAATAAGTAAAAGCACTCGTTTAAAGAGTGCTTTAAAATGGATACCAAAAATTTTGAAATACGTTTAATTTTAAATATACGGCAACAATGAATATGAAAACACCGGCAAATAAAGCGATGAAATCTTCACGTTTCGCCTTACTTGTATAAAACCATGTACGTTTATCCTTCTTTCCAAATCCTCTTAAATCCATTGCATTTGAAACCGTATCTATTCTTTCTAGAGAATGAATGATTAGTGGCCAGAAAATTAAAACACGGTTCTTCATACGAACCCATAAACTTGCTTCTCCTTTTTCAAAAGCCACTCCTCTCGCTTCTTGCGCGTGTTTAATAATTTTATACTCAGACTGGATGTCAGGAATATAACGCAGTGCAATATTTATTGCATATGTAATCTTATAATGAATACCAAATTTACTTAAACTACTTACAAATTCACTTGAATCTGTCGTGTAAATAAAAAGAAGTGTAAATGGTAATAACGTAAAATACTTTAATGAAAGTGTAGCTGCATAAAATAATGTTTCATATGTAATTGTTGCATATCCAATATGTAAAAACGAGGTATATGATTCAGTTAATTCAGATCCATGAGTGGGTGTAATAAATAAAATCATGACAGAGTTTAATAAACTAAATGTAAATATGACACTAAAAACAATTAAAATTTTACGAAATGGAATTTTAGCAATTCCGAGTCCAATACACCCAATAATAAATAAAATTAGCAACAACCTAAAATCAAAAAACAAAAAAGTAATCGTCATACAAAAAATAAATAAAAACAATTTTACTACCCCATCCATACGATGAAAATATGTACTATGCACCTTCCTCCCTCCTATTACTGTCTAAATAAAGCTCCATAAATTTTTCTGGACATACAATCCCACTAAATTTAACAAGCTTGGTTAAAGAACTCTCTCTTAAGTTGGCTCTTTGTAAGGTTTCTTGATCACCAAATACATTAGACACTGTATTATCCGCAATAATTTTCCCTTCATGTAGAACTACTGCACGGTCTGCATATTCTAGTGCGAGATTCATATCGTGAGTGATAAAAACAAATGAGATTCCCTTTTTAGCTAGTTTTTTAATAAACGACATAAATTGTTTATAATGATAATAATCTTGTCCCGCTGTCGGTTCATCTAATATGATAAGCTTGGGATCTATTGTTAATACAGATGCGATTGTTACTCTCTTTTTTTGCCCATAGCTTAGCGCTTGAATTGGCCAATTACGAAATGGATATAAACCACAAATTTTTAAAGTTTCTTCTACTCTATTCTTAATTTCTTCCTTAGAAAAATTATTTAATTTTAATGTAAATGAAACTTCTTCAAAAACAGTGGGCTGTGTAATCATATGATTTGGATTTTGCATCACGTAAGATATGGTTTCCCCACGTTTACGAATAGACCAAGAACTAATATCTTCACCTTCTAACAAGATTTCCCCATTTTTCATTTTGTTTATGCCTATAAGACTATGAGCTAATGTTGATTTCCCTGCTCCATTATGTCCCAACAGTGCCACAATTTCTCCTTCATATATTGAAAGGTTTACATTTTCTAATACTTTTTGTTTATTAGGGTATGAAAATGATAAATTCTCCACTTTAAGTAATTCCTTGTTTTTAGTATTACCTTTTAATATGACTTGTTTCTCCATCCACTCTCTTATAACGTTGCTTACCTTTTCCTTTTGAAGGTTTTCCATTGGATATATTACGTCATTATTACTATCAAAATGTAATCTCTTTAATGCTTCGATGTAAATAGGCTCTCTTAAGCCAATACATGGTAATATATTTGACGCTAAGATTTCTTTTGGTGTTCCTATTGCAATGACTTTACCTTCATCAATTAATATAACTTTGTCTAAATCCAGCTTTAAAATTTCTTCTATTCTATGTTCGATAATAACAATCGTTTTATTATATTGCTCATGTATATCTTTCATAAGTTCTATCGTATGTAAGGCGCTTAGCGGATCTAAGTTCGCTAACGGTTCATCGAACAATAATATATCCGCATTTGTTGTTAATAAACCAGCAAGAGAAACTGTTTGCTTTTGACCTCCTGATAATTCATGTGGACTTTGTTTATGAAACGTATGCATCTTCACCTTTCTTAATGAGTCCGAAACAATCTTTTTCATATCCTCTTGATTTACACATTCATTTTCTAAATAAAAAGCTACATCTTCTTCTACTGTCAGACCAATAAATTGAGCATCTTGATCTTGCAAAATTGTTCCCACATGTTTACTCTGTTCAAAAATACTGCCTTCCCTCGGATCTTTACCGGCAATTAATACGTTACCTGTACTAATCCCTTCATAAGAAAATGGAATTAGCCCATTGATACAATGAGCTAATGTCGACTTTCCTGAACCACTTCGTCCAGCAATTAGCACTTTTTCCCCAGGGTATATATGAAAGGTAATATCACTTAAAGTATGCTGCGCAGCATGCCCGTATTGAAAGGTGAATTGTTCAAACGAAATAATTGGTTGCATGTTAACATCCCTACTTTTCAATTTTTAAATGTGCATGTTTCTTATTGGATTTCGCCAAGCCAATTGTCAGTGGCAATCCAAGAACTAAGAATACGATAACATCGGAAATTGTTGCTCCTAATACTTGTATAACAATTTTGTCAAATGGTTCTCCCATCACAATAATATCGAATGCCCCAGCAAATATAATAGCAATGACAATACCAACTAACCCAGTAATTGCCAAATAAGAAATATCTCCCTTGTTAAATGACCTGTTTTTCACACTAAAACCAACTCTTTTTTGAATAAGACCCATTGAAAAACCAATAATCCCTGAACTAATAACCCGCAACTTATACTACCTTAAAATATGTCCACTTTAATAAATATAGGAAACATTGAGTTTTTCTAAAATATTGTAGTGGACACTCTTCCCGAATAAAAAACGCTTTAAATTAATTATTGTGATTTGTTTTGGGAATAGAACTTCCTAATTTTAAGCATTTTAATTGGACACTTTTTTATTTAAGTAAATTCACTCTATGGGATGCAGGTTACTTTTTTTCAGTAAGACTATATTTACGATAATTCCTTTTAAGCCAATCATATTAATATTTAACCCTGTATTAATCAGTGCATGGTTATCTTATGTATTGAATTTTAACCATGCACTGATTTTAATATACTTATCTCCTTGACTTGTTGAAGCTGAATTTTCTTTATATTATAATTTCATCCAATTAATAACATCATCAATGTCTATTTCTATATTATATTGATGATGTTTTCTGGTTTTTTTATTAACCATTTAATATTAATTTTCTCACTAGATAATCTCCTCTCAACTTTAAATCTACCCGCCTTTTTCACATTAATTCCTTAGTACTTTCCTTGTTACTTATATGATACTCTTCCTAGTGTATTTTCAGCATCATATACATTATCGTAACGTTAACTCAACTGAATATTATTAACTACCTTAAAATATGTAAAGTCAATTTTAAAACCATATCTCCTATTTATTCAATTTTTCTTAATACGCTTAAAAACACTTCACAATAAATGTTAATAAGCTAACAAGAAGCGATTATGAGAGTTTGGCTACTAAATCCACTTCCAACATTTTAAAACACTAAATAAATATATGTTTAAAAATACTTGAAATTGTTAATTAATACTTATAAGTTCTATTTTAGGAGGTTACTTAAATGTCAATAATTTGTGCTAATGTAAAAATCTTAGGAACTAGACCACTTTTATTTAATCGATTTACCGAAGATGCAATCCCTATAACAAAGCAAGAAAAATTGGGAGTTCCAGGAAACAACCCTGAAGAATGGAAAAAAACTTTTCAAGCTACCCCACAAGGACAACTTTATTTGGATCCTATTTATATTTTCACTTGTTTACGTGCGGGAGGAAAGTTTATATCTAAAGGAAGAGGAACATTAGAACCAGAAGTGTCTTCAACACTCCAAGTACTAGATAATAAGATATTCATTAACAGGTTTCTTCCCCCTATTAATGAAATAACAAGGGATGATAAAAAAGATGTATATATTGATGTACGGCCGGTTTCAAGAAGAGGAGTAAAAAATATACGTTATCGTCTAGCCATTTCATCTGGTTGGGAAACAGAGTTTAGTATTATATGGGAAGGAACCTTAATTAATCGTGAACAAATGAGAGCTATTTGCCAAGATGCTGGTGCTTACGCTGGGTTAGGAGACGCAAGAAAAGTAGGATTTGGACGATTCCATGTCACTGATTTTAATATTGTTCAGGAAATAGCACATGCCTAAGAAAAGAACTCCTTATGAAACGTGGAGAATAAACATAAGACCAATCATATGGAACAGAGATAATAGACAATGTATACGTTGTAAAAAATCAGTCTTATTAAATAAATGTCATATCGATCACATAGTTAGTGGGCTAAGTGGGGATAATAGGATCCGAAATTTACGTACCCTTTGCAGAAAATGTCATGTTCTACGTGCAGATCACTTCCATCAAGGTATGATTGCAAAAGCTTTAAAAGACGGAGTTATAACAGCGGATTGGCGTAAACATGTTTGGGAAGAAGATTCACTATTAAGAAAATAGAACAGATTTTGATAGTACTTAATAAACAAACGAACAGATTTTGATAGTACTTAATAAACAAACGAACACAATGTCTAATAAAATTATGAATTGTATTTAAAAACTGAACTAGATGTATGGTACGATTTGATACGGTTATAAATTAAAACAATTTAAGCTAATTAATTTAAAATTAGGATTCTTACACAGCAAAGTAAAGCAAATTTATATTTAAACTAAATTGTTTTAACTTTACTTGATATGAATAATCTCTAAAAAGTATGATAGTGTCGAAACAGTTAAAACTGTTCAATAGGAGTTGACTTCCCTATTGCTGAAGAGATAGGTCATTAAATAAGGTTAGGCTTGGTATGGTACATCCCGGTTGGGTTCGGTTCGGTGGTGTTTGGTATAGCACGGCTTGATACGGTAATTTAATTATTATTGAAGACATTCTCTATTAAACCTAACTTATTATGTATAGTATATTCCCTAACAATTAAGAAAATTTACAAATAATACCTTTCAATCTTTAATTTCGTTCCCATTTCAAATAAATAACCAACACCTGAAGATACTTTTAAGTTCTTTTATGTTAATTTTAAGCACTATAGTGTTCTTACATTCATTTGTACACTTCTCTAATCTGATAGAGAGGTGATACATTTGTCTGCTTTCTTAAAATTAGTAGGAGAAAACATCCGATTATTACGAAAAAAAAGAGGATTGACACAAGAAGAATTAGCTGAACGAATCAATTTACAACAAGCTTATATTGGGGGAGTTGAACGTGGGGAAAGAAATATTTCCATGCTTACTCTACAAAAAATTGCTGTTGGTCTAGAGGTTTCACCTGAAAAAGTGTTAAACTTAAGTAATATCAATTTACTCGAAAACCCTCAAAGAGAGGGATTTCTAAGTATCATTACTTCTCTAATTCATCAAAAAAATATTGATGAATTGCAATTCATCCTAAAGTTTATTCATAACTTCTCTGAGTTCGTAGAAAGTAACAGTATAAAATAATGACTGCAACATGTCCTTAAATAATAATTAAAACATTTACTTACAATAAATGTTTTAAATCATCTAAAATTACTAAAAGGATTTCCTCGCTCATAAGAAATATCTGTATTTTATCTACAGCTGAAATGTAAAGTACTTCTTATCCACTTTTGAACTTAAGAAATTTAATACCATTTAATAAAAAAGTTATCCTTTCTAACACATTTAGAAAGGATAACTTTTTTATATTTTTTAATTTATAACATTAACTTTAGACTAAATGAACATACATGCAATTTTGAACTTTAAACGCATAATTTTAATTAAACTTCTTATATTAAGAATCTCCATTATATTATGTAAAATACTCTAGTTTTGCATTTGGAAAAAATTTATTCATATATGAATAAAGTTGATTTTTTATATCATCTTCTTCTTCTTTTTGATAAATATATTTACCAATTCCATATTTCCCCCATTTATATCTTCTTTTCTCTTCATCTAATTCTAATTTTGTCATAGGATAATTTTTTTCAATCACTCTCTTTGCAGGCTTTGTAAAACGATGTTGAATAAATTCAAATGTAATATCATCTCTTACATCAAGAGGTAATTCAGCATCTAGACGTTCAAACATAAGAAAATACCCGTTCTGCCAACCTTCATGAAGATAAATAGGAGCCACTATGAACCCTAACGGGTATCCTGCTCTAGCTACTTTTCCTGCTGCTTCGATTCGTTTAGCTAAAGGGGACGTACCTGGTTCAAAGTTTTTAATAACATAATCAGCATTTACACTAAATCGAAATCTTGTTTTCCCATTATGTTTTGCATCAAGTAAATGATCTACATGATGAAATTTTGTAACAAACCTCAGCTTTCCGTATTTTGATTCCCCAAAATGCTCAATTGCCCGTTTTAGCGTATGTGTTAAGTGATCAATTCCTACAATATCTGATGTACAAGAAGCCTCAAATCTTGTTAATTCTGGCTCACGAGCCTCCATGTATTTGTCAGCCGCTTCTAAGATTTCATCAACATTTACATAAGTACGGATATATGGCTTACTTCCCATTGTTGTCTGTAAATAGCAATAATGACAATGTCCCATACACCCTGTTGCAAAGGGAATTGCATACTCCGCTGAAGGTTTGGAAGTATCAAATTTCAGCGTTTTTCTAACACCAACAACAAGTGTAGATTTTGCTACT
Organism: Bacillus sp. Root131; assembly: GCF_001429475.1. Taxonomy (NCBI): domain Bacteria; kingdom Bacillati; phylum Bacillota; class Bacilli; order Caryophanales; family Bacillaceae; genus Bacillus; species Bacillus sp. Root131. The sequence continues at coordinate 2,759,000 of NZ_LMJQ01000001.1, forward strand.
CGATACTTTTGAAAATCGTTATCGCCTGGTAAATCTCTTACTTGATTATGGGAAGTAGTATGTCGAATTTCAACATCCATCTTTGAAAACTTCTCAAACAGCTCTTTCCCCAAAGGATAATCTAATGCTTTAGGTTCAAAATATACGAGCTTAGGCATAAATGGCTTATTCATTCCAACACCCCCTCTGGAATATCACCATAATAGTAAGTGTACGCTTGGTTTGCCTCTTCTTCCGTAGAATAAACCGCCATCTCATTTGTTAGTGGATAATACGTTTCGTAAAGGAACAACGCTAATTCATTTGGTCTCTCAGGGTTATTTACAACTGCTGCGGCTTGTATATTTGCTACATCTTGAGTGTGGGGATTTCGATAAAAAATATAGACAATATCTCCAGCATAATAAGTTTTACTTTCATTAGAAAGCTCCATTCAATCACCTTTTCTTTAAAAAAAATTGTAATGTGCAAAGTAATACATTCTAAATTTTTTCCTATAGTCCATAAAAATATGTCTACTTTTATCAAGAAGAATCTTTATTTTGAATTACATTTATGATTGACGCTATGGAAAGATATCCCCACACGCTCATAACCGATTAACTTAAGAGCAGAAACCAAATAGAATTTCCTTTATCAGGACTAAAATATTCTTAAAAAAATAGTACACTCTTAATTCTCTTTCTTCGTACTGAGTACATATCTATTTGAAGTATTAGTACCACAATGGCCTAGTTTGAAAGAACATTTTTTAGTCCTTTAAATTTGTTACACCAAAACCAACTTAATTGGGGTAAACGATGGTTGACATTGTTAAAATAAAAATTTTTACATATAAAATAAGAATTTGCACAAAGTAAGTATGGTTCTATTACTTAAAAGTGAGGTGATTAATTATGTCAGTGCTAGACAATTTTGATCAATGGAAAAGCTTTTTAGGAGAACGATTAGAACAAGCCGAAGGAAAAGGAATTGCTGGTGAGGCAGTTTCAGATATGGCATTCCGTGTAGGTGATTATTTGGCAAATGAAGTAGAGGCGCGAAATGACCAAGAAAAACTATTAGCTGAGCTTTGGAAAGTTGCTAATGAACAGGAACAACATACAATTGCCAATTTAATGGTGAAGTTTGTCCAACATAAATAAACAATTATGCATTTTTAGTCACACTTCTATATGAAAAGAGTGTGACTATTTATTTTTTAGACTCCCATACTCTTTTCATATATAAATGTGTTTAATATTTGATTTATTTTATGTAACTGGTTTTATACGAAAACTTAAATTACAGTGTGTATATCAAATAACTATATGTTTTTGTTGTACGCTTATTTTCTATAAAAGTTGATGCTACTAGAAGTGAAAGTATAATAGCTTTTCAGTATGTTATGTAAGCAAACAAGTAATCTTTGTCATTGATTCCTATCACTTATACACGAAAATTTCTATTTTGTTCTAAAACAGCAAAGGAATTTGTAGTTCTCCTTAGTAATCTCTGCCCTTTCCTGAATCTGAAATTTCTACTAAGGTTTCTGGATAAGGTTCAAAATAGGTTTGCCTTAATAAATATTGTTCTTCAAAACGAAGAGCCCATGATTTTAATACAGAGAGCAAACTGCTAAGCGGTATCTTTTTTTCTTTATACTTTTGAAGAAGTGTTAAAAAATGCTCTTTTTCTTGATTTTTCAAATTCTTTTTAAAATAACCAAAGATATGCTGACATACGTTTACATGTGATGTATAACGAGGTGTTCTTTTTAATAATTCATATAACATTTCCTCATATTTTTTAAATATGCTCTCAACTTTATCTTTTTTGTGATTGGCAATAATTCTGCCTAACTCTTTTTGTTTTGACTGATTATATGCCATGAATAAATACTTATAAACGGATTGAAAAGCAATCAATTCTTCTAAATTTCCATTTTGTTTGATTCTTCTAAAATGAGTAATTGTAAATAATTTTGTGAAAAAATGTTCTCGAATAGTAAAATTTGACAATCTCCCTTCCTCTTCTACTGCAATATGAGATAATTTTCTTAGCACAGCCCCACCAAATATGCCAGGACCTTTTCCTTTCGTTGGTGACTTTTCATACCCCGTATAGATATTCACATCTTTTATTCCACAACTTGGAGATCGACTTTTTAAAATAAATCCATCGACATCTGGTAATGTACTTAAAAAAGAATTAGAAAAATGCTGCATTTGTTCTGTTAAATCTTTTCTTGTAGAAGGCTGCACAAGTTTTTGAACGCCATTCTCCTCAACGATTCGAATTGTTTCACGAGGTATACCCAATCCAATTTCTACTTCAGGACATACAGGAATAAATGTAACAAATGGTTTTAAATTTTGAATTGTAACATCAAAAATCATATCTCCGTTATAACGACAGGTATCAAATTCCAAGCATTTACTCACAACCACTTTTGGTTTAGGAAATTGTCTCTGCATGTTATTGCCTCCTTAGGATTTAATCAGCAATATATTAAGTATTAAATTATCTTTTAAACTTTTATGCCATCATTACAGTGTTTTACATCCAATATAAAAATATTCCGTAATGTTGTTAGAATTGTCAAGAGTATCGATATTCTATAAAATTGGTATTTGTTTAATAAAACATTTGAACATTTATTTTTATTTTTTTTTGGTTTAAAAAAGAACATTTTTGAGAAAAACCTTTTCCCCATAAAGGTAAGAGTATTTTTAATTTGCTTTCCCATCGAATCCTCTTGTAAACTGTGTCTAAGAATCAATTCTTGAGCACCTTGACTTAACAGTTTTCTTTTTATAAAAATTGGGCCCTTTTAATTAAAAGGACTTTTTGTCCAAACATATAAAAAATTAAAAGTTTTTTATCATAAATATATTGGTATGTAATAGTTTGAAAATACATTTAGAGATGATGGCTTTTCCAAGTATTATCTCTAAATTCCTCTACTTTGATTTCTGTAATGACAATCATACTTTTCACTGTTATTTTAACATAGTCACAATTTTTTTAAGAATTAATATAATGAGGAGGGAATTTTATTGAAAATTGCAATTTGTGGTGGAAGTGGATTTATTGGTAGACATCTTTCAAATTTTCTTAGCAATGAGGGGCATACAGTTTATATTCTTACACGGAAAAAGATAGATGATTTTTCAACTTCTAATATTCAATATGTAAAATGGGATGCTAATTCAAATACATTTCCTTTTTCGTCTATTGATGTTGTCATTAATCTAGCTGGAGAATCTATTAATAACGGTAGATGGACAAAGAAACAAAAAGAAAAGATTTTAGAGAGTAGGTTACAAACTACAAAAGGACTTATTAAGCAATTACACACCCTTGAAATAAAACCTCAAACGTTCATTAATGCCAGTGCTATTGGATACTACGGGGCATCTCAAAAGCAGTCTTTCACAGAGGAACACGAAACTCCGGGAAATGATTTTTTAGCAACTACAGTATCTTTATGGGAACAAGCAGCATCTCAAGCTAAATCACTCGGAATACGTACTATTTACACTAGATTCGGTATTGTATTAGGTAAAGATGGAGGTGCTTTTCCAAAAATGCTCCTTCCCTATCAATTGTATATTGGGGGTACAATCGGAACCGGAAACCAATGGTTATCATGGATTCACATAGATGATGCCGTACGTATAATTGATTTTGCTATCAACAAAAAGGAGGTAAAAGGACCTCTTAATATTACAGCACCAACACCAGCTACTATGAAAGAATTCGGGAAAAATATGGCAAAAATTACAGGGCGCCCACATTGGCTGCCAGTCCCTTCTTTTATCCTCCATACTTTACTGGGAGAAATGAGCATGCTGATATTAGAAGGACAGCACGTATTACCTCAAAAAGCTATTGAACACGGATATCAATATAAATTTTTAACATTAGAACATGCATTACAAAATATAATTCCATCTACAATGTAGTACTTCAAAATACAACTTATCTATATTTAAAATATGGCAATAAAATTGCGGAAGATTAGAAATACATATTTTAAACTTTAATCTATGTGAGATTTAGAAGATTTCTCCACCTTTTAAGAGGTTAATTAAGGAATTTTCTTAATAACAAAATGATAAAAGGTAGGCATCTCTTATAAAAAGATATCTACCTTTCTGTGGTTTATTTTGCGGTCTATGACAGTAATCGTGTAACTACCCAATAAAAAAAGACACCTTAAGGTGCCTTTCTTACACTTAAACCATCTTAATTTTAATAACATCATTTTAAAAACTAAAAATACACCTTGAATCTTTCATATAATATTTTAACATATTTACATATAAATAGAAGTGCTAAAAAAGAGAAAATGCCTGAAAACTATTTCTTATAATTTGAATTTGTTGTATCTTTATAGTAATTTTTAGAAAAGTGTTATTTAAATATTTCTTAATTATTATTTGTGATGGTCCCGGAGGGTAAACATTATGTCTAATGATTTTAATATGGATTATAGTCATTTTGAAAGGAGTGCTAAAATCCTTGAAATGCTGGGTAATTCAAATCGTTTATTGATTGTTAGTGAATTGATTAAAAATGGTGTTATGACAGTTTCTCAACTTAGTGCAGCAACACAAATTGCAGAATATAAAATTCTACAACATTTAAAAAAATTAACGATAAGCAAGGTTATCAGTAGTGAGCGGAAGGGTACAAAAATCTATTGCAAAGTAGAAGAGAAAAAAACCATTGATATTATTTTTTTATTAGAATTGTTAAATTAAAAATTAAACTTAGTGTCAATGGAGGAAGACAGCCTCTGATGCCTTCCTCCAACTTGAACCATCTTAAATTTAATAATATGTGTATTGGAATTCATTCGTATATTATTTTATCGCGTTTAAAAATTTTACACATTGAGAAATAAGACACTATTCTTCATTTTCAATTGAACGTAAAAACCCCTAGAGGGGTGAAGTGAACCCCGAAAACGGGACACCAATCAAAACACCTAAACCACTTGTTCCCTAAATTCTTTAGGGGATAGGTGGTTTAATTTTTCTTGAATTC